>JBLWXC010000009.1:0-170439 GCA_048267645.1 Balneola sp.
CTGATCAGGGTTTCGTCTTTGGTTGTTGCTCTCATAGGGAAAGATAATTTTTGTCAACGAATTATCTAACATCTACACCATTGACCCAACCCCGATAACTATAACGTCGAACATAAATTTCAAAAAATGAATTAACTTTGTTCATTCAAAATAATAAAAACAAAGTAAATTCAAGCCTAGAACAGGAAATGAAGCCTTATTTTTATTCTTGTTTAACATCGGCTTTAATTAAGTTATAACTTGAGATTCGACCTCGTACTAAAACTTCTTTCGTAGTTTCTGAAATATTTGATACTATCAGCACTTATAAAAATCACATTCACGCAACTTCTTTTCAATCAATGAAATTAGCCCAATATATTAATTCCATAACGCCTATTCCTGAAGAAGAACTGCACACCATTCTTAGCTATTTCAAATATGAAACTCATTCGAAAGGTCACCAACTACTGGATGTCGGGCATGTTTGCAACAAACTATATTTTATGGAGAAAGGGCTTGTTCGCAGTTTTTATGTGAATGAAAAAGGTAAAGAGATCACCATTTGGTTTTTTAATGATGAAGGTTTTTTAACTGGATTTGATAGCTTTTTTCAACAAAAACCTAGTTTGAATACTATTGAACTTTTAGAAGATTCTGTTTTGTATTCCATCACTTACTCGGAATTAAATATGCTTTTTGATAAGTATCATGCTATGGAGAAATTTGGTCGATTACTCTCCTTACAGCTACTTAGCGATGTGGTAGAAAAATTCAATGAGATTCAATTTCATACTGCTAAAGAACGGTACGATTTAATGCTTGAAAAGCATCCCAAAATCACATCTAGAGCACCCTTAGGACACATTGCTTCCTATCTAGGAATTACCCAAGAAACACTCAGCCGAATACGATCTCAGTTTTAGAAATTGCTCCATAAATAACGCTGAATCTGCTTTTATTATTCATTTTTTGATATATATCAAAAGTTCTTCTTTTCACTCTCTTTAACTTTGGTATTCAATATTAATTGAGTCAATCATTAAGAGAAATGAAAAAATCAGCGTTTAGCATAGTATTTCTAATTAGCTTCTTTCTCCTGATAACAACAGGTACTGTGAGGGCACAAAAATTAGACCCTCAACTTCTTCATTTGATAGAGCAAGCCAAGATAAAAAGCAGTGCTATTAAGATTAATAATCTTACTGCGAATCAAGCACGATTAGATAGTAGAATTGCAAAATCTACCTTCATCCCTAATATTTCTTTAAACGGAAGTTATACACGGCTCAATGAAGACATCGAGTTTGATGAAAACCTTCAAACTTTACTTCATGGCACAGAGAAGCTTTTAATTAAAGAAGCCATCGGCCTCCCTTTCAATACTCCATTGCCTGCAAACATTCCGACAACAGAAATCGAGCCTTTGCTAGATAAAGATGTCCTAAAGAGTTCTGTTGATATGGAATGGGTTCTTTTTAGCGGTTTTAAAGTATCCAATGCTGTGAAAGCAACAAAGCATAAGCAAAATGCGCTTCTTTACGCCAATGATATTGAGGAGAATAATATCATCATAAGCTTATCCGAAACATACGATAGACTTGGTCTTGTACTGGCTTCCGAAAAAGTTCTAAAAAGCTCAGAGAATTACCTTGATGAACAAGAAAAGTTTGTAAATACTGCCATCAAAAACGGGTTAGCAACTCCAATTGATAAACAAAAAATCATATTGGCAAGGCACAAGTTAGCCTCTAAACGTGTTGAAATTGATAACAACAAAGAACTGTTATTCGCTCTGCTCCAAAAACTTACAAACGAAGACTTAACTCAATTAAGAACATTAACACCTAACTTAAAACCTTTGCACATTGATTTGGGCTTAGAAGATTCAAAACGAAGTGAATTGCTAGCATTAGACGAAGCCATTAAAGCTAGCAAGTACCTAGAAAAGTATGAGAAAAATAGCTACATCCCCACTATAGCTGCAAAAGGAAAGTATGAACTTTTGAAAGACGATTTATCCTTACTCGACCCCCAATGGTACATTGGTATTGGTTTTAAGTGGAACATTCTTGATGGTGGAACAGCGTTAACAAAAGCAAAAAAAGCATCTGCAAATACCCGTAAGTATGAAGAACAGCTTCACGAAGCACAAGATCTTATACAACTCGGCGAAACTAAAGCGCTTTTAGAATATCAAACAGAACACAAGAAAGTGGAAATGGCTATTCAAGAAGTTGAGCTTACCAAACAAGTGTACAATTTAGTATCAAAACAATATCAAAATGGGCTAGCTACCATTGCTGAATACTTAGATAGCTTGAACGATCTTGAAGCTTCTCAATTCAGCCTTCAGCAAGCTTATTTCAATCAGCGTAGAGCGGGTATTAACCTACTCCAGGCAAAAGGATTATTACAGAATCTCGTAAACAATTAGACTCATCTACCATGAAGCTATTTAAAGTTAATATCACTCATACACTCCTACTAGTAACACTCAGCCTTTCAACTTTAATGGGCTGCAGTAGCAAAGAACCGATTACTGAGTTAAGAGGGAAAGTAAAATTTGAAACCATTTCTATAACAACAAAAATTGCTGGTAGAATTTCAAATATTAATGTAACCGAAGGTCAAAAAGTACAAAAAGGTGATACTTTGGCAATTATTGATATTCCAGAAATATCAGCAAAAAGCATGCAAGCTGATGGTGCTATTAAAGCAGCTAAAGCTCAATTAGAGATGGCTTATAATGGTGCCACCTCCGATCAAATTGAACAAATAGATAGTAAATTAGAGGCTGCTAAATCTCAACTTAGATTTGCGGAAGAGTCTTTTGTTAGAGCTTCAAACATGTACAAGGATTCTTTGATTAGCTCCCAACAATACGATGAAGCTACTATGAAGCTAGCAATGGCTAAAGCTCAAGTAAAAGCAACTGAAGCAAAACGAACTGAGGTAATAAAAGGCACCAGAAAAGAGCTTATAGAACAAGCAAAAGGTCAACTTGAGCGTGCCTTAGGTGCTAAAGCAGAAGTTGAAGTAGCCGCTAAAGAACAGTATGTAATCGCACCAACCAATATGTCGGTTGAAACTATTACTCTTCACAAAGGCGAATTGGCAACACCAGGTTATACCATTTTTAATGGCTATGAATTAAACACTCTTTACTTTCGCTTTACGGTAAGTGAGTCTAATGTTTATAACTACGAGATTGGCCAAAAACACACCGTTATCAATCCATATACAAAAGAAGAAATTCCTGTTACTCTTATTGCTATAAACCAACTTGCTCGATATGCTGATATAACCAGTACATCGCCAACATATAAACTTTCGGAAGCAATTTATGAGCTAAAACTTGTACCGCTCCAAAGGTCTGAAGACTCGAATATGTTTATCAATTCCACTGTATTATTAAAATAACCGAGTTGTGATGGAAACATTTCTAAGCTTACTCCGATTTGAGTTTAAACGCATTTTTTCGAATACAGTTGTTGTAGCTATTTTCTTTGCTGCACCAATTTTCTATGGAATTCTATTCGGGTATGTATATCAACAAGCAAAAGTATTAGACCTGCCCATTGTTGTCATAGATCAGGATAGCAGCCCATTATCAAATACCATCATTGATGCATTCGATGATAATGAAACCCTAAAGATTGTTGATATACGAAACAGCCATGAAACAATAGCTGAAGAAATGCCAAACAAAGGTTATCAAGCTATTATAACTATTCCTTCTGGCTTTGAGGCAGACATCCTACAAAAGAGAAATCCAGAAGTACATATTGATTTAAACATGAGCAATATTCTAAATGCGAATTTTGCTAGCAAAAATATTCAAGCCGTTCTAGCTACTATAAACGCTGGTATCGAAATCGAAAGCTTAGAGAAACAAGGTTTGTCTCCAAGCGATGCTCTAAAAGCATTTGAGCCATTCAATATTACTTTCAACAAACTCTACAACCCTTCTGGGAATTACGATACTTTTATGCTACCAGGTCTGCTTGGTGTGATTATGCAACAGATAATTTTTCTTGCATTGGCTCTTGTTTTCGCCCGTGACTTTGAAGATGGATACTTTGCTCGATTAGTAGCCCACAGCAAATCTTCATTCTATCACATTGCATTAAAAAGTGTACCCTTTTTAATTCTAATCCCTTTTATGTGGCTGATTGTTGCCAGTTTTCTCCCAATGTTTGGCATGGAATTAAACATATTTAACCCTGCTATGATTTTGGTAGCTACCTTACTTTCTACAGCAGCAATGTTTATTGGTATGCTTTTTTCCATTTTAATACCAAGCCAATTAAAAGCTACCGAATTTTTAATGGTTATTTCTACCCCAGCTTTTGTGTTAAGTGGTTTTACTTGGCCTGTATCTGCAATGCCGGCTCCAATCGTAGCGCTTGCGCAAATCATTCCCCTTACACACTTTCTAGAAGCCTTTAAAAAAATCGCTCTTTATGGTGGCGTAATAAAAGATGTTATACCAGAACTTACCGCCTTATTTTTCTTAACCATTATTTCTTTTGTGACAATAGTAATTGCCTTAAAAGTGAAAATACTTATTCAAGTTAGAAGGAATAACCCTTAATTAAGCGAGGAGTTATACTAAGCCTTTAACCGCTTCAAGTAAATTATCGAGCTCGGTTTTAGAGTTATAGATGTGTGTAGAGATTCTAATTGCATCTAAATGGCTCTCGGGTACTACTCTTACTCTAAATCCTTTAGAGCTCAAAGCATTGGCAAAGGCTCTATATTCATGATTCTTAGGTTTGAAGGTAACCATACAAATTCGAGAAGCCTCTTCGCTTGGTGTTAAGACATCTAGTTTGCTTGAAAGGTCAGACAAACCATCAAAAAGATAGGAATTGAGTTCACGTATTCGATTTTCAATTTTCTTCTTACCTATTGAGCTATGAAATGCGGCAGCAGCTCCTACGCCTTCATACAAAGCAGTGCCTTGCGTGCCATAATCGTAGCGATGTGCTGTTGGTACATATTCAGCAATTGAGGGAGGATTGCTATATAGATCCCATCCAGTATCTGAATAAGCCCCAACATGATACACTTGTAAGGTGTCTAATAATTCTTCGCGAACATATAGGAAACCAGACCCACCAGGTCCCAACATCCATTTATGGCAACACATAGAATAAAAATCACACCCTAACTCTTTTAAATCTAAATCGAATGTACCAGCTCCATGTGCACCGTCAATAGCTGTAAAAATGTTATTCTTTTTAGCTAGTTCACAAATTTCTTTAATTGGAAAAACAAGCCCTGTTGTGCAGGTAATATGAGGTAGAGCAATTACTCTAGTTTTAGAATTTATGAGAGCCTTAACCTTATCGTAATTCTCTTGCTTAGTAAGACCTGGCTCAAACGTTCTTAAAACAATTCCATCGAGTTTTGCTCTATTTAACCAAGGCAATGCATTCCCTACGTGTTCGTGAAGAGAAATAATAACTTCATCACCTTTTTTAAGCGGCACACCCCAAGTAACAATATTTATCCCTTCTGTAGTATTATGAGTTAGACTAATCTCAGAGGTTTTAGCACCTACAAACTTTGCTAATTCTTTTCTGACTTCATCTGTATGCCCATATTCACCAGACTGGTTTATTTTCTCTAGCGATTCTTTTAATGCATCTAAAACTGGATACGGCGAAGGACCAAAAGTTCCGTTATTTAGATAAGCCCTTTTCCTTGATAATGGGAATGAGTTTCTAACCATATCCCAATACTCTTCTCCTTTTAAAGTGTGGTCTAAAGTAGACCTCCCATTTGCCTTTATTGCGGAGCTAAATACACTCGGAGCTATTAAACTTAGCGATAGTTTTTTGAGGAATGATCTTCTGTTTTCCATGCTGTAATTGATATTCAAAGTATCTTAAAAAAGGTATTCATATACCAGAGTAAATGTACTGCGATTATTTAGAAAATATGTAAAAACACTAAACATTCTACGGAATAAGAATCTTGTGTTTGTTCAGTTTAACTCAGCATCGGAAAAATTTATTCCATAAAAACTCTATTCATGGAACTAATTCCCCCAAAAATCAAGTTGATAATATTACGTGTAAACAATAACTCATATATAAATTAAATGTTTTCAATTTTTAGCGTTCATCTAATTTATAATACAACACCAAATATCCTCGACTCATTAAACTCTAAATGCCGAATCAGAAAAAAGTAATTATTATTGGTGGAGGGTTCTCCTCTCTTTCAGCTTCTTGTTACTTAGCCAAGCTAGGTTACGATGTTCTTGTTCTTGAGAAGAATAACCAACTAGGCGGAAGAGCAAGACAGCTTAAAAAAGATGGCTTTACTTTCGATATTGGTCCTACTTTCTACTGGATGCCCGATGTTTTCGAAACCTTTTTCAACAACTTTGGGAAAAGTGCGAGTGACTACTATGAGTTAGATAAACTAAACCCTGCCTATCAAGTTTATTACGAAGGTGGTGAAAGTATCTCCCTTCCTGATAACATCGAGGATATAAAGATTTTATTTGAGTCTATTGAGGAAGGAAGTGCTCTTAAACTTCAAGAGTTTATTTCAAATGCTGAAGATAATTACCGAATCGCTATACAAGATTTAGTTTATAAACCAGGAGAAAATCTCTTCGAAATCATCAATTTCCAGACTTTCAAAAAGCTGAATCTATTTTTCAAAAGCATTCAGCAATCGGTAGCCGAACATTTCTCAGATCCACGATTGATTAAGATTATGGAGTTCCCAACTCTTTTCTTGGGTGCAAAACCAAGCAAAACTCCAGCATTCTATAATTTCATGAACTATGCTGATTTTTGCTTAGGCACGTGGCATCCCAAAGGCGGAATGTACAAAGTAGTTGACGCAATGATTAAACTTGCTACAGAGCTAGGAGTGAAATTTGAGTGTAATACTACTGTTAATGCCATTGTAACTTCAGGAAAAAAAGTTACACACATTGATACCTCTTCTGGCATTAAAGAGTGTGATATCCTATTAAGTGGCGCAGATTACGTACATACCGAATCTTTATTGGATAGAGAAAATCGACAATACACAGCTAGCTATTGGGAGAAAAAAACCTTAGCACCTTCCGCTTTGTTGTTCTATGTAGGTTTTTGCAAAAAACTAGACAACGTATCTCATCACACTCTATTTTTTGATACTGATTTTACGGAACATGCAAAGAGTATTTATGATACACCCGAGTGGCCTAATGAACCTTTGTTTTATGCCAGTTTTCCGAGTATAACCGACTCTAGTGTTGCTCCTTCAGGCAATGAAAATGGTATTTTTTTGATACCTATTGCACCAGGAATTGAAGATTCCGAAGCTCTCAGAGCAAAATACTTCGATCTTATTATTTCACGAATGGAATCCTTGACCGATCAAAGTATTAAAGATTCCATCCTATTTAAGGAAAGCTTCGGCATAAATAATTTTATTGAAGATTATAACTCCTTTAAAGGCAATGCTTATGGTTTAGCAAACACATTGTTCCAAACCCATGTCTTACGTCCGAAGCTTAAAAGCAAGAAAGTAGAGAACCTTTACTTTGCTGGCCAATTAACGGTACCTGGCCCAGGCGTACCACCAAGCATTATTTCTGGGAAAATTGTAGCTGAACTAATTAAAAAATACGAATGATAAATTTATATACTAACTCCTGCTATAAAGCTAGTAAGCTTATCACGAATCAATACAGCACATCGTTTTCGCTAGGAATTGGTTTGTTCGATAAATCCATTAGGCCCTCTATTTATGCAATTTATGGTTTTGTTCGCCTTGCCGATGAAGTTGTGGACAGCTTCTACGACTATGACCAACAGGAACTATTTGATCAGCTAAAATCTGATTATGCTAACGCAATTCGAGATGGAATAAGCTTAAATCCCATCATTAATTCTTTTCAAGAAGTGGTTAACCGATATAACCTCCACCCTTATGTTGAGGCTTTCTTAGATAGCATGGAGTTGGACTTAAACAAGAAAGACTATAACTCAAACGAAGAATTCGAAAACTATATTTATGGTTCAGCTTGTGTGGTCGGTTTAATGTGTTTAAAAGTTTTTGTTAATGGAGATGAAGATGAGTTCCAGAACCTTAAACCTTACGCAATGAAATTGGGCTCTGCATTCCAGAAAGTGAATTTTCTAAGAGATTATAATTACGACTCTGTGAAGCTAGGGCGTTCTTATTTTCCAAAAATTGAGTCTTTTAATTTCGATGACACCAATAAAACTGAAATCATTCAAAATATAAAAAGCGACTTTAGAGAAGCCTTAGAAGGAATTTCAAAATTGCCTGATAATTCTAGATTGGGTGTTTATGTAGCTTACAAATATTACCTAACACTGCTTAAAAAATTATCCACTCTTGAAGTTAAAAATATAATAGCACATCGAGTAAGAATATCGAACTTCCAGAAGATGTACATTCTTAAAAAATCACTCATTCGATACAATTTAAATGTTCTTTAAACTATTAATTTTAAGTTTTTTAATCACCCCAATTAAGACTGATTGCTCCAGTTCTTTAGACAAGTTAAGAATTGAGTATCATGCTTTAGAAACTCAACACCAAATAACCGACTTTATTGAAAATTACTCGTCGTCATTATGCGCTTATAGTATTCCCTATGTTGCCTCAGCTATTATGATGAAAGCAGAACACACACGCCTGCCTCATCACAAGCTAGAGTTCTTTCTGAAAGGGAAAAAAATGCTAGAAAGATTCATATCACAACATCCAGAAAGTATTGAAGGACGTTATGTTCGTTTGTTAGTGCAATCACATTCCCCAAAATTCTTGGGTTATAATGATCATATCGAAGATGATCTGTTTTTTATTGAACGAAACCTTGCCGATTCTGAAATACCTATCACTTACCAAAATCAAATTAAACATCAGATAAACTCTTTAGACCAATGATATACTTAACCTACTTCGCTATTACTCTTGGTGTTTTTCTTTTTATGGAACTAGTAACCTGGTTTACTCACAAATACGTTATGCACGGCTTTTTGTGGTATTTGCATGAAGATCATCATCAACCAAAATACCAAGGTCCTTTCGAGAAGAACGATTTGTTCTTTGTAATTTTTGCAATCCCAAGCATACTTTTGTTTTACTATGGCGTTGAACCGGTTCTTAACTTTAAGTTTTTTATTGGACTAGGTATTCTACTCTATGGTATTTCTTACTTTTTAATTCATGATGTCATCATTCACCGAAGATTTAAGTGGTTTGATAACATAAACTCACCCTACTTAAAAGGCCTTAGAACAGGACATAAAGTTCATCACAAACATTTAGGAAAAGAAGATGGTGAATGCTTTGGAATGCTGTATGTACCTATAAAGTATTTTAAACAGTTTTATAATGGCTAATTTTGCTTACCTAGCTCTTAACATAGGTACCATTTTCATACCCTTTATTGCCAGCTTTTATAAGCCCCAAGCTTTCTACAAAGTGTGGAAATACTTTTTTGGAGCGAATTTTTTGGTAGCTATTCCATTTGTTTTATGGGATATACAATTCACCAGAATGGGAATATGGGGGTTCAATAGCGATTATTTTCTAGGTACACATATACTGAATCTACCTTTAGAGGAAGTGATGTTTTTTGCCTGCATACCTTATGCGTGTACCTTCACCTATTTTGCACTAAAGTATCTACTTCCCGAAACCAAGTTTAGCAAGTACCAACACTTTTTTAAATATCTATTTCTAGCTATTTCTGTGTCATTTATACTTTTTGGGTATCAACAAGTTTACACCGTTACAATTGGGATAGTTGCGTTCCTGATGCTTCTTTACAGTATCTGGAAAAGCATCGACTTCACTCACATCTTTTTAACCTACTTCTTAGTCACACCATTTTTTCTGATTGTAAATGGAATTCTAACTGGCTCTTTTATAAAAGAACCAGTGGTTTGGTATAATAATGTCGAGAATTTTGGGCTTAGAATAGGTACAATACCAATTGAAGATTTTATGTATTCCTTTGTCCTAATATCATTAAACATACTATTAATGAATGGATTACAGCAGCTAAGTAAAAAACAGACTACTTAAGCTCTTTCATATTCGAAAAATATTAAATCATCGGTCTCTCTTCTACTTGTTTCAATCCAGCTTTTACCGATTTCATTTCTATACTCTGGGAAGTAAGTATCGCCTTCGTACTCTTTTTTTATTAACGTCACGATCATTTTATCCACTTGATCAATAGTCTCTCTATAAAGAATTCCTCCGCCTATAATATACGCATGGTCTTCAGAAATTGAATCTAAGGCCTCTTCTAACGAAGTATAGGTATCGGCATTGTCATATTGCTTTGAACGCGATAAGACGATATTTCTACGCCCAGGAAGAGGAATGTTATTCAATTCATCAAACACGCCACGTCCCATTATAATGGTTGCACCTGTAGTCGTGTTTTTGAAATGCTTTAAATCTTCAGGATATCGCCAAGGAAGCCCTCCGTTATTACCAATTACCAAATTAGGATCGTGGGCAACAACTATAATCAACTTCATACTGCAACCTCGAACTTAATTAATGGATCTGGATCGTAACCTTCTAAGGTAAAATCAGCTAGAGTAAGTTCATCAATAGGTTTTTGAGCAATAGTAAGTTTTGGAAGTTCTCTAGGAGTTCTTTTAAGCTGTTCTTTTAAACCATCAATGTGGTTCACATAAATATGAGCATCAACAATAGTGTGAGCAAAAGTTCCTGGTTCTAAACCAACTTCTTGTGCAATAGCCATAGTTAGAGCAGAATAACAAGCCAAATTAAATGGAATACCTAAAGCAATATCGCCTGAACGTTGTGTAAGGTGACAGTTCAGTTTTCCGTTACTAACATTAAAAATGTACATGATATGGCATGGAGGTAAAGCCATCTCGCCAAGCAAACCTGGGTGCCAAGTGCTTACAACAATACGACGACTGTTTGGATTGGTTTTAAGCATTTCAATAGCATTCTGAACTTGATCGAATTCCTTACGAACCCAAGTATCGTGTTCAAAAGCACAACCATTTCCTTCTAAAAGTACTGTCTCCTTTTCTAGATAAGGAAATCTGCGCCATAATACAGGATAAATGGGACCAACATGGCCATCTTCATCAGCCCAAGCATCCCAGATATGACAATCGTTTTCATCACGTAACCAACGGATATGATCTTCTCCCCTTAAGTACCAAAGTAATTCGAGCACTACAGATCTAAAAAAGACTTTCTTAGTTGTTAATAATGGAAAGCCTTTCGATAGGTCTACTTTATAGAATTCGGCGAAATTGGATATGGTATCGGTACCGGTTCTATTTTCTTTTCTTACACCGTTTTCGAGTACATTTTTTACGAGATCGTGATATTCTTTCATTGAATAGTTATGCTTAAAAAATTACGCCTTTTAAAAGAAACATTGATATGCTAAAATAAATGATTATCCCAGTAACATCTACTAAAGTTGCGACAAAAGGTGCCGAAGTTACTGCAGGATCGAGCTTAAGCTTAGTGAGTATAAAAGGAAGCATGGCTCCACTTAAATTTCCAAATAGTATAACTCCTAGTAAACTAGAACCAATAGAAACTGCGGTTAAAACTAGTTCTAATTGAGAGATTTCTACATTCAGAAATCCCCATAACAGAGTCATAAAAAAGCCGAGTGTTCCAATTAACCCTCCTAACATCAACCCAGATAAGAACTCTCTTCTAAAAATTCTCCTCCAGTCATCGGCCTTGATATCATCCGTAGCTAGAGCACGAATAATTAATGTTGCAGCCTGCGAACCTGAGTTCCCACCACTTGAAATAATCATCGGAATAAACAAAGAAAGCAATACAGCACTAGCAATTACGGATTGATAAGCACCCATAGCAGTTACGGTTAGCATTTGTCCCATAAAAAGAACTGTTAACCAGCGAACCCTTTTTTTAACCATTCCCGTAACCGAAGTTTGAGAATAATAGTCATCTAAGGCATCCATACCCGCCATTTTGTGCATATCCTCGGTAGTTTCTTCCTCTGCTACATCGATAACATCATCAACAGTAACAATACCGACCAGTATTCCATCCGAATCTACTACAGGCAATGCAACACGGTCATATTTGGCGAACATACGCACCGCTTCTTCCTGATCATCGAAGGCACTAAGTGCTTCATAGCTTCTATCCATAAGAGATTCAATATGATCTTCAGGATCTGCTAAAATTAACTCGGTGAGCTTTAAATCATCAATCAGATATTCTTTGTCATCAACTACGTAAATTCGGTTTAATGTCTCAGCTACTTCCGCATATTTACGTATATGGCGCATACTGCGTTCAATTGTCCAGTCTGTTTTAACCCGCACATATCTTGGGGTCATCAAACGCCCAATACTTTCTTCAGGATACCCTAAGAGCTTTTTAATCTGCTTTTGATCTTCCAAATTCATGGAATTCATCACTCGCTGTGTAAGGTGACCGGGCAATTCTTCTAGTAAAGAAACTTGCTCATCAGGTTCAAGATTTACCATTACGTCGCTAAGCTGCTGACGGTTAAAAAGCTCGAGCAATTCTACACCTTTATTAGAAGGGAGTTCAGCAAAAACATCGGCAGCCACAGATTTTTTAAGTAGCCTAAAAATAACTACTGCAATTTTTCCATCTAGCTCAATGAGTAGTTCGGCAATATCAACAGCAGGTACATCAGAGAGAACATCTTTTAGAGCAACCCAATCTTTGGCCTCTATAAGTTCTTCAAATTCTGGTTTTATAAGCTGTAGGAGCATTCCGCAAGTTGTAATAAACTAATCTTAACAATGTGCTAAGAATCGCGCTAAATAAGCCAAAAAACAAGTAAATGATATTAGTTTTGAAGAGTTTTCAAAGCCATTGCAGCGGCTTGTTGCTCAGCGCGTTTTTTACTTGCTCCAACGCCTGTTCCAAGCTCTTTGCCATCAATTAGTACTAATATTTCAAATACTTTATTATGGCCTGGCCCCGATTCCTTTTTAACTCGGTATTCAGGTAAAGCGAGTTTATGTGCTTGGGTATATTCTAGAAGCGCACTTTTATAATTATCGACAGTGTTTACTGTTTCTTGTAAGTTGATGTGTTTTTTAATAACCTGTTCTACAAATTTATATGCTTCACTATATCCTTTTGTGATATAAATAGCAGCAATTATTGATTCGAACACATCAGCTAAAATACTTCTTGATATAGCTGGTTTATTTCTCCCCTCTCCAACTTCAAGAAGTTCTTCAATACCTAGTTTGGTAGTGAAGTCTGAGAGTGTTTCACCTCGTACAAGCTTAGCTCGTATTCTAGTTAAGAAACCTTCATCTTTTTTGGGGTATTTCTCGAAGAGAATTTCTGCAATTATTAAATCTAGAACTGCATCACCTAAAAACTCGAGCCGTTCATAGGAATCATAAGAAGCGTACTGTTCTTGAGAAACAGTAGAACGATGGCGTAATGCTTTTAAAAAAAGAGAAGGATTATCGATAGTTATACCGATAATCCTTTCCAATTTCAAAATTCGCTCATCGATTTCGGAGTTTATACTCTTGTTTCCTTTAAATAAGGATTTGAGCCAAAACGCCATATTTAATCTTCGAACTTTTTAAATACTAATGATGAATTATGTCCACCAAATCCAAAAGCATTATTCATAGAGTAACGAACGTCTCTTGCAACTGCTTCATTAGCAGTGTAGTTAAGATCACATTCGGGATCTTGATTTTCTAGATTTATAGTTGGTGGTACAATTCCATGATAGATTGCTAATAAAGCAGCTACTGATTCAATTGCACCGGCAGCACCCAAGGTGTGACCTGTCATTGATTTAGTAGAATTCAAATTGATTTTCTTGGCATGATCACCAAAAACCTTTTTGATAGAATTTGTTTCTGCAATATCACCAAGAGGTGTAGAAGTACCATGCATGTTAATGTGATCTACGTCTTCTGGTTTAATTCCAGCTGATTTCAAAGCATTATTCATTGCAAGCATTACACCACCACCATTTGGGTCGGGAGCTGTAATGTGGTAGGCATCCGCTGAATATCCGTAACCAACAATTTCACCATAGATTTTAGCGCCACGTTTTTTGGCAGCTTCAAGCTCTTCTAGTACAAAAATACCAGAGCCTTCACCTAACACAAATCCATCTCGAGATAAATCGAATGGCCGTGATGCTGTTTCTGGGCTATCATTACGAGTCGACATAGCTTTCATGGCATTAAAACCAGAAATACCAATGCGAGTTACTGGAGCTTCAGAGCCTCCTGTTATGGCCATATCTGCTTGCCCATAACGAATAGTATCGTAGGCAGAGCCAATATTATGAGAACCTGTTGCACAAGCTGACACCGCGCAGAAATTAGGACCTCTGAATCCGTATCGAATAGAGATTTGTCCAGCAATAATATCAGGAATAAGCATAGGAATAAAAAAAGGAGATACCCCACGAGGTCCGCGCTCATGAAAAGCGATAGATTGTTCGTAGAAGGTTTTCATCCCTCCAATACCAGTTCCAACAATTACTGCCACACGATCTTTGTCGATTGAATCAAGATCCATATTACTATCTTTAATTGCTTCTTCAGAGGCAATTAAAGCGTACTGTGCAACCTGATCTAACCGGCGTGCTTCTTTTCGGTCAAAATGATTAGAGGGATCATAGTCCGGAATCATGGCGGCAAAAGTACTGGAAAAGTTAGTGGTGTCGAACTCAGTAATTGTTCGTGCACCACTCTTACCAGAAATTAATCCATTCCAAAATTCGGGAACACTCTTACCTATAGGGGTAAGAGCACCTATGCCCGTAATAACGACTCTGCGTGTAGTCATAGAATAGTTTTAATGTATTAGGAAAGTTTTCCTGAAATATAGCTTACTGCGTCTCCAACAGTTGCAATATTTTCTGCATCTTCATCAGGGATACTTAAATCGAATTCTTTTTCGAATTCCATAATTAATTCTACAGTATCTAATGAATCTGCACCCAAATCGTTAGTGAAGTTAGCATCTGCAGTTACTTCAGATTCATCAACACCTAGTTTGTCGATGATAATATCTTTTACTTTTGATTCTACATCTTGTGACATATCGTTTCCTTGAGGTTATTTTGGTAGTTAGATTAAACTTTGTATTAAAGTTAACTTAAAAATTCATTCTAGCATCTGCAACTATGGGTTACATCGCCATTCCACCATCAACTCTGATGGTTTCTCCAGTAATATATGTACTCATATCTGACGCTAGAAAAGCAACAGCATCTGCTACTTCATCAGCATTACCAGCTCTTCCTAGAGGAGTCTCTGCTTTAATGCCTTCTAATACTTTTTCGTTCAAAGTATCTGTCATATCTGTAAGTATATAGCCTGGAGCTATAACATTTGCTCTAATATTTCTAGAGGCTAACTCTTTTGCATAGGATTTTGTAAACCCAATAATACCTGCTTTTGAGGCAGCATAGTTACTTTGTCCTGCGTTTCCTGAAATTCCAATAACAGAACTAATGTTAATGATAGAACCACCACGGTTTCTCATCATTGGCTTAGCTGCTGCTTTAGAGTAATTAAATATACTCTTCAAATTTGTGGTGATAACATCATCCCATTGTTCTTCACTCATTCTTAAAATGAGATTATCTTTGGTGATGCCTGCGTTGTTCACAACAACGTCTATTTTACCCCATTCGGTAACAATTGTATTAATTACTTCTTCTGCTTGAGCATAGTTTACAGCATCTGCTTGAAATGCTTTTGCTTTTCTTCCTAGCTTCTCAATTTCTGCTACTACTTCGTTTGCAGCATCTGCAGAACGAGCATATGTGATGGCTACATCTGAGCCTAACTCAGCAAGTTTGAGCGCGATTGAACGACCAATGCCTCGGCTTCCACCTGTTACTAAACTTGTTTTACCTACTAATGATAATGACATAATGATTTTATTGATGTCCTGAAATTTCTGCTTTTCTGTACGTACGTTTTACTAAACCTTGTAATACTTTACCTGGCCCAACTTCAACGAAAGAATCAGCACCATGTTCCAACATATTCAACAATGTTTGAGTCCATCTTACTGGATTCAATAACTGATTTAGAAGATTAGATCTAATTTCTTCTACATCGGTTGTTGGTTGAGCAGTATAGTTACTATAAATAGGGCAACTTGGTACTTTAATTTCTAAATTTTGTAGAGACTCTTTAAGTCCATCATAGGCTGGTTGCATCAATGATGAATGAAAAGCTCCTGAAACTGGCAATAACATTGCCATTCTAGCCCCATTCTCTTTTGCTAACTCTACCGCTTTCTCTACAGCTTCGATATAACCAGATATAACTAATTGACCTGGGCAATTATAATTTGCAGCAATTACTTCTTTTGAAGTTAAAGAAGTTGCCTCTGCACAAACTTGTTCAACTGCTGCATCTTCCATTCCAACAATTGCTGCCATTGTACCTGGGTTTGAAGCTCCTGCTATTTGCATTAACTCTCCCCTACGACGTACAATCTTCAAAGCATCTTCAAAACTTACTGCACCACAAGCTACTAAAGCCGAAAATTCGCCCAAACTATGTCCAGCTACCATATCTGGTTTTACCCCTAAAGTACTAAATAGTGCTACTGAGTGTAAAAAGATTGCTGGCTGAGTAAACTCAGTTTGTTTTAGCTTTTCTTCTGGCCCTTCAAATAAAATCGATTTCAAATCTATTCCTAAAATAGAATTCGCTCTATCAACATATTCAGCAAACTGAGTATTTGAATCGTAATGGTCTTTACCCATTCCTACAAATTGCGAACCTTGTCCTGGAAATAAATAAGCTGTACTCATTACTTAATACCCCATTTTAGGTAAATAGCGCCCCAAGTGAAACCACCACCAAAAGCGGCTAATACTAAATTGTCGCCGTGATTCAACTTATCTTTCCAATCATAAAGACAAAGCGGAATGGTTCCAGCTGTTGTGTTTCCGTACTTATCAATGTTGATCATCACTTTTTCAGATGACAATCCCATTCTATTAGCTGTAGCATCAATAATACGAAGGTTAGCTTGATGAGGTACTAACCAAGCTACATCATCAGCTGTTAAATTATTCTTCTCCATAATCTCAAGAGAAACATCGGCCATACCCATTGTAGCCTTTTTAAATACAGCACGGCCATCTTGGGTGATATTGTGTTGCTTATTCTGAACAGTTTCAATGGTAGCAGGATGTCTACTTCCACCAGCATGTTGATATAAACTACATTCGGTATCCCCTTCAGTATGGTGAATACTATCTATAATGCCCATTCCATCATTTGATTCTTCTAGTAATACTGCACCAGCACCATCACCAAATAAAATACATGTAGAACGGTCTGTATAATCCAAAATAGAACTCATTTTATCTGCGCCAATAACTAGCACTTTCTTAGCTCTACCAGATTCGATGTACATAGAACCTGTTGTAAGCGCATATAAAAATCCTGAGCAGGCTGCCGATAGATCGAAAGCGAATGCATTTTTTGCGCCTATCATATTCTGAACTAAACAGGCTGTAGCTGGGAATAAATAATCAGGTGTTACGGTAGCTAAAATGATGAGGTCTACATCTTCAGCGTTCACATTAGCTGAAGCTAGAGCTTCTTTAGCAGCTTCCGCACCCATAAAAGCAGTAGCTTTATCTGGGTCTTTTAAAATTCTACGTTCTGAAATACCCGTTCTAGATCTAATCCATTCATCATTAGTATCTACAAGTTTTTCGAGTTCGAAATTAGTCATTCGATACTCAGGTAAATAATGTCCTACCGCTGTAATTTTAGCGCGTTTAACTTCCATAAAAACGTTTTAATCAGTTTAGAGCTTCGACAATCTTGCCATTTACGTCGTTCTTAATGCATTGAACAGCGCTTTTAATCATATTTTTTATTGCAAGTGGAGAACTTCCACCATGCCCAACTATACTAATACCATTTACTCCTAGAAAAGGAATTCCACCAACTAGTTCGTAGTTGAATGGAGCAAAAGCAGAGTTTAAAATCTTTTTGGTAGTTGCGATTTCTTGCTCAGTTACTTCCATTTTCGCTATAGCAAGCCCAACCATTTGAGTAAGTGCATGAGGAATAGATTCGCCAAACTTGAGAACAATATTTCCTACAAGTCCGTCGGTGAGGTACACATCTACTTTTCCAGCTAAAATATCACGTCCTTCAACATTACCTATAAAACCAGGCAAATCTTTGATGAATTTATGAATTTCTTTTAGCTCTTCGGTGCCTTTTTCGTCTTCCTCGCCCACATTAAGCAAACCTACTTTGGGATCTTGAATACCCATCATGTGTTCGCAAAATACTTGCCCCATTTTTGCAAATTGAAGAGCAACTTCTGGCTTAATTTCTAAATTAGCACCCGCATCAACTAAAAGGCGGAAGCCCTTTACAGTTGGGAAATAAGATGCTATTGTTGGCCTAGAAACCCCTTTTAGTTTACCTAAAATAAAGGTAGAAGCTGCCAGTAACGCGCCGGTATTACCAGCGCTTACAAAAGCATCGCATTTGCCTGCTTTATGCAGACCCATGCCCATTACTATGGATGATTGTTGTTTGTTTTTTACAGCAGAAGCTGGAGACTCTTCCATCCCAATTATCTGCGGTGTATGCTGTATACTAATACGAGATTTGTCGTACTCTTTACCAATAAGCTCTTTTTGTATAGCTTCTTCTGGACCTAACAACAAAACGTGCAAATCCAAGTCTTCTTCTATTGCTAAAAGCGCTCCTTCTACAGGGCTTTGAGGGTAGTGGTCGCCACCGGCTGCATCAACTGCAACAATCATCTTTCAGTAATTTAGTTTGCTACTGCTGCTTTCATTACCTGACGGCCGCGGTAGTATCCACAGTCATCACATGCATGATGATAGCGGTGTAGAGCTCCACAGTTAGAGCATTTGGCCAAAGTCACATCAGAAATAGCATGATGTGAACGTCGCTGATCTCTGCGGGCTTTCGAGGTTTTTCGCTTTGGATGTGCCATTATTTATCTTAAAATTAGTTCTTTAGTTCTTTAAGTACTTCCCATCTTGGATCAATCTTATCTTCGTCTTCCTCAGGAGTATCGCCAAAATTTTGGTTAAAATACTCAATCGGATTACCATCCTGATCCAAAAAACGGGGATGTAATTTCTTTACGGGGAGTTCAAGCAACAAGGTATCTCTAACATCCTGCTCTAGATCTATTTGCTTCGATTTATGATCATAATTCCTAATAGCCCCATTTTCATCTGCTGATTCTTCTACTTGTTCTGCTTTAAACAACACTTCGTAAGCTTTATCAACTTCGTAGTCAAAAGCATCTAATGAACGGTCGCAAATAACTTCAACAAATGCATGTATGCGTAGCTTAGCTCGTACAAACTGCATGGTTCTAGAGAACTCGATATCGATGGTTCCTCCTTTAAAAGGAAGCTCCCCCAAATCAAGGTCTTCATCACCTAGCTGTACAGAACGTTTGCTCTGGCCTTCAGGAATTTCAAAGATCTTAAACTTTAACATAGAACATCTCCACTATAGCTAGCAAATATAAGGATAATAGAATTGGAGTACAATCAATTAAACAACCCAAATAGTCGGGTATCAACTTGTTCAATTATCTTTCCTAAATCTTCCTGTTTGTTTACAAAATCTAAATCGTCAGTCTCAATTATAAGCTTGTCGTGCGGATAACGGTCAATCCAGTCTTCATACAGACGGTTTAGCCGTTCTAGATAGTCGATTCGAATAGTATTCTCATAATCCCTTCCCCGCTGCTGAATTTGCCTTACTAAGGTTGGTACTTGTGCGCGAAGGTAGATTAATAAATCTGGTGGACGTAAGTAATAACTCATTTCATTAAAGAGTGCTTCATAGTTCTTAAAGTCTCTATCGCTCATCAAACTCATCTCATGTAAGTTCTTCGCGAAAATCTCCACATCTTCGTAAATCGTACGATCTTGAATAAGACTTATCGGATTTTTGAGCATCTCTTTTTGGTGTCTAAATCTACTGGAAAGAAAATAAATCTGAAGATTAAAGCTCCAACGGCGCATGTCTTCGTAAAAATCGGCGAGATATGGATTATCATCAACCGATTCGTAAAAAGCTTCCCAGCCAAAGTGCTTAGAAAGCAAGCCTGTTAATGATGACTTCCCCGCACCTATATTACCTGCTACTGCGATATATCTTGATTTTTTCTCTTCCAAACTAGACCTAGATTTTATGATTCTTTTCCAAGTAAACGGTACATCGCTTTTTTGTAATCCTCAACTCCTGGTTGGTTGAAAGGATTCACACCTAAGCTATATACAAAAACTCCGGTTACCATCTCAAAAAAGTATATTAGTTCTCCAATACTCTGAGCGTTGAGAGTTTCCATGGAAATATTAATACTTGGAACATCACCTTCGCTGTGAGCTTCGGTTGTACCAATTCTAGCTTTCGTATTAATTTCGTGGAAACTTTTACCTGAGAGGTAGTTAAGTCCGTCGTCGTTACCTTCTAAATTATTTACGGTTAATGACGAAATTGGATTCTCAACAATGATAAAAGTTTCCATCAAAGTTCGAGTACCCTGCTGAATAAACTGTCCTAAACTGTGCAAATCAGTTGAAAATGAAGCCACTGATGGGAAAATTCCTTTTCCTTCTTTCCCTTCACTTTCACCCATAAGTTGCTGAATCCAGCCTCCTAGAGATTTTAGTTCTGGCTCAAAACAAGAGAATACATCAATGGTAATTCCCTTCTCGTGGAGAGCGTTTCTGAGTGTGGCGTATTCTAGTACTTGCTCCGCATCTTCTTCAAATTGTTTGTACCTGCTTACGGCACCATAAAACAAAGTTTTGATATCTATACCCGCAACAGCAATTGGCAACAACCCAACAGGCGTTAATACTGAAAAACGTCCGCCCACATCATCAGGAATAATGAACTTTTTATACCCATTCTTTTCAATGAGTTTATTGAGTACGCCACCTTCTGCGCTTGTAGTACAAATGATTCTCTCTGATACATCATCTCCGTACATGTCGAACATGAGATCTCGAAGCATTCTAAATGATAAGGCTGTTTCTAACGTAGTGCCCGATTTAGAAATTACATTTATATAAATGCTTTTCTTTGTTCCGTCTGCTTTTGGTGTTAGTAGATGCTTTTTTAGATCTTCTAAATACTTCCCCCCCATATGGTGCCCAGCATATAGAATCTCAACACCATTATTCCCGAAATGAGGACTTAGAGCGTCAATAACTGCTTTTGCACCTAGGTAAGAACCACCAATGCCACAAACTATAAATACATCAGCTTTTTTACGGATGCTATGAGCTAACTCGTCCACTTGTTGCAGTAGTGCATCATTAGGATTTGCGAGAATATCACGCCAACCTAACCATTCTGAACCAGGCCCTGTTTTTGTAACTAATTGTTCTAAAGCAGTATTTACTTTTTTACGAGCGGTTATATACTGTTCTTCCGTTATAAACCTACGGGCATTACTAATATCACATTTTATCATTATCGAAGAATTTTGGCTAAGTCTACTAGTGAATAATCTAAGTCTTTCTTTTTAGAAACTGCTACTCGAAGTGGAGTGATTTTGAGCGTATTATTAACAACGCCTACCATTACGGCTGAATGCCCTTCCATTAAAACTTTAACTGCTGCTGCACCAAGTCTGCTTGCTAAAACACGATCTCTTGCTGTTGGCGAGCCACCTCTCTGAATGTGCCCTAAAATACACACCCTCATATCATATTGAACAAAATCAGGACGAATTTTCTCAGCTAGCTTCATAGCACCACCTGTTTCGTCACCCTCAGCTACAATAATAAGGCTACTACGAACCTGCTCTTTGAGCATATTTTTAAGCTGAGATTTAATATCCTCAACATCAGTAAGCTCTTCTGGCAACAATGCTAATTCTGCGCCGCCCGCAATACTCGTTTCTAGAGCTATAAACCCTGCGTCACGCCCCATCACTTCAACTAAGAACATACGTTCGTGCGCGTCTGCTGTATCACGAATTTTATCTATTGCTTCGAGCGCTGTGTTTAGAGCCGTATCGTAACCGATAGTTTCGTCGGTTCCGATAATATCGTTATCGATAGTACCTGGGATACCAACCGTATTAATACCAAACTCTTGGCTAAGAATATTGGCTCCAGTAAAAGTTCCATCGCCACCAATTGCTACAAGAGCATCGATATCATGCTTCTTAATATTATCGTAAGCTTTTTTTCTACCCTCTGGTGTTCTGAATTCTTTTGATCTCGCCGACTTAAGAATTGTACCACCACGCTGTATAATATTAGAAACGGTGTGCGTTTCCATCTCTTCTATTTCGTCGTTAATGAGCCCGTGATACCCATGACGAATTCCGTAAATTTTGATATTGTTTTTTGCAGCAACTCTTACTACTGCACGTATTGCCGCGTTCATTCCTGGAGAATCGCCACCACTTGTGAGAATACCAATGGTTTTGATTACTTTAATTTCTTCTGACATAATTTGCTAACTAATAATAAAGTGAGTGAATGGCTTCAAATATTTGTGATAGATATTACCTAAATTTGAAGACGCTCAAGTTAAAAAAAAATCACAACAATTGATGACTCATAGCTCAAAGCTTCCCAAAATTAATAATGAAACTGTAATGAGGAAATCTCTGAGTGAGATTACAGCTCCTGTATCATCGAATTTGAGTGAATTTAGATCGTTTTTCAAGGAAACTATAAAGTCTGAAGTTTTTCTCCTAGACCAAATTCTATCTTATTTACTTCGGCAAAAAGGAAAAGAATTGCGCCCAACTTTGGTTTTTATGGCTGCAAATCTTTTCGGTTCTATTAATAAGCGTACATATATAGCTGCCACAATGATAGAATTGTTGCACACAGCAACATTAATTCATGATGATGTTGTTGATGAAGCAAACTCAAGAAGAGGCTTTGTGAGCATCAATAAAATCTGGAAAAACAAAGCTGGTGTATTATTAGGTGATTATTTGTTATCCAAAGGTCTTCTCATTTCTCTCGATAATAAAGAGTATCAATTACTCCAAGTTCAATCAAAAGCAGTTCAGAAAATGAGCGAAGGCGAATTGCGTCAGCTTAAAACTGCAGGGCTTTTCAACATGACTGAGGAACGATATTTCCAGATTATTTCTGAGAAAACCGCTAGCCTTATTGCTACTTGCTGCGAATGTGGAGCTATTTCTGTTACTGATGATCCCGAAATGCATAAGCTTATGGAAGATTTGGGATTATGCGTGGGCATCGCTTTCCAAATTAGAGACGATTTATTTGATTACGGTGTGTATGATATTGGAAAACCCAAACGCAATGATATTCAGGAGAGGAAAGTAACGTTACCTCTAATTAAGGCTATGGAACTTTCGCCTAAGAAAGAGTCTGCTCGCATTAGAGCCTTGATGAAAAAAAGAAAAAAGACTGCTTCCAATGTTGATGAGATTGTGAAATTTGTCCACTCCTCTGGAGGAATGGATTCTGCCAAAGCTATGATGTACGATTATGCAAACAAAGCAATAGCATTGCTAGAGAGAATTCCAGATAGCTCCGCAAAAAGTGATTTTATTGACCTCATCCAATATGTGATTACCCGTAAAAAATGAGTTCAGTTCAACAATCTCATATTTTTATATCTGATGTACATCTTGGTAGCACCTCTCCTACGGATGAAGAGAAAACGGTACAAGATTTATTAAGCTTAATACAATACTGTATCGATCATAAAACCGCTCTTTACGTTCTTGGTGATTTACTTGATTATTGGATGGAATACCCTCAGAAAAATTTTGTTCCTCAATTTGCTAATACCGTTTTAGATGCATTTGAAGAGTATAACCGAACTGTGCAACCAGCCGTTTTTGTAACTGGAAATCACGATAATTGGACTTTTGGCCATTTTGAGGAACGCGGGTTTGATGTTGAAGAAGAATTCCGAATAGTGACCATTGGAGACCAAAAAATTTTACTGATGCATGGAGATGGTTTGTATAATGGCTCACCAAAATTAGAGCGTCCCCTTCTCCATCGATTACTAAGAAATAGCACATTTATATATGTGTACCAAAAGATTTTCCCACCCAAGTATGGCATAGCTTTAATGAGGGCTTTTTCAAACACAAGTAGAAAACGAGAGTGTAAAAATCCGATTCCTTTGAATAATCATTCACAAGCTATACTAAATCAACCAGAAATTGATATTATTATAACAGGCCACGATCATGTTCCTCGTATGGAAACTTTTAATGGTGGTTGTTATATAAATCTTGGAACTTTTTTCCACGACCGAAGCATATCCGTATATAACAATGATACTTTTAATCTCGTTAGATGGATGGCTTCTACCAAAGAATTTGTACCTTTTAGCGAACCAAAAGCAGCAGAATGAGTGACTCACATACTCCAATAGATCATCATCGTTATTTTAACGACCCAGAATATCGAAAACAGATACTAGCTGAAAAGAATAAAAAATCAGGCTCTACAAAATCTGCTTCTAAGGATGCGCCCAAAAAGTCTGTTAATAAAAAATCTCCTACTCCTAAAAAGTTTCTTTATTGGACTGGTGGCATTTCTGGAGTGCTATTTTTGGCGCTTGTGGGTTATCTGGTTTTCTTATTTCAAGGCTTACCAACTATAGAAGAACTTGAAAATCCTGATACAAATATTGCCTCAGAGGTTCGAAGTAGAGATGGCGTAGTATTAGACAAATATTTCACTGAGAATAGAACATGGGTTCCCTACTCTGAGATTTCTCAACACGCAATTGATGCTCTCGTTTCTGTAGAAGATCACCGCTTTTTCGACCACTGGGGAATCGATATGATTAGAACGCTCGCAATTCCGGTTAATCTGATGCGAGGAAGAAAAGAAGGTGGTTCAACCATCAGTCAGCAGCTAGCAAGAAACTTATACAAAAAAATTGGAACTGCATTCTCTATCTCTAGAAAATTCAGAGAGATGATTACCGCTATTCAGATAGAGAAAAACTATACCAAACGTGAAATTATAGAGATGTATCTAAACACGGTTGAGTATAGCAACAGTGCTTTTGGTATAGAAGCTGCATCTAGAACTCATTTCAATAAATCGGCTAAAGAGCTTACCATTTCTGAAGCTGCAACACTTATAGGTTCACTTAACGCTGTTTCTGCATACAATCCTCGAATCAATCCAGAGCGGTCCACTCAACGTAGAAATATTGTTCTATTAATGATGAATAGACGAAATTTCATTGATGACAACACCTACATTCAACTTACATCAGAGCCTATTCACCTAGATTATCAACCACCATCTAAAGCTGGGAGAGTAAGTAGATATTTTGGTGAGTATGTACGTCAAAAAGTATCGAGCTGGGCTGAAGAGAATGGTTATGATATCTATAAAGATGGATTAGTAATTTATACTACAATTGATTCTAGAATTCAGCACCATGCGGAGGTTGCTCTGCGAACAAAGTTAGATTCGTTGCAGCATATTTTTGAGAGAGAGTGGACAACTCCTGGTAGCGATGTTTATATGGATCGCCTTTGGGAACAACACCCTTCCTTTAAAGACAGCTTTTTGGAAGATACTGATGAGTACAAAAACGGATATCAGAAGTATAATACCAAAGTCCGTAAAGTTGTTTTAGATAAGTTAAAAGAAAATCCTGCATTTGTGGATTCGGTAATGAGATCGAGAACTAGATTAGAAGCTGGTTTTGTAGCTATTGATCCTACAAATGGAAATGTGATGGCATGGGTAGGTGGCTCAAATTATAGTAATGTTCAGTACGATCACGTTTATCAATCGAGGCGACAAGCTGGCTCTACATTTAAGCCTTTCGTGTATACTGTTGCCATAGATAATGGATACAAACCCTACTTCAAATTCTCAAAATACCCTATCACGTTTAGAGATAGAAATGGAGCAGTCTGGAATCCGAAAGATGAGACCGTTGCTAAGGGGCCAGAAATGGTACCATTACGACAAGCTCTAGCCCGTAGTATGAACAACGTGACTGTACGCTTACTTCCTGAAATTGCAGGCGCTCCGGGTACTAATAAGTTATGGGAACTTGACCCTGCCGCGCGCAAAATTAAAGAAATGGCTTCCAATTTGGGAATAGATATGAGTAAAACTCAAGCCTTCCCTTCTATTGCTCTTGGAACGGCTGAAGTAAGTTTGCTAGAATTAACTTCTGCCTACACAACTTTTGCAAATAATGGAGTTCACATCGACCCTATCGCTATTACTCGCATTGAAGATAAAGAAGGCAATATTTTGGAAGAATATTACCCTGAATATAGAAAAGAAGTGATAAGCCCAGAAACAGCGTATATCATGGTTGATATGATGCGTGGCGTTATTCGAGGTGGAGATGGGTATAACGGAACTGGAGTTAGGCTTCGAAATGTCTATGGTGTTCGACAAGATATTGCAGGGAAAACAGGAACTACACAAAATGCAGCAGATAACTGGTTTATAGCTATGACTCCTCATCTCGTGATGGGTGCATGGGTAGGCGGTGAAGATAGAAGAATTCGTTTCCCTAATGACATTGGCAATAGTATTGGTCAAGGTGCTCGTACAGCCCTTCCTATTGTAGGAGAGTTCATTAATTATGTGATAGCAGACAAAGATGCCTATTGGGGATATGATGCTTTTGAGCCGCCACCGGGCTTCGTAATGCCCGAAGATCCAAACATCGTTAATAACGAACTTATAAAAGACAAAAATAAGGGCCGTATTGGCTGGTAGGTATATTTAGCCTATATACTTTAATGCTCAGTACCTCAAAGTAATTTAAAAACTCATTATGTCGGAAAAGCCTGAATTGTTTGTTCTTATCGGTGCGATGGATATCGAGGTGGAAGAATATCGTAAGCACCTCACCAATTCACACTTAAAAAAGTGGCATGGTTTTGAGTTCTATGAGGGAAATCTCGGCTCAAAAAACGTTGTAGTTGTTAAATCAGGAATAGGGAAAGTATTTGCAGCGATGGTAGCTCAAAAACTAATCGACCTCTATTCCCCTTCCCACATCATTTTTACAGGAGTTGCTGGTGCTTTAAACACCGATTATGAAATTGGGGATGTTGTAATTTCCAAAGATTGTATTCAACATGATATGGATGTTACAGCACTGGGCTTTGCGAGAGGTACAATTCCTTACACCAATTATAATTACTTCAAAGCAGATACTGCCCTACTTGATTTAGCAACTTCTACAGAAATAGAGCATCATTTACATACGGGTAGAATTTTAACTGGCGACCAATTCTTAACAAAGAAAGAGCTTAATCAATACGATTATCTCACTGAAGAATTGAATGGAGATGCTGTTGAAATGGAAGGTGCTGCTGTAGCTCAAGTTTGCACCATTAATGAAATTCCGTTTCTTATTGTTAGAACAATATCCGATAAAGCTAACGAAGAAGCATCCGTCAATTTCAATAACCTCTTACCAGAAATTGCTAAAAACTCGTTCTTAATTGTGCATCACATTCTTAACAATTTTAATAAATAACAACAGTTTTTAATTGGATAAATATTCCATCAAACGTAGAGCAAATTTTTGATTGTTTGGAGCTCTGGGGGAAGTAAACCCAATATTAAATGTTCTTGTTTGCCTAGTAACAATTTGAGCTGTAAACATTGCTGCTTCACCAAATACAGCAATCTTTCCTTTTTTGTAACTCATAAAAGCACCTTGAGCATGGTTTTCAAGTGAAATTCTTGATGTTTCTTCGGTGAACTGCCAAGCAACTTCTGGCTCTAAACTGTAATCCTTTTCATTCAATAACATCAATACTTTGGCCTCTTTGGGGTACGTAAATGCTGAGCCAGTAAAAGATGTTACGGAATTAATCCCTTCGTCTAAGAGTTCCATGTTTTTCAGCCTTCCATTCTGTGTTGAAAAAATATCTGGCTGATTTTCCTCTTTATCCAAAAAAGTAAATCCATTTCGAAAATCAAACCCAAATGTTTTAACTAGCTCTGATGCTGCACCAGCAAAAGGCATATGATCAGCAACTATAAACAATGCTCCCCCATCAGAAACCCACTCATTGATTGCCAATATTTCATCATTTTGAAATGCAGATGGATTTGGAAGAGTCCAATTGCCTAGGTTTATCTCATTCAAAGCATTTATAACTGCGTAGATATCACAACCAGAAAGCACATCTTTATCTACAATGGTTTTATCAAGATCTTTCACTCTAAAACCATTCGCTTTAACTAAACGCGCAAATGGTGCAAAACCACCACTTAAAGTGTGAAAATTATTATGAGCTGAATCAATACAAATAACAGGGCCTTTACCTAATTCATATGTCGGCTTTGTTACCTTTGGAGTAAATGTGGTATCTGGTGCTTGTTGAGCAACAAGTGTGGAGCATAAAAATATCACCAGAAAAAAAGAGCTTACTAATTTTTTCATAATCTTAAATCCTGTATTCAGGGAATTATAGATAATAAAAAAGCCGACTTGTTTTCACAAATCGGCTTTTTAAATTTCAAAACAACTTATTGAACTACGCTTCTACCACTGATTCAGCAAGAAGTGTTAAGTTGTTATTAGCTGATTCAACAAAACCACCAGAGATTGTGTAATTCACATCTCCGTTTTCTTTGCGAACAAGAACAGTACCTTCTTCAAGCGTAGAAACTATTGGTGCGTGATTAGCTTTAACTTCAAAACTACCTTCGGTACCAGGCATTTTCACACCAGTTACTTCACCTTCGTATAAGGTACCTTCAGGAGTTAATATTTGAGCATGAAATGTATTCATTTATTCATCCAGTTATTAAGCTGCAGACTCTGCTAGTAGTGCTTTACCTTTAGCAATTGCTTCGTCAATATCGCCAACCATGTAGAATGCATTTTCAGGAAGGTCATCAAGTTCACCATCAAGAATCATTCTAACACCTTTAACAGTGTCTTCGATTTTCACATATTTACCAGGAGCTCCAGTAAACTGTTCAGCTACGAAGAATGGTTGAGACATAAATCTCTGAAGACGTCTAGCACGGCTTACAACTAATTTATCTTCGTCAGAAAGTTCATCCATACCTAGAATTGCAATAATATCCTGCAAATCTTTGTAGTTTTGAAGAAGAACAGTTGTTCTACTTGCAGCATCATAATGCTCATCGCCAACTACTTTAGGATCTAGAATTCTAGAAGAAGACTCCAAAGGATCTACCGCTGGGTAGATACCGATTTGAGTTAAAGCACGGCTCAATGCAGTAGTCGCATCCAAGTGACTAAATGTTGTTGCAGGAGCTGGATCCGTCATATCATCAGCTGGTACATATACCGCTTGAACTGATGTAATAGAACCTTTTTTAGTTGAAGTAATACGCTCTTGCATCGCACCCATCTCAGAAGCTAATGTAGGTTGGTAACCTACCGCTGATGGCATACGTCCAAGAAGTGCAGATACTTCTGAACCCGCTTGGGTAAAGCGGAAAATATTATCAATGAAAAGAAGAATATCTCTTGATACTTCATCACGGAAGTATTCAGCAACTGTAAGACCAGTAAGAGCTACACGAGCACGAGCTCCCGGAGGCTCATTCATCTGACCAAATACTAATGTTGCTTGAGACTCTTTTAATTTAGTTTCGTCAACTTTTGTAAGATCCCACTCGCCTTTCTCCATTGACTCTTTGAACTCATCACCGTAATTAATTACACCTGATTCGATAAATTCACGGAGAAGGTCATTTCCCTCACGAGTACGCTCACCAACACCTGCAAATACAGAAAGTCCACCATGCTGCTTTGCAATGTTGTTAATCAATTCCTGAATCAATACCGTTTTACCTACACCGGCACCACCAAAAAGACCAATTTTACCACCTTTTGCGTATGGACAAAGCAAATCTACTACTTTAATACCTGTTTCAAGCATTTCTGTAGAAGTTGCTAAATCTTCGTAGCGAGGAGCTGGACGGTGAATTGGGTAGCTATTTTTTCCTTCAGGAGCTTTAATACCATCAATAGACTCACCAACCACATTGAAAAGACGCCCACGGATGTCTTCGCCAACAGGCATAGAAATTGGCTTGCCAGTATCTTCTACTTCCATTCCACGAACTAAACCATCGGTAGAGTCCATCGCAATGGTACGCACACGATTTTCGCCCAGATGCTGAGCCACCTCAAGATAAAGAGCTGAACCATCTTCGTTTCTAATTAGTAGTGCATTTGGTACCGGTGGTGTAGAACCGTCCAAAAAATCAACATCAACTACAGGTCCGATAACCTGTGCAATTGTTCCTTTATTCATGTGCGAAATTGCGTTTTTTTATTAAAATTTTTGGCTAAATAGCTCACCGAATAATTAAACGGCTTTAAAGACTGGCAAAGATAGGGAGATAAGCTCTCAGAGGCAATGGATTTCCAAATATTCTTTTATATTAAAAGGAAAACGACTCCAAACACAATAACATAATGACTACAAAATCTATCACAAGAGTTATTCTAATCATAATTAGTGCAGGTGCTATTTATTTAAATGCAGTTGCTCTTGTAACGCTTACTCCTTCTATTTTGATGTCAATAAACAAACCTTTCTTCTCTTTTTCCGATTATTACCTTATTGAGTTAATTTCTAAAACAGCAATCATTAGCCTTGCTTTTCTTGTACTCTATTTTGAATCACGTATTGCGAATTTACTTATCAAAAAGGACGAAGAAATTCATATTTCATCTTCAAAAAACGACCTAATAGTTTTCGGCATTATTCTTATTCTAGGAAGCTCTATCATAGATAACTTAGAAAATGTAATCAGAAGTGTTTCTCAGGTTTTCCAATATCGACGCCTTACAGGAGTAGAAGCCCAACAATTTAACAGCCAAACTAAAATTGATCACTATTCATCAATATTTTCAGGAGTCATTACCATATTTTTTTCCGTTTGGGGAATTACTAAAGCAAAATACTTTGCTCAGAAAATTTCAGATTAAAAGATTCCTTCTATTTTTAAGTTTTTAAAATTACCAAGATTTTCTGATTCTCTTCTAATCTTCAAAAAGTACATCTAGTAGAGCCCACACTAAAACTTTTAAAACATAATGCTCATTTATTAGTTTTGTTTTATGTTGAACGCAACTTAACCGCTACTCTAATTTTAGCATTATGTCTTTTCTACTCGCTTTACTCCTATTCACAGCAACTTTCAGTGCCCCACCTTCAGACACAACAACAGTTACTTCTAATATTGAAAAAGTAACTGTTTTCAGAAACCAAGCACAGATTGAACGAACTGCCACTATTAATTTAAAGGCAGGAAAAAATGTAATCGTTTTTTCCGATTTAGCTCAAAGCCTTGAAGAGAATAGCATTCAGATAAAGGCTAAAGGAACCTTTACCCTTCTCTCTTTAACCACAAAGTTCAATTTTACTGAGACCAAAACTAGCAATACAAATATCGCAGCGCTAGAAAAGCAAAAAGCTGGGCTTGAGGCACAAGCTGATGAAAAACGAACAACACTTACGGTTAATGAAGGCGAAATTGGGTTCCTAAAAGCCTCACAAAACATATTGAACAACAACAAATTGACAGGTGCCGAACTCAACGACTTGATGGCAACCTACCGTTCAAATCTCTCTCGCTTAGAAAAGGAAAAGTTAAACGCTCGTCGATCACTCAGAGAAATCGAGACTCAAATTCAGACAATAAATAATCAAATCAGGGAAGCTGGTGGGGTAAAAAGAGAAAGCTTTAGAGAAGTAGTGGCTGAAATTGAATCTGAAACCGCTCAGAAATTAGAATTTCATCTGCAATATCTAGTACGCAATGCGGGATGGCGACCAACTTACGATATTCGTTCCGAAAATATTGAAGAACCCCTTTCTATCAATTTCAAAGCTAAAATATATCAAAACACGGGCTACGACTGGGAAAATGTACAGTTTATTGTAAACTCTGGTGACCCCTCTCAAAACATTGAACGTCCAGTTTTAAACCCACTCTATGCCAGCTTTTTCAACTATAATTATGGCAGGACAAAACAGACTCGTCAACAATCTCAAGCTAGTATAAATAGAACAGGACGTAGAGGTGTTATCACAGGAACTGTTGTAAGTTTACGAAATGGGGAGTCATTACCTGGTGTAAATATTGTATTGAATGAAATTAACTTAGGTACAACTACTGATAATAACGGACAGTTCACTATTTCTGGTGTTCCGAATGGCTCATATAACGTTTCTGTTCAGTATATCGGGTTTGCCTCATACTCAGGCACCGTGGTTATCTCCAACTCAGGTTTAGATATGAGAATCTCGTTGGCAGAAGAACTTGTGGGTTTGGAAGAAATTGTGATTTCAGGTGCCCCTGGAAGCTCTGATAAAGTTAGAGCAAGAACAGAAAAGCCAAGGGCATCAGCCCCTGTATTTACTCAACAAATATCGAATCAAACTAGCTTTAGTTACGCCATAGAGCGTCCTTACAGTGTTCCTTCAGATGGAAAAGAATACACGCTAGAATTAAAACGAGAAACACCCAATACGGTTTATAAATACAGCACTACTCCAAAGCTTTCGTCTTTTGCATACCTCGTTGGTGAAATAACTAATTGGGATGATTTAAATCTGATTGAAGGTGATGCCAACGTTTATTTCGATAACAGTTTTGTAGGAACTAACTACCTAAACCCTGTTGCCCTTCAAGACACTCTCGGAATTCTATTGGGTAAAGATGAGCGTATTAACATTGAGCGTAAAAAACTAAAAGACTTTGAAGAGCGTCGCTTCTTTGGAAGTAAAACGCGTGAAAGTCTCTCTTATGAAATCACCATCCGTAACACTAAGCCAGAAGCAATAACCATTAGTGTAGAAGATCAAATCCCTGTTTCAACAGATGAAAGCATCAAAGTAACACCAAAAAATATAAGTGGTGGAAAGCTAGACAAGGAAACAGGAATCATCACTTGGGAATTAGAACTAAAATCTAATGAAACAAAAAAGCTTCGTATTGACTTTGAGGTAGAATACCCGAAATCAAAAAAAATAATTTACTAATGGTTTAAACCTTATGAACGAAGTACCTAATACTCCAAACCAACGCTTTTCTGAGCGTAACGCTGTGCTTTTAAAAGCTGGATTAATCGCAGTAATAACTTTGCTACTTTTAATCCCAACTGCAATGATTAACGGTTTAGTACACGACCGTGAATCTACTAAAAACCAAGCTATTAACGAGGTTGGCAAAAAATGGGGACTGGGACAAACGCTTACTGGCCCGTTTGTGACCGTTCCTTACACCATCACTGAGAAAAGATACTCTCCTCGCGATTCAACCAATGTTTGGATTGAAAGAACAGAGTATTTAAATATGCTCCCTGAAAGTCTCGCTATCTCTGGAAGTATAGCTCCCGAAAAACGTTACCGAGGGATTTACGAGGTCATCGTTTATAATAGCGACATCACGCTTAGTGGAGACTTTGCCCTACTAGCCCCTGAAACTTTCAACATCAACCCCAAAGACCTTCAACTCGATAAAGCTTATTTGAGTTTTGGGATAAGTGATCTTAAAGGAATTGAAGACCAAATATCTTTAGAATGGGGAAATGAGAGTAAAATCTTCAACCCCGGCACGGTAACTTCTGATTTACTTTCCTCTGGTATCAATGTGCCACTCTCTCTTTCGCTCAACTCCAATAATGAGTTGGTAACGAGACCTTTCAATTTCAATGTAAAGCTAAAAGGAAGCGAGTACATCAACTTTGTTCCTGTGGGGAAAGTTACCGATGTAGAGCTTACTTCTGATTGGAATAATCCTAGTTTTGACGGACCATTTCTTCCCGACTCTCGCGAGATTAACGACGATGGGTTTACCGCTCGTTGGAATGTGTTACACCTAAACAGAAACTACCCTCAAGCTTGGATTGGCTCTCAACATAATGTCAAAGGTTCTGCATTTGGAGTGAATCTTCTCATTCCTGTAGATAGTTATCAAAAATCTGAACGAAGCATAAAGTATGCTATTCTTTTTATTGGCCTTACATTTCTAGTCTTCTTCTTTATTGAGATTATAAACAAAAAAAGAGTACACCCTATCCAATACATTCTTGTGGGGCTAGCATTGTGTCTGTTTTACACTCTATTATTATCTATTTCAGAACACACTTCGTTCAATATTGCTTATGGCATTTCAACCTTACTTACCATTGGTCTAATCTCAACTTATACCAAAACCGTGCTTAAGAGTAATGCTCTTACAGGCTTAATGGGTGGGATTTTAATTATACTATATCTGTTCATTTTCATAATTATTCAGCTACAAGATTATGCATTATTGATGGGAAGTATAGGCCTATTCGTCATTTTAGGGCTTGTAATGTACTTTTCTAGAAAAATTGATTGGTACCAAATAAATAATGATGCGAAGTTGTGAGTTACATTAGCAACTCCCCTCTTAAACTTTTATCTTTGTTTGTTATCCTAGCCGGTAGAGGTATCGGCTGGTTTTGTTGAAGCAGACTATAAATTCAAAAGGTGGCTCGTTCACCTTTTTTATTAGCACAAACCCAAATTTTTAAATCCTGAATTCCTTGGAACCTGAATTATCAGAACGATCGGTAAGCGTTGAAATCTTAATTGGTTTCGACAAAGAGCAAGTATTAGACTATTCATTGGCTAACGACCTAGAGCCACGCGAGCGTGCTCAGGTACGGGAGTATGTGCAAAACATCTTACGTAGAAGAAGCTATCTCGATTTTATTATCGATCATTTTTCGTCGGTTGGCATCGATGAAATGAAGCCTCAGCTAAAGAACATCCTTCGTTTAGCAATCTACGATTTACTATTTATGGATAGCACTCCAGATTATGCTGCTATCAACGAAGCAGTAGAAATTGCTAAATTTATGCTTGGTTCTAAAACTGGCGATCTAGTAAATGCTATTCTTAGAAATCTACAGCGTGAAGGCGAAAACCTTCCTAAACCGGCCTTTGAAGATCGTAACAAACTTGTAGCAACTACATTCTCTCACCCTGAGTGGTTAGTGGCACGTTGGAGAAAACGCTTTGGCGAACGCGAAGCTTTCCAATTGATGCAGGCTAACAACAGCCGTCCTTCTTTTTTCATCCGAGTGAACACTCTACGTACAAAACCTGAAAATTTTGTAATGCGTATGGAAAAAATGGGCATTGAATTTGAAGAAAGTGATTGGTTACCGAATTTCTACAAAGTTGATACCGTTCAACCTTTCATAGAAAAAGGATTACTTGCTAAAGGTTTGTGCCAAGTTCAAGATATCGCAGCTGGTTTTGCTCCTTTTGTATTAGACCCTCAGCCAGGCGAAACAATTTATGATTTATGTGCTGCTCCTGGTACAAAATCAATTATGCTTGCCGACTTAACCGGTGGTGAAAGCTCTATTCTTTCTGTTGATATTTCTGCAGAACGTCTAGAAAAACTTGCTGAAAGTGCTTTAAGTCATGGTGCAGAAAACATCCGCATTAGACGTGGTGATGTTCTCGAACTTTCACTTCCACTAGCTGATGCTGTTCTTTTAGATGCACCTTGTACAGGTACTGGCGTATTGAGTAAACGAGCTGACTTACGCTGGAGACGTGACGAAGAAGGCCTCAAAAAAGCAGTTGAACTACAAGAGCAACTACTTGAAGAAGCTGCTAACATGGTGAAATTAGGCGGACGTTTAGTATACAGCACCTGCTCTTTAGAACCAGAAGAGAATATGGAGCAAATTCATAAACTACTTGCTAAGATGGACGACAACTTCGTGTTAGAACCACTCGAAGATTTCGTTCCTGAAGAAGTGCTTACCGAAGATGGTAAAGCTTACCAAACATTCCCTCACATCCATGGTTGTGATGGACACTTTGGCGTTCTTCTAAAAAGAATTAAGTAAGACAATTCTAAATTTTAAGTGGCAAAGTGATAAAACGCTTTGCCACTTTTTTATTTCTGACAACCAACTCAATCGATTTTTACAGTGAGCAACCCTTCTACTAACAGAAAAGAAATTCCTGCACAATACGATCCTACACAAGTTGAGGATAAATGGTACAGCTACTGGATGGAACACAAGTATTTCCATTCCACGCCAGACGAACGTGAACCTTACACCGTTGTCATTCCTCCGCCAAACGTAACCGGCGTACTCCACATGGGGCACATGCTTAATAACACCATTCAAGATGTATTGGTTCGTAAAGCACGTATGCAAGGTTTTAATGCGTGCTGGGTACCTGGAACCGATCACGCTTCCATTGCTACCGAAGCGAAAGTTGTTCGTAAACTTCGTGAAGAAGGCATCAAAAAAAGAGATTTAACTAGAGACGAGTTTTTAGAGCACGCTTGGGATTGGACCCACAAACATGGCGGAATCATTCTAGAACAGCTTAAGAAATTAGGTGCAAGTTGCGATTGGGATCGTACTACTTTCACTATGGATGAAAAATATTCTGAAAGCGTAATCGATACCTTTATTGATTTGTATAATAAAGGAAAGATTTATCGCGGTGCAAGAATGGTGAATTGGGATCCATCTGCCTTAACAGCGTTGAGCGACGAGGAAGTAATTCACAAGGAAGTAAATTCCAAACTATACCACGTTCGCTACAATATCGCAGGAAGTGACAACGAGTTTGTTACCATCGCCACTACCCGACCTGAAACAATTTTAGGTGATACCGCAATTTGTATTCACCCAGATGACGAACGTTATACTCATCTGCATGGTAAAAAAGCCATTGTTCCACTTATAAACCGCGAAGTTCCAATTATTCTAGATGAATATGTTGAAATGGAATTTGGAACGGGCTGCTTGAAAGTAACCCCAGCTCACGATGAAAACGATTATAACTTAGGCCAAAAGCACCAGCTTGAAACCATCAACATTATGAATGCGGATGGAACTATTAGTCCTGAAGGTATTCTCTATGTTGGTTTAGATCGCTTTGAAGTTCGTAAACAAATTTCAAAAGACCTTGAAACTGCTGGGCATCTTGTAAAAATCGAAGAATACACCAATAAGGTTGGCTATTCTGAACGTACTGATGTTGTAATAGAACCACGTTTATCACTTCAGTGGTGGGTTTCTATGAAAGAATTGAGTGAGCCTGCTTTGGAAAACGTGATGAACGATAACATCCGCTTCCATCCTCCGAAATTTAAAAACACCTACCGTCATTGGATGGAAAATGTTCGCGACTGGTGCATTAGTCGTCAGCTTTGGTGGGGGCATCGAATTCCTGCATTCTATTATGGAGAAGGCGAAAATGATTTTGTAGTTGCTAAAACTATTGAACAAGCTCTTGAATTTGCGAAAGAGAAATCTGGAAATTCTAGCTTAACTACAGCCGACCTAAAACAAGAAGAAGACGTACTCGATACATGGTTTTCCTCTTGGTTGTGGCCAATTTCTGTGTTCGATGGTTTTTATAGCAAAAAAGAAGTTGATTACTACTACCCAACAAATGATTTAGTTACCGCTCCGGAAATCATGTTCTTTTGGGTAGCGCGTATGATTATTGCCGGTTACGAATATAGAGGCGAGTTACCGTTCAAAAACGTGTATTACACTGGAATTGTTCGCGATCAACTAGGTCGTAAAATGAGCAAGAGCTTAGGAAACTCTCCAGATCCATTGGATTTAATAGCTCAGTACGGCGCCGATGGCGTTCGTATGGGAATGCTTTTTGCCACACCTGCGGGTAACGACCTACCCTTTGAGGATAAACTTTGCGAACAAGGAAGAAAATTTTCAAACAAAATTTGGAACGCCTTCCGTTTTCTAACCATGAACATGGAAGAAGGCACAGAGTATACTCCAACAACTCAAATCGATTCTGAGAATCTTGTAGATCGCTGGATGATGGCTCGTGTTCATCAAACCATAAAAGAAGTTGAAGAAGATTTCCAGAACTACCGTTTGAATGATGCCATCAAAAAAGTGTATTCATTGATTTGGGATGATTTCTGTGATTGGTATATCGAACTTGCAAAACCCGATACCTACGGTGATAAGTTTGATACCAAAAAAATGAATGTTGCTTTGGGTATTTTCGAGCAGTTGATGAAACTCCTCCACCCTTTCATGCCATTTATAAGCGAAGAGATTTGGCAGTACATTTCGGAACGTAAACCAGATGAAGCATTATGTGTTGCTAGCTGGCCTGCTTATGATGCAAGTTTCGATAATGCAGACGACGTAAAGCTCTTCGAAACTCTTCAACAAACGGTTTCTGCTTTAAGAAACATCCGTGCTGAAATGGGCGTTTCTCCAAAAACTGAGCTAGAAGTTCTGATTAAGCCATCTAACGAGAATCTTCAAAACGCTATAGCTCAAAACAGCTGGATTTTAAACAAACTTCAAGCGCTTGAAAGCTTAACGATTGACTCAGCTATTGCCAAGCCAAAAGCAAGTTCATCGGCTATTGTTGGTAACTTAGAAGTGTTTGTTCCCCTTGCTGGTCTCATTGATGTAGACAAAGAAAAAGAACGCCTTCAAAAAGAAATCACTCGAATTGAAGGTTTCTTAAAGCAAGTAAATGGCAAACTAAATAATGAGCGTTTTGTAAGCAGTGCGCCTGAACAAGTAGTTCAAAATGAGCGCAACAAAAAACGCGATGGCGAAGCAAACCTAGAAAAGCTTACACAGCAACTTCGAGATTTCGAATAATAGTTTCGTAATCTATACTTTTTGAACTGGAATAATTGGATGTATCTTATCTAATTATTCCAGACTAAAAGAGCCTTAACCTTTTTAGGTGCTCTCGAGATATTTTTCCTTTATGAAGACATTTTCATTACAACCTGAAGAACCCCAAAATAACCAAGACCTTCTAAAAGGCTTAAACGAGCAACAACGTAAAGCTGTTTCCCATACTGATGGTCCGCTTTTAATTATTGCAGGTGCGGGTTCAGGTAAAACCAGAGTTCTTACCTATCGCATTGCTTATCTACTGCAACAGTATAAAGCTGCACCCAACGAAATTCTCTCACTTACTTTTACCAATAAGGCAGCTCGAGAAATGAAAGAGCGTATTCGTAACCTAATTGGTGATAAAGCGCAAAAACTTTGGATGGGAACCTTTCACTCCATTTTCTCCAAAATTTTACGCTTCGAGGCAGACAAGCTTGGATATGGCAAAGATTTCACAATCTATGACACAAGCGATTCAGAAACGGTAATTAAACAGATTCTTCAAGAGCTTAATTTCGATCCAAAAGAGATTAAGCCCAAAACTATTCGGAATAAAATTAGTGATGCAAAGAATCAACTCATCACACCAGAGTATTACCAAGAAAAATTTATCGGAAGTACACTCGATGATATTACAGCTCGTGTTTATTCCATTTACCTAAAGCGGTTAAAGCAAAGCAATGCTATGGATTTTGATGATCTCCTCATCAAACCAATAGAGCTTTTTGAGAAATTTCCAGATGTGCTAAATGCATACCAAGATCGCTTCAAATACATTCTTATTGATGAGTATCAAGATACCAACCATGCGCAGTATAAAGTGACTAAAATGCTGGGCGATAAATACAAAAACATTTGTGTTGTGGGCGATGATGCTCAAAGTATTTATTCTTTCCGGGGCGCTGATATTAGCAATATTCTCAATTTTCAGCAGGATTACGAAAAAGCCACACAGGTTCCTTTAGAGCAAAATTATCGTTCTACAAAGTCTATTTTGATGTGTGCCGATTCAATCATCAAAAAAAACACCAATCAACTTGATAAAACACTTTGGACAGATAAAAGTGATGGCGACCCCGTTATAGTTCTTGATAATTATGACGAACGAGACGAAGCCAATCGTGTAGCTAGCTACATTTATGATTTAAAACTTCGGTACGGTTATAAAAACAACAAATTCGCAATTCTATACCGTACCAATTATCAGTCGCGTGTTTTTGAAGAAGCCCTACGCCGCAGAGATCTTACTTATCAACTAGTTGGTGGTTTATCGTTTTATCAGCGTAAAGAAATAAAAGATGTACTAGCATACCTCACGCTTTTAGTAAATCCACATGATGAAACAAATCTAGTTAGAATCATCAACGAGCCGTCTCGTGGAATTGGCAATAAATCAATTCAAGACCTTCGCAAAAAAGCACGAAATGAAGGCCGTTCCGTTTGGTCAATTTTAGAACATGTTGAAAGTTCAGATGTTTACAAACCTGCCAAAGTTCGTATTCGTGAATTTGTAGACATGATTAACCGTTTACGTAATGACCTAGAAAATGGACATCGTACGCTAACGGAAATCACCCGAAGTGTTCTTGAGCAATCTGGCTATATGAAGGCCCTAGTAGAAGAAAATTCGCAAGAATCGATGATGCGACGCGACAACATTTTAGAACTTCAAAATGCAATTTCCTATTACGAAAAAGGTAGCAAAAAGCCCTCGTTAAGTGCTTTTCTTCAAGAAATTAGCCTCATCACTGATAGCGATAAATTTGACGAAAATAAGCCCGCCATCACCTTAATGACGGTTCATGCCTCAAAAGGACTTGAATTTCCGGTAGTGTTTGTGGTTGGGTTAGAAGAAAATCTCTTCCCTGTTGGTGGCCGTGAAGGTTTTGCAGCAGATATTGAGGAAGAACGCCGATTGTTTTATGTAGCAATTACCCGCGCTGAAGAAAGATTGTACTTTAGCCATTGTAGATCGCGCTACAAATTCGGAGAAGAACAACGTCAACTTAGATCTCGTTTTCTGGACGAAGTTAACCCTGGTGTAGTTCGAACTGAAACGGGCGCTACTATTACTCAACGCTCGGATAGATATTCATTAGATGAGCCAAAAACAAAATCTACCTCCTCTTCAACTAACATAGAATATGACTGGGATAAGCCCGTTAGTAGAAAACCTTCGGCATCTACTACCATTCATTACGATTATTCTGATGGTGGAGATCCATTCCAAGTTGGTGTTCGTGTAGTTCATGCAAAATTCGGAGTCGGGAAAATCATTAGTAGAAGTGGATTAGGATTGGATAGTAAAGTTGTCGTATTTTTCAAAGAACGAGGACAAAAGAAATTAATGCTTAAAGCAGCACCCTTACAGGTTATTGATTAGAAGGACGGGAAATACCACATTATGCGGTTAGTTTTATTTACCATTTTTATTGGATTGGTAACTCTATGTACTGGATATGCCCAACCAGTTTTAACACCAAGAAATATAGCTCTTGGTGGCGGCGGAAGTACTTACATAACCGACTACAACGCCAATTTCTATAACCCAGCAAATCTTCTAATTAAAGATAGAAAAGGAAATTTGGATTTCGGTTTTCTGATAACCGGCTCCTACTTTATTCCTGTTCAAAGCTTTAGCAACCTAGATAATCAGCGTAAAAACTTTGAGGATTACCTGACTCAGTTTAAACCTGGTAATTATGCGATTTCAGGGTTAGATAAAGTCGAAATCATTGAGAATAATTATAAAGATGAAAGACTCACCTCTCCCCATCAATCTAGGTTAGAGTCTACCCTTTTTGGTATTCATTGGAAAAAGGATAAAAAAGCTTATTCACTGGCATTCAGAACTCGTACTTCATCTAGTTTTGAAGTTGGCAGAAACTGGTACACTGATATCCCAGTAACAAAAGAAGGATCGGTTTATAAAAACCAAACTCTAAAACATAGATACCAAACCTTACATGAGGTTTCATTTGGTTATGCCGAGTCGATGAGTCTCTTTAATGGAATCAGTCCCCGAATCGACAATTTCATTATAGGAATCGCTCCTAAGCTTGTATTAGGAGGTGCTTACCAAAATGCTAGTTGGCAAAACGTTTATAAACAAGACTCCAATTCTAGTAATATTATTAGATCTCAAAATTTTGAATACTCTGCAGCAGGTAACTTTAGTAATGCCACAACCGATTATCTAAATGGTGCAACTGCCAATGATGCCATTCGTAGCAATATCAATCCAATTAGTAATCAAGCCTTCGATATTTATGGACTTGGGGCCGGCTTAGATATTGGCTTTACGTATCTGCTCACCATTGGCAGTGATTTATCTACCTTGCAACCACAAAATCAACAAACCAGAAAATCACTGCGGATAGCATTTTCTGTTACCGATATTGGCTTTGTGTCGTATAAAGACGACGGCATTGAGTACACTTCAGGCAAAGACACAACTACCGTTGGGGCCTTTCCGCTTAGTGCTAGTGATGCTTTTGTTGGTGCACCAGGACAATTTCTACAATATGTAGACCAATTCGGAGACGGAAATCCTTTCCAAAACTTTGATGCAACTTCTAGACGTTTTTCAGTCCTTCTACCAACAGCCTTACATGGCGGAGTTATGTTCGAGTTTAGTCGTTTAAAATTATCTGGTGATGTGAGTATGGGCCTCACCAATAACGCGTTCAATTCCAAAAAAATAATAACTTCTTTAGGTGTTGAAGTAAGGCTTTTAAATTTTATGCCACTTAGAGCTGGCACACAACTTGCATCAGAGTTACCAGGTTTTATAAGTTTCGGTACAGCTTTAGAAACAAGATATTGGGACTTATCCCTTGCAACACAGCTAACAACAAATTCGTTACGCTCAAACGCTGTTTTTGCAGGTGTAACAGTTGCTGCTTTACAATTCCATTTGTAAGACTGTCAGTTTGCCTTACTTTGCTGTCAAAGGCTCCAAATATATGACGCTTTGTTTTAGTATAAAGTTTGGCTTCGTATTTGCGTAAACAAACAAAAGTAAAAATTCGATTTTAATAATATTTATGAAAGACCGCTTTAATATATTTAGTGAACTTGGTGATTCTGACGATAACTTTGATGATTTTGAACAAGCGATTCCTTTAATGTCTGAAGAAGAAGAGCAAGAATTGTACGACTCAGTTGTGCCTGACTCACTCCCAATTTTGCCTTTAAAAAACACCGTTCTTTTTCCGGGGGTAGTTGTACCCATTACTGTTGGCAGAGATCGTTCTCTCGCTTTAGTTAAAGAAGCTTATGCCACAGATAAAATTATAGGGGTTGTAACTCAAAAAGATGAGGATGTTGAAGAACCAAAATCATCCGATTTATATACAATTGGTACTTTAGCCAAAATCATTAAGTTGATTAAAATGCCGGATGGTTCTAAGACCATAGTTATTCAAGGTAAAACTTCGTTTGAAGTTTCTGAGTTCACACAAGAAAGCCCTTATTTCAAAGCCGATGTTAAAGCATATCCAAAAGAAATGGATATTAAAGGCCTTGAGCTCGATGCTTCCATTAGAAATATAAAAGAGACTGCAACACGCATAATCAATATGTCTCCTAATATTCCTACTGAAGCAACTATAGCTGTAAATAATATTACTAGCCCTACTTTTTTACTGAACTTCATTTCTTCGAACCTGAATGTAGGCTCTAAGGAAAAACAGAGTTTATTAGAAGTTAAGACCTTCTCTCAAAACCTTGATTCGGTAATGGAACATCTTGAAAAAGAAGTTCAAGTATTGGACATGAGCGAAAAAATTCGCACCAAAGTGAAGTCTGATATCGACGATCAACAAAGAGAGTTCTACCTTCGCCAGCAAATGAAAGCAATTCAAGAAGAATTGGGTGAAGATGCGGAACATCAAGAGGTCGAGAAAATTAAAGAACGTTTGGCTGCAAAGAAGCTTCCCGAGTATGTACAAAAGGAAGCGGATAAGGAATTGCGCCATTTAGAAATGACTCCTAATGCATCTCCGAATTATGGAATCATCCATAGTTATTTAGAATGGATATTAGACCTACCGTGGGATGAATATTCTGAAGATCGCCTTGATTTAGCTTATGCTAAGCAGGTTCTCGAAGAAGATCATTACGGACTTGAGAAAGTAAAGAAACGCATTATTGAATATCTTGCAGTGCTTAAGCTTAAACAGGACATGAAAGCTCCTATACTATGTTTTTACGGCCCTCCAGGCGTTGGTAAAACATCGTTAGGCAAATCTATATCGCGTGCCTTAGGAAGAGAATTTGAACGCTTCAGTTTAGGTGGAATTAGAGACGAAGCTGAAATTAGAGGTCACAGAAGAACTTATATTGGTGCACTTCCAGGAAGAATCCTCCGTTCAATGAAAAAAGCAGGTAAAGGTAATCCTGTAATTATGCTTGACGAGATTGACAAAGTGGGCTCTGATTTTAGAGGCGACCCAACTTCTGCCCTTCTTGAAGTATTAGATCCTGAACAGAACGATACTTTTAGTGATAACTATTTAGAACTTGAATACGATTTATCAAAAGTTCTATTTATTGCTACTGCTAACTCATTAGATACGATTCCTGCTCCTTTGCGCGATCGTATGGAAATCATCAATATCAGCGGTTATACACTTGAAGAGAAAACAGAAATTGCCAAAAAGTATTTGATTCCTAAACAAATCAAAGAAAATGGTCTTAAAGAAGATCAAATTAGCTTTTCAGACTCTGCCATCGAAAAAATTATCGATGAGTATACAAGAGAATCTGGAGTTCGAAATTTGGACCGCGAAATTGGAAGTGTTTGCCGTGGTGTAGCTGCCAAAGTTGCCGGTGGCGAGCTAAATTCCTTTTCAGTTGGTAAGGATGATGTAGAAGAGTTTCTAGGAAAACAAAAGTATTACAGCGATGTTGCCGAGCGTACAACAGTTCCTGGTGTAGCAACCGGCTTAGCTTGGACTCCTTTTGGTGGCGATATTCTTTTCATTGAAGCAAGTGTTTCAAAAGGTTCTGGTAGATTAAACATAACAGGCCAATTAGGTGATGTTATGAAAGAGTCTGCTATGCTAGCAATCTCTTACCTAAAAGCACATGCCGAGGAAGCTGGTATTCCTGAAGATGCATTCAAATATTGGGATCTTCATATTCACGTACCTGCTGGTGCTGTGCCTAAAGACGGCCCTTCTGCTGGCGTTTCGCTTATGTCTGCAATTGCCTCCATCTTTACACAACGTAAAGTTAAAGGCTCAATCGCACTTACTGGAGAAATCACTCTTAGAGGTTTAGTTCTACCCGTGGGTGGAATTAAAGAAAAAGTTCTTGCAGCAAAAAGAGCTGGCATCAAACAAGTTCTACTTCCTAAAAAGAACGAAAAAGATGTTTCTGAAATTGAGAAAGATGTGATCGGAGATCTTAAAGTTAGTTACCTAGAACGCATGGATTCTCTGTTAGACATTATCTTAGAAAAAGACGTAGAAACAGACCCTAAAGAGTTTTTTAAAGTCAGCGATCAGTATAAGTCAACTGTTGCTGGGAAAAGCTCCCTAGCTCAGGAACCTTCTACAAGTAATTAACTCTTTTAGTCCATCGTATTTAAAAGCCTGTTTATGGAAATCATGAACAGGCTTTTTTTATCGTTTTAATCGCGGGGTTTCTTATTTTAGAGCTATGATAAAAGCAAGAGTAATTCAATCTACTGGAAGTTGGTATATCGTAGATGCGGGTAATGAACTAATTCATTGCCGTCTACCTGGTCGATTCAGGCTTAATGATAAAAAGCTTACCAACCCAGTTGCCGTTGGAGATTTAGTTGATATCAATAAGAATAATGATGGAACTGGTAGTATCGAAAAGATTTACGATCGTTTGAATTATATTACACGGCAAGCTACCCATGGAAAACGCGGGGAACATATCCTAGTTTCAAATTTAGATTATGCCTTTGTTGTTCAGGCTATTCAGAAACCAAAGCTCAAAGAAGGTTTTATAGATCGGTTTTTAGTTACTTGTGAGGCTTACGATGTTAAACCCGCAATAATTATTAACAAGATGGATTTAGCCTCAGAAAGCGATATTAACTTTTTGAGCAACTTAATGGCTGTTTATGAAGCTCTTGATTATCCTGTATTCCTAACTAGTATAGAAGAGCGTGATTCACTAGATGAACTCATTAATACTCTAGCTAATAAAACCTCGGCCTTTATTGGCCCGTCAGGAGTTGGTAAAACTAGCTTATTAAATACTATAGATCCTGAATATAATCTAAAAGTAAACGCGGTTTCAGAATCTTCAAATAAGGGGAAACACACTACCACCTACGCTCAATTAATTCCTTTAAATAATGGTGGATATTTAGTAGACACACCAGGTATAAGAGAGTTCGGTTTAGTTAATATAGAACCTTGGGAATTATCTTTATTTTTCCCAGAAATGCTAGAACCAAGACAATACTGCCGATTTAACACTTGCACCCACATTCATGAACCCGGATGTGGAGTTATTCAAGCTTATGAAGAAGGTAAAATCGATGTAAACAGATATAATTCTTATATCAATATGCTCGAATCGCTCCAAACAAAAAAGTTTTAATACCGCAAAAAGGGTATACAAAATATTCAAATTAATATTAATATTAGTCATCATATAACAAAACAGGAGATATAATGATAAAATGCTACAAAACGGCTATAAAGCCTTTCATTGCTAGTTTAATACTAGGCTTTGTGCTAATAACACCGGCACAAGCTCAATTCGGAGACATTGGCGCTTTTCTAAAAGCTGGTGCTGAAGATGCATCAATACTTACTAAAGAGTTTCTTAAACCATATCCAACTGGTTTTGGTACAGGTCTTAATGCTGGTTTTACTGAAACCGCAGCTCCAAAAAAATTATTAGGCTTTAGTTTGCAGGTTCGTACTTCTTTAGCAATAGTACCTTCTAGTGATGAAAGCTTTGATATTTCATCGCTAAATTTACAGAAAATTAGAGTAGCAGCTGGCTCTAGCCCAATTACCTCAACTATTGCTGGTAGCAGTGATAACGGTCCTCTACTTGAAATCATGGAAGGAAATACTAAAATTGGCGAATTTACTATGCCAGGCGGAACGGGCTTTGCTTTTGTACCAGCTCCTATCGTTCAGGCTAGTGTTGGCTTAATTAAAGAAACTGACCTCACCCTACGTTATCTTCCTGAAGTTGGCATTGGTAGTTACGGAGATATTTCTATCATTGGTGGTGCTATTAAACATAGCTTAACACAGTACGTACCAGGTGGTAAACTTTTACCCGTTGACGTTTCAATCATGCTTGGTTTTAACAAGATTAATTTAAATGGAGATCTTGATTTACAACCAGTTGGTACACGTGATCCTAATGATCCTTCATTAGCACAAAACCCAAACCCTAATTTTGACAACCAAGAAGCTAAAACAACTACTAACACTTTTGTAGCTAATATCTTAGTTGGAAAAAGCCTTCCGTTTATTTCAGGGTATGCTGGTTTAGGTTTCCAAAAAGCTTCATTTGAGCTAAAAATGAAAGGTGACTTCCCCGTAAGTTCATATAACCCTCTTACACCAGGTAATGATTATGCTGTATTAACTAATCCATTTTCATTAACAATTGATAGTGAAAGTAGCGTTCATGCTCTTGCAGGATTTAGAATTAAATTAGGCCTTCTAGCATTCTACGGAGAAGCAACTATGGCTAACTATTTCACCGCTAATGCAGGTATTGGAATTAGCTTCAGATAATTATCTGATTTGTATTTCTTTTATAAATAAAAAAAGGCGCTCAAATGAGCGCCTTTTTTTATACTGTTAATTCTTTATTAGCTAGTGTTGGATGCTCAACTATCTCATCCGTTTCTATCAACCCATCCCTCAGGCGTACAACACGTCGAGAGTGTTCAGCAATCTCGTTCTCATGAGTTACTAAGATAATCGTATTCCCTTGGCGATAAAGCTCTTCAAAAAGCATCATTATCTCATCACCAGTTTTAGAATCCAAGTTACCAGTTGGCTCATCAGCTAAAAGAATTGAGGGTCTGTTAACAAGCGCACGTGCAATAGCCACACGTTGACGCTGACCACCAGATAATTCGTTTGGTTTGTGATCTAAACGTGTTCCTAACCCAACTTTTGTAAGTACATCTGTTGCTCTTTTCTTTCTCTCTTGAGACTTAATACCAGCATAAATTAAAGGTAACTCTACATTTGCTAAACAAGTTGTTCGAGGTAATAGGTTAAACGTTTGGAATACGAATCCAATCTCTCTATTTCTTACTTCGGCAAGTTCAGCATCATTCATTTCACTTACACGGTTGTTGTTTAAGATATATTCTCCTGCCGAAGGTGTATCTAAACAACCAATCATATTCATGAGAGTTGATTTACCAGAACCAGACGGTCCCATTATCGCAATGTATTCGTTTTCGAGAACATTAAAACTAACTCCATTTAATGCTTTAACAATGGTATCTCCCATTTGATAAAAACGAGTTAGGTTCGATATCTCTATTACTGGTCTCGCTGACATAATGCCCTTACTTTTTAATTGAAGCTATTTTCGTTTCTGTTTTGTTATTAGTCACCTTATCACCATCTGCTAACGTTTTAGATAGAACCCTATAACTACCAACTACAACTTCATCGCCAGCTTCAATACCAGATAAAATTTGAATATGGGAGTTATCACTAATTCCAGTTTCCACCTCTGTTCTAACGGCTTTACCATCTTTAACTACAAATACAACTTTACGTAAATCTTCTTTCTTAACTATAAGATTATCGTCCATTTTCTTTACATCGGTACTATCTGAGGAAGAAGCTACTGATTTTTTCTTGTCTTTCGAAAAATCGCGTACTGTAACTGCTTGAATTGGAACGGAAACCACATTAACTGCCGATTCTGTCTCAATGTCTACAGTGGCAGACATGCCTGGTTTAAAATTTGGAACAAAGCTTTTTTCTGGGTTTTCAAAGGCTTCACTTAAAACCAATTTATCGCCATGCATACTCAAATTATGTGGAGTAACAATTCTCACTTTAACTTGATAATTGGTTACTTGTTCACTTGAACCGGTTCCTGTAATCCTTGCAGAATTTGCGATTTCAGTCACTATGCCATCAAATCTTCTTTCAGGATAAGCATCAACTTCAATACGAGCTGTATCTAAATTGGAAATATTAACGATGTCATTCTCATTTACTTCAACAAGTACTTCCATCTTATCTAATAAAGATACACGCATCATATCAGTACCGGCCATTTGTGAATTTCCGAGTACACGCTCACCTAACTCAACTGTTAAGCCTGTAATGGTACCATCTTGAGGCGCTCTGATGACGGTTTGTTCTAGCTCTTCTTTAGCCTTTCTCAACTGTGCTTCTGCACTTTGTATTTGGTATTTAGAAGCTTGTAAACTTGCCTGTTGCGACTCATAGTTGGCTTTTGTCTGGATAAAATCCAGCTCCGAAATTACGTTCTTTTCATACAGTTCTATGTTCTTTTTATGCACAGCTTCTGCCTGAATAAGAGTAGCACGAGTTTGTTCTAATCGAGCTTTTTGAGTTAATAGAGCCGCATTTAATTCATCAATACGAGCTTGATAGATGTCTGGCTTAATGCGAACTAGCAAATCTCCTTTACGAACAAAGTCACCTTCTTTTACCGCAAGTTCAATGATTTCACCAGAAACATCTGGGCGAATAATTACTTCAATTTCAGGTTGAATTTTCCCTGAAGAAGAAACAATCTGGGTAATGGTTTTAAGTTTAGCTGTTTCGGTATCAACTTTAATTTCTGAAGTGTTTCCCCCAATAACTCCAGCGTACCTAAGCCCAACTCCTATTACTGCTATTGCAGCAAATGCAACTACAAACCAAAGTATAATTTTTCCAGTTGATGTTTTTTTATTCGCCATAATGTTCTTTTCTGTTCTAGGTATGTTTAGTTAAAACTAACGTCTGTTTTATTGAGCTTACCCAAATAATAGTCTAATAGTTTTTCTTGAAATATTAGATTATACATGGCACTCGTTTTTGAAGACTGTGCATTGAAATATTGTGTTTGTGCTTGGCTTAACTCAATTAAAGTACTAGCGCCCACATTATATCTTTCTTGTTGCGTCTCAAATGCTTTCTCTGCAGCAACTAAAGACTTTTCAGCAGCTGTTAACTGAGATGCATAAGATGAATAATCATTGAAAGCTTGTGTAACCTCTTGGATAATTTGAAGCGTAGTGTTTTCAAGCCCCAATTCAGCATTTTTCAAACTAACTTTGGCTGACTGGATTTGAGTCATTCTGTTCCAGTTACTGAAAATTGGAAGGCTTAAAGAAAGTCCAATTGATTTATTTACACGTTGGTCAAAGAATTGGTCATTAAAAGTAGCCTCCCCCCCTGTTAGTGGATCTCTTGCTTGGTCACTATAGCTAGAAGACAAAGTCGCACTTCCACTAATTGTTGGTAGTAAACTTCCCTTTGCAATGTCAAGTGAGTATTTCAAAGACTGAATATTGAACTCGGTGCTTTTTAAATCAGATCTAGATAGCAACGCTTCGTCAATTAAATCTCTGATATTATACCCTGCCATAGCAGAAGATTGAGCTGAAGCGGGGTCAAAATCAGGAACAACAAATTCATAATCCTGTAAAGGGTCAATTTGTAAAGATCTAATTAATAATAGTTTTGAGAGCTTCAGAGTATTCTCTCTTTGCGTAACTGTATATTCATTATTAGCTACTGTTGCTTCTTGGTTGTATAAGTCTACGCTTGGTCTAGAACCTACTTCAACCTGTGCTTTAGTTTGCTCTAATACTTTTTGAGAAGTCTCTAAATTATCAAGAGCATCTTCTAACAATTGGGTGTTTAGTAGAACCTGAAGGTATCGGGTAGCAGCTTCAAAAATTACATTCTCTTTAATTCTGTTAAGGCTTTCTTCGCTGGAAAGTTTACTAGCCTTACTAGATCTTAGAGTTAAAATATTATTGAATCCATTAAAAATTGGAATACTCGCACTTACTCGTCCACTAGCACTAGATGAAGTAACGTCTGTAAAAGCAAGCTGCTCCTGAACAAATTGTTGCCCTGTTTGCGTTGAGTAACCAATACTCGAGCTAATACTAGGCAAGAAATCTGCCATCTCACTAGTAATTCTATACTCGGCTAAATCTAAGTTATTCTTAGCTGTCTTAAGCTGATAGTTATTCTTTAAGGCAAGTTCAATGGCGTCTTGTAGAGTAATTGTTTTTTTTGCTTGTTGCGCAAAAACAATGCCCGTGCTTATTACGGTTACAAGTACCGTCATTAATAATGATTTTTTCATCTTTTGGATTCTTTTTATGTTGATGGTTAGCTTCCACGTTAGACGACAAATTTAGTTGCAAATTTGTTGTAGTATTTCTGACTTTATAAACCTTTTACAGAAATCTTACGTGAGGAACTAGTCTTGGGGTTTTCTCTCGTTAGAAATTTTGCTCTCCACATAATCTGTAATGAGTGAAATTCCTTTTTTGGTAATCATTCTTTTTAACTCAGTTCCTAGCAGTGAACCTACGCTATCTTGGTTCCCATATCTTTTCTTTCGAGTATGCCCTAGCATGTAACCCATTACTAAAGATAAACCTACGGCTGGAAGTGGATATTTTCTTATGGTAGATTTGGGATCTAAATTTTGAACAACACCTTCTTTAACAGATTCTATGGAGTCGTCTAACCCATTTTGAAGCCGAATTAGCTCACTCTCTAATTCTTGTTTTTTCTTCTCTAGTTTTGAAATATTCTGATTTGCCAATTTAACTCACCTCTTCTTGTTTTATAGTTGGTAAGAATTTTGGAGATTCTCCCTCAACATTTTGGTCTTCTAAACCTGCTAATACTTCTTCCATAAACTGGGCTTGTACCCTTTTGGCAATTCCTTTCGGTTTAATGAGTAAAAGAAGTAGACCAATAACTAAAAACAGTGCCCCAATAATTGAGAACCCGTAAGCATTACTATTTAACACTTCACCTAAGTAAAAGCCTAAGGCTATAAGTGAAAACAAAAGCCCTATTAATACAATAGATAATACAAATAGTTGTTGAACAGCCTGCCCAATAATTTGAGTAGCCTTCTCGCTACCATTGAGTACTAATAACTCAATCCGTGCTTCTATGTAGCTTTTTAAATCCTTGCTAACATTTTTTATACGTTGCCCTAATAAATCCATCTTAATCTTCTGAACTGAATATTTTCCCGATCAAAAAACCAACAGCCAATCCCACAACTATACTTTTAACGGGATGACTTCTAACAACTGTCTCAGCCTTTTCTTTTAATTCTTCAACACGAACTTGTAGGTTTTCATCAGCTATTAGCTGCTTCCCTTTCCCGATAGCGAGATCAAGTCTCTCATTGAGATTTTTGATTATTTCTTCATTCATATTAATGCCCTTTTCTTTAACTGTTACTCAATTAAAATAAGTAAATAGTTATTCATAACGTAGGCTTTCAATAGGATCTAATTTAGAAGCCTTATAAGCTGGGTACACCCCAAAAATCAAGCCGATAAAAGACATTCCAAAAAAGCTTAAAATAACAGACCATATAGGTATTACTACTTCCGATTCAAGTACGAGAGCTACAATGTTACCCACACCTACACCAAAAATTAAGCCAATTAAGCCCCCAATTTGGCAGATAAAAATGGTTTCCATTAAAAATTGATTTACGATAGCCTTTCTTGTGGCGCCTACTGCTTTACGAATACCAATTTCTCGAGTACGCTCTGTAACCGAAACTAGCATGATATTCATCACCCCAATACCAGCACCAAATAATGTTATACCCCCTACTAAAATCCCAGCGATGTATAAGATTCCTGTAAACTGATCAAATGTACCAGTTAACGAATCGTTTGTGATTACTTCGAAGTTATTGTCTTCAATAGGAGAAACTCCACGAATCACACGCATGATGCCTGTTACTTCATCTAATGTTTCTTGAATTTTTGAAATTTCTGGTGCCCTCAGTTGAATAGCTATACCGATATTACCACCGTAAACATTAATACCCGTTGTATAAGGTATTACCACTATATTATCAAATGATTGGCCAAATATTTGCCCTTTCTTTTCTAAAATTCCAATTACCAAATAAGGACGTCCATCAATTCTAACTGTCTTATCTAGAGGATATTCGCTACCGAATAATTCATTTTGCACATCTTTACCAATTATTACAACAGGTCTTCTGTACTGTAAATCTTCATTATTAAAGTTTCTACCATCCTCAATTACGAAAGCATTGTTCGTAAAATACTCTTCGTTTCCGCCTCTAACGGATACATCAGGATCTGTTTCTTTGTCTTTATACTTAATCCGAGTAACACTAAAACCAGTAATAGGACTCATCCCTTCACCAATTTCCATTCGTTCTTCTAAATCTTCAGCATCATTAAAAGTAATATTCTTCCTGTTTCTTAAACTAGCATCTCTAGGCCCCATTTGGACTGCGGGATTTTTCTGAATTGTGATAACATCACTCCCAAGTATGCTCATTGTTTCAGTAAAATAATTATCCAAAACAGCTACAGCAGTAGTAGATACAATTACTGAGAACACACCAATTACAAGAGCAAGAAGTGTTAACGCTGACCTTACTTTATTTGCTTTTAGAGACTCAGAAGCTTGGCGGAAAGTTTCAGAAATATGCATTAGTCAAACCTCAATGATTCAATAGGATCAGATTTAGCAGCTCTATAAGCTGGAATAAAACCAAATAGCGCCCCAATAAAAGTACAGAGTGAGAAGGCAAATAGAACGACACCTAAATTCATTTTAGCTGTAAACATTTGATCTATAATAACTGTTAGTCCACCAGCTAGCCCAACGCCAAAAATACCCCCAATCAAACAAATTACGATGGCTTCAATTAAGAACTGGCTTAAGATTTCCCAAGATTGAGCACCTACAGCTTTTCGAATTCCAATTTCTTTTGTGCGTTCTCTAACCGAAACAAACATAATGTTCATAATTCCGATTCCACCAATCAATAAAGAAAGTCCAACTAGAACAAATCCACCAAGATATAGTGCGTTCTTAAAACTGGATAGTTGCTCTTCAAAGGCTTGTGGCTTATTCAGAGCAAAATCATTCTCTTCAGTTGCATCAAGATTTCTAACACGCCGCATAAGTCCTTCAAGTTCATATTCGCCATCAAGAGCAGCTTCTTCAGTAGGGAATTTCACACCAATCTGAATACCATAACGTAACCCATATATTAAGCCATAAGATTTTAGAGGAATAATGGCTCTATTATCAGAATCTCCTATACCTAAGAAACTACCCTGTTTCTCGATAACACCAATCACAGTAAATTTTTTACCCGCTATGCGTAACTGCTTACCAAGAGCTACTTGATTATCAAATAGAGCTTCCTCAAGCGACTTCCCAATGATAACAACATTGTTTGCACTTCTAGCTTCCTCCTCCGTAAACATTCTCCCACTTTCGATATTGAGCCCCTGAATAGATAGATAATTGGCCGTTGCTCCAGAAATTTGCACCCCTTCTGCCGTCTGATCTGCAAAGCGAATAGTTGCTCTTCTAGAAGCAGAAGCTGTAACATCGCTAGCGAGTGTCATACGCTCACTAAGAAATGTAACATATTCCATTTTCATTTCTTTTCGATTGGCGATTTCCCACCATTCTTTATCTCCGCCATCCCAAGGCCATTTATCAACATAAACAACATTTTTACCCAACATTGCCATGCTTTGGTCAAAGGTCTCATCCATACCGGTTGTAACAGCATCTACAACCGTAACCATGGTGATACCAATAATTATACAAAGCGCTGTTAGAAAAGATCTCAATTTATTTATACTAAGGGCTTTAAAAGCGACTTTCATACCTTCGTACAAACTGTTAAATAGTCTCATGCGTTATTATTTTTTAGTGGAACCTGTTTCCGTACGGCAGATTTATTTCTTAGTTTCATTTAATTCTAAATAAAAGGGCTTACAAAAAATTTATCCATATAGTTTACTCAGCCCTATCAAAGTTATTATTTATAACTATCAAATAATTACAAAATGACTGTAGATTTTCTTTTTCTTGGAGCCCACCCCGACGATATCGAATTGAATTGCGGAGGAACAGTAGCCGCAGTAATTGCTAGCGGAAAAAAAGCTGGGATTATTGATTTAACCCGAGGTGAAATGGGAACTCGAGGCTCTGTTGAAATTAGAAAACAAGAAGCTGAAAATGCCTCTAAAATATTGGGTGTTTCGTACCGTGCGAATTTAGGAATGAAAGATTCTATAGTTGCCAACCATAGAGAGAACCAGTTAAAAATTATTGAGCAGATTAGAAAGTGTAAACCTGAAATTTGCATAACGGGCGCCCCACACGATCGTCACCCAGACCATGGAAAATCTACACAGTTAATTTTGGATGCTCTTTTTTATTCTGGTTTGAAGAAGATTGTGACTTTAGACGAAAGCGGTGAGCCTCAAGAGCCATGGCGTCCGAAACATATTCTACATTACATGCAAGACCGACCGTTTGAGCCCGATTTTGTTTATGATATTTCCGAACATTGGGAAACAAAGAAAGAAGCCATTCTAGCATTTTCTACGCAATTTAATGTTTCAAATCCGGGTGATGAACCTGAAACTTACATTTCCTCAAAGAATTACTTTAAGCAACTGGAAGCTCGTGCTCGGTACTTTGGGCATTTAGCTGGCTTCGAGTTTGGAGAGCCTTTTAAATATTACAATGGCCCCACTCCTCTCAAGAGTTTTGATTTTTTGTTGGATAGTTCGCCAGTTCGGTAAAAGAAGTTTTAACAAAATACTTTTCCACTCCTAAATAAAAAACCTCCAACATTATGGTAATTGGTAACATTGGAGGTTCAAAATGCCGTTCTATCAGGTTTTATTTTATCAACGTCATCTTCCGTACAATTTCTTGATTATCAACCCTAAGCTTGTACAAGTACATGCCGTTGGCTAGGGTTGAGGCATCGAAACGAATGGTTTGTTTCCCTGCTGGAAGATTTCCATTCACAAGTGTTGCCACTTCTCTACCCAAAACATCATATACTACCAGAGAAACCACACTTTTTTGTGGCAAAGTAAAATTGATATTCGTCGTTGGGTTGAAGGGGTTTGGGTAGTTTTGCAGACTGAACTCTTTAGTCATTATACGTTGTTCAGCTTGGTTTTCTGGTCGATCCTCAACGTAACCGTTTTCTTTCAACCTTGCCAGAATATCTTCTTCGATGGGAGAGTATTGCCCTTTGACCTCCAACACATCTACTCCTTCAGCTTCTTGAAATGAATACAAAGACTCAAGCGTTGCCAACGCCTCTTCATACTTCCCATGATACGTTTCTGTTACCATTTTAAGGTCTAGATAATCTCTCATATCATAGCTTTCCAACGCACTAGTATCTAACTGCTTCAAGAATGAATCTGCATCCCCATAGCGTTCATCACGAATTAGGGACTTGGTATACAGAATCTTGGCTACGTTCTGTAAGGTATTTTTTAGAGGCGTACTCGTAAACCTTTCCGAATTTTTCTGTGCTTCCAAAAGTACCGTTTCCTTAAAGCGCTGGGTAAGTGTACTATCCTCAGAAAGCCCTGCAAGTTGATAGAGTTTGTGCAAACCATCCCGAACCTGCTGAGCAGTGGTTGATTCCCAGAGCTTGCTTTCTGCGTTATCATACGCCTCGGCTAACTGAGCTTTAAAAGTGCTATTTGTACTGATTTTGGCGGGTGATTGACCATCTGCGCCATGTGTAATTCCACTCGTTGGGTCAGAACTCATCATGTTCATATCATATTGTAGAGATCCATCAAACATGGACGGAGCGACAGGATATGTTCCCCACCAGATGTATTCTGCATCAATGGTAACGCCACTGTTATTATCAACTAGATATTTACTCCCCGTATAATTCCCTGAAATATGGTTATATCCTTTATGGCTAGGGTCATCATATCCGATAATCATGTCACCGCTTCCTGATATCTGGTCATCACCATTATCTGAAATTTCATTATATCCATTGCCCAAACTGGTGTTGTGCATATAAAAGGTGCCACTACTTAATACCTCAACTCCATCGCGTGTTGTACTCCCGTTACCCGTTATCAAATTATGATGAAAAGGATAGGTTGTCCCGGAGAGAACATACAACCCTGCCTCACTATTATTACGAATGGTCGTATAACTCATGTCTAAATCGATGTAATGAGCCACCACGCCTACTGTTGGGCTGTTTTCAATCAATGAATAGGAAATAGTAGCTTCCGCATTGCCACTCCCATCTTGATTGTGCCAGCCTTGAATGTTACGGAAGGTAGCATTTCTGAACGTACTGTGTTCAATAGTATTATTTTTAGAAGCGATTGAAAGATTGATGTATCCGCCATCAAATAATGCCCACTTAATACTATTTCCTGCACTGCTTTCTAAACTTATTCTATTCCAATCAAAATCTGGATCAACACTCTTAAAAGTAATGGGATTCTCTTCTGTACCTTCTGCAATAAGTTTAGAGCCCGCTTGTATAATCAACGCTTTGTAATTATCCAATAAAACAGTTGTCCCTGGCAGTATTGTCAATGTAGAATTGTTACTCACTGTAACATTATTCTCTATATGAACATATCCCGACCAAGTAGTGTTCGAAGTAATTGTAGTGTTAGCTTTGGGCAAAGCTGCTTTTACTGCTTCAAATGCATTAACTCTTCCGTATCCTATATATTTATTGTATTTCCTAATCCCATCAGGGTGATTAAATGTAACTGAGTTAGGTGGCACAACAATATTATCATAATCGGTAGAAGATGTAAGAATGTCATAAACTTCCTGATGGTCTCCTTTTAGATCGGGATTGACCGATAGCATCATTGCGATTATAGATGTTACTATAGGTGTAGCTTCAGAAGTCGCACCCCAATGTTTTCTATAGTCATTAGTTGCAGTCTCTCCTTTTGCTGTAAAAATATACGTTGATGGCGCAGCAACATCTGTAAATGATGAATCTGGGTTATTAATGGGATCATTATCTAAACTGTAGTTAAAAAATGATGAATCTGGAGTTCCGTAAAACTCAAACACAAATCTCTCTTCGTATTGAAAGGGATCAAACGGAGGATCAAGAGGTACTGTATCACTAAATTGTCCTCGATCACTTGTTAGCTGTGTAGCCGTTACGGAAATAACCTGTTCACCATTGGCGAAAGTATAGCCTGAGGGATAAGTGATACGTGGCGGGATTCCAGAATTTCCTGCACCAGCCACAAGTATCACTCCCAAATCTAATAAATCTTGAAGATCATCTTTAGTATTAGGATCATTCCGTCCATTCCAACTCATATTTAAAACATCAGGTCGCTGTGAAGCACTTAAATTAACCATGAAAGCTAACCCTGGCACTAAACCAATGCCAACCGTTGATTTTCCAGATGTTACAATTTTCATTTTGCCCCCCAAACTGGCAATTCCTTTGTTATTATTATTTGTTGCTGCAGCAATTAACGCAATTCTGGGACCATGTGAAGCCCCTGAAATTTGGCCAGGCACCCACTTTCCGTGTTCATAGGCTATTACTCTTCCTATCATATCTTCATGAACACCTGCGGAACTGTTTGTTGTCCAAGCATCTGAAATTCCTATTACTATATTTGGATCTCCTTTGGTAATATGAAATACTTTTTCCGACTCTATAATTTTATGGGTCCATTGATTGTCAAAATAGGGATCATTAGGATAATTACTGGTTGTATAAAAAATGGGTGGTAGCCCCAAATGTCTGACATTCGGTATATCAAAATATTTTTTGATTGATTTTAAAGACTTTATATTTTTAAAAATAAGTTTATATCTTTTTGAGTGATCGTGAACAGCAACTGCTTTTCCCATTTTATTATACCTTATTGTGTCATTAGGGATAGCTTCTGGGTATAGTCTTTCCATTTGTTGAAGACCATGATTACTTTCGAGCTCTGCAAATATATTTTTTAAGGGGCTAAACTCCGAACGAATATTGGACATATGGATTCCTTTAGCCTGGTAGATATCCTCAGTTACATGCTTTTCAAAAGTGATATAAAATCCCCTAGCAAAGTACTCTCCATCTTCATTTACAAATACTTGATCGGAAGGGTGTATACCACTTCCTCGAACTTTCTTTAAATTATTTTGACCAAATGCTTGCACTGATAAAAACAATCCACCTACTATTAATATGCATAATTTTCTCATTTGGGTTTCTCCATTAGTTTAAGTAATGTAAAGACAACCTAAGTATATATATATACATAAGATGCAAATTAAACTTATACTTAATTCCGTTCTGTTCTCAGGTCTGTTTTTACTGTGGGCTAGCCTGTCATACGCCCAAACATGGCAGTCTATAAACGGACCGCTGGAATCCAGTATTTCTAAAATTATTGTTCGTGCGGACACAATCTATGTTGCCTCGGTTGATTTAGGAGGTTTTTTTAAAAAACATAAGGATGCTGATTACTGGACGTACATGGATGTTGCTATTCCGAATGGTTCACAAAAGGCAGAAATAGCTGGACTCAATTCTATAGAGATTGGTCCAAGTGGCACTTATTATGCTAGTGGATCTGGGCTCACTATTAATGGGTATTATTACAATCACTTTTATACATCCGATAACTTTGGTAAATCATGGGAAATTTCAGCAAATGGAATTGATTACTTTGAAGGACCCATCATTGAGGGTAACGATATTATTGTATCTACAAATGGGCAACTAATCGTAGGTTTTGGTGATGGAATTTTTACCTATTCTGAAGAGGAAGAAGTCTTCAATCAAAGCTCAGGGAATTCGGGAGTCCAAACAAACCGTGTGTTCACATTCTATGAATATGCAGATACCTTGTTTGCTGGAAGAATAAACGGATTTGAATATTCAACCGATGATGGGTATAGCTGGACAGCCTCTACTTTTGATTCGGTGGAGGTGTTCTCCATGGCATACGTCGGGGACAACCTGTTTGTAGGAACCAACTCAGGTCTTTATTATGCTAGTTCTGTAAACGGGACATTTGAACCGGTTGAAGGCTTGTCAAACCTCCCAGTGCATGCGTTGCATACCTACCAGAATCAACTCATAGCTGGCACGGATTCAGGAGCTTTCTTGGCAAACCCCAATAGTTTTGATGTGCTGCGTGTTTTTGAAGATGCTGACCTTGCCCCTATAAGAGCCATTAATAACACTGAGAACACCATATTACTTGGTACTAAGCATGGGTTCTATGAGTGTAGTATAGTAGAAGAAAATTGTAAACTTACTGGCGTTGCCAATTCACGGGTGCTCACCATGAATTTTCAAAATAATGATACCCTTTGGGTAGGTACAACCGAAAATATTCATCGTTATTTTTTAACCACAGACCAATGGGATACTCTTAGCGTTCCAATAGGAAGGGCAAGAAATATTATACCGGCAGGCAATGATTCTTTTTACACGATAAGTGGTACTTATTTTCTTAAATGTACCTTTCAAAACTCCGAATGTGATAGTATGGAGGTAGACCCAGGCAATACATTGTTCAACTTGACCCAAAGTATTTTTGGGGAATTATTTTTAGTTTCTAAGAAAAGAGTGTTTCAATCCAATGACGATGGAAATACGTGGAGCCCTATTTTCACATTCGAAACTAACAAGAGATCGATTAGGTCTCCGATTTTTGCGATTTCAGATTCACTCCTTTTCTTAAATGCGGATGTGCAAGGATTTGTAAAATATTCACTCAATACTAACAGTTACTCTGTAGTAGGATTTGAGGAAACAGGGATTAATGCTCATTACATTGACAACAATTTCACTATATATGTGAGCGCCTATCACTCTATTCACAAAAGCACCGATTTTGGGGAGACCTGGACTACCCTGCTTCGGTCATCTGATTTAATTAAAGGAGATTTTTTGATTCATGTGCTTTTTGATGAAATCACTGAAAAGCTCTACGCCATTAGTTCTTCTGGTCATATCTATGTAACAGAAAATGGTGGATTAGACTGGGGAATTAATGAGGAATTGTATCATACTTATATTGAATCGGCCACTATTGGTAATAATGGTATTTTATATTTAGGAACAGGGAGGGCAGGAGTTTTCGCCAATGTTTTACCATTAAACCCTCTAATTTCGATCTCAAATGAGTTTGAGCAAGATCAGATTCCAACTAGCTTTAACCTATTTCCAAACTACCCTAATCCATTCAATCCTTCAACTACTGTTTCATTTGAATTGAATATTACTAATAAAGTTGTTTTAAACGTGTTCAATATTGTTGGACAGAAAATTAGCACTTTTAATTTAGGCTTAAAGCAGGCAGGTGTTCATACCTTCGATTTGAATTTATCGGACCAAGCAAGTGGTATTTACCTCGTTCGTATTCAAGCGGGTACAGAAAGTAGAACTGGAAAAATATCGCTTATCAAATAATACAATCAATCCAAACTCAACATCTCTTTAGTAAAGCATTCACTAATTTCAGTGAGTAGAAAGTCACATATTGGTTTGTTACCAGCAACAATGCGTTGACCAAAAAGCCAGTTTTGCTCGCCTTTCCAATCAAAAATTAAACCGCCTGCTTCTTTTATGATTAGAGTTCCCGCTGCGACATCCCAAGGACTTAACCCATATTCATAGAATCCTTCAATGCGACCACAGGCTACATTACATAAATCCCAAGCAGCCGAACCAGGACGTCTTACGCCATGCGTTTTATCCATCATCACTTTAAAAAGCTTTAGGTAATTCTCAACCAAATCTAAATTGTTATAAGGAAATCCCGTTCCAATTAGCGATTCGGATGGATCTGTAATATCCGATATTTTAATCTGTTTGCCATTAAACCAAGCTCCATGCCCTTCAACTGCCCAAAATAGTTCGTTGTGTGCAACTTCATAAACCACACCAACTTTTGGTTCTCCATTTTCCCAAAGAGCAATAGAAACGCAATAAACAGGGAAACCATGCGCAAAGTTCGTGGTGCCATCAATAGGATCGATAATCCAAATTCGCTCTGAAGGAAGTGACTTGTAATGGGTTGATTCTTCGGCAAGGATGAGGTCGTCAGGAAAAGCCGTCTTAATAACTTCAATAATTGTTTTCTCTGAAGCCAAATCAGCATCTGTCACTAAATCATTCTTCCCTTTCAGATTAATCTTAAACTCTTCGTTGTTTGCAAATTCACGAATTATAGTAGCTGCTTTATTGGCAGCAGACTTGGCAACATCTAGTTCTTTAAGGTAACTCAAGGTATTTGTCAGATTTTAGATTGGAATTGGTTTCTGTGCTTTAATCTAAGGTAAAATTTAGAGATATTTAGGGCTCAACTACTCACCAAAATCATTCTTAATGATTATTCCAATAGCAAGCGACCACGCAGGTTTTCCGGCAAAAGAAATAACGATTAAATTGTTGGAGAAAATGGGACACACTCCCGTTGATTTTGGAACCCACTCTGAAGACTCTGTTGATTACCCTGACTTTGCAGTTCAAGTAGCGGAACGTGTTAATAATTCAGAATTTGAACAAGGCATTTTAGTTTGTGGTAGTGGACAAGGTGTATGCATGACAGCTAATAAATATCCAAAAGTACGCGCAGCACTTGTGTATAATGCTGATGTTGCACATATGACACGCTTACACAATAATGCTAATATTATGTGTTTGCCTGGACGAGAATTGAGTGAAAAACAGCTACAAGATATTCTAGAATCGTGGTTTAGCACGCAGTTTGAGGGCGGTCGCCACGAACGCCGAGTAAATAAAATCGAATCATTAACACAAAAGTAACTCTCATTAATGAAGCCCATCAAAGAATTAGACCCAGCCATTTTTGAACTTCTCGAAAAAGAAACTGACCGCCAAAACCTAAATCTAGAGCTCATTGCTTCCGAGAATTTCACTTCACGTGCTGTGATGGAAGCCTCTGGAAGTGTTCTCACCAACAAATACGCCGAAGGCTATCCTGGTAAACGATATTATGGTGGCTGTGAAGTTGTAGATATTGTAGAAGACATCGCAAGAGATAGAGCAAAAAAATTGTTTAACGCTGATTGGGTAAATGTTCAACCACATTCAGGTGCTTCTGCTAATGCCGCTGTTTACCTCGCTTTTATGAAACCTGGCGATACCTTGTTAGGCTTTGACCTTTCTCATGGTGGTCACCTAACTCACGGTTCTCCTGTAAACTTTTCTGGTATTTACTTTAAGCCTGAATTTTACGGTGTTGAAAAAGAAACGGGCCGATTGGATATGAACAAAATCCGAGAAAAGGCTAAAGCTGTAAAACCAAAAATGATTTCTATTGGCGCTTCTGCTTATTCTAGAGATTACGATTATGAAGCTTTTAGAAGTATTGCCGACGAAGTTGGTGCTTTCCTTTGGATGGATATGGCACACACAGCAGGATTAATTGCTACCAAGCACTTAAAAAATCCGCTTCCTCATGCGCATGTTGTTACAACTACAACACATAAAACCTTACGTGGCCCTAGAGGTGGAATGATTCTTATCGGGAAAGATGGCGAAAACACACTTGGTGTAGTTGCTCCAAAATCTGGACGTACAAAAAACTGGAGTGAACTTTTAGACTCTGCTGTTTTCCCAGGTACCCAAGGTGGACCGCTTATGCATATTATTGCCGCTAAAGCTGTTGCTTATGGCGAAGCTCTTCAAAGCGATTTTACTTCCTACCAAACTCAAGTTCTTGCCAACGCAAAAGCGCTAGCAAACAAATTCACTGAGCTTGGATACGATATTGTTAGTGGTGGCACAGACAATCACTTAATCTTGATTGATCTTCGTAACAAAGGGTTAAACGGAAAAATTGCAGAAGAAGCTCTAGGTAAAGCTGCGATTACTGTTAACAAAAACATGGTTCCATTCGACACTGAAAGTCCATTTGTAACTTCTGGTATCAGAATTGGTTCGCCAGCAATGACAACTCGTGGCCTAAAAGAAGCTGACTTTGAGCAAATAGCTGTACTTATAGATACAGTTTTACAGAATCCAACCGATGAAAGCATTCATCAAAAGGTGACTTCGCAGGTTAAAGAACTTTGCGAAAGATTTCCCCTTTATGACTTTGTAACCGCTTAGTAGCCACTATTTTGCAAGAACGCCAAGTAATGCCCAAAACTCCGCCAAAGGCAAGTAAGCCAAAAGAACGTGTCACTGATATGTCTTTTTTGGATCATCTTGAGGAATTGAGATGGCGCCTTGTTAAAGGTCTCATTTCAATTGGGCTTGGAGTTGTTGTAGCTTATATCTTTAAGGATTTTTTCATCAACGAAGTATTGCTGGGCCCAACCCATGCTACTTTTTTTGTGTATGACTTTCTTCAGCTAGATGCTATAGACATTACCTTGCAAAGCAGAAAATTACCTGGGCAGTTTTTCACAATGTGGGGGATGCTTTTTATTATTGGCTTTATCATTGCGTCCCCTATTTTTATTTATCAAATATGGTCTTTTGTTGAACCAGCTTTTGAATCTACCACAAAGAGAAAAACCTTCTTTTCAGCATTTTTCATCACTTTTTTCTTCTTGATTGGGATTTCATTTGGCTATTTAATTCTAGTTCCATTTGCATTGCAGTTTTTCTCTCAGTTTCAAATTTCTGATGTTATTCGAAATGATTTTGATATAAACGCATATTTCAGTTCTCTAGCAACATGGGTTCTTTCATGTGGACTTATTTTTCAAATTCCTGTAATCAGTTATTCGCTTTCTAGCATTGGGCTAGTTACACCTAAATTTCTGAGAACTTATAGACGCCATGCTATTGTATTTTGTTTGGTATTAGCTGCATTGTTAACACCACCAGACCCGATTTCTCAAGTCTTAATCGCCTTACCTCTTACTTTCCTATATGAATTTTCAATTTGGGTTAGTAAAATTTCGGTTAAACGACGAGAAAAGAAACTTAGAATAGCCTTTGGTGAGGAAGAAAAAGAAGATACAAAGTAAGCTTTACTGTATTGAAGTTTTTAACCACCGCAAGCGTTATATTTCTTTTATCAGATTAGGAAATAAAAACCAGTTAGGTTAGTTACCTAATCTGAATTAAACCGATTTTATAATTAATACGAACTTTTTCAAGAATTGATGAGATTAAATAGAATTAAAGCCTTCACCCTTGTTACTACATTTTTCTTTTTTGCAATTAGCTGTGGTGACGGGAGCAATCCTTATTATGTTGAAGATGATTTCTCAACAGTTCCAGACCCATACGAAATTACTGGCATCACACCAGATACTAGCGACTCTGGTTTAATCACCTACTCCCTAGAGAATGGTAATGGTCCTTTCTCTGTGCAAATTATTGACGATGTCTTAGTTTATTACACAGGTAGAACCACCGATGGCGAAATTTTTGATAGCTCTTTCAAAAATGGTAGTACTTCTTCTACTCAACTAGCAGTAACTGATGTTATTGAAGGTTTTAAAGAAGGGCTTCTTGGTATGAAAGAAGGTGAGAAAAAAGTACTTGTTATCCCTCCAAGCCTCGCTTATGGAAATAGCACAGGAAGTTCGCTACAGAACGATACCTTAATTTTCGATATCGAACTCGATCTTATCATTAAGTAATTTTAAAGGTAAATACGTTTTGTTCTCTGATTTAATCTGGTAGTAATTTCGTAAGAAATAGTACCAGATTTTATCGCCCATTCGTCTGCCGTTAATTCCTTTCGGTTGAATAGAAATACTTCCTCACCTGTTTCCATTCTTTCTTCAGAAAAAACCATGATATAGTCCATGGTTACTCTTCCTACTTGCTGAATAAGTTGATTGCCTTTCATTAGGTTTATCTGGCTTCCCAAAGTTCTAGGAACGCCATCACTATATCCAACAGGAACCGCTCCAACCCATCCATCTTTAGGCGCTTTCCAAATGCAGCCATAACTTACAGCTTCACCTTTTTTAATTCTTTTCGCCTGCATGATATGCGATTTCCAATCTAGTACAGAATTAAGATCTGAAATTGCTTCATCACCTGGTGCATATCCATAAAGACTTATGCCTGGCCTTACTGCATCAAACTGAACGTTTTTATCAGTGTGATAGAATACTGCACCAGAATTTGCAGTATGAGTGATTAGTTCTGACGGAAAATTACTTCTAATTGAAGTGAATAAGCTTAATTGTTCGGCTACAGTGTTTCCTTCTTCTGCATCAGAGTTTGCATAATGAGTATAAATACCGGTACAATTAATCTTAGAATGAAGTTTTATGTGTTCTAAAACCTCAGGAATTTGACTTGAATACATACCAAGGCGTTTCATTCCCGTATCAAAGTTAATGTGGTAAGAAGTTCCTTCTTCAAGAAGCTCAAAACCACTGAGGTCGGCTACAGTAGCCGTTAGATTATACTTTGGGTATAATGGCGCTCTTTCTACGTTAGGCACTTCAAAAACCAAAATAGGATTCGTTATTCCAGCTTCTCTGAGAGCTATCCCTTCCTCTACCCTAACAACACAAAACCAATCGGTTTTACTCTGTATGTGAGTAGCAAATTCCACCAACCCGTGCCCGTAAGCGTTGTCTTTTACAACAGCCATAACCTTTACACCAGGCTTTAGTCTACGTTTAATGGCTTCTAAATTTGCATCAATAGATGATTTATGGACGATAATCTCAGATCGCATTTAATAATTTCCTTAGTCTTGCTTACATATTATAAGCTTTAAAAATACGTAACCAACTTTTCTAAAACTTGATTTTGTACGCTTTTCGAAATAAAATATTTTCGTTAATAATTAGCTCTACCCCGCAATTTCTATGATTCAGTCAATCATTGCACCTTAGCATATAATTATTAATTTATACGAAAATACATCATCTTTAAATCCACGTTTTTTGGTGATTAACAATAAAATCCTACTCTATGAAGATTGGTCGTTTTGAGATTGAACATTTAAGTGAGGGGATTTTTGAAGTATTTGACGATAATACCTTCCATAAAGTCGATTCGAACACCATCAAAAAACCAAGTACCCTAACCTCTGAATTAACAAATCTAACCGATACCATAGGTATAGATCCTATTCTCATCAGAGATGGAAAACACAATATCTTAGTTGATACTGGTTTAGGTTGGGGCTTAGATTCAAAAAGCACCTATTCGGATACTTCAAATCTAAAGACCAATCTGGATATTTTCGGCCTTGTACCCTACGACATCACCCATGTTGTTCTAACTCATCTTCATTTCGATCATTCAGCTGGTTCTACCTTTGTAAATAAAACTACACAGACAGAACCCACTATGAGCTATGCTAATTACTTTGTTCAGAAATTAGAGTGGGCCTATGCATTAAGTAAGCTCGATGACGAAAACCAAATTAAAGGTGAGTTTTATAACCTAGATGAACTTTATAGACTGGTAGCCAATCAGAAAATTGTTTTTATAACTGATGCCGTCTTCGAGATTATTCCTGGAGTTTTTCTGATTAGAACAGGTGGCCACACACCTGGTCATCAAATAGTGAAAATACAAGATGAAGGTGAGACCGCTTATTTTTTAGGAGATTTGATTCCATCTGAACTGCATCTAAATAATTATAGCACTAAACAAAACGATACACATCCATTAGAAGCCAAAAAGGCTAAAACTCTACTTCTTAGGCAAGCTTATGAAGAACACGCTGTTCTGCTATTCTATCACTCCATACATACCAAAGCCGGCCGATTAATGAAGGATATAGATAGAAAATATGTTCTCGAAGATGTTAAATAACCGCAGCTCGCTTTACTAACATTTAACTCTCATGTCTAAAACTAATTTTTCAGAAAACCTTAAGGAAATTGCGCAACAGTTACGATGTCCAGCTGGGGAAAAAGGACTTGAGATTGCTGATGCCATGAACGAAACAAATTCTGGCATGACTTCAGAAACAATACGTTCATTAGCGCTTCAAGACCAAGATTCCATTCTTGAACTTGGTCATGGTAATGCAAGGCATGTATCAAATCTGTTTAAAATAGAGGATAATCTCACATATACAGGGCTAGATATTTCACCATTAATGAACACAGAAGCCATAAGAATAAACTCAAATTTCATTAATTCAAGTAAAGCATCCTTTGAACTTTATAATTCGCTTCCCCTCCCTTTTGCTAATGAGTATTTCAACAAAATATACACCGTAAACACAATCTACTTTTGGAAAAAACCTGAACTTATGCTTCAAGAGTTTTATCGAGTTCTGAAACCTAACGGCTTGTGTAGCATCGCATTTATTCAAAAAGAATTTATGACTGATTTGCCATTCACTTCGTTCAATTTTGAATTTTATGATATAGATCGGATTAATAGTATTTCAGCTGATACAGATTTCAAGCTCTTAGAACCAATTAATAACATAGAAATTATTCACAACCACGAAGGGGCTACGATTGAAAGACCTTATACCATTACAAGATTTCAAAAAGCTTAAACCTCAATCGAAGTAGAATTCTTTTCTAAAATTCTAAATTCTAACAATTTTTACATTATATTAAGAATGTAAAAAAAAGGACGTGGGTAATTAGGACATGGTTGCTATAGGCAAAGAACGAGTTTTAGATTCAGAGTATTTTTTTAAACTGTCACCAGATTTATTATGCATAGCTGGCTATGACGGTTATTTCAAAAGGGTTAATCCTGCAGTTTCAAATCTTTTAGGTTATACACAAGAAGAGCTTCTATCAAAGCCTATTGACGACTTTATGTATGAGGAGGATATAGCTTTGACTCGAAAATATCGGAAGAAGCTTACACTAGGAAGTCCTTTACTCAATTATGAAAATAGGTATGTTACTAAAAGCGGTGATATTGTATGGCTGGCGTGGACATCTATGCCTCTTGAAGATAAACAGCTTATTTACGCGATTGCAAAGAACATCACCTATAAAAAGAAACTTGAAGAAGAACGAAATATACTTCTTGCAAATCTTTCTAGGATGAACCAACATTTAAAGCAGCTAACTTATACAACCTCGCATGATTTAAGGTCACCAGTTAGTAGTTTGATTTCTGCATTTGACCTAATTGATAGAAGTTCTATACAAAACGAAGAAACACTTGAGCTTCTCGACATCCTAAAATCGGCGGCAGAAGGCCTTAAACTATCCCTTAATAACTATGTTGATGTTCTTACTAATTCTGATGAACTAACTATTCCCATTGAAGAATTAGACCTTGATGAAACGGTAAAACGGATAGAATATTCAATCAGAGCACTGATACATCACTCTAGCACCACAATAAAAACCGACTTCTCTGTTTTTGATACCATTAATTTTAACAAAGCTTATCTGGCTAGTATCTTTTTGAACCTCATCACTAATTCAATTAAATATGCTAACCCTCTCCATTCGCCAATAATTACCATTACTACGCATATAGAAGATGGCAAAAGACAATTGATTTACACCGATAACGGAATTGGTTTCGAAATGGATAAGGTTCAAGATAAACTCTTTGGGCTCCATCAAAAATTTGGGAACCATAGCGATAGTAAAGGAATTGGGCTCTACTTAGTTCACAGCCACATAACAAATTTGGGTGGTAAAATATGCGTACAAAGTGAGCGCAATAAAGGCACAACCTTTACTATAACTCTAAAAGATTAATTAAAGACTAAAGGTTGATATCCTTTGTGCATATAGGTTGTAAAAACGGTAAGCATAGAAAGTCCGATTTTAACGTCACTATTTACCTCACTGTTTGCATACTTCCTCCCAAGTAGAGATTGTCCACATACAAATACTTCTACACCTGCTTTCTTCAAAGTAGCTATTAGCTCGATATTAGGATTATCCAGCTCATACCGTTTCTTATACGCTTCGTTGTTAAGAATCACATCTGTTGCGCCGCCATGAATAACTACTGCTACTTTTAGATTCTCAGCCTTAACCCCTCCTAGTCCGTGTAAGTTTATCATACGCGCTACATTATTTAAACCAGGATTTAGGCTTTCCTTATCTCGTTGAAGCGTTTTAAGATCAATCACGATTTTATATTCCATATCAGGACTTGGTAACACCGCATTCTGAATTTCATAAATTCCACCAAAGCCTTTTATAATGGGGAATTTAGCTTCTTGTGCAAGAAGTGAAACGGATAAAGAACATAAGATGGCAGAAATCAGTACAAAGAATTTCATAAAGTGTAATAAGTTAAATGATGGTTTGAATAAAGAAGCCCATCCAATATAAGAGATTCGAATTGAGTAATTAGTATGCAGGATGAAATTTTAGATTGGATGGTAGATGCTGACATTCAAATCAACCCACCAACATTTTGAAATAATATTGGTTTTGTTCATCTTAACCGCTGATTTTTATAGAGAAAACTGAACAGTTAATAAGTATATAATTGAAATATGATATTAGTATTCTTCATATTCCTGTTTGTGCTTTAAACAAAACAACACCAAAATTTTGAAAGCTAAAAATGAAAATTAAAACAGTCAGAATAGAAAATTTCAGAGCTTACAAAAATGAAACAACATTTGAAATGAACGACTTAAATGTAATCGTGGGAAAAAATGATATTGGAAAATCAACTGTCTTAGAGGCTTTAGACATTTTTTTTAATGAAAACAAAGGCACTATAAAAATTGACAAAGATGATATCAATAAGAAATGTAAGGCAGAGGGAAATACAGAAATAAAAATTAGTGTTGTTTTTGAGGATTTACCCGAAGCTTTGACAATTGATGCTACAAACCCAACAACTCTAGAGAGTGAATTTTTATTGAAATCTGATAATACACTTGAAATAGTAAAAAAATACCCCAATGCTGGCAAAGAAAAGGTTTTTATAAAAGCCAATCATCCAACAAATGAATCTTGTGCTGAACTTTTGTTAAAGAAAAATGCAGATCTAAAAAAATTACTTATTGACGAAATTGAATGTGAGGATAAAACGAAAAATGCTACAATTAGAAAAGCATTGTGGAAACACTTTTCAGATGATTTACAGCTAGATGAAATTGAAATCGAAATTGCAAAAATAGATGCTAAAAATACTTGGGAACAACTAAAAAAGCATATGCCACTTTATTACTTATTTCAGTCTGATAGAAAAAATAGCGATGGGGATAGTGAAGTCCAAAACCCAATGAAATTAGCTGTTGCAGAAATATTAAAAGACGATGAGTTAAGAGAAAATCTAGACAAAGTTGCACAAGAAGTTGAGAAAAAACTAATTGAGGTTTCTAATAAAACACTTGAAAAGCTGAATGAAATGAATCCTGAAATAGCAGAAAGTCTAACACCAATAATACCAAGTCCAGAAAGTTTAAAATGGATAGATGTATTTAAAAGTGTTTCAATTACTGGAGATGAAGATATTCCAATCAATAAAAGAGGAAGTGGAGTTAAAAGACTTATTCTATTAAATTTTTTCAGGGCAGAAGCTGAAAGAAGACAAAAAGAAACTAATGTTCCTAGTATAATTTATGCTATTGAGGAACCTGAAACCTCACAACACCCAAATCATCAGAGAAAATTAATAGAAGCATTTATAGAATTATCAAAAGCAGATAAAACCCAAGTTATTTTAACGACTCATAGTCCTGCAATTGTAAAGATGCTTGATTTTGAGCATTTACAATTAATTAAAGAAGGAGAAGAAAAAGAGGTGATTAATATTGAGAGAAGTAATTTACCTTATCCATCATTGAATGAAGTTAATTATTTAGCTTTTGGAGAATCTAATGACGAATACCATAATGAACTTTATGGATTTATAGAAAGTGAGGAAATGTTGAATGACTTTAAAATTGGTAAAGAAACTTTACTTTATAAAAAGATATGGAAAGGACAAGTCAGAGAGCAACAAGTTGTATTAAGTGAATATATAAGACATCAAATACATCATCCAGAAAATACAGAAAATATTCGTTTTACAAATGAACAATTACAAGAATCAATTGGAGAAATGAGAATATTCATAACTGGTAATTTTGAATAATAAGAGAAGAAAAGTTTAATTCACCCCCTCCTTCCCATCAAGCTTATCAATCAAAAGCACAGTCATAGTAGATTTCTGACTCCAAAACGGCATTGGATTTTAGGCTATTCTTAGTGTTAGAAACGGGAATAAACTTATGAGTTGTAGAGGTAGTAAAGACTAGTTGTTTAAGCTTGTTTTTGGGGTTGTACAAGCACTTTTAAAAATTCTTACTAGAACTGAATTAAATTCATACAACAATTGAAAAAAGTTCTTACTAGAACTTGAATGAATTCATGCATGAATTTGAATAAGTTGTTACTAGGATTTGTGAGAGAAGATATAAGAACTTAATAAAATACCCGTAGGGTGGCTATCAAACCACCCGTACGGTGTATTTGTCCTCCTTAGGCTTTAGAATAGGTAAGTGTCTTTAACATAGTTTTGAACTTTTTACCAGGTGTAAAAATAATCCTTGAACTACGTATGTTTGCTGATGTAACCTCTTCGGCTGTGTCGCTACCTTCGCTACTTATACTAACACGAAAAGAGCCGAGGTCTCCAATGGTTACTGAGTTTCCTTCACTCAATATTTCAGGAACCACATCAACGATGGCATAAAGTACCGCACGGATATCGGCACCACTTACAGTACTTAATTTTTCAATTCTAGAGGTGAGTTCCTCAATACCTACCTTGCCTGTTATAAATGAGGACGCATAATATTTACTTGGAGCCTCAGGATTTACAGGATTTCTCTTATTAATTACATTAAACTTTATAGACATAATAAATCTCCTTTCGGTTTAAGAATTAACGCAACATTATTAATTGCTTAGTTAATAAGAGCACTTTCAAGTCAATTCCTTACAGAAAATATTTATAAAATCAACTTTATTATGCGCTTAATGGGCGAACAATGTTCTACACCAACGCAACAAACCAAGACGAAAGACACTGATACAAGGTATATGCAGTGCCAGATGAGGTCTTTAAGTAAGATTAAAAGACTAATTAGGAAGCACCATCTTACATCCTACGTCTTAAGTCTTATATCTAATCTTGTAAATCATAGTTCAGAAGTGAGTAGTGAAAAATGAGCTTTTAGTCCCCCTCATCCAACATTCATAATCTAAAATTTAAAATTCATAACTCCCTTCCCCCCCAATTCTTAATTTTAAATTATTAATTCTCAATTCTCCCCTTCAATTCCTATTTCCCCTACCCAAAATTTACATACCATAGTAAACTCTAAAACTAAGTATATTCATCTAAGTAATTACTCTAACTTTCTTTGCACAAATTTATGCCCTTTTCTTCCTTAGGTTTATCTGAACCGTTATTACGTTCTTTAGCTTCACAGAATTATAAAGAACCCACTCCTATTCAAGAACAGGCTATTCCTGCAGTTTTAGCTAATAAAGATGTGTTAGGCATCGCGAGAACTGGTTCTGGTAAAACAGCTAGTTTTGTATTGCCTATTCTAACTCAATTGCAGTTTAAACGTTCTGAAAAGAATCGACACATTAGTGTATTGGTGTTGGTTCCTACGCGCGAACTTGCCGTTCAGGTAAATGAAACCTTTCGTTCTTTTCTTACAGGTTTACCTCAACGCGTTAAAACAATGGCTGTATTTGGTGGAGTTTCTATCAATCCCCAAATGATGGCTTTACAAGGCGTAGATGTTCTTGTTGCCACGCCAGGACGTTTACTTGATTTGATTGAATCAAAAGCAGTTCATCTTTCTGAGGTACGTACTTTAGTGCTAGATGAAGCTGATAAAATGCTGAATTTGGGTTTCACTGAAGAGATGAATAAAGTATTCGCTTTGTTGCCCGAAAAAAGACAAAACCTTTTGTTCTCTGCTACTTTAAACGATGATGTTAAAGCAATCCATCAGTTTTTATTGCAACAGCCAGAAGTTATTAATGTCTCCCCAAAAGAAGGCGACGATGAGATAGAATTGATTGAACAACTGGCTTATTTTATATCCGAAGAAAAGAAAGGCCCCTTGTTACGCTATCTCATTACCGAGCAAAAAATGAAGCAAGTGCTCGTATTTACTTCTTCCGGTAAAAAAGCTGATTCAGTAGCCAATAAGCTTTCTAAAAATGGAATCGAAGCAAAAGCTATACATGGCAAGAAAAGCATGCAGTACCGAACGGGTGCATTAAATTCATTCAAAATTGGACATCTTCGCGTTCTTGTTACAACGGATTTACTCTCTCGTGGTATCGACGTTCAATACCTTCCTCATGTTATCAATTATGAACTTCCTCGTTCCCCAAAAGACTATATTCACAGAATTGGTAGAACGGGAAGAAGTGAGTCTACAGGTGTTGCCATTTCTTTAATTACACCAGACGATGAGCATCACTTTGCTGTTATAGAGAAAAAAGTTGGTAAACCAATAACTAGAGTTAATGCCGAAGAAATTGACTTACACGGGTTCTAGTGGTTCATTAAAAGTGGCCAATAGAAATCATAATTTAATATTACACGTTTGCTAGGTTGCTGTTTAACCACTAGTTTATTGCAAAACACATTTCTATGAACCGGATTGACCGACTTACTGCAATGATTATTTTCCTTCAGGGAAGGCAGTACGTTCCTATAGCCGAAATGGTCAATCGTTATGGTATCAGTGAGCGGACTATTTATAGAGATTTAAAATCTTTGCAAGAAGCTGGTGTTCCCATCGGTTTTGAGAACGGTAAAGGCTATTACATTGTAAGTGGATACCGACTCCCTCCTGTTATGTTTAGTAAGGAAGAAGCCGCTTCAATGCTTGCTGGCGAGCGTATGATGCAACGTTGGAATGGCAGTTCGTTAAGCGACTCTTACGTATCTGCTCTTGATAAAATCCGTGCCGTTTTGCCTTCTAAAGAAAAGAACTATTTAGATACTTTAGATCAGCACATAAAAGCATTTCCTTATCCCGATATGCCGCCATCTAATACCGATTCTAAAGTTTTCGATTTTCTTCAGAATGCCATCTTTCAAAAAAAGGTAATCGAAATTAAATATCGCTCTCCTTATAAAGATGATACAACTGAGCGTAATGTAGAACCACTCGGCTTATTACTCCGTGGTAACTATTGGTATTTAGCAGCTTGGTGTTTAGTTCGGGCCGATTACAGGTTATTTAGGATTGATAGAATGGAAAGTTATTCTTATTCCAAAAGTGCTGCTCTAGTTTCTGAAAGTCACTCGCTTGAAGAATTCTATGAATTAAATTTGAAAGAAGAAGAAAGAGACATCCATAAGGTTGTGGTTCGGTTTTCGGATGATATGTATCGTTACCTAGGAGATCAGAAATATTATCATGGCTGGGTTTCCGAAGAGAAAGTTGACGATGGTAAAGAATTGACCTTTCTCTCCTATTCCATAGAATATATGGCTCGCTGGTTATTAGGTTGGGGCAATAGTGTACAGGTTATTGAACCCGCATCTTTAAAAAATCGATTGAAAGAATTAGTTCAGGAGTTATACAACCATCATTGTGATTAGTAAAAAATATCTACTCATCACTGACATAAGGCTGTCAGTAGTTTTATGTATCCTTCTTAAAATATATAGAAACACCACTTACTCATGACACAAACCAACGCAAAACCTAAGATAAAATCTTTATTCAAAGCTCTTCAATTATTCTCAAGATGCCCTCATCATCAAACCGAGCCTACCTGCTTTGTATTTAGCACTTCTTTGAGTTCTTCGGATGATGTCCTGAAAATAACTCCCAAACTGAATGCCATTTCTTCCATCGAATCGTGGAGTGTAGACTTAGAGGATTGGGAACATGTACTATGCGTGAATTGCACTGAAATGAAGGCAGATGATGTAATTGAACTTATCCAAAGTGAAGGATTCGACTGTACCGAAATGCCCATTTGAGCATTCTTAAAATTTTCTCTCTATGCATTGACATAGGGTTGTCAGTCCTCTCACCTACCTTCAAATATCATCAAATTTCTAACTCATTAAATCAGGCATTCAATTATGGAAATCCTCCCTTTATTACTCAAAGAATTAGATCAAGAAGCTCAGACCACACGAAAGTTTTTTAAACTCGTTACTGAAGAACATTTTGATTGGCAGCCTCATCCAAAAAGCATGACCATGAAAAGATTAGCTGTACACATTGCAGAGTTACCTAGCTGGGTAGCAATGACTTTTAATTCTGATGGAATTGATTTTGCTACTACACCTTATGAGCCAACACCAATTAGGTCTCAAGAAGATTTGATTGAGTTATTCGAGAAATCGTATGAAGCTGGTAAAAAAGCCCTCGAAGAAGCAACAGAAGAAGATTTGTTACCTAGCTGGACAATGAAAAACGATGGTGTTGTTCTTCAAGAGTTCACGAAATACGAGGTAATCCGACATTCTTTTGGTCAGACTGCACACCACAGAGCACAACTGGGTGTATATCTTCGCTTATTGGATATCCCAATTCCTGGAAGCTATGGCCCAAGTGCTGACGAAACGTTTTAATTCACTTAGCTAATTGAATCTGAAACTAATTGCCGCTGTTGTTTATTCCTTAAGTTATAAGAAATGAAAAACAGCGGTTATTTTATTTAGCGAAGTTTTAGTGAGCTTCAAGCCAGTTCTTGCCAATTCCAGCTTCCACTTTTAGTGGTACATCCATAGTAAAAGCTCCCTCCATCAATTCAATGATTTTAGCTGGAACTTCTTCCTGTTCGCTGTCATGAATTTCAAATACCAATTCATCATGTACTTGAAGTAACATTCTGCTTTGCTTCTTGTTTTCATTCAGCCAATTGTGAATGTTAATCATTGCAAGCTTAATTACATCTGCGGCAGTACCCTGAATAGGCATGTTAATCGCTACACGCTCCGCAAAGCCTCGTACGTTCCAGTTGCCAGAGTTTATATCAGGAAGGTAGCGGCGACGTCCTAGCAGCGTTTGTACGTAGCCATGTTCTTTGGCAAACTCTTTCGTTTCGTTGATATAGTTTAAAATATTCGGGAAACGATTGAAGTATTCATCAATCATCACCTTCCCTTCGTTATTATCGATGCCTAAGTTCTGAGCTAAACCAAAAGCACTTAAGCCATAGGGAATCCCAAAATTAACTTCTTTGGCTTTTCTACGGTGATCTTGGGTCACGTCATCTAATGATTCTAAGCCAAATATCTCTTTTGCTGTTCTTGCATGGATGTCCTCTCCATTCCTGAACGCTTCAATCATTGCTTCGTCTTTAGAAATATGTGCAATTACACGTAGTTCAACTTGAGAATAATCTGCGGAGTAAATCTGGAAGCCATCATCAGCAATAAAAGCTTTTCTAATTTCGCGCCCTCTTGTGGTTCGAATAGGAATATTCTGAAGGTTTGGATTGGATGAAGACAACCTTCCTGTTGCGGCAACACTTTGGTTAAAATCGGTATGAACTCGTCCTGTTTGTTCATCAATCAGCAAAGGCATTGCATCTACATAAGTAGATTTAAGTTTAGCCAACTGACGGTATTCGAGAATCAAACTTGGGATTTCATACTTAACAGCAAGCTTTGTTAAAACTGACTCGTTTGTAGAATACTGCCCAGTTTTGGTTTTCTTGCCCGAAGGAAGTCCCAATTTTTCAAAGAGAATAGTACCCAATTGCTGTGGAGAATTGATATTAAATTCCTCTCCAGCTTTCTCGTAAATCTCAGTTTGGAGCTTCAATAAGTCTTCAGTCAAATCTTTTGAAAACCCAGCAAGCATTTCAGTATCCAACTTAATGCCTTTGTATTCCATATCAGCTAGAACTTCCATAAGAGGAAATTCAACGGTATTGGCTACTTCTTCAAGCTCATCCTTTTTGAGTAGTTCTTTCAAGATTTCATACAACCGTAAAGTGATGTCAGCATCTTCAGCGGCATATAGATACACATCTTCCGGAGATAAATCTGCCATCGAAATCTGCTTTCTACCTTTCCCAATTAATTCTTCAATTGGTACTGGTGCATAGTTCAGGTAGTTTTTAGAAAGTTCATCCATCTTAAGTTTTTGGGAAGAATCCACAAGATAAGCCGCAATCATTGTATCGAATGGCTTCCCAGTAACCTTGATGCCTGCTCGTTTAAGCATCATGTAATCGAACTTAAAGTTATGCGCCACAATAGTGGTTTCTGGGTTTTCAAATAATGGCTTGATTAGTTCAATCACTTTACCTTCATCAAGGCCACCTTCTACATTTACAGGGATATAACATCCCGTTTCTGGTTTAGTAGAAAAAGAAACACCCACCAACTTTGCTGAAACAGGATCTGGTGAATCTGTCTCGGTATCAAAACAAAGTACATGAGCAGCACTTAGTTCTTTTATTGTATCAGCAACACCCTCTAGCGTATTAATTAGTTTATACGCTGATGTGTCTTTATTTAATTTTTCCTTTGGCGCTTCTTCAACAAAAGTGCCAAATAAATCGCCTTGTCCACCAGGTTTGTTTTCAGGAACATTTACGGGTTGTTGTTCTTCACCTAAAAACTTTCTGCTTAATGTTTTGAACTCCATTCTTTTAAAAAACACGCCCAATTCTTTTCTATCTGGTCCCTTCCATTCTAACTCTTCCCATTCTAACACATCAGGAATATCAACTTTAATGGTAACCATAGTTTTAGCGTGCATGGCCATTTCAGCATTTTCAAGAAGAGTTTCTCGTTGGCGCTTTGCTTTTATGGTACCTGCTTTTTCTAATAAATTCTCAAGAGACCCAAATTCATTAATTAATTTAGGTGCTCCCTTTTTACCAATACCTGGAACACCTGGTATATTATCTGAAGCATCACCTATTATTGCTAGTACATCTATTACTTGTTCAGGATATACGCCGAAATAATCCATCACCCCTTCTCTATCAATGATATCGAATCCACCATTCTTATTATCTGGTTTCAACATTTTCACATGATCATGAACAAGCTGCATGAAATCTTTATCGGGTGTTACTAAAAACACATCTACATCATCAGCATTGGCTCCGTTAGCAATGGTTCCGATTAAATCATCCGCTTCGAAACCATCTTTCTCAATGTTTTTTATTCCCCATTTTTCTACCATTTCTTTGATAAGAGGAATTCCTGTGCGCAACTCATCGGGTTGTGGTGGACGTTGTGCTTTGTAAGATTCGTCCAAAACATGTCTAAAAGTTGGAGCATGTGTATCCCAAGCTACCGCAATATGCGTTGGTTTTTCTATATCTAACATGCGCGACAAGGTGTTTGCAAAGCCCAAAACAGGCCCTGTAGCAATCCCTTCCGAGTTTTTAAGGCGTGAGTTTACAAATGCAAAATGTGCTCGATAGGCAAGCGCCATTCCATCGAGTAAAAAAAGAAGTTTCTTTGACATGAATTCCGTTATTTTCCGAACAATATGAATTGGAAACTAAACTTTTTGTGACTAATTACGAAGACATCACAGCGAACTAAATAAATCTATTTCCTTTGAGTTTAAAAAACGAAGCACAACCAGGTTACGGAACCAAGAAATTTTATAAAGAATATGTCTCTGGCATGAACCGAGATAGAATTTCGAAAGAACTTTCGGCTGATACCGACCGCTTGAAATTGCTGTATAAAGAAGCCGTTGAGGATATTGAACGTCAACAAGGGCAACATTTACCCGGCCACGTAAAATTTTTGCGTCTATTTTCTGATTTAGCACAGCGGTTAAACCCAACAAGAAGATTAGCTTTTGGAGTTGGTACAGCTAGTTTTGTAGGCTATTATATTTTGAGTTTTTTAGGCTTAACAGATTTTTTATTCTTTTCTAGCCTATTACTTCCTATTGGCTTTGCATCCATGTTTTTGCTTCTTCTTGTAGAATTGTTAGAGAAATCGGATGTGCAAAAAGAAATCGATTTAGCGCGTGATATTCAGTTAAGCTTATTACCAAGCACCTCTCTAAATAGAGAAAACCTTGAAATTTACTCTTTTGCTCATACTGCTAAAGAAGTAGGTGGCGATTACCTAGATGTTATTGAAACTGAAAATGGGACTTATGTAATAATTGCAGATGTTTCTGGGAAAGGGTTATCTGCGGCTCTATATATGGTAAGAATGCAGGCTCTTGTAAAAATGCTTGTAGCAAAAGAGCATCCTTCTCCAAAAGATCTTTTCATTCAACTTAACGATTACGTTAAAAGTAATAGACGTGATAAGACTTTTGTGACTGGTTGTGTGGCGTTTTTCCCTAAGGATAAAGAGGAATTTGAGTATGTTCGAGCTGGACATAACATCCCTGTTTATTTCAGTAAAGAACGAGATACCACATTTAATTTAAAGGCAGATGGTTTTGCTTTGGGTATGACCAACAGTAAGACACTAGAGAAACATCTCGAAGTAAAGAAATTCCACTTTAAGCCAGGAGACTCTGTTCTCTTTTATACCGATGGTTTAAACGAAGCAAGAAATGCTCGTGGAGAAGAATACGGAGAAGAACGAATCCAATCTTTGATGGAGATTTATGGATCTTTACATGCCAAAACAGTGGTAAATAAAGTACAAAGCTCTTTAGAGGCTTTTATTGGTCAAGAGTCTCCGCTCGATGACATCACATTTACATGCGTTCATCGACCGGATTAAACTCAAATTTCAATAACTGCTTTATTTAGTAGCAGCTTCCACAACATGTTTAGTTGTAACACCAAAATGTTCGTATAGTTCTTCGAATGGAGCTGATTCACCAAATGAATCAATACCTATAGATTTTCCTTCTTGGCCTACCCATCGTTCCCAACCGAATGTAGAACCCGCTTCGATAGAAACTCTATTGGTAACTGCTTTTGGAAGTACACTTTCTTTATACTCATCACTTTGAGCTTCAAAAAGTTCCCAACTTGGCATACTAACTACTCGAGCGTCAATGCCAATAGCTTTTAATACTTCTTTGGCATTTACTGCAAGATGAAGTTCCGAGCCTGTTCCAATTAAAATGGCATCAGGAGTTTCTTTGTCTGAATCAGAGAAAACGTAAGCCCCTTTTTCAACAAGAGAAGCTGGATTCTTTGAATCTCTAGCATAAGTAGGCATATTTTGGCGTGTTAACACAAGCAAAGTAGGCCCTGTTGTATTTTCTAGAGCTGCTTTCCAAGCATAAGAAACTTCATTTGCATCACCAGGACGTAAAACCAAAACATTTGGCATTGCCCTTAAACTAGCTAAATGCTCAATCGGTTGATGTGTTGGACCATCTTCACCTAACCCAATACTATCATGTGTCATGATAAATATTGAAGGAGTTTTCATAAGCGCCGCTAAACGAATTGCAGGACGCATATAATCTGTAAACACGAAGAATGTACCGCCATAAGGAATTAAACCGCCGTGGAGGTTAATACCGTTGATAGCAGCACCCATAGCATGTTCTCTTACACCATAATGAACTATTCTTCCAGTTGGACTTTCAACGATAAATGATTTTCCATTATCGATATCCGTTTTGTTACTACCAGAAAGATCAGCAGAGCCACCAAATAAATTCGGAATAGCTCCTTTAATTGCTTGAATTACTTTTCCAGATGCATTTCTACTAGCTTCACCTTTCTCTGATTCTGGAAATTTTGGAAGTAATTTAGCTAAATCAGGAAGTTCTCTCTTCATCCAGCTTTTATACTCATCAGCTAATTCTGGATCCGTAGTTTCATAATATTCAAAACCAGCTTTCCATTCAGCTTCAGCTTCAGCACCTTTTTCAACTTCTTTTCTAAAAACATCTAATGCTTCTTTTGGGATATAGAAAGGTTCGTCTGAAGGCCATCCATAAAACTCTTTAGTTAATCGGATTTCTTCATCTCCTAATGGTGAGCCATGCGATGATGCACTATCCTGCTTATTTGGAGAGCCAAACCCAATATGAGTTTTACAAATTACTAGAGATGGTTTATCACTTACTTTCTGAGATTCTTCAATTGCAGCGCTAATTTGCTCATGATTATGACCATCAACTTCTACAACATGCCAGCCATAAGCTTCAAATCGTTTTGTTGCATCTTCTGTAAACGCTAAATCAGTAGAACCTTCAATAGAAATTCGGTTTGAATCGTATAAGTAAATAAGTTTACCTAAACCTAGATGCCCAGCTAATGATGCAGATTCATGAGAGATTCCTTCCATCAAGTCACCATCACTAACAATTGCGTACGTGTAATGATCTACAACCTTATGAGCTTCGTAATTAAAATAGCTAGCCAGGTATTTTTCTGCCATTGCCATACCAACACCTGTAGCAAAACCTTGCCCTAATGGACCTGTAGTAGTCTCTACGCCGGGTGTCATTCCATACTCAGGATGACCTGGAGTTTTACTACCCATTTGGCGGAAATTTTTAATATCGTCTAAACTTACATCATACCCAGTAAGATGGAGTAAGCTATAAATCAGCATTGAACCATGCCCCGCTGAGAGAATGAATCTATCACGGTTTTCCCAATCTGGGTTTTTAGGATTGTGCTTTAAAAATTTAGTCCAGAGTACGTAAGCTACATCGGCCATACCCATAGGCATACCAGGATGACCTGAATTAGCTTTTTGCACAGCGTCCATTGATAAAGTTCGAATGGTATTAACACAAAGTTGGTCGAGCGGGGTGAGAGACATATAGAAATGAGTTAGTTTAAATCTCGATTTGAATAGTTTAAAATATAGGGAAAGTGCCTTTCAGATTAAACGAGAATCATCAAAAAGTTAAGGCAAAAAAAAAGCCCTGAATTAATCAGGGCTTTTAGCATCAAAAATATTTATCAGCTTGATTTACACTTTAGCTCAAATTCCATGATATGTTGAGCTGGAGCTTTAAAAGAACCATATAATGCGTTACCAAAAGCTTGGCAAGCATCGCCTGTATTTCCTTTACTCTGGTGAGCTAAACCAATTTCGAAGTAAATTTTAGCTTTGTCAGTTTTACCACCTTGTTCAAGCTTTAACGCTTTAGCTGCATTTGTAAGAGCTGCATCGGCTTTACCTTGTTTGTTTAAAACTTCAGCTAATCGGTAATAAACATCCGCAGACTCATTGTAAGTTGTTGCAAGCTCAAGTAGTTCTACTGCTTTGCTATATTGTTTTGCTTCAGTTGATTTTGCACCTCTGAATAATAATTCATCATGTGCAGAACCTTTCGCAGAACGAGCAACACGTGAGTCGTTTACTTTTTCAGCTACAGTAATTGCTTGGTTGAACCAATTAAGAATACCGTCTAAATCATTTGGAGTAGATTTTTTAAGTACTAAGCCTTTCTGATAATAAGCAACAGCGTAGTTCGCATTTGCATTAATAGCTTTATCTAAAGAAGCATTCGCACCATCATAATCTTCTCTATTATACTGCAATGTAGCTTTTTGGTAATAAAGCTGAGGAATAACATTTGCCGCTCTTTTTGAGATATCAGCGTCGCCATATTCCTTAGCAACATCAGATGTTTCAGAGAAACTATCGATTGCGCCATCCAAATCAGCAATGGTTTTAGATTTTTTAAATGTATTAAAAGCTACAACTGCTTTTTGATAATACATTTTTGGAATCTGCTTTTCTGCACGAGCTTTAATGTCTGCTCCTTCCTCGCCAATCTGATCCCCGACACTAATCGCTTGAGTAAATGCATTTATAGCTGCCTCGTACTGCTTATTTTGGGCTTGAGTCAACCCCTCATTATATAACTTCACGGCGTCAGCATATTCCTGTGCCGAAACATTTAGACTAATTAAGCCCAATGCGAGCACTAAAAAACTTTTGTAGAAAACCTTCATATCACTAAAATTATTTTTTGTTCATACTGAGAAAGCGTTGAATTTAACTAAAAATGCTTCACAATCTAAAGTTATAAACTAGATTCTTCTCATTTTTATTGTTTTTTTTATTAATTACTGCAATCTAAGTTCCCATTTACAAGGAAAAGTTAGGGCTTGGCTCTTCATTTTCATAAAAATCGCAGATAATATCTACAGCTTCTTTAGGACTATCGGTCACGAAAAATAAATCGTGATCTGCTTCAGAAATTGTTCCCCACCTAGTCATAGTACCTTTAATCCAGTCTACCAAGCCACCCCAATACTCTGAGCCAAAGAGAACTATTGGTATTTTTGAGATTTTATGAGTTTGAATTAGCGTCAAACTTTCAAACAATTCGTCCATAGTTCCAAAACCACCCGGAAAAACAATAAAGCCCTGTGCATATTTCACAAACATTACTTTGCGAACAAAAAAGTAGTTGAAATTAATCTCATACTCTCGTGCAACATATTGATTGGTTCCTTGCTCGAATGGTAAAACGATACCAAGACCAACGGATTTACCTTCACCTTCTACCGCCCCTTTATTTGCAGCTTCCATGATACCAGGTCCGCCACCAGTAATCACACCAAAACCTTTCCTAGTTATTAAATCGGCTGTTTCAACAGCTAATTGATAATACTTATCGTCGGGTTTAGTCCTGGCTGAACCAAAAATTGAGATACATGGTCCTATCTTATAAAGTTTGTCAAAGCCTTCAACAAACTCTCCCATAATCTTAAATACACTCCAAACGTCCTTGTTGTTATCATCCTTATAACTACTAGGAACCTGATGTCCATTCTGTTCTTTAATATCTTTCATTAATTATCTATTTAAATTTATGGATAATGTTAGCCCAGGAACCTCACCATACATTCTAGTACTTATTGTTGAGGGTGTTAAACTGCCGTTCAAAGATAAATCATCTGAAACATCAAATGATCTCAGATGTGCAAACACATAAGCATCAACAACATTTAGTAAATGAGACAATGCAATCGTTACATATATAAAGTCTCTCCGATTTCTCAGAAAATCTCTATTCGATTTTAGATAACTTGCTGAAGTACCCTCAAGATAAGTTGGTGTAGCCCCATATCTAAAATCAGTATTTGTTTCAAACGAGTTATAGTATGCCGCTCTATAGTTATGATATTCTTTCGTAAGGTAAACGCTATAGTAGCTAAGGCCTCCCAAAAGTCCATAAATAATTGGGACCTTCCAAGCCTGTTTGTTCGTTATTTGCCCCCAACCGGGAATTATCAGAGATTGCCTAAGTACCGTTTTTGGTTCTGGATAATTAATAACTGAAGTTGTTGGTTCTACCCTAACAGTTAAGTAATCAATATTTGAAGGCACAAACCTTTCTGAAAACAAAGTTTGTGAAAACACTGGTTGTGCCATTGTTAAGGCAAAAACACATAATCCAATGCTATAACGAATCGATGATACCAAGTATCCTCTCCAAATCGTCTTCGGAATAATATTCGATTTTAATTTCGCCACCTTCTTTCTTTGGTTTAACTTCAACCTTTGTACTAAACGTTCTTCTTAATCTAGAAGAAATATCATCATAAAAAGGATTTGGTGGTTCTTTTGCTACTTTCTTTTTTGTAGCTGGTGTACCAACGTTGCGAACAGCATCTTCCATTTGGCGTACTGACCACTGATTCTGAATGGCTTTTTTAAGCAAACTTTGTTGGTCGGCTACATTCTCGATGTTAATAAGAGATCTTGCGTGCCCCATGGAGATTAAGTTTGATTTCAAAGCACTTTGAATAAAATCAGGAAGAGTTAATAGCCGTAACATGTTAGTTACAGTAGTTCTATTCTTACCCACTCTTTCTGCAACTTGCGCTTGTGTATAATCAAATTCTTCTAGCAGACGTTTATAAGCCATTGCTACTTCTAAAACGCTGAGATCTTCTCTTTGAATATTTTCGATGAGAGCAAAGGCCATACTTTGTTCATCGTCTGCTTCTCTAATGTAAGCGGGTACTTCTTCAATCCCAGCTAATTTAGAGGCTCTTAGCCTACGTTCACCACTAATCAGCTCAAATCTCTTTTCACCAATATATCGAACTGTTAGTGGCTGGATAAGACCATGAGTTCTTATAGAATCGGCAAGTTCTTCAAGACGTTCTTCGTCAAATTCCCTTCTAGGTTGATGAGGATTCGCACGAATGTGTTCTACAGGTACATGAAGAACAATATTCACTCTTTCTGCAGGGCTTAATACAGGTTTTGATTCTTTCTCAGAACCTGTTTCAACTTCTGGCTTTGCCTTATTTTCTTCATTTGAATCGGTATCGTACTCTGGAAAATAAACTCCGAGACCTCTTCCTAGCACTTTCTTACTCGCCATTTTTTCTCCTAATTAGATAAAACAGGGCTATCTTTGAATAGCTTCCGGTTTTTCTTAATAATTTCACGAGCTAGTGATAAGTAATTTTTTGAACCTGTACTTGTAGAATCGTATAACAATGCTGGTTTACCAAAACTTGGAGCTTCAGCTAATCGAATATTTCTAGAAATTACTGATTTAAACACTCTATCATCAAAATATCGTTTTACTTCATCAGCTACTTGATTTGATAGTCGAGTTCGCGTGTCATACATAGTCAAAAGCACACCCTCAATATCAAGCATTGGGTTTAAGTGTTGCCGTACAATCTTGATTGTATTTAAAAGCTGTCCTAATCCTTCTAATGCAAAATATTCACATTGTACAGGGATAACAATGGAATCAGAGGCCGTAAGTGCGTTGATTGTCAAAAGCCCCAAAGAAGGTGGACAATCAATGATTACGAAATCATATTTTTCTCGTAACTCAGAAACTGCTTTTGAGAGTATGCGTTCACGTTCATCACGGTCAATCATTTCAATTTCAGCACCAACTAGGTTTATGTGAGAGGGTACTAAGTCTAGGAATTCTAGTTCAGTCTTACGAATGGTGTCGTTTATATCCGAACTACCAATCATTACCTCATAAATTGAATTTGTTACCGTCTTAACATCAATCCCTAACCCACTCGTAGTGTTACTTTGGGGATCGATATCGATCACCAGAGTAGGATGTTCAATTGCTGCTAAACTTGCCGCCAAGTTAATTGCTGTCGTCGTTTTACCAACTCCACCCTTTTGATTGGCTATGGAGATCACTTTACCCATGAATTTCCTGCTTTATACTTTGATTGTTGGCATAAATTTCAATATAAAGCGAGGTATCTTCCAATACAAAAATACTTATTCACAACAAAGCACGAAGTTATCCACAACTTTTGCAGAAATTACTTTATTGGTGAGTTGGTGAAAAGGATTTCTCTACTAGAATTAGAGTTACCTTGTGAGTCTTTTACTAAGATAAGTTTATTGTAGCTTTCGTTATAGGCTTTATCTAATTGTTGTGAACGGATAGCATTAGTGCGGTCTGTGACAGAAATAACCTCATTTCTATCAACCCAAGGTTTAATGTTAGCAACATCTCTAGCGGATTGTGCCTTCATAATTTTGGGTGTCTCTGTAGAATCATCAGGAATAAAATAATATCCTGTGGATACTGTAAGTACTATTACTGCAGCAGCGGCTACGCTTTTTCCTAGCCAGCCTACCATTTGGTATGAGCGCCGTATGTTTTTTTTCTGAGCTTCAACGGCGTCTGAAACTACTTTATCTAATAAATGGCTTGGTGCCGAGATTGTCGGCAGTTTACCCATTTTTTGATATGTACTTCGTAAACTTTCTACTTCGATGAGAAGATTCTCATCGCTCATCATTTCTCTTTCGAATTCGATTTCTTCAGAGGGATCCATTTCCCTCATCAGATATCGAATACAATTGTCATCATTATTTATGTGCATGCTTAGTCTCATGTTGTCTTTCTTCTTCAAAGTATTTGCGCAAATTAATAAGTGCATATCTCATACGACCCAAAGCCGTATTTATTGATACATTTGTTAATTCAGCAATTTCTTTAAAGGGCATTTCGTAATAATGCCTTAAAAGCACAACGCTTCTTTGTTCTTCTGGCAACTTTGCGATGTGAGACATTAAGCTAGAATTTGTTTCTGAGTTAATCATCTTATCATCTGCGGCTACCCAACTTTCGTCAGATAGTCTTTGAAAGTAATCCGTTGAACTTTCGTCGTCGTACCACGAGTTAACGTCTATGTAACGCTTTTGTTTTCTTAAATAATCAATTGTTGCATTATGTGCAATTCTCATCACCCAAGCAATCCATTTACCCTGTTCGTTGTACGTATCATCCATTTTGGTAACAACTTTGGTAAATGTTTCTTGAAAAATATCGTTAGCCGTCTCAGGATTATTAACCATACTATGAATGTACGAGTACACTTTAGTTTGGTGACGGTTTAAAAGCTCGTTAAAAGCTGCGTTATCAGCCTTGCGTCTAAATAATTTTACCAAGTCTTGATCTCTAAGATCTTTGTATGACGTTTTAGTATTTCTTTTAATCAAATCCATTTTGTTCACCCTACATTTTTGGGTTTTGCTCTTATAAAGATGTCTCATTAAACCTGAATTTCCTTCGATTGATTCAGAATGTGACATCCTTTTACAAAGAACGATTTCCTTAATCACAACTCAGGGTACATGGTACCTGTGTAATTAGCTTGGTCTATTTTAACTCACCGCCTCAAGGCTTAACATAACATGTTAATGCTACCCAAATTTCAAAACCACGGCACTAACGCTTATGAATTAAAGAAATTGTATACTTTTTCACCTAATTTTTTACCTACCACTTTTTGCAGGCTTTCTTGTGTAGCTTTTTTGATTTCAGCTACAGAGCCAAACTCTTTTAATAGTAGTTGAGCTTTCTTGGCTCCTACTCCTTCTATCTCTGTTAACTCAGTCACAAAGGTTCTTTTAGCCCTTTTTTGGCGGTGAAATGTAATTGCAAATCGATGTGCTTCGTCCCTGGCTTGTTGCAATAATTTTAATGCGCTAGATTTTTTAGGAATCATTATTGGCGCAGAATTACCTGGTAAAAAGACTTCTTCCAAACGCTTTGCTAGTCCAATCACATCACATTGTCCATAAAAACCAATTTCTTTCAGTGTGGCTACGGCTGCGCTTAATTGTCCTTTTCCGCCATCAACAACTATCAAATCTGGAATTTGAAGTTTGTCTTTCATCACTTTTGAATATCTCCTTTCTAGTATTTCCCTCATTGATGCGAAGTCATCGGGACCAATTACCGTTTTTATATGGAATTTTTTATACTCGCTTTTTCGAGGTTTCGCATCTACAAAGCAAACCATTGACGCTACAGGGTCGGTGCCTTGGAAGTTGGAGTTATCAAAACATTCAATCCGACGTGGAAGAGTTCTTAGCTTTAAATGCTCTTTCAATTCCTTTACCGCATGCGGAATTCTGTCCTTTTCATATTTGTCTTTTTCAAGCCTTCGCTCGTTCAAATGCAACTTTGTATTGGAGAGCGCCATCTTAATTAATTGTGCTTTTTCACCAATTTGAGGGATATTGATAGGAACTTTTTTTCCTTTTTCTTGGGCTAAATACTCTGTTAAAGGCTCGTCATCTTCAAGCTCGTTACTTAAGTAAACTTCATCTGGAATAGCTGCAGTATATTGGCCCGTATAATAGTCTTCCACAAAAGACTGCAACATTTCCCCAACGGTAAGGTCTTCAATATTTTTCAAGAAACGATGGAATTTACTCATCAATTTACCTTCTCTAACCTTAAATAGAACACCACAAGCTTCACCCAACTCTTCATCCACACCGATGGCAAAAATATCTCTATCTACTTTTTTATCGGCTACAATCTTCATTTTGTGGCTATATCGCTCAACGGCCACATAGCTATCTCTTAATTTGGCGGCTTCTTCAAAGGCTAGGGCATCAGAGGCAATCTGCATCTCTTCTTTTAGTTCCCTTAGAAGAACGTCTGTTTTACCATGAAGCAAGCGCTCCACTTTTTTGATAATCTCTTGATATTTTTCGTCATCTAAGTCTCCAGAGCAGTTTTGTAAGTAATCATCAAAACAAGAGTGCCACTTTGGAATACCTCTGGTTCGGTCAATATTTTTAATGGAAACAGCACAGGTACACAAATCGAATGCTTTGCGTATGGTTTCTAGCATGCGCTTCATATTCAACACACTATCGTAAGGACCGTAATACTTACTGCCATCTTTAACAACCGTTCTTGTAGGGAACACTCGTGGTTTGGTGTCGGCCGTTACGCAAATGTACGGATATGATTTATCATCTCGGTACATGATGTTATACCGAGGCTCGTACTGTTTAATGAAATTGTTCTCAAGAATAAGAGCTTCAGCTTCCGAATCGGTAACCATGACTTCGAGGTCAGCAATTTTGGAAACCATCGTTTTTATGCGGCCATCCACTGGGCGCGATTCCTGAAAGTAGGACCTGACGCGATTACGCAATTTCTTGGCTTTACCTACATACAAAATGCTTCCTGAAGCATCTTTGTAGATGTATACCCCTGGCGATAACGGTAGATTTGCTACTTTTTCTTGGAGATTCGGTTTTTGGTTTTCATCGCTCATGTTGCCGAAGATAATGCAATTTTAATTCCAAGTGTTCCCCGATTTTTGTTTTGATGGTAAATTATCATCGATGGGAGAATTTTTTCTTATTTGTCTTTCCGAAATTATAGTCTCCAATAGAGCTAGTTCAATTCAGAATATGAATCTGGGAATGAAAGAATAAACACTTAGCTTTCGAAATACCTTTTCTTAATCCGCTTAAGTTATTTTTTTATTTCATCTAGAAAGTATACTTTGATGGTTATATCGTACAATATCTCCATTCTTTACAATAATAAATTCATCTGTTTACGTTTAGCCATATAATTGATTTCTGGTCAACACATTATCACTGAAATTCTATACTTTGACTCTGAACCTCATTTTAAATCGTTTTAAACCTCTTTCACATTTTTGTGAATTCATTCAAAATTCTGATTTTGACAAGTTCGATTCCGTACAAAAAATTAACTGAATCTTGAAAAGCTAAAACATGCCTAATCAGACTCCTCGAAATATAAGTGCCACGCCAATTTTGGAACCAATGTTCAATCGGGTGGCATGGATTATTCTTGTATTTTCTCTTTTAATCACCTTTATATCTGTTTACGCATCCATATCTTATTTCGAGAAGCTTGGAAATGAACGAATTAGTGCACGAGCTAATGAAATTTTGCTCGGAATTGAAAACCGGATGATCTCCTATGAAACAGTTCTTAGAGGCGGTGTTGGGCTATTTAACAGTACAACCGTAGACAGAAAAGTTTTCGCAAACTATGTAGCTAGCTTGAATATTGAGGAGAAATTACCGGGAATTCAGGGTATTGGGTATAGTATTCCTGTTAAAAGTATGGACTTAGAACAACATGTAGCATCAATACGGGCTGAGGGATTTCCTGAATATGAAATCCGTCCTACTTCAGAGCGCGAGGATTATAGCGCAATCATTTATTTAGAACCTTTTGATTGGCGAAATAAACGAGCTTTTGGCTATGATATGTGGTCTAACGAAATGAGGCGTAAAGCCATGACTAGAGCACAAGATAAAGGCGTAGCTGCAAATTCAGGCATCATCACATTAGTTCAGGAAACAGATACAGATGTTCAAAAAGGTTTTTTGATGTATTTACCTGTGTATGAAGGAGGTGTAACTCCTACTACTTTAGAGGAGCGTAGGAACAAATTTAAGGGATGGGTTTATAGTCCTTTTCGTGCTGAAAATCTTATTAAGGGTATTATTGAAAGCCAGAATTCTGATTTTGGATTTGAACTTTATGATGGCACCGAAGTTACAGAATCTGCCCTACTTTTTGATTCAAACACCCTCAAAGAGCTGTCGGATAAAACTACCACTCCAAGCTTCTTTCGTTTTGAAAATCTCAGTTCTCAGGGCAGAGAATGGACCTTATATGTACACAGTACACCTAAAATGTTTGGAAATGAACGCGTCGTCATTCCTTTGATGGTGGGGATTTTAGGGACAATACTATCGATGTTACTTTTCTGGGTGGTTTATACATTGAAAAATGCTCAGATTAGAACTCGAAAGCTGGTAACTCAACTTGACATCCAAAACAAGCACATTGAAAACAAGAACAAAGATTTGTCTCAATTCGCGTATATCAGTTCACATGATTTACAAGAGCCTTTGAGAACTGTGGCTAATTGTGCAGATGCCTTAAAGCAAGATTATGAAGATAAAATTGATGACGAGGGTAAATTTTTATTGAACACCATGTTGAATTCAACTGCACGAATGAGCAGCTTGATACATGCAATTCTAGAGTACTCACTTTTAGGAAAGCAGGCTTCGACAGATGAGATTGTGGATTGCCAAAAAGTGATGCAAGCAGTAAAACAAGACCTGAGTATGTTGATTGAAGAAAACAATGCAACTTTGACTTGGACAGATCTCCCAATTATTCTTGGAAATCAATCTATGATAACTCAGTTATTTACCAATCTTATTACAAATGCTATAAAATATACCCAGCCGGGTAAATCTCCAATCATATCCATTTCAGCCGTTTCTAAAGAAACTCATTATGAGTTTCATGTACAGGATAATGGCATTGGTATTGAATCAAAATACAAAGATCGCATATTTCAAATTTTCAAAAGGCTACATCACTCTTCAGATTATACAGGTACAGGAATTGGGCTGGCATCTTGTAAGAAGATCGTAGAGATTCATCATGGAGAGATATGGGTAGAATCTGAAGTTGGAGAGGGAAGTACATTTAAATTCACCATTTTAAATCAAGGCTATGAATAAAATTATTAACTGTATTTTACTGGTAGACGATAACGAGTCGGATAACTATTTTTCCACGAGGGCACTTCGAAAAAGAGATAATATAAACCTTATCCGAGTAGCTCGTGACGGAGTTGAAGCGTTAGAATATCTCGAAAACAAAGGTAATTTTTCTGATCCAGAAGAAAATCCTAGACCAAATATCATTTTTTTAGACATCAATATGCCTAGAATGAATGGATTTGAGTTTTTGGAGGAGTATATGAAGCTAGAGACCATTCAGCATGCTGAAACACTCATAACGATGCTCTCCACTTCTCGTAACCCTGAAGATATTTCTAAAGCAGAGGCATTTGATACTATAGCAGATTTCTGTACTAAACCACTTAATAATGAAACGATAGACAGAGCTTTTAATAGTTATTTCGATAAGGTCGGGTATTAATCAAATCCACCTAGATTATGAGCCCATATAACGAGTTTGATTATGTTAATTAAATACGATATTTATTATTAGCACCAACATCACAGTTATCCAATTCAAAAATTAGTTAACTCGAAGCGTTTCTTAACGAAGTAAAATCAGTATGAAAGAGCACATTCCAAAAACCCTTATTTTTTCGGCAAACGATTCCATTCGTCGAAAAAAGGGACTGATTTTAGTAAGTGTACTAACCCTCTTTCAATTGTGTTTGATTTGGCCGATTTACCCGCTTTTCGCAAATGCTACTCCTCTGATTCTTGGATTTCCGATGTCGCTAGTTTGGGTTGTTCTTATTTTAGTACTTTCATTTAGTTCGTTGCTCTTCTTTTTTAAAACTGAAACCGATAATAAAGGTTAATTGCGTTGGAAGATTGGGTAATCATTTTAGGGATTTGTGGAATCTATTTACTCATCACACTCGCAATGGGAATCATTCCCGGACTTAAAGTAAGCGGCAGCACCGACGGTTACGTTGCTGGCGATCGCTCGATGAATGTTTTTATTCTCTATTTTGTGTTGGGCGCATCTATTTTCTCCTCTTTTGCTTTTCTTGGCGGACCAGGATGGGCTTATTCCAAAGGCGCCGCAGCCTTTTATATTATCGCTTATGGTGCTATTGGAATGGTTCCCTTCTACTTTTTTGGTCCTAAAGCTCGTAGGCTTGGTGAAAAGCACGGTTTTGTAACTCAAGCAGAATTATTGGAAGATCGTTTTAACAGTAAATTCCTTTCTGGGATGTTAGCCATTCTCACCATTGTTGCTCTTATTCCATACCTGACATTGCAAATGAAAGGTGCTGGCCTTGTTTTGAATACCATAAGCGAAGGCGCCATCCCAAACTGGTTGGGAGCTGGAATTGCGTATCTCGTTGTGTTGATTTATGTATTTTATAGTGGTGTGATGGGCGTTGGTTGGACCAACACTTTCCAAGGTATTTTTATGCTTGTTATTGCTTGGTTCTTAGGAATTTACTTACCGTACAAAATGTATGGAGGAATTGGTTCTATGTTCGAGCAATTATTAGCATCTGATTTCCGAGAAGCTTTAAACGCACCAGGTTTAACCTCCAGTGGAACTCCTTGGGACTGGTGGGGATTTAGTTCCGCCGTGATTATTTCTGCAATTGGATTTTCGATGTGGCCCCACTTCTTCATGAAAGCTTTTGCAGCAAAAAGTGATAGAACCATCAAACTTACAGTTGTACTGTATCCAACCTTTCAACTTTTTCTTGTACCTATACTTTTAATTGGTTTTACTGCTGTGTTAGCTTTTCCTGGTGTTACTCCTGCCGATTCCATCCTTCCCTACACATTGCTCCAAATGGATTTACCCGTTGTACTAATAGGGTTAGTTTGTGCTGGCACGTTAGCCGCTTCAATGTCTTCAGGAGATGCAATTGTGCACGCAGCTGCTTCGGTTGGTGTTAGAGACGGTGTTTCTAAAATTTCCTCCGTTAAGGACTGGTTGTATACTGGAAATAACGAACGTAAGCTCATTCGTATTTTCGTAGTAGTTATAAGTTTGATTGCATACTATTTTGCCGTGTTTTCTAAAACGGATATTGTTTCGTTATTGCTTGGCGCTTATGGAGGAATTGCACAGATGTTCCCTCTTGTGTTTGCCATGTTCTACTGGCCCAGAGCTACAGGAAAAGGTGCCATTGCTGGTTTAATTGGCGGAATTCTTGTTACACTTTTGTTTCTCTACTATCCAGATTTAAAGCCCATTCCTGTACATGAAGGTGCTTACGGTTTAATTGTAAACATAATCCTTCTAGTTACTATTAGTTTGGCAACAAAGCCAGAGAGTGTGGAACGCATCAAGAGATATACGCCTTTTTGAACTAGCTATGAGGATGGGGACCTGAGTTTCGAGTTGCTAGATAGTTAAAAGTGATTTGTATTATCTGATGAATCCCCTCGTTTATAACACCGCCTACATTACATACATTCAAACATCCTCAAATTAATAACAGCTTTAAAAAAGCATCTTTTCTAACTTCAATTAAAAGTGAACAGTTAAGCTTTATTTTGCATAATTTTGAGCTATGCAAAAACACACTAAAACAACACCCAATATTCCTATTATCTACGAGGATAATCACCTCTTAGTAATTGATAAACCTGCGGGTGTACTTTCTCAAGAAGACAATTCAAAAAATCCAGATGTTCTTAACCTTTGTAAGATTTATCTGAAGAAAAAATACAAAAAACCAGGTAATGTATATCTCGGTTTAGTTCATCGATTAGATCAGCCTGTAAGTGGTTTAATGGTTTTAGCACGCACTTCAAAAGCTGCATCTAGACTATCAGAGCAAATCAGAGAACATGCTATCGACAAAACCTATTGGGCGCTTGTGGAAGGTATGACGCCAATGGAACAAACTCTTGAGCATCATTTATCGAAAGACAAAAGAACGAATTTTGTTAAGGCTTATAACTCGAAGAAGTCGTTTACTAAAGTAGCAAAATTGAAGTTCAAGACTATCAAGCAAAGCGCACATCACAGCCTTGTTGAAGTTGATTTAATTACCGGTCGTGCTCATCAAATTCGAGTACAAATGGCCAAAATTGGGTTTCCACTTTGGGGTGATTATAAATATGGTGAAGTTGGAAATAAGCCAGGCAAAAGCCTCGGCCTCCGCTCGGTTAAGCTTTCCTTTATACACCCCGTTACTAAAGAAAAAATGGAGTTTACAGCAAATCCACCAAAACTTCAGCCTTGGAACTTTTTCGATTATTAAAGAGGAGATTAACCAAAGACCTCACACTCTAATTATTTAGCCAAGATCACCGCTCACTAGCTTATGGCACACGATAAACTATCGCAAACGGCTGCCTTTATTGCTGTTAAGTTTTATGGATTAACACTTAATCCGCAGATTGGGAAGAACTTTGATTCGAGTATTACGGACTTTTACGAGAAGGTTGTACAGTTTCTTCCCAAACATTTAAGCTGGTACCACAACGCATTACGCTCTTCATTTTGGCGGAAGTTATTTATCGTTTCAGAAGAATTACTTCTTCCTGGCGATTTGATGCATATTATTTGTAGGAAGTATTATGTAACTCAATGTGTTGACGAAGCCATTAAGAACGGCTGTGAGCAGATTGTTATCATTGGCGCAGGACTCGATCATTTAGGAGTTTATTCCGCGTCCAAAGGCTTAGAAGCGTTTGAGATTGAAACTCCATTTATGGTTCAAACAAAGAGTCAATTCCTAGAGGTTAACAAACTGGCTTCCAAAAACTTACATCTCTGCCCTCTTGATGTAACAAAAAAGCGAATGAGCCAAGTTTTAGCAGAACATCCATCATTCGATTCCTCCAAAAAAACAGCGTTTGTTGCAGAAGGCTTTTTCGATTATTTAACTGAAACCGATGCTAGGAATGTCTGTAACGAAATTGCTACCCTCTGCCCTTCTAATACACTAATAACTACATTCTTCTCTTTAGATGAATTGAATGTATTCCATCGTTTTAGTTTCAAAAGTGGAGTTAGATTAGTGGGTGAGTCAGTAAAGCTATCACTTGATAAAAAAAGGTTTTTGAGTTTATTAGCCGACTTTGAATATACAACTGAAACAGTGCTCAGTTATCAGGAGATGAAGCGAGATTTGGTGGAGAATTCGGGTTTGGAGTTACCCGTTCTGAAAGGGTTTTATGTTATTAATGCTTCTGTTGAAGAAAAACACTGATTTTAGCGTTTTGGTGACTCTTTAAATGAACTGAGTTCTTTTTTATATCTCGAAGTAAAACTAAGGGTCAAGGTTTTTATTTTGTTGAACTGAATCCACATTTATGTTCTTTCTGTCATTCAGATTTGATAAATCCAAGTTTAGCTTCAACCCTGAAATATCCGCTTTGGGAATGTAGAATTGATTTAGGACAGTGTTTGTATCCACAGTTAAGCTGTCTGGTGTTTGTACGGATTCTAGCTTCTTGTAATACGCAATCCCACTTAAATTCCTCATATTTCGAAGAATCCAGAACTTCCTTTTATTGACATAGGGAGAAGCTGGCTCCACTCGCATTCTTTTTGGATTGGGTAGAACAGCGGCCATTCGGGCGGCTTCATCAGCTTTTAGATACTGAGCATCTTTATCAAAGAAATGGTTAGTTGCTTTACCAACCCCGTACACCCCTGGACCGAACTCTGCAATATTAAGATAGACTTCAAGAATACGTTCTTTAGGCCACAAAACTTCTATAGTTAAGGCAAGCCCTGCTTCAATTCCTTTTCTCACATAAGATTTTCTGCTATTCAGAAATAAGTTCTTAGCCACTTGCTGGGTGATTGTACTAGCTCCTCGTACTCGCTCGCCTCTTTCTTTTTCATTCAGAGCTTTTTCTATGGCTTCGGTATCCAAACCAGAATGTTCCCAAAATAGTTGGTCTTCTGATGCTACAACAGCCCATTTTATATTATCAGGAATAGATTCGTAATCAACCCAATATTCCCTCAAACTGTAGCGCTCTTTTCCTAGTTTATCCCAATCTTCTTGCAATGTAAAAGCAGTAAATGGCGGATTTACCCATCTCAACGTAAAAACAGTTCCTAGTAATAAAACTAGAGCAAGGACTATCGATATGCTGAAAACTTTAAATACTTTTTTCCAGCTAATCCTTTTTAAGGAAGCTAAAAGGCCTCGTAATTTTTCACGATAATTACTCATAGTTCTTATTACCTAGGTTTGGTGATTGAACTATCGTAAAACAAAAATGTTCTTATCTATAATGAAGTTCACGCCAATATTAATCAGATAAGTGAAATAACGATCAAGGAAATAAGTAATTATGGAAAGCTAGCTTTTAAGGTTCTTCGGAAGTATCCTCAGGATGACGGACGTTGTTTAATTTATTGAAATCGTAAATGAATTAACTGACTTCTACAACAATGACTCTATACTTTCTTACGAGAGGTATATAAAAAATTTACCCACGAATTAGATCCCAAGCTACTCTTGGGTGCTGTTTGGGAGTTTTTTGGTGGCTTTTGCACCAAGTTCTTTTAACATCTCTGCTTGACGAACTAGATTTCCAGAACCTTCAGTAAGGCGAGTTCGGGCTTCATCATAGCTTTGCTGAGTTTGCTTAATTCGCTCCCCAATTTTATCCAAGCTTTCTACAAATAGTACAAACTTATCGTATAGAGCTCCACCACGTTGAGCAATTTCTAATGCATTTTTGCTTTGGTACTCTTGTTTCCAAACGCTATCAATAGTTGCTAGGGTTGCCAATAATGTAGAAGGACTTACGATTACGATGTTGCGATCAAAAGCTTCGTAATACAAATTTGCATCATTTTGAAGTGCTACACCAAAAGCAGACTCTATCGGAATAAAAAGAAGCACAAAATCAGGACTTCTATCACCGTGAATTTGATGGTATTTCTTGTCACTCAAACCTTTTACATGAGCTCTAACCGAACTAATGTGATGTTTCAGAGCAGCCGCTCTTTCTATGTCATCTTCGGAAGAGGCGTAGCGTTCGTAGGCTGTTAACGATACTTTTGAATCCACAATCAGGAATTTCTCGTCTGGGAGATGCACAACCACATCAGGCTGCAATCTTCTTCCCTCTTCATTGGTTGCAGATACTTGAACTTCATACTCCCTACCTTTAGTGAGGCCTGATTTCTCAAGAATCCGTTCTAGAATAACTTCACCCCAATTACCTTGGGCTTTGCTATCTCCTTTAAGCGCTCGGGTTAAATTCTTGGCATCTTCGCTCATCTTTTGGTTAAGCTCGCCCATCTGACGAATTTGCTCTTTTAACGTAGCTCTCTGACGATTTTCTTCGTTGTAGGTCTCCTCTACTTTCTTCTTAAACTCTTCCAACTTCAAACCAAGTGGATTCAATAGCTGATCTAAACTTTCTCGGTTTTGTTTGGTAAATTTTTCTGACTTCTCATCCAGAATTTTATTCGCCAAATTCTCGAATTGAATTTTTAGCTGTTCTTGCATTCCGGCAAGTTCATCTTTCTGTTCAGCCAGCTTTTGTTGGAGTGAGGAATATTCAGCTTTCAAACCAGCGAGACTTCTATCCAAATCGGCCGCCTTCTCTCGCTCCTCTTTTAGTTCTAGCTCTTTCTCCCTTTGTACTGCTTCTAATTTTGCTTCACTTTCTTTAGAAAGCTGTTGAAATTTAGTTTCTGCTTCAATGAGTTGACCATCTAAATTTGTATTCCTTTCTTCCAACCTAGAAAGTTCAGATTTGGATTTAAAGTGCGCAATAAAGAAACCTGCAACGGCGCCAAAAACTAATGCAATAAGAATGAAAATGTTTTCCATAGTGTGATTAAATGCTTTTCGAACTCAAAACGAAAGGAGTCTCTGTTGATTTTCTTCTCTAAAATCCTGTAAGAAACTGAAGCCTAAGTATATTGAAATTATTAACCGCTTTCAGCAGGATATTTGGGAAGTTGAATATTAGATATCGGTTAATTGTTTTTTGGAATTTAGGAAGCACAATCTATCTGTAATTCAAATTGGACAGAACTCTTTCATCCCTCAAATAAACTGGAGACATGCTATGATTGATTTTAAAAACACACAAGCAAATCCACTACTTCCCTGCTTTGGAAAGTCTACTACACAGAGATGGTTTTTAGATATTCTTTTGTTCCGCCACCGAATCTAAGGTTCAGGGCGGAACAAAAAACATAGATAAGAAATATTGGCATGAATTTACTTATAGGAGTAAAATCCTTCGCCCGTTTTATTGCCTAATTTTCCGGCATCAACCATTTTTACAAGTAATGGAGATGGGCGATATTTAGGATCTTTAAAACCTTCGTATAATACGTTTAGAATATCCAAACATACATCCAATCCAATGAAATCAGCTAAACGAAGTGGCCCCATTGGATGCGCCATTCCTAACTTCATTACTTCATCAACATTTTCAGGAGTTGCAACGCCTTCTGAAACACAGAAAATAGCTTCGTTAATCATCGGCATAAGCACTCTATTGCTCACAAAGCCAGGGAAGTCGTTCACAGGAACAGGAACTTTGTTTAGTTGTTTGGAGGTCTCTTCAACAATTTGGTAAGTACTATCACTCGTTTCCAAACCGCGTACAATTTCAACCAATTTCATAACAGGAACTGGATTGAAAAAGTGCATCCCAATGAAACTCTCAGGGCGTTTAGTAAGCGCTGCTAGTTTAGTAATAGAAATAGAAGATGTATTTGAGCCTAAAATAGCATGTGCAGGAGCGTTTTCATCCACAGCGGTCCAAACGGCTTTCTTTATATCGATATTCTCAGGAACAGCTTCTACAACTAAATCTACGTCTTTAACTCCAGATGTAATATCTAAATGCAATGTAATATTTGATAATGTAGCCGTTTTCTTCGCCTCATCAATTTTCTCTTTGGCCACCATTCTATCCAAGTTCTTTGTAATAGTTGCCAGAGCACGATCTCCAAACTCCTGTTTCGTTTCAATGAGTTTCACTTCAAAATTGTTCATGGCAAAAACATGGGCAATACCGTTTCCCATTGTTCCACCACCAATAACCGCTACTTTTTTAATTGACATTACACCGTATTTATAAAAGTTAAAATTCACTGTTAAGGTAAGAAGTTTTGGAAGCGCTTTTCAACGCTAAATAACATCTATTAGATGATTTATAAGATTGTTATTTTAAGCTCCATAATAGTTGTAATTCGTTCCATAAACTGCAAAAACTTGTCAAGCTGAATAAGCCATCAATTAGTCTTTCAGTTTCTGTTTTATTCCTTTAGCTTTAGCCATCATTTAGGTTCTTAATACATGAAAACATTTTCCAAGCTACTTCTCTTTTTTCTAATTCTATTTATCGGTTTTGTAGGCCTCGCTTTTTATTGGACGTTCTACAAACCCTTACCTGACTACGAGTCTAATATTACTTTAAACCAATTACAGCAACCTGTTGATATCCTTTGGGATGAATTTGGTGTACCTCACATTTATTCCGACAATAAAGCTGATCTTTATTTTGCTTTGGGATACGTACACGCCCAAGATAGACTTTGGCAAATGACGCTCTCTCAAATTGCGGCGGAAGGTCGTTTTGCTGAATTTTTTGGAGAGGATTTGGTTGAACTTGATAAGTATCAACGTACACTTGGTTTTTGGAAAATTGCACAGCGTTTAGAGAAAGAAGCTCTAAATGATGAAGAACGTGATGTTTTACAAGCTTACTCGGATGGAGTGAACTCTTTTATTGATAATAACGCAAACAAGCTACCGATTGAATTTGCTCTTACAGGCATGGAGCCTATCCGTTGGAATCCTACTCGATCTCTAGCTATTGTTCGTTTGATGGGCTGGGATTTGAATTTAAGCTGGTGGACAGAACTTACTTATAGTTATCTGAAAGCGAATCTACCTCCTGAGAAATTCGAAGAATTAGCTCTTAAAGTACCTGAAGACTCACCTACTACTTTAGATGATAACGAGTCGATTAAATTAACAGCTTCTTTGTTTCCTATGTTAGAGCAAGAAATGGGGCGCAGAAAGTTAATGCAAAGTGAGGGAACACATGTAGGAAGTAATGCTTGGGTTGTTGATGCTTCAAAAACAAATACAGGTTATCCTCTGCTTGCTGGCGATCCGCATCTTGGATTAGATATGCCAGGAAAATGGTATGAAGTTCACTTAAACTTAAATGGGAAGAATGTTTCTGGAGCTACACTTGCTGGAGTTCCAGGTATTGTATTAGGGCAGAATGATGAGATGGCTTGGTCTTTCACAAATATTATGGCCGATGACACTGATTTCTTCCTAGAAAAAGTTGACCCCGAAGATCGCGGTCGATATGTAGTTGATTCACTTCAAATGGGTTCCGTTGCCTACCAGCCTTTCACAAAAAGCAGAGAAATAATTAAGGTAAAAGGCAAAGACGATGAAGTGTTAGAAATTCGCTATACCAAACATGGTCCCGTTATTTCTGATATTTACCCCAACGTAAAACTTGCCGACGAACAAGTAATAACTATGCGTTGGACTGGGCAAGATGTTAGCAACGAGTTTAGAACGCTATACCAGATTAACTGGGCAAGTAATTTTCAGGAGTTTAAAGATGCACTCCCCCATTTTGGCGTTCCTGGGCAAAACTTTATGTATGCTGATATTGAAGGAAACATTGCTATGTTTTCAACAGGACATCTTCCTATCCGTTCTGGCAATAAAATTCTAGTGCGGAAAGGTTGGGATCCTGCTCAAGATTGGCAAGGTTTTATCCCTACTGAAGAAATGCCACATGTTATTAATCCAGATAAAGGTTGGATTGCTAACGCGAATAATAAACTCACCACAGATAACTACAAGTACTATATCGCATCGTTTTGGGAGCCACCATCAAGAATTGAGAGAATTAGTGAGTTTCTAACTCAGAATGAGAAACTAACTCCAGAGCTTTTTGCAGAACTTCAAAACGATTCTTATTCCAAATTTGCTGAAAAAGTAGTTCCTATTGTATTGGATGTAATTTCCTCTCAACAGATTTATAACTTTGATGATGCAGTTTCATACTTGGCAAACTGGGATTATAAGTACGCTAAAAATGCTACTGCAGCTTCCATATTCGATGTTTTCATTCTGAAACTTACTGAAAACACTTTGCACGACGAGTTTGGTGATGAGGTATATGAGAACTTCATTCACCACGAGAATATTCCAATCCGTACAATCACAGAACTACTTCAAGATAGTAGTGCGTTTTTCGATGATGTAAACACACCAGAGGTTGAAACTAAATCTGATATTGTGCTAAAGAGTATGCAAGATGCTTTGCTTTTCTTAAGTGATTCATTAGGTCAGGAAACTCTTGAATGGAGATGGGAACAATTACATACTATCACTTTCGAGCCACCACTTTTTGCACAAGCAGCACAAGCCCCTGACGCGCCTAAAAGCTTAAAGCTTATTGTAGACAACTTACTTAGTACAGGACCTTTCCCTGTAGTTGGGCATGGCATGTCAGTTAATAACGGCCAATATAGCTGGGAGAAGCCATACAATATGGTATTAGGTGCTTCCATTCGCAGAATTGTAGACCTTTCGGATTTGAGTAGTACGCAATCTGTAATCCCAACTGGGCAATCTGCGAGTCCTCTCTCAGATCACTTCGGCGACCAAACCGAACTCTGGTTAAACGGACAATATCGTACTTTTTACCAAGACAGTGCTTTTTTCAATACATCACAAATGAAGAGTATGAAATTAGTTCCACAAAAATAGAACTAAGTCTTTATAATAAATTCATCAATACTCTTACAAATCTATTAGCATAAAAAAAGCCTCACATGAGGCTTTTTTTATAATTGGAATTAGAATCTGTTACTCATCTTCACCTAAGAATGGATATCTATAATCGGTTGGAGAAACAAAGGTTTCTTTTATTGTTCTTGGAGAAACCCAACGTAGCAAGTTAATCATAGAACCTGCTTTATCGTTTGTTCCGGAACCTCTAGCTCCGCCAAATGGCTGTTGGCCTACAACAGCGCCGGTTGGTTTGTCGTTAATGTAGAAGTTACCGGCCGATTGTTCTAAACGTTTAGTAGCTACTTCAATAGCATATCTATCTTGGCTAAAGATTGAACCTGTAAGCGCATAAGGTGAAGTTTCATCTACTAAATCGAGCGTAGCTTCAAATTCGTTTTCATCATACACATAAATAGTAATCACTGGGCCAAAGATCTCTTCGCACATGGTGGTGTATTTAGGGTCTTTTGCAAGAAGAACAGTAGGCTCGATAAAGTAACCTTTCGATTTATCGTAGTTACCACCAGCAATAACTTCGACATCGTTGCTTGCTTTGGCGTCATCAATATATTTAGCAATTTTGTCGAATGCCTTCTCATCAATCACTGCATTAATGAAGTTGGTGAAATCTTCAGTACCACCCATTTTGAAGGTTTTGAGATCTTCAACAACATAGTTCTTCACATCTTCCCACAAGTTAGAAGGAATGTAAGCCCTTGATGCAGCCGAACACTTCTGTCCTTGAAACTCAAAAGCTCCTCTAGAAATAGCAGTTGCAACTTGTTTAGCATGAGCAGACTTATGAACCATGATAAAATCTTTTCCACCTGTTTCGCCCACAATTCTTGGATAAGAACGGTATTTGTAGATGTTCTCGCCAATAGTTTTCCAGATATGTTGAAATACTTTTGTGCTTCCAGTAAAGTGAATACCACCAAAATCTTTATGAGAGAAAATCACATCGCCTGCAACGGGGCCATCCACATAAATTAAGTTAATAACTCCATCAGGAACTCCCGCTTCACGGAATACCTCCATCAAAACATTAGCAGAATAAATCTGAGTGTATGCAGGCTTCCAAACGATAGTATTACCCATCATTGCAGCTGATGTAGGTAAGTTACCAGCTATAGCTGTAAAGTTGAATGGAGTGAGTGCAAATACAAAACCTTCCAACGGGCGTTGTTCTACTCTGTTCCAAACACCTTCTGAGGATTCTGGTTGCTGAGCGTAAATTTGGGTCATGTATTCTACATTGAAGCGAAGGAAATCAATTATTTCACAAGCGGCGTCAATTTCAGCTTGAAATGCATTTTTTGACTGGCCTAACATTGTAGCCGCATTAATTTTGGCTCTATACGGACCAGCAAGCAACTCGGCAGCTTTTAAGAAAATACTAGCTCTATGCTCCCAGGCCATATTTGCCCAATCTGCTTTAGCCGCCATAGCAGCATCAATTGCTTGAGTTACATGAGAAGCATCACCTTCAGAAAAGTATCCCAAAATATGCTGATGATCGTGTGGAGGCGACATCGGTATTTTATTGTTAGTAGTAACCAATTCGCCACCTATATACATAGGTACGTCAACTACTTTTGCTCGAGCTTCTTTAAGAGCTGCTTGCAATTCTTTTCTTTCGGGAGAACCTGGTGCATAACTTAAAATAGGTTCGTTGAGCGCTGGGGGAACATTAAAAAAACCGGTAGCCATGAAATTTCTTTTCTGTTTGAGATTATAGAATTTAACAGTGCAAATATACACTTTTAAGTACGGATTACGAAACTCAGCACTGCACCAATTCTTAACGATTATAACTAGTGCTTCGTTCTATCAATTAAGGCACTTTCCAATTAAACTCGGAATACTTTAAAGAATTAGCTGATAGTTTGGGAGTGCGTTATTTCTGTGATTATTATCGCACAATCGCTTTTATCCAATTACGAACTAATTAATGGCACGAAGCTCTATTATTTACTGTTCTACTTTTTAATATATTAATTGAGCATTAGCTATAGAATTAACCTATCAGCTTTATTGAAATATCTTCATCTACAAATTTAGGCATTTATGCGAATGGGCTTTAGGGCATTACAAGCCATTATTATTATCGGAATTTTTACGGGAATTACTCAATATCCTATCGATGAAACCACCACATCTCGTTGGAACAAAAATACATCCCCTACTAATTATCAACTCATAGATTCTTTAGTAGAAAACACCTCCTTGCGAGATAAAATCGGTCAACTTTTTATTATTTCTGCTTTTGGAGAGTTTTACAATCAAGACGATAGGCGCTACAAAGAGCTCGTTGACATGGTGCAAAATCAACATATAGGTGGCATTATTTTTATGCGAGGTGATGTTTACGGGCAGGCTATTCTCACTAATAAACTCCAAAAATTAAGTTCCATTCCTCTTTGGATTACACAAGACATGGAATATGGTGCTGCTATGCGTGTTGATGGCACTACGCGGTTCACCCCAGCTATGGGAGTTGCTTCTACAGGAAATAAAAAGAATGCCTTTTTAATGGGGCAAATAACTGCTCGTGAAGCCAAAGCTTTAGGAGTTCATCAAGTATTTGCTCCTGTTTTGGATATCAACAACAACATTGCAAATCCCGTAATCAACATTCGCTCCTTTTCAGACGACCCAATTATTGTTGGTGAGTATGGCGCAGCTTTCATTGAAGGTGTACAAAGCGAAGGTGTTGTTGCAACGGCAAAGCATTTTCCTGGTCATGGTGATACGAAAATAGATTCACATCTCGGGTTACCGGTTTTAAACCACGACTATGCCCGCCTAGACTCCGTTGAGCTTGTCCCTTTCCGTTACGCGATAAAAAGTGGCGTAACAAGTATTATGAGTGCACATATTGCTTTTCCGAACATTGGCAATGAACCTGATTTACCGAGCACTCTAGATCCTTCGATTTTGGGCGATATTCTAACCGACTCCCTCCACTTTGATGGCTTAGTTATTACTGATGGAATGGATATGAGAGGAATTACTTCTAAGTATTCTCCTGGAAAAGCAGTTGTAAAAGCATTATTAGCTGGCGCAGATATCATGTTGATGAGCCCTGATACTTATACAGCTATAAACGAAGTTGAAGCTGCCGTGCAAAGTGGTGAAATTTCCGAAGACCGTATAGATCAGTCTTTTCGTAAAGTGTTATTGTGGAAACAAGAGTTTGGTCTATTCGAAAGTGATAACCAAGCTGATATTAGTGCACTAGACAGCATCATTAGTACAAAGTCGAACCAAGCCATTGCTACCAAAATTGCTCATGAATCGGTTACTATTCTTAAGAATAAGAAAGATATCGTACCGATTAATCCAAAAGATTATAAACGCATTTTGATGGTTTCTATCTCTGAAAGTTCTTCAGGAGAAACTGGTGGTTCTTTTGCCTCTGCCTTGCGAGACTTCCATCCTCATGTTTCCTTCTACGCTTTTGATAAAAGATCAAGTGCATCTGATATACAAAAAATCGTTAAGAGCTCTCAGTCGGCCGATTTGGTAATTATAGGGGCATTTGTGGGTTTCAGTTCAAGCAGATCTATTCAATTCACCAGAACCCAACGTTCGTTTCTATCTAAGGTATTAAAGAGCAAAAAGCCATCCGTACTTGTTGCCTTTGGAAACCCCTATTTATTAAGCGAGTTGCCAAACACCGATGTTCATGCCATTGGGTGGTACAACACCGAAGAACAGACACATGCCGTTGCTCATGCCCTTTTTGGTGCTCAGGACATTACTGGGAAATCCACTATAAACATTCCTGGAATGTATAATGTGGGTGATGGTCTTTCTTTCAAACAAGAAATAATGGGCTATGGCGACCCGGAAGAAGTTGGGCTCAGCTCAACTGCGTTATATAAGATTGAAGATATCTTGGAAGAAGCTATTCGAGATTCGGTTTTCCCTGGTGCAGTAGCAGCCGTAGTTAAAGACGGGAAAATGGTATTTAACAAAGCGGCTGGCTATTGGACTTATGATAAACTAAAAAAAACACGCAACACCGATGTTTTCGATTTAGCTTCTATAACCAAAGTGATGTCTACCACTACAGCGGCTATGAAATTAGTTACTGAAGGAAAGCTGAGTTTAGAAGATCCCGTTTGGCGTTATATTCCTGAATACAAAACTCCTGAGAAAGAACATATCCTCATAAAAGATTTACTCTTGCATCAATCGGGGCTTCCTCCCTTCCGCGTATATGTAGATTCTCTGAAAACTAGAGATGAAATCATAAATGCTGTGAAAAACGAGCCTCTTACCTACGATACGGGAACTGAATATGTTTATAGTGATTTAGGAATGATTCTACTTGCTGAAATTGTGGAAACCATTACTAAGCAACGTATAGATACATATATGCGAACCGAATTTTATTCCCCAATGGAAATGAATTCTACCTACTTCAATCCCAAAAAAGTAAGCCGTTGGTTTGCAAACCGAGTTCACCCAACAGAATATGATGATATTTTTGAAAGAGGTTTAGTTCAGGGCCAAGTACACGACGAACGCGCCTATTTTATGGATGGTGTAGCTGGGCATGCTGGTTTATTTTCTACCACATCTGATATGGGAAAATTTGCCACAATGTTATTGAATGATGGCCATTATGGAGATACGCAATACATTGCACCAGAAATAGTACAACAGTTTACAAGCCAGCAATCTGATATTAGTGGACGTGGCTTTGGATTCGATCGCAAAAGCCCAACTGGCTTTACTACAGCGGGGCAACTTTCAAGTAATGATACTTTTGGTCACCTTGGCTTTACTGGCACCAGTATTTGGATTGACCGCGAAAAGAATATGGCAGTGATATTACTTACCAATAGAGTTTATCCAAAACGAACATTTGGTAAAAGAATTAGCCAAATTAGGGCTGCTGTAGCAGATGCAGCTTTTTCAGCAATTAAATAAGATTCTATGAATTGGGAAACACTTTACAATCGAGCTTATACTCCATACTCAAAACAACCAAAGGCTTGTGTTATTTTAGGAAAAAGCGGAGCCTACTACGCTGGAGTTCGGGTAGAAAACGTTTCATTTCCTATAACAGTACCTGCTACACAAGCAGCCGTATGCCATTGCTTGTCTGAAGGAGACTCCCCTGTTAAACTTTTAGCCAAAGAAACAGAACTAGAACAACTAGACTTTTGGCTAAAGGAATTTAATCTAGAATTAGTGATAACAGATGATATTTCTGCAATCAATTGCTCTGAAGAGGTTTTGGAAGTTTCAGAAACCGAAACACATTCTGTATTAAAGCAGCTTTTATCAAAAGCTATTACCCCAAACTCCGATTTTCCCGTATCAGCTTTATTATTTATGAATGACAAAGCAGTTCCTGGTGTAAATGTTGAAGTGAGCGATTGGACAAAAGGATTATGTGGAGAACGTGTGGCAATTTGCAAAGCTCTAGCTATGGGCTTTAACAAATTTACCAAAATGGCTGTGCATACTCTTAAAGGAGAAGTGAGTAGCCCGTGTGGAGCATGCCGACAAGTGCTCGTTCAACACTTACCTCAGCAACCAATAGATATGCACCATGCGGATGGAACTCTATCACGTCATCAAGTTCTTGATCTGCTACCTTTCAGTTTTAGTTCAAGTTCATTATCCGCAAAATAGGCATAGAAAAACGAATACTTTTAAAAACATTTCTCCAAAATAGAGCCGTTTTTACTCTATAAAATTATTAGAAAGTTCGATTTTTTGTAAAAATCAGTCGTAAAACTCTAAAAAAGTGCTTTTTTATTCAATTAATGTGAAAAAAAGTGCTTTTTAATTTGATTTGATAGTGTTGATTGAATAGCTTCAACGCAGATTCCAATAAGGAAGAAATATTTAACAAAAAATAACGGAGTTATATAATGAGTAGAGTAACAGAACTACAAGGCTTAGTTAACCAAGTTTCTGAGGAAATGGAAAAATTTTACGATAAGGGAAACAAAGCTGCGGGTACTCGTGCACGTAAAGGGCTTCAAGATCTCAAAAAATTAGCTCAGGACATTCGTCTTGAAATTCAAAACAAAAAAAACGAAGCTTAATCACTTCTTTTTTTTTTACTTTTTAAAGCTCCACTTTACAGTTGGAGCTTTTTTTTTGACCCTTCACTAATGTTCACCAAAATGCATCGCATACTTTTACTTCTTCTTCCCATTACATTAGGCTTCGTTGCTTGCCAATCTAATCCTAAAACCATTTCAGAATTAAACAAGGCTATCAATCAACGACTAGAACCTTTAGAGGGTGATTTCGCAATTGCTTATAAAAGCTTATCCAATTCAAAGAATGAGCTTTTGATAAACCCAGATGAACGTTTTCATGCTGCAAGTACTATGAAGACACCCGTTTTAATTGAAGTGTATAAGCAAGCAAATGAAGGATTGTTTTCAATAAATGATTCCATTCTTATCAAAAATGAATTTAAGAGTATAGTGGATGGCTCAACCTTTACAATGGAGTTGAGTGAAGAAAGCGAAAAAGATCTTTTTACTAATGTGAATAAACCTACGAGCATCTATCATCTAGCATATGAGATGATAACACGAAGTAGCAATTTTGCCACTAATTTGCTTATTGACCTTGTTGATGCCAAAAAAGTAACCGCCACCATGAGAACTCTCGGCGCAGACAGTATAGAAGTGTTACGTGGTGTGGAAGATCTAAAAGCATATAACCAAGGCTTAAGTAATACTACTACCGCGAGAGACTTACTTACCATTTACGAACAATTGGGAACAGATACGCTCATCAGCCCTCAGGCGAACAAAGAGATGTTAGATATACTGAAAGACCAACAACACAATGATATGATTCCTTTAAAACTTCCAGAAGGAACAGTTGTAGCTCATAAAACGGGATGGATAACTGGAGTTCATCACGACTCTGGAATTGTCTATACTCCTGATGGTGGTCGATTTGTGTTAGTCTTTCTATCCAAAAACGCACCCGACAGAGCTTCAGTTTTAGATGCCTCTGCTGATATAGCAAAGCTAATTTATGACTTTGAAATCCAAAACAAATGAATCGTTTACTCTACTTTTTATCGCTTATAATTGGCATAGGCTTTTTGAGCTCGTGTAATACAAATCAAAAACAGATGGAAAAACCTCTTATTGATTGGAACAAAGAGTTTGCAAGTCAAGGTCTTCAAAAAATTGATACGGATACTACTCAGATTCTAGTTGAGTTGAAGTATGCTACTACCGACAATTTTATGGGTAAGAATGTATATGGGAATTTGAAAACTGGATATTTGCAACCAGAAGCGTTAGATAAACTTTTGAAAGCTCAATACTTTCTAAAAAAAGAAGCGCCGGAGCTTCGGTTATTAATTTATGATGTTGCTCGCCCTAGAAGAATACAACAAGTTCTTTGGGATAGCTCAGATTTGCCCCTAGAAGAACGCTCACAGTATATAGCAAATCCTAAGTCGGGTTCCATTCATAATTACGGCTGTGCCGTTGATCTCACCTTAGCTACTGCTGATGGAACACCTTTAGATATGGGCACAGGATACGACGATTTTTCAACTTTGGCGCATTCAGATAATGAAGATGAGCTGGTGGCTAAAGGGTTACTAACTCCCCAACAAAGGAAAAACCGACTCCTATTACGTTCAGTAATGATAGAAGCCGGTTTCTTACCCCTAGACAGTGAATGGTGGCATTTTGATGCTTTCTCAAGAAGCGAAACCAAAATGCGGTTTAAAATTGTAGAATAAGCTACGATTTAGCTTTATACTTTTTTGGAATAGGGTTGTAATCTGTTTCGTGTGCCCAATAAATAGATACAACCCACCAGCGCGAGCCATCATTAAATAGCTGAATACTATTAATCCCTTGGTTAAAAGGTTCAGCATCGTTTACACTTCTTTTGGAAGCATAGGTGCTAAACACATGCACAACGTGACCATAATCTTGAGTGTCGCGATTGGTTTCGTATTCGTAAAAACCATTTTCCACAAAATTCTTATCCGCCTGTTTAACAAATTGCTCAGGTGTAATTACGGAATACACCAGTTTACCTTCTTTATTTTTGGCTGTAGGAATTAGTTGTGCCTCTGGAATTACCAGATATCTGAAACGGTCCCAATCTCTTGGCTCTCCCTTTTCTCCAGAAATTGAAGCATAAAGTGCTTTTATTATAGAATCTACAGATTTTACGTCTTCCTCATATTGTGCAAAAAGCGCTGAGCTTATGAACGCACTAAAAAGTAGTGTTGCGATAATTTTTTTCATAGAATTGGTTTTTAAAGTTGTTCAATGCAGTTAGTTTTGCGACGAGTATCAATAATGTAGATTATTTTCCAGCCGTCATCCCCTTTTTTTAATTGAAGTGAATTTACCCCACAATGTGAGAATTCATCTCCCCGATAGAAAGAGTATGGAACCCACGCATGCGCTAAAGCTCCATCTATTCTTACATCAATAGTAGAAACTCTTTCATCCCACATTATATCGTGGGGAATTCCAACAGCTTTTAGAAAGTTTTGGAGAGAACCGTTCATTACTTGCTCCTTCCCATCTTTGCCTTTTGCCACAGTCTGCATTATAGCCTCTGAATAAAAAACACTGCTAACTTTAGAACTATCTCCAGCACGCATTCCATCAAATAAGGTGTGAATTTGATTTTTTATGGCTTTTTCGTCGGGAGTTTGTGCAACGCTAAATGAGGTTGTAACTATTAACGTTAATGCACAGGTAATTGAAATGATAGATAATCTTTTCATTGTACTTTTATTTATTCACTTTTTCAGAATAACGTGAATAAATTCGTAAATACAAATTCAGCCGACTTCTTACTTCTTTTTGAAGTAGAACATTCCGCTGTTTGGGTAATCTAAATTACTCTCCCATACAGGACGCCACCAAAGTACCGACGGTTTCGTATTCTCTGGCCTATCATGGTCCATAACCCCAATATTTACTTTCAGTTTATTAAAGTCTGTTTTACTAGATAGAAGTTGTTTAATCGGTAAAGATAATTCCAAAACCAGCCCCTGTTTTGTCTCATCAACCACATACCTAATTTCGGAAGTTGATTTATTTGATGAGATACCTGCTTTTGCAATTTCCAATAACGTGAAATTAGAATCAGATGGCTCTGTGGTCAAATGTACATAGAATTTATCCTGTAAAGCCTTTACATCGGCTGAAGAAAGAATTGTATTTTGGTCTTTGAATTGCACACCAACATAGAGGTTCTTTTCGTCACGAGTTAGAGCAAATCTAAACGCTCCATCATCTTTGCCTTTCCAATCCCAATCTTCATAAAAGTATTGAGGTAGCTCAACGTCTATCCAGTAAGTGTTTTTCCAATCAGAAAAATCACCGTCAATACTTATTGGTATTTCTGTTTTCGTAAAGCTATGTTTCCAATCTACCCTTACTTTTTTGATAGTTGGAAGTGAAATATCGTTTCTTTTTTCGCGAGTAAAACCAGCATCTAAAGTGATAGAAAGAGATTGATTATTGAGCTCAGCAATCGAAAACAGCTCTTTCTTACTAGAAACTTGAATCATGATTTCTTTTTCAGATTGCGGAGAAATAAGTTCACTTATTGATTTGGGCTGAAATTGAATGTCTTCTTGATCTGCAAGTACTCCTTGTATTAAAAATTCTCTATCAGAAGTATTCTTCAATGTTAGTGCAAGAGGAAACCCAGAAACCATATCTGTTTCAGTAACAACTGGTTCTATTTCAAGCCAATTCCCTTGTCGGAGTTTTTGGATGTCTTCATAATCTTCTTCGGGTACTACGTCTTTGTCATAAATCCCAGAAAGATCCAAATGAGCAGATATTGGACCATTTTCTTTCATGGTAACCCATGTAATATGATCAAACTCACCCACATCAGGATTTCTCATATCACTTCCACCACCTGTTGTCGCAAGGGTGAAGTGTTCCATTCCATTATGCATTTTAAATTGGTAGAAATGATGATGGCCTGAAAACACTGTATAGTTTCTTAATCCTAAGGCTTTTTCAATTTCACCGTAACCTTGGGTATCTCCATAAGACCACAGCGGACGATGCATGAAAATGAGTGTCCAACTTACATCCTTGTTTTCTGCCAATATGTTTTGGAAATATTGAATTTGGTCTGGTCCAATTCCGCCATTTTTTATCTGATCTGTATTAAGGGCTAAAAACAGAACGTTCTTATACTTGAAATGATAGTAATCTCTACCATGTCGAGCTTTCCAAGCATTAGTGAGTAATTCATTACTTGTATCATGATTTCCAGGAACATAATAAAAAGGCATTTCGAGGTTATTAATCATTCCATCGAATTCATCCCATTGTGCATTCCAAACGGTGGGGTCTTCGGTATAACCATCAATCAAATCGCCAATAGAAAGCACAAACTCAGGCTGAAGTATGTTGAGTTTGTCAATTGCTTCTTTAAATACTCCCCTTCTCATTCCTCCCGTTCTGTCAGAAACAATTGCAAAACGAAAAGTCTGCTCTGAGTTGTTTAATGGCTTATTTGAAACAGGAACAGCTTCCTTGTTCTGCCCCCATCCATCTGTATTTATTAATAAACAGATTAACAGGAATAAAGAAGCTGTTCTATAAGTGTTCATTTAGTTAACAACTGCGATTTATTAATGTCGGACTTTTGCATCTAAGATATGCTCAATTTTGAGTTGTTCATCTATATGAAGCTCCACATTATCTAGAGTTGAAATATTATCTAGAAGTTGAGAAACACTACTTACACCAATTAAAGCAGAAGTAACTACATCTTTTCGCAATACCCATGCCAAAGCTAGTTGGGCTAAACTTTGACCGCGGTCAACTGCAACCTCATTCAATGCTAGTATCTTACTGCGTACACTTTCGTTCAAATCAGTCTCTTTTAAAAAACCATCTGGATCCGCAATTCGAGAGTTTTTTGGGATGCCACCGAGATACTTATTTGTCAGTAATCCTTGGGCTAATGGCGAAAATGGAATACAACCTAACCCTTCTTCTTCTAGAACAGGAAACAGATCTTTTTCCACACCACGAACAAACATGTTGTACTTGGGTTGATGTATAATGAACGGTGTATTTAGCTCACGAAGAATTTTTGCTGCACGTTTGGTTTGCTCACCAGAGTAGTTTGAAACCCCCACATATAAAGCCTTCCCTGAACGTACTATGTGATCTAAAGCCAACATTGATTCTTCGATTGGAGTGTTAGGGTCAGGTCGATGATGATAGAAAATATCAACATATTCTAACTGCATCCTTTTGAGACTTTGGTCAAGGCTAGAAATTAGATATTTGCGAGAACCACCGTCATTGTATGGACCATCCCACATTTTATATCCCGCTTTTGTTGAGATAATTAGTTCATCTCTGTGGGATTGAAAATCGCTTTTTAAAATCTTACCGAAATTTTCTTCAGCTGAACCTGGAGGAGGCCCGTAATTATTGGCCAAATCGAAATGCGTTATTCCGTTATCAAAAGCTGCATGTAGAATTTCTTTCGAGGTATCTAGATCTGCTTTCCCTCCAAAGTTATGCCATAGACCGAGTGATAAACGCGAAAGGAACAATCCGCTTATTCCTGTTCTCTTATAAGGGATTTTATCATATCTAGAAATAGCCATAATTTTACTTTTTTATTGAATACATATCTGGTAGTTCGTTTTCAAATACGATAAAGCTATCCTGTTTAAATTTCACAAAATCTTCTGCGCTTATTTGTCCTGGATATGGAGCATAAAAATGGTTTCTGTTCTCTTTGCTTTTGGTAGCATTGCGCCATACCTGCACATATGTAATACGCCTTGTTGCTGCATTGGCCTTTAAACTCTTTAGCAAGGTTTCTGTCCACCACACACTATCAGGTAAAGCTTCTAATCCTGTTTCAGTTAGTGCAGCTACTTTCCCTTTTTCTTGAGCGAGTTCAGCGGTCATGGTTAGGCTTTGAATAAAATGTACTTTCTTTAGAGAATCCGGAGTTAGATTCGCTTTATGTCCCACATCCCAATAATTATCTAAGCCGATAATATCCACGTAATCATCTCCAGGATATCCATACAAATAGTCTTCCTTGAAGGTCTCAATGTTGGTTCTACTTCTATCGGGAGAAAAAGCCCAAATCAAATTGTGAACTTGTTTCTCATCTCTTAGATACTCAACCGTAAACTGCCATAATTTAATGTATTCCTCTTCGGTAGCAAGACCTTTTCCCCACCAAAACCAATCGCCGTTATGCTCGTGAAATGGCCTAAAAATAACAGGCATTGGTGCGAGTTCCTTAAAGTAATCGGCAACTTTATCTAAGGTTTTTTTGTAGGCTTCATGCTGTTCGCCACCGGGAATGATGGCATAAACTGCACGTGTGGTATCGTAAAATGATTTATTGGTGACTGGGTTAGCCATATGCCAAGCATAAGTGAGCACGCCCCCACGTTCTAAACCTTCTTTAGCATATCTTAACGTTGTTTCTCTAGCCTCTTCACCTTTTTCTGGATTTCTCCAGTTCCAGATAAAATCAGCAACATCCCAGCCATAAACTGCGGGGAAAGAGCCCGTCACATCTTTCACATCTGAACGATTGGGTTCATTTCGCCAAGTATAGCCATACGCCAACGTTGCTTGGTGGCCAAACATGGAGTGCTTGCCTTCTAAGCTTTTTAAGTTTTGATAGAGCGCCTTGGTTTGAGGAGTTGCGTTAGCATCAACCATTCTAATTTCTTGAGGAGGTAATTTGGAGCAAGAAAGTAAAACAAGTAAGCCGACTATAAATAATCTATTTTGATTCAACATTATTATCCTCATTGCTTTGGAAGTGTGTACATATCTGGTAATTCATCTTCAAACATAAATAGCTCCATATCACGAAACTTTTTCATATCAGGAGCGCTTTTGTGATTAGGTGGGGATGCATAAAAGTGATCACCTTTACCAGATCTCTCTTGATTCGCATTTCGCCAAGTAAGCACCCACGCAATTCTTTTGGTATAACTATTCGCATTTATGTTAGCTCCCAGCACTTCAGTCCACCATTTCTCATTTGGGATACCTTCATAACCTGATTCTGTTAGCGCAGCAATTTTATTTAACGAATCTGAGACTTGAACTAGTTCAGTTAAGCTTTTTATAAAGGCTTCTTTTTGCTCTTCCTTTGGTGTTTGATTAGCAGGATGTCCTAAATCCCAATAATTATCTAACCCGATAATATCTACGTAATCGTCGCCAGGATATCCGTAAAAATAATCCTGTTTAAAATTATTGATATCCATTCGGCTACGATCTGGTGAGAAAGCCCAAATTAAATTATGAACTCCTTTTTCATCTCTCAAATATTCTACAGTAAATTGCCATAACGCAATATATTCTTCCTCAGTAATATTTCCTTTACCCCACCAAAACCAATCGCCATTATGCTCATGAAAAGGTCTGAATATAATTGGAATAGCCTCGCCATTATCACCTTTTAACTCTTGAGCAAATGCTGCGAAAGAATCTAACCATTCTCTAAAAAGCTCATGATTTGTCTGACCAGGCAAAATATTCGTTGGTTCACTTAGATCTTCCCATGATCCTTTTCCTGTTTCAGGATGATTCATATGCCAACTTATAGTTATAACGCCACCTCTGTTATAACCGTCTTTAATCCAGCCTTTCATTTGCTCGAAGTTTACACCATCAAGGTTTGCTTCAGCACTGTCTTTCTCAAGATCTCCAATATCCCACCCATAAACGGCGGGATAAGAACCTGTACTCTCTTTAACATCAGAACGGCCTTCTTCAGCCCACCAAGAATGGCCATAGGCTAGGTCATCTTGATGACCGTACAGCACATATTCTTTAGATGTATTTTTAAGATTTTCATAAAGGGCTATTGTTTCAGAAGTAGCACTTTGGTCTATCAAGGTTGAAGTAAATTTCTCTTCTCCAGAGCTACAGCTAAAAAAAAATAGAACTGGGATTAAAAATAGAGAGCTAATAGATTTCATAACATAGACTTTAGTTGTTCAATGTGTACATATTCGGCAAGTCGTCTTCAAAAAACATAATCTCGGCATCTTTAAACTTTTTCATATCAGGAGCACTACTATGACCTGGATATGAGCTATAAAAATGCTCTCTATTTTCTCTTTGTTGATTAGCGTTTCTCCAAGTTAGCACGTAAGAAATTTCAGAAGCTTTAGGGTTTAATGTCATCGCTTTTAATAACGATTCTGTAAACCATTTTTCTGATGGTATTTTTTCTTGCCCTGTTTCGGTAAGTGCCGCAATCTTATTTCTTTTATCTGCTTCTTCAACAATACTTGCGAGGGCATTGCTTAGAGCTTCTACATCATTTTTACCATCCATAAAGCTACCATATTCATCATAACCTAGAATATCCACATAGTCATCACCAGGGTATTTTTCCATGTATTTATCACCTCTTTCCTTTGAACCGCCATCCGGAGAATATGCATACAGAAGATTGTGAAGTTGTTTTTCATCTCTAAGATATTCGACCGTAAAACGCCAAAGAGTTACGTATTCTTCAACTGTTGTTTGTTTTTCGCCCCACCAAAACCAATCTGCAGTATGTTCGTGATATGGTCTGAAAATAATTGGAATAGCCTCGCCATTTTCATCCTTTAAATCATTTATGAAATCAGCAAAAATATCAAGCCAAGAAACAAATTTCTCATGTTGGCTGCCTCCAGGAATGATTTCAGATACAGCGGGTGTCATATCCCAAGTGTTGCCATCTGTAACTGGATGATTCATATGCCAGCTGATGGTGTTAATTCCACCCCTTGAATAAGCCTCCTTAATCCAGCCTTTCATACTTTCAAAGTTTACGCTATCGAGGTTCGCTTCAACGCCTTGACGAATATCTCCTAATTCCCAGCCATACACTGCAGGATATGAACCTGTAACTTCCTTTACATCTGAGCGCCCTGGCTCAGCCCACCAATCATGACCATACGCCAAATCATCTTGATGTCCATAAAGAATGTTCGTTTTTGCCAATTGTTTAAGGTTATAGTAGAGGGCTTTAGTTTCGGCTGTTGCATTTTTATCGATGGGTAAGTCCTTATCCTCAATAACGTTTTTCTGGGCGCAAGCCATCCCCACACCAATAATAATGAGCAGTGATAAAATTGTAGTTTTAACCATGATAGATTGGACTATTTTATTTTTGTTAAGATTATTCTTTTTAGGTCGATACTTGAATTTCCAGGAATGAGATTAGCTCTTAATTTTAGCTGTTGATTTCCTTTCTCTAAATGAAGTAAACCGAGAGGTACCCGTCCCCATTTCTGTTCATAAACCTCTCCTCTTTCAACTCTGTCTGGGCTAGGAACTTGAACAGCTATATATGAGCTACTAAATGTATAACTAATTTCATCTGCATCACTTGAAACTGTAATAGCAGTGCCTACATTTTCTTCTTCCAAAGAGTACAGAGCTTCAACCATATAATTTCCTTCTTCAATTACGTCTAAATCCCACCAAATTTTATCCGAAGCAGAAGTCCAGTTTGTAAGCCAATCATTAGACCATCCTGACTTTCCTTTGAAACCAACATTGCCTAAAAAATAACTTTCTGTGGCGGGTAGAATTGTAGAAGGAGATGCTTTGTAACCAACAGGAATTGGCATTCGTCCTTTATACTCTTTTTGGATTTCAGCAAACCAAGCATTGTATGCTTCACTCATTTTTGCAACAACATCAGCTTTTTGATTGGCTATATTGTTTATTTGGGAAGTGTCATTCTCCATATCGTACAATTCCCACTCGCCGTTATAACTCACTAAACGATAGGTGTTATCTCTTACTGATGAAGGGAATTGCTCAAGCGAATCCCATCTAGATTGATGCGTAAATAAATACCGATTTGGCCAATCTGATTGTTCCTCAAAAAGTAGTGGTGCAAAGCTTTTCCCATCTAAAGGGTTCACTTCCTCATACTTTATCCCTGCTAAATCAACCAATGTTGGGAGCACATCGATATGTGCGGTTAGTTCTTTGATGGAAGTGCCAGGTTTGATTTTTCCCGGCCACCTTATGAAAAAAGGTACTCTTACCCCACCTTCATCTACTTTGGCCTTCCAGCCCTTCATATTTCCATTAAATCGATCTCCACCATTTGGACCGTTATCTGTTAGAAAGATTACGATGGTTTCTTCAGCAATGTTCAGCTCATCAAGTTTATCTAAAATTCGGCCCAGGTTGTGGTCTACATTCTCTACCATCCCATAAACCGTAGCATTTTTATCGCTTAATCCTCTCTGTTTGTATTTATTAAAATACATATCTGGAACTTGAAATGGGCTGTGTGGTGCATTATAAGGTACATAAGCGAGGAAAGGTTGTTCTTTGTTTCTCTCAATAAAGGAGAGTGCAGAATCGGTTAACACATCAGTTATAAAGCCTTCAGTTTTTACAGGCTTTCCATTGTACTCCAATTCGCTATCAAAATAATTGTTGAAATGGCCCATTTTGAAGCCAAAGAATGTATCAAATCCTTGCCCTATTGGATCCATTGGATAATGTGAACCATTATGCCATTTGCCAAACAACCCTGTTTTGTAACCGGCTTTTTTAAAAACTTCGGCAAAAGTCACTTCATCGGCTCTCATGTTTTCAAGACCATAGGTTACCCATTGAGTTCCCGTTCTTAAATGATCTCTTCCGGTAAGTAAACTAGCTCTAGTTGGTGCGCAAACTGGACTCACAAAAAAGCGGTGAAACCGAGCGCCTTCATCAGCCAATTTATCCATAATAGGAGTATCAATCTGTGGATTTCCATGACTTTGAATATCGCCCCAACCTTGGTCATCTGTCATTACTATAATAATGTTCGGGGATTTTTGGTTCTCCGAAACTTTATTACAAGCAACAAGCCCCAATAATAAAATGGGAATGAGCTTAAAATATGTTGAGTTTCTATTCATGATTCGTCAAATATTAGGCCACTTCTTAGCCTTACTTTATGAGTGAAATTCTATGATTAATCCATTTCTCTCCATCAAAAATCTGTACTATATAGATTCCTGAAGAGAGATTATTTCCATTAAAAGGAAGCGTATGTTCTCCACTTCCTAAGTTCATGGTGCGCGTTGTGCCAATTTGCCTCCCAATACTATCCATCACTTTCATTTTGATGGCGGAGGCATGGCGTAACTGTAAAAGGATTGTTGTTTCTGGATTAAATGGGTTTGGATAATTACTTATCGTGGTATTTGGTTTATCGATACGTTCAATTTCTGTTGAAGTAGCCGTCGACCAATCTGGTAAGTCTGCCCTATTAACTACAAGTGAATGACTAACCACATCCATTAATTCATTACTTGGGATGGAACGGATGAAGTCGCCACTCCAAAGAGAAAACCAAAGCCACCACGTACCATGGGTTTCGCTAAATTTAGGATAAGGTAATGTACCCGATTCGGAAAGAGCGACCATCTTACGCCCATTAAACTGATCAAATGTTTGTTCCCATTGCGTACTCATAGATGCACCTTTTTCGGTGTAGATATCATGACCAATAATATCCACCCAATCATCGCCAGGATACCAATCCTTATCCCCAGTTGTATACACCCAAATTAAATTATGAAGCTGGTGATAATCCCTTAATCGAACAACCAGCAGCCTCCAAAGTTTTATATAAGAATCGGCATCTTGTGCGCCCCACCAAAACCATCCACCGGAGGCTTCGTGTAAAGGTCTCCACAAAACGGGAATATCAGCCTCTTCAAATTTTTGAAGTTGAATGGCGATTGCATCAATATCTCTAAGGATGAGTTTATATCTCTCTGAACTTGTATCTGCAAGAGCCGCTGCAAAGTTGAATGTAGTTGCTTCGGTATAAAATCCTCGCCACCACTCCTTGCCTGGCGTATTTATCAAATCAGCAGGTGCATTCCAATGCCAACTTGAGCCAATAATGCCGTTTCCATTATCTTTTTGAGCCCAAGAAATACTTTTTTCAACTAAGGATTTAGGATTAGATCCGTGTTCAATTCTTGATGGTGAATACTCAATTAAATCTATATTAGCGATGGCGGGCTCGTGCTTAGTTATCCTTTCTATATAAGCAACATCCTCAAGTGTTTGTTGTCCAGAAAGAGTCTTTTTGCCGTAAATGCTCTTCAAATAGTTAAAAAGATTTACTGTTTTTTGAGAAGCTAACGAATCGATTAAATTATCAACAGGATATTCTAGAACAGGGATTTCCGTTTTTGAAATACGAACGTAATCGAGTTCATACCAGCCCCATCCTTTATGAATTACAAACGTATTATCTCCTGCTTTTAGCAACACTTTGCCAATTGGGATATTTTTAAATGTGCCGCTTTCGGGCAAAGTTCCGGTGAAAGTTTCCTCGTTTACTGTCAGTTCAAATCCTTTTTGTCCATGTGGAGTTCTATAACCTAAATACAAGGCATACAGTGCTTCTTCATCAACTGTAACGGTAAAAGTTGCTTTGCTATCCTCACTAGTTATATCGGTTAAGTATCCCGTTCCAGAATATCCCAGAACATCATTTCCAATACTGATTTTATGAAGTTCAGCTTGTTCTAACTCATACCAAATTTCTTGAGCTTGTGTATCACTGGTTAAGAATGAGCTCATCATTAGTATCACAAAAACACTCGCTACGAATGTGTTTGCTAACTTGTTAGCATGAGCTAAAGATGGCAACAACATTACACACCTCAATTCTTATTTAACTTTTGCGCGTGTTTTTTAATAATGGCTAAAGTTGATGAATCTGTGGCAAATACGGAGTTAAGACCTTGAGGTTCTTGGGGTGGATCGCCAGTAAAAGGGTCTCCGACTCTCCATTTAGCATCTTCGTGTTGTTTGGAACCTAAACCTCCCCAACTCCAGAAATTTGAACCTGCAAAAGCTGCGTTATTTTCAATCATATCAAATACCATTGCATAATATTTATTGCGGTATTCTACGGATGAGCCCTGTTCTGTGCTTTCGTAATCTCGCCCTAGTCCAAATTCTTCGAGTACAATTGGTTTTTGAAGTTCTTCTGCAACGCTAACGTGAGATGTTATATAGTTTTTCGCATTTTTAATGGTGTTTGGGAATGTTCCTTCCATGTCATCTGCCTTGAACCAGCCCCAATTCTTCGCCCACATATGAAAGGTTAGATAATCGATATTTGGACTTTTATGAGCTTCCACGAAAACTTCCATAGAATCTAAACTTCCAATTTCACCTTCACTACCAGTAGAAACTAAGTGGTTTGAATCTAACGATTTGATAAATCCAGCGGTTTTATCAACCCAATCAATATAAACGGGAATGTCTGGAATACTACGCGCTCCTCGGCCTGGACGCGGTTCATTTGCCAATTGCCAAGACATAATGGTTGGATCGTTTGAATAGGTATAATTTGTAATCGTATTTGTTCTGTTTATAAGAAACTGGATATACTTTCTGTAGGCTTCTTGAGCTTTTTCGTTTTTGTAGAATTGTGCCACTTGGTACATGTATGCTTCCCAATCTCCATCTGCTGGGTCAACTATTGGCCCATCGCCATACCACGAGTTGTACACCATCATTCCGCCAGACCATTCCCAATAATTATTCAAGAAAATGACTGCTTTCATATCTCTTTTTGCCATTTCAGCAAGTAGGTAATCTAGCCCAACAAGTAGCTCTTCGTTATAGCTTCCATCAGGTTTTAGAATGGTAGGTTTAAGTGAATTTTCAAACTCAGATTCTTCTGATGCTCCCAAAACTCTTAGGTTTGTAATACCATTTTCAACTAGGATATCTAATTCAGCTTTTAACCGTTCTCTATCACCTTTTTCCCCAGCCATACCTAAATAAGCGCCATACCAGAAATTTGTACCAACGTAATTATAGGGTTCTCCGTTAATTAAGAATTGAGTTTTATCAACCTTAACAAAGCCGCTATGCTCTTTTTTTTGAGGACTTGAACACGCCATAGATAGTGTAACACCAACTATGACTATTATTTTTAAAAACTGTTGTTTCATAAATCTAAGCCTGTTTTTCTACTTAATAAGAACCATTTTCTTTGAGATATCTTTATCACCTACACTTAATTTATACAAGTAAATACCGCTTGCCATAGCAGATGCATCCCATGTAGCAGTATACGAACCGGCAGTTTGTCTACCATTTACTAACTGAGCTACTTCTTGTCCCAATAGATTGTAAACACTTAAACGAACATTTGCTGTTTGTGGCAATGTGTAAGCAATGTTTGTTGATGGGTTGAATGGGTTTGGATAATTTTGATGGAGTACTAACTCACTTGGCAAGAAACTATCTTCTTCGTTATCTACGGTAATACCTTGGGCGGTAATTTCGATATAATCGAAACGCATATAGCCCCAGAAATGCTCAATTGCTATAGAAGTTAGTGGTCCATCAGGTGAAATTGTAGTTTTTAGACTTTGCCACTCCAGTGTTGGTAAAGTGAATTTTAGAGTATCAACAATATTTCCGTTAACCATCAACTCTTGCTCTTTATAATCGAAAGGCAAAAAGTATCGGATGGTAATATCATATTCTTCTGCCTCAGGGAATGACAAACCGTCCCATGTAATTCTTCCGCTGCCTTCCATGCTTACGGCAGCTCCTCTACTTGCGCCACCATCTCCAAGCTTTACAGAAGTAGCCCCTGTAAGTGTTGCATCTTCAGCTTCTAACCTTACTACAACAATATCGGTTCTTCCTTCAACAATAATTGGATACGATTGTACTATAAAACCTTCATCATCTTTTGCTTTTGCGTAGATGGTATGGCTACCCTCACTTATATCCGAAATCGTGAATTGGTAAGGTTCCGTTTCATCAACCCCAACGGAGTCACCATCAACAAAAAATGATACATATTCTACAGTTCCGTTGATGTCGGTTGCTTCAACTTTTAATTCAACATCGCCACCAACAGGTACACCTTTATATTCTGATGGAGAGATAATTGATATACTTGGTGGTTGTTCTACTGAAACAGAGCCACGAACTTCAAATTCCCATAAAGAATGGCCAAAAGTTGGTGTTTTGGCAGTTCCATGCATACGAACAAAACGGGCAAATTCAGGTTCCGCAAATGCAATAGAGTCGATACCGCCATCTCCGTTAGACTCTGTATAAACTGTTGTCCAACTTTGTCCGTCTAATGATGTTTTTATGCTATATTCGGTTGAATGAGCATCTTCCCAATTTAACAGTACAGAGCCAACGTTATGGGCTCTCTCCAAATCAACTTCAATCCACTCATCTTCTGGATCTTCATCAGTGTTTGGGTCTTTGTCTGTTAAGCCAGTGCCATCGCTCCAAGCACTACTCCATCTTGTGGTAGTATCGCCATCAAAAGCGAGTGCAGAAACACGATCTTCGCCACAGCAGGTTTCAAAAGTTGAGGCTCTTGATGGTTTCCCTAAAGCTCGGTTTATAAGCCCTGCAGGTACTACATTAACAACCACACTGCTTGAGTCTTTGTCGCCATCAACACCTGTTGCAACTAATGTAAAAGTAGTTGTTTCGGAAAGTGTTTCAATTTGTGAGCCTTTATCAGCAGCCACAGAAACACCATTTAAGGTTACCGTTTGTGCATTAAAAACTTCCCAGTGAAGTTCAGTTTGTCCTCCAGCTTCTACTTCTGGAATGGAGGCTCTAAATTCTCTAATTATTGGCGTTTTGTTGATGATGTTAACATCTTCAGGATATGTTTCTTGCATGTAGCTCATTTGCTCTAAACCACGCAACCAGCTAGGACCATAATCTCCTCTATCCTGTGCCCAATCTACCCATTGCCAAACTAAGGCACCGGCATATCCCCTATTATAAAGAGTTTCGTAAAGGTCATCTTTGGGTATGCCATGGAGCCCTGATGATGGAACTCCAAATTCACCGATTACTAATGGCTTGTCTAACCCCCATGTCGATTTATCATGGTGGAAAGGCGATAATTCAGTACCAAAAGATTCGTAATAGTGAACCATATAAAAGTCTAGGGTTCCTAAAGAATCTCCACCAGCGGCAATAAGTTCTTCATCGGAATAATAGTTCTTTGAATTAGATCGCGATGTTTGGGCAAGAGCACTAAAACTCCACGCACCATTCGAAACTTTTGCATTAGGATTAGTACGATGGATAGCTCCCGCAGTTTGATTTACAAACCGTTGAATGTTTGCCATGGCTGTATGTCGGATATCTCCCCAACCAAATTCATTACTCATTCCTTCTGGCTCATTAAAAATTTCCCAAGCTTGAATTGCGGGATGATCTCCCAACGCTTCCACCATTGGAATAAGGGAATTTTGAATATAAATTTCGGTCAATGTAGAATCTTCTAGCAACGCTTTAGCGCGATTTGTTACCGTTGTGCCTGCTGAAGTTCTCAACATGTCGAATGACCAAAGGCAAAGGATCATACTAACGTTGTTCTCCCATGCCATATCAAGAATTGTTCTTAAATCTTCAATTGTGCCTTCACCTGGGCCTGTCACCTCGTTTCCATTCCAACTTGGTGTGCTTCTCCCATCAATGTGTGTCCAAAAGCGCATAGTGTTACCTCCGTTCTCTCTAACTTGGGTAAACATGCTTTCAAAATCGTTAAGAGATGTATTGCCAGGGCCAATATCTCTACCGAAATTTACCCAAGCGATATTTCCCCCATTAACCCATAAATCTTGGTCGTTATAATTAATTCTATTATCAACTTGGCTGTATAAATTAGCAGAGAGGCTAATACAGATTAACAGAAAGAGAATGCTTTGTTTCATAGATCTATTTATTAAGCTATTTCTTTTTTACTGAGCATTTTATTGGTAGCAAACAATCGATCAACACGCTCTATTACTTCTAATGCTGCTCTACCATTATGATATGGACCTTTCCAAGATCTTACTTTATCCATTTCTTTATAAGGCTCACCTTGTTGGTTTACTTTTTCATACCATTCGCCATACGTATAATCAATCATACAACTCTTTATAAAAGCCCAACTATCAAAAGAGGCCTTCAAGAATTCTTTTTTGCCGGAAATTTCGTATGCGTTTAGAAAGCCAATTACAGCTTCTGCTTGTGGCCACCAATCTTTATCAGAGTCTATTATACCTGAGAGGTTTGCCTCGTTTATAAGTCCGCCATCTACATCAACACCATTGCTTAAAACCGATTCAGCTATAGAAATTGCAATGTCACGTACAGTATGGGTAAGCACTTTATCATCCAGCAGATTTACAGCTTCGCACAAAAGCCATGTTGTTTCTATATCATGGCCAAATGATATAATATCCGATTTTGGAGTCCAATCTAAATCCATAAAATTAACCATAGATGTGGTAGACTCATTTACAATTTTATCTATAAATATTTTCACTAAAGTGGTTAGTTGTTCCTTCAATTGGGTATTTGGCCAAGCTCTGTATAGATTCGTGTATCCTTCCAAAATATGAAGATGAGTATTCATACTTTTGGGTTCATTCTTGTCTTTGTCGCTTAGCCTAACATCTTCAATGAGGTTCCACTCTCGGCTAAAAGCTTCGAAGTAGCCACCATTCTCAGGTTCTGAGGCATGTTTTTCGATGAGATTATATAGAGAGATGGCGTGGTTTAGTGCCTCTTCATCTTTAACTGCCAAATAATATTCTGCTAAACTATAAATTGAAAAAGCTTGGGCATAAACGTGTTTTCGATCATCAAAGGGATTACCATTTGCATCTACCAGCCAAAAAGTTCCGCCGTATTCCTTATCAATAAAATGATTTTTTAGATACTCGTAAGCTCTATCCGCAGCTACTTTGTATTCCTCATTTCCGAATGCTTTATATGCTGCAGAAAAAGTCCATAAAATTCTGGAATGAAGAATTCCACCTTTAGGGTCATCGTATTGAGGAATGTTTTCGCAGTTAATAGTCCCCACAAAGCCACCATTTTTCTCATCCATGGTGTATTTTAACCAGTAATGAAGGATGTCTTGTTTGAGCTCGCAGTTAAACTCTTCCTTTAGCCTTGTAAGAATTTCAGTTTCTTTCATCAACCTCTTTTAAATTAAACCCTTATTATTTTCAACTATTTTTAAAATACTTTGAACGCTTGTGTAAGCTCTCAAGCCATCTTCAGGAGTGTTCATAGCGTAATCCAGTAATTGATCAACTGAAGTTTTAGCTACATGTAAACGTGTATCAGATGAGGCGTAATAGATATAAATGGCTCCATCGGAATCTTCTATCCAACCATTGCTAAAAACTACATTAGAAACATCGCCTACTCTTTCTTCACCTTTTGGTGCAATTAAATGCCCTCCAGGGCTATAAGTTAGTTTCCACGGTTCTTCTAAATCAGTCATAAAAAGATATAGCACATAACGGAGGCCAGCGGCAGTATTTCTAACACCATGAGCTAAGTGCAGCCACCCTTTTTCAGTTTTAATGGGTGCTGGTCCTTGTCCATTTTTTACTTCTTTAATGGTGTGGTAAATTCGCTGATCTATTACCAGTTCATCATCTACTACAGCATTTTCCATAGAATCGGCAAGTGCCCAACCAATGCCACCACCTGATCCTGCATCAATAAATCCATCCTGTGGGCGTGTATAAAGTGCATATTTACCGTTAACAAACTCTGGGTGTAACACAACATTTCGTTGCTGTTCCGAATTGGTTTTTAAATCAGGTAGACGTTCCCAGTTTTCTAAATCTTTGGTACGTACAATTCCTGCTTGAGCAATAGCGCTACTTGTATCGCTTAAGGCAACTCGTGTATCTTTGCGTTCTGTACAAAATATGCCGTAAATCCAACCATCTTCATGCTTTGTTAAACGCATATCGTAGATGTTGGTATCTGGATTTTCTGTTTCTGGAATTAGGATAGGAGCATCTCTAAATACAAACCCTTCGGTTGGCTTATCGCTTTCTGCAAGTGCAAAAAATGATTTTCTGTCGTTTCCTTCAACACGAACTGCTAAAACATACTTATCTCCGAATTTGATGGCGCCAGAATTGAACGTGGCATTTATACCAAAGCGCTCCATCAAAAATGGATTAGTTTCAGGGTTAAAGTCGTACCGCCAATTTAATGGTGCATGTGCGGCTGTTAATACAGGGTATTTATATTTGCTAAAAATTCCGTTTCCTAAAGTTTCTGGAATATTCTTTTGGGACAATAACGTTTGATATTGCTCAAGTAATAGCTTTTTTCTTTGATTAAATAGTTCTGACATTTTTTATAATTCTTACAATGAAATACAGTTGATCAATGTTCTTGTGGTAGTTTGTCGTACCAAGTTCTTTTTAGGATGTAGGTAGTTAGTGCAATTACTAGAACTGTAATTGAAATGGGCACTACTTTCATCAGTATCAAATAAATAGGAAGTGCAACCAATGCTGTTTGCCAAATAATACCAATGGCCACATTAAACATATCTTTTTTGAAGGATGTGTTTTTATTGAATGTTGGATCTTCAGCCACAACTAAATCATGAATTGGTTTCCAGAAACCCCAAGGGCGTACGTTTTTATAGAATTTCTTTAGTACTTCTTCATCCACTGGAGGTGCTGAATACGTACCAATTAAACATGCTATTAAAGAAATTAGTAGCATTAGTGGGAACGTGTAGGTATCCAAGATTCCATCAAAAATGAAACGGAAAGTAAGAGCAGGAATTAAACCACCTACCATTCCCCAGAAAAAGCCATTGCCATTAAATCGCCACCAATACCATTTCAGGATGTTAGCCGCTACATAACTACCGTAAAGTCCACCTACAATCCATTGAAGCACATCATTAACGTCTTTTGCAAAAAAGCCGAATACAACACTAATGGCTACCATCAACAAACCAGCTACGTAGTTAATACTCTTTATTTTGAGATTATCAGCTTTTGGATTGATGTATTTGAGATAAATATCATTTACGATATAAGCTTGAGTGGCATTTAGTGTACCTGCAAAAGTAGACATAAAGGCAGCTAGGAGTCCTGCTAATAACAAGCCAAGAAAACCTACTGGCACAAACTGATTAATTGCTGAAGGCAGAATTTGTTCAAAATCTAATCCTCTACCTGGTACAATTAAATCTAATTGATCGTAAAATATTAGTCCTAAAACCGCAAAACCGGCAATCATGAAATATCGGATAGGCATTAGGATAAGTGAAACCGAACCACTCATTAGTGCAGCTTCTCTTTCCGATTTTGTAGAAAGGATTTTCTGCATATCGTAATTTGGCGCAGGACCAGCCAAGCTTACTAACACGCCTTTAAAAATCATCATCATGAAAAGAGCACCAAAGAGTGTATAGCCATCTTCGGCAATTTTCTGATTGGCTTCATTAATAATTCCTGTCCAATCTAGCGTTAGTTCCCATCCAAAAAATGGATTTAACCAACCGTCTGGGATAACTAATGTGTTGGCAGCAAGTGCATTCATGGCTATAACCCCAATAACAATACCAGACACAGCCATGATGAGATATTGAACTACATCAGCCCAAACAATACTTAGCATCCCTCCCATCAAGGAATAAAAGATGGCAAAACAGGTGAATACTATTCCATAGAAGTGAGGGACATATTCTAAGGGAATGTCAAAAGGGATGTATTGACTCAAAAATTCCCAAGGGATGAAAATCTCAACGAATTTACCTAACCCGATAAATCCATAAGTGAGATAACCAAGCCCCATAATCAGTGCAAAAACAACCACAATGATGTGAGATTTCTCTGCTCCTTCTTTGCTGCCAAAACGAGTTCTAATCCATTCTGCGCCGGTAGTAACATTAGAGCGACGCAGCCACACAGAAAGGAACATCATCAAAAATATCTGATTGAATACGGGCCAAAGCCAAGGCAACCATATACTTTTAATGCCATATACGAATAGAATAGTTACAAGCCACACGGTTCCAGAAATATCGAACATACCCGAAGCATTGGATAGTCCCAACATGTACCAAGGGATTTCATTCCCCCCAAGTAAATACGAGTTCTTAGATTTTTGAGCTTTCTTTTTTAGGGCTAAACCGATCACAATTGTAACTAGCAAGTATGCTAATACAATAAAGATATCGATGAGGCTAAGTTTCATAAGGCTATTGTGAGTGAGATTAAAAAAGGATGGTGGTTTCATCCACCATCCAATAGATAAACGTTTATGAAAAAATGATTTATTTAATCAACGTCATTTTGCGTTGAGTTACATAGTTACCAGCTTCTAATCGGTAGAAATATACACCTGAAGCTAGATTTCTAGCATCAAAACGCACTGTGTGTGTTCCAGCTGTTTTAACTTCATTTACTAACGATTGTACTTCTTGTCCTAACAAGTTGTACACTTTTAAACTCACGTTTGCAGAAACAGGTAAGTTAAAGTTTATGTTAGTAGTTGGGTTAAATGGATTTGGATAGTTTTGACTTAAGCTAAAAGTATTAGCCATGTCAATTTCATCTTCATTAGAAATAGGCACTAATTCGCCAATAACAAAGAAATCTACTTTATCGATTTGAACACCACCAGAAGCAGCGTTAATAACAATTTCATTGCTACCAGAATTAAAATCAAAACCGTTAAGGTTTAATTCAGTATAAACAGAATCACCAGTTGCAGTAAGTGTTTCGTTAATTACTTCTGAACCATTCAAGCTAACTGTTACGTCTTTGTCGCCATCTGTAAGCATGTAGTTAAGTTTAAGTGTGTAACTACCTGCACCTTCAGAATCGAAATTCATAGTTAGAGAACCGCCATCTTTAGTATCGGCTAAGTTATCTTTACTTGCACAAACTCCACCTACAGGACAGATATATGAGCCACCATCGATTAGTTCAGCTTCACCTGGCCATAATGTTGCAACTACATTTTGGGTACCAGCTTCTAAGATTTTAACCCACTGGTATTCCATGTAGCCCCAATTTTTCTTTAAGGCAACTTTGTTTGAGCCTTCTAAGAAAGTTACACCACTAGCGATTGGTGTTGACCATGTTGTACCATCTTGATCTTCACCAAGAGTGATAACAACAGATGAACCGTCATTTACAGATAAGCTTGTTGCACGGCCAGGGTTTGTATCAGAGTACCAAGTTCGTTTGCTAACCTGAACGTCGTAGTCGCCAGCAGTTGGAATGTTCACATCATCCCATTCAATTGTACCAGCAGCTTCAACTCTAACTAGTTGTCTAGTTGGGGCAGCTTCAACAACAGCACCACCTGATAGTGTAGCTTTTTCGCCTTCAATTGTACCTGCATAGGTTACCTCAATTACATCGCCAAGAAGACCTTTAATCATGTTTTCTTGTGTGGTTTTATTGGCTTCCCAAGTAGCTTTTGCAGAAGGATTCCAGTTCAAGTCACCAAGTGGGTATCCACCTAAAGCAGCAGAATTTAACGTGGTATTTGAGTATGATAAATCCTCAGGTAAAGGCCATTGTACAGAAGTATTATCTTCTAATCTATTTGGATCCCAATAGTATAAACGAATTGGTGTATTAGCTTGACGAATGTCAGTAATGAAGTTAATTCGTTCTTGGTGATTGTCAGCATATTTTACGAATCCAGGATCTTCTGTATCAAAGTAGTTGTCTTTAACAACCATATTCTCGTTTGCTTCGAATAAATTCGTTAAACGAGTATTCATTAGCGGTTGTTTTCTAATTGCGAACGTGTCATTATCAGCAGCAAAATAATCTAGATAATCTTGCTCGATGTAAAACGCGTTGTTTGCAATAGCAATTCTACGTTGGGCATCTAAACCATATTCAGAAGGAATAGTTATGATATCGAACATACCAGCATACTGCTGATCAGTACCATTAATACGTTCGTCATCAATTTGAGATCTATCTTCACCTTGCCAGAATCCGTTAAGAATCACGTTATTCGTGAAGTAAGCTTCTTTAACCCAACGCCAGAGAACAACTTGACGACCATTGTTCACAATAGTGTTTTGGTTAAACCAAACGTAATTCGCTGAACCACCTTCAATTTGAAGGGTTGTAAAGCCAATATTATGGAAAGAGTTATTTTCTACCCAAACGGTATCAACATCGCTCCAAATTGAAAGGCCACGACCGCCCCAAGGTTCATTTTCAGAAACTAAGTTTCTTGAAATGTTATTGGTATAGAAGATGTCAGCATTTTTAGAGTAAAAACCCATAATGCCCCATTGAGCGTACTCAAATATCACATTATCAATAACAAATCTACCATCATCGTAACGTACATCTATTACTTCATAAGGCAATGAACCTAATGTAGTTTTTCCGTTCACAATTACATCTTTAATAGTCCAATCCCCACGTATTCTAAACATTTTCGTTGGGCTACTTGCATCTTCACGTGTTCCAATTTGTAACATCGGTGGATTATCTCCATCCTCAGGAACGTCTTTTGGACCATTACCTACAATATTAAGATGCCATCCGTCATTTTGTATAGTTTCACTTAAATAGTAAAAACCACCTTTACGTAATTGATACACACGATTTGGGTATCGTTCACCTTGATCGTTGGTATCCGCTTGAATTACATTGAATAGGTTGTTACTGAATGGTCCTGGCTTCTCAGCATCATACCACTCTACGAGCAGTGTATCCTGATCCTGTGCTACAACAGTTGAACTTTTCAGAACAAGCATCATACAAGCAAACAGCGATAAGCTCACTATTTTGTAGAATTGCTTCATTATTGTCTCCTTTAATTGAGATTTGAGTTGTTAGGTTGTTTAATTAAAACTTATATCGAACGCCAAGATCCATGGTAAAACCATAAAACTGTTGGTTGGTAGGATATCTGTATGTTGGTGATTGATAAGACTCGTCTCCTGCGCCATTAAGATTGTTCAAATTGGCATACACTTGAAAATTCTTAGGCAATTGTTGCTTAAGAGATACATCTATTCGGTAGTAATCTTCTTTAAATGTATCGTCGTAAGTGCCATCAATATTTCCAGTCCCAAGTGTGGTACCCACTTGATAGAACAGCGAAACTCGTGCAGAAAACCCTTTTATATCATACCCTACGGTAAGGTTTAAGATGTCGCTTGGCTGATCTCTAAGAGTTCTTGAATAGGTAGTATCATTAAGGGCAAATGTAGAAAATGGAGGTCTCCGTGGAGCTGGAACAATCGGAACTTCTACAAGAGTAAAAGAAGGAATCTCTGTTTCAGACTTAATGTGGGTGTAATTCACATTAAGAACCAATCCCTTAAATACACTTGGTAAATACCAGAAATTGGTTTGCCAATCCAGTTCATAGCCTTTTAGAGTCGCTTTGTTTGGATTATTAATAACCGTATTTACTTTAATATTTTTATCTCCTGCCTCAATTATTTCTAAGTCTGGTAATATCTGCTGCCCAGGAACATCATAGAAAGTAATACCCCAAATCAAATCTTGAATTTCTTTATAGAAAACGGAGGCCGTAAAGAAGCCTAATTTGTTTCTATATACCGATAACGATGCATCGTAATTAACAGATTTTGAGGTTTCTAAATCTTTATTCGGTGCGTTAGCATAATTCCCTATAAAACTAAAGTATGTAATTGGTGCAAACTCTCGGAAATCTGGCCTAGAAATACTTTGTGTATACGCTAAACGAAGATTTACCCAACTTACAGGTTTAATTTGTAAGTGAACCATAGGTAAGAAAAAATCATTAGATCGTGAAGTTGAGGTATCTCTATAGGATACGCTTTCTAATGGATCCCCTAATGGTGGCTCTAATTCAGTAGAAAATTTGGCGGTATAGTCCGTTTTTTCACCTTCCCAACGTATTCCAGGCATTAAGGTAATATACTCGCCAAAGTTTATTTCAGTCATTCCGTATAGTGCCTGAAACTCCTCTTCACCTTCATAATCTTGGCCTAAAGAGCCATTTCTGAAATACTTCATAAACCCACCATTGATTGCAATCTCTGTAAGCTCACGCATATAGCTTGGAGCAATCGAATAACCTAATGGATAGTCACCACTAAGGAAATCGTCGTTAGTATATGTTCCTTGAAAAGCTGAAAGTGGGATTTTAGATAGGCCTTCCAAATTTTTATCTGGGTAAGCGTCTGCTATAGCATTTCTAATACCTGAACCACCATAGTAAGGACCGCTACCTGATGCTAACTCATTTTGATCATTTGAACGAGTTAACTTCCTATACTTTCCACCAAACTTCACATACCCAACTACTTGTTCAGTTAGTTGAAAGGGTATTTTAACATTGGCAAAAACTCCTTTTTCCTCTTCTTTGGTCTCTCTCCAACTTTTGGATAACCCCAAAAGCCCTGTGTCATCAATACTGTTATAAAACAAACTTGCAATGTCTTTTGGTTTTAAAGTATCCTCTCTACCTGGCTGTAGGTTTGCGTTACTTTCCATAAATTCTGATTCGTAATCCTCAGGGCTTTTACTCGATGATTTTGTATAAGAAACACCCACATCATATTGAATCCAATCAAAATCTTGTTCTATATTTATACTATTTGCCGTGATATAGGTATCGTTATACCCTTCCGTCATTCTATACTTATGAAGTTGACTTAAATAGCCTAATTCATTTACTCTCGTAAATCCTTCGTTTGTTAACTTGTTGTAGATAGTGTTTAAAACAACTTTACCTTGGGGTATTTTATAATCAATAATAGCGCTTCCACCCAAACGGCTTCTTGTAAGCGTTCTCTCTGTAAAAGTTAAAGTCTCAGGGAAAATTTTACGTTCATCATCCCTTAACACATCCTCGTAAACACCACTTAGAAAGTCACCACTTCGGTCATACTGATCCGTATTAAAATTAACTATAACACCCAATTTGTTATCAAAAAACCTATTCCCTAGAGAACCCACAAATTTATAATTATTGTAGGTATCCTGAAGTGCTGTATAACCACCTTGCATTTGAAAATCTCCAGAAAGACCTTCTGAAGCATTTCGGATTTTCAAGTCTACCGTTCCACCGAAAGCATCACCATCTTTATCTGGTGTAAGTGCTTTTGTAACCTCAATACCATCTAGCATATTGCTAGAAATTAGAGATAAATCCACACTACGGTTTTGAGTATCGGTAGAAGGAACACGCATCCCATTAACCGTTACAGTGTTATATTTTGGTGAAAGCCCACGAACTACAATCTTGTTGGCCTCCCCACCAGAACGTTGCAAAGATACACCAGGCAAACGCCCAATAGATTCTGCAGCATTCACATCTGGCAACTCTGAAATTCTATCTTTAGAAACAATATTTGAAATTGTATTAGAAGAACGCTGTTGGTTTATAGCCGCAACCTGACCTTTTACCTGTGCAGAAACAATAACCTCATCTCCTTCAATACCTTTCCACTCTAATTCAACTTCTATGTAAAACTCTTCTGTTTCTGATACCTCAATAAATATTTCTTCGCTGTTATATCCTATATATGAAACTACTAATGTTTGAGCACCGGCCTCAACATTATTAATTGTAAACTCACCTTCGGCGTTTGTTGCATCACCTTGAATAGTGCCTTTAATCAAAACACTAGCTCCTATCAGAGGCTCTTTAGTACCCGCCTCTAATACTTTCCCTTTTACTCTTGTGGTAGCAATCCGTTCAATTTCATCCTTATTATTTAAAAGCGCTTCCAGCTCGTTTAAAATAACAGATTTTGCTACTACCGAACTAGATTGAAGGATTAGTAGAAATGATAACGCGAGCAAAAATGCCCTTATAGGGGTCGTTCCTTTGTGCATAACTAGATATTAGGCGTTTATACAAATTACGTTCTAGAACAAGCATTAAGCCGTTCTTTGTGATTAATGAATTAATTAATCAATTCATTTTATTTATTAATCCAACATTAAGAAAATGAAAAGTTAATTCAAAATTAATTTGTCAATTCAATTGACTTTATAATAAATAATTACATTTACTGCATGTATAAGTACTTTTTTGTGTATAATGGGTGAATTACTCAATATATTTTAGTTAATTGCATAAATTTAGTCATACCACATAATTAGTATTCCATTCTATGCTCTTTGGAACAAACCTAACCTATACAAAAGCTTTTAATTACAGAATTGTATTTGAAACAATTCGGCTACATGGCACAATATCAAGAGCAGAAATAGCTCGCCTCACTAACCTTACAGCGCAAACAGTTTCCAACATAGTAAGCAGATTGCTTGAACGGAATATTGTTATTGAAGGCCACAAGTTGCAAAATGGACGTGGAGCCCCTTCGGTTACTTTAGAAGTAAATCCAGAAGGAGCCTATTCAATTGGGTTAGATTTAAACCGAGATCACTTGACGGGTATTCTTGTAGATCTTTCTGGTAATGTGAAAACCAAAATTTATTATGAAGTAGACTCCCCCGCTCCCGAAAAAGCAATAGAGTTAATGGCTTCAACAGTTAATCAACTTATCGAATCTAAGGCGATAGGAAACTCTCAGTTTTGTGGTATTGGAATTGGCTTTCCTGGTCCTTTAGAAATAAGCCCCGATAACGCACTTGTAAGTACTGTAAACCCAAAGACATTTTCTAATTGGGAGCATGTACCGGTAGTTAAAATGCTTAAGAATCATATTGACGTTCCTATTTATCTAGAGAACAATGCTTCTGCAGCAACAATTGGAGAGCGTTGGTATGGAATTGGAAAGAATATTTCGAATTTTTACTATGCTTTTTTTGGGGCTGGTTTAGGTGGAGGTCTTGTTATTAATGGAGATTTGTATGAAGGCTATAAACGCAATGCTGGGGAGATAGGCTACATCCCATTTTCAGGAAGTAGCCCGTTGTGTACTTCTAACGCACCTCACATTGGGGAGCATTTTAACCTAGGTAGGCTTTATGGCTGGTTAAAAGAATTTGGCATAGATGTTTATAGACCAGAAGATTTAGCAATCCTCTTTGATACCAAAGAACCTCATTTTATGTCGTGGTTAGACAAAGCAAAAGAGATGTTAGTACCTGCTTTTTTAGCAATTGAGTATATAATGGATCCAGAGATGTTTATAATTGGTGGGCGTTTACCAAAAAATATTGTGGAACATTTATGCACTGAATTGAGCGCTATGATGTTTGAAAAACGAATTATTGAAAAAGAGTACTTTCCCAAATTTCAAGGGGCTACTGCTGGTGCCGATGCCGCTGCTTTAGGTGCTGCAACACTACCTATGTTTGATCTATTCGCAGCACAAACACAGGTTCTTATTAAGAATAAATAGCAATCTATTTAGTTGATAATAATAAAATTACCACAGTATTTATGGTTTTTTATTTAAAACCACCCAATACATACCGATATCTCTGATTGCATTTGAAAACCCTTCAAAATTAACGGGTTTCACAATGTAGCTGTTAACCCCAAGCTTGTAGCTTTCAACAATATCCTTCTCTGTATTTGAAGAAGTTAGCATTACCACAGGCAAATTCTTTGTACTTTCGTTACCCCTAATTTCTCTGAGAACTTCTATACCATTTACTTTTGGCATCTTTAAATCTAAGAGAACTACTTTAGGTTGGTTAGTGATTGTTCTATTTGAATATTCATTTCTAGCAAAAATAAAATCTAGAGCTGCTTCGCCATCTTTTAGTCTAACAATAGAGTTAACAACATTGTTTTTCTTAAAAGCTCTTATTGCTAATTCAGCGTCGTGATCGCTGTCTTCAACTAATAATATCTCAATATTTGAATTGTTTTTCATTTTCGTAATCTAAAAATTTCTACTCAAAGTTTTAACCTTAGTTTATAATCTCTTGCTTAGTAAATTCAACTTTTATAGTTGTTCCGTTACTTCCATCAATGGTAAGCTTACCCCCTAATTGTTGGGTAACCACCTCAATAAGTTTCATACCTAAAGAAGTAGATTCTTCATTACCGATTTGGTCATTATTTATGCCAACACCATTATCTTTTATAATAAGTGTTACATCTCCGTTTACTTCAGCACTTGAAATCTGGATTTCTCCACTATCTCTAAGAGAGAAAGCATGTTTATAGGTATTTGTTACAATTTCATTAATTAATAATGCACAGGGCACTGCTTGATTTATATCTAACTCTACAGGTTCTAAATTATATGAGGTAACAATGTTCTTGCCTGATCTCATTACATATTCAATATTCTGAACCAATTTTTTGATGTTTTCATCAAACCGAATACTGCTAAAATCGTCTGAAGTGTAAAGATGTTCATGAATTAGTGCGATAGATTTTATTCTACCTACGCTATCTAGCAGTACTGTTTCAATTTTCTCATCCTTACTTCCTAGAGCTTGTAATTGCATTAATCCCGAAACAACGGCTAGGTTATTTTTCACCCTATGATGGATTTCAGACAAAAGAAATGATTTTTCTTTATCTCTCTTTTCTAGTGCACTTTGTACTAAATACTCTTTAGTTACGTCTTGAATAAAGCCTTCTAGAACTAGTTCACCATTTTTTAAATTTTGAACAGCTCCCCCTTTTTCCCAAACTCGCCTTACTTCACCACTTTTAGTTACAACCCTGTAGTTTAACTCGTAACGCTTGTTTTTGTTTAGAGCTTTTTGAGCTTCCTGCCTAACTCTATCTCTATCATCTTCATGGATTACACTACTAAAACTGAGTAATTTATTCCGTACCAACTCTTCAGGCTTATAGCCTAATAAGTTATAACATGCCTCACTAATATAATGCATGGTCCAATTTTCATCATTTCTACAACGGTAAACAATCCCCGGTAAATTACTTATCAGGTGAGAAAGCCTTTTTTCATTCTTAACAATTTCTAGTTCGGCTTTTTTTGCAGCAGTAATGTCTTCCACCAAAGACATTATGCTTGTTACTTTACCTTCATCATCTTTCATTACAGAATTATACCAAATACAATCTATTACCCTGCCATCTTTTGTATAATTCCTATTGGTTGAAATATTTCCGCTAACCTTAGAGCTTAACAGTAATTTTGATGTGTTTTTTGCTTTATCGAGGTCTTCATCGTAAATAAAATCAAAGCCGGAAATGTTCTTTCCAAGAACTTCACTTGAGGTCCAACCAAAAATATCTTCACATTTTTTAGACCATTTTGTGATTACTAAATCTTGATTATACTCAACAACACCAAGAGGGGTGTTAAGAAGGTGAGTTTGAAGTTCCTGCAACGCTTTTTGAAGTTTCTCTTCTGCATGTACTTGCTCGGTAACATCTCTGAAGTTTGAAACTACCCCATTAATGGCAGGATTCTCAATCATGTTTGTAAGAATCGATTCAATCCAACGCCATCTCCCCTCTTTATCTTTTATTCTAACGGTAAATGAAGTGGTTGATTTACGTTTACCTTCAATTACTTTTTGAAACTGTTCCTGGATTAGTAAAAGATCATCTGGGTGTATTAAAGATCTCTCTTTGCTAAAACCAACAAACTCATCTTCAGTATAGCCCAATATTCTTCTTAGTGTAGGTGAGATGTACATTATCTCCGTAGTTGGAGAAAGAATTGCCATCCCTGAACTGGAATGTTCTACTAATCCCCTAAATCGTTTTTCCGATGTTCTTTGACTTTCCTCCGCTTTCTTTTGATCGCTTATGTCAATACCAACACCAAGCAAACACATTTCTCCATTATACTCTAACGCAGCACCTGTGAAGTAATAAGGTATCTTACTACCATCTTTTAATAAAAAATTTGCTTCAACACTATCTTCACCGGTTTCAAATACACTTGCAATTTTCTGAGTCAGCAACTCTTTTTCATCATCGTCAAACAAATCCAAAGGATGTAATTTCTGCATTTCTGCATTGCTATACCCTGTCACCCTTTCAAAATTTTCATTCCACTTTAAAAACGCTCCTTTCTCATTATATAAATAAAAAATACCTGGCAAACTCTTTATTGTAGTCTCTAAGAGTTGTTTTTCTAAATGAAATTCTTGTTCAACTAACTTTTGCTCAGTTATATTTCTAATTATGAGTATTATTTCATTATTAGCACTGATTATGAGACGTGCTTCAAACCAGAGTTCAATTTTTTCATCTAGTTTTAATTGGTATTCAAATACCACTAACTTGCGATTTTCCCTAACCTTCTGAACATTTTCAGAGAATATAGAATGAAGGTTTTCTGGTAAAACCTCATTAAATTTCTTACCTAAGAAGCTATCTATTGGTAGTATTAACTCATCGGGATTATTGCTATGCCCGTATATAAATCTATTCTCCTCATCTACTTTTAGAATAATATCTGGGAGGAGTTCAACTATTGAATTTAGTTCAAAATTCAGACTTTGTATTTTTTCAACTTCAGTAAGTTCTATTTCCTTAAATGAGGTTACAATTACTTGTATAGAACCGTCTTTATTTAACTCTGGGCTAGAGCTAAGCTTCAACCAAACAGTGTCTTCCTTCCCTTTTAAATCAACGCCTATTATAGTTTCAGCTAAAGGCTCTTTGGTTGTTTTAGTTTTATAGAATGGGGTATCGGTTTCTTGAAGGGGATTTCCGTTAAGGTCTAACCATTTATTAGCAAAAGTGAATAAAGAGGTATTTAAAAGAATTTCCTGAGGTGTGTCAAGTATTTGCCCTGCTCTCGTATTTGCAAATACAATAGCCCCTTCTTCGTTTTGCCCAATAACACCTACAGGCAAACCGTTTAGCATTTTTTGATAAAGATCTGAATTCTGCTTCATAAAATATCCTAATCATATCCTTTGATATTATAAAACAACAATAAGAGAAAATATAATTAGAACATTCATATTTCCTTTTACTGCAAAACCTTAAGAATAGGGCACTAAGATAATATAGCAACTTTTATTAAGGAGCTATATATAAAAACACCTTCACTTTATTAATAAAATGAGCAACTAATACCTATCTTTTAGAGATTTGAATTACTTCAGACCCCAACGGCAGGTTGTAACCCTAAACCTATCTTAATTTTATCTACACGGCTTCGCTGTTCTAAAGTCGTTGCCTTAAGAGATTCTAAATTTTCATCTTTATAAGGAGTGTTTGTAGCGATTTCATCACAAAGTGCCATTCCTTCTTCTAAGTGGGTGATATATGACTTTAGCTTTCTTAAATCACCTTTAATATTAGTACTATTGGCAATCAGGTCTTCAAGATAATCCACATACATCACCATTTCTTTAGCAAACATGTGCGGTCTTTTTGAACTCACTAATGAGTCTCTTTTGCCATAAATGTGCTCAACCATTTCCTTAAGGGAATAGTCGCGATTAAACCAAGCAATATTTGGCCCAGGACAAATAGCTTGTTGGCCCCATGTTTCTTTAACAACGCCTAATTCTATCAATACTCCATTTCCCAAATGATCACATAAACAGGCTTTTTCTAGCACTTTATCAATCATTTTATTTTTGGCTTTTTCATCTAGAGTGGCATCGCCTTTTATGGCATCAATTTTTAATAATTGATATTCCGTAGAAGCTACACAAATAGGTTCTTCTGTAAATTCGGTGTTCGATTTCAAAAAGCCTTTTGGGCACGGTGAGCCAGGTTTTCCTTTTGCTATACGTTCTTTGTGCCAGCGTTCCGAACCAGTGTTTCTTACATTGTTAAAAGGAACCCCTAAAGGAGAAACCCCACTTAGGTACACATCTTCTTCATTTGCATCAGCAAGAATCTTGCGAGTTTCGTCATCTACAGTAGTTGCTTCGGGAACCATGAGGAAAGGAGTTCCCCAACCTGTTCCATCCATACCAAAATCTTGTTGTAAGCGCTCAGCTTCTCCATAAGTACCAATTCCCCCTTGCACTGTTACACGAGGCTCTGTAAACCATTCTGTTTTAAATTCGAGCCCTTGAGAATCGTAATACTTTTCAATAATTGGGCGGATGGCTTCCACTAATTGCTCTTTCTTCTCTTTAAACTCTTCTAAAAGGCTTGGAAGCAAAAACCCATCTGATGCAAAAGCATGTCCACCGCAGTTTAAGCCCGACTCTATTCTATATTCAAAAACTTCTAACCCTTTTTTCGCCAAATATTTACCCTGAATAAGTGCTGATCTAAAATCGCTTACTTTGAGTATAATTTTCTTTTTGATGAAGCCCTTTTTATCTCTGTAAAAATCTTTGAATTCGGGAATGTAATTATACAGGCGCGGATTGAATCCAGCCGAAAGAATTAATGAAGATGAAAGTGAACTAGATGCATAACCTCTTAACGCAGCACAAGCATCACTAAATATCGAAGATTGCTCTTTACCATCTTTTGTTTTTGATAGTAAATCAACTTTCGCCATTGTATTAACGTCAATTGAGCCTGGGATCATTTGCTCTGTTAGCTTCTGAGCAAACTCATCTCTTTCTTTGCCTTCGCTCATTGCAATCAATTGTAGATATGCTTTCTTAAGTGAGCTACTTTCGGGCAACATTTCAAAATATTTAGTTTTGTTATTTGCCTGAAAAAATAACTCGTCTTTTACATCTTGGAATTTTAATTCTACAATTTTTTTGACTACTTCTAAGTACGCTGTTATACGTTTTGCTCTCCCATCTTCCTCTTTTTTGGGTATGCTTACAAACTCGAAATTATATTGCGAACAATAGTACTTACGGATGCGCTCAATTAGTAAATCATCTACTACTGAAATTACAGAATTGATACCAAATGGGGCCACTCTGATAGGTGTGTCAATAGAGTGACCTGTTCCCATTACGGGAATTGAAAATGTATGTGGTGATAAAAACATAGATATATCTTATAAAAACTTTTAATGCATATTAGTGTAGCTACACATCATGAAGAAAAAATGAAGACGATTTATAGACTTTAAAATTATTAGAAATCTTTTTTAGAAAACAGCGTCACTCCTCTCCATAGCGGTACTATAATCCAAATAAATAAGAAACTTGTTGCAGCAATTATACCTAAAGAACTTCCAAAAAATCGATTAAAAATTGAACCTGTGTATCCCATTAATGCAGAAACATCAAATTTGAGTAGAACAATAATACGAGCTAAATCTATGGGATTAGAAAGGGCTAGTAAAAGCATTGGTTTCTCGATGGGATAATCACCTAGCATCACCACAAATAGAAGTACCAATCCATCAAATAAAATGGCTAAAAAGAACCAGGATATAAGGGCAAAACCTAAACCTTTTAGGCGATCTTCGAAGAATATTAAGCCTAACGCAAACCCTAAAGCTGTAAATAAAATGGTAAGTATTATCCCTAGGCTAAGAATAAGAACAGCATCTAAACTATCCGAGCTCGTTAATTGTCCGTTTATAAGAAGTGGAATCCCAACGCCTACTAAATAAGCGGAGCAAAGTGGACCAACAATTCCTCCATAGAGTCCCCAAAACAGGTTGCTACGTTTGATGGGTTGAGAAAGAAGTAGTTCTGTAAATTCACGAGACTGATAGAGATGTAAGGCCCCATAAACCATGCTAACTAATGGAACAAATAGAAGCATCACGTTTGAAATACTTAACAAAGATTTGGGCCCTGTTCCACCAAAGCGGATTAGTGAATCTGCTATTAGAAAATAAACTAATGCATAACCAATTAACCATTTAGCACGGATTAAATCCTTCCATTGGTACTTAAGAATTGTTAGAGTTTTCATGCGGCTACCTCCTCCATGATTTTCGCAACAGCGCCTTCCAATCTCTCTGTATTTCGAGCAATTAGAAGGTTTTGAATAGGGCCATGATAGTGCACTTTGCCTTCTACAATTAAAATGATGTTATCAGCTAATTCTTCAATTTCACTGGTAATATGTGTTGTAAGAAGTATGGTTTTCTCCGCCTTTTTTTCTTCAATCACGAGGTTTTTGAATCGAATACTTGCTTGAGGATCTAGACCAGCTGTTGGTTCATCAAAAATCAACAATTTGGGATTGTACATGAGTGTAAGCACAGCACTTACTTTTTGCCTTGTACCGCCTGAAAGATTTCGAAGCTTGGCATCAAGGTGAGGCTCTAAACCAAAGTACTTGATTAACTCTTTCGACTTATTCTCAACATTATCTCGAATCTCTTCAATAAGCCGAATCAATTCATGAACTTTCATATTGTCGGGATATCTTCCAACTTGAGGCATATACCCGATTTCTTTTCTATACTCATCATCGATTAAAACAGGGGTTTCATCAATAAAAATTGAGCCTGAATCAGGACGTACTAAACCAAGTAAGCATTTAATCAGCGTGGTTTTTCCGGAGCCGTTTGGACCTACAATGCCAGTTGTTGTACCCGACATTATATCCAAGTTTAGATCTTTCAGTACTTCTAAAGCACCAAAAGTTTTATTCAAATTCTGGATGCGAATCATAACGTTTCCCTCATTCTTGGTTTGGCATCAATTAGTTTATCTGGTGTAAGTACTGGTAAGAACTTCTCAGTCATGTCGAGTAAATCGATGAGTGTACTTCTTAGTAGTATAAGCGACTGTGGATGTTTTTGAACAATCACTGAAAACAAACGCACTGGCCGATGTGGAACATCCCCAAAACCATCTTTATCTAAATCGTAGCCTTCGTATTGGCTCCAATAATTTCCTTCAAAGAGATTGAAATTCTGTTTTGAATTGGTAGCTACTTCAAAAGTATTTTCGTGAAAATTATTCTCAGAAAAGGTATTATCCATAGAGTTAGACATCAGCTTAATAGCCCAACCGTTCTGCTGAAATGCATTATCTAGAATCTTATTTCGGTTTGATGATTCCATGTACAAACCCACCGAATTATTTGTAAATGTGTTACCTCTAATTTCACTTTCATTAATCTCTTTAAGTAACAAACCGTAAGCCGCTGAGCCCCAATTATCTGTAAAAATATTATCAGCTATTTCCACTTTAGAAGTGTACATCACTGCTACCCCAGCACCATTATTGCTTATTGTATTTCGAGTATAGCTACAATTATTCGAAAACATAAAATGCAAACCATACCTTAAATTCTTGTGGCTCAAATTATTAACCACCTGTACCTCTTCCACAAACTCAAAATAGAAACCGTCTCTATGCCCTATTACAGTGTTATTTTCGATGTACACATTTTTACTGTACCACAAATGAATACCATTTCCTGAAGATGTTTCTTTCAATCCTGAAGCTGTTAGCTCATTATTCTTGATGAGTACATTGGATGATTGGGCAACATAAATACCGAAGAAATTATCTACTAGTTTAAGATTTTCAAGGCGGATGTTGTTGGATTTTTCAACCAGTAAGCCTGCATAATCTTCTATAAAACTGGTTCCGGCATGTCTGATTTCAATTCCTTTTAGAACTACATCATCGGATTTAATCATAAGAACAAAACCCTTTTCTTGCCCATCAATAACTGCATTGCCACGTCCTAGAACTGTTAATGGTTTATTGATGGTAATATCAGATTCGTAATACACTCCCTCTGTTATTATGAGCGTATCACCAGCACTCGCTTTTGCGATGGTCGTTTTTATGGATGAAAGATTTCCGTTCGGAGAAACCAACCATTGCTGGGCACTTGTGGTACCACCAAGAACCATCCATACAAAGAATAACACTACTTGAGTTGATATTTTACGAAAGCTTTGTGACATCTTTTCTCCTAAGGTTTTCAATGCTTCATCATGGGCATTGTGGAAGAGTGGCCTTTCATTTCAAACATAGAGAGTTCATCCCAACTAACTATCATTCCATTGTATTTACTTAGATGAGATTTTGCTTGTTCTTCTGTTTTAAAAGCAAGCAATCCCATCCCCATTGGAGACTTTATAACCTCACTTTTCACAAAAATAGCTTCTTTAGCATTCACCCAAGTTGAAGAGCTAAAATCGCTTACCCATAGAGTTTCTTCATCGTTTGAACCTTTTACTTTTAAGTAAGAAGAAAGACACTCAACCGAATCAAATTTATAGGCTTTTCCAGTTTTGGAGATAAGCTGAGATGAGAATTTTGAGTCCATAATTACCATTTTGCAGTGTATGCACTCATCATTGCCATAATGAATTTCTTGAGGCTTGTTAGAACAAGAAGAACCAAATAACAACAAAGCTAACATTGCTATACTTATTTTTATGAAACGACTTAAGTAGTTCATCGCCACTCCTATTATTGGTTATACAGTTTTAGCTGGACGTTCTCGCCACCACACTAAGCCACTCAACCCAATAGAAATGATTGCAATTATAAAACCAATATGAGGCATTGAGGTTGTTCGCATGTTTAGAAGTTGCTTGGTGCCAATAAGCGGTGGTTGATAGCTCATTCCTGGTACTTTAATGGGTGCATCAGGATGTAGGTTGTGGCCATAGTCATATTCCCACAAATAGAAATCTATCAAACCAATTATTGCTAATACTCCAAAGAATACAAGCCAAGCCATTACCCATTTTCTATTGCCGAACATGGCAATCAAGAGTCCATATACAATGAGAAAAGCGAATATGTAGGGCATTATTTTTAATTCAGGAATGGATTCAGGCTCAATTTTTTGCATCCCGATATAATGATTCAATCCATTTATATTTTGTAAATCCTGAGGTTTTTTACCCTCAATGGTATTAATCCGAATATTAAGGCCGATGCCTTCTGGGTATTGTGGTGCATTAAGGTTAATACTCCAAATCGGAAAAACGTAAACTAAGCCTAGCATGAGAGAGGCTATTGCCATTAGAATCATATTCTGCTTTTTCATGGTTTTGTTTTTTAGAGATTAAAAACTGGCGAAACGTTCAAATCTCGCCAGGTTGAATGAACAATCTATTTTCCAGTTGAGTATTTGATTGGTGTATTAGAACCAGCCTTAGATACTCGGATATAACCTTGCATTTCTTGGTGTAGTGCTGAACAGAAATCAGTACAGTAGAAAGGCGAAACACCTTCTTTTTTAGGCTCCCAAACTAGAGTTCTAGTTTCGCCAGGCATAATCAATAGCTCGGCAGTGTTGGCGCCTCTCACTGTAAACCCGTGAGGAACGTCCCAATCTTGCTCTAAATTTGTTACGTGGAAGAACACCTTATCTCCCACTTCTATGCCTTCAATGTTATCTGGAGTAAAGTGGCTACGAATGGAAGTCATGTAAATATGAACTTCTTTGCCATCGCGTATAACTTTAGTTTCAGATTCATTCTTAGCTGCATAAGGATGTTTGTTATCCTCTAGTTTGAAGAACCTCACTTGGTCTTTCATTAAAATATCGGCAGCAATTGCTTGTGCATAATGAGGCTCACCTTCTGTTGGGAAATCAAGAAGAAGTTTCATTTTATCGCCAGAAATATCGATTAACTGTGCGGAATGAAACATCTCAGGGCCAGTAGGCAAGTAGCGATCTTTTGTGATTTTGTTTAATGCTACCAAATACTTTCCGTTAGGCTTACGGGTATCTCCACCTGGAATCATAAGGTGACCTGGAGAGTAATAAGTGTCAATTCTATCTAACACTTCAAATGTTTCTAAGCTCCATTTCACGATTTCAGAAGTAATGAACGCAGTGGTGTATGCATTTCCTTTTCCATCGAACTCGGTATGCAATGGTCCGAGGCCTGGATTTTCTACTTCACCAGCAAGAATGGATTCATATTTCAAAACAGGAATACCAGATACTTCACCTTCAAACTCTTTGTTCTCAATCGCTTTAATCATCTTATCGAATGAATGAACAGGAATTACTGTAGATAGCTTTCCACCAGCAACAATGAGTTTTCCATCAGGGCTAACATCTACACCGTGTGGTGATTTTGGAGTAGGCAAGTAATAAATAATACCTTCCAATTCGGTTGGATCTAACACACGAACTTCGGTAAGAACTTCACTTTTTGCCATGTGTGTTTCTTCATCAAAGTAATTATGGTTGTATTTAGTTTTGATGATTTTACCCTTTCCTGCGGCTGCATATTCAGCCGCATTTTTCCAGTTCACAGCTGCGATGAAATCTTTATCATTTTTAGATGCATTGATTTCTAACAAAGTATGTGCTTGCTCGCTATTGTAGCTTGTAAAGAACGCCCAACCGTGTGAAGGGCCTTTTCCTGAATGCGATAAATCGTAATCAAAACCAGGTACAAGAATCTGGAAATCTAACTTCATAGATCCATTTTCCTGTAGTTTTATAAAGGAAAGTGTTCCCTTAAAATTTTCCGCATAAGAACTTATAGCAACGTCTTGGTCATCCATTGGAATACTAAAACGTGTTGCTGCAGAAATATACTCGGTATTTTGGGTAACAAATGGAGATGCATGATTACCACCAGAATTTGGAATCTCTATAATTTCTGTAGTCTGAAAGAGCTTCAAATCAATTTTAGCTACCCGAGGTGTGTTATTCTCGTTAATGAAAATAAAACGACCATCAGCTACCCCTTCTGTTTGTGAAAGTTCAGGGTGATGGGCATCGCCCCAAGGCACAAAACCATACGAAGTTTCGAGCATTGCTTTAGTTTCTTCGTTGTATCCATAACCATTCACAGCAGCTTGAGAAAAAACAGGAATAGTATAAATGTGACGACCAGATGGAATGCCATACACACCAAGCTGTCCGTTATATCCGCCTGACAAAAATCCGTAGAATTCATCGTATTCGCCAGGTGCTACATATACTTTCTGCGCGGCCTCGTTGTTTGATGCTAATTCAGAATTTGAATTACATGCAAACAGTGAAACGCCAAGAAAAAGTACAATAAAACTATTTATTGTTATTCTTAATGTTGTTGTTTTCATAATTGTATGTGTTTGTTAAGGATGACGTAGTTAGTTCGAAACTATTTTTTTAGCGAAACCAAATATTGTACAACGGCGTGTGCATCTTCTTGCGAAAGGTTTTGGTTAGGCATAGGAGATAAAAATTCAGCCAACATTTTTTTGCCTTCAGGATGCTTCTTAACCATTTCATCTGGGTTAAGTATCATATTCATCATATAGGTAGGCGAACGACGTCCAATAACATCCACCATAGCAGGCCCGATATAACGTTCATCTACTTTATGGCAAGCAGAACAATTCATCACAAAAATGTTTTCCCCTTTTTCAATCGCCGCTGCATCTAACTCTGAAATTGTAACCACTTCAGTTATAGGGCCTATGCCATGCTCAAGCTGAAAAGCACTTAATCCATCTTTTTCAGCTTTGGGAGCTTTATTTTTTGCTGATTGAGGCTCCCCACCACCGCATCCAACAACTAAAATCAATACCGTAAGTAATGCTGTTACCTTTATTGTTTTCATAGCTCGTTCAATTTTAATTAAGTTTTAAGAGTACTTTATCTTAATATATATTCCAATTGTGAACGAAATGTGAATTTTTTTGCAGGCTTATTTTTATGGAAAGAATTAGGAATCGAAAAACAGCTATTTCGATTGCCTTACAGATAGGTAGTTACTAGCTATTTATAGCTTTACTTTGATATTTACCCCACCACCGCCATTTTGGAACATCGAGGTAATTTCGAGATTAGGATTATTCAAACTTTTATGTTTTTTCGATAAATAATAGCCCCAATAAGTTCCTATAAGAGCGCCGGCCGTCACATCCGATAGCCAATGTTTACCTTTAACTATACGAGCCATAGAGGTACTTACTGGAATTATATACAAACTAAAGGTAAGAGGTTTTGGATAATACATTACCCAAGGCGTTATAAGTGCGAAAGCTGTTGAGGCATGTCCTGATGGAAATGAAGTCTCCCCTTTTTCAAAATAATCAAAATCGAATGCTCCATCGTTTTGATATGGGCGGGAACGAGCAAACATAAATTTTGCAAAATTAACAGTTACCGCTGTGTTCATTACTGCTTGAAAAGAGGTGAAAGCAGCATCTTGGAATTTCTGATTTGGGCTTAATAAGGAAACCCCAAACAAAGCTGCAGAGGCAGGCGCTACTATCCTAAAAGTTCCAAATTCATTTACAACATTCAGATACTCTGAATCTTTGAATTTTTGGTGCATATACATGCTATTCGGAACATCAACATTAGTAAGAGTACCAACGCTAAAACCAGCAACACCTAATGAAATTAGTTGGCTAGACCTGAAATCTTTTACGGCAGAAATGGGGTCGTTTACAAACCAATTGGCAAACCTAGAACTCGGCTGCATTTCTTGAGCCCTTATACCGAGTGATGAAATTATCACTCCTAACAAAAATAGACTTAAATTTTTTGCCATTTATGAATTAGGTTCTTCGATACCTGTTTTTAGTAATCTCAATCTAAATAGAAATTGAATTAAATTAAATAACATCTCATTCTATACAGTATTTAGATTATGCTCTAAAATAAGTACTAGAATTGAGCTTAACTTGGAATATTGGAATGAGAACCTTTCTTTTTGGCAGAAAATCTAAATTCCAGCTTAAACTTATTATCAGTATCAACTTTATGCGTGGCATTTAATTGGCTGAGTTGAGTATGAATTAATGTAAGGCCGAGATTTTTAGGTTCTTCGAAAGTATTGTCTTCAGTAAATCCCTGGCCGTTGTCTTCGTATACTACCACAACATCAGAACCTTGAATTCGCAAACTGACTTTAATTACCCCTTTTTTTCCTTCTTTAAATGCATATTTAAATGAATTGGTAAAAAGCTCATTGAACAAAAGGCCTAAAGGGATTGCCTCATTTATGTTCATTTTATAATCATCGATATCAATCTCTACATCAATATTCTTACGATCATCCTTTAGAGTTCTTGTAATTGCAGGAAGCAATGAATCTAGATATGAATGAATATTTATAGACGATAAATCCTGAGATTTATACAACAACTCATGAACCATAGCAATCGATATTATTCGGTTGATGCTCTGATCAAAGGCGTAGGTTAATCTTTCGTCGTTAGTTTCGTTGCTTTGAAGCTGTAAAAGCCCCGAAACAATGGCTAAGTTATTTTTAACACGATGGTGAATTTCAGATAAAAGAGTTGTTTTTTCTCGAAGTGATTTCTCAATCGTTTCTTCATTCTTTTTCCTTTCAGTGATGTCTTGAGTCATGCCCATCAAACGTTGAACTTTTCCGTGTTTATCTTTAATAGGAACAAATGATGAGAAAAAACGCTTACCGTAAATTGAGTCGTACTCGAATTCTGAATGTTCCCCTTTAAATGCTCTTTCTTGTAGCTCCGAAATTCTTGGTAAGTCTTTTTCGCCAATATTCTGTAGATAAGGCAAGCCAACTATTTCTTTCACATCAGATAAACCTACAATTTTAAGCCCAGCCTTATTTATAGACGTCAGAGTGCCATCCATGTCAATTTCATGTATACAGTAAGGCGAATTATTCACAAGCGTTCTAAATCGATGTTCACTTTCTCTTAGTTGCTCTTCGGCCCGGTTTTTAAAAGTAATATCTTCTACCAAAGACATTATATTAATTACCTCGCCTTCTTCATTTTTAATGATGGAATTGTACCAAATACAATCTACTATTTTTCCACTTTTGGTATAGTTACTATTGTATGAAATATTTCCATTTACATCACCTTTTGATAACTCTGAACCTACTTCACGCACCTCTTTTTTGTTATTCTCATAAATAAAATCAAAGGCATGTTTACCTAGCATTTCCTCTTCAGACCATCCGAACATCTCCTCACATTTTTTCGACCATTTAGTTATATATAAATCTCTTGTGTACTCTATAACTCCTAATGGTGAATTTTCTAGGTGACTTCTAAGTTGTTTTAAAACTCTTTTTAATTCATTTTCGGCTTCAACTTTTTCGGTTACATCTCTAAAATTATCTACTACTCCTTGTACGGCAGGGTCATCTAATAAATTTGTAATTACGGCTTCGATCCATCTCCAGCTACCATCTTTATGCTTCATCCTAGATGTATATCCTTTGATAGTTTCACCTGGATTCATCATTGCTAATTCTATTCTTTTAAGTGCCTCAGGTAAATCTTCTTCATGAACTAACCCATCTAAACCAAGATTTAAAACCTCTTCTTCGGTATATCCCAGTATTTTTTGAACTGAAGGTCCAATATAAGAAGCTGTTCCATCTTGATTTAGAATAGCAACCCCATCACTTCCGTTTTCGATAAGCGCTTTAAATCTTTGTTCATGCTTTTTAGATTCCATTTCTGCTTTCTCGCGAGCAGTTATATCAATTATGAATGAGGTAATCCCTATAATCTCATGGTTGTCATTGATAATTGGCGCCAACTTATTCTCATAAAAGTTCCCTTGAAAAGGACCGTCATCTTCTTTGTACGTAAACTCAACATGTTCACCTTTAAGTACCCTCTCATATATTGCTTTAACTTTCCCAATAAGTTCTTTATTAGGAAATCCATCAAGTATACAATCACCAACGGCTATATCTTTATTGAAGAATTTTTTTACTGATTTTTCATGTGAGGTTGTAAACGCTAAATAACAAAAATTTCTATCTAACGAGAATATTTCCATATCTCTTGGGCTCTCTAATATAGATTGCAATAAGCCTGATTTATTTTTATACATCTCTCTGCTTTCTAATAATTCACGAGACTTCTCATCTAGCAATTCTCTTAATTCTTCAGGTTTTCTGAAGAATAAAATTGATGCATAGCCACAGAGGATACCTATTATGACAGATAATGTCCCAATCAATAGAAGTGCTGCTTTAGATTCACTTTTTCCAATTTTAGCACCATATAGCTTCCAATCTCCATCAGGAAAACTAACTTTGTCGTAGGAGTGTAAATCAATATCATTTCTAACTGGAAGAAAATACTCCTCTTCTCCGGTATTAGGGTTAGTTTTAGCAAGCTGAAAATAATATTCATCCTGATAGAAAGAATTAATTCCTGATTGATTTATAAGTGTTTCTAAATAAATTAGAACTGCAGAGTAGCCCCAAAACTTACCATTTAAGAAGATAGGAAGACGTCCTGCTACAGCCATACCACCTTGCTTTAATTCAAAAGGCCCTGCAAAGTACATTCTCTCTTCAAGAAGTGCCTTTTCTACTTCTAACTGTACTTTTGGATCGTTTGCTACGTCATAGCCAACTACAACCTCATTACCTTGTAGCGGATACACATACTCTATGATTCCATTTGGTAACAACTCTAGAAGATCGATACTCTCATTATTTTCAGATATACGAGCAGCCACAGAGTCGAAGTCTTTAACTTGGCCGTCTGCACCAACAGTTAACGCTAGGGAAAGTGCAGCATTATAACTCTCATGAATAGTTCTCTCAATATTTTGCTCAATAGTGGCTATAACTTTTATAAGGTCATTTCTCTCCATCTGGCGAAGACCTTGATACCTAAAAAAAGCGATTAGGAAACCTAAAATAATAACTGCCAAGCCTACTAGAAATCCTTTGACCTCAGGCTTGCTAAAAATTTTCATCATAATTTAATCCTAGGATCCTTATAGCTATCTATCTTCTAACATATACCACATCTAAAATAACTACGGCTATAGCTATATAATTCCTTCAAGTGATGTTAAGATTTTAAACTCGGAGCCTTTAACATTTACCCTTAATATTTTATAAAGTAAATGATATTTCTACATGGAAAAATTATAATTATGCAATGTTTAAAGGAATATCAGTGAGTTAGTTAAATTTTTTCACTCACTAATAATCGTGTTGGCAGCTAATTATTGCCCATGTTCGACTTAGACTTACTCATATATAACACTAATAAATAGGCATTATTAAGAGCATTTATCGTCCCTTCTAGGAGTTTATTAAAGAAATTGCCTCAATTTTTTTACAGCTTCTAGAAGTATAATCAGTGTGTTAATCTGGCTTTTTCAGTTTGAGAACTGAACTTGTAACTCATCATTTGGATTAGACTGTTCAAGTCTGATTTCCGTATAAAACACATCCTCTTTTTTTGTTGAAGACCATGATTTTATAGTAGCACCGTTTTGGATAACGCTTACTGGTTTTTCTGTAGATTGGATATGCAATTTAACACTATGCGACTTAAAACTGCTAAAATTCAATTCTAACTCTCGCTTTGACTCAGAATAGGAGCTTGAGTTCAGTATTGCATTTACCTGTGTTAGTAATGGAGTTTTTAATTCTCCTTTTTGAATTTCAAACGTATTAAAATCTGGTTCCATTTTATGTGGAAGTACCAAACTGTAATAAGGTTTTTTATTTATCAAGAGTCGCTGAACATGCTTCCCTTCACCTTCAATTTTTATCAAATTGGTAGCACCAGAACTGGCTAGGTTAAACTCTATCGCATTCAATTCTGCATTGGTGTAAGGTTCAATCCTGATATTCCACTCGGATTCCTTCACACCAAACAAATTGTACAAACTATATAAATACCAACCTGCAGCCCAAGTGAACTGAGGCTTATCAATTTTACCGTAGACCGATGGATTACCCTTATCGCTAACTCTGTACTCATACATTGCTGGCTGGCCGTTAGGACTATTTATCGCACCACCTACCGTCATTACTCGCTTAATAAATTGAAGTGCTTCTTCTTGCTTCCCAATCTCCATTAAAGAAAGAGCATACCAAGCATTTCCATGAGGCCAAATACCACCGTTGATGTAATAATAAGGGTCGCCAGCTTCGTTCCCAGCAAGTTTCAGATATTCAATGAGATTTTGGAAATCCATTGGATACACAGTATAAACTCCAATTTTAGGGTCTACGATTTTACGTTCAGCCGTAGCTGTTAACTTTTCCTTTCTTTCCTTGTTAAGTAGATTGTAGTGGCTACCTAATAAAGAACCTATATAGTAATGTTCATCCAAGGTTCCATCTTCGAAATAGTTAATCAAATATTCTTGTTCTTCACTCCAAAGCTGTTCATTTAGGGCCAATTCCATTTCTTCAATTTCTTTTTCCAACAACAATAGAGATTCTTCATTCTTCCCCAAAATGCTTGAAATGAACAGATATTCTTTCAGTGCTTTAATAGCTAAAATGGTGGTGTAAGAACGTGGACCAAAATTCCGTGCGATGTCCCACCAATCTGGTCGGTAAGAATAGATAATGTCATTCTTTTTGTGTGTTTTGAAATCGTTCACACTTTTAGACAGATATGGATATATCTGCTTCAAGAAATCGGTATCTCCCGAATGACGAAGATAACTTCCGGATGTAATCACATACCAAAAATGATTCCAGTTATCGGGTGGTGCAAATTCTGTTAGATACTTAGTGTCTTTCCAATAATATGCATGAGGAATCACGTAATTGGAGTCGGCATGAGACGTAATAAATTCTAAATCTTGTTTTACTCTTGGGAGATCAAAATTAACGGCAGCTAAATCGGTTAGCAGGACATCATGGGTGAAATAGAAATTATACTCAGCAGGACATGGCATTGGCTGGATAGAGCCATCGATGTAGTGGCGATTTACATCTAAAATGCTATTTGCCCAAAGCACTGAATGATCTAGGACCTTATCGCCTGTTTTGAATGTGTTCTTTCTAGTGTAGTCTAAAACTTGTTGTTCATACGCTAGAACATCTTCTTTGGCAGATTGCAAAAGTTTTGAAACGAGTTCGTAGGCCTCTCCTTTTCTAGCCGAACCAATCACTTGTACAACTTCTAATGACTCACCCGGTAATGTGTATTGGGAGTATTTATATCTAAAAGCTGGTGTTTTTGGGGATGCTTTTGTGGCCGTTTGTCCATCTAAGGTTGTGCTCATTCCACTCCACCACTTTTCGGAAGCAGGCAAACTATCTAGTTCACTCACTGCGCTAAAGGAAGTTGGTTGTACGCCTATATTACTAGCAAATAATTGGACATTCTGAACTTCATCATCCTCAAAATTTTGGAATAGCGAAGTTCCTTCACTTCTAAACTCACTCCAAGCTTTGTCTTTCGTGGCAAAGGTATGGCTTGTTTTTAAACTAGCTTGTAAATCGGTATAAAGTTCAAGATTCACAGCTTTGCTGCTTGTATTCTTGATGCTATAGCTAATCACAAAAGTGGGGCTATCCTTTGTGAATTGATAGCGAATAGATATTTCTTTGGAAGGATCTTTTTTGGTGAATGTGACTTCATAGGGAGTTAATTCCATCTCGAAAGGTTCCAGACCAATCCATTCACTTTTCTTCTCTCCTTCTTTCAAAGCTAAAGCCATTGAGTAGGTTTGGTCGCGAGTCCAGTAATCATTGCTTAAATCGATGCTATTTGCAACTGGATAATAAAAACTAACTCGCTGAGGAAGTGGAGAACTGTGATGAAATTCGAGTCCAACATAAGGACTTCCGACTTCTACCGATGCATCTCCATTGAAATGAACCGCTATCGAGTCTCTGAGTGTGTTTTTCTCCTGAGCGTGAACTATGAAAGAGCTCAACCCAATCATCAAAAATAAACATCCCAAAGATGTAGCGGTTTTTTTCATTCTAATCCTTTTCTATTTCATCAATAAGAGATTGCATATTGATTTTTGCACCAAATATTCGGCTATCAGCACCGGCGTATGGTAAAATTAAGTCCTCGCCAAGTTTATAATTAGCGCAAATGAAGAGTACGTTATCAACTCCCAAATTTTCGTCGCCTTTTTGCTCTTCGGAACCAGTTGGTCTCATCAAAGGCTCAATTCTCTTTTGGGGAATACATGAACCAACTTCAGGGAAATGAAGTATTGTGGCCGAGAGATCGTATTCCCGTTTATGATCTGGCAAATAATGACCTTGATGGTAAATGGTTAGGAACTTGTTATCTCCTAATGCAATTGGAGGTCCACCAGCACCAATCCACGACTGGCTAAATTCTTGGAATTTGTAACTCGCCATCACCATTCCTTTGCTTTTCCAAGGTCCAAATAGACTATCTGAAATAGCCCAATGGAGTGCTTTTGGATATTCACCAAACATTGGACGATGTAAAAGGACCCATTTTCCATTTACTTTTTCGGGAAGTAGAACCGCGTTTTTGTTGTCAACATCGTTTAGATTCCCTGGAATTGGTCCGTGTAACTCCCAATCAATAAAGTTTTTTGTAGTTGCTAAGCAAATATGGACTTTATTGGCATTCTCTTCAGAATTGAAATAATATCCTGTATAGAAAAAGTAAAAAGTCCCGTCAATGAAAGTACAGCGACCGTCTTCAACACCAAGGTTATGGAAGGATTCTACAGGTGCAATTGCAGGAGTATCACGCCTCCAAACAAGTTCTAAAGTTGGAGTGAAAACCGCGAGCCCAGCCGATGATGGAGCCACACCTTTTGTTTGGTCAACTTCGCCTTGGGCACGATAAAGCATTACGGTTGCTCCGCCCGCATCTAACAAGGTTTGTTTTTGGGTTTCGTCAATATCCCAACTTTTCATTACTTGTTGCAAAAGCTCCAAATCGTCGATAAGTACTGCAGCTGGATTTAGCACCACTTTTGATTCCCAAGGAGAATCTGTTTTTGGTGTAAGAATGGGTTTTCCTCCATTCAGCCTAACAATTTCCAACGAGTGAGTTATTTCTATACTTTTTTTTGGTCCTTGCTCGTAAGCAGGGCTGGCATCTTCTAAGTGAGGCATTCTTATATCTACTTGAAAGTTTTAATCGTTGTTAGTTTTGTTCTTCTTCATCCAGTCTAAGACTTCTGCTAATGGTGCTTGAGCATGACCAATCACTGAATCTGCTGCTCCATAGTACACATGCAGTGTGCCGTCAATAATGACTGCCCCTTCAGGGAAAACCACGTTAGCGACATCACCAAAAAGCTCGAAATCTAATTCAGGTTCAAGCAATGGAATAGGACTTTTAGCTATTACTTTTGATGGATCTTCTAGGTCTAACAAAGCCATTCCCATTCTATAAACATGATTGGTATCAACACCATGATAAATGAGCAACCAGCCTTCGGGAGTTTCGATTGGAGTTGGACCTGCTCCAATTTTTAAATTCTCCCATTCAAACTCGGGACGCATTACGGTGTGTTCTTCTAAATTTGCTAAATGATCTTCCCAAACGCCTTCCAAAGGATGGTGGAATTCGTCGATAGAATCGAAGTAGATAATTTGAATATTAGGAACTACTCGATGAAGCATGGCTATTTTGCCATTTATTCTTTTAGGGAAGATAACGGCGTCTTTATCTCTTAAATCAGTAGGACCTGCAATTCCATTCTTCTCAATTGTTTTGAAATCGTTTGTGATTGCCAAACCAATTCTAACACCGTTTACTTCATCAAAAGCATGGCGTTGGAGTGCGGTGTAAGTAATTAAGTATTTACCATCTAAACGGGAAATTCTAGGATCTTCTGAACCGAATTTATTGAACCAATGCTCTGTTCCAATAAAAGGTTCTTCTCTCCATTCGAAATTTATACCATCCTTACTGGAAGCATAACCTATGTAAGAAATATACTTCTCATCAAAACCAGTTTCTGGCTCACCTGGGGAAACATTTTTAAGTTTAATTCTTTCGTATCCCTTTGGAATCGCTCTGAATAACAAGTGCACCAACTCTCCGTCGTAATACGCACCAGGATTAAATACAGCTCCGCTTGCCCATTCTACATCTTCTCTTGGGGATAGTAGAGGAATTTTTGTTTTTTTAAACATCATATGACCTTAGCCACCTAGTAATTAGTTTTTATTTTATAATCTCGTTTAATTCTGTCTCAGTTAAAATCTGAGTCGATGCATCTGTTAGGTTCAGTAACACTGCAATTCGTTCTTTTTTTCCATTTTCAGTTACTTCAAAAAATCTATATTTATACTCTTTGCCATTTGCTGAAACCGTTTGTGGGTCAAGCGAAGTGGCATAAAACCATTTGTTTGATTGTGGATATTGTTCTACTTCTAGTACTGTAAAAATTGCTTCTATTGTTGATTCAGCTCCTGAATTTTTGTTCACTTCTGAAGCACTGTTAATTCCATCATAACCATAACCATGCAAAGAATTGTACATTTTGGTATTGGCTACATTATTGCCGTTTAGCCAGCTAGCCATTAAACCGCTCATAATTGCATAGTCATCATTATCGGTAGCTTCATAGAGGCGAACAAGCCCCACCGAAGCTGCACGAACGGCATAAGCAATTTGTTCAAAAGATCTACGGTTATTTGGGTTTTGAAGCTCAAAAGAATGCAACCATCCATTTACCAATAACCAAGGATAAAAATTATCTGCTTCAATTATTGCACTTTCTAACTTATCAGCTTGGGATAGTGCCATTGTTTGGGAATTTCCCCAGCCATGCCACCCTCCTTCCCAAGAAAGATGTGCACCATAAGGAGCAGAAGCCACATCTCCGTATTGTAGCATTGCAATCCCTGCACTTAACTTGTTGATGGCATCGGTATATTTACTAGCATCAGATACTTTTGCGGCTTCCGTAAGTCCTAATAACAATTCACTAGAAGCATCCGAAGCAGATTCTTCAATTAACCATGTCGGCATTTCACGTCCGCTTACCATTTTTGTAGCAGGATATTTTGAAGTTACCTGATTAACATGAGGCATTAATTTATCTAAGGAAAGTATACATGTATTGGCAAAGGAGGAATCGTAATCGGCAAGAACTCTTGCCCCAGTTCCCAATGCCCACGCAGCTCTTGCTGCCCACCAATTCAATTTATCGGCTACACTATTTTGATGTGTTGTGTTTTTTTGAAGTTTGTTGGTCCATACGAAATTGTGAAAGAGCCCTTCATCCGTTTGCATATACATTACAAATCGAAGCAAATCTTTCGCTTTCTCTGCTGACTCTTCCTCTCCAGTCAGCTCATAATGACGCAAATACACCACAGCTGCACGTGTTGCATCATCTACACAAGCTTCGCCCTCATCATCATCCCCTACCCAGTTGTAGTTTGGTGCATCTGCATAAATATGGATGATTCGTAAATCTTGTCCACCATAATTTACAACCTCACCTAAAGAATCGAGGTGATTTAAATTCAGAATTGAAGGTACTATTTCATCCTTTGGACTATTCTCTTTGCAATTCACAAAAAGAAGAATCAAAAAGACACAATAAATTGGAAAGAGCCGCTTAATATGAGTGAGATTCGTTGTCATCAGAATTTGGTTAATCATTAACTTTTAAGCCCTGAAGAGGCCATGCTTTTTATAAAATGCTTTTGGAAAATTAAGTAAGCTATTACCACCGGTAGTGCCAATAAAAGTGCTGATGCCAGTTGAGCCCCAATGCTTGAGTCGGAGCCACCGCCCACCGCAAAAAGTGCTACCATTTGTGGCATAGTCATTAAATCTTGATCGCGAATTACAATGAGTGGCCACAATACTTCATTCCAGTTTGCTACAAAGGTGAGTATTGCAACAGTTATAACCACAGGTTTTGAAAGTGGCAGAATAATTCTGAATAAAATTCCAAGTTCGCTACATCCATCTAAGCGAGCTGCATCGATTAAATCTTGAGGAATGGTTAAAAAGCTTTGCCTAAACAACAGGATGGAAAAAGCTGTTACCATAGTTGGGACAATCAAACCAGCTAGATTATCGGTAAGTCCTAACTTTACAATAAGAATGTATGTTGGTATGAGTGTTATTTGGAATGGAATCATCATAGTTAACAAGCTCAATGAAAACATAGCATCCCTACCTTTCCAATTCAGCCTCGAAAATGCATAGCCTGTTATTGAGCCAAATAGCGTAACTGATAGTGTTACTAAACTAGTTACTATTATGCTGTTTATAAATCCTTTCTCAATGGGGATTCTATCAAAAACGAGCTTGTAGTTTTGCCAGGTCCAAATTTCGGGCAAAAGCTGAATTCCTCCAATTTCACCATCGGGTTTAAAAGTGCTAAAGAGCATCCAGATAAAAGGATAAGCGAACACAAATGCACCCAAAATCAAAGCCGTGTATAGCAAGGTTTTCTTCATCAGTACAGCTCCGTTTCTACAAATTTTCGTTGAATTTTAACGACTGTAAAAATGATTACTGCAAAAAAGAGTCCCATTGTAGATGCATAACCCATGTGACCAAAGTTAAATGCTTGATTATAGATATATAAAACTGCTGATAATGTTGAGTTCATTGGTCCACCACCCGTCATTACGTAGGGCTCAATAAATAGTGAAAATCCACCAATCACAGATAATACAATTACGGTAACCACCGTTGGATTCAACATGGGTAGAGTTATGTGGAAAAATTGCTGTTGTGCACTAGCTCCTTCTAGGTCTGCGGCTTCATACAACTCGTTGGGAATGGATTGTAAACCTCCCATAAATAAAATTACATACAAACCCACATTTTTCCATGTTGCCATTAAAGCGATGGATGGCATTGCCCAGTTTTCTGAAACTAACCACGGAACTTGATCTATCCCAAGTTTAAATAAAAACTGATTTATCAAGCCTGTTTCGAATGAAAAAAGCTGTTGGAATAGAATGGTAACTACCACACCAGAAACTACAACCGGCAAGAAATACAAGGTTCTAAAAAACCCGCGAGCCACAATTTGCTGATTGAGCAATGTTGCAAAAAAGAGTGCCAAAACAATTTGAAGAGGAATATGAAGTACTAAGAAAATTCCAGTATTAATTAATGATTGTAGGAAAACTTCATCCGAAAAAACTCTTATAAAATTCTTTAAACCAACAAATTCCATTGGTGTAACGACATCCCAGCGATGGAAAACCAATATGATTGAAAACACAACGGGATATACAAAAAATAACGAAAGGTGAAGCATGTATGGCACACTTAACCAAAATCCAGGTTTCAGTATTTTGGAGAGTTTCTTCATTTCTATTTATTCCACTCCCTTAAAATTTCTATTGCCGAAATCATCTCTTTGGTGGCTTCTTCAGGGGTTATTTTTCCGTACACAGCAACTATTTCGTAATAGCGAGCTACGGCATCTAAGATTTCTTTGAAATCACGAACGTTATCTACACCGCGAGTGTACGCAGCTTGCTGGGCAAAACGTGCTAAACTCGGATTCTCCTTAAAAAAAGTCTCGAATTCGGGATCCGTTAATAGTTCTTTTCGAATTGGGATTTGGCTTGCAAAAGCGAGCAATCTATAATCGGCTTCTTTACTAATCAGAAATTTTACAAATTCCCAGCTTTCCTTAGGATGCTTTGTATTGGAAAAAATCGCAATGTTTTTGTGATCCCCATAAGTGTACACTTCTCCTTCGTATTGATCTGGAACAGGCAGTGGTGCAAAATCATATTCTAGCTCAGGTGGTGCGTTTTTTTCTAAATAAGAAATATTCCAAGGTCCTGTAAATTCAACTGCAATTCTATCGTACAAAAACGCATTTCCTTGTAGGGATGAACGAGGGAAATATCCTTTTTTATAAAGCTGCTGGTAGAAATTGAACACTTCGTTTGAGGCCTTTTCATCGATAGCCAGCTCGCCTTTCTCAAATAAAGTTCTACCCCCTGAAGCCGTTATATAACTTGTGTAATAATCGTAATAACGTTGCCACCAAATAGGCCGAATATCTCTAAAACCCATCCATTGGTCTATTCTACCATCACCGTCAATATCTTTTGTGATTTTGGAAGCAGCCTCAAGAAACTCTGAATAAGTTCGAGGGAAAGTTTCAATACCTGCATCTTTGAACATCTTCACATTGTATTGAACCATGATAGGGTTCGTTTTCCAAGGAACTTGATAGGTGTGACCGTCTTCAGCGATTACACTTTCTAAGATATCGGTGGGCACTCTTTGCTCCATCACTTCTTGATAATCCTCAAATTTATCGAGAGGATAAAGCCCGTCCGCGCGTATAAAATCGTTCGTAATTCCAGGCCAAATATTTGAACAGATATCAGGTGTAGTTCCTGCTACCATCGCTGAAAGGAGTACTTCTTCGCTTGATTGGCCTGCTGGTAATGCTTGCAAAAGAACTTGAACATCTTCGTGCTTGGCATTCCATTCTTGTACCAGTTCTTTCGCTAGTGCATATTCCTGAGGATTTGGAGACGACCAATACGTTATGGTTTTAGTTTCGCTCGTAGAAGTTGTTGTTCCCTCATTATTTGATGAACACGATAAACCGAACAGAATAAAGAATAACACAAAGTGAATTTTATACTTTGTGACACCACTAATGAATCGAATACTATGTGTTTTCTTATTTATCAATTTAGAAGCCTACCTCAAGTGCTAAAGTATGAACTACGCCTAAACTTCCAACTGATTTATACCCATAGCTTAGCTTGGCCAAAAGCCCAGTTGAAAGCTGTTGGTTAACTCCCAGCCCAGCGTTAAAGCCAACTTCAACATCGTCTAAGAATAAAGATTGATAACCAGTTCTAAAAAACACTCTTTTTTGGAAACTATATTCCCCACCTATGTTTACACTTTCGTAATTCGAACTTGGGTGTAATGCATCAATGGCTATTAGAATGTTATGCATTGGTGTTTTTAGTGGTTCAAAGGCAATTCCAAATTGGAAGTTAAGAGGTAAGCTCCATGAGTCAGTCTCATAATTAACAGGAACTCTATCATTGTTGCCTTCGCTTACAGGATCTGGGTCAACGAAAGTTCTTAAATCTCTGCCTTGCATTCTTAAGTCGCTTCCGAAATTGGTTATTGTTGCTCCAATTACCATCCCACCGAGGAAATCTGTCTTATATTTGGTGCCTAAATCTAAAGCTACCCCGCGCGCTTTTGAGTGCCAAATTCTTTGTTGAATGAATTTGACGGTTCCACCAACACTAAACCTTTCCCCAATTGTTGAGGCGTAAGTAATACCAAAAGCCATGTCGGCAGCATCAAAAGTTTCACCAGTCCCATCTTGAAACTCTTCCGTTCTAACTAACATCTCAGGCACGCTAAGCATAGTTAAAGCAAATCCAACATTCCCAAATTTCTTGAAATTGAATACAGCTCCCATATAGTTATAATCCAACCCAGATAACCATTCACTGTGGGATGAAATAATTTCATTATTGGCAATTGAGGTTATTCCTGCAGGATTCCAATATAATGCTGAGGCATCATCAGATACAGCAACAAAAGCAGACCCCATACTAGTAGCTCTACCGCCAGCACCAATTTGTAGAAACTCGGCAACAGTAGTACCCGCTTTAGAAACGTTCTGTGCATTAGTGGTTAATGGTTGCATTAAACCAATAAAGCATGCACTAATAGTTAAAATATGTCTAGTTTTAAAATTCATTGCATTCCTTATTTAATAACTGCAAATCTTCCAGTTCTTTCACCAATACCTTTTGCTTCAACATGGTATAAATAAACTCCATATGATAGATTCATTCCGTCTTTGGTAACTAAATTCCAAGCCTCTTGTCCATCATCAATTGTTGAATTGTGATAAATCGTATTTACAAGTTGACCTGTAATGGTGTAAATCTTTATGGTACATTCGGCAGGGAGATTCATAAAGTAAATTCGACGTTCACCTCGTCCAGAGCGGTATGTATTAGCGGGTTCGAAATCGCTTGTTGCCACATAAGGGTTTGGTACAACGAAAATATCTTTAAGTCTATCTTTCGCTAGGTCCTTGTCTAGTTCGCCTCCTTTCATAGTAAATCTATACTTGTCGCTACTACTAAATGGTTTAGTAGTTTTAAACACCAAAGATGAACCATCAGCAGGAGCTTGAGGAGTTAAATCGGGTTGAAGAACTGGATCTGGCGGAATAAATCGAACCGACCAACTAGCTCTCCATTTACCACCCGCAAATGTAGGTTCAACACCAGGCTCGGTTCCCATAATAATTACAATCAATTCCCCAGCATCATACTGCCCATTTTTTAGGCCGTCTATATCTTCAATAATGGCAAACCGTTCTCTTTCTCCAGTAATTGTGTTAAGGATATAAAATGGTGTTGGAATTTCTTGCATTCCAAAAGCCACTCTCATCGAAGTATCAGAAGTTGCTGAAGTGAATTTTATTTCAAAATCAGCTGGATATTTGATAAATCTAGAAATGAAAAGACTATTATTTGAAGCTGGCTCAATATGAGGAGTATAATTACCTCCTTCACCAACGTATTTAACACTTGTGTCAATAACGGCGATATCTTTAGGACCTTCTATATCAATAGAAAAACCATCTACTAGCGATGTTTGTAGGCTTCCTCCTTCTAAAACTCCGCTAAAAATTGGTTCCGCATCATCTGGGGAAGTTAGTGTAACCTCAGGGTTGATGTTAGTTTGCCAAGTGGTATCGTTTTTGAAACTAAGTACATATTCTTTTCCTTCTACCACTGTACCGCTCGACAGTATATTTACAGAAATGCTTCCTGTACCTTGTAGTTCATTATCTGACACAATAACATTTGGTGGCACATAACCAGCTGAGGGAGCTCTAGGAGTTACAACAGCGGTATTCACATCAATATTTATATTTCCAGCCACATCGTTTTTGATAACTGCGGAAGTTGTGCTTGGTGAAATACCACGAATTTTTCCGTCAGAACTTGTTACGAAATTCCCGTCTGCATCTTTTTCAACAAATCCACGGTCGTAAGGCACCAATGCGTAATAATAGGTTTTGCCGTTTATCACATCACGATCTATGTAGCTATGTTTTAGCCCTGTATCGTTACCGAGATTAAACTGAACACCATTTACTGCCACTGGGTGCAACCCACTTATGCCATTCTTAAGATCGAATTGAGCAAGTGGCTTTTGATAGATTGTACTTCCATAAGCATCAGTAATAAGTAGGTTTTCTTCAAAATTTGGCTCCGTTGAGCGATAGATGAGATAACCTTCAAAATCATATTCACCTAGAAATGGGTCGTACGAACTTTCTGCTTTATCATCCCAGTAAAGTGTTACCATTTCGTCGCCAGCAACCGCAGTTAGGTTCGATTTATTAGGTGGACGAGCAAATTGATAATCTGCATTATAAATCTGTTGAACTGTTTCTTTTTTACGTGCTAACGATGAGTTAGAGATGTCTCTTGGATCATTAAAATCTTTTTCGGCAAAAACGAGCGCCATAGAAAAACGTTCGGTTTGACCTGCTTTTAAAGGAAATGGCCCTGATGAAAAGAACATCCCTAAATTTCTACCGCCTTCTAGAACAATATCATCTATTGGTGGCAATGACTCTGAAAACAATTCGAAATTCTGTTCATCATCAATTAATTCGTATTGGTGAACATCAAAAACCTGAAAACCAGTCAATCCAATTTGATCAGACTCATCTTTATCTAATCCATCGAAGTTTGGTTCACCTTCGTCGGGTTTACCATTTCCTTCACCTTCGTCAATTCCAGGATAGTTTGGACTATTTGGCCCTAAGCCATCTTTACCTACATCATTATTTAGAGGTTCACCTGAGTCCCAAATTCCATTATCGTTTAAATCTGAAAATGTAACCCAATCCATGTCTTCGTCGCCTGTCCACCAAACTCCTGATTGATAGGCTGGCATTTGTTCAAGAGGGAGATAAAAATCTTCAAATTGGGCACGATTGTAATTCGCCTGTACATAGGCTTCAATATTGGCTTGTCCTTCAATGAGCTGGCCTGCACCACTATTTCTTTTCTCATCAACAATGCCATCATTATCGTTGTCTTTGCTATCGGTTGAATTCCCTGGAGATTCCAAAAATGAATATCCAGCGGTACCAACGGGGCCCCATAAACCAGGAGAACCAACGCCATCATAATCCCATGCAAAGGCAATATCTAAATCAGTATCGTAAGCTCCTTCATCATCACCAGAGTCATCAGTTCCACCAATTCCCCAATCAATGTATTGAGAGAAGTATACTTCATCATAATCAACATCACATTCATTTGTGATTTCGTACAGCCAGAAAATCACATCTTGGGCTAACGGGTGGTTCCATTGAAAACCTCGAGCCTTTACCTCAATTCCTAAACCACCACGGGTAGAGTCGTTTTTACAAGGATAGAAATTGTGAGGCGCTTGAGTCCATTCTTCATCCTCAGCATCATCATATACAAAATAGGTTTCTAAATCGGCATTACTTACACCCTTCCCAAACCATCCATTCCATTGACCAGCCCAATCAACAGGACGATCGGGCCAAACTGCTGGCCATGTACTCTCATCATCACTACGAGCTGGGGAATCTTGTAAAGGATTCGAAAATCCATATAAAGGTGCAAATCCCCAAGGAACTTTTGTAACGGGATCCAAATCGATAAACTCCCGATAATTGGTACTCATTGGAGTAATTGTATTGCCTTGAGCATCCTTAGTTTTAGCGGAAACGATGAAGGCAACTCCATCAACATAAGAATGTCCGCTACCTTTGGGCCATTCACCAGAAGGCTGATCGGGATAACGGGCAATCTCACCGTGATTGGAAAAAAGTGTACGAACGCGATTACCATCCATTATCCCCCATTGTGTCCATTTATTACTACCATGGTCAATATCCTCTTGAGCACTAACAACACTTGTAGTTAGGGGTAGCATCAGAAAAGTAATAATAGCTAGAATTGCTGTTTTCTGTAGTTTCATTGTCGATTTATTCTCAATTATAGTCACAATTTTCCTCTTAAAAGCTTAAGCTCAAACCTAGAGACACTCGCCGTGGGGCGGAGTAGAAATCTGGTCTGAATAAAAATTCTTCTTTGGTATTCAGGCCTTGAGGTGCTCCTGAATAGTATTGAAGATTTGGGAAGGCACGTCCAGTATCATCGTAGACGCCCGTCTCATTTTTGACATCGAAAATGTTGTAGATTCTCGCAAAAACGCTCGCATTCATTCCTTTAATCTTAATGCTTTTTGAAGCGTAGGCATCAAAATTGAGGTAGTTTGGCTTTCTATCTGAGTTTACTAAACCAATACGCTCATTTGCTCGAGATGGCGTATATGGGAAACCTGAGCCAAATTCACCAAGAATAGTAAGAACCCAATTATTCTTGGTTAAAAAGCTAGTTGTTGCGTTAATTTGATGTCTTCTATCCCAATCAAGCGGCACAAGTTGTTTCTCTGTTTGTACACCTGCTTGTTCATCTAAAAGTCGAGATTGTGGGTCACTTGCATTTCCTGAAGCAACTTGGAAGGAATAGTTAATATTAAAACTAAAGTTGTTACTCATTCTCTTTTCTAGATTGATGATAAGCCCTTTAGTTTGTCCATAATCGGTATTGATATATCTACCATATTTTGAAAGTGGAAATGGCTCATCAACACCAGGTTGGATAGTCTCAATACGGGTACCCAATAAATTTCTAATATCTTTATAGAAAGCCGTTATTTGTATAGCTATTACATCATTGAAGCCTTGTTGCAAACCAATTTCGTATGAAACTGTTTGTTGGGGTTTTAAATCTGGATTTCCAAAAACACGTGATAATCCAACTTCTGGGTTATAAGTGTAATCCGGATTTATGTAGAGATATTGAAATGATGGAACTTGGAAAAAATGACCGTAAGATACGTGTACAATACCCGTTTCTGAAATCGGATAGGCAATTCCGAATCGTGGAGATATTTGCCAGTTAGGGGTAGTGCTTGTCTTTTCTGAAGTTGTTGGGCGGCCATAATCTGAAGGGAAACTGCTGTTTGCATCGAAATAATCGAAACGAACCCCAAGGTTTACCACCATATAATCAAATTCCATTTTATCTTGGATGTAGGCACTAACTTCAATTGGTTTTTCATCAAAGTAAACGTGATCTGGTGTTCCTTCTGGTGGAATTGAAGGTGTAAAACTAGTGGATGAATTATTATTTATCCCAAAACTTCTAAACTTCAAGTTATAGGTTTTAAATAACCCCCCTGTTTTTACCATATGTTGCCTGTTAACTTGGCTAGTAATATCGAAACCTGACAACAGGGTTTTGGTTTCCCTTTTAGTGTAATCCATTACGGCACCACCTCTATAAAAGGAAAAATTACCACCTAAAAAACTCTGTGCGTCATCACGTGGGTATCTTGAATCTAAAGGATCTTCATACACATACGAATTGCTTCTATTAATAAAATATGCCCCCTTTAAATTGATGAATGTTTTTGCACTGATTGAATAGCTATCAACCAAATTGAAACTTATAGATTCCCCATAGTTTGTTGGTGTTCCATCAGGATTATATTTGTATAAGTGATAATAATTTTGCCCAGAATCATTTTGGAATAAACCTGTAATAGACAACTTGTTATGTTTTATGTGCGATGATGTAAGTTTAAGTTGAGCTGTATTTTGTTTGCTCCAATTCATCGATTTATATGAACTATCGCCAAACATAGGCACATAAACTTGACGTCCATCTATAGTTACAAACTCACCGCTATCATCACTTTGGCCAACAGGTCGTACAATATTTCTACCATATAGATAGCCTTCATCGTGAACTGTTCTTCCTGAAACAAAAAAGTGCAATTTCTTTTTAGTACCAGGAATTGGACCGCTTAAAGAACCTTGAATGTCATAAATATCAAGAGGGGAAATGGATTTGTTGTTTGCAAAAATATCGCTGTGTGTAGTTACATAATCGCCACTGTACATGGAGAAATTACCTTCGTATTTATCACTTCCATCTTTGGTTACGATGTTAACTACACCCGATTGAGCTTGTCCAAATTCAGCATTAAATGTTCCTGAAATTACTTCTACTTCTTGAATTGAATTATTCTCTACCTGGTAGGCGTATGAATTGTCAAAAGAGTCGTTGATTGGAATCCCGTCAACTAAGTAGGCAACTTCCCCTATCCTACCGCCTCTAAAATGGCCATCTACAACACCAGCCTGTAAGTTTACCGCATCGTCAAAATTTTCAATGGGGAGCATTTTTAATTCAGTTGAAGAAATTGATGCCTTTGATGAGGTTAAATCGCGCTGTACAATTGGGCGCTCTGCTGTTACAATAATTTCTTCGCCTTCAATTACACTCTCGCTTAATTGAAAATCTATAGTAGTAGTTTGATTAATTTTAACGCGTACATCTTGTACTACTTGTGAATTAAAACCTAGAAAAGAAGCACGTAACTCATAAGTACCAGGCGCCACATTCAGAATAATATAATATCCATCAATATCAGTAACTGCCCCTTGTTGAGTACCCACAATTGCAACATTAACTCCGGGTAAAGTTTCCCCTGTTTCTTTATCAACTACCCGGCCTGTTATTTTACCCGTAGTAGTTGATTTAGCATTAATTGGAAATTGTATTAATAACAAAAACGCAAAAACTAAAATCAGAATATTGTTAACTAGACGCATATCTCTTTTTACTCAACTGTTGATTTAAAAAGGATTCCTAGGTATCAACTAGGAATCCATAATTGCTAAAAAGCTTCTTATTTAATCAGAGTCATACGTTTGACTTCTGTGAATTTACTTGTAGAGAGACGATATAAATAGATACCGCTCGGTAAGTCTTGAGCGTCGAAAGTGAAACTATGTAGTCCACTGCTCATCTTAGTATTTGTTATCAAGTCCATTACTTTCTGGCCTAGCATATTAAATACAGATAGGCTTACAACATCAGTTTGAGAAAGCTCAAAGCTGAGTACTGTAGTTGGGTTAAATGGATTTGGATAATTTTGATTTAGATGAATTTTGGCAGGACGTGCATCTTCGAACTCTTCTTCATTCGATACTGGATTATCTACTGGAATAGCACTTAAGTTTGTAATGCTAACATCATCCCAGTAAGTAGCGCCTTCGAAAGAATGCCAGTAACGCAAACGTAGTTCCATACCTACAGCACCTTCAATTGGGTACACCACAAATGCATACTGTGTCCAACCTGAA
>JBLWXC010000010.1:0-170394 GCA_048267645.1 Balneola sp.
GTTTAGTTCGGATAAAATCCGAAATGACATCTTTAAACAGCGTATGGCTATCTTTTAAGATGTTATCCAAACTAATTTGCTCTTTTTAGTTCTGATAAAATCCACAAATTTCGTAAGGACTTCCTCGCCCGTTGGTCTAAATATAGACATTCAAATCATAAAGAAAAGTGATAACAGATAAGTCTAGTTAAAAATAATAAAGTTCTAGCCCCCACCTATCCTGAGGAGTCGAGGAGCTACCTTAACTCTGATATGATTTGCTAATTAAAACTTAATCCAATCTCTCTCTTCCATCCACTGAATGAGGGCTGGTAAGAATGTAATGGATGTTAACAAAGTCATACCTATTCCTATTACGGCCATTATTCCTAAAGACTGTAATCCTGGATGATTTGTAAACAGCAAGCCTGCAAAACCGAGCATCGTTGTTATAGAACCCATTGTAATATGCTGTCCCGTACTCGAAAGCACTTTCCACATCGAGTTTCTACCCTCTTCTCTATATCTGTGTGCCAAATGCACCCCACTATCTTCACCAATACCGAGTATGGCAGGTAAAACTACGAGGTTGTAAAAATTGAATTGAAGATCGAATACCATCATTATTCCAAATAACCACAATAAACCAACTAAAAGTGGAAGCATGGCTATCATAGACCATCTGATAGATCTAAACGTGAGCAACATGAAGAAATAAATAAAAATGAAGGTAGCACCTACCATATATGGGCTCTCCGTTCTCATTAAATCTAACATAGAGGCCGCTACAATCGATGTACTAGCTGCGTAATATGATTTACCGTTATCTAGTACTACTTCACCAATGGAGTCTTTAAAAGCGATTGATCTTCTACCATCAGCTAAACTCCCTTCAGGATAAATAATCACAAAACGACCAACTTCTCCATCTTTAGTAATAAAACGTGATTTCAGATAATCAGGAATATCCTCAATCTTCAATGGTTTGGTGGTTTTAGAAGCTCTTCTAAGCTTGTCGAGTTCTTCATCTTTTTTGCCAACAATAAACGGATCCTTTAGAAGCTCCCGAATCTTAGCAATAGACTCTAGCTTCATATCCGCTTCTTCTTTTGTAGTTGGGAAACGTTCTTGCAAAGCCTCAACACTTTTTATTGTCTGAGCTCCATTTTCTTTTTCGAGTGCAATTTTTTTATTAATTGCTATGAGTAGCTCGTCTACTTCTTCATCATTTTCTGCAATAATATAAGCTGGATTTCTTTTATCAGAATCCCCTACTTGCCCCGAAAGTTTTTTGAATGCTTCGTATTTAGGGAATGTTGGCTCCAATTTCCCAAAATCGTATTGGAACTCTAAATTCCCACTAAAAGCAATTACTAAAGCCGAAATAGCTAAACCAGTAACTACTATAGTTCTCGCAAATGGATAACGATGTGCTTTTATTTCTTCTTGAGGTTCATCTTTAGTAAACAGAATCCAATTCCAGCGCTCAAAAATTACTAGAATAGAAGGAAGTACATAAAGCATCGCTAAAAACGCTAGAATAATCCCTGTACCTGATATAAAGCCAAATTCTGAAAAACCTCTAAATTCGGCAATCATCAGAATAAAAAGTGCTGCAGCCGTAGTAATTGCACTAACGAAGATAGCTTCGCCAGTCTTCTCATTGGTCTCATAAATAGCTTCTTCTACGCCCAAACCAGAAGAACGTAGCTCTATGTATCTTGCGTAGTAATGAATGCCATAATCGATACCTAAGCCAAAAAGAATCACAAAAAGAACTGAGGTCATGGTGTTTAGAATTCCTAAATAGAAATAGGTGATTCCAAAGGTCCAAAGTAAGCTAATAATTAGAGGTAAGCCGATAATAATAACGGGGACAGGAATTCGGATAATATGGCTCCAAATCGTATGCCCTTCACTTTCACCATTTCTATAATGCAGATATTTCTTTACAAAGAAATAGAGCATCACTAGAAGTATAACACTGCTTATACCCGAGGCAAAACTTCCAATCACATCATTCATAATAGAAGTCAGCTCTTCCACATGGCGCTCTAAACGGCCACCAAATTTAACAACCATATCAGGGTGAAAAGCTGCGGGGTTGATTGCCGTAACTAAAGAGTCGTAAACCACGAACATATCTTCTAGATAACGGATATCACTTTTTGACCCTGTTGGAAAGAACTTCAACACCATAATTGTGCTGTCGGAATTAACGGGATACTCTGATGGTACTAGAACGTCATAACTTTCTTTAAACTTCTCAGACTTATCCTCTTTGGGCTCGTCTTCATCATCATCAAAGTCATCTCCGAAATCCAACAGAAAAGGATTTGCATCTTCTTTAGCTTTAGTAATCTCGTCTTTAAGCCACGACGTGATCTCCTCAATTTCTTTATTACTAGCTAAGTAAAGAGCGTTGTCTTTAAGTACTTCAGTATCTTTTCTGAACTCAGCTCGCTTAAAATACTTATCGTTATATCTAGCGTAAGTTAGCTCCAGCGTTTTCGGGATTAAGACTTCTGCAAAGGCTTTATTTGCCTCAAAACTTGGTGATTTGATAACCACCTGCATTTCGGTCTCACCACCAACCTTATTTTTTAATTCCTCAAGCGCCAACACATTTGGATTATCTGCTGGGAGCAAATTTGCAATATCAGTATCGACTTTTAGCTTAGCTGCATAAAAACCACTTATTATTGCTAGAATTAGTGAAATACCCAATACTAAAAAAGGATATTTTATGTTTAACTTAAGAACAGGGCGAAATAAATTTAAAAGCTTCTTCATCTACTAGATTTTATGAACGGCAAGTATAAGGAATTTTGGCATTTTTTACTTTGATATATACTATAATCGTTATCAATAGTATTTATTATTTAATCTTTCGAAACAATTATAGTATTACTTCATCTATATATTACTAACTATTCATCACCTCATTTAATCGCTTTATGATTTTTAGAGTTCCTTCCTCTCTTATTTTGTTGATTATCCTATTCTTGGCGCCACAGAAAGTTGCTAGCCAAAACTTTGTTTCCATTCCTGCAGGTAATTTAGAGTACATCAATAGCGACAATATTAAACAGCACGAAAAAAAAGGCGGTTACTATAATGAGTTTTGGAATTACCACATTGTGCTAGATAACGGCTCAGAAATCTACTTGAACTATTCTATAACTCATTATGGTGGTGTTAGAGATGCGGTTAGTGGTGCTAGACTTTCTCTTATAAATTGGAATGGAAAAAATTACAATGCAGCAAGAGAATACAACCTAAACAAGTTTACGTTCAGCGATGACACTTACAAATTCGATTTGAACCCAGAAAGAGGTATTTGGTTCGAAGGTCGCTTGCCCGACAAGCATCTCATTAATTTCAACACTAAAAAGAATGGAACCCTTTTTGATATCAAATTGGATTTTGCAGATATAAAACCAGGTTTTACTTGGGGTGATGGTAAGTTTTTACTCGGAAATGATGACGAAGCTGGTTTGTACACTCCTATCCCCTTTGCACGGGTTACGGGTTTTGTTGCTTTAAATGGAGATACTGTTGAGGTTTCTGGAATCGCCTCAATGAATCAAGTTTACCAAACAAATGTAGGTACAAAACTCTTTCAGGATAGTTTTCGATTTTATTCTAAAAACGATGGTAAAATAAGCGCAGGATACTTCCTTATCCCAAAAGACAGTCAGGGTGAAGTTGTAGGTTATGCATACGAAATCAATAATTCAGAATTTGTTTTGAAAAAACCAGTTTCTCTTGAAAGGCTAGATTCAAAAAAATTCCTCGGGGAGAAAATTTACAGCAAAATCAAAATTTGCTATCTCGAACAGCCATGTGAAGTTATCACTGTAAATAAAATGAACGAGAAAATCTCCATGTTAGATGAGCTTGGCGGCTTTAAAAAGATGCTTGCAAAGAGATTTCTTGGTGGAGATATTATTGAACTACGAGGCTCAGCTCTAATTAATAATAATTTCCCAGTGTTTTATAGCACAACGCTCTTGGATTAGTTATCTAATCCAAGAACCTTTTCTGCATATTCCAACATTTCAGGAGTATCAACATCTTGCCAGAAACCATCACCAATATCAACGGTAACCATTTTACCTGTGCTAGATAACTCTTGGACTCCATCTGAGATGGATGTATCGCCGTGTAGCTTATAATGTTTGCTCAAAGACTCTAACAAGCCTTTAGTACAAACAAAAACACCTGTATCGATACAGTTATATTCTGCTATTTGCTTTCCAATGGAGACGATTCTTCCCTCATCAGACAACACTTTAGTAGCATCGTCCATATCAAAGATAGTGTCAATTTTGTAATCAACTAAGAGCGCCGCTCCATCTTCTACCGGTGTATAATTACCCGCAATTTCCATTAGCGAGTCACCTAAAATATGATCTGCCATCGTCATGATAAAAGTATCGGTAAGCATGGGTTCTGCTGCAAGAACAGAAACCCCATTACTTAACTCAAATTGGCTATTGAAAACAAATTCTAAAGGAACATCACCTTTATAATCACTAAGAATAGCTTCTTTTATTTCTTTATATCCATGTCCAAGCACAATTACGATTCCAGAACACCCAGCTTTCTCAAGACTTTCAATTGTCCTAAAAATAAGAGGTTTTCCAGCAATTGGAGTAAGTGGTTTAAAATCTGTAACAACACTTACTCCTTCTAACCGCGAACCATAACCTGCTGCAAGAATGAGCCCTTTTTTATGTGAACTATCTTGCATGTATTAGCTTAGCGCTTCTTCTTCGAAATTCTCAGAAAGATGCGTTACTGGCTTTTCACCACCTAGCACTCTAAGAGTATTTTTAAGACGGAAATGCTGAATAAAGATGTCATTCTCTTGAATATGACCAACTTTTACGTGTGGGCTCTTAAAGTAGAATGATAACCATTCTTGAATACCAGCTTTATTAGCTCTTTTCGCCATATCAAGGAATAAAGCTAAATCGAGAACAATAGGAGCTGCAAGGATAGAGTCACGGCAAAGAAAATCTACTTTAATTTGCATGTCATATCCCATCCAACCAAAGATGTCAATATTATCCCAACCTTCTTTAGCATCGCCTCTTGGCGGATAATAGTTGATACGTACTTTATGATAAAGATCTTTGTATAAATCAGGGTAAACATCTGGTTGCAGAATAGAATCTAACACACCAGATTTTGTTACTTCTTTAGACTTGAAGCTATCTGGATCATCTAAAACTTCGCCGTCTCTATTTCCTAAAATATTAGTAGAGAACCAGCCTCTGATTCCTAACATTCTTGTTTTAAAGCCTGGAGCTAAGATGGTTTTCATCAAAGTTTGTCCAGTTTTAAAATCTTTACCTGCAATTGGCACACCTTCTTGCTCAGCAAGTTGTTCAAGAGCTGGGAAATCAGCTGATAAATTCGGTGCGCCGTTAGCGTAAGGCACACCTTCTTTTATTGCGGCATAAGCATACAACTGAGATGGAGCAATACCTTCGTCGTTGTTTTTTAAGCCTTCTTCGAATGCTTCGATAGAATCGTGACATGCTGCAGGACGTAAGTAGATTTCAGTAGATCCACACCAAACCATAACAGCACGAGAAGCACCAGTTTCTTTCATTTTGTTGCGAATATCTTCACGAAGTGCGTTAGCTAACTCCATCTTGTTTTCGATATTCTTAACATTAGACCCAACAAGCTTCTTAACATATCTTTGATCAAAAGCTGCTGGCATTGGAATAATTTTTTCCAACTCTTCCTTTAGAGGTTCTAGATCTTGAGGCTTTAAAACATCCGCTCTTTTCGCAGCTTCATATGCATTATCACCAACAACATCCCAACCCGCAAAAACGATATCGTCTAGGCTTGGAAGCTTTAAAAAATCTTTAATTAAAGGGTTCCTGTTTTCAGAACGAGCCCCTAATCGTATAGCTTGCAGCTGAGTCAGCGAGCCAAAAGGTTTTGTGAGGTTTTTGCGAGCAGAAATTACTCCCGCGATAAATGTGGTTCCTACGGCTCCCATACCTGGTGTTAACACCAAGAGTTTGCCTTCATGAGGTTTGATTAGAGACATTATTTTATAAATAAACTGTTCAGAGAAATTCTATTTTTAACCCTCTAAAAGTAACAATTTTTACAGTAAATATGAACTTAAAGTAATACTATCTTAAACTTGTTTCGTTTACTTGATCTTGGATAGCCTGCCAAATTCTCTCACAGTTTTTACCATCGGCGCCAAGCATATATTTGTCTAAGAATTGTTGAGATTTTTCTTCGCAACAGGTGGGGTCATTAAAAGCTTGCTCTAGCTGTTCAATAAGCATGGGGAAATTCTCAGCTAATAAGCCTCCATTTTCTTCAGGTGGCAATTTCCAGATATATTTTACGGAGTCAATTTTTTTACCTCTTACCCCTACAACGGTACTTTGTCTCCAATAAAATTCCTCATCTTCACTTTTTACCGGATAAATATGAATGGTAGGTCTCTTTGTAGCATAAAAAAGATTGGCAATACTACTAAAATTAGTAAGCAGAATATCCGATGCCATTAAATCTGCTAGATTGTCTGGATTTTTATCCTTGAATTTGAGCATGACACTTGGGTGTTTTTCTGAAAGTTCTTCCAAGAAACGAACATACTCTTTATCAAAACGATATGAATCGTGGAGCCTTAAAATCACATTGGCATCGTGTTCTTCAATTTTTTTGAATAGAGCCTCAAACAATTCTTTGTCTTTTCCCCAATGAGCAAACACTTCTCCATAATGCCACGTAGGAGCAATTAATACTGTTTTCCGATTTACAATATCAAATGGATAATATGGTTGAAGTTGTTCTTTAGGAACTGGATTTCGAAGTAAATCGTGACTTGCAGCACCTAATATTCTACAATTATCAGGGTGAAACCCACTTACTTTAGTGCGATGCTCAAAATCCCACTCTCCAAAACATTGCCAAACAAAATTGGGATTCGGCACTAGAGCACTGCCCCAAGCAGTTTTAATAGCACGATGTAGCCAACTAAACTCTTCCATATCATTAGGCCCTTTCCACCCGAAGCCATGCCAGAGCATAAAACCTTTTGGAGATTGAGCTTTTAATGGCAACTTATTATCCATAATAGTTATATCAGGAGTAAAACCAGCTGGCTTTAATATATAACTAAGTAACTTTTTGCGAATTAATTCAGCCTTTAGAGGAAAGATGTTAAAAATGGCCTCCTCTTCAAATTTCTCAGGATCTTTAAGCAATACTTTGACAATCACGCCTGGTATCTTATCCAAATAGTGGGTAAGCCAATATAGATCTGCACCAAAAGTAGTTGCCTTAATCAGAATTTTCATTAAAGAGGTAATCGTGGATATATTCAATTTGCGGGCGCAAATATACAGTATTTAGTAGTTAAAATATAAACTCCTTTTGTAAAGCCTTTTTTTATCTTTAGGCTATCACATTTAACTACATAATATTGATGGCTACCACAAGAAACATCGCTTTATTCTCAACCAGCTTTTTAGCTTATTCTCAAACCTTCATTTATGACGAGATAAAAGCACATTCTGAGAATTATAATATCGAGGTTTTTTGTAAGAATAGGATGAATGAAACAAGGTTCCCTTACTCGAGCTTTCATTGTCCGAAAAACAAATTCTCAAAATTTTTCTATGAGAACGCTGGGTTTTGGCCTCCTTTTTCAAAAGTGTTTAAGAATAAAAAATTTGATTTGATTCATGCTCATTTTGGAACGGGGGCAGTTTATGCGCTCCATTACGCAAAAAAGTTTAATATCCCATTAGTAGTAACCTTCCACGGAAATGATGTAGCGTGTTTATTTGGTCCAGGAAGAAAGCACCCCTCTCAGTGGCGTTATAACATCCTTATAAAAAAAATCATTGACCAAATGAGCCTTGGCTTAGTAGTTAGTAAAGAGCTAATGGAGCTTCTCAAAAATATTGGTTGCCCAGAAGAAAAAATGCAGCATTTCCGACTAGGAATTGACACTTCGGCTTTTAAACCCACATCAAAAGAGAAAAGTGATATTACAAATTTTTTGCTTATTGGGAGGTTTACAGAAAAAAAAGGACATATCTACGCACTAAGAGCATTAAAAAAAGTCATCACTCAAGGACATAAAGCTACCCTTACTTTTATTGGAGATGGAGATTTACTCGAAGAGTGTAAACAATTTGTGGCCGACAATAAACTCACTGATTCAGTAATATTTAGTGGGGTGTTACCCTCGGAAGAAATTGCAGATAAACTAAATTCCACTCATGTTCTTTTAGTGCCTAGTGTTGTTGCCGCAAATTTTGATAGAGAAGGTCTACCAACAGTGATTAAAGAAGCAATGGCAGTAGAAGTTCCTGTAATAGGAACATATCATGCAGGTATTCCTGAACTGATTACAGATAACGAGAATGGTTTTTTAGTACCCGAAAGAGATATTAATAGCCTAGCTGAGAAAATGACTTCGCTTATCCAAAACCCAAACCTTATTAAAGAATTTGGGAGTAATGGAAGAAAACGAATAATTGCTGATTTTGATATAAACAAAGAGGTTTCGTTACTTGAAAAATATTACGAACAAGTGCTTAGTGAGGTTCAATGAGCATAGGTAAAGAACTTAAAGCAGGCGCTCTTGTCAATTTATTTGGTGTGATTGGTAAAATGGCTGCACCAATTCTTTTGGTGGTTGTTAACCGTTTATATGGCACCGATATTTTTGGGCTTTTTATTACTGCTAACATCGCTATCGAAATAATAATCGCATTTTTGACTTCTGGTTTCAAAGATGGCGCAATGATTTTTGTTTCTCGTTATGCAGATGATGAAGAACATGACAATCTCTACATTTCTTTAGCTAATGCTTTTACTTGGAGTATTGGAATCTCACTCATTGTGCTAATTATTTCTATAATTTTTGGAGATGATTTACTCCATATTGCATATAAAGAAGAGTTTAATACGGGGTTAAGTATCATGTTTAAGTACATGATGCTTGCCGTTCCTTTTATGGCTTTTGAGCGAATTGTGCTTGCCGCCACACAAGGTTTAAAAATCATGAAGTACGATGCCATTAGTAATGGATGGTTACGCCCCATCGCATTATTGATTACCTCCATATTTTTCTGGACTTTAGAGCCAGGGGTTTTAGGCATGGCTCTTGCTTATTTCTCATCTCAATTACTGCTCTTTTGTATCTCTGTTTATTTTTACACCAGAGAACTAAGTTGGCCGAAACTATTTCGAGGATTTCTAAAGTTTAAAATTAATGTCGAGTTATTGGATTTTGCAATTCCACAAAGCATTAACATGACACTTAACCGCTTTATCACTGGTATCGATATCCTGATGTTACCTTTGTTTGGTGTTAGCCCTACCGTTGTGGGATTTTATGGGGCAGGGTCAATGATTATAAGAGAAATACGTTCTATAAAAATGGTTTTTTCTACGGCCTTTGCTCCTTTTATAGTTCGTTTACACAAGGAACAAAAATTTGAAGAGCTTTCTCATCATTTTTCAAAAACTATTGGGTGGATAGCTACATTAGCAATTCCTGTAATACTGCTAATTACTATTTTTAAAGCACAACTCTTAGGTATTATTCATCCAGATTATACCGAGAACACTACTTTTATGTACTTCCTATTACCTATTCCATATCTGTTTTGTTCTTTCAGTTTGGCTGGTAATGTTGTTGCTATGACTGGTCATTCTCGTTTAACACTCATGAACAGCATCATTGTAGCATCTACCAACATTATTCTAAACATCTTTCTAATACCACCATTAGGCCTGATTGGAGCTGCAATTGCCTCTGCTATAGCAATGCTTATCTTGAATATTTCTGAAGTGGTTGAAGCTAGGATTGTAGCACAAACTAAAATCTACATTACAGATATTGTCCGCCCTCACCTTTCAGGATTAGCAGCCGGCTCTTTTCTTGCATTCGCACTAATTAACATCCCTTGGTTTACTTCAACCTTTATTGCACAAATTGCGTTGGCGGGCATTACTCTTAGTATTTTTGCATTAGGTGTTGGAAAAGATTTGATTTCGAAAGTAAAAACTAAACTTACTTCGAAATAGTAGGTTTAAATGTAACACCAAATTGTAATCCAAAACTATTTGGATACATGCTGCCTCTATCTAATGCTACTTTACTTAGTAAACTAAATCTAGAATCACTTTTAGGCGTATAAATAACTATAGCTACCATTGAGGTTTGGCGCTTTGGAGGACTAAATTTATATGAAAGTCCATTAGCTTTGGCATAATCACGTTCTCTATAAGTTCCGTAATTATTGGATGTAGAAATTTTAAAACTGTAGTTTAAATTAGAGCTATATCTTCCTCCAAGCCCGATATGATGAACAACTATTCTATTATTATCGAAATAATTATTAGTGATTGCTCTACCTGATGATGTAGTAAAAAAAGGTGTCCCAACCGATCGTTGGTAATAAGACCAACCTGTTAAATAAACAGAGTGATTATAATAATTATCTTGCCCACCCGGTCCCCCTCTTGTGCCATCAGCTACTAACGGTCCACTTTGGTCTTTCGAATAAATATGCTCGTAAACAAAGGAATCTATCAAATTTGTTTCTTTCAGCTTGAAAGCAAAACCAAACAGTCCATCTGTATAATTTTTTAGAATTAACCCGTCTTTATCTTCGAAAAAATTCTGCCAATACACTTCTGCTTTATAAGTGCTAGTATTCCAATTAACACCTCCATCATAGTTACCAAACTGATCTCCAAGTTTATAATCTTGGTCAAGAGCTGGTGCATTACTTCCTCCCTCTTTCGAAAAAATGATGCGGAATAAATCCTCTAGCGAGCTTGGTAATTTACCATAAGTAGGATTTATTGAACGACCACCCCAAAAAGCATAGCGTTGTAAACCTAAATAAACATTGAATTTTGAAAACTGTAACTTTCCATAGAGGCTGCTTTCATGTAAAAAAGGTCTTGAAACAGCTCTATTCCCATCAACTACTCCATGGGCAAATGTTCCTTTGAGTTGTAGGATATCATTGGTAAATGGAAATGAGATGTAATCACTTTTAAGTAAAATTCTAGGAATAGGTACTGCGTTTTGACTCATCGTTAAACTACCCGTTGATAGTTCTTCGAGCTGTTGAGTGCGCTCAAAATGAAAGCGACCTCCAATAAGTTGAAATTTTCCTGCAGTAATTGATGCATTAGCTAGAGGTGCAAAAAAAGTACTTTTGTCTGAAATTCTTGAAACTAGATTTAACTCTGAACCAATGCTTATTAAAGAATTAATTTCGTAAGAAACATTCGACTTAAACTCACCAATGGTATTAATACCTTTTCCATCTATTCTTGCAAACTCATTGCTTTGAATCCAAAATGGGGTGTCTTTTGAAAGAACAGAATGCAAGCCAACCTCATAATTCACCTCTTGTGAGTACCCCAATGGCACAAGGATTATGGTGATAAATAGTATAGATACTAATTTTTGCATTATTGTTTTCTCAATCAAGAAAGGTCTTTTAGTCTCTTTTGTAAAAATGATGTAATCAATCGTCCTCTATTTTCCCAAGTCAACTTATCCATTTCTTCTTTAGCCTTTTCACCTAATTTGATTCTAAGGTTTTTATCAGATATTAGTTCTTTTAGACCATTCTTCTCATCTTCAAAAGAATCTGGTTTAACTAGAAATGCATTTTCAGAGTGCGTTAATACTTCTTTTACATCGTCAATATCAGGGCCAAGTATTGCGGTACCACTAGCTTTGTACATAAACGTTTTTAGTGGTAAAACCGTGTTGCCAGCTTTTTCTCTAGCAGTTAATGAGGTTGGTATATAAAGTATGTCTGAGGCTCTTAGAATTTGAAATACTTCTCTTCTATCGAGCCATCCAATTAGTTTGATATTATGAAGCTTCCGTGCTTCATTCTCAACTTTTCCTTCCCCATCACCCTCAACTCCAATTATAACAAATTGGACATCAGGAAATGCCTGTGCAAGTTTTATCAAACGAAATAAACCTTTTTGAGGGGAAACTCGTCCCGAATAAGTCACTATAAACTTATCTTTTGGTAAGTCGAACTTTTCTCTTATCTGAAGTAGTGATAACCCCTCTATATAAAATTCTTTACTGTCAAAGGCATTGTGTGCTACTAATAAGCTCTGCTCAGTAAATCCGACACTCTTAAAACTTTCCCCAGCAAATTTAGAGTGGAGAATAATACCTAATAATTGATTTTTATTGGCGAGTTTTTGAAAGAATTTCTTTGCAAATATATTCCTAGAAGGCCAAGGTCTGTATGATTCAAACGCTACTGGTATATTAGTCTGAAGAAGTACCGCCATCAATACTGGGATATTCCTAGTTATAACTACATCTGGTTTAGACCGTTTTAGAACCTTAATCGCAGACCAAGCAAATAAAACTTTCTCAACTCCTCTAATACTCTTAAACCAATATGAAACAAACGCTAAATTGAAGTTTCCTTTAGTTTTATAATATGCATTAAGTTCTTTAATACTAATACTTGGTTTATTTTTGTACTTAGATGATACAAGGGAAACCTGATTTGAAGCTTCAAGTCCTGAAAGAGACGATACTATTTGTTCAGAGTCAGCAGATGTTCTTGGGAAAAACTGATCTGACAAGAAATATATATTCATTTATACTTTACTTAGGTCTTTAAGCTTTGAGCCAAGCACTTTATATGATATCCATATAACCATGAATGGATACAGAACTTTTAAATTCGGGTAAAAATTATAAATAGTGTTTTTCATATAGGAATAGTGATTATTCCAGCTTTTTTTCTTACTAAATTTTCTTTTCCCCATCCCGCCATCAATATCCATTCTTCGGATTAAAGCAGGCCCTTTCTTGAAATCTAATCGATATCCATTCTTAAGATGTTTATACAGTTTAAAGGCGAAAGAATGTTCGTCTTGATTAACTACATTTGTTTCCCATAAACCAGCTTTTAAAACCCAATCTCTTCTTATAGAAGAATTTGTACCATGTAGCCAACCAACATTATCTACGTCTTCATCAAACTGGGCAAATGTATACGGAAATTTTAACCAGTTATAAGACATGCAAGACTTTCTTATAAAATACCTCATTGATTGAGCATAGGTACATTGATGGTTTTTCCCTTGGAATATATGCCGACCAGTAAACCCAACTAAATACTCATCCTGATACGCTTCTACGTGTTGCTTAATCCATTGATTGTTAACTGGTAAGTCATCGTCATCTACAAAAATTAAGATGTCACCAATTGCGTTAATTACTCCTTCGTTTCTGGCTTTTGGGCCACCCAAAGGTTCATATTTTAGCAATTTAATTTTAGGATCTTTTGAAGGTGCTAGAAGTAGCTCCCAATCTTTTTGATCATACCTAGTGGATTGCTCAATAATTATTACTTCGTAAGAATCATACTCTTGATTGAGCAAATTCTGCACTAGCTCACATAAAGCATGAACCCTATTGTACGATCTTACAACTATTGAGGCTTGAACGCTCACTAAGCTCTAGCAGCACGTTTTCTTAAGCTTTCTAGTAAAGAGTCGAACCCTCTTTTACTAATAATTCTTTGAAATTGGCGGTTATACGCTTCTGCAGTAGATACATCGTCAATAATCATGTCTGTTATTACCCACTTATCACCTTCTAAAGCCATTGAATAATTAACAGGAGTCCTAACGTCATCTAACTCTGCATATGTGCTTACATCAGCTTTTTCGCCTTCTACAGTAACAGCCTTATACGTTACCTTTGCACGGTATATATCTAATTTATTTAGAGATTGATCTCGAACTATTGTAGCAAAAAGTTCCACAAACTCTTCTCTCTCGTTTTCATTTATGGTGTTGTAAGTATCTTCTAGTGCAAATTTTGCCATTGCTCTAAAATCTATTACTCCATTAACTATATCTTTAAGCTTATCACGTTGCTCATCAGTATACTCGGTGTCTTTTGGGCCAAGAAGATTTTTTATTTCTTTATCCCTTTGTTCGAGCATTTCTTTTATTGCTTCTTTAGGTGTTTGAGCTTGAACATAAGATGTAGCAAAAGCTACTAATAACATCCCGAAAATAATTTTTGATAATTTCATAGATCTAATTTTTTATCGTTGAATTTGTTAACGGTAATCCTGCCGATATATTTAGTTTCATAACCGAAGTATTAAAATCAAAGATTGACTCCTTCTCTTTTAACCTGAGTTCGAGTTCCATCTTCATTGCGTCAATCAAATCTTTCACCTCTCCTATACCAAAGTCATAGTCGAGTTGTTCCATTGTTAGCCATTCTTTAGTTGTTATCAATGCTTCATTGGTTTTCTTGACTCTGGTTTCATCAATTGTAGCATTTTTATAAGCTTCAATTACCTGAAGTATGATACCATCTTGAGCAGCCTGCCTTAAACTACTAATTTTTCTTAACTCTATCTTACTACGTTCTACATTTGTATTAGCTTGAAAGAAATTCAAATTTTGACGGATTGTAAACCCTACAGCGGTATTAAAAGTGTTTTCTGGAGTACTAATAAAGGGATTTGGTTGGCGGGGACGAATTGGTGTTGAAGCAAAAGTAGTTGTAAATCCGAAGTATAACCCTGGTAAATTTTGCGCTCTAAGAGAAGAAATATACGTTTCCATGGCTTCTTTGCCGTAATCAAGACCTTTCAGTTCTGGCCGATTGATAGAAGCACTGTTTTGATAATAATTCAAGCCTAGTAATTCTACAGTAACCGGATCTAAATATTTTGTTTCTGGTTCATAAATAATATCTGATTCATTTCTTAAAGCATATTTCCAAGCTGATTTGACAAACTCTAAACTTTGTTGAACCTCTACTTTTTGAATTTCGAATTGTGATTTAAAAACTTTGAATTTGAACACATCACTTTCATCAGTTTCTTCTTCACTTTTATTCAGGGCTCTTTCAATCTGCCCTACTTTATCATCAGCATCTTTTATTAACCGCTCAATCTCTAAAGCCAATACATAACTATAATAAAGTTGATAAAGCTTTAATTCGTAATCTTGTTTTGAGGCTTCAAATTCTTCTTGAGCAGCTTTAACACCTATGCGGGCTGCACTAATAGCTTTATTAATTGCACCCCAAGTAAAAACAGGTTGAACACCAGATACACGTAGTCTAGTGAACACCCCTACTTTATCCCAATCATTTATAGCATCAGGGTCAAGATATATCTGTTCTTCTGGTACATTATTAGGAGAAGTTACACCAGGTACTAAAGAATGTTCTGATTGAAATGAGAGCTTTGGCAAAATTCGTTGATCTTTAGCTTGTTCAACTCTGTTATTTGCTAAACTAACTTTAGATTTTTCGTAATCGATTTTACCTGAATTTTCTATAGCCTTATCTAAAAACTCTTCAAACGAAATTTTTAAAGTATCTTGAGCTTGGATAGTAGAAGAACTTATTATAATAAGAGAGGCAAGAATACTAAGTATTTTCATATCAATTTTTATCGATTTTTAAAGAACCAGTAACGTAAAATTTCACTATTTATTTAAAACACAAATAGCCCCAAAAGGGGCTATTTGTTATGCGGAGAGTGAGGGATTCGAACCCCCGGAGACTTGCGCCTCAACGGTTTTCAAGACCGCCGCATTCGACCACTCTGCCAACTCTCCGTTAGATTAATCGCTACTTAATGCTTGCGCACCAGAAACAATTTCAGAAATTTCAGTTGTAATAGCACTTTGTCTTGCTTGGTTATATTTAAGCTTCAAAGTACGTTCTAATTCTTTCGCATTTTCAGTTGCACTATCCATTGCTGTCATGCGAGCTCCTTGTTCAGAGGCATTTGATTCTAGCACTGATTTCCACATTTGCATGTTTAAATGCAAAGGAAGTAATCGATTTAAAATCTCTTCCGAATTAGGTTCGTAAATATAGTCATTAACATCTTTAGAAGCACTATCAGAATTCACAGAAATTAAAGTTTTTGGGTCAATTGGTAAAACTTTTTCTACTTTTCTGTTCTGCGATATAACTGTTTTGAACTCATTAAATGCAATAAATACTTCATCATAAACACCTTCTACAAATTGTTTTGTAGCGGCTTCCATTATTTTTGAAGAATTATCATATTCAATGTTATCAAAGAAACCTGGGAATGATTCTACTACATTATAATTTCTTTTAGAGAAATGATTTGTAGCTTTTTTTCCTATAGTTATCAATGATACTGTACCAGCTTTTAACTGGCTACTATAATTTGAGTGTAGTGTTTTTTCAACTTCTTTAAACAAGTTGTTATTAAATCCACCACATAAGCCTTTGTCAGAGCCTACAACTATAAATAATAGATTGTCATTAGTATCTGAAATAGACATAACAGGGTTACTATCAGAATTACTACCTGCTAAACGTCCAACAACTTCTTGAATCTTAGCAGCATAAGGACGAGTTTTTGTCATCCTTTCTTGAGCTTTTCTAAGCTTAGCAGCAGCAACCATTTTCATGGCCTTAGTAATCTGCTGCGTGTTGTTTACAGTACTAATTCTATTACGTATATCGCGTAGATTAGCCATAGGTTATGCTTCTTCAGTAACTAATATTTGATCAATTACAGTATTTGCAATTGCAATTACTTTTTCAGAGAACTCGTCAGAAATAACACCTGACTTAGCAAGATCTTTCATTTCAGCATCATGCTTTACACCCACTGTTTCAAGGAATTGATCTTGGAAGCCACTGATAGCTTTAACAGGAAGTTTATCCAAGAGCCCAACACTATTAACTTTTAGCAGCACAATTTCTTGTTCAACAGGTAGAGGTTTGTAAACATCTTGTTTTAGAAGTTCAGCTGTTCTTTCACCACGTCTTAGCTGAGCTTGTGTTGAAGCATCAAGATCGGAACCGAACTTAGCAAAAGCTTCCAATTCACGGTACTGAGCTAAATCAAGCTTAAGTGTACCAGAAAGTTTTTTCATTGATTTAACCTGAGCAGATCCACCCACACGTGATACCGAGATACCAACATCAATTGCAGGTCTTACACCAGAGTTAAACAAATCAGTATCTAAGAATATCTGACCATCCGTAATAGAAATTACGTTTGTTGGGATATAGGCAGAAACATCACCAGCTTGTGTTTCAATAATAGGAAGAGCTGTTAAAGAACCGCCACCCTTTACAAGAGGTCTTAATGTCTCAGGAATATTATTCATTGATTGAGCTACTTTATCATCAGCAATGATTTTAGCAGATCTCTCTAAAAGACGACTATGTAAATAGAATACATCACCAGGATAAGCTTCACGACCAGGAGGGCGCTTCAACAAGAGAGACATTTCACGGTAAGCAACAGCTTGTTTAGATAAATCATCATAAATAACTAATGCATGGCGTCCAGTATCTCTAATGTATTCTCCAATAGCAGCACCTGCAAAAGGAGCAATGTAACGCATTGGAGCAGTTGCACTAGCAGGAGCTGATACAATGACTGTATAATCCATTGCACCATTATCTTCAAGTGCTTTTTGGATATTTGCAACTGTAGAGCCTTTCTGGCCTATTGCCACATAAATACAAAGAACAGGATTGTCAGAATCTTGAGTAGCCTTTTGGTTGATGATAGTATCAACAGCAACAGAAGTTTTACCTGTTTGACGGTCACCAATAATAAGCTCACGTTGACCACGCCCGATAGGAATTAAAGAATCAATGGCCTTAATACCTGTTTGAAGTGGTTCTGTAACTGGTTCACGATAAATTACACCAGGTGCTTTTCTCTCAAGAGGCAACTTGATAGTATCACCAGAAATAGGGCCTTTACCATCAAGAGGGAATCCTAAAGGATCAATAACACGTCCTAAAACGCCTTCACCTACATTTATAGAAGCAATATCTTTAGTACGTTTTACAGTATGACCTTCTTCAACAGCATTTGAAGATCCAAATAATACGATCCCCACATTGTCTTCTTCAAGGTTAAGCACCATACCTTTAACGCTTTTACCTTCAGCATCTATAGAATCTGGTAACTCTACGAGTTCTCCCTGCTGTACTTTAGAAAGTCCGTATACGCGAGCGATACCATCACCTACTTCAAGTACGGTTCCTATATCATAAACTTCTGCTTCATTCTCGAAGCCGGCAAGCTGCTTTCGCAGAATGGCTGAAACTTCGTCGGGTCTGACTTGGCTCATTGTTTTACTTTAATTTCTGAATCTGTTCAATTTCTAGTCTATCGATGATTCGAGGAACATCGTTTCTAGCTGACTTAATTTATACTTAACGGTGCCATCTATTACAGTATCTTCAATTTGTACTGAAATACCACCTATTAAATCTGCTTGTACTTTTTGAGATAGCTCAACTTTTTTAGAAGTGGCTTTCTCAAGGCTGTCGGTAAGCTTAGCAACTTGTTCTTTATCAAGAGCATGTGCCGTGTTAACTTCTACCGAAATGATGCCTGAATACTTATTGTATTCTATTACAAAGGCAGAAACAATATCATGTAAAATATCCTCTCTACCCTTTTCAGTAATAAGAGATACAAACTGAGCAGCCTCTTTTGATATCTTACCATCAAAAATTGAGGCTAGCACTTCCTTTTTATCTTTCGGCTTAACAATTGGGCTCTTTAATACAAGAGCTAACTCTTTAGAGCCTTCAATTGTAGCTTTAATCGTAAGCATGTCTTCAAGAGAAGTATCTACATAATTTCCCTCTTTAGACGCTTCAAGAAATGCTATAGCGTAACGGCGTGCTGCTTTTGATACCAACATTAATGTTATGCTTAGTTGTTAGACAAGTCGTTAATAAAATTATCGACAAGTTTATTATTCTTACTGTTATCTAATTCTGCATCTATAATTATAGAAGCAGATTTAATAGCTAATTGCGCAACTTCTTTACGAAGTTCTAAAAGAGCACGTTTCTTTTCTTGCTCAATAGAGGCTTTAGCCTGCTCAATAATCTGAGCCGCTTCATCCTTGGCTTTCGAAATGCGTTCGGTTCGAAGTTGTTCCGCATCTTCCAAAGCTTCCTTTCGGATTTTTTGAGCTTTAGATTCCGCTTCACGCAACGCTTTGTCGTTATCTTTCGATACCTGTTCTGCTCGCGCTAAAGCTTTCTCAGCAGACTCTAAAGAGTCTTTGATATTTGCTTCACGAGCACTAAGCGCAGACATGATTGGTGGAACTGCATACTTCATCATTACAAGAATAAATACAATCATAGATATTAAAATCCAGATTGCAAACCCTGTATTAAATGAAAGTAAACCTCCGCCGCCGGCTAAAAGAAAAGTCATCTTTTATCGCTTTTTATGAACCAATTTGAAGAGCAAGAAGAATACAGATAACGGCACCAAGGAGAGCAACACCCTCGATAAACGCTGCTGTAAGAATCATTGCGCCACGAATATCGCCAGCTGCTTCTGGTTGGCGAGCGATGCTTTCTGTAGCTGCTTTACCAATCATTCCAATTCCAATTCCAGCACCTAGTGCTACTATTCCAGCTCCAATGCCAGCTGCTAAAAGTCCCATAGTATTATTTTTTTATAGTTTAAGTTTATGAGTGTAAAAATTTTATGCTGCGTGTTCAGCATTATAATGTTCTTCGCCATGATGATGATCTTCAGCGGCCATTCCAATAAACACAGCGGATAAAAGAGTGAAAATATAAGCCTGAAGTAGCCCCACAAAAACCTTTAGCGCATACAATGCTACTGTTAATGATACAGACACCAAACTTATGCCATACCCTCCGATTTCTCCAAACAGATCAGCAAAGATAAAAATTAATCCCAAGATGGCAATAATCATAATTTTACCAGACAGCATATTAGCAAACAAACGAATAGCTAATGCAAATGGCTTAGTAAACAATCCCAATACCTCAACAGGGGTTAAAATAAGCCTAACCCAACCCGGAACACCTGGGAACCAAAACACATGCCCCCAATAATCTTTCGTTCCACTGAACTGAGTAACAAAAAAGGTTATAACCGCAAGAGTTGCTGTTACAGTTAAATCAGCTGTAGCGGTAGCAGCCCAAGGCAACAAACCAAACAAATTCATAAAAGCTATACCCATAAACATTGTAAATAAGTAAGGCATGTATTTATCAGCCTTCTTATCGTCTATGTTAGCACGAGACACATCATCTCTGATAAATAGGAATAAAATCTCAAATATATTCTGCAACCAACCCTTTGGCTCAACATCTTTACCTATACCTTTTTTGTAGCGCCCAGCCATTGTGATAGTAAACAATAACGCTAACCCCATCCCCATCCAGAAAAACATCAAATGAGAGGTTATAGAAAAATCTATAACAATACGCCCACCATTAGTAGGAACTAGAGCATGATTAACTTCCTCAAACAATCCAGACTCAGCAGCAGAATGAGTACTTTTAAAAACCTCAAAACTAGTTTCCCCATCAGCATTTTCCAACAAAATAAACCTTGGAAGAGTAAGACTAGAAAATAAAAAATAATCGTGATCAGCAACGGTCCCCATTACATCGAGAATTGGCTCTTCTGCCTTATCACTTTCAGCAAATGTACTTGAAGTACTTACTGATATAAATAAAAATGTCAGGAATAAGCGACGCAGGGTCTGAATCATTTCTAGTAGCTACTTTTTTTGTGTAAAAGTTTGTTGAACAAAATCATTTCCGTTACAGAATGATAAAGATAGGAAATTATAAAACTAACTGTAAAGAAGATTTCGTCAATTTTTTCCATTTTTAGAAAAAAGATTAATACACCTATCACAAAAATGAATCTGATAAACATGCTGAATATGAAAACCTCTTTAAAGGCACCGTTTTCGCTATCTATTAGTCTTTCATTAATCCAAGCGCTACTTAAAACAAAAACAAAACTTACTAAAAACCCTAGTAAGCTAGAGCCAATTAGTTGAATTCGGATAAAAAAGAAAAGAAGCCCAATAAGAATCAGGAGCGGAATATTAAATTTCAAAAATCTTAGAACCATTATCCGAGATTGTCATTTTTTTTATTGTTCTCAAATCTCTTTGAAATTCGCATAATAATTAGGAAAAAAACAGCAATCCCAATTACAGATCCTATTAAAACTCCATAAGGTGATGTCCTAAGAAAATAATCAACCCCATACCCTAACCCAATTGGGATTAGAAGTGAAGCAGCAATCTCGCTGCCTAAACCTAAGTATCGAGCATATTCTTCGGATATAGCCAAACTAAACCTTAAGAGCTTTTCAATTTAGTTTCTTCAACAAACTCAGCGTCAGTACCTGAAGGAAGGTTTTGTGAACCAGCACCCATTTTGCACGAGCCATTAATCTGAGCACCTTCTTCCACAATAACGGTTTTTGTGAAGATATTCCCATCAACAACAGCACTATGACGAAGTACCAATTTGTTTGTAACTCGAATATCACCCTCCACTCTTCCGGCGATGTCTGCATCGCTTGAGGTTGAGTTTCCTTTAATCAAACCTTTATCAGTAATAATGATTTTTCCTTTAGAAACAGCTTCCCCTGTGATTGAACCACTAACTCTTAAATCTGAGCCTGCATGAATATTCCCTTTTACTTTAGTGCCTTCACTAATGATATTAACCGTAGGTGTTGTATTATTTGTAGAATTGTTACTCACGATTTTCTTCTTTTTGTTTGTGTTAAACATATATGACTATTGTATTAAGTATAATAATGGATTTTGAGGAACTCCATTCTTCCATATTTCAAAATGTAGGTGTGGGCCAGAACTCGAAATTCCAGTATCTCCAATTAGCCCTAACATTTCACCCTTCAGCACACTGTCTCCTTCATATTTATATAGTTTGGAACAATGCTTATAAGTTGTGACCAATCCATCGTTATGCTGAATGGATAGTACGTAACCATAATCTAGAGTCCAAGAAGAAGAAATTACTGTTCCATCAGCAACATTGGTAAAAACCTGATTATTTTTAGTTGCTACATCGATACCAAAATGCCCATTCGCAGGCTCATACCCTCTGGTGTTCGTGCCTTGAACAGGATATCGTGATGGAAAGTCTGAAGCACTATTAATGATGTTAGAAGTTAAAAAATCACTGTTATTTATTTCATCAAATACATTTGTGTATTCAAATGATTGTGACGAGCTTCCTTCAAGTTTAGTTCTAGAAAGTAGCATCTCGTTTAATTTTTGATCTTGAGACAGCGTTGTATCCTTATTTGTTCGAATCACATCTTTAATAACCAGTAGCTGCTGATCTCTCACATCTAGCGAATCTTGCAAAGCAAGCAACCGTGTAGAGATATCGTTAATCTCACTTCTAATTTCAGCTTCATCTGAGCTATACAATAGCCCCCCTAATGGGGTAAGCATAAAAATAAGCGCAACTATAAAAGCTAATGCAATAGAGGAAAACACCCATGCACCAAACAAAGAATTGGGCTTTAAAACATAGGAGTTATCTTTCCCAGGACCAGAATCATCTAGTATAAGAACCTTAACCGTTTTTTGGCGATCTTTAAAAAGTCTTTTTAGAAATGCCTTCATTCTTAGCTTTTACCAGCTTTATTGATTTTTGGTTTCATAAACTTCTGAGAATAAATGAGCAAGTTCGCCAGCTATTCTACGCCTATCATATTGCACAACGAATTCATTATTCGCAATCGGAAATGTTTTGTTTTCAAAATCTTTAAACATTTTCTTCAATTCCAGTTTAATCTCATTCTTTGAGTTTGGTTTTGCAATATAATAAGCTCCATATTCTTCTAATAGTGTTCTTGTTCCTCCATCGGGTACAAGAGCAAGTATTGGTTTGTTTGTGCCAAAATATTCAAACATTTTACCTACTGTAACTTTATCTGAATGATTCATATGCCCTACCATTAACCAAAGCACATCTGCTTTCATAATATTCTTAACAGCAATTTTATGGTTTACATACCCATAATCTTTGACATTCTCTTGAAGCTTAAATCTCTCGATGAGCAATAGCGTTTGATGATCTAACCCTCCCTGAAAATGAAGTTCTAGCTTGTTCCTATAATTTGGATTCTCCTCAAGTAATTCAAAGATAGATTCTAAAAATAAATCAGGTTTTCTATCTCCATAAAATAAACCACTATAAAAAAGGATCATTTTGTCAGATGGTTGGTTAACTCCCTCTTTTATTTCAAAATCTTCGGGGTCATAGCCTTGTTTAACAACTCTTATATCTAAAGCTGGGTAGCGACTACCAAGCGACTCTTTGTAAGGCTCGTTGATTACCGTCAAAACATCGGCCTGAGAAAGAGTCTCCCCCTCAATCTTCCTCATTTTCTGTTTGTGCCACCCTGTGGGATATTTGATGAGATGACTTTCAAGCCACTCATCGCGTAAATCCATAACTGTAGGAATTCCTGTTCTCTTTTTTATCTCTGCAGCGAGTAACAAATTACTATAAGGTGCTGCGGTTGAGAAAACGAGATCAATATTCTTCTTTTCAATAAGTTCTAACCCAAGTTCTAGTGCTGGCTCTATCCATCCTTTTTTGTTATCTGGGAGCCAAAAGAAAACTGATATCTTACGCAGAATGGAAGTTAACCAATTTGGGAGTCTTACTTTTTTCTGGGTTCCTGTTTTATGAAATGGGGTATTCCCTTTTACTCTATGAACTTCTACATCAAGATTGGATAGTTCTTCGGCTAAAGAGTCATCGAATGTATGATAAGCTCCAGGCTCTGGGCAAAGCACAATCGGATTCCAGCCAAATTTGCGTAGGTATTTTACAAACTTAAGCGGCCGTTGAACTCCACTTCCCCCCATAGGAGGGAAATAGTAAACAATGAAAAGAACATTCCTCATTTATAAAAATTGGTTCATACGGAGTAGTTTGGTGCTTCTTTTGTAATCTGCACAGAATGAGGATGGCTTTCTCTATAGGCTGCAGCCGAAATCTGTACAAACTCTGCACTTTTCATTTCTTGGCTGTTTTTTGCACCAACGTAACCCATTGCGGCTCTTAGTCCACCTATCATTTGATGAACAACTTCACTGAGATTTCCTTTATATGCTACTCGTCCTTCAATTCCCTCAGGAACTAATTTTCTAATATCATCTTCTACATCTTGGAAGTATCGGTCTTTAGAGCCTTTATTCATCGCTCCAATACTACCCATTCCACGATACGATTTATATTTCCGAGATTCGTAAATAATGGTCTCACCTGGACTCTCATCAACTCCTGCAAACATTGACCCCATCATTACAACATCAGCGCCACCTGCAATTGCTTTTGGGATGTCGCCTGTTTGCTTAATGCCACCATCGGCTATTAAACCAATTCCATTTGCGTTGCAATATTCAGCAACTTCCATCACAGCACTTAGCTGAGGAACGCCAACACCAGTTACAACTCTTGTAGTACAAATTGAACCTGGGCCAACTCCTACTTTTACAACATCTGCACCAGCAGCAACTAAAGCTTCCGCCGCCGCACGTGTAGCAATATTTCCACCAATTATGTTCAAGTCAGGATATTTTTCTTTTATGGTAGAAACTGTTTTTAGAACTCCATCAGAATGGCCATGTGCGGTATCTACAGTAATAACATCTACGCCAGCTGCTACTAAAGCATCAACACGATCTAGGGTATCGGCAGTTACACCAACAGCTGCACCAACTCTCAGTCTTCCTAAATCATCTTTACAGGCATTTGGGAAGTTCATCTTCTTTTCAATGTCTTTAAAGGTGATTAGCCCAACTAATTTATTTGAGCTATCAACAATTGGAAGTTTCTCTACTTTATAATTCTGAAGAATCTGCTCAGCTTGCTTTAGAGTAGTTCCTTCTTTGGCAGTTATCAGGTTTTCTTGGGTCATTATCTCACCAAGTCTGCGGCCTAATTCCGATTCAAATCTTAAATCACGATTGGTTACAATCCCTATTAGCAATCCTTTATCGTCTACAATCGGAATACCACCAATTTTATGCATGCTCATTAAGGCACGCGCATCTTTAATGGTAGCCGTTTTCTGAAGAGTAACAGGATCAACAATCATCCCACTTTCGCTTCTTTTCACCAAACGAACTTGCTCAGCTTGCTCTTCGATAGTCATATTCTTGTGGAGCATTGCAATTCCCCCTTCTCTAGCTAACGCAATTGCTAATCGATACTCAGAAACAGTATCCATTGCAGCACTTACAATAGGAATATTAAGCTTGAGTGTAGGTGTTAATTGAACACTTGTATCAACATCGCGCGGAAGCACTTGAGAGTAATTAGGTACAAGTAGAACGTCATCGTAGGTGAGCCCTTTCCGAGTGATTCGTTCAAACGGTGAGGATTCGTTCATTTTAGGCATGGAAAAGTATATTTGGCTTGCAGTTTTTCAAAGATACAAACTTCTGCACAGGATTGAGAACCGTTCTTTCAGATTATTTCACTTTTTTTCCGATAGAATTTGTTATCCTTTTAGATAGTCGTAACAACTTTTTTAGTTCACTAATACATGCCTTCGAATAAAAAATATTCCCTAAAGGAAGTTAAATCTATTATAAAAGTGGCCTCACAGCTTGAGAGCAATCAACCTGAGAATAAAGAGGAAGAGTTTTCGATGGCTGATATTCTGGAAATTGCTGAAACATCCGGCATTTCTACGCAAAAAATTAAAGCCGCTATTCAATTCCTTGAGAGCGAAGACAACAGCTACCTTGCTCCCAAAGCTGATACTATTTTTTCTCATGAACGTTTGATTGAGCATCAAGTTACTCCTGAAATTTGGGAGCGTATAGTGAGAGAGTGTAGAACTTATTTTGATGATTTAGGTCAAACGAATCATTTCGGAAACACTTTTGAATGGTTTGGAAAAACTAAAAACAAAAACGTTTTACACATCTCTATTTCTTCTGGGAAAGATATAAGCCGATTAAAAGTTCATGTAGATTACTCTTCAATCTCATCTAGAATTAAAGTAATTGCATCATTAGCAGGATTTATCTCCTTCGCAATTATTTCATCTTTGTTGAATCTAGACTCGATTTCTAACTTTGTACCACTTGCTTTAAACCTTACTGGGGCCGGACTTGGATACTTATCTAGCTCATTCTTTATAAAGCGTTACCTCAAAAAGAAATCCAATTTTTATACCACATTTATTGATAATACTTCGAAACTTATATCATCAAAATTCGAAAAGAAAATCTCTATAAATAATGATGCCTCCATTGAAGATGAGGATGCGATATTGAATACAGGAAATAAAAGGGCACGAGTTTGAAAACATCGAATCATATCTATTCAAAAAAAGAAATTTCAAAGATTCTATCTAAAGCTTCGGAGATTCAGACTCAAAAAGATTTGTATGGCAATAAAGAAGGCTTAACTGAACAAGAACTTTTAGAGCTAGCTAAAGAGGTTGGGATAGACAAAGACTCTCTTCTTGAAGCCCTTAATAATGTTGATGCTCCAGAGTTTGAATCAACATTTAAGTGGTTAACCGCTAGCAGTAAAATTCAAGATATTTCAATTATTGATGGTGATGTTTCACCTGAACTTTGGGAAGAAATTATTCAAGAAATACGAAGAGTTACTGGGGGAATTGGAAAGGCAAGTAGCAATGGTAAGTCTTTAGAGTGGGAACAGAGAAGGCAAGAGTTTGGATATAAACACATCTCAATCACTCCACAAAATGGGAAAGTGAAATTTCAATACGTTTCAAATTGGTCGCCTTTAAAATTTATGACCCTTCTAATGACAACCTTTCTATCTGCTGTTTTCACATTAGTAGTAATGAAGGGTTTAGGATACCCAAAATCTACGGGCATTCTTTTCGCCCCTCTTGGAGGACTAATAGGTATTTCGTCGGGAATGATATTTTTGAAATATTATTTCGATTCAGAAAAGAAAAAACTTCAGAATATTGTGCAGTCTATCTCCAAGAAAATTAGGAATAGTAAACCTCAAAGGATTCATATTGAAGAGGAAATAGATTTGACAGAGACATCAACCATCCCCTCTTCTAAACTGAAATCTTAACCTGAATAATCATGCTAGTTGCTTAATTTTAAGCGCTTTTACAGCTGTATTGAGCGAGCAAATTCCATCTTGATAGCAAGAAACCCAGTAATGAACGGTTTCTCTACGACGCAACACGTATGGATCGCAAGATGAGAAATAACCTTTTAATTCCTGAACCATGAACTTCACATCGTTGTAAATTTCGATTTTGAGTTCTTCAGGTAACTGTGCCCAGCCCATAAGCTCAAATGTTTGCTCCATTTCATCAAACTCTTGTTTACTCTCTTTTTTAATACGATTTAAAAGTGGAGTTACAAAAAGAGTTGTTTCAATTTGAGGAGCTACGTGTGATTTAGAAACTGCATTCGGTGTCATGATAGTTGGGTTTTGTTTTTTGATTTACCCAAATCTAATCACAACTAGTGACAACATTATGTCACCCCTTTTGAGAATTTATTTTAAAGCTTTAATTCCTACAAAATCGGAGCTCGGTGGGTTAGATGTTTACAAGATTGGAGCTCGACCCCTTCTTTATAGTAGGCTTAAATGTCAAAGTTATGCTTGTCCCTTTTTCTGGACTACTTTTAACGTCCAAATTGCCATCTAACTGAGAAACAAACACACTTATTAAGTTTTTCACTAATGAGCTATTGAAGTCATTAACATCGAAACCAACTCCATTTACATGAATCCTAAATTCAATAACCCCATCTTTATGATGCAAGTAAATTTCAAATGAAGGATTTTTGATACCAGCTAATGAGTGTTTAACTGAACTTGTAACTAGTTCATTAATTAGTAAACCAAATGGAATCGCTTGATTTACATTTAGCTTAATATTCTCTACATCGTAGTTAACATTAATTTCATTTTCTCCAGATATATTATACTTTTTGAGCATATTTTCTATTTCTGATTTTATACTCTCATCAATAGAAATAGCTGTGAAATCACCTGAGTTATATATTTGCTCATGTATAATTGCAATTGTCTTAATCCTTTGAACACTTAACCCAAGAACCTCTAAGACTTTAGGATCCTCACTCGAAAATATTTGAAGTTCTAACAGCCCCGAAATAATTGCCAAGTTATTCTTTACTCTATGATGAACTTCTGAGAGCAGAACTTCCTTCTCTTCTAAATTCTCTTTTAGTTGCTTTTCAAACTCTTTCCTTGCCTTAATATCTCTCCATACAACATAAAAATAATCGTCATCGTCATCCTCACCTCCTTCTTCTATTTTTGTGAGCATTACTTCAAAAGGGGCTATTTCTCCATTTACTTTTTTATGGAGCCATTCAAACCTGAGGTGTTTTTCTTCTGAGGCCTTAGTTAATTTTTTTATTGCTTCGCTATCTGACCTAACACCATTTTCTTGAAATTCTGGAGCTATTTGACTTGGTCTAAGCCCAATAAGTTCCTCTTTGGAACTCATACCCAAAGCTTTTAAAGCTGCGTCGTTACAGTCTGTATATACACCGCCTTTTAAAATTAAACATGCATCAGTAGAACGCGTAAAGAGATCTCTATACTTCTTTTCTGATTTAACTAGAGCTTCCTGAACATATTTTTTTTCAGTGATATTCTCCTTAACAGAAACATAGTTTATAATCTTACCATTAGTGTCAATGATTGGATAAATAGAAGCCAATTCCCAAAATACAGTTCCGTCCTTGGCTTTATTCTGCAACTCACCAGTCCACACATCCCCTCTAGAAATTGTTTCCCATAGATCTTTATAGTATTCATTACTTTGAACGCCCGATTTAAGGATGCTAGGATTTTTACCTTTTACTTCATCAGAGCTATAACCTGTTAACTCTGTAAAATAATTACTTACATATTCTATGTTACCTTTTGTGTCAGTTATCATAATGCTAGCCGGACTTTGATCTACGGCCATTGCTAATCTTAGCTTATCACCATATAGTTTCTCAATTTGTTGTTGCTTCTTATGCTCCTCAGTAAAATCAACTGCCGTACTAAAAATATAGCCATTACCTAATGGACCAGAACGAATCTTCCATAATATTCTTTCTCCTGATTTAGTATTTATCTCCCAAACTCCATCTTCTTGTATTGTCTCTAGCCCATATTTTTTGAATATAATCTCCAATTTAGTCTTGTAATCATCTCTATAGGCTTTTTTGCACCATTCTTCTACAGTTCTAATTTCCTCTCTTGAATACCCTGTTTGTTTTAACCATTCATCACTTATCTGTTTTATTGCTCCATTTTTATGAATCATCATAGGAACAGGAGCATATTCAATAGCTTTGATATACTTTTCTTGTTCATTAAAGAGAACCCGATTCTTATTTATTAATAGATATAGGGTTAAAAATAAACCAATTACAAAACCCAGCGTAACAAGTATATATAACTGATTTAATTTTTGGTGTAATACACTTTCTTCTATTCTATTTTTACTCAAATAAGTATTTGCTGCTGCAAAACTTTCAATCGGTTTCAATGAATGTATAATATCAACCAGCAGAAGATTTATCTCTTCATGATTAGAATCATCATGATTTAGATTATAATCATTAAATCCAGTGGTATTTATATAGTTTTTGAATGGAAGATAGGCCTCCTCCAATGCTTTAACTTGCCCCGTTTCTCCTAAATATTTTTCCTTAATTAATACATAGGAACTATCTAAGGCAGTAAATTTTCTTTTGATGATAGGCTTTATTTCAGAAGCACTATATTTCTCCACATAATGTCCTGACCATATACTAGCAATCTCCAATGCTCCTAGATTAAACTCTCTGCCTGCATTCTCAACTTGATATGAATGGTTATAGAATTTATCGAGGTTGTTTGTAAGTTTTTTTACTTCTTGAGATATATTAAGGCTGAATATTCCTAACAGAATAAAAACTAAGAATAATACAGGGAGTAGGCGCTCATTCCACTTATGATTCTTTTTTAATAAAACTTTTCTTTTGTAATCAAAAACAGTCATCATAAAGCTTATATCGCTATGTATTAGTAAAGTTAAAACACCCTACCTCACGCATTACCTACAAAATGCATAATCAACCAATTTCTATTGAGTTAATTATCCATCTTTAGGGAACAGAAGGAATCTCTAAAGTAGATAGTGCCTATTTATTCCATTAAATAAGATTCAGGGAAATAATGTCTTGAATCTTAAAACTATCTTGATAGATAGGTGTTTTAATCGGCTAAAATGCGATTATCGAAAACAAAGTAACCACAATTTGGGCAACCCCACCTCCAACTAGATTTAACTAGTGTTACGATGAAGAACACCCAAAAGGGAGACTTTGAAGTTTTAACTTCTATTCTGGATAAACACTCTTCTTTGCAGCAAGAAGAGTATTCTTCATGAGCATTGCGACTGTCATCGGCCCCACCCCACCAGGAACCGGAGTTATCCAGCTTGCTTTCTTTTTTACTGATTCAAAGTCCACATCGCCAACAAGTTTATATCCTTTTTCAGAGGTTTCATCAGCAATACGATTAATACCCACATCAATAATTACAGCGCCTTCTTTCACCATTTCGCCTTTAATCAAATGAGGTTGGCCAGCGGCTACAATTAAAATATCTGCGTTAATTGTATGTAAGGTCAAATCTCTTGTGTATTTGTGGCAAATAGTAGTTGTAGCTTTACCTGTAGAGTTTTCTCTGGAAAGCATCGTTGCCATTGGCGACCCCACAATGTTACTGGCTCCAACTACAACAGCGTGTTTTGCTTTTACAGGAATACTATAATGCTTAAAAAGCTCCATCACACCTGCAGGTGTACAACTTTTAAAACAAGGTTGATCTAACGCCAAGCGACCGACATTCATAGGATGAAAGCCATCCACATCTTTACGGTGGTCTATAGTTTCGATTACATCATACGATGAAAGGTGCGAAGGCAACGGAAGTTGAACCAAGATACCATCCACGTTATCGTTAGCGTTAAGCTCTCTGATAACACTTTTTAGTTCTTTTGCAGAAATGGTGTCTTGCAAAACCATGGTGTTAGTTTCTATTCCCACTTCTTGGCAGGCTTTGGTTTTTGCACCAGTGTAAACGAGCGAAGCAGGATCGTCCCCAACTAAAACAACTTGTAAAAATGGAGCCCGATTCCCTTTTTTTATCCAGTCGGCTACATCCTCACTAACCCGTTCTCTAACAAGTCCTGCTACTTTTTTGCCATCAATTATTTCTGCGCTCATTATTATCGTTCTATGTTATATTTTTTCATTTTAGTGTAGATGTGGCTACGCTGCAAACCAATAGCATCTGCAGTTTGTGAAATATTCCAGTCGTTTTTTTCAAGCTGCTTTACTAGAAAAACACGCTCTACTCTTTCTTTAAAGTCCTGAAAATTATCAATTTTGTATCCTAAATCTTCTAAATCATCCGATTCAGACTTTGATTCAAGAATATCATTAACCGTTTCTTTATCTATAGTCCCACTTTGAGACAAAATACTTAATCGTTCAATCGCATTTTGAAGTTCACGCACATTGCCTGTCCATGTTCTTTTTTGAAGTGCTTTAAGTCCCGTTTCAGAAAACTTCACTCCAGAAAAACTAATATCCGTTGCTTTTAGTTTTTCTAAACATGCTTGGGCGATAAGAGGAATGTCTTCTTTACGTTCTGACAGCGATGGCACTTTTATGGGAATTACACTTATTCGATGGAATAAATCTTCTCTGAAATTCCCTTCTTTAATTTCTTTTTTGAGATCCTTATTAGTTGCCGCTAAAATTCTTACATCAACGGGGATGTTTGTATTTCCACCAACACGGGTAATTTTATTTTCTTGGAGTGCACGAAGAACTTTGGCTTGGGCATCAAGGGTCATATCGCCAATCTCGTCCAAAAACAAAGTTCCTTTATCTGCTTGTTCGAACTTTCCGATACGTTGTTCATTTGCACCGGTGAATGCCCCTTTCTCGTGGCCAAAAAGTTCACTTTCTAACAAATCAGCGGGGATGGCCGCACAATTTACTTCAACAAAAGCTTCGTTTACTCTAGGACTTTTCTCGTGTATCCATTGCGCAACAAGCTCTTTACCTGTACCATTTTGTCCGGTTATAAGTACTCTAGATTGTGTTGGTGCAACTTTTTCGATTATCGACTTAATCTTTGAAATGGCTTTACTCTCGCCTATAATTTCTTGGATTTTAGGAAGCTTACGCCGAATCTGCTTTACTTCTTTAGCTAGGTTATTTTGAGATAGAGCATTTCTAACCGTGAGCAAAAGTCGGTTTAAATCTGGTGGCTTTTCAAGGAAATCATATGCACCCATCTTTGTTGCTTCCACTGCAATTTCGATTGATCCATGTCCAGAAATCATAATTACAGGAAGCTCAAAACCAGCCGTTCGAAGTTGCCTCAGGGTTTCAATTCCATCAATTCCCTTCATTTTTATATCTAGAAACATCAAATCGAAGTTATTCTGGGAAATTAGCTCAAGGGCTTCACTTCCACTTTCGGCGGTGGTAACCTCGTAATCTTCGAACTCTAATATTTCTTTGAGCGTATTTCGAATCCCGCGTTCATCATCCGTAACTAAGATATGTGTTTTTTGATTGGCCATATAATAAACTAATCAATATTTAGCATACAGGTACTCAAGAATTTGCTGATGTGAAGCATCAACAACTGAAACTTTTCCAGTGAAATTATTTGTAGCAATACTATAGGTTATCATCTTTCCAGATTTCGAAACAAAGTAACCTGCTAGCGTTCTCATCCCGCCTACGTAACCTGTTTTTCCTCTTAAATTATTTGCCAACGGTGAGGTTTTAAATCTGTATGAAAGTGACCCATCAATGCCTGCAATTGGCAAGCTGTTGTAATACACTTCAAACTCTTTATGTTTTTGCATACTCGATAGAAGTTGGGAAATATTCTCTGTTGTGGTGAAATTTCCTGCAGCTAAACCAGAACCATCGTTCATAAGTACAAAATTGGTATCTAGCTTCTGCTCAGCTAAAAAATTTCTTACTTCTGAAATTCCATTATCAAAACTACCAGGAGTACCTTTCTTCTCTGCGGCTAAGGTTTTCAATAACATTTCTACATAGAAATTATCGCTTTCCTTATTCGCCCATTTAATAAGCTCAGCCAACGGCTTTGAAGTATGTGTAGCTAGAATTTGATAGTCTGAGTAATCAGTAGGTAACGTTTGTGATATAAAAACTTCCTGCTTCTTTGTTCTAACTTCATTTCTGATTAAAAATTCTTCAAAACTTTCGAGAAAAAATAAGTCTCCGCCATCGATGGAAAGCGCTTCAGTTTCGTAATAACCTTGGGGTAAATCACTAGCCAGAGTAAAGTGATTGCGTCCCATCATCCTTCTGTAATATTCGTCGTACTTTTTCTCTGGTTCAACAATAGTTTGATTATTGACAATCTCGATGGCATCAATTTTGGGGTACCAATCTATACGGGGTGTATCACCAACTTTCCCATCAGCAAAAACTTCCAAATCGAACGCATTGTTATTAAACGAAAGTGCATTTATTTGAACTCCGTAATAAAAATTCAAATCGTACCAGTCCCACCCTTTTGGGTAAACATCTTGGTCAAAGTAGCTTGTTTCGGCTATAAGCTCTCCATTTATAGTAGTGATGCCTTTGGCTCGAAACTGATTTAAGAAGCTTTTAAACACAAACTCACGGTCGTCATCGTAAAGGAAACCACTAATTGTTGGATCGCCTGAACCGCGAATAATTAAATTTCCATCCCAAGTTGAATCAACCAACTCGCCTTGGCTATAAATATTGGTAGTGTACTTAAAATCACTACCTAATCGATCTAGTACGGCGGCAGTGGTATACAATTTCTGATTTGACGCAGGAACAATTAGCTTTTTGGAATTTAGGCTCTCTAAAATGGTGCCATCTTCAGCACGAATTGTTACGCTCCACAATGCTTCTTGGTTTGGCAATTGGCTTATCACCTCATCCAGAGATTGTGCAAAAGTAGGCTTCGCAACAAAAATTAAGATGAGTGATACTAAGATGTTGCGAACTTTACTATTCATAATCAGCTTACAAAGTATTTTTCTTCTTCGGTTTTAAATGCTTGAAGAATTTCTTCTGGGCTTTGGCAGGCTAAAATCTGCTCCCGAAAGGAACCACTATTCATCAACCTTGAAATACGGCTTAATAATTTAATATGTGAGCTATTTCGAGAATCAGGCCCAACCAAAAGAAAAACCATCCGAACCGGCTCATCGTCTATTGAATCAAAAGGTAGAGGCTCTTTTAATAAAGCAAAAGCTGCGAAATTATCATCCACAGCTTTGGTTTTACAGTGAGGGATTCCTAAACCTTTGCCAACCCCCGTAGACATTACTTTTTCTCTTTCAAGAACAGCTGCTTTAACCTCTTCTACTTTTTCTTCGCCTATTTTAGGGGCTAATGAGCTCACTAACACCGAAATTAGTTCCAATTTATTCTTTACTTGTAACTGAGACAAAATAGTTGTTGTATCCAGAAGTGAGAATAAGTTCATAGGCTTGCTGTATTCAAAGAGTGAAATATTAAGGTCAGTAATATATGAATGACTTGCCTACTCTATCAAAGTTTAATTTGATAGTTTTTTTTGGGTGTTTAAGTTTTAAGAACTCCGATTTATCAATAAAAAAAGAATTTCGAATAAATAATATTTAAGATTCTAATTACTGTTACATCTTCATCTTCTAAATCCGTAAACTTAAGGATGCACTGGATAGCAAGTACCCTTACCGTTTTTAAGAAAGATTTAAGTATCGAACTCAGGACAAAACATGCCATTAATATGGTTTTGGCTTTTGTTGTGGCTTCTTTATTACTCATCATGTTTACACTCAAGGTTCAAGATTTAAACCCTACACCTAAGAGTGGTTTGGTTTGGATTATCATTCTTTTTTCAGCGCTTTCTTCATTGGGGCGAAGTTTCATCGGAGAAACAGATAAAAATACCTACAACGTATTACGGATATACGCTAACGGGTCTTCAGTTTTTGTGGGGAAAATGATTTATAACATGCTATTTACGCTTGTTATTAACCTTTTAACTTTTACCCTTTACATTTTTCTGGCAAACATTATTATAGTTTCTTGGTGGGCTTTTATAATGATTCTTTTCTTGGGAACTGCAGGGTTATCTAGCGTGTCTACAATGATAGCTGCAATTGTTTCACAAGCTGATCGCAAAGGCGCCATTTTTTCAGTACTTACCATTCCTCTTTTTATCCCTTTTGTATTATTGCTAACCAACCTAACCAAAGCCGCTTTTGTAAATGGGATGACAACAGGAGTAACAAACGATTTAATGGCACTTATTGGTTTTATAGGTGTTACTATTACGGCTGGCATTGTACTTTTTGAATATATTTGGGAGGAATGAATTTGAAAATCGCATTTGGAAATAGACGCATTATTGGGCAGCGCAGAGCCAAAAATCAGGTTGAACGGATTTTAGAATCTGATCGTGTTAGCCATGCGTATTTAATATCGGGGCCAAGTGGAGTTGGAAAAACTGCATTTGCCCTAGCTTTTGCAGAGGTTATTAACGGAATTAGCAACCTCACCGACTTAAATGAAGCTGCTACGTCAAAAAAATCATCTTGGTTTACCCATCCTGATATTCACGTCTTCATTCCGAAACCAACTTCTGTAGATATTTCGGATTTAAGAAGCCGATTAGAGTTGATAGCAAAAGATCCTTATGAGATTATAAATTATTCACAACGTCCTTCAATTGGTCAGGATCAATCTTCTAAAAATTTACAAGCATTTTACCCCGTCGATTATTTCCGTGACGACATTCGTCCATTGGCTAAGCTAAGGCCTAATGAAGGCTCGCGTGTTGTAATTATTATGACACAAATAGAGACCATGAGAAAAGAAACAGCAAATGCTTTTCTAAAACTTTTAGAAGAACCCTCTGATCGCCTCATGTTCATTTTAACAACAGAAAACCAAGAAGGTCTTCTCCCTACCATCACTTCAAGATGCCAGCACATCCCTTTAGCAACGTTAACTCCTAGCGAGGTTGAAGAAGGTTTAATACATGTGGATGGAATAAATCCAGATGATGCAAAATATCTAGCTCGTGTGTCGGGTGGTAATTATGCCAATACTCGTTTTTTTGATATTGGCAGACTAAAACAAACTCGAAAAGAAATTATTGATTACCTCCGGTTATCGTACAGCCAAGATGCTATAAAACTCTCCAAACTTACCCAAGATTGGCAAAGTTCTAACAATATTGAAGGCATGATTGCCCTCACCAATTTAATGGAAATGTATATTCGGGATATTATGGTTTACAAAACCACTGAAAATCCCAACCTGATAACAAACATTGACCAACTAGATTCTATTAAGAAGTTTGTTGGGGCTTTAAAAGATGCCAAGTTAGAAGATATGATTAAGCACCTTAATGAATGCAGGCCTTTATTACGACAAAACGTATCTGCGAAGCTTATTTTTGTAGTTCTAGCTTTACGCTTCTCAAGTTTAATGAGAGGTAAAGAACCAATTATTGCACACGACGAAAATTGGAAACATTTACCAGCATTTGTAGAATAATGGAACCAATTTATTTTGACAAAATGGAAGGCGCTGGTAACGATTTTATCGTTATTGACAACCGTAGCAACCTCTTTACATTGGATGAGATCATCGCTTTTACACCCAAATTATGCGATAGAAGATTTGGAGTTGGTGCAGATGGCATCTTAGTTTTAGAAAATCCCAAAATTCCCAATGTAGACTATACCATGGTTTATAGAAATGCTGATGGTAGTGATGCCGGCATGTGCGGAAATGGAAGTCGTTGCCTTGCTTTATATGCAGTTACTAAAGGTTTCGATAAAACCCATACATTCAATGTGCATGATGCCATTTACACTGCTGAAGTGGATGTTAATCAACAACAAGTTCAAGTTAGTTTCCCTGATATAAAAGTTCCTAGTACTTTAGAGATTTCATCTCAATCGCTTTCTAAAGTTTATACAGGAACTGAGCACGTAGTTAAGTTTGTATCTCCGGAAATGCTCGAAAACGAAAAGCATTTAGTAGAGGAAGGAAGCTCTATTCGCTGGCACGACTTCCTAAATCCATCAGGAACAAATGTGAATTTTGTACACATTATTGACTCTAACAGCATTAAGCTCCAAACCTACGAACGTGGCGTTGAAAACCTAACACTAGCTTGTGGAACAGGCGCAATAGCCTCTGCCATTGCAACGCATCATAAAAACGAGCTTCTTGATGGAAACTTTATCATCAATGTGGATGTAAAAGGTGGACAGCTACAGGTTTTATTTGAATTTGATAACTCCGAAAACATCTACAAGCACACCAAATTGAAAGGTCCCGCCCATTTTGTATTCAATGGTACGTTTAATGTCTAGATTCATTCTCTTCAGTTCGTTCTTATTTTTAATTACCTCCTGCACAGACTTAAAACGTACTAAACAGAGTAACTATATTAGTACCCCTCCAAATTACAGTTTGTATAGCCCACTATTGGTAAAAACACAATTACCTGCAACACAATCTATCAAAAGTATTCAACTGTATAGAAAGGGAAACAAGCATAATCCTCCCATTATAAAGCTGGGCTCAACAGAACAAGTAATTTTGGAATTTGATGAACTTACATCATTAAGTGGTCAGTACACTATTCGGTTCACTCATCATAATCAAGATTGGAGCCCAAGCAACATCCCAGAAGTTTGGTTTTTGGATGGAATTAATGATTTGTTAGTTCAAAATGGAGAAGCGAATCGACTTTCGAAACCAAATTTTTATCACTATAAAACGGAGTTCCCTAATGAGCAGATTAAGTTTTTAGCGAGCGGTAATTATCTACTACATGTTTATGATTATGCTTCTAACACTGAGCTATTCAGCTTGCCCTTTTTTGTTACTGAAGATGTTGGCTCCATTAAAAGTAATAGTGAAACGGTTTACAATAGTGGCAGAAACAACATCACTATAAATCAACTTTACTCAGAGTATCAATATCCTGAAGACATAAATATCCCACAATTTGATCTTAGCTTTTCATTTGTTCAAAACAGATTTTGGGGCAGCTTTATCATTCCTTCCGAAAAAGATGTCAGTAATACTGGAAAAATCCGATTTTATACTTCTAGAAATAGTTCGTTTTCAGCCGAATTCGACTTTATCCCATTAGATTTATCTGAACTTAATGTCGATAGTAGAAGAATTATTGATTGGCAACCAGAATATATTCCACCTCGGATTATACTAAAAGAAGACGTCGTTAATTTCTCAGCTATGCCCACCCCTTCTTATTCCTCAAACTTTGGGATACCTAGTTCTAGTAGCCATGCAAGATATGCTGAAGTAAAATTCAGTGTGGAGTTAGGACCGATTAATGATAATAATCCTGAGGTTTACGTTTCAGGTGATTTCAACCAATGGCGAATTGATTCTCAGTATAAGCTTACTAGAAATCTTGAAACTGGCCTTTGGGAAACCAATGTTATTATGAAGCAGGGTAAGTATAGATATAAGTATTTTCTAAAAAACGAATACTCAGATTCAGATTTTATTCCGCTCAATGATGCTATCACAAGCGTAAAACAAGAATACTTTGGCTTTGTTTATTATCGAGACCCAGAGTACAATTATCAACGCTTGTTGATTACCACTATTTTCGATTCTAGCTTTTAGAAATCAATTCCTATACTAAAGTAATGCACCGCTTTAGGATTGAAACCAGTTCGATCATATGCCCAACCGACATCGTAGCCGAAAGGCAAGCCAAAAAGAATCGATCTTATACCAAAGCCAGCTCCAATTAGCACATCACCATCAATATATGGTACTTCGATATATTGCCCGCCACCAATAGGTGCATAGCCAACACGTTGTTTACCTACAGTAAAATCGAGGCCTTTACTATTTCGTATTTGATTATTGTTGGCATCAACAAGGTTGTAAGAAATATTTTCACCCCAAGCCGTACCTGCATCAATAAATGCAAGGCCAGTAATATTATATAGTGGCAAGATTGGTAATGCACCAGGAATTAAAGCAGCTACCATTGGGAATCTAAATTCAGCATTAATCAACCCGAAATAATTTCCATAAATAGAGTTGAATTCAAAACCACGAAGAGGAACCGCAGGGACAGTGAAAAAAGAATCTGCTAGCCTATCAAGTGAAATTCCATTTTCGGCCCATTTTTGGTTAAGCCAGCCTAATCTACCTCCCATAAAGTAGTTTTGAGCATCTTTACCAACCGAAGCTCCGCCAGAAAACCTCAATCCTATAGTGTATCGGTATCCAATATCAATATACTTTCGATAATCGCCCAGTATTGACGCAAATTGCGGAGACGAAGAACTAAAGGCAGGACTAGCGCTGATGCCTATAGAGTAACGTGTGCCTCCTTCAGGAGTAATAAAGCCAGGTAAGGTGTTGTCGCTCGTGTAAACAATTTCTGGATTGATAAACTGACTCTTCTCGTTTGGGTTCCGCGTGCTTATTGAAGTTACCCCTGTATCGTCAATCACTCCATAAACAGTATTGTAATCAAGGATAACCCCAACCATAGATAAGTTAAAATCAAACCTTCTAAACTTATCAATTGGGTATTGAAGAGACATTCCTGTACCATAAGTTCTGTAACGAATTAATTCGCCATAATAAGTTTGATACTTTCTTGCGGTATGGAAATAGCTTACAAAATAATTCATACGGTTTTTGAAATTACCGTATTGAACACTGTAGTCGCTATCTCTAAGATCAAACACAAAATTTGTACCAAATGCTATCTGATGATCACCAAGCAAATCACTTACTAAAAACTGTGCCAACGCTGAAGATCCGTACGTAGAAGCTACAAATGTTGGGCTATAAGCAACATCAACATCAAACTTTAAGCGATACTCTTCTGGTACATATTTACCGTCTTCAGTGATATTATCTTTCACATCAAAATTTATGACGTCTTTCAACAATAAGGTTGTGTCTTGAATTACATCATCAGCAAAAACATAATTTCTAAAATCGATTACGCCATCATCGGCTTTAGCCTCTTCTTCTACAACTTGTTCTTTTTTCTCTTCTTCTCTAATCTGATCAACCGAAGTTACCCCAGAGTCAAACATTTGGCGTGCATAAGCTGTAGCTGGAACTCTTTGTTCTTCGGTTTCTGAGTTTCGGCGTTGAGCCCAATAATTAGGTTTCAAACTGGTATTCTTTTTTCTATTGAAAGGGCTCTTTAATAAAAATACATCGATGTAACCTTGGTTAATCGCTCCAAAAGCAATTCTAGTTCCATCTGCACTAATTGAAAGCTGAGAGATGCCAGCCTGTAAATCTGTTAACGGAGTAGATGTTCTCGTTGCTGTATCAAGGGTATAAATATTTTGAATTCCATTTTCATCCGAAATAAATACAATTCGTCCATCTAATGTAGAACTTGGCTGCATTTCGCTCCAATTTGGCGTATTTGTCAATCGGATAGCTTTATTCGAATTCAGAGCAACTTGGTAGATATCAGTTTGGTACAAACTCTCATCTTTTAGCAAATTATGCTCTGTTGTATATGTTCCTAGCTCAGTTTTAGCACCTCTATTTGAAACGAAGTAAACCGATTTAGAATCATTAGACCATGCAGGTTCCCTATCAGAAAAGAAATCTTGAGTTAGATTTATAAGGTCTTTGGTTTCGATATTATAAACAAAAATATCTTGGTAAGGGCCTATGTTTCCGTCGAATGCAATACTTCTACCATCTGGCGACCATGAAACAGAACCAATTGCATCTAAATCTGGAAATTTAATTTTTTCTAGCTTCCCCGTTGCATAATCTATAATTGCAATATCATCTCGGCCTTTGGTCTTTGTAGATAAAGCAATTTTTCTACCATTTGGCGACCACGTAAGGTTTGGGTTTAGAATATTCAACTCTTCAAAATCTGGATTATCCTCCCCTCGTATTAACGTTTTTAACTTTTGCCCATTGATGGTGTTAATTACTACAACATCAAAATACCCACGCTTATTGGTTATTAAAGCGATTTTATCGCCTTGGGGAGAAATGGCAGGACTTGTGTTATAAGTTCCAAAAACTCCTCTTTTAGTAAGCAGGGTTGCAATATTATCGGCACTTTCTCTTTCAGCAACTTCTGGGTAATAGCGTTTCTTAAGTGCATCTTGCCATTTGTCTGAAAGTTCATCTAAAGAATACCCTAGAGATAGTGTAAGCCCATATTCAACACTTCTACTCGTTTTAATTCGTTGCAAAATTTCGGCAATTTTTTCTCTACCGTATTCTTCTACAATAAAGTTCCATACCGATTGTCCTCCTCTATAGGAATAATAACCGCTGAGATAAGGAATTGGTGGCAAATAGTTATTGATTACCGCATCTCGTATAAACATGTCGGTGTTGGTGTCCCAGCCAAGGGCTGTATATTCTGCGAGACCTTCTTCAAACCAAAGGGGAAATGCCAACTGGATGTTATTTTGCAGAATTGATTGAATAGAACCACCGTAAAACATATCGTTAAAAATGGCATGTACTAACTCGTGATGTAAAGTTCTTCTAAAATCAGCATAATCTCCAGAGAACGGGATGGTCATCCTATTTTTAAGTTTATCAGTTACACCTCCGATTCCTTCTGCACTAGTTGGAAGCGAAACTACGTTAGTTTGGGAGAAATCATTATGAGAATCGTAAATAATAACCGAAATACGATCCGAAATTTCGTGATCAAAATCTTCTTCTAGTTGTTTGTAGGCGCTTTCAATACTCATTGCTGCAAATTCAGCTAACTCATAATTTTGAGCTGAGTAATAGTACACATCGAAATGTTTAGATTTAATAATGCGCCAATCAAACTCATCATATTGTACCCTATTTTTTCCAAAGGGGAAGTATTGAGCTGAAGCTCCGCTCATTACAAATAAGCCTACGAGAAGAGTTAAAAACAGTCTTAATTTCATAATTTCTCCAAAAAAGTAGTTACGCTGGAACAAAATCAATTTGTCTTTTCTGTAAGTTTGTACTTTGAACTTTTACTTTAATTGTATCGCCAAGTTGGAAACTTTTACCAGATGCTTTACCTACCAGTGCATGTCGTTGCTGGTTGTATAGATAATAATCACCTTTCATATCTCCAATTCTAATCATTCCTTCACAGTGTACATCTTTTAGGTTTACAAAAATACCTCTGTCCGTTACACCGCTTATTACACCATCAAAAGATTCTCCGATTCTATCGCTAAGAAACTCAACTTGCTTCAATTTAATAGAATCTCGTTCCGCATCAACAGCAACGCGTTCACGTTCACTACAATGTTCTCCATCTTTTGAGAGCGCTTCAAATGTATAAGGCGTTGTACCTTCGGCATAGCCTTTTAGCAATCTGTGCACAATAACGTCAGGGTAACGACGAATAGGGCTTGTAAAGTGTGCATAATGTTCAAAACCTAATCCAAAATGTCCAATATTAGCTGGGGTATATTCCGCTTTAGCCATTGCTCGGAGCATCAAACCATTTACAATGGTTTCTACAGAAGTACCTTTCACCTTTTGAAGTAGCTCATTAATTCTTTTTGGGGAGATGTTATCTCCAACCTCAAAACTGATATTTAATGGACTAACTTGTTCTGCAATACCCGCAAGTTTTTCTAAATTTGGTTTGTCGTGTACTCTATAAAAGAAAGGGTATAAATCTTTAGATTTCTTTTTCCCTGATTGTTTTCTGAGGTTATCAATATGAGCGGCTACAGTTTTATTAGCCATTAGCATACACTCTTCAATTAAGCGATGTGCAAAAATTCTTTTCTTTAGCACCACTTCAATAGGCTTACCTTTTTCGTCGAGTACAAAACGTGGTTCTGGAGTATCAAAATCGATAGCTCCTTCTCTAAAACGTTTCTCAAGTAGTGTTTTAGCTAACCTTTCTACTGTTTTTAATTCCTTTTCAAACTTATGACTTTTGCCATCTAATACTTCCTGGGCTTCTTCGTAGCTGAAGCGTTGTTTAGAATGAATAGCGGTTTCTTCAATAGAATAATTAATCAAATTCCCTTTGTTGTCCATCTCCATAAAACAGCTATATGTCAGCTTATCTTCGTTTGGCCTTAAGCTACAAACACCGTTACTGAGTCTTTCGGGCAACATCGGTATCACTCTATCAACTAAATAAACGCTCGTGCCTCTGCTATGCCCTTCTTTGTCTAATGGAGTGCCTGGGCGAACGTAGTGAGTAACATCAGCAATGTGAACTCCTAGATAGTAGTTTCCGTTTTCTAATATTGAAATGCTTAGGGCATCATCAAAATCTTTGGCATCTACAGGGTCAATCGTAAAAACGACTTCGTCCCGAAAATCTCGTCGGCGTTCAAACTCTTTTGCTGGAATTTCCAAAGGTATCTGATCAGCGAATTTATCTACTTCTTCTGGGAAGTCTGACCGCAACTGGTTTTCGGCGAGAATGGACAGGATATTGGCGTCGTTAGTTCCAACTTTTCCTAATCTAGAAATTACTTCTGCTTCAGGTAGTGCTAGAGCATGAACCCATTTTTTGAGTTTAAAGATTACTTTCTCTTGATCTTCGGCACCGTGTAAAGACTCCTCAAGCACAAAAAAATCGGTATGTGCAGACTTCTGATCAGGTTCAATAATGTAGGTATTAACGCCAGTACTCTTCAGCGTTCCTACATAAAATTCTTTACCTCGTTTTATGACTTCTACTACTTTCCCTTTCGGCTGGCCATTTCTTTTATTTCCAGAAACCTTAACGGCTACTCTATCGCCAGGAAGAGCTACACCAGTGTCGTGGCGAGAAATCATGATATCTTCATCAAGATTTTCTACAATTACGTAACCTGTTCCTCTTTGGGTTATCTCAATTTTACCTTCAATTAAACTACGGTCTACTTTCTTTTTCTTTTGTGTAGCTTTGTAATGAATCATATTTCCTTGCCTTAGCAATAGGCCTCTCGAAACCAACCTTGTAATAGTTTTTTTTAGGCGAGCAAGGTCTTTATTGCTATTCATAGCCAATGCATTAGCTAGTACGTCAGTAGAAAGACGTTTATCAACACTATTCTTAACTAAGTCAATTATAATTTCTTCTAAACTACTCAATCTAGAGTTTCTACTCATTTCTACCTTTTCTATTAACTGGGATTCTCTTCTTCCTTAATGGCGGCAACTTCTTTGTTTTCTCTAATTCCGAAAATCTTTCTAAAAGGGATAGCCAATTTCTTAAAGAATTCATTCCATGAATTAAATCCATAAGTTGTTTCTATACCTACTCCATTAATGTCTTGGGTTTGTTGGGTTTGTTGGCCACCTTCGTTTCCACTAAAGGTTGGATCTTGCCGGTGAAAGGCCGATACCGAAAGCGTTCTGTTAATTCTATAGGTTGCACCAAGGTCGCCAATATTTGATTGTGCTCCTGTTATCTGGCCATCTCTTCTTAAAATAATTTTGTCGTTATACAATCTAAGTGCAACACCTAAATCAATTTGATTATACGTATTTAAGCTAAAATCTACATCTAACGTACTTAAATCACTTCTTAAGAGCGAATTTATTTGGTTAGAAAGCAACGGACTTATCACTTGACTAGATAGTAATGGATTTAACACTGCTGCGCCGGCATTGCTCGATAAGTTATCGGTTAGTGAACTTGCACCCCCTACCGAAGAATTTGATGGAATGAAATCTTCTAACAATAGGAAACTTGTTGCTTGTAAGAGCTTCTCCTCTTCATTCTGATTTAGTGCATTAATTTGAGATAAGAGAGTAGAGTTTTGCCTTGATTCAAAATTGTTTGGCAATCTGAAATAGAAATTATTCTGAATACTTGATAACGAACCACCAATATTTAGAACTAAATCGATTGGGACTCTTTGTACATTAGAGGGATCTCTTTCTGTTCTAGTTGAAGTTAATGTCTGTATATCTGGTCGAGCAGAAAAAACAGCATTCAGATTAATTCTTGCATTGGCTGGTTCCCCTTCCCAAACAATGCTTCCACCAGATTCCAATGTAAATTTACGAGTAAAAATATCTCCACTTACAAACTGATACGTACCACCTGTAATATCAAATTTACCAAAAATACTAAGATCCTGATCTTGAAGTCTGATTCTAAGCCTACCAGTACCATCACTCGTAATTACATCTCCTGTAACGGGATCGAAAACGAGCTTCACAGTCATTGGGTTATTCGCTACGAACTGTAGATCTAATGTAAATCTTTGTGCAAATGTAAGTGTAGATGGATCAATTTCTTTCGAATTATTGAACACAGAATTATTACCGCTTGTTGTGGTATCATTATCGAGAATATCGAAAGATTCAACGAAGCGAATGAACTTACTGTCTTCATCAAATTCGGTTTCTTCTAAAAGAGGTAAGCCAATTTCAGAGAAATCTGAAAGCACAAATGGAGTGGTAGTTTCTATAACTGGTTTAAGGTTTGAGCCATACATCCTTATTAAACCACTTCCGTAAGCTTTTCCATAAAATGGCAAGTCCGCATCAAATTCACTGTTTAAGAACTGGAATTCATCTGCTTGGATGTTGATATCCATACTATGAACCCCAGAAAAATCATTGAAATTGTAATACCCATCTAATATTGCCATACCACCAGATGGATCAATAAGGAAAATATCAGTAAAAACTAAACCTTCGTGCCTTGAAAAACGAACTGGACCTTGTCCGTAATAATAGGTATCAAGAAATTTTGGTTTCATATACACAGCATCATTCATACCGATGCCAAAATCTAGATAGAAATCGTAATCATCCAAGTTTCCCCAAATTTTCCCATCGCCTTCCGCAATACCTGCCATATCAGTAAATACTTTTGGAGCGAGATATGGAATTACCCAAAGATCTACTGAATTTAAATTTATATCGAAATTAAATAGTGAATCTACTTCTGGAAATTTTCCATTTTTAGGTGCTAATACGTACCCATTAATTTCAATATTTTGACCTTCTCTATCGTTCCTAACAAAGTATTCGGGATATCTTGTCGAGTCGGTTTTAATTTTTATGCTTGTATCAAATCTATTTAGAGGATGATTAAAAACACTCGAAATCTTTAAGTCTCCAACTACATTATCGCTCATAGCAAACCTTTGCAGGTCTATTATTCCCTCAATAGAAGGAATGGTTGTGAGTGAACGTGTTGTAAACGTACCATTCAAGTTTCCTGAGAAACGAATTTTACCTCTGATGATATCTGATATTTTTCCTAAGTCGACTCCTCTAATTAGATAATTAACTGAATCGCTTACATTATCGCTGAAAATGCCTTCTACATCTAAATACTGTTGTTCACTTTCAAAAATGAATTTTTCAACAACCCATTCTTTTTTATTCGTGAATGTTACTGAAGGAGTCCCTCTATTTGTCCAGTTATAAAAATCGCTACCTAGCTTAAATTGATGGATATTCATTGTTACTGAGGTATCCTGAATAACTGCCGACCCCTCCATAGAAAAGGCGACATCATTCCCAATTCGTTTAATGCTTTGTGATACCGTTATTGAGTCTCTATTTAGAGAAGCCATCAACTCAAAACCTTCAGCTTCAATCAAATCTGAAGTTAAGTGTTCTATATCTGTTCGTAGCTCAAAGCCAGAGAAATCTCTGATTCTCTCATCATATCGAAAACTACCCGTAAGTTGAGCGCGTAAGCTATCAGCTCTTTTATCCTCATACCTGAATAGTTTATCATACACATCTACATTAAATAAAAGGCGGCTATCATTTACTGATATGTTTGAAGTTATCCGCGCAGAACTATAAAAGTCTGGAGTATCCGGGAAATAGGTTTTTATGTAATCTAAATTCTTTACTTGAGCAACGAGCTTAACATCATGGTTTTTGAATATTACAGGTTTTACAAAGCTGTTCTTTTCTTCATCAAATAACACCTCGTCACTGAATCTCTTTTTAAAAAACCTACCCCAATATTTTGCCAACTCAGGGAGCTGAGATGGATAATAATTCCCTTCTAAAGTTAAATCTAAAGCAGATGTTGTTAGGCGGAGTAATTTAGTCCCATTTGGATTATTTGATAAATCAGCATAAATCAAATGTGGAGAAAGAGTGTCTTTAGCTATTATTGCATCCGAAATATCTACACTAACTTTACCAACTGCGTCATCAATACTACTTCCAGCAAGGTCTACTTCATACTCTACGTCTATAATAGCATTTGCCATGCTTTCTAGCTGAGTTAAGTTTTTTAAATCAACGTTTGTACCACTTCCTTCAAGTTTTAGAGTCTTAACATCATTTCTTAAATCTAGTACTCCATTACCACTTAAAGTCGCATTATTGGTTATAAGTGTAAAAATTGGCGTTATTATACCATCTTTTCTGGGTGCATTTATATCCAACAAATCAAAAAGAATTCCATTGAATTGCCCTTCCTGAAAATTAGCTCTCAACTCTTCTATGGTATTAAAATCTCTATAGTCTTTTACTTTTAAAGATCCCTGTGAGGTGAGCTTTGAAGAGGCAATTTTTCCGATTATTCCTCCACCAAGATCAAGAGAATCGGTTTTGAATTTTAGATCTAACTCTCGGTCCTCTTGTAATCCAATAGAGCCGTTTAGCTGTACGCGACCACGGTCACTAACTCCATCAATAATCCCATTTAACTTGTGCAAATTTCCTTCCAAATCTGCAGTTATTATTAAGTTTGTAAGTGCGTTTAGTTGAGATTCGGAGATTTGTTTAATCAATGATTCCGCATCTACTTTATCAAAAATGGTTTCTCTTAAACTTAAGTTATATCCTAAATTTTTGATGTGAAGTAAATTGGTAAGTCGCCCAGTAGCTTTAAACCCAGAGTTACCGTATTGAAGTGTAGCATCGTTAACAAAGAGTGAATCCAAACTTCCATCAATATTCATTGTAGCAAAAATGGCTTTATCTAATTTCGGAGCATTAGGTAAAAATTGTTCCACACGTTGTGGCGCTACAATTAACTCATCTAAATCGACATCTAAGTTAGCTGCCTTAAGCTGGGCTATTAATTCGTCTTTGAATAAATCTACGTCATTAGCCTTACCACTAAACCTTAAGTAGGTATCGGATGTATTTAAGTTGAACGAGTTAAATTCCAAAAAGCGGTTGTTATTATAAATCTGGCCATAAACCTGTGCTTTTGGAATATCAAACTCTGGAATTCTCATCGTCAGGTTATTGATATCTAAAAAGCGTTGAGTGCTTTTATATTCAAAGAACATGGATAGATTTATATCTCTAAAAGAAAGGCTATCGCTTGTTGTAAATGATTTTGGAGTTTCGAATAATTTCCTAATAATTACGGTTCCAGAGCGTACAATTACATTAGGTGCTAAGATTTCGAAAAATGGTTTTTCAGCTTCTTCTTTATCAGTTATGGCAATTTCTGGCTTCTTCTTAATAGCTGCTAAAAAAGCATCTTTATTGGTTCCATCAATGATAAGAGTTGGAGCATCAACACTTAAGCCTGTAACGATAAATTCTTGTCTAAGTAAGGCAAATACGTCCAAATTCGCAGATAAGCTATCTGCATGAAATACCGCTTCTGTACTTGATGAATCCGGATAGAGGTTTACTTCCTTGAGCTCAAAGTTCATAGGTACAATACCTCTGAGTTGCCCTATAGTAAGAACACCTTCGTACTTTTCGCTAAAATTCTTCTCAATTCGAGTGGCGATATACGTTTTAGTTACTTTTAGCTGTAGAATACCAAAACCTATTGCCCCAATAAAAATCAAAGTCAGTCCAATAATCCCAAAAGAGACCCAAAAGGCATTCCAGCTTTTATGTAACCAACGTAATAAGGGCACTTAGTTAAACTCCTTTAAAATATATTGCCAAGCTTCTAATATTAATTCTGTTTGCTCAAACTTTTTCGTGTATGGCTTTTCTAAATCTTTTAATAATACTAAGCGAATGGTAGAATTGGCTACTTTCTTATCATGTAGCATAAGAGTAGTTAGTTCTTCAGGAAGTAACGAATTATCTAGACTCAAATTATAAAGTGTTTTAAATCGCGTTAAATCTGAGAGATTTATTTCTGAACCTAACTTATTTGATACATAAACAGCGGCTAACATTCCCATATAAACGGCTTCGCCATGTGTGAATTTTTTGTACTCACCTTTTCTTTCAATAACGTGGGCAAAAGTATGGCCAAAGTTTAAAAATTCACGGATACCGGCTTCCTTCACATCCTGAGAAACTACAGCAACTTTTATTGCAGCACTTTTTTCTATTAGTTCCTTCCAAGCTTTTGCATCTTTGAACTCTTGTTCTACAATTAAATCTCTCAGATCATCGAATATCTTTTTATCCTGAATGAAACCATATTTCAGTATTTCACTTAAGCCACTAATCCATTCTTGTTTTGGTAAAGTTTCCAAAAAATGAAGATCAGCAAACACGGCCTTTGGTTGATAAAAAGCTCCAATAAGGTTTTTACCTGTTGAGTGATTAATCCCAGTTTTGCCTCCTATCGAGCTATCTACCATAGCCAGTAATGTAGATGGCATATGGATTAACGGGATGCCACGCAGAGCTGAGGCGGCTACAAAGCCAGCTAAGTCACCCGTTACGCCTCCGCCAATTGCAAGCAATGGTGTTTTGCGTTCAATCTGAGCACTTAGTACCACGTCAAGAATCTGAGAATATTCGCTAATGCTTTTACTTTTCTCGCCAGCTGGCACAACATATTTAACAACAGTATTAAAACTCTTATCTAACTCCCCGAAAATAACTTTGCTGTGCAACAGATTTACATTCTCATCTATAACAACAAGAAGCTTCTGTGTACTGTATTCCGAACTTATAAAACCAATTACGTCATCAAGTATATCATACCCAACTTTAATTTTGTACGAGTCAGAGGTAGTTGTATTTAGAGTTAGGTTATCAAACATGTTTTTTAATCTTATCAATAATAATATCTACAAGTTCTTCTTGAGTACCAAAGCCTTCGCTATTAACTTGTATTTGAGCTTGTTTATAGAATTTTTCTCGCTGGGAATATAGCATATTAAGCTCATTAAGAAGGACTTCCTTAGACTTTATTTTTCCTTGTTTATCAAGAACTATTGGTCTTTTTTTATTACGAAGCACCCGCTGTAAAATTACCTCCATAGGTGTATCAATGTAAATAAGAAGTCCGTGCAGTTTTAAATGATCTACAATCTGTTGATTTTGAAGCGAGCCTCCACCTAAAGCCAAAATGCCCTTAAAGCTAGAAGATAGTTCCATCAAGTATTCACGTTCTTTTTGTCTGAAGAACGGTTCTCCTTCTTTTTTAAAAATATCTGCTATGGTCCGATCTTCTTTTCTTTCTAAATAACGATCTAAATCTTGAAATGGCAGCTCAAGTTTCTGAGAAAGTAAACTTCCGATACTGCTTTTACCTGTAGCCATAAAGCCACACAAATAGAAACTATCTATATACTTTTTCAAACGGTACTCATTCATTACTAGGGCTTTTCGGTACTACAAATTCTACTTCTTCGCGTTCAACAATAACAGCTCCTGGGGCTGCTTTTTTGACTTTACGCACATATTTTTTCTTGGTAAATATAACAGGAACCAACTCTGCTCCACGAGCTTTAGAATTAAATGCTGCGTATGATGCAGCTTCTTGTATTACGGCTTTAGGTGGGAATTTTTTATTATTTCCCATTCGGATTATCACATGCGAGCCTGAAACACCACGAGCATGTAACCAAATATCCTCCTTATGCGCCATTTGAACTAAAATATCATTATTTCGTGCATTTTTCCCTATCCAAACGATAAAACCTTGCACCTCAAATACGTGGAATGGATGTCCTGATTCGGTATTGCCTTCCTTAGTTCCAACTCCCAACTCAATAAGTTGTTCCTTATGCACTTTTTCCCACTCTTGGAGTTTATAGTACTTCTGAATCTCTTGAAGTTCGGCAACAAACGTTTCTAGTTTTTCTTTCCTAGCTTCTAAAATAGGAACCCGTTTAATCGCTTCTTCATATGAAATTGCTGAGTTTCTTGCTTTATCGTAATAACGCTGAGCATTTTCGGCGATATTCAAATTGGCATCCAATCGAATTTCAATCTTATTACCTGCATCATATAAATCATCTACAACAATTTTATTTCCCTCAGGTTTTCCCAAATGCGCATTAGCCATCAAAAGATGTGCACACTTTTCGTACTCTTCAGACCTAGATATTCCTTTATCTGCCAGCGAAAGATTTTTGAGACCAGATGCGGTTCTCTTTATCTGTCTCTTTAGTTGCTTTAATAAATCCCCTTTTTTCTGCCTCAACCTTTGGGTGTGCGAGTACGTTTTAAACCTGTAGGCAATCAAATCGTTTACAGATTCAAAATTTCTAGCTGTTGAAATAGATAATATACTTGGATTAAAGAGCGTGGTATTTCCATTTTCTAATAATCTAAACTCAGGTTCTTCCTGTACACTTTTTGTTATAATCTCAATTTGCTGGGTTAAGCGAGAGTTACTCATCGTATCCAGCTGATGCTCTTTAGTAATTTCTGTTAAGTGCGTTCTAGGAAGCAACGGGTTTATCGAAGTGATTTTCTCCTTTGTACTTAAATCAGCACTTGGTTCATTAAACAGCGTTATACTCTTTGAAACTGGTAACTCGGTTACATTTCCTTTAAAAGCTTCAACAATGGAGCCTTGTTTTACTAGAAACACATTTGCCTGATTACTAAACAGCTTAAAAACTAATTCGTAATCATTCTCTATAACTATTTTGAGAATCCGATCTGTTTCTGCGACAACGATATCCAACACTTTATGTTCATAGATATCTTCAAAAAATGTTAGCCTATTCTTTTGTTTGGGTTCGGAGTGTGCATCTAAAAATAACGCAATATTTCCTGGAGCTGTACTAAAAACGAGTTTCCATCGTTCCTGCTCTGATTCTACATAAAACTCTATTAGATTTTTAAATCGTGTGGTAGATAACACAATTTGAGCATCTATCAATTTGTGTTTTAAGAAATCCTTTAAATATATTAGTTCGTAATAGTTCATTGAAGAAAGGGAGAGAAATAAAAAAAGTTATGCATTATCCAATATTTAGTTCCATCGTAAATACGGTAGATACGCAACTAGAAAAGCGTGGAATTTCTGCCGAAACATTCAGTACTTGGGAAAATAGTAAAATTAATGCCACTGGCTTAGAGTTAGAAATTGGCTTATCAAAGGTTTCTCAATATATGAAATCACTATCAATCAATTTTGATTGGGATGGATTTAGAGAACGCTCTCTAGCAAAGCAACTTGAAGGAATGGATTCGCACCCGTTTCTTAAGATTGACAAACTAAATGAGACCAGTATCACCCCTTCCATTGATGTAGAAATGGCATGGTTATTCGATGTTAATTTATGCCAGCCTGAGATTCCCAACCTTTCTGGTAATTATAGAATTGAACAAGCAAGTGCATGGATGGAGTCCATAAATCGTCAAGTAAATCAGTTTTTAGTGAATGACGATATCATTACGCGTTGGCATATTGAAATTGAAGGTGATGAGAATGGTAAATATCTATCTGCAATTAATCTAATCTCATACTTTCAATATAGAATTACTTCGCCCAAAAGCCTTAATGAGGTAAAGCATTACGTAAGTCGCCGTCTTCACGACTTACTCCTCAAAGCAAACAAGGTGATCTATATTGCGGATGAAATTCTAGGTGAAACCATAGCTGCGTAAAGCCAGTTCTACTTTTTTTTACACCTCAACATTCAGCATTGTGCGCGCGAAAGAACGTCGTCTTAACAGTTCCTTCCCCTCTTTTTGAATCCTTTGTAGAAGGGTGATTGGTAAAAGTTGTGCGCCTGCGATGCCTTTAGTTTAAAAGTCGGAAGGACATTTTTAAATGAATTTGATTTGAATTCCAGTTTCTGTCCAATCCCCGAATTATTATTAAATCACTCTAAAACCTAGACTAAAAGGCAAAAAAAAGGCCTCGAAGTAACTCGAAGCCTGAAAATCTATTTTTTCTTCTTATGCCTGTTTTTTCTCAGGCGCTTTTTGCGCTTGTGTTTTGCAATTTTAGCGCGCTTTCTTTTTTTACCACTTGGCATTGATGATCACCAGAAATTACTAGTTGTTGTTTTTTGTTCGAACGGGTCAAAAATAAGAACTTTTTTGATGCTTTTCTAAATCAATTTTCAATCATCATTTTTACGTTCACTGCTTCCTTAAATTCCTTAGACATTTTGAGCACAGGAACGAACTGTTCTGGCACAATAACTTCTTCATTCGTTTTGGGATTGCGAGCCACACGTTGTGCTCTTTTTACAACTTTAAAACTTCCAAAACCTCTCAATTCTATAGAATCGCCACGTTTCATGGCATCGATAACAGTTTCAAGAAAACCATTTACGACCGCTTCTGTTTCTACTTTTGTAAGACCAACTGATGCCGAAATAATATCGACCATGTCTGCTTTTGTCATGATAGGCAGTTTTTTATGTTAATTTTTCTCTGTTCACTAAGTTAAAACACAGGATACAATAAATCGTTCCTAAGGGTGAAATGTATGATATTTTGGACTTCTATAAATGTTCCTCTTAATTATTGCGAAATCTTTTTTACTTTCACATGCATAAATTGAATGTGAAAATACAAAGTAATCTAGCAAATCTTATGGAAATGTTTGAAAATGTTATTAATTGGCTGAACGACATGGTTTGGTCTCAACCCTCTAAATTCCCATTAATGGTAGCAGTATTGCTCAGTTTTGGGATTTTTATAACGCTGCGATTAGGATTTGTACAAATACGAAAGTTCAAACACGGTGTACTCTCTGTAATGGGTAAGTTTGACGATCCTGACGCTGTAGGAGATGTAAATCATTTTCAAGCTCTCACAACAGCTCTTTCAGCTACGGTTGGGATTGGTAATATCGCTGGTGTTGCAATTGCGATTCACTATGGTGGTCCTGGAGCATTATTCTGGATGTGGGTTACTGCTTTTTTCGGGATGGCTGTTAAATTCACTGAATGTACGCTTGCTGTAAAATATAGAGTTCAAAATGCAGATGGTTCTGTATCTGGTGGACCAATGTACTACATCGAAAAAGGTCTTGGTGCAAACTGGAAATGGTTAGCCATGTTTTTTGCTGCAATGGCAGTAATTTGTTCATTCTTAACTGGTAATGCAGTTCAAGCTAACACTGTTGCCGATACTCTTTATAGTACTTTTGCTGTTCCTGGTTGGATAACTGGTATTGTAACTGCAGCTCTTGTTGGGGTTGTTATTATTGGTGGAATTAAGAGAATTGGAAATGTAACTGCTAGATTAATGCCACTTATGGCTGTTATTTACGTTTTGGGTGCACTTATTATCCTCCTTATAAATTTCCAAGAAATTATCCCTGCTTTCAAAACTATCGTAACTGGTGCTTTCAATCCTAAAGCAGGTGTTTATGGTGTGGTAACTGGTGCTTTCCTTACAACTTTAGTTTGGGGTATTAAGCGTGGGCTTTTCTCTAATGAAGCTGGTCAAGGATCTGCTCCTATTGCTCACGGTGCGGCTAGAACTAAAGAGCCTGTTCGTGAAGGTGTTGTTGCATTGCTAGAGCCATTCATCGATACACTAGTTGTTTGTACAATGACAGGTTTAGTAATTGTAAGTACTGGTGTTTATCAACAGCGCCATGACACTCCTTTCGATCCAAATGGAAAGGAAGTAAGCTACAATATCGAGTCTGGTTCTTCTTTAATTGTAGAAGAAGGTGTTCCAACCAACGGACAAGTTATCGTTAATGAAGCTACAATTGGTGTTATTTTCATCGGGGAAAGTGGTTCTACTGATAAATTTTCAGGAACTATTGAGGTAGAAAACGGCAAAACTCTTATCACTACAAACGAGGGAACGGTTGTTACCGATTTACACGCTGATATTGTAGAGAATGGTGCCCCATTAACATCTCTAGCATTTGAAAGTGGCCTTGCTCCTCTCTTCCCTGGAGGTAAATACATCGTTACAATTTGTGTACTCCTTTTTGGTATTTCTACTGCAATTAGTTGGAGTTACTATGGTGATAGAGCCATTCAATATTTAGCGGGCGACAAATCCATTATTTACTATAAATTTGTTTATGTAGTAATGCATTTTGTTGGAGCCGTACTAACACTCGAAACCGTTTGGGCAATTGGTGATATCGCGCTAGGCCTTATGACCTTTCCAAATATTATAGCATTATTTGCTCTATCTGGTGTAGTTGCTACATCCACAAAAACATATTTCAATAAAATGAAGGAAGTTGAGTCAAAATAAGATTATGGAAAACGTATTAGTAGTTGATCATCCTGTAGTACATAGATACATCACCGTTTTACGCGATAAAACTACTAGTACGGCTTCATTCCGCCGTGCAATGGCTACGATAGGCAACATTCTTGCCTATCATGCCTTAAGCGATTTGCCTTTAAAAGAAGTTGAAGTAGAAACCCCTCTTCAAACAACAAAAGGTTTTGTTCCCGCAAACGATGTTATTGTAGTGCCGATACTTAGAGCTGGTTTAAGCTTAGTTGACGGTATCATCAATTTTATACCAGAGGCAAAAGTTGGCCATGTTGGTGTGTACAGAGATGAAACTACACATCAACCCATAAACTACTATGATAACCTTCCTAACGGTATAAAACATGGCTACACACTTGTTGTAGATCCTATGTTGGCCACAGGTGGGAGCGGTTCGCACGCAATTAGTTACTTGAAAGAATCTGGTGCTACAAATATCCGATTTGTTTGTTTAATTGCTGCACCCGAAGGTATCAAGAGACTTCAAAACGACCATCCAGATGTACCTATCATAATTGCTGCAATTGATGAAAAATTGAACGAGCAAGCTTTTATTGTACCTGGGTTGGGAGATGCAGGAGACCGTTACTTTGGTACGCAATAGCTCTTTATTTCTTCTATTTCTTTTATGCGTTATGTCTTGTTCTAAGCTCTCTGAGTTTGACAACCAACGCATAAAAGAAGTTTTAGGAGATTCTCTCCTTTCTAGCTCATCTAGTTGGGATATCGATATGGATATTATCGAAGATGGCTTTCGTAAACTAAATCTAAAAAGCTCAAAGGCTATTAGTTACTCAAAAAACGATGTTAAATATACTTCTCTAAGTGGCCCTGTAAATATTTTAATCTTTGATCAGGATACCCTCCAGACTGAAGTTTTTGCTGATAGCGCAATCTATAAACCGTCAAATTCTAGTTTTGAATTATTTGGTGGTGTTAAAGTTTTTACTAAATCAGGTAGGAGACTTCGTTCAGAATATTTAAAATGGAATAGAAGTGATGACAATATTAGCACTGATGAGTACGTGACAATTGTAACCAGCAGTGATAGTATTAATGCAAAAGGCTTTGTTGGGAATGCTGATTTGACCAACTATACCCTTAACGAAGTAACGGGACAAACGGTGATCCAGTGAAAAGTAAAATTCTCTTATACTCTTCCCTCCTTTTTTTTGTGGCTATCGTTTTCACAGCAACTAATGCTTTTTCTCAAAACGTAATTACGATTGAACGCTCTAGAATCATTGAAAACATTAATGTGAATGGAGAATCAATACGTAAACTATACGATGCTCGCCTAAGCACAGGTAATGTAACTTTAGTATGTGATAGCGCTTGGCAGTTTATTGATAGGAATGAAATTAGGGCCTTCGGAAATATCCAAATAGACACCCAAACAGAACATATTTGGACTGACACACTCTATTATTACACAGACAAAGAACTGAGTGAACTCCGAGGAAGAGTAATTATCAAACAAGATAGCACACTACTTTTTGGTAATAAGGTTGACTACAATTTCCTAACCAAAGAAGCTTTTTTTCTCGATAATATCAGATTAGAAGACACTCAAGGTACATTAGTAGCTCAATCTGGTATTTATTACCAAAGGCAAGATAGCGCAGAGTTTCGTGGTAACGTTCAATTGACCGACTCCGCAAAATATGCCGAGAGTGATAGCCTCTTTCTTAATCGTAAAAAGAAATTAACGCGACTTTTTGGAGACATTTTTGTTGCCGATAGCATTAATAACTCCATTCTTAAAGGAAATTACCTTGAAGCCGACTCTTCTGGTCGACGTTATATTGATGGAAATGCTTATTTGCGAAGAATTTCGGAAGATACCACCGATACCACTCATATCTTTGCTGATGAAATTCTCTTACAGGAAAAGGATTCCACCACTTTTATTGATGCCTATACACAAGTTAAAGTATGGTCTGAGAAGTTCTCATCAATTTCAGATACCCTACTGTATAATTCAAAAGATGAACTCTTCCAATTACGAGAAGAACCAAAAGCTTGGCATAAACAAATTCAGCTTACAGGTCCGTACATTTTTGTACAACTAGATAGTAGTAAGGTAAAACAACTTACATCTTATTTTGAAACTATTGCTGTTCAAGAAGATTCTGCAACTGGGCGGCTTAACCAAATTAAAGGCGACACTCTCGTTGCTGATTTCTCAAATGGTGATATCTCTCAGATTATGGTATATCCTAACAGTGAAATATTATACCACACCAAGGGAAGTGATGGGAAACCTGATGGTGCAATGGAGAATACTTCTCCAAAAACTATACTCTCCTTTGAAAATGGCGCATTAATTCGAGCTTGGATGGGCAAAAATCAAGGATTATTTCTACCTGAATACACCGATTTAGCAAACCGTAGGTTAGATGGATTTATTTGGACACCCGAGCTTAGACCTGTACGTCCTGTAACAAACCCGGCGCCCAAACACGAGCCAATTCCAATAGAAAGACCATTTAAATTGCCTAAAAGATTTACCGATAATAAATAAAATTTATTGTTTTAAGGAGTTCCATCTGTAGTAGATATGAAGTTTATATATCTGTGTTTGTTTATATTCTTGTCCACAAATTTCGGTTATTCTCAGACATACAATACCCCTAAAGATAGTCTGCAAAACCTTCTCAATTCCCATCTTTTAAGAGATTCTATCAGAGTTAATGCCTTAATAGATATTCAAAATTACTTTTTGATTGATGAGCATAAAAAGGGTCTAAACTATATCAATGAAGCTATTGAGATATCCAAAGAAATAAATTACGGAAATGGATATGGTTTTTCCCTCACCGCATTAGGCGCTTATTTTTTAAGACAAGGAGAAAATGATTCTGCTTTGGTTTATACGCTAAAAGCCATCGAACAGTTTGAATCCACAAACGAGAATCAAAATATCTTTGCAGCGTTTAATAATCTCGCTCTTATTTATAAAAATTCTGGTCAATTTGATGAGGCGATATCTACTTACAAAACAATGTTGGAGAAATTAGAAGGACGTCCACTCTCCCCTTCTTTTGTGATTGTGTATTTCAATATTGCATCTATATACGAAGCTCAACAAAACTGGGTAGACTATGAAACCTGGATTACCAAAGTTATAGATACTGCCGTGCAATTAAACTTTCAAATGGGGATAATTGAGGGAAAACTTGGATTAGCAAAGTTATATCTCCAAAAAACTGAATACCAACGTTCATTGCAGTTAGCAACTGATGTAGCCGAAACCATAGCTAACACAAAAGGTATGGCTCAGACAGAAGCTAGAGCACAAACCATTATTGGTGATGTTTATTATACTCAAAAAAAACCAAATGAGGCTATAAATGCCTATCAAAAAAGTATCGATATATATGAGTTTATAAACTCACCCTTCTATGCTTCTGAACTTTATCTAAAGGTTTCGGAAATATTGGCTGCACAAAACAGGTTCGAAAAAGCCTTAGAGTATAGAATTACATATCACCAAGTAAAAGACTCATTGTTCTCTGAAGAAAAAGTTCAATTAATTGAAGAGCTTCAAACTAAATATGAAACGGAACGGGTTGAACGAGAGAAACAGACTGCCCTACTAGAAAACCTACAACTTATTGAAGAAAATAGACGCGGCAGAAATTTACTATTAGGTTCATTTGGGCTGTTAACTTTTTTAGTAATTGGTGGTCTCCTATTCACAAAACAACAACAGCTTAAGAAACAAACTGATATTCAAAGAATTGAACTTCAAGAAGCCAGAAAAAGACTTAAAATTGAACGTGAAAAAAGAAATGCTGAATTATCAGCGGTACGTTCACAACTAAACCCTCACTTTTTATTTAACTTATTAAATTCAATTCAAGAATTAAATCTTACCGGAAACAGTGTATTAGCTAATAAGGCGTTAAATTTTGTGGCACTTTTAATGCGTAAAACTCTTAAGCATTCCCAAAAAGAAATCATTAGCCTACAAGATGAATTAGAATTCATAGAACTTTATTTAAAAGCCGAAGAATTGCGATTTGGTGATCTTATTACATTTAAAATTGAAGTTGATGAAGAAATAGACGCTGAATTTATCGGTATACCTCCCATGCTGATTCAACCTTATGTTGAAAATTCTGTAAAGCATGGATTGATGCATAAAAATGAACCTGGTTGCATTCAAATTTTAGTTAATGTTACCGATTCAGATATGCTATCTATAGAAATTAGAGATAATGGAATTGGAAGAGAAGAAGCCAACAGAATTAAAAATAGAAATAAGGAAGCTCATTCTGGGTTTTCAGTTCATGCAAATGAAAAACGAGTTAACAACATCGCAAAAAAATCTAATTCAAACGCTAAAGTAACTATTACAGATCTATATAATTCAAATGCAGAATCAATAGGGACGTCTGTTACAATTTTACTTCCGTTAACTCTACAACTAAGTGAAACAACATAATTTGTCGGATATGAACGTATTAATTGTAGATGATGAACCCCGCGCAAGAACAGTATTACGAATGTTTTTGGAAGAGCATCACAAAGACATCAATATTGTTGACGAGGCTAAAAACATTCCAGAAGCGGTAAAAGCTATTAATAAATACAAACCTGATTTGGTATTTCTTGATGTTGAAATGCCTCGACAAACCGGCTTCGATTTATTCCAATATTTCGATGAGGTTTTCTTCCAAGTAATATTTGTAACTGCATCAAGAGATTATGCTATTGATGCTTTTAAAGTTTCGGCACTCGATTATATCCTTAAACCAATAAATTACGATGAACTAAAAGCTGCCATTGAAAAAGCTCAAAACAATAGAAAAATTACTTTAAAAGAACAGGTTCGAGTATTTAAAGAACATACTGATGGAAATGATCATAATAAACGAATAGCATTATCTACAAATGAACAGATTGTATTTGTATCGGTTGATGATATCATGTTTTTAAAAGCCGATGGGGCTTACACAGAATTTTATCTAAAAGATGGACGGAAAGAAGTTGTTTCTAAACCGATGGGCGAATATAAAAAGCTCGAAAATATCCCTTACTTCATGAAAACTCATCGCTCATTTTTAATTAACCTTAAAGAAGTAGAACGCTACCAAAAAGAAGATGGTGGGTATATTGTTATGAATAGTGGAGATATAGTTAATATTTCTAGATATCGAAAAGAAGCCTTTTTGTCGGCCATTCAAAAGATATAAATAGAACTTATTTCATTCAGAAATTTAGATTACCGTTCATAAGTTAATCCCCTCCATTCGTATAAAGTGTAAGATTTACGACAGAGTTAACCATAGTTTTGGATTCTATTAATCAACTAAAACTATCTGTCATGAAAAAACTCACACTCTTACTACTATTACTCTATATATCACCCATAATACATGCACAAGTTGCAAAAAAAGCGAATCCATTTATTACAACTTGGGTAATTGAAGAAGCTCAAGATACTTTAAACATAATTGGCTCCGCTGATTACACCTACGATTTTCAAATAAATTGGGGTGATGGAACCACTGAAACCATTACTACTAATGAATTTTCGCATGCGTATGCTGATACGGGTACATACGATATCCAAATTATGGGAACTTTCCCTCATATGACCATTGATTCAGAAGATGCTGCTAAAATTGTTGATGTAAGTAACTGGGGCGATATTGTTTGGCAAGATATGACTTCCATGTTCAATAACGCTACCAAACTTAGAATATCAGCTACTGATGCACCAAACCTATCTCAGGTTACATCCTTGGAATCTATGTTCCAATTCGCAGTAATGATGAACGATGATATAGGGCATTGGGATGTTTCTAACATCACTAATATGAAAAACACCTTTTATCTAGCTCAGTTTTTTAACCAAGATATTAGTGATTGGGATGTTTCTAATGTGACTAATTTTCAAGGTATGTTTGGTAATGCTCAAAGATTTGATCAAGATTTAAATGATTGGGACGTTTCATCAGCAACTACCATGCGTCAAATGTTTTTTGCAGCAAGAGCTTTCAACTCTGACATTTCAGACTGGGATGTTTCTAATGTAACTAATTTTCAATCCATGTTTGATGGCGCTTACAAGTTTAATCAAGATATTAGTGACTGGGATGTTTCTTCATCCACCACTATGGTTAATATGTTCTATAGAGCTTACGACTTTAATCAGGATATAAGTAATTGGGATGTATCTAACGTTCAAAGTTTCCAATCTATGTTTAGCCACGCTACCTCATTTAACCAAGACATAAGTAACTGGGATGTTACTGGTGCGTATAGCTTAGCAAACATTTTCAGAAACGCTACAAGTTTTGATCAAAATTTAGGAAAATGGGATGTTTCAAATATTTCATCCATTTTTGATGTATTAACGGGTACTCATATTTCTACTGAAAACTATGACAGTTTACTAATTGGTTGGAGTCAATTACCTAAACTATTTCAAAATGCTAATTTTAATGGAGGTTCTGCTACTTATAGCCCTGTTGGAGAAGTTGCTCGACAAAAAATTATTGATGATTTTGGATGGACTTTTACCGATGGTGGTCTTGCCGAAACAGATGAAAACTCAGTTACTTTTGGTAAAGTTGTTGAATACACATTTGATGATGGAACTGCTAACGATGCAATAGGTGACAACCACGGCGTTATTAATGGAGCTACTTCAGCCGAAGACCGTTTTGGTAATGCAGGAAAAGCTATGAGTTTTGATGGTGTTGATGATTACATCACCTTTGGTGATAGTTCTGAATTCAGATTTGGCGAAAACAACTTCTCTCTCTCCTTTTGGTTAAAGTTTGATGAAAATCAAAAAAGCTTTGTACTAGGAAAAAGAAAAGATTCAGAAAGTAATTCCTTCGATACTCAATATAGCTTTCATATCATAAATGGGTATAACTATTCTTCAGCTGGAAGCAGTTTAAACTTCCATGCCCAAGATGATAATAACGGTAGTGTATTATCTCGATTCGATAATTTAAAAGGTGATTGGCATCACGTTACATTTGTTCAAAAAGCAGACACTAACACCACCGTTTATATTGATGGAGACATAGCTTACACTATCAATATTGCAAGTTTTGGTATCGGTTCGCTAAGTGTTGATGGAGAACCTTTTGTAATGGGTTACCGCCACCAAACTAACGATTATTTCTACAAAGGCTTAATAGATGATGTTACTATCTATAACTATGCAATAGATGGAAATGAAGTTGCTCTACTTTATGATAATTATCATGAAAATTACGCAACATCAAATGAAGATGTATATGGGGCTCCAAATAGTTACGCTCTTCAGCAAAACTACCCTAACCCATTCAATCCAACAACTACTATAAGCTACTCTTTGCCACAATCATCTATGGTTTCAGTTGTGGTTTATAACTTAATGGGACAAAAAGTTGCTACACTTGTAAACGAAGTAAAAACTGCAGGCGAGCATAGTATCAACTTCGATGCATCTGATCTATCATCAGGGGTATATATTTATCAAATTAAAGCGGGGACTTTCACACAATCAAAAAAATTAACTCTCATTAAATAGTAATGACAAATAGTTAATTTAACCCTAAAAGCCGACGAATGATATTTGTCGGCTTTTTTATCCTGTAAGTAATAGATTAAATTTTTTTACGAAGTATATCCTTCTACTCTCCTATATTGGGAGAATTAATCTATTATACTATGAAAAATATCTACCTATTAGCCATCCTCATATTGGTTGCTTTTCCTTCAAACACAAAATCTCAGGATGGGAAGCTTTCAATCCCTATCGATTCTGCTACTAAAACTGATCATGAGGTCGTAATAAATGGAAAGAAAATTGCTTATTCGGCAACTGTAGGCACTCAACCTGTTTGGGATAATGGAGGAAAACCTGTTGCTACATTACTTTACACCTATTATGAACGCAAAGGGGTTTCAAATAAAGATAAGCGACCTTTGCTGATTTCTTTTAATGGCGGACCTGGCTCAGCTTCTGTGTGGATGCATATTGCATACACTGGCCCTAAAGTTTTAAATATCGATGAAGAAGGTTATCCGATTCAGCCATATGGCGTAAAAGATAATCCTCACTCCGTGCTTGATGTTGCAGATATCGTTTATGTAAATCCTGTTAATACTGGTTACTCTCGTCTTTTTGATAAAGATGCCGACCGCAAAAACTTTTTCGGTGTTAATGAGGATATAAAATACCTTTCAGAGTGGCTTAGAACCTTTGTTACTCGTGTGAATAGATGGAATTCACCAAAATATCTAATTGGAGAAAGCTACGGAACCACTAGAGTTTCAGGGCTTGCATTAGCGCTACAAAATCAACAATGGATGTATCTAAATGGAGTGATTTTAGTCTCGCCAACCGACTTGGGAATTAAAAGAGATGGGCCAGTTAAAGCTGCAAATCGTTTGCCTTATTACGCTGCGGCAGCTTGGTATCACAAAAAGCTTGCTCCAGCACTTCAGAATAAAGATTTAATTGAAGTTTTAGATGAAGCTGAGAATTATGCAATCAATTCGTTGTTACCTGTAATGGCAAAAGGTGCTTGGGCAAGTGATAATGAAAAATCAGAGGCTATAAAAATGTTTAGCTACTACTCTGGGTTGAACGCGAAAGTGATTGAACAACATAATTTGGATGTACCAACATCATTCTTTTGGAAAGAACTACTTCGTGACGAAGGCTATACTGTTGGTCGCCTAGATTCCCGATACAAAGGCATTGATAAGATGGAAGCAGGCATACGCCCTGACTACAATGCGGAACTTACATCGTGGCTCCATTCCTTTACACCTGCTATAAATTCTTATTTCAGAAATGAATTGAATTTCAAAACTGATATTAAATACAATATGTTTGGCCCTGTGCACCCTTGGAATAATGATGGAAACAGAACTGGAGATAACTTACGCCAAGCGATGGCTCAAAACCCGTATCTACACACAATGATTCAAAGTGGTTATTATGACGGTGCTACAAGTTATTTTGATGCCAAATACACGATGTGGAATCTTGACCCCAGCGGTCGGTTAAAAGATAGGCTAAGTTTTAAAGGCTACAGAAGTGGCCACATGATGTATTTAAGAGCTGAAGACTTGAAAAAAGCAAACGATGACATTCGTGAGTTTATCAAAAAATCTCTTCCACCTGCAGGTACGCCCGCAAAATATTAAGTCGATAATTATTTAATTATAGACTTTATTTGTGAAATTGAAATTAGAAACCACGTGCTTTTAAAAACACGTGGTTTCTTTTTTTACAGATATAATACTAAGCTTCTTCTAGTTCCACATTAGCTTTCATTACACGCTCTTGAATATCGAATGGAGCTGGTGCATAATGAGAAAACTCACGTGAATAAGTTGCGCTTCCTTGTGTCATAGATTTTAGCCGAGTCGAATAATGATCGAGTTCTTCTAATGGAACTGTAGCTTTAATTTTTTGCAAAGCTCCTTCAGTATCCATTCCAAGAATTTGACCTCTTCGAGTTCCCAAATCTCCCATTACATCACCCATATAATTAGCGGGAACTGTTACCTCCACAGAATAAATAGGTTCTAATAATTGGGGATTAGCTTTTAAAAATCCATCTTTAAAAGCCATGCGTGCGGCTGTTTTAAACGCTGCTTCGTTTGAGTCTACGGCGTGCATCGAGCCATCAAAAACGGAAACACGAATATCTCGTGCGCAACAACCACTCATTGGGCCGTTTTCCATTTTTTCCATTACACCTTTTAGAATGGCAGGCATAAATCTGTTATCTATTACCCCACCAACAATACAATTGTTAAATACCAACTTTCCACCCCAAGGTAGTTCGTGAACTTCGGTATTTCTCACCTTCATCTCCTCAGGATCCGGCATACCTTCTTCATATGGTTCAATCAAAATGTGAACTTCGGCATATTGCCCTGCTCCACCAGATTGTTTTTTATGTTTATAGGTAGCTTTAATTGGTTTTGTGATTGTTTCTCGATACGGAATTTTTGGAGCTATAAATTCAATATCGAGCTTATAGCGGTTACGGAGTAGATATTCCACAACGTTTAAGTGCTCTTCGCCTTGAGCATGAATAATTAGCTGACGAAGTTCTTGGCTATGTTCTATAATGATGGAAGGATCTTCTTTATGAATTTGATTTAGAGCACTTCCAAGTTTGTCTTCATCTCCTTCATTAGTAAGCTTAACCGCTGTTCTAATTGTTGTTGATGGGAATTTAATGCCTTCTAGTGCAACAGTTTCCCCTTTCTCAACAAGCGTATCGTTTACAGCACCATCTTTAAGTTTAACAACTGCACCAATATCACCGGTTTTGATTTCATTCACCTCAATACGTTTATGGCCTTCTGTAAGGAATAGGCTACCCAAACGAACTGAATTTGAAGTTGAACTATTTACCAAGTCCATTCCAGGAACCGCTGTACCACCATAGGTTTTAAAGTAAATTAAATCTCCAACATGCGATTCTGAATGGGTTTTAAAGAGGAATAGAATTGTTTTTCCATCAGGATTTAAAGCTAGTTCTTCTCCAGATTCAGTTTTGGGAGGATTTACTTCTAAAGGATTTGGTGCAACGTTATCAATAAATCCCATTACACGTCCGGTACCCATATTGCGTGTTGCACACACACAAAACAGCGGGAATATTTGGCGATTTACCATAGAAAGATGTAAACCGTTTTGCATTTGTTCTTCATCCAATTCACCATGCTCAAAATAGATATCCATTAAGGTCTCGTCATTTTCAGCAATAATTTCTACCAGCTCTTGATGAAGTTGATTTGCACGTTCTTTTAAAGAATCAGGAATGGGTAATTTGTCAGGTTTCCCCCCGCCTTCAGGAAATTCATACATTTTCATTTTCAACACATCAACAATAGCATGAAAGTCATTCCCCTCGCTATATGGAAACTGCATTACAGTAACTTTTCTGCCATAATGCTCTTTAGCTTCTTCTACGGTTTTCCAAAAGTCCGAACGTTCGTTATCCAGTTTATTTACCACAAACATGGATGGTATGTTAAAGTTCTCAGCGTATTTCCAAAGTGCATCAGTCGCTACTTCTACCCCATTTTCAGCATTGAGTGTAAACAAAGCTGTATCTGCAATTCTAAGTGGGCCAACAACTTCTCCGATATAATCGGAGGTACCTGGAGTGTCTATAAGATTAATTTTGTGACCTCTCCAGTCTAAATTCATAAAAGAGGAATGGATGGATTTCCCCTTTTCATGCTCTAAAGCATTATAATCTGAAACAGTATTCTTTTCTTCAATACTCCCCCTTCTATTTATAGCTCCAGCTTCAAACAACATCGTTTCAGCTAGTGTTGTTTTACCGGAGCCAGAGTGCCCCAACAAAACTACATTACGAATTCGGTCGGGATTATATACTTTCATGGCTTTTCTCCTTGAATTAATAAAGATTAAATTGAAAGCACTTTCTTAATAAAATTGAAGTGCTTCCATTTTTGCACTTATATTTGTCAATGAACTTGGCATTGTTAAATGAAAACAATGTGAAGAAATAATTTAAGCGACTACAGGTAATAATCAAGATGAAAAAAATACTACTCATTCAAACAGGCGGAACCATTGCCATGAGTGCTAAAGGCGAGGGTGTAGAACTTGATCCTGATTCGTGGTCGGATTTGCTATATAAACAAATTCCTGAGTTAGCTGAATTAGCTGAGATTCATACTTACCCATTATTTTTTGAAGATAGCTCTGATTTAAACGCCGACCATTGGGTTAATTTAGCTCGTTGTATTGATAGCAACTATTTAGAATACGATGGCTTTGTAGTTCTTCATGGAACCGATACAATGGCTTATACGGCATCAGCACTTTCTTTTGGATTACAAAATCTCGATAAACCAGTTATTTTCACTGGAAGCCAAGTTCCTATGAGTAGTATCCGAAGCGATGCCCAACGGAATCTCATAAATTCCATTGAAATGGCAACCAAACCTCTTCACGAAGTTGCTATTTGTTTTAACGATCATGTTTTTAGAGCAAACCGTTCTACAAAAATGAGTATTGGAGATTTTGATGCTTTTGCCTCTCCTAATGTTCCTCCAATTGCTCAAATTGGACTTAATATTGAATTGAAGGTTTCCCCGAAGGAAACTATTGCCCCTTTTTATAACAACGCTATGTATTCGAACGAGGTGTTTATTCTCACGGTACATCCATCCATGAATCCCGCCTTTTTAGAATGTATAAATCTTACCAAACTACGGGCAGTTATTGTTCGCAGTTTTGGAAGTGGTAACATCCCAATTAAAGGAACTTTCAACCTTCTTCCCTTTTTCGAAAAGTGTAGAGAAAATGGTGTTATTGTTGCGATAATTTCTCAAGCCGACTTTGATGCCGTAGACCTTACAAAATACCCTGCAGGGCGAGAAGCCATTAAAGCGGGAGCCATTTCTTGTAGAGATATGACCTTAGAAGCGGCTCTTACAAAAATGATGTACTTATTAGCTCGATATGAATCTAAAGCAAAAATTGAAGAACAATTTCAACTTTCTTTAGCTGATGAAGTAACCGTTTAACTTGATTATTTAACGAACCTATGCTTTTTTGCATCGGTTTAACTATACTCAATCAAAATAAAGATTGGCATGTATTTTATATTTGATATTGAAACTATTCCCGACTTTGAATTTGTTCGAAAGGTATTGAACAATTACGAAGCTGACGACGAAACCTTACTAGAAATTGCTAGCGAAGAACTAGCTCGCAATAAATCAGGATTTCTTCCTCCAATGTACCATCGCATGGTTTCTTGGGTGGGACTTTGGATTGAGAATTCGGGACAACCTCGCCAAAAAGTATCTTGGAGTGGCACAGATGAGAAAGAAGGCCTCTCCAAAATTTTTGAAGCTATTGGTTCTTTTAAAGACTTTGGGCTCATTCACCACAACGGAAAAGGCTTTGATATTCCTGTTCTAATTTATAGAGCAATGAAGCACGGACTTCAAATGCCCATTCGTATGAATGATTATGAAATTCGTTATCGCTACAGTAAACATAACATTGACTTAGTTGACGAATTCAGCAACTACGGGGCAAGTTCTTGGCCAAAATTAAAGCATCTAGGTCAACTAATCGGAATTCCATTTAAGCAAACGGGCGAGGGTAATGAAGTACTCGCTATGTTTAACAGGAACGAATTAGACTTGATTGAGCACTATTGCTACGAAGATGTAATTGCAACCTACATTGTGTGGTTATATCATCAATACACAGTCGGGATGATTCCCGAGGATCAATTTGGAAATTTGAAAGACCGAGCGCTGTCCAAACTGCAAGAAATTCAAAAAAGCTAATTTCCAAAACATGGTAGATAAGTATGAATCGTTTCCCCGTACTTTTGCTTGCTGCTTTTATGTTTTTGTTGGGGATTTCTGCTCAAGCCCAAAATTATGAGTCTAACTCAAATACAATAGCCCCATTTGACTGGACTTCTTTCACAAGAACTTATCCAAAGTCATTTCCTCAGCTTGTAGTAACTTCGGCTATAAATGAGACTGAATCAGGTCGATTTCTAGCATTTTATTCTCATCATAAACAACAGATTGGCAAAAAAATTAAGCACCGAAATTCGCACATAAAGAATGGGAAAATCATTTTTGAATATCTGCATAGCCAAGTTTTTAAAACCTATAACCTAAACTCTACTGTCTCTTCCCTTATTAACAACAAACAGTATAACTGTGTAACTGCAACTTCTTTTTTTGTAAGCATAGCGGAAGAGTTTGACATTCCATACAAAATTTATGAGTCGCCCATGCATGTGTATGCATCAATAATAGATGGCGACGACGAAGCAATTGTGGAATTAACTCTCCCGAATACAGGGTTCGATTTCAATGCAAGTATTGAGTCAACTATTCAAACTTTGGTAAATAGTAAACTCATTTCTATAGATGAGCTGGAACAAAAAGGTGCCGATGAACTTTTTAGAGAATATGTGGAGGATACTTTCCCAATTTCAAAAAAAGAATTATTAGCTATCCAATACTATAACGATGGTTTACTTTTACAACAAAAAATGAGGTATAAGGAGTCTTTCCACAAATTTGGAACCGCATTAAAACTCTATCAAAATCCTCAATTTTCTGAAGCTTATGAAGCTAGCTTCCGTAATTCACAAAATGATTTTAGCCTTTCAGAAAATGATAAAGTTCGCTTAGTTCATCAATATTTAGAATCAACTCAAGCGGATTCCATTCTTTCGAGGAACTTTGTTTACCACTTGGCCATACTTATTGATAAACTTCTTAAGAATGAAGATAATTTTGATGAAGCCGAAAAACTTATTCATCTCGCAAACCATAAAATTTATCCTTCTGCTATAAATTCGGAGAGAATCACAGAGTTGAAGAGCTATTTCTATACTTCAAAAGCTGAAAATGCCGCTCTTAAAGGTGAAACAAGAATTGCTTTAAAGCATTTACATCAGGCAATGAAATTTGCTCCGTTAAATACCCGATTACGAAATTACTCTGTTTCCCTTACAAGTAATTATGCACTTCAACTAGCTCACCTTGGGCAATTAAATAAGGCTCGCAACATAATTGATTCCTTGCATGTTCAGTATCCTGTCGATTTCCCCGTTGTGGCTGATGCCCGAGTCCAAATTATAATCGCAGGGCTAGTTCCTCTACAAAAAATTGAAGCCAATGCGGATGTATTCTCGAATGACCTAGCATTAGCAAAATCAATTCAGCCAGAAAACATCTACCTAAAATCTTTTTCTGCCATAGTTTTTCATGAACTGGCAATGCAACAAATCCGGAAAGCAAATTATCCTAAAGCCAAAGATTATATCTTAGAAGGACTCAGCTTTCATTCATCTGACGGTACCTTGCGTTCCGATTTAGAACTCATAAACAAAATGCTAGAGAAGTAGAGACTATGTTAATCGGAATACTTGATGTTTTTATTTTTAGTGGGATTCTTTTCTTCAACACATACTTTTGGAAATTGAAACCCTAGAAAACATCAGAATGGCTTTTACTCTCTTTTAGTTGTCTTATTCTTTTCTCTTTCATTCTTCCCTTCATAACCGCATTCGTAGAGCGATATCTCTTTAATCTGTTTCTTAGAGATGAAAATACTGATGGGTTTGAAGGTCTGTATACTTTCCTCCACTGGCCCACTTATTGGCCTTCTGGGTTTCTAGAACTGCTTTATTTGCTATTAATTACCTTTGGCTTTCGTAAAGATATAGGTGCACCAAAAGAGGAGTTAAGTAGCTAAACAATGCGATCTTTATCACAATAATCTGGGATATCGCCTCTATAACCAAAAATCCGTTTAATCCATTTTACAGTACTAGCACTTTGATTTTTAATGTACCATTGGTCGGCCGCTCTTCGTGCACCTAAACTCCATGTTGGATATGGATGAATAGTGTCAGCAAATTTTCTTAAGGAAACTCCATTTTTCATAGCTAAAGCATACTCAGAAATCAATTCACCAGCATGTGCGCCTACTACGGATGCTCCTAAAATCTTTCCAGATAATTTTTTAGCGTACACTTTTATAAGTCCTGTTGTCTCACCTTCAGTTATAGCTCTGTCAATTTTGGAATACGGAAATTTATAAACCTCAAAATTCACATTGTTTTCTCGAAGGTCTTTTTCTGTAGCACCAACGTGAGCCAACTCAGGAGAAGTAAAAGTTACCCAAGGCACATGTTTGCTGTCAATTTTCATAGGAACTTTCAGTAATGCCCTAGATGTAGCCACTTTAGCCATGTGCTCGCACATGTGGGTAAACTGGTAACGACCGCTAATATCTCCAATCGCGTAAATATGCTTCACACTCGTCCTGCATGAGTCGTTTACTGTAATTCCCTTTCTTGTGTATTCAATGCCGGCAGCGTCTAAATTCAAGCCCTCTAGGTTGGGTTTGCGCCCTGTTGCCATTAATAAACTATCGCCAGCAACATTTTGAAGTTTTCCATCCCGCTCGATAATAACTCTGACTTTGGAATCATGATTCTGGATTTCTTTCACAGAAGCTTCTAACTCGTACTTCACTCCTTGCTCTTTCAATTCTTTAAAAAGAATTTCAACGAGCTCGGGATCGTCATTCATCATTATTCTAGGTGCCATATCAACAACGGTAACTGAGCTACCCAAATGTGTAAATGCTTGGCTCATCTCAGTTCCAATTGGCCCGCCACCAATAATAATTAGCTCTTTAGGAAGCTGAGAAATATCAAATAAATTATGATTGGTTAAATAGTCTACAGAATCTACACCTGGGATTGGTGGTACCATTGCACTCGCACCTGCAGCTATAAAAAAGTATTTCGAACTAACTTTTCTAGACTTTCCATCCTTTAATTGAATTTCGATAGTGTGAGCGTCTATAAAACTTGCTCTCCCAAAAACTACTTCAATTCCCATTTCCTCGAAAATCTCGGGACGATCCGCTTCTTCGTAGACTTCATTCCTTACTGAATGTACATGCTCAATGACCTTTTGGAAATCTATATTAGGCTCAGAGTCGAGTAAACCAAACTGACTCGCTTTTTTTATTTGATGCGCTACTTTTCCAGCTTTAAGAAGCAATTTGCTAGGCACACAACCTGTCCAAGTACAATCGCCACCTAATAAATTAGCTTCAACCATCATTGTTTTAGCACCAAAATTAGCTGCAATACCTGCCACAGTTAAACCTGCTGCACCGCCCCCAATAACTATACTATCAAAATCGTATTTAGCCACTTTTCCCCTTTTTCTTTTATTAATCTAGCTTAGAACACTTCTTAAAATGAAGGAGTTCATTTTTTGATGATACTATTTATTTCAAGCCTCAACTTTCTTCCTGATTTTTGCAAAAGTTGAGTATGCCCCAAATAAAACCATTAAAAACACCACTAAATACACCCACCAAGGTACATTCTTACCCGCAACAATTAAGTACAAGTAAGCTGATACAAAAAAGAATGTAGTACTCAAAACAGGTAATACTATAGGTTTTTTTGAACGAATGTTCTTAACCAACCATGCTAGCGAAATGCTGAAAAATGGAATAGCACCTACATAAATAGCCCCAAAAATTATTGGGTTCACCCCATAATTCTCACCTAAACCAAAAAACCAATCTTTAACAACATCTATAAATTCAGCCATAAAATATTCACTTTTAACTTTGATGTAATACTTTGCAATAATGATTTTAAAATCCACATTTAATAATTTTGAAGTGTTATTTTAGTAAAAAATAGAATCACTCTGTGTTATCAACTAAAAAACATATCGTAGCATTTCTTTCATTCCTTTCTTTGATAGGAATGTTTATGTCTACCATTCACTATCACAGTGAGTCGTTAGAGTGCTTACAGCATCAAGGTGAACAGCATTTCACCCCTGATGAAGATGTATGCCCACTTTGTTCTATAGCTTTTAGTTTTGACTTTTCTGCGACACTCAGCAAAGGTGTCGACCTTATCATTCTTGATACTGTTTTACCACAAGCAGAACAGAAAATTAATCACGGATACTCTCATCCTAATTTAGGACGCTCTCCCCCTTTCTTGGCTTAATTCCCCACAATTACTCAATTAACAATTCTATTTAATTTTAAAATAATTTTCATAAGCCATGAAAAAAAATATTTCATTGAGGGTTATATATACCCTCGCTATCGTTATAGCCACCATCTTTACAGCATGCAGTTCATCAACAGGTGATGATCATGATCACGAAGAAGAAGCAGTTGGTTTTAAAGTTTATTCTGCTACTTCATTAGGTGTTCCTGATCAATTGATTGTTGAACAATCTTTATCAGGTGTTACTGGAAACTTCACGATAACTGGTGAAGTTTCTGACTACACCGTTGTTTTTGTAGCTGAAGATGGTGACGAGTATGTTCCTGATTTAGCAGAACACACTATTGATGTGACAGCCAATGAAAATGGGGAGAACCTTACCATCACTCGTCCTTTATCTACCGTTCAAAATATGGATTTTGGCTTGCAAGGTGTGAAAGGCTCTTCTGCGAAAATCACCATTACATTAAAACATCAAGGTTCTTCAGAATTTGTATCTAAAGCCTTACCTGTTACAATTAACTTATAGCAGGCAATTACAATGGTTCGAAATCAATTATTTCTCACCATTCTGTTCCTATTGGTTGGCGTTATGCCAGCCATAGGACAGAATCAGGTTTATTCTGTTAAAGGCTCTGTTTTCGATATGGATACAAAAGAGGTTATTCCTTTTTCATACGTCCATCTTGAGGAGCTAAGCAGAACAACCGTATCATCTATAGACGGGTATTTTGAATTGAAAAATGTACCTCCGGGTATTTATACAATTACAGCTCACCGAATAGGATACGCTACACAATCTAGAAAAATTTCCATCACTAATGCTGATGTAGAACTCAAAATTGAGTTACATGCTTCGGTATTTAGCTCTGAGTCTATTGAAGTAATTGGCGAAAAAAGTGATCTATCTGGTGCAAACTTAGCTCATGCATCAAAAAAAGTATTCGGAGCAGACCTTCGAAGAAATCTAGGGAGTACTCTTTCCCAGACTCTTAGCAACTTACCCGGTTTTGATCAGCGATCTAATGGGGCAGCCCCAGGAAGACCCGTAATTAGAGGGTTAGGTGATGAAAGAGTAGTAATTCTCCAAGACGGAATGAGTTCGGGAGATATTTCAGCACAATCATCAGATCATGCCGTAACCATAGACCCGGCCTCTGCCAATGAGATTGAAATTGCTCGTGGCCCCGCTGCACTCGCTTTTGGTGCAAATGCCATAGGTGGAGTAATTAATGTGGTAAAAAATCAAATCACCACTACACTACCAAGTAAAGTAAATGGAACTTTTACATTGAACGGTCAATCTGTAAATACAGGTCTCTCTAGCGCTTTAAGTACAACTATCCCTGTTGGTACTTTTGCTGTACAGGCCGATTTGAGTGGCCGTTTTTCTAGCGACACCCAAACTCCTGCTGGAAAAATTGACAACTCCTACTTTAGAACAACAAACGATGCTATTGGCATTAGCTATTTGAGACCTTGGGGCTATGCAGGATTTTCAACAAGTGTTTATGCGAGTAATTATGGAATTCCACCAGACCCAAATGGGCATACTAGCGGTGTTGATATCAAAATGTTTAAGCTTCAGTATGATGCGAAGTCTGAAATTGTAATAAATAACGCTTTATTGAAGGTGATTGAGATTGATGCTTCATATAAAGATTACGAACACAAAGAAATTGAGGGTAAAGATTTTAATGGAAACGATGTTGTTGGCACGCTCTTTAATTTAAAAACGGCCAATGCTGATATTCGTTTTAAAAACAACCATTTTGGATTTTTTGAAAATGGAACTTTTGGGTTGTCTGTCCAATTTGAAGACTATGCTGTAGAAGGTGCAGGTACCCCACCATCAGATAATTTTAGCTTAGGTGCATATATCATTCAAGAAAAAGACATCAACGCTTTACATTTAGAAGCTGGTTTACGTTATGATTTGGTTCATACAAGAAGTAGTTCTACTGGTGTATTTTATTCAATAGGTGTTCAGTCTGGAACCATAGACTCAACTTCATACAAAAACAGAAATTTTGGAGCTCTTTCTGGCTCTGTAGCTGCAATCTACAATTTAGGTAAAGGACTCTCACTTGGCGCAAGCGTTCTACGCTCTTTTAGGGCGCCATCTATGGAAGAATTATATTCTGAAGGCCCACATCTTGCATCTTATTCTTTTGAAATTGGAAATCCAGATTTAGATCCTGAGCGTGCTTGGGCTAAAGAAATATTTATTGGGTACCAAGGCAAACGATTAAACCTAAATGCTGCAATTTTCCATAATGGTTTTGATAATTACCTATTCGCTCAAAATACAGGCAGAACAAATCCAATTAGATCAGACCTTCAAGATTATCAGTTTACAGGTAACAAGGCTTGGTTATATGGTTATGAATTTTCTGGAGAATTAAAACTTACCAAAACATTTTTTACCCAATTCTCACTTAGTAAAACTATTGGCGAACAAGAAGTTACCACTGAAAGTGGCGAAGTTGTAAAAAGACCACTTCCACAAATTCCACCACTAAAAGGGAAAGTGTCACTAAAATATGTTAACAATAACTTTGAGCTTGGTACGCAAGCACAGCATTCTACAAAACAAGATAGAACTGGAGATTTCGAAACTCCTACGGATGCATATACAACAATAGATATTTTTAGCCAATATCGATTTAATAGCCGAAAACTTTTGCATTCGCTCTCATTTAACATCAATAATTTATTCGATACTGAGTATCAAAATCACCTTTCTAGAATAAAAGATTTGAGACCTGAGCCAGGAAGGAATATTAGTCTACTTTATCGCGTATATTTCTAGCATAAAAAAAACCTCAAAACAATCAGTTTTGAGGTTTCGTGATAATATAGCTTAAGGAGTAACTCTTTTTTTATGCGATGGGTAATCGAATAAATCTCTCTTGCACTTAAAGGAGAACTCGTAGCTGATAATGTTACACAGATAATTAAATTGTTTATTTATTTGTGTAAAAACCTAATTAAACAATACATACAATGCCTTTCAAAACCTCTTCTGTAAAATATTTACTCTTTTCTCTTCTTTTAGTGTCACTTAGCTGCGCATCACTCAAAGACTTTGCCAGTATGCAAAAACCAACTGCTAGAATTAGTGATTTTAAGGTTACAAATTTTTCTTTACAGGACATTGAGCTAACTTTTGATATGGAAGTAGACAATCCAAATCCTGTTACTGTTGCTCTTTCACAATACGATTATGATTTACAGTTGAACTCACAGTCTTTGGTAAAAGGTAGTCAACCAACAAACTCAAGTGTTGAAGCCTCTGGAAAAAGTATTGTACAAATTCCCGTTTCATTCGGATTCAAAAATTTATACGATATCGCAAGCTCTCTAAAAGATCAAGACGAAACTGATTTTAACTTTGCAGCCAATGCTGAAATTGATGTACCTATTCTTGGTAAAATCACTATTCCTGTAAATAAAACAGGAAAATTACCTGTTGTTAAATTTCCTAGCGTTAATGTGGGAAGTGTTAAAGTTTCGAAATTGTCGTTCACAAAAATCGACTTAGAAGTTCAAATTGATATTGATAACCCAAACTCTTTTGATCTCAATTTTGACAATCTAAACTACAATTTTGCGTTAAACGGCATCAAAGCAATTTCAGGTAATTCAGAGAACACAATTAATGTTCCTAAAAAATCAGATTCAAAGTTAACTCTTCCAATAAGTTTAAATTTACTTGAACTTGGTTCTGAAGTAAGAAAGGCATTAGTTGAAGGAAAACCTTTCGAATACAGCATTACTGGGAATGCTGATGTTGGATCTTCATTACCAATCTTTAAAACTTCAGCATTTGATTTTGATAAATCCGGAGTTGTTGATATCCTAAAATAAAAATCTCACACTTTGACTTACGTAAGCTACTTAGAAACTCCCATTGGTTACTTAAGGATATTATCTAACGGCAATGGAATTACTGGAATTAAATTTCTAGACTATGATGGCCCCGATGATCCAGATATTCATACTGAGTCTGCTAAAACGCAACTTAAGGAGTATTTCGATGGAGTTAGAAATGAGTTTAATCTTACGCTCTTACCTGAGGGAACCGATTTCGAGCGTTCTGTTTGGGAGAAGTTAAACGAAATTCCTAGTGGATGTACCACAAGCTACGGTAGTATTGCAAAACAGTTAGGCGATAAAAACTTTGCTCAGGCTGTTGGGCATGCCAATGGAAAGAATCCAATAGCTATCGTTATTCCATGCCATCGTGTAATTGGCTCAGATAATAAATTGGTAGGTTATGCCGGTGGCAAAGAACGAAAAGAATGGTTACTGAAGCATGAAGGTTCCATTTTATTGTAACGCTTTTTACGGCTACGAACATTTATTTTAAGTAGCTTTCAGTTGAATTCTTAAACATGTTATTTCCGTTAGATGATGATAAACATCAATGCTATGGAACAGACTAATTGAAATGAAGTACCATTAGATTAAGCACTAAACACTACTAACTAATTGAGAATTATAATGACTATTAAAAAGATCCTTATCGCAGGTTTTTTCACACTACTATCCATTTCTGCTCAAGCCCAGAATAAAGGCTTTGCCCTTGGTGCTCAGCTATTTAGCCCGACAGGTGTTTCAGCTAAATACGCAATTTCTGAATCCTCAGCAATTACAGGTTTGGCTACTTTTAACCTGAACGAATTTAATGACAGCTTCACCATGCAGGCTAACTTTGTCTTAAATGGTGCAAAAGATCAATTCAACTTGGAATCAGGTCTACTTAGAAGTTATTACGGACTTGGTTTAAATCTAGTTTTTCGAGAGTTCGGTGATACTACAATTGGTTTAAGAGTTCCTCTTGGTATTGAATATGCACTTGAAGGCCAACCACTTGAAATTTATATGGATGTTGCCCCAACAATAAATGCACAACCCAGCACAGCCTTTTATTTTGGCAGCTCTATGGGTGTGAGATATTTCTTTTAAGAACTTAGATTCAACAGTAACAAATGGCATGGCATTCTAGGCGAGATTCTCGCAAAATTCATAGATGGGGAGCGATAACTATTGCGCTCCCCTTTTTAATTGTACTCATATCTGGAATCTTCCTACAGCTAAAGAAAGATGTTCCATGGATACAACCTATAACACAGAAAGGCATAAGTAGTAACCCTTCAATTAGTTTTGATGAAATTCTTGCAACTGCCAAAACTGTACCTCAAGCCGAAATTCAAACTTGGGCAGATATCGATCGACTTGACGTTCGCCCTACTAAAGGCATTGTAAAAGTTAGAGCAGTTAACAATTGGGAAGTGCAAATTGACACTTATACCGGAAAAATACTTCAAACAGAATTCCGTCGAACAAATATTATTGAATCCTTACATGATGGTACTTGGTTTCATGATAGTGCCAAACTTTGGATTTTTCTTCCCTCAAGTATTATCGTATTAATTCTTTGGATTACAGGAATTTATCTGTTTTTTGTCCCCTACCTTTCAAAACGAAAAAATCGTAAGCGCCTTAAGGATATCAAATCTAGATAATTGGACTCTAATGAAACAGACACTTTTTGTATTCGGGATTATTTCAATGGCATTTCTATTTTGTAATTCAGTTAAAGCTCAAGATTGGGCGGATTTAAATCGCTTCAAAAAAGAGAATGAGTTACTTGCAAAACCTAGCCCCGATGAGAAAAGAGTAGTTTTTATGGGGAATTCCATTACTATTGGATGGAAGAATAAGGTTCCTGAATTCTTTGAGAATAAGCCGTTCATAAATCGTGGAATTAGTGGGCAGACAACTCCACAAATGCTTCTTCGTTTTCGACAAGATGTCCTCGATCTTCAGCCGTCTGTGGTAGTGATTTTAGCTGGAACCAACGACATTGCTGAAAACACTGGCCCTACTACTCTAAAAATGATTGCCGATAATATTTTCTCGATGGCAGAACTTGCTGAAGCACGTGGAATTAGAGTAGTGCTTAGTTCGGTGCTTCCTGTTTATGATTATCCTTGGAAAAAAGGACTCAATCCAGCTCCTAAAATTATCGAGCTAAATGCTATGATTAAACAATATGCAGAGCGCCACAATCATATCTATTTAGATTATTTTTCTGCCATGGTTGACGATAAAAATGGATTGAAAGCAGAATATTCTAACGATGGTGTCCACCCTACCACTGATGGTTATGCAGTTATGGCGCCACTTCTCGAAGAAGCTTTACAAAAAGCCTTAAAGCAATAGCACCCCAAATATTATTGATGATGGATAGTTGAGTTACTTCCATTATCATCTCTTCTTTTATCAATAATAAACGTACATATTCCATCTTAATTAGTTGTAAATTTAGGGTATGTCTACATCTACTATAAAAAATCAGAAAAGCATTCTTTCAAAACTCGGTATTGAGCAACTCAATGCCATGCAAGAAGAAGCTAAATACGCCATCCATTCAAACAACGAAGTAATTTTACTTTCTCCAACAGGAACGGGTAAAACACTTGCCTTTATGCTTCCAACCATTGCGGGGTTAGACAAAAAGAATACCGAGGTTCAAGCTCTCATTTTAGTTCCTTCACGGGAATTAGCAATACAGATTGAGCAAGTTACACGCGAGATGGGAACTGGTTATAAAGTAAATGCGGTTTATGGCGGAAGAGCAATGTCGAAAGATAAAGCCGATTTAAGCCATCCTCCTGCTATTTTGGTGGGAACACCTGGACGAGTTGCCGATCACATCCGAAGAGAATCCTTTTCAGTAGAGCACGTTAAAACGCTTATTTTGGATGAATTTGATAAGTCGCTTGAAGTAGGCTTTGAAGCTGAAATGATGGAGATAATTTCAGCGCTTCCGAATATTAAAAAGAAGATTTTAACTTCGGCTACAAACCGGATTGAAATCCCTGAATTTGTGGAATTGGGGAATCCAACTACCGTCGATTTTAGCGATGTTGGAAGCTCCGTTCTAAAAATAAAAACGGTTATATCTCCCTCAAAAGACAAGCTAGAAACGTTAGGCAACTTACTAAAACACATTGGGAATGAACCTGGAATTGTATTCTGCAATTTCAAAGATTCTATTCAGCGTGTAAGTGATTATTTAAGCGATAATAATATTAGTCATGGCTGCTTTCATGGAGACTTAGAGCAGCAGGATCGTGAAAATGCTCTTATCAAATTTCGTAATGGAACGCACCATATTTTGCTAGCAACCGATTTAGCAGCTCGTGGAATCGATGTTCCTGAAATTGGTTTTATTATCCATTACCACTTACCAATAAAGAACGAAGAATTTACGCATAGGAATGGTAGAACGGCTAGAATGAATAGCAACGGTACCGCTTATGTTTTGATATGGGAAGGTGAGAAATTGCCCGAGTTTATTCACCCCGATGAAGAACTTGTTGAACTCGAAGAATCTAGTAAGCCACTAGGCACAAAATGGCAAACACTTTACATCTCAGGTGGTCGCAAGGACAAGATTTCTAAAGGTGATATTGCTGGATTGTTCTTTAAGCAAGGAAAGCTCAACAAAGATGAAGTTGGCTCTATTGAATTAAAACAAGATTGTGCCTTTGTAGCTGTTCCAACATCGAAAATACAGGATGTTATAAAGCTAACTAACCAAACACGCCTCAAGAAAAAGAAAATTCGAGTGCAGGTTATTTAGTTTAGGGAAAATATATATTAGCAACTGATTCGTAGTTATATAATAGCACCTTTTCTATTCGTATATTTAGGTTGAAGAATAGCTTACCAATTCTCACATCGTTTTATCCCTCACCTTTTTATACCATGCAAGAAATAGAAAACATCGAATTAACCTATTTAAGTCTTAGCGACTATCAAGAGTTTAAAACTGCTATGATAGCCTCTTATTCTGCCATGCCTGATGCTTATTGGCGTGAAAGTCACATGGCTTCGCTAATTGACCGTTTTCCCGATGGGCAAGTTGTTATTAAAGCGAATGGTCAGCTTGCAGGTTGTGCCCTCTCTATAATTGTGAATTATGATGATTTCGAAGAACATCACACTTACAAAGAAATCACAGGAAACTACACCTTCGATACACACAACTCAAAAGGAGATGTGTTATACGGAATTGATGTATTTATTAAACCAGAGTTTCGTGGACTTCGCCTAGCTCGTCGACTTTATGAATACCGCAAAGAATTATGCGAACGTTTGAATTTGCGAGGAATCGCTTTTGGTGGTCGAATTCCCAACTATCACAACTACATTGGGGAGCTTTCTCCAAAAGAATATATCGACAAAGTAAAGCGTAAAGAGATTCATGATTCGGTTCTCAGTTTTCAAATTTCTAACGACTTCCACCCTACCAAAGTCCTAAAGGGATATTTAGAAGGTGATAAAGAATCCGCTGAATACGCAGTACTACTGGAATGGGATAATATTTACTATGAAAAACCCAATAAGAAAGCTTCTACTATCAAAAAGATTGTTCGCTTAGGGTTGATACAGTGGCAAATGAGACCATACGATAACCTAGACGATTTATTACAGCAAGCCGAGTTCTTTGTGGATGCTGTTTCGGGCTATCGTGCTGACTTCGCACTTTTTCCAGAGTTTTTTAATGCTCCTCTGATGGCTGAGAACAATCACCTTTCAGAAGCAGATGCTATTCGTGAATTAGCTAAACATACTGCCGCCATTGTTCAGAAATTTTCAGAACTAGCCATTTCCTATAATATCAATATTATTACGGGAAGCATGCCCGAAATCAAGAACGATCTTCTGTACAACGTTGGCTATTTATGTAAGCGTGATGGCCAAACAGAGCGTTATGAGAAAATCCATGTCACACCTGACGAATCCAAAATTTGGGGAATGCAAGGCGGAAGTGAACTCAAAACCTTTGAAACGGATTGCGGCAAAATTGGAATCTTAATTTGTTATGATTCAGAATTTCCTGAGTTAAGCAGAATACTAGCTGATGAAGGCATGGATATTTTGTTTGTTCCTTTCTTAACCGATACGCAAAACGGATACTCTAGAGTTCGTCATTGTTCACAAGCCAGAGCCATTGAAAACGAATGCTATGTGGCTATTGCGGGAAGTGTTGGTAATTTACCGAAAGTGCATAATATGGACATTCAGTATGCGCAGTCGATGGTATTTACGCCTTGCGATTTTGCCTTTCCAACGAATGGGATTAAAGCTGAAGCAACCCCAAATGCCGAGATGATACTAATTGCAGATGTGGATATCGATTTACTTCGAGAGCTTCATGAGCAAGGAAGTGTTCGTAATTTAAAAGATCGTAGATCAGATATTTTCGAACTTAAGAGAAAGTAATTTTAAGAAGTTTGAGAAGGCTGATTTAAAAACCAACCTTCTCTCATCTTCTATATTTTTCATATTTGGTTCTAGTTACTAAAACCCAGATAACAACATTACAGCGTTTTGCATCATTCTGGATGGTCCAATCCAAAACATTCGGTACTGTGTGTTATCAAGTAAGTGAACCACTTTACCACGACCTAAATTTTGCACTGCTGCAAAGGCCATTCCTTGGGCATTTTTCTGATTCTCTTGAGATGCATAACCAGATGCCAACACAGACTCACCTTCTTTAACATAATAACCAACCGTACTAAAGCTATCGCTTGGTTTCAATCCATTAGTGCTAAATTTTAGCGAATACAACTTATCTGGCATTCCGAATGCTAGTGGGTGGGTATTATCAACAATGGCTTTAAAAGCCGAACCTGGGATTCTCTTCAATCCTGAGGAATCACTTCTATTTGCATAAGTTGTGTAAGCACTGGCTTTAATCTCATCGCTATCTTTATCATCCTTTGGCTCAAACAATTCAGCACTAGAAATTCCAGATTGTTTTTTACTCAACCAAGCGCCGGCTGATTCCGCACCAATTAACGTGCCCCCACTTCTTACCCAGTCTTTAAGATCTTTTCGGGCAGATTCACTAAATACGCCATTCAATCCAAAACCTCCTGGAAGAATAATCACATCGTATTCATTCAAATCCATTCTTGAAAAACTTCCCGAACGAATTCTAGAAATCCCTAATTCTGTCCATTGATCAAATAAGAACCAGATTTGGCCTGCCGTGTAAGAATTGAAACCTGAGTCGATCATCAAAGCAATTTTTGGTTTTTTTATAGGTTGGCTATCGCCAGAACCTAAATCAATTCCTTCGTCCATCCTTCCAGTATCAAAACCAACCACCTTAACTTGGGCTTGCTTAGCTACTTTCTTGAAATCAGCGCGCATTCTATTTTTCTTATCAAAATTGCGCCCTGCTAAGGTTATGATGCTTCCTTCAGAAAACTCCATACCATCTTTTTTAAATTTCTTACCAGCACTTCTCACGTTGTAACCCATATCCCACAACATAGAAAGTGCTTTAGGCGCATTTTTTTGGCTCCAATCAATTACAAAAGCGTAGCTAGCATTCTCGTTGATAACGCTGTTTGGTTGCTGAATATCAATCGTAATCTTTTCCGTTTTTGCGGTTACGTTTTCTGTAGTCCAAGTTGCTTCCAAGTTATAGGCAAGCGGAATTGACCAAGTAGCCATGTCGTACATCACCGAGTCTTTTATTTCCATTTGTCTGCGGAAAAGAGTGTTAATCAACAAATGCGCCGGTTGATCGGTTTTGATGATGAAATCGCCTTTCTTATAGCTTTTTGAAGACGCTTTCCCATCCCAATAGCTATATGCTTTTTTTACAGTGAAATCAGAAGTAGCACGTTCAACTTCAACGCCATGCTTATTCATCAAATTGACAACTTGGTAGGTATAGTCATTTGGATTATTTGGCAGAATGTAGGCTTTGGTATTTCCTTTTTGGGTTGATTGAGATCTTGCTTCTTTGAAGTAAGTCAATAATTCTTTGCGGTTTTTTACTGAAGTTCCAACAATAGAAACACCATTTCTGTAATGATCAAAAATGCGCTGACGTAATGTTAGAACGTAGTCATCGTCCGTAGAAACGGCGCGCCCACCACGGCTATGTCCACCCTGCTCAGCTAGCATTCCGATAGCCCCCATCACACTTGGATAAGAAGAACCGTAACCTGGGTAAAAGAAATCGAAAGCCTCACGTGTTGCATAGTTCACATTTGCTTTATCGAACTCAGCAATGGCACCTCTTCCAAAAACATCTGCCCATTTCTCGTAATCCTTAGGCAATTCGTGGTTTCGAGGTGTAGTGCCCGGCATTGTAAAATAGTTGTTGTTAAAACCTTGCTCATGGAAATCAATATGAACCTGAGGCATCCAATCTTTATATACACTAATTCTTCCTCTCGACTCAGGATGAACCAACCAAACCCAATCACGGTTCAAATCAAACCAATAGTGGTTTGTTCTTCCACCAGGCCAAATCTCATCATGTTCTAAATCAGTAGCATCTGTATTTAAGATGTTTGCTTGAGAGGATTTATACCAATAGACATAACGGTCTCTTCCGTCTACATTAATTACAGGATCGATGATGACAACAGAATTATCTAGCCACTCTTTAGTTTGAGCATCGTTAGCCGCCACGAGACGATACGCTGTTTGCATTGCAGCTTCACTACTGGAAGGCTCGTTGCCATGCACATTGTAACTCATCCACACTACAACGGGTTGATCGTCAATGTTTGACTTTTCTGGGTTATAGGCGATTTCTTGATTCGCAGCTTTTATGTCATCAATATTAGCTTGATTTGCTGCTGAAGTTATAACCGCATAATTCAAGTCACGTCCTTCGTAACTAGTAGCATATTGGTGAAAAGTGATTTTGTCCGATACTTTGGCAAGTGCTCGAAAATAATCCATTATTTGATGATGGAACGTGTATTCCTCACCAAGCTCATATCCCAGAAATTCTTCGGGAGATGGAATCTTTGAGTCAAAGCTTATATCCGTTTCAAACTGAAACCGCTCGATGGCTTGCTTTATTTGAGCCTGAGTTGAAAATGTAATTAGTGAAATTAAAAAAAGTGTAATCAGTTTTTTCATAGTATGATTTTATTTAGATACCCAACTCATTTATCATACAAAGAAATCTCATTAAACGAAGTAAATTTTAATCAATAGATTCACTCACTTCTTCCTCATAAGCAATTCTAAAAGCTCCAAACACTATTATTAGTCTTAAAGAAATAGAAACAAACATACTTTCGGTAAATACAGAATGAGAGTAGTTTTCAAGCATAAAATACTAAACCAAAGAAATCAAAAGACTTGTTCCGTAGAATAATACAACAAGAATCATAATCTTACCTCCTTTAAAAATGGATAAACCCGCTAACGCTATTTCTATAACTACAATTAACCATGAAAATATAATAGAAGAGTCAGGTGAATTGGTAACGGCGGAAAGGATTACAAAATCGATATATATACTTTCATCAATAAGTAATCTTATTCTAGAGAAAGCAAAGAATAAAATTAAGTGAAGTAATATTTTTTATCATTCTAATACTCAAAATCCTCAATTATTAATGCCGAATCCTCCTTATTCCTGACTAGACTGAACACTTTTTGATTATGAACTTTAGCTCGTATTGCTTTTCTAGAAAGCTCAAGTGTTTTCTCATAGGAACAATTCTCTAAATTATAAACCAGAACTGTTTTTGACTCTAGAAGCTGATCTGCATATTCATCCAATTTATCCCTTAATTCATACCAAATAGTTTTTCTCTTGGTAGGCTTTTTGCCTGAATGAAGTACAAAAATCTTGTTGTCTTTAATAGATACATCTAGAGAAGAAAATGTGTATGTACTCATCCTAGGTATTGCGAAACCATCCTCAATATCATTTTCAGGAAACTCTAATTTTGGTTCTCCTAGCGTTACGCATTCTGTAGCTTTATTCTTTATTTTTAAAATTACAGAAGAATATTCTGTTACAAAAACTAGAGAACCACTATCCCAATCAACGTCATAGTCGCCTTGTAAATAAAGAGGATTTGATTTTGCGGGTTCAATCAAATCAGACTCAATAGGTAGATTAATCAGAGTATCTTCTTTTCTAGAATAATAATATCCAAAGCTACCTTTTTTGAATGTAGATATATATTCATCTCCGTTAGGTAAAGGGATTCTATATCGTGCTCCAAGTACCTTTCCAAAATCAGGACGGCGAATAGTGCGTTTATAGGATAGGTTGTAAGAGTACACATTTAAATTTTTGTTGCCTCCATCCCATATATAAATCTCCTGATCTTTTTGATTATTAAAAAAACGCAACGCCAAAGTAGAAACTTCACCAGGACCTCTTCCCTTTCTTATACAAAGCTTTTCCTGATCAAAATATTTGTATTTCAAATTTAATACACATACTTCTTGATTTGTGTTATCAGGGTCATATAACATTACCGTTGAATCGGTAAGCACTACAAAATTCTCCGGATTGCCAAAAAGCTCATACTCTTGACTTTTAACAGTTTGAGCTGTTAAAAGACTTAAATTGATAAGTAGAAATAAATATGCCTTCATAAAAACAAAAAGCGGAAGTTAATCCGCTTTATTAGTTACTATTATTTTATCCAAGAATGATTTTCAACTCTTCTTCACAATCACCCTTAGACTTACAATACTCATCGGTACTACCTTTACATCTACCAGTTAACCATCCTCTTCTAGAACCCATTTCTATGGTGCACTCTCCCTTTGTTGCCGCTTTAAGTTCAGTTTGCGATGACAGAGGAGAGAGTTGAGTTAGCAATAGTGCTGTAACAGTTAAAATAAAAAATCGAGTTATATTTTTAACCATAAAGCTAAGTTTTAATTAACGGTTACTTCAAAAGAAGTAAAAATATATGTCATAGCCAATAATTTTAACTATCTAATTTCGCACTTATAAGTATGGTAATGTCTCCTTAGAAAGTTTTATTCGTAAGGAACTCAATTTCAGTTCACTTGTAATAATTGATTCCTGAGACTTAGTATGTATAATAACCTAATTATTACAGTTCGAATTATCTTCCCAAGCATATATGTTGATTAACTTAACGAAGAATTAGAAAACCAGATTTTTAACATCATCCGATAATCAATAAAGAATATCTACACTTTACTGTTTAAGAGGATCTCAAAACTTGAGCCTGCTGAAATTAATACACATGAAATAACCGAAAAGGAATTTTCGGCTATTGGTGGCAAGCTTTACTTTCTGGTATAAAAGCTACTATCAAATAACTAGTAGGTAAAAGTATGGGTGTATTTAATCAATACAGAACGACTTTGAACATTTGGTAAACGAGGGTATCCAAGCTGAAGTGGATCTCTATCCGTGTATTGTTGCTCGTTAAGAACTACCCAAAAGTCTCTCCCTTCACTGAAGTTATATCTGAATCTAAAATTAGCACCAGCTAACTCTGAGATATTGCTATACTGAACAAATAAACTAGCCGATAGTTTCTTGTTTAAAGCATATTGTCCACGTAATTGCGCTAAATGGGCAGTAAAATCTTCTACATTCCTTCCTGCTACCGTAGGAAATTCTAGTCTTGTAATCTGATAACTACCACTTAATTCAAAATGTAGACTAGCAATCCATTTTGGTTCAACTTTAACTTGAGTTCTCTTACCATCAAAAATATCTCCATACTCTAAGCTGAATTTACTTTTCAGGCTTCTATTCTCAGGTGTTTCATAGCTAAATATGGATTCCACAAAGCTGTAATTATCTACAGGGATATAGATTTGCCCAACCAGATTGAAATATTCATTAGGAAGAAGGTGTTCTTGATTTAGCTTTATTTCTGCGCTAACCTTACCTGCACTTTTAAATTCTGAATCCCACTGCGCTTTGATAAAACGACTTCTTAAATCAAAGCTTTCATTTTCAGAGATGTTATAGCTAGAAACCTCAATGCTATTCTTTTTAAATACAGAGCTACTTGGTGCAAGAATACCATAGCCAAAATTGTAGTAATAGTCGGAGGTGTTTCTGGTTTTATAAAAACCAATACCTGGTTCAAAGTCTGCACCAGTTCGATTTACAAATAACCTGTAGTACAATCCAACTGAAGCCCTGCGTTGCCACGTGATTCTAAATATGCTGTTATTATCAATGCTCCACCGCTTTTCACCTGGAACTCGATTATCCATCGTCTGACTAACTTTGGTTTCGATATAATCATCCCCAAAAATATTAAAGTCAGTATCGATACCAAGTACTAAGTTTGTGTTGCCTTCTACATCTAATCGACTAGTTAGTACCCCCCCAACATAAGAGTTGGTATTAACAACCTTCTTTTTGAGCCTTAACACACTGAAATTCTCTGAATTGAGATTCGAATTGCTAGCTGTTTGCATGTTAATGAAGCCAACATCTAAATCTCCTACTCGGCCTGTTAAGCGAGCACCACCATAAATACGAACAGGGTTTCCTGTATTATCGAGACCTATTTTCCGACTATAGAATAATTTTGTGTTACCAAAACTAACATCAAATAGTCCCGAGCGTTGTTGGAAAAACTGTCTCTTCTCATCAAAGGATAATGAAAATCTTGTTAGGTTTAACTGTTGGTCATCTGCTTCTACTTGGGCAAAATCTGTGTTTGCGGTAACATCGAGTGTTAGATTTGAGGTTACGTTATACTTTAAATCAAAGCCTATTTCCACTTCTGAATTATCCTCGTAATTGTATTCAGTATTTGATGCGTTAAGCTGATTTTCACGGGTAAATCCAGTTACTGCATAAGGTGTAAAGTAGATTGGTTTTTTTGACTCAACTCCTGTCAATATCACATCCTGAGCTTGAGATGGTTTTATATTTCCTTGGTCCCAATTTGGAGGAATAGCCGGGAAAATATAGCGCTCGTTATGGTAAGCCAACCAACGGTAAACGATAAGTCCCATTTCGGCAACCCTCTCACTACTCTGAAAACCAATACTTGAAAGTGGAATTCTAATTTCGGCAAACCACCCTTCATCCGTTTCTGTAGTTACCACATCCCAATAGGTATTCCAGCTACCATTCACAGCATTTGAGCCAGCAATAGAATTGGCATCGTTCGAAATAGATTGGTCAAATCGAACTCCCGCAGGTGTTGTAAAAAAGCGAAGTCCATTTTGATTATCATTAAATGGATCTAGAATAATAGCGAATACATCATCAGAGCTATATCGGTCTCTATATAAACTATTCGCAGCTATTGTTGAAGGATCCTTTGTATACATTTTACCTGCCGCATACAGATATTGATCATCATAGGCTACACGAACATCTGTACGTTCTTTCATAGTACCCATAAATACAGGTTCATACTGCACCATTTCGAAAGGTGTAATATTCTGCCATGCGGGTTCATCAATTACACCATCTAATGTAATTGGAGAAGTTATTTTAGTGAGCTTAATAGCACTTTGAGCTTTTGCTTGTATCGCAAAAATTAAAGCAAGTTGTAAAACGAGAAGAGTTCTTAGCAATATACCAGTCCATTTTTTAAGCAAGTCAACCTAATAACTATAATTAAGCTTGATGTTTATAATCACTTTAGTAACTTGACGGTTGCTTCAATGACATTTATCAACCCCTAATCCCCTACTTAATTCACCATTATTTGTGTAATTATACAATAACATGCTAAATACTCTTACGCCACCTACACTTTTAGAAATTCGACAAGCTCACAAGGTTATCTCAGCATTTGCACATTTAACGCCCGTGTTAACTTCCTCTAGTGTTAATGAAAGAGCTGGAGCTTCTGTTTTTTTTAAGTGTGAAAATTTTCAGAAAGTGGGCGCTTTTAAATTCCGAGGAGCTTGTAATGCCGTAATGGGTTTAAGTGATGAAGAAGCAAATTTAGGTGTAGCAACTCATTCTTCAGGGAATCATGCACAAGCTTTAGCTCTAGCAGCCAAATTGCGTGGAATAAAAGCTTATGTAGTAATGCCCGAAAATGCTACAAAGGTTAAAGTTCAAGCTGTAAAAGGTTATGGAGCTGATGTTACTTTTTGTGAAGCAACTTTAGAAGCTCGAGAAAGCACTTTAGATGAAGTTGTTCGCCAAACCAAAGCAAGCATTATCCATCCATATAACGATGCCCGAATTATTGCTGGACAAGGAACAGCTGCTTTAGAGTTATTACACACTAACCCTGATTTAGATATTGTTATTACACCGGTGGGTGGTGGTGGCCTGTTAAGTGGAACTGCAATCGCAACAAAATCGGTAAACCGAACAGCATTAGTTATTGGTGCTGAACCAGAAAAAGCTGACGATGCTTTTCAGTCGTTCCAGCAGAAAACATTAATTCCAGCTATCCCTACAAATACTATAGCTGATGGACTTAGAACTTCACTTGGTACTCTTCCTTTCTCCATTATTATGAATCATGTAGACGACATTCAAACTGTTGCTGAAGATGAAATTATTGACGCTATGCGTTTTATTTGGGAACGGATGAATATGATAGTTGAACCATCATCAGCAGTGCCATTAGCAGCTATTTTTAGAAATCCTCAATTTTATGAAGGGAAAAAAGTAGGCGTTATTGTTACAGGTGGTAATCTAGATTTAGGAAGATTGCCGTGGCAATCATGATTTTGTAGCCATATCAATTAATTAAAACATCTAATAGCAATGAAACATTCTGTGTGTTTCATTCGTCTTTGCTCAAAATTTAGATACTATTATGGCTACACAAAAATTCAGAAACGATTTAAATAACAACGATAACGACGATTTCGATTTAGATGCTTACATCGAGGAACAAGCCAGAGCAGCTGAATCCCCTTACTTAGAACATCCTCATTCATTACCACCTAGGCCATCTACAAAACGAAATGTTATTGCAATACTACTCTTTATTGTATTGCCATCTTTTTGGTTTTTCAATAGCGATCCACTTTCAATGTTCGGCTCTAATGACCAAATCACAAATGCTGAAGCAAGATTTGAAGAACAATTTGTAAACCAGATTCCAGAACCACCTCTGCCACCTTCATTTAATGAACCAAAGCTAACTGCAAATTATGTAGACTATTTAGCTCAAGCTACAGAATTAGGTTTTACTGAAACCTTTAGTGGTGTTGGAATCCAAGCCATGTATTCTGGGGGTGTTCCTCTTTCCTATCTTACAAGCTTAGAAAATGCTGATTTCCTTGATGAGCTTTCTTACTCTGCGGTTATCGGCTTATATAACGGTGGTGTTCCTGTTCAATACATTCAACAACTAGAAGATGCCGACTTTTTTGACGAGTTATCTTATCCTGCTATAATAGGCCTGTATAATGGTGGTGTTACCATGAGTTATCTTGAAAGCTTAGATGATGCAGGATACTTTGATGAACTTTCGTATCCCGAAATTATTGGACTATACAATGGCGGCGTTACCACCAACTATCTAGATCAACTTAGTGAAATTGGGTATCTAGATGAGCTTTCTTACTCAGCTATTATTGGCTTGTATAACTCAGGCGTACCTGCTGAGTTTTTAACCATTTTAGATAATCGCGATCTACTCGACGACATGAGTTATACAGAAATTATACAAGCTTACTTAGCCGATAACTGAAATCCTTCGCTCTCTTTATCTAAATCCCTAAATTGAAGCTCATATAAGTGGCTGTAAAGTCCTTTTTGAGCTAACAATTCTTGATGTGTGCCATCTTCTACAATCTCACCTTCGTTAAGCACTAAGATTCTATCCGCATGCTGAATGGTGGATAGCCTATGAGCAATAACAAACGTAGTTCTACCTTTCATTAAATGGTATAAGGCTTCTTGAACTTGAGACTCAGAACCTGAATCGAGTGCAGAAGTGGCTTCATCTAACAATAGAATTTTAGGATTTTTTAGGATGGCGCGTGCAATGGCTAATCTTTGGCGTTGCCCTCCACTAAGCTTCACTCCCTTCTCTCCGATGGTAGATTCATAATTCTCAGGAGTATCCATAATAAACTCATGAGCATTTGCATCTTTAGCTGCTTGGATGATTTCTTCCCGAGTAGCATCTAGTCGACCATATCTAATATTTTCTTCAATGCTGGCGCCAAAAAGATGTACATCTTGAGGAACCATCGAAATATGATTTCTAAAAGATTTTATTTTCAAATCGCGAATGTTCTCCCCATCAACTTTTATGCTCCCAGCAGTTGGATCATAAAATCTCGGTATCAAATTCAACAATGTTGTTTTACCTGCACCACTTGGTCCAACCAATGCAATTGTTTGCCCCTGTTTGGCAACAAAACTGATATCGCTCAATACCTTTCTGCCTGATTCGTACTCAAAATCTATGTGCTCAAAACAGATTTCTCCTCGTACACCATCAATTTCTTTTGCATGGCTTTCATCTTCTATTTCAGGTTTTTCTTCTAACAATTCGAAAATACGTTCCGATGCTCCTGCCGCAGTATTCACTGCCGTATACAATCTAGAAATTTGACTAATTGAACGAGAAATATTTAACGCATATATAATAAATGCTACGAGGTCACCGGCTGTAAGTCGTTCTGCGAGAACTTCTTTACCACCATACCAAAAGATTATAACTAGCGTACCCATAAACATAATGCCCACCCCCGACCAAAACACTTGGGTAAGTACCATTTTTCGGCGGGCAGTAAGAAAGAGTTTTTCAATCGCGTTGGAATAGCGACCTACTTCGTAATCTTCGCGAACAAAAGCCTTTACCAACCGAACGGCTCCCAAAGCATCTTCTGCTACTGCGGTAGAATCTGCTAAATCGTCTTGAATACTCTTAGAAAGCTGACGTATTTTATGACCAAAATATCGTGTCGCAATAGTTATAAAAGGAACGGTTAAAAAGATTACCCCACTTAGTCGCCAATTCAGAATTACCATTAAGGTAACGGAGCCAATCAGAGAAAAAGAAATTGTAAGTAACTGCGGCAATGAATCGGTTAATGCAACTCGGATAGAGCCAACATCATTGGTTAAACGAGAAGTAATTTCACCTAACCTTCGCTCAGCAAAAAACCGAAAGCCAAGACGGTGAAGATGCTCGTAAACCTGCTTTCGTAAATCGGTAATAACACGCTCACCAACCCACTCCAGAAAATAATTTCCAGTAAAACTAAAGGCTGCTTGAAGCACAAAAAGCCCCATTAACCCAAGCGCCAACATATTAAGTTGGCTCTCGTCGCCTTTATCAAACACGGCGTCGAGTAACTCTCTTAAACCAAGAGGAACGCTTAACCAGATTAAAGAACCGATGAGAACTACCGCTGTTGCCGAATAAAACCGAGTTCTATAGGGTTTGCTGAGTGCAAATATATTAACCAGTGTCTCTTTTAGAGTTGCTACACTGTACTTTTTTTTGGGGGAAGATTCTTGTTTTGCCATACTATCGAATTAAAACCGATATGTATCAAAATTAGTGCCAAGTATTTGAGTTTTTTTCTCAGCAAATTATTATCTACTAAGTAGACAGAAAAATATGAATTTGAGCCTATGGACAGCGAATTATTAACTTGGATTTTCCTTATTGGCGGAATCATTCTAATGGTTCTTGAGACCGTATTACCCAGTGGAACCGCTTTTGTTTTGGGTTTAGGTGGTGTAATTGTTAGTCTTCTTCGATTTATTGGAATTCTCGAAAACCCCATGTCTGCAACTATGGCATGGCTTTTTATTTCATTGGGATTAATCATCATGATTCGCCCTCTCATAAAAAAATACTTTGGTGGAGAAACTTCATTTAAATATGCTGATGAAGATTACGAAGCCATGGATCAAGTTGTTGATGTGCTTGAACCCATCAACGACGAAGACAACAGCGGTCGCATTCGCTTTCAAGGAATTTCTTGGCAAGCTCGTACTATTGACGGTACAGTTCCTGCAGGAACACAAGTTAAAATAAAATATCGCGATAACACCACCTGGATTGTTGAACCAATTGATACAATTGAGCAATCTACTTTAAACAAATTAAAAGAATAAACAAGGTTATTATGTTTTGGACTACCACACTTATTGTACTGATATTCCTATACTTCATTATTACACGGTTATTTATAATCGTAGAGATGAGGGAAGAAGTAATTCAGGAGAGACTTGGAAAATTTAAAAAAAACCTCAAACCAGGGTTTCACTTCCTAGTTCCATTTGTTGACCGCCCTGCTTATCGCAGAGAAATGCGAGAGCAGGTTCTAGATGTACCAAGCCAAACATGTATTACCAAAGACAATATCGAAGTTGCGGTTGATGGTTTGGTATACATTAAAGTTATGGACGCCTACAAAGCAAGCTACGGAATTGCTAATTACCAAGCTGCTGCTGTTAACCTTGCTCAAACTACTATGCGTAGTGAAATTGGTAAAATCACACTAGATGACACCTTTTCTGAGCGTGAAAAGATGAATGAGAATATTGTTCGTGAAATTGACAAAGCAGCTGACCCTTGGGGAATTAAAGTGCTTCGTTATGAGCTGAAAAACATCCGCCCTTCCAACGAGATTATTGATACTATGGAAAAACAGATGGAAGCCGAACGTGAAAAACGAGCTGAAATCACTCATTCTGAAGGATTTAAACAATCCAGAATTAACGAGTCGGAAGGTGAGCAACAAAGCCAAGTGTTAATTTCAGAGGGAGCTCGTCAACGACGTATTAACGAAGCCGTTGGTAAAGCTAGAGAAATTGAATTGGTGGCAACAGCAACAGCAAAAGGACTTCAACGAATTGCTGAAGCCATGCAAAAGCCGGGTGGTGAGTTGGCCGTACGAACCAAGCTAGTAGAACAATACATCAATGAGTTTGGAAACATTGTAAAACAATCGAACATCTCTGTTCTACCAACAGAAACAGCGAATCTTAAAACATTTTTTGAAGGGGTTAAAACAGTGAGCAATCATGCTGAAAATGTTTCTTCAACTAAAACTGGAGGAAAATAATTATGGAAATTGTAGAATTAGTAAGCCAGGTCTTAGTAAGCCTTTTTGCCGTATTTTTAGTATTTAAAGTCATTCAGTCGTTACGTTTGGTGCCTAACCAATTTGCTTTTATTGTAGAGCGTTTAGGAAATTATCAAAAAACATTGGGTCCAGGTTTCCATGCTCTCGTCCCTTTTATTGACAAAGTGGTTTACAAGCAAGATTTACGAGAGGAAACCATTGAAGTTGAACCTCAAGAATGTTTCACTAAAGATAACGTAAAAGTTGAAGTTGACGGCGTTATCTACCTTAGCGTAACAGATCCTGTAAACGCAAGCTATGGCGTAACCAATTATCGCTATGCGGCTATTCAATTAGCGCAAACAACTACTCGTTCTGTTATCGGCCTCATGGACTTAGATGAGACCTTTGAAGAACGCTCCAGAATGAGTAAAGAGGTTGTGGAAGTTCTAAGCGAAATGGAAATTCCATGGGGAATTAAAGTTCACCGTTACGAAATCAAAAATATTGTAACACCACGTACCGTACAAAATGCAATGGAACGTCAAATGACAGCCGAACGAGACCGCCGTGCTGTGATTGCAAAATCTGAAGGTTTTAAAGGTGCCAAAATTAATGATGCTGAAGGTTTAAAAACTGAAATGATTAACATTTCTGAAGCTGAAATGCAGCGCCAAATTAACGAGGCTGAAGGTTTAGCTAACGAAATTGAAGCACTTGCCGAAGCAACAGCAGTATCCATCGAAAAAATTGCTGAAGCTCTTTCTCAACCTATGGGAACACAAGCCATGCAATTGCGCTTAGCAGAAAAATACCTTGGCACACTATCTGGTATTGGGCGTGAGGAAAACAACATCATCCTTCCTAAAGACATTTCAAACTATGACGCGGTAATGTCTGGCCTTTCTTTGGAAGATATCATCATCGATTCAAAAAAGGTGAACAGCTGATAGGTTATTCAGAAATAAATACCTGATTATCAATAAATTGAGAATTAAGGAGATTGGGTTGTTTTACCCGTCTCCTTTTTTTTGATGTTAGGTTAAGGGTTGACAGTTTCACAAAATAGACAGCGTTAAGAGGAATATTCCCGAAGAATCTTGTTTAGAACCTTCATTAAAAGCTATACATTCAATCAGATTAGCTGTAGGCTTTATAACACTACCATATATTCAATTAAGTATTAGCGAAATGAATAGTAAACTCAACCTGATTGCATTACTCCTACTCACCTTTTTACCAACTTCTATCCTACAAGCACAAGCAACGCCCGATCAAATTGCTGACAAATTTTTTAAGATATACAAGATGTCTCCAGATAAAGGCATTGATTATATTTTTAATTCAAATAAATGGATAGCGGATGAAAACGAGAAAGCAATTGATCACGTAAAAACTGAACTAAATAAGTTAGTTGAGTTGGTTGGGGAATATTATGGTTATGAAGAAATTTCGACTAAAAATGTAGGAGAAAGCTATAAAATAATTAGTTATTTGATTAAATACGATCGCCAACCACTTCGATTTATTATTGAGTTTTACAAAGCAAATGATCAATGGCAGGTTCAAAATTTTAAATATGATGATCAAATCACAGAATTATTAGAATAAGTTTTAAAACACCTCTAAAAAGCATTTGGATTAGAAATTTCTTCTTAACTACTCTTTCAAAACTCATGAAATTTTCAGCATTAGTATTCCTTCTTTGCCTCTTCCCTAGTTGGTTACAGGCTCAGCTTTTGCCAGGATTTCAAGTTTCGGGTTCTTTTGATGAACAACAACTTCTTATTAAAAGTGAAGAAGCCAACACTCGGATTCTAGTCAATGCACCTCTAAAGGGATTTGAAAAATCGGATCAGGTTTTGTTAGTATTTTATGCCCTTCCGAATGGAAATACCATTGAACAAACTTTCGGTAAGGTTACAACGGAAACCGATGATTGGCATTTTAACATCCAACATATTGGGGCACAAACTCGGTTTTTGCGAAAAGAACTAAGTCAAAAAACAGTAGTTGTAGTGTATTTGGAAGCCAATCAAAAAAGCTGGCCTTCTTGGAAAAGAGAAAATCCCAACTACCTTGCGGATACACAGAAGTTAGTAGATGAATTCACAGCTTTATTCGCTGATTGGAAACCAGAAGTTGTACTAAATTCTCATAGTGGTGGAGGTCGATTTATCTTCAATTATCTAGATGCGGTTGAACACGTTCCAACATCCATAAAACGCATCGCTTTCTTGGATAGTGATTATGGTTATGAAGATGAAGCACACGGACCCAAACTCGTTCATTGGTTGAACTCCACAAAAGACGCCAAACTTTCTGTAATCGCCTATAATGATAGTTTAGTAGTTTATAATGGAAAGCCACTGGTCTCTCCTACAGGAGGCACCTGGTACCGTAGTAAACAAATGAAGAACTTTCTGGCAAAGTCTTTTCCTATGAATGAAATAAACCAAGATTCACTGCTTTGGTATACTTCTCCTCAACGAAGGATTGAATTTATCCTAAAAACGAATCCCAATAATAAGATTTATCATACCGTACAGGTAGAGCGAAATGGATTTATCCACAGCATGCTTAGCGGAACTCCTTTAGAGGAGAAAAATTACCGCTATTTTGGAGATCGAGCTTATTCTAAATTCATCGCAGACAGTGTTTTACTTCCTACAAATATCCACTACAGTATTCCTCGCTGAAGTGTTTTTATAGAAATTATTTGGAGAAGATTAATAGGTTGCCATCACCTATATTCATTTCGATTTAAGCCAACAAAAACCTCAATAGTAGATTTTGGAATCAAGCAATCGCGAAATATCAACAATTAACCATTACAATGGTTTTGATTGGTTACGTGCTTTGATGTCTATTTTTGTAGTAGTCTGGCACATGAAAGGCGCTGGATCTTCCGCTTTGTTTTCCAATGATGCTTTTTCAAATCACAGCTATTCCCTTTCTGATTTCATAAACTTTCAGTTGCTCTTACTTGCTGTCCCAATCTTCATTCTTATTTCAACCTTCCTTTTTTCAAGTCAAACACGAACGATTGGCTATCTTTTTGGAAAGTTTAAGCGCTTTTTTCTCCTCTTTCTGTTTTGGGTGCTCACTTTAAAATTATGGCACTTTGGATATAGCGGAATGCTTACTTCACTTCCTCAATCTTTTTCAGAGTTAGTCTCATTCTTCTTGACTGGAGATGACACTGTCTACTATTTCTTCACAAGTCTTATAATCTGTTTGATGATTTCTTATCTATTAAAACCTCAGAAAACGAGCATTCAAATCGTTGGCTTTATATTAAGTGTTATTGGACTATTGGCCCTCCCTAAAATTTCCCTAATAACTGGCAATCATACCCTAAGTGCATTTTGGAATCCATTGAACTTCATTCCATATAGTTTTGCAGGATTATTATTGGTGCGTTTTGAGAAAATTTTAAAAGGAAAAGCCTTCCCTATCTTACTCTCTATAGTACTATGTGCTTTATTTGCTATGTTAGAATGGAGCTATTACACCGATAGAATTTTTATTATAGGTCAAGGTTTTGCATTGCCTGCATACACTAGGGTTTCTGTTTTATTTGGGGCAATTTCTTCCGTTATAATCGCAATGAATGTTAAAAAAGAAGCGGGCAAACTTATCAAGTTTATGGCAAGCTATTCGCTGGCATTATATATACTTCATCCATTTCTGATGAAATTCGTACCTCAAGTGTTCCCATTCTTAGCTGACACTGAGAGTTTAATACTGATTTGGATATCCATACTCTCTGTTATAATTCTAAGCTACTTAGCAGCTTACTTATTGAAGAAGTACATCCTTAAAACTAATTTAATCTTCTAGTTTTTAATTAGTTTTGTGCTAATAAGCCGTGTACATCTGCCCTTTTTCTAAGCGACTCACAATACCTTGTTGGGTGGCGAACTTTGTGGGAAGTGTAATATATCCACCGCTCGGTTTGGTTTTCATAACTGCAAAGTGCAAATGCGGCCCTGTAGAATATCCGGTATCGCCAGAGAAACCAATTTGTTGCCCTGGCTGAATTTGTTGGCCCAATTGAACTGTTACACCATTTTTTCTAAGATGAGAATACACAGCAAAAGTCCCATCGTTATGAAGCACACTTACAAAATTGGCTTCACTCATTAAATTCTTATCGGTTCCGCTCTTTGTGAATTTTTCTTCCAACTCAATCACAATCCCGCTTCTTGCTGCATAAACGGGAGTGCCAATCGGCATGTTGAAATCTAACGAGTAAAGTTCGTCGCCTTGATGAGAATATTCACCGCCATAACCTTGATCTAACCTGAAACTTTCTCCTTTTTTAAAAGGAAATCTATAGGCAAAACTATCATCATGCTTTGCATAAATACTGCCCATGTAATAGGTGTAGTTATACGAAACACCCCATTTAGCGTTTTTCTTATTAACAACTAAAGTGGCTATTTTTCTCTCTTCATTCTTAGAAAGTACTTCTGTAAAACGGGCCTTCTTATTAGACTTTAAGTTGGTTGTTTCGATGATAACTTCCAGTGTAACTGGATAAAAATTCTTATTTGTAGCAAAGATTTCTACACCATCTTTTGTTTCTTGATTAGAAAGAATCACGCTTTGGTCTTGTGCAAAAAGCGAGGTAGAGACAAATAATCCAAAAAAAATCAGTAAACTTTTCATACTCCTATAATATTCAATCTATATAACATTGTGCAATAGCTAATCTTGCTCCTATATTCTAGTATGCAAACGGCCATATTACAACTCATCATTCTTTTAGCAACAACGTCATCCGATGATATCGATGATCCAGAGTTGTTGCTAGCTATTAAGAACGGTAACCATGAAGCATTCAAGACCTTTTTTGATAAGTATCATAAACACCTGTATTACTTTTTACTTAAAAAAGGGGCTTCTGAAGACGCATCAAAGGACTTAATACAACAAGCCTTTGTAATGATTTGGGAAAAACGAGCATCCATTGATGAGAACAAATCGTTAAGATCTTATCTGTTTCGCATTGCCTATACACGTCTTCTAAATCTTTATAGAGATTCTGCCAAGTTTGATGACACAGAACACATCGATATTGAGGACCCAGACAGTATCAAAGAAGATGAAGACCGCTCTGAAACTCTTAAAGTTGCCATCGAGAATGCAATTTCAAGCATGCCCAAAAAACGACAAGAAGTTTTTAGACTGTGTTTCATCCAAGAGTTTACCTATAAAGAATGTGCAGAGATTCTCGATGTTTCTATTAAAACAATAGAAAACCATATGGGTTTAGCTCTTAAAGACCTTCGCGCTTCTCTTGAAAAATATAGATAAACAGCCAAAAAGAACTTATAACCAATGTTTTTTGCCCATAGAAAAAAATTGAAACGGAAATTAGGGGTATTTAAAAACTGATGTGTACTGAGGAGGAATAACACAAAAAACCTTTCAATTAATAAAGAGAAACACATTATGAAAACTTTAACTAACTCCTTCAAAATAAGTACAGCCATTGCAACTTTGGCATTCACAACCATCTTTATAGGATGCTCTGCTGTGAATAACGAAGTAGAATCTTTAACCGACGACGACATTGCTATTGCTGCTGAAGTTATTGCAGAGTCTATGTCGGATGATAACTCTGGCGTGATGAATAGTTTATACGACGCTGTTTCAACTGTTGATAATTCTGGTATCTCTTACGGAAGCCAAAGTCATCAAAAAGCAGGTCCAGAGAATAGCAGAAGTGGTCGTGGCCAAGAGAGAAATTTTACTTACTCTTACGATAGCGCCACTGGAATACACACAACTGAATACAATCGAAATGTTATAACTGATGTATTTACTAAGAGTGTAAGTGTTGTGAACACCCATCTTTTCTTAACTCCAGAAAACGAATTCGTGGAGTTCCCTAAAGTTGACTACGCAACCATAGAAAGTGTTGATTACACAAGTAATCGTAACGGTAGCTCTACTGCACCAAATAGAACATCTGAGTTCGCTCGTGCAGATTCTTTCTTTATCTCTGGCTTACATTCCTCAAGTAGTACTTTAGCTATCGAAGGAACTCATGAAAGCACAGGAAGCACATCTGGTACTTTTAAAAACGGAACCGAGGCTTCTCGTAATTTTGATATAAACTTTGAACTAACCAATGTAAGTATTGTAAAAGACTCTCTATTAACCTTTGGCAACTTAGAACAAGGCGTTACTGGCACAATTACTTACAGTATGAATATTACCAGAATCTTGGGAGAAGAATCAGATGTGAAAGAAATCTCTGGTGAAATTGAATTAGTAGGTGATGGAACTGCACTCTTGAAATTCAAGAAAATTGCAAAAGTGATTCGTTTCAATTTAACAAATGGAACTACCGAAGAAGAATAATAGATTACCCCGACAACCTAGAATTACAGTCTACGGAAGTAGGCTGTAATTCATTTTAAAAGAATTATGAGCGCAAACAACCAACTTCCCAATAATGATACTGACCTGATGCTTGCCCGTCAGATTGGGGAGCTATTGGAGTCGCGTTCTAATTTCAAATCATTAAACAATCCGTTTATTGATTCTATTAACAGCTTTAAAATGGCTGAACTTGATGAGCTAGAAACCACTGAACTTGATTCAGATGGACTTTGGGATCTTATCACTCAACAAACCAAACCCATTCATGTTCCCGTCTTAATTCCTTTTTATAGACGAAATTCTTGGGCATGGGCTAGTGCCGCAGCTGTGATGCTAATTGCTTTTATAGGTATTTTTTGGATGAACACCTTTTCAGAGCCCAAGCTTATTGCAGAAAGTATGGCTAGTAAAGTGGAAGTAACCTTAACCGATGGAACCTTAGTTACACTTCGACCTTATTCAAAACTTTACGAAATTGAGTATTCTGATACGAAAAGAGCTTATCAACTTATGGGAGAAGCCTTTTTACACGTAGCCAAAGATCCTACAAAACCCTTTACATTGGATGCCGGAGAAGGCTCCATTACTGTTCTAGGAACTCAATTTAATGTTAGCACTTGGGGAAATTCAACTTCAGTTTTTCTTGAAGAAGGTAAAATTCAGTTTAGTAATAGTAAGCAGTATTCCGTTGTATTGAACCCAGGTGAAAGTGCTTCCCTCCAAAATGGAAAACTTGAAGTAATCGAAATTTCGAATCCCGATGTTTTCAAAGATTGGATAGAATCTCGACTTCGCCTAGATCAAACACCTATACAAGCTGCTATTTCGGAAATTGAGCAACATTATCACGTAGAAATTGATATCTCTGCCATTGCAAATAGAGGCGAACTGGTGAGCGGTTCCATCCCTCTTGATGGCGTAGACAAAACACTTAATGATTTGGGAGTTATACTTGGTGGAACGTTCAAATCTACCAATTCAAATAGCTACCAATATATTCCATTATCTAATTGATGAAACAGACTTACTCAATACTACTGGCTTGTTTAGTATATCTAGTTATTTCAAACGAGGTAAAGGCTCAGCATTTTGAATATACAAACGAACCTTTGTTATCTGTAATTCACGATATTGAAGACCAAACTCCTTTTCATTTTTTGTATAGAGAAGCGCTTATTGCCGATGTCAAAATTTCGCTTAGTGCCACTAAAGAACGCATTTTTGATACACTCCAGCAGGAACTTTTAAATCAGAATATTGGCTTAAGACTGGATGAACATAGAAACCAGGCTTTACTTTTTACTTCTTCCAAAAAAGAAGCCTCCAACTCACTTTCCATTTCGGGATATGTTTTGGATGCGGTAACTGGAGAACGTCTACCCTACTCAACGCTCGCTTGGCTTGAAAATGGTCAACTCACTGGCATTGCCACTTCCGATAATGGAACCTTCTCAACAAAAATTAGCTCTGCGCAACAGCCCATTTCAATTTTGTTTTCTTACACGGGTTATGAAGCAAAAATCATCGATTTTGATCTGAATGAACAACATTCTTGGAACAACTTAGCCATTCGTTTGAATCCCGTTCCCTATGCTGGACAAGAAATTGTGGTTCGTGGTATTAATGCCTATACCGCAGCAGACACCGTTTTAAACGGATTGGTTAAAATAGGAATGTTTAGTCCTTTAGGCGATCAAAATTCCATCCGCTCCCTTCAAGCTTTGCCTTCGGTACAAAGTGGTAGTTCTATCACTGGAAATTTGAGTGTGAGAGGAAGTCCACCCGACGGTTTCAGAGTATTGCTTGATGGGCAAACGCTGTACAATCAAAACCACCTTTTTGGATTAATTGACGCCCTTAATTCCGATGTTCTTAGAACAAGCGGATTCTACTACGATATAACACCTGCATCATTTAAAGCGCCTCATGGTGGAATCTTAGCTTTAATTACAAAAACGGGTAACCTTCAAGAGTTTAATACATCGTTAGGCCTCAGTAATACAACAGGAAGCATTAGTTTAGAAGGTCCCATAAAGAAAGGAAAATCCAGCTTCTTAGTTTCTGGGCGACATTCTTACATAGACCAATCCAACTGGCTTAACAATAATGATATTATAGAATATGGACTAGATCTTGATCGTCCTTATGATTTTCAGAACGAGGATATTATTCAGTTAGTCCAAATATCTCGTGTGCCTAAGAATACATCCGCTTCTTTTTACGATATCAACACCAAGCTTTATTCGGAACAAAAGAACGGTGGGCAACTCATTCTAAGCGGATATTTCGGAGCCGATGAAGCATCGCAAACTTATGAACGATTTTTCTCCAGATTTATAAGCGCTGATTACAGCACTAAGAATAAGTGGTCGAGTAATATTTTGTCGGCTTCTTATAACATAGCCCTTAGTCCCAGCACATCTTCATCGTCGAGTTTGGGATGGAGTGATTATTCCGCAAACTATTTAAAAGAAGATTATAGATTCCAGAATTTGCAAATTGAAACAGGAAATGGGCGTCGTACTTTTTCGGTTTTAACAAAACCACTGGTTCTCGACAATACCCTTAAAGAATTCAGTGCAAAGCAGAATTTCGCCACATCTTTTGGACGAAACAAACTAAGCTATGGAATTGATTACAGCGATTTCCAACTAAGTTATCAAGAACTTAGCTTAAAGAATGAATCATTTATTAGCGAACGTACAAGCCAGCTTATTGATGTCTTTGCTCAAGGTGATATAAATCTCTCCTACATTGCTCAAGTTCAAATTGGTAGCAGACTTCATTACTTCAGCAATGGAAAGTACGTGAAATGGTCGCCCCGTTTTAAAACTCAATTCTATCCAGAAAAACAGATTTCGGCAGGTTTTGGCTACAGTAAGAACTATCAATTCCTTCACCGTTTAGATTTCTACAATATCAACAGCACCGATTTTTGGATTATCACAAACAAAGAGCAACCGCCTTCCTCCAGCGATTACTTCACCACTAATCTTAAAGTTCGTCCAAGAAACGATTGGTATTTTCAGGTTGAAGGCTATTACAAGCTCTACAAAAATATGAGAATCCATACACTTAATACGGCACTTATTTCAAATACTTTTCAAGAGGAAGAACTGCCTTGGCTGTATACCAATTCTGGAACAGGTAAAGGGATTGAGTTCTTTGGCAGAAAACGATTTCAGAGGCTTACCCTTTCATCAACCTACGTACTTTCTTCAACCAAAATTGAAAACCCCAGACTTAATGGAGGCGAAGCATATTATGCCAACTGGGATAGACAAAATCAGTTCTCATTCAATGTTGAGACCACATTAGCTAATGGATTAGATTTATTTGCGGCTTGGAATTATTCAACTGGAACTCCAAATCGAGCCGTAATTACTTCGAGTGAAAGCGACAGGTTACCCGTTTACTCACGCGTTGATATGAGTCTTCGCTACACTTACATCTCAGAAACAGGCCAAAAGGCAATGCTAACAATTTCCGCTTATAATTTAACCGACCGTGACAATCCTTTATACGCCGATCTTAAACTTGGTTTAAATACTTCCACACTCGAACGAGAAACAGCTTTTATAACAGTTTATGATTTAGGCTTCCAACCTTCGCTAAAAGCCTCACTAAGCTTTTAGGTTTAGCTTATTGGCAGATTCCTAAATAGTAAGTGGTAATTAATCACCGAATCTTATTTCTGCATTTTGCGTAATTGTTTCTCGAATTAATATCAAGTTACAGCTTTTTATTAAGTATCTTTGCGTTTCACAAATTCAAACTAACTTCTCTATCAACCCAAACAATGTTTCTTTTCTATCCCAAGAATAAGGCTTTTGTTTTCACGCTGTGTGCGTTACTGTTCTCTCCTTATCTGCTATCACAGTCGCTAGAAGAACAGAAACCACCTGTTACCATTGGTATTGCTCTTAGTGGTGGTGGCGCCAAAGGCTTTGCTCATATTGGTGTGTTAAAAGTTTTAGAAGAAGAAGGCATTCCTATTCAAGTGGTAACGGGAACGAGTATGGGTAGTATTATCGGTGCGCTTTACGCGATTGGATATAGCCCCGAGATGTTAGAACAAATCGCCTTACGAGATAATTGGATTGATTTCTTTAATGAGAAACCAACTCGAGAAGCTCAATCTATTTTCCAACGTACTTTAGAAGACAAACACATTATTTCCGTACCTCTTAATGATGGGAAATTCTCCCTTCCACGTGGATTACTTGAAGGACAAAAGTTCTCTTTGATGTTAAGTAAGCTCACACTTCCCTATCACAATGTAGATGATTTCACCACTTTCCCAATTCCGTTTGCCTGTGTTGCTACAAACCTACGAACAGGCGAAGGAAAGCGTTTTGTAAATGGAGACCTCGCCCAAGCAATCAGAGCTAGTATATCTTTCCCAAGTGCGTTCAAACCGGTGAAAATTGGAACCGAAACCTATATTGATGGCGGCTTAGTCCGAAATATTCCAGTCTCGGATGCTAAAGATTTAGGTGCTACTTTTGTTATTGCTTCTGATGTAGCCAGCGACCTTAAATCTGCCGACAGTTTATTCTCTTTCTTGGATGTTATGAACCAAGCAATGGGCTTTGCAATGAAGAAATCTGATCTCGAACAAATTGCCCTCTCCGATTTTTATATTCGCCCACCTGTTGATGATTACACCATTTACGATGTAGGCAAAGTTCAAGAGCTTATAAATGCGGGCGAAGATGCAACCAGAAAACTAATCCCCGAGCTGAAGAAATTACTCGATCAATATTCTTATAGCCCAGAACAATCTCGCTTCAAAGAAATCGAAGTTAAAGACATCATCACCTTCGATGAGATTCTAATTGAAGGCATTTCTGGCGATGATAAAATGATTGCCGAACAGATTCTTAATTTCCGATCCAACTACCAAGTAAGTAGTCTTGAGTTAGACAAAGCCATCGACCGTTTATACGGCACTGGCCTCTTTAATATGATTACGTATCGCCTTCAGAATAAACCCAACAACGAAGGCCAAGATCTTGTTTTCACCATTGCCAGTTATGATAAAGAACAATTTGCCTTTGGGGCTCGCTACGATAGTTTCTATAAAGCTTCCCTACTCTTCAGCTTGGATCTGAGCTCCGTTTTCTACAATAATGATTTACTCTTTAGTAATCTCCGAGTTGGTGATCAATTCCAGCTTCGGTTGAATTACTTTAAACCCTTCACCTATTACAGAACTTCTGGATTAAGCTTAATTACCCAAGTACAGCGAAGTCCTTTTAACATCTATATTAATCAGAATCTAAGTTCCAGTCTTAATGTGGAGGTTCTTTCTTTGGACGTACTTTCTGGACTTCAATTCATGAAGAATTTTTCGATTTCAGGAGGAACACATTTTGAAGCCTATAACATCAACAAAAAGGTGGGCGAAACCCTGTTATTCGAAGGCATAAACAGTAATGCATCTGTTCAAATTCTTATTAATGGCGATACTTTTAATCGGAATGTTTACCCAACCAAAGGCTACAAAGTATTGCTAAAAGGTGAGTTCTCTCAGAAAGGCTGGGACACTAGTAAGCACTTAGGCCAACTTTCTTTTCAATGGGATCAATATGTACCATTTTCTTCTACATTTTCTATGTTCTCGAAAATTGTACTGGGTAGGACTATCAACAATAACTACGAGGTTCCATTACACTATCATTTCTTTGCAGGAGGAACTTTACCTTCTACTCTTTTCGAAGACCACCAATTCACTTTTTACGGACAAAATGTTCAAGAGCTTAGAGGAACAAACATTCAATATGTTCAGCTAGGCGGACAGCTTAACGTAACCAAAGATTTTTATTTAAGAGGTTTGTTTAACGTTGCTAACCTTAGCAGCAATTGGGATTGGGATGCGAATTACAAGAACCTAGAAGATGGTTTTGGCTTTTCATTCGGGACACCAAGTATTATTGGTCCTATAGAGTTAATACTTGATGGCGATGACATAAACGGCCCGTACTCCCTCCGCATCAATGTAGGATATACGTTTTAGATTGGGGATTAGCAGTTAGGGGCAAACTTCGATTCCTAATTCACAATTCAAAATTTAACATCCAAAACTCCCAAATATTTGAATTATTAATTCTCAATTCCCTCTCCATCACCTTAGCCTGAAGCTTAAAACAACATCTGAATTTTGCTCGCTATTTAATCCATAGTTCTGAAACAAAAAGCACGCAAATCCGAAATAGATGAGAATTTCATTCATTTAACCCTATTTTTATGACTAAATCAGTAAAGACATTTATAATAATCCTAGGAGTGTTAAGCATTATTTCAGGAGCCTACTTAGCCTTCACAGGTTCTGATTTTTCAGAGTATTTCTCAGGAATTTTCATCGGGATTACACTTATTGGAAGTATATTTTTCTACAAAGAAAATTCAGGTAGTAAATAGTGGAATTGCGACTTAATTTTGTATGAATTTAGTTGAACAACAGTAGTTCTATGGAATAGAATTTTAAGGAAAACTCATAGGCATTTTAAGTACAATTATTACAATGAACTCATCCAAATATCACATAGAGCAGCTGAATCCGACATCAGTTAATTCCACTTTATTATTCCTTGAAGAGGTCTTTTCCATAGAGCAGAACATCCCCAAAGAGCTAATTCCGGTTGTGGCTGATCAGCAAAAATGGTGGGCTATAAAAGACGGTAATCAGATTGTTGGGACTGCTGCAAGCTGGCAAATCAATTCCGAATGGCATTGGGGACGATTAGCAATTCATGAAAAACTACGTGGGCTCGGGCTTGGCAAAAAATTAGTGACACAATCTTTAGAGGAATCATTCCAAATGGGAATAGAAACTATCCTAATTGATGCTAGAGATATCACTGTTGATATGATTCTAAAACTTGGTGGAAAAATTGTCGGCGAAAAAATCAATTTTTACGGCCTCCCCGTTACACCTATGGAGCTGAGGAAAAGGGATTTTGTCGGTAATGAGGGCTTGTGATTTGTGAATGGTGTTATTGGTTATGGGCACTATTTATGATTAGCTTTAGTTAATGGATTTGCGGTCTGGGTTAGAGATACGGTAAGGCGTCATCCTGAGGATACCTCCGAAGGATCTACAGGAGAGGGATAGCTCACAATAAATTTTAAAGTATACAAACAAAAAAAAGCCAACTCGATTTCTCGAATTGGCTTTTTAAGTATTAGTGGAGGTGCGGGGATTTTAGACTGAACCTCAAATATGGCCCTATACAGCTATATTACACGTTTTGGCATCATAGATACTCACAGTTTTTCACACATTTTCACACCAACCGTCCCGTTTTCGTCACGTTTTTGAGAGTGTACTTACCCAAATCAGTATATCTTTAAACAACCAACGATTTGCTCCTGCTATTTTCTTTGGGCCAAGGATTTCCCCTTTAGACAGCTTATTTTGAAAAGTTCGAATATGCATTTTTAGATACGTTGCAAACTCGTTCGCTGACAACAAAGATTCAGGACTATAAGAGGTAGTCAAATTAAGCTTAGAACGATCCAACAACATGGCTCGTAACCTAATGTCGTCAGGATAGGCCAAAATCTGACCTTTTATATGTTGATCTGATACTTTCTTCCCCTGTAGATTTAATATTTGCCCCGGTTGTAAGAAAAAGGCATAAATCAACCTACTATTTTTTGAATTTGAGAATTCAGACAAATAGACATTATTCTGAATATTCGGATCACGGACATTTAAACCTTCTAGCACATACCCAGACTCAATTTCAAAGAAAACAGCCGTTGCTTCAACTCCTGTGTACTGATAGTTAAAGTCTCCATTTTTATCAAAAAAATTATCCTCTACTTCATCGTATATAATGGTAGTATCAGCTGGACTACCCCATAAGCTATTTTTCTGACCTAAGGTAATATCTATTGATGCTTCTCTCGGTTTTCTGATACGTAGCTCACTTAAAGAACTCCCGTAATCTCTTAATGCTACAGATACTTGAATTTTAAAAATCATGTCATTTCTTTATTAAATTACAATATTTAAGAATCTAAATAAGTAACCAAAAAGAAGTCTCCCGCTTTCTAATTAATTATTAATACAACATATCCTATATCATAAGCATTACACCTACACATTCAAGACGTAAGCTTACATTTTTACCGTCTTCGCATAAACCTTTATATTAAATATAGTTATTACTAAGTACAGTGCTACTGCTTACACGTTTCCACCATCTTAACTGTTTTTTATAGACTTAGAGAAAGTAGTTTTTTGGCTTTTTTTAGATTGTAAATTAAGTAAAGATAAAGAGATAGTAGTATAATAGAGACAATATAATATAATATATAGATAATAATAATAATAATAATAACTTATAAATAATAATAATATATATACCATGTACTGTATGTAAATATATACCTACCTATAGGAAACGGAATGCTGCTCATAGAGCAGCATCACTCACCTTCAGAATAACCTGTCTATCTCATTTTTGCGTGCAAAGCAATTTCAAATAGAGGCAAAGTAATTATAACGCAACAGCCCATACCCAGCATAGTATTATATAATGATTTTAACAGGTCAAATTTTGATTTTAAGAACCGATAACCTCAACTCTATACACGTACCATGCCTTTAAGTTTTTGCGCCTCTAAAGCTTAAATTCAGGAGGTATTAATGCTCTTTGAAGTACCACCTCTAACTCTCGACAAGAGTATTATTTATCTGACTACAAGCTCAGTGTGTTAACCGATGCAAGGTATTTACTAAATATAGCACTCAACTATGTATAAGGCTTAATAGGCTTGGGAGTACAAACGAACTACCTATTCTTCTTATAGTTTTCTGCTTGTTCAAAGATCTCTTTATAAACCTCATCCCTATCTACGGGCGGGTAATCATTCTCTGCGAGTAAAATAATAAGATCTACTTTGAGCTCTGCCTTAATATCGTCGCGCTTGCTCCAGTCTGTGTATTTGGCTTTGTCATTTACAACGGTTTTTACTTTCTGGGCTAAATTGATAAGCTTCTCTTCTGGATACTCAAAATCATACTTATGAGCTAATGCTTTTAGAATATCATAAAAGGCTTTTTCTTCAAAATCTATCCCCATCTCTTCAAAGGATACTCGTTCCTTTCTTAGGGCATGATACAAGCCAATAATCTCGTCGGTAAAATCTTCGAGCACTTCACTTCTTAATACGTCCGCCTCTTCTCGCTCATTATATTTATCTACCACTTTCTGCATCTGTTTGGCGAAATCAATTCCTTTAATCTTATTAATCTTCTTAAAGTCGTCAATGGCTTTGGTAAGTAGTTTCTGTAGAAGCTTAATTTTGGTATTAGGTAGCTTAATCTTCTCAATTTTAGCGAGGTAGTCTTCATCAAAGATATCTATCTCTGTCTGATTGCCATCTCCAAGCTTGAAAATCTCTTCGACCCCTTCACTTACAATGGCTTCCTTTATCATCTCTTGGACTCTAGCATTCATTTGCGCTGTATCAGGCGATTCTCCTTTTGTGAGTTTAAACACAATAGAACGAACAGCTAAGTAAAAATGGATCTTATCCTTCTCTAGGTAAGTAAAAGCCTCACTTCCCGCACAAATATCGTAAGCAGCTTTCATACGTTTTACTAAATTCATAAAACGCTTCTCTAAATCTTGTGTCACCTGCACATATTCGGCCGCATTGTTAAGCGTATGAAGCTGTTGTATGGGAGAGCCATTAAAGTAATCGCTGTAATCAAACTTGTGGAAAATAGCTTCTAATAAATCTAAGTGATCTTTTACGGCAACTATACTTTGCTGAATATCTTCAAAGTTTTGGCTATCCACGTTAGAGTACTGCTGTAAGGCAAGGTTCATCTGCTTTTTGATGCCTATATAATCTACTACTAAGCCTTTCTCCTTTCCTTCAAACTTGCGGTTAACACGAGATATTGTTTGAATTAAGCTGTGACGTTGTACGGGTTTATCAATGTACATCGTGTCTAGAAAAGGAACGTCGAACCCTGTAAGCCACATATCTACAACCATAGCAATCTTGAAATTACTTTTGGCATTCTTAAACTGTTTATCAAATTCTTTTCGGTCTTCTTTGGTCCCTAAAGCGTTGTACAACTCTTCAGGATCGTCTTTCCCTCGCGTCATTACCATTTGTAGCCTAGCCATTGGCTTAACCTCTTTCTTCTCTTTACGAGTAAGAACCGCTCCCTCTTCATAGCCTTTTATTACTGCCCACTCTGGTCGCAGCTTGATAATCTCTTGGTATAATTGATAAGCAATAGTTCGGTTGCTACACACAAACATGGCTTTTCCTTTTATGGTAGAACCTTCTTCAACCCGAGCTTCGTAATGGTTTATAAAATCGATGGCAATGGCTTTAATTCGGTCAGGATCGCCAAGAATGGTAGACATGCTCGCCATCTGTCTTTTACTTTCTTCTACCTGATATTCACTCCCACCATCTTCAATTACATTTCCGTAGTATTCTTCAATCTCTTGAACTTTGTTGGTATTTAGAAGCACTTTGGCGGCTCTTCCTTCATACACTATACGAACGGTGATATCGTCTTTTACAGATTCTGTCATTGTATAAGAATCCACAATCTCACCAAACACTTCCATGGTGGCATCAATAGGAGTTCCTGTAAAGCCTACATAAGTGGCATTTGGTAAGGAGTCATGCAGGTGTTTAGCAAAACCGTACGACTTTTTAACTCCGTCTTCTGTAACACTAATCTTTTGATCCAGATTAGTTTGGCTACGATGCGCTTCATCCGAAATACAAATTACATTAGTTCGGTCGGTGAGTAGTTCAGTATCTTCATTAAATTTATGGATAGTAGTTAAGAACACACCTCCACTATTACGCCCTTTTAGCGCTTGGCGCAAAGCAACTCTACTAGTCACACTCACCACCACATTATCGCCAATGTAGCCCTTTGCATTAGTAAATTGGCCAGCAAGCTGATCGTCTAAATCGGTTCGGTCTGTAATAAGTACAATAGTAGGACTTGCTAGGTCTTTACTCTTCATCAACAAACGAGTGAGGAACAACATGGTATAACTTTTACCACAACCCGTAGCACCAAAATAGGTTCCACCTTTTCCATCACCTTTAGGTTTGAGGTGCGTTTTTATATTGGCAAAAAGTTTGGTAGCTGCATAATATTGAGGATATCGACAGACAATTTTCTCGTCTTTCCTAGATGTATCTGGTACGTAAATAAAGTTATGGATAACATCGCGTAGCGTCACTTTATTAAACATTCCTTTTATCATGGTTAGCATACTGCTAAAGCCATCTTTCTCATTGCCTTCTTGGAATAATTGTCGATCTGATTCTGCCCGCCACGCATAGTAAAAATCATAGGGAGCAAAAAAAGAGCCCGCTTTGTTATTTACTCCATCACTAATCACACAAAAGGCGTTGTATTTAAACAGTTCAGGGATGTCTCGTTTATACCGAATGGTGAGTTGTTCGTAAGCATGATGAAGTGGAACATTTTCTCGAATAGCGCTCTTAAATTCAAACACTACCAATGGCAATCCATTGATATATAAAATCCCATCTGGAATACGTTTTTCAAACCCTTGAATCTCCAGTTGATTTACCATCTTATAGATGTTCTGATCTTGGGCAGAATAATCGATGAGCTGTATGTAAAGGTCTTTTTGAGTGTGATCTTCGCGTTTGAGTAAAAAACCATCGGTAACCCACTTCATAAACGCTTTGTTGCTCTCGTAAAAATCTGAGGCGGGAAGTTTTAGCAGCTCTCGAATAATGCCAGTTACTTCACTTTCGGTAATGTTCTCCTTAGCATACTGCTGAAGCAGAAATGATTTAAGGTCTTCTTGAATAAGCACTTCATCAGCAGAACGCACAATTTGCGAACCCAATACATGCGGATAGCCTTCTTCCCCTAAAAGATCTATAAATGCTTGCTCTAGCTGTGCTTCTGTGAATTTCATTTCGTATCCTTTTTCTGATCTTCTATTATGAAACCCCTCATCTTTTCAATAGACTCAGATAACTCATCAAAATTAGGAGCCCCATTATCAGCTCGGTGGTGAATCTGATTCCTCAAAAAAGTATGAATTGAAACTTGATTTGGGCTCCCCATCCATGGGTAAGAATTGTTTTCACCCATTTCTCTTTGGAAGTAAGCCAAATCAAATTGTTTTATTCCTTTATCGGGAGCTTTTGTGTCCTTTATAAACTCGTAAAGTTCATTATGATATTCTTCTGTTGGTAGGCTGAAAGCCACAAAATTAACCTCGTTTGAAGAAACATAAGGTAAAACAGACAATTGAGGATTAGCAACTTCAACTATGCCATCTTTTTGGAGTAACACCTTAACATTTACATTCTCATTAATCATTGCTTGCTTCACAAATAGAGGAGAATGCGTGGTTAAAATTATTTGAGAATCCTTTGAAAATTCTAAAAGTAGATGGATAAAATCTTGTTGTAAACGTGGGTGTAGATGCAATTCAGGTTCATCAATTAATACGACTAACTTTTTCTTTTCCTTTTTGGATAAATAGTAGGCATATAGCAAAGAAAAAATCATTTCATACCCTGAGCCTAATTGATCAAGAGATACAGATTGATGATTTTCTTTTTCTATTCCAAAAAATGCATTTGAAAATGGTTTCCAGTTATCGATGATTTGGAGCTTAAGATTTTGACCTGAAATTTCAGAAAACCTTTTAATAGCAGTTGCTACGCTTTCTGCAATACCTTTATTAAAAGATTTAACCCCTTTAAGTTCTTCATTGCAATCTAAAGGGTGTTCTGTTTTTTTTAGATATTGAAAATTAAAGTCCTCCATAATTTTATCGAATCGAGTATCATTATATGTTCCTTTTCGCGTTTGAAAGGTTCGATTCTTATCTAATATCAGATATTCTAATTCATTATATCTTGAACCTGCCCATGGGTTATTCACTGATAATCTTAATTCTGGACTATTATCTTTTGGCTTGTCCGTACCGTCAGCTCTAATAAATTGCTGGTCAGTTACAATTGTAGATGAAGCAAAACTCTTAGAACCTACCTTTCTTCGCCCACCTTTAAAATAGAAGCCTCTACCTTTATACTCTTGTTTGGGCATTGTTCCTTTATAGGTAAAGTCATCATTTGTGAAAATCATGATTTCAGTATCTACATTTGGATCATTCATGTCATTTACTGAAAAACTATCTGCTTTGAATGAAATATAAGGTAGAGCAAATGCATCCAAAAGAGTTGACTTTCCGCAGCCATTTTCACCCACAAAAATATTTAAACCTGAACCTTCTGATTCCCCATCTGGAGTATTTAAAGCATCAATTTCAAAGACTTGGTCTGATGGAAATAACTTGTAGTTTAATATTTCTATTCGAGTAATCATTATTTTAGGTTTTTAATCCGCCATTTCCTCCACAAACGCCTCTGGCACTCTCACCTTACCACTAATTAACTGTGGTAGTAATGTGTCTCGGAGTTGGGTGAGGCTTTGTAAGTTATTTTTGTTCAACTCTATTCGTCCTGATAGTTCTTTTATTAGTTGATTAAAAGCATCCAGAACGGTTTGTTTTGGAAGAATAATGCTCAAGTCGGAAATGTTTTTAAGACTAGCATTTGCTTGTACCGCCTGAACAATTTTAGAGTCAATTTCATTTTGAATATGGTTTGACCTTAGATTTAAGTGAACCAAATAATTATGTAAATTTTTATTTTCTAACCTAATAAACGCAACAGCTTGGTTACAATTTGAATTTTCTAAACTTTTAGGGATTTTAGAAACTCTGCCAATTGTACCTGCTATTGAAAACAACAAATCTCCTTCTTTTAGAATCGATCTTTTAAGCTGTTTAACATGTACTTGCATCGGTATTAAGTCTAAATCACTAGATAAATTACCTTGATCATCAATATCTCTAACTTTTATAAAAGGAACAGTTTCTTCCAAACCTACTACATCATCTTTTCGGGGAGTTGTACCTTTTGAAATAACATCAGAAATATCTCTTAAACTCTTCACCTCCCACCCTTCAGGTATCCATTTATCTAGGGTTTCGTTGAAGGTGAATTGGCTTGGGAATAGTTTGGCAAGTTCTGGGTTTTTGTGGATGAGTTTTTTCTCATCGGGGACGAGCTTTCTTCGTTCGGCTTTGGCTGTTAGGGCTTCTGGGATTTCATTTCCTGCCGCTAAAGCTTTATCAAACACGGGATCAAAATCTACAAACCAACTTTTGAATAGCGCTTGCGCCATCTCTTCCAACGTTTGGTTCATTTTACGATTTAGCTCAATCTTATCATCCAACTTCCCCAATATATGAGCGATTGAAGATCTTTGATTTTTTGATGGCCAGATAACTTGTAAGGCATTGATACTGTAAAGTGGAAGTTTGGCTTGGACAGCCCCAACAGTTCCTTGGTATATCCTTTGTTGACCAGTTTTTGATTTTAAGAAGTAGTATAAATATAGAGTGTCATTTTGGTTAAGACCAGATAGTTTTGCGCAGTTCTCGGTTTGAGACGCATAATTTAAGTTATCATCTATTATTGAAATTAAACCAATTGTACCAACTATTGATATAATTATATCTCCTGTATTAACAGTGTAACGGCTGATTTTATCAAATACTTCATTCGGAACAAATTCAAGTACATTTCTATTAATATATCTGGTCCCCATATCCCTAACTCTGATATATGGGTGATTGGTTGGTTCTGTCTGTAAAGTTTCACCTTTAGGTAATCTTTTCCCGCCTTTAATTTTGACAATATCGGCTAAAGCAACCTCTTTCCACTCACTCATAACCCAACACTTTTAGATTTTCACGGATATCGGCATCTAGTTGCTCGGCTTGTGCCATTTGCTCTTTTAGTGTGGCGGTGAGGTCGGTCATTTTATCCTCAAAAGGAATACCGTCATCTTCTTCCTCAGCAATGCCCACATATCGCCCTGGGGTGAGTACATAATCGTTGGCTTTAATATCCTCTAGCGTAGCAGACTTGCAGTAGCCATCTTCGTCTTGGTATGGTGTTTCTTCAGCTTGCCCGTCTGGCACAGACCGCCAAGTGTGGTAGGTTTCAGAAATTTTGGCAATATCTTCAGCGGTTAGCTCTTTTTGGGTACGATCTATCATAGTTCCCATATCGCGCGCATCAATAAACAAGGTTTCGCCTTCTCTATTTCGGAAGTTTACACCTGTAGAATCTCCACCTTTTTTATTCTTGGTAATAAACCACAAACACACGGGAATCTGAGTGGTATAAAACAACTGCCCTGGCAAGGCAATCATGCAATCTACCATGTCCTTTTCAATGAGTTCTCTACGAATGTCGCCCTCGCCAGAAGTGTTACTACTCATAGAGCCATTCGCTAATACAAAACCAGCGGTTCCGTTTTCAGAAAGCTTACTAAGCATGTGCAAAATCCATGCATAATTCGCATTTCCAACCGGTGGAGTAGTAAAGCCAGCCCAACGGGGATCGTGTTCTAATTCGTTTTTCTCCCGCCATTGGCTCTGGTTAAACGGAGGATTCGCCATTATGTAATCGGCTTTTAAATCGGGGTGCTGGTCTTTGCTAAACGTATCGGCAGGCACTTCGCCTAAATTCCCAGCAATCCCACGAATAGCCAAGTTCATCTTAGCCAGTTTATACGTTACAGCGGTGTATTCTTGCCCATAAATAGAAATATCTTTGGTATTGCCTTGGTGACTTTCTACAAACTTAATGGATTGCACAAACATTCCACCCGAGCCACAGCAAGGATCGTAGATTTTGCCTTTGTAGGGTTCTAGCATTTCCGCAATTAGGTTTACAATGCTTTTAGGTGTGTAGAATTCTCCCCCACCTTTACCTTCTGCGGCTGCAAAGCGACCTAAGAAATATTCGTAAATACGGCCAACCACATCTTCTTCTTTATCTCCCACCGTATCAATATTATTGATGGTATCGAGGAGTGCTGCAAGTTTACTAGGATCTAGATTCAGCCTAGAGAAGTAGTTATCGGGCAAGGCTCCTTTTAGCGAAGCATTATTTTTCTCGATGTTGTGTAGTGCGGTATCAACAATAAGCGCGATGTCGTCTTGCTTGGAGTTTTCTATAACATAGCTCCAACGGCTTTCTGGAGCTAGAAAGAAGACGTTCTTCATATTATAGAACTCCTTCATTTCGAGGTACTGGTCTTTACCTTCGTCTTTAAGTTCCTTTCGGCGAGCTTCAAATTTATCGCTCGCAAATTTCAGGAAAATTAGCCCTAAAACAACATGTTTATATTCTGAGCTCTCAACCGTACCACGTAATTTATTGGCTGAGTCCCATAGTGTTTCTTCAATACTCTTCTGATTCTTACCCGAATTCTGTTTCGCCATCTGTACACTTAAAGTTTTTCTATGTAATTAAGTGATTATACATAAAACTGATTGTAAATGTTAGATAATAAGACGGTTAATTATTGGGTTCTTTCGCCTTAGATTTTAGGGTAGTTATGATGGGGAGTTTTGGGTAGCTTGAAGTCATTATTTAAAACGAACATCCTTTGCAAAAAAAAAGCTAATACACTGAGTGAACAATGTATTAGCTCGATAATTAGTTGCCATTAACCATTACCTCTTCCACCACCAGATGGATTGCCTGTGGTACTAGGCCAATTCCCACCTTGATCAGGATGGCTTGAAGTTCTACCATCATTATTACACCTTAAATTAGAACAGTATCCTTTAGACATGTTGTCTCCTTTTCTTGGTTTAATATTAAAGTAAGGACGCTCCCAATAAATATTCAGAATCGCCATTACAAATCTTATAACCTTAAGAATCTGCTATTTATTGTGTTGGATTGTTGTTGCTCACGAATGCAAATATTATGAAACCAGTACATTTATAATTCTTTGTTGGCTACAGGGGCAATGATCGAAGTCTTTTCTATACTCGATTCTAGTTAGGCACCATTCTTTCTTTGCTTTTTCAAAATCAATTGAATTTGAAAGCGGTAATATATGCGCTATTAATTTTTCGCGATTTCTTGACAGAATGATCTCTGATTGATTATTAAACACATAACGGCCCAACGTTAAATTGGTTTACTGTTTTAAAATAAACAAATTTTAGAGCCCTCAACCAGCCCTTCTTGAAACACTTATTAGCTCAATACTAAGTAGAATAAATAAATTCCTGCCTAATAACGCCAACACTCTCAGGAACAGGCCTTTCTAGGTAATCAAATATTAAGGTCAAACAATCATGTACATAGCCTAACATCAAGTTAATTTCTCGAATATGGAGTATCTCTTTTTGCTCTACAGTAATTGGTCTTAGACCAAAAACTGACCAATGAGTAATCTTATTCAATCTATCGTAATCCTGATAAAAAGGAGGATTCATTAAGCCTGTAAAATTTGATACGAACTTTCTAACATACTTTGCTCTGTCACTTGTGTTCAATATTATTTTTTTAATTTTCTTCACTTTCATTAACTCAGGATGGGCTTTCCATTCTTTTTTAAAATAGTTTGAATATTTATGATCGCCATTAAATGGATCGAGCTCAATATGGTTTGTTGAAAGAGCTCTTTCCAAGCTTTCATTCTGAACCTCATTTACATCCGAATTTTTAAAAAAGATATCTCTAGAGTTTTTCGAAGGTGATTGGAGTCTTAAAAAATCATTTGCTCCCACCTGATAAAATCTTTTAGCAAGATCTTCAACAATTTCTATTTCTCCATCTTTGTATAAACTATATAGCCAAAATAAATCAATATAAATTTCTAAAAATTTTCTTCATATGATCGATAATTCATTTAAATAAATAGATTTTGAGGCAGTATAAAATTTCAAAATCCATTCAAGATCTTCAATCGCAAAGCAAATCAACCGAGTTGTTAATGTCTCGTTATTTGATCTAGCAAACCTCCTAATGCTTTGTGACTCTTCTTCCGTCTTGTAAACAAGTTTCTGCAAAGTTGTAAAGTCTGGTACTTTATCATAACCAGGGGGAAAGAAATATGGCGATGTGAATAGTATTTTACTCATTCAGAGTACGACGTTGGGTTTAAGCGGAACATGTTTTCGTTTTAACTAAACTTGCAAAAATAGTGGGTTACCGACAAGTAGAATCTCGACTACTACCTGCTTCAGCTTGAAACGCTTGTTAGCTGGCGGGGTTTATTAGGGATAGAGCTACTTGTTTTAATATCGATTGTAGAACCTCAAATGGAACAGAACCGCCGTGCTCTTTTATCAACTCTTTAGTTTTTTTCCAAATCGTTTCATTTCTTGCTGCATCTAAAAATTCATGACCATTCCATGTCATTTCATGTATTTCAGCATCAGCAATTTCATTTGCACCTACTCTTACAAATTTCGCATTGACTAAATTTGCTTGATGAAGCAAGTAAATTTGGTAGTTTATAAATTCTTGATCGTAATCCTCAATTTTCAAGTTTTGTATAACTGATGTTGAATCATGCTCTTCAATTATGAGCATTATCTTTTTTATGAGTTCTAAATCTCTTTTCATTTTTGCATCTCATTTTTCAACACACTAATCATATCCATTAAAACATATTTTGTATTCTCTCTAAAATAACCGTAATAGGATTTTAAATCAGTATTTTCATCATAGGATTCCAGAGTAGTTTTTAAATACATTCTGCTATATGTTTCCATATCTTCCATATTTAGGGGTATAAAATAATCATATGGTATTTTATAATATAAAGCACCTATCTCTCCACTCTGATAATCATCAGTGAATTCAGAATAGGATTCCTCCACCACTTTCTTTTCAATTTCAGTAGTTGCCTCATTCATATTGCGCTCATGCCAATCTCTTAATGCCTTAAGGTATTCATTAACTTCATAAGTTTGGAAATCTGAATATCCTTCTGTTGCGTAAAGGCGAACTTTATTTACGGGAGAAGTCAGAATCTTTTCAATATTGGATTGTTGCAAATTTACCAGATCCGATGTTGAGGGTGGACTCTCAAGATGTTCAGGGGCTACAAATAAAAACCTCGCTTTTCTGACCGTAGAATTGCAGTCAATATCACCATAATAACCCAACTCGACAACTTCTTCATTCTCAAGTAGCAATGAAATTTTGGATTCTCCTTGTTTCAAACAACTTTTGACTCCATAATAATAGAGAATAAAAAGATCGTCTATTGAACCTACTGCAATATCAAATCCCAGACCATTTTCATTTACTTTGTCTAATACCCATTTTTCTAATCTTGATACAAGAAGTTTAGATGTTCCTTCAAACTCATCTACTTCACTTTGAACTATGGGAAAGTTAAAATGAGTTCTTGAAACAGTTGTATCCTGATTATTTATTTGTCCAAAAAGTGGAGCTGTTACCAGAAACAGTATTGAAGTAAAAAGATAGAATTTCATTTTCCCGAATTTTAGTTCTGTATTTGAACTGATTTATTGAATTAAGCCAGCTAACGACCCTGCGTTTAATGGGCGCAGAGTTTTTGTTTTCTTTGAAGTAACTGATTTATTTTATTGCACACAAGTTATTGATTGCACTCCGTCTGCGTCCCTTTGAAACGCTTGTTATACTGCGAATTAATATTCATAACCTGACCAAATCACACCACTATTGTCAAATTTTATCAAAAAATAGTTATGTCTCATTACAATACACTTTGCTGGCATTCGCTTAGGTAAACCTGGTAGATTAGTATTATCCCATCTTAGAACGCCATAGGAATAATCTTCTTCAAAAAGGATTCTAATACTCAAACCATCAATATTGGTAAATCTGTTTGTGCGATTAAAAAAAAGTGTGTCACAATTACTAGTTGGTTTATCAAGTAGGATAATTCGATTTACTTCATCTTGATTTTCTAAAATCATGATAAAAGGCTGAAGATCACTCTTGTCTTTATTGGAATAGTATTTAGCTATAGAGTCAGTAACAGCATAACCAAAATGGTATTCAATTTTATTTTCCACTTGTGCTAAAAGATCTTCATGAAGTAAAAATAAATAGATGAATACAAAAAGTGTGAGAAAGCTCTTCATAGAACAAGCAGTATAACGCCCCCGCGTTTAAGGTGCGCAGAGTTTTTGTTTTTCTTGAAGTAACGAAATTTTGAGATTAGAACAAACTTCGCAAAATCGAATCTGCGTCAGCCTTGAAACGCTTGTTATGTGAAAACTGACGTACCAAGAACTTGGGCTAAATGTGGTAAAAGCAATGCATTTGTGCAACTTGAAAATTTCAATGTTTGCTGGGCAGGCTTACTCGAAACTTCATGTAGGACTTTTCACCAACGCCCCGAGCACAAACGAAATATTTGACAACTTTGAGAAACCACTTTTTGGTAGAAATTCTGAAAAGACACGGTGCAGATTAGGAGCAAGAAAGTGGCAAACCACAAACAACGGATGCGATATTTTTAGAAACAAAAAAACGAAAAAAAGCACCGTTGATTACCCACCGAAAAAAACGAGCCTGACCAGCCACATAACATTATATTATTCGAACAAGGATTTTTGTGTTTAGTCCCGATAAAATCCGAAAAAACCTCTTTAATCAGCATAAACTAATTTATTGAGAGGTTATCCGAACTAAATCGGATGAAATTAGTCCGGATAATATCTACAAATTTTGTAAGGACTTCCTCGCTCACCGCTCTAATATATACAATCGAATCCTAAAAACAAGCGGTAATAAGTAAACCAAGACTGCCGTGTTATTTACCTAATCCTACATAATGAATTGGATTTAAGCAGTAGCATAATAATCAACCTAAAAAGAGAAGTACACACTTCTCTTCTCGGAGCTTACACTCCATTCAATGCAAACTCCTCAGGTGTTTTATAACCTTCACGTTCGATGACTCGTTGGTAGGTTCCTGAAGGTTTAAGTTCAAAGTATGCCACTTGATTCTTTGAATCCTTGTAAGGAAGCACAGATTCAATATTGGCATAGACCTTCCCGTCTTCGACTTCATTATGCACGACTAGGATATTACAGCTCATCCCGATGTAGGCTTCTAAATCTACGCCTTCTTTGAGTTCGCTAGCTTCTAGCTTGTGTCCTCGGAAGCGTTCTAGATCCTTGCGTAGATTTGATTTCTCATGGAGGCTCCATGTATATCTTTTTGCTAAGATATAATGGTTTCCTTCCTCATCCTGAAGTTGTGTTTCAAAGACTAGAGAAAGCTTATGTTTGGTGCCGAATTTCGACTCTTGATGTCCAAGGTCAACAGCGTCAACGAGGACTGCGCTGTGTAACCCATCTGGACAGAGTGGAAACTCTTTTTCTTCGTCTTTTATAATTAAGGGCATGATTGCCTCCTGTTTTAATGGACGGTAAACCGTCGGGTTGATGTTTGTTTGATAAAAGATTTACACAGCTCTGGGTGTGCTTTGCGGATAGCGGTCGTATCCAGACGGTTCTGCGAGGTCGATTTCCACTTTATAAGTGGTTTTCCTGCACAAACTAGCTGCTCGGACTCACCCAGCACTTCTTTTAACAGCGTCTTGAGATACTCTTCGCTCTTTTCAATCTGCTCTTTGCGATCTCGAATTTCGAGTAGCTCTGAGTAAAGTTCATATTGAGCTGGAGTCACCTCTTTTGTCGTGCCGTCCTCTGAGTCCGGATATAGAATTAGACAATCCTCCCCGTTTATAGGCTCGGGGCGAATATCATTAATAATATGTTTTGTCCACCATTCAACGGCTTTTACGAATAGGTCATCAATAAGCTCTTGATTCCGATTAATAAGAATAGGTTCATGGAATATTCCAGAATCTCTTTCCATGATTGCTAAATATCCATATTCATATCCTGTTAGGAATAAATACCATTGCAGTTGAAATTCCCAGCTCAAAGAATGAGAATTCTCTTCATTTTTCAACATTTGAGAAGACGTGCTTTTTATTTCAAGTACGCCAGGCCCCTTATGCAATCCCGAAGAAACAATTTGTCTATCGATATTACCTTTTAGAAATGGGAAACCCTCACATTCATAAGCATCAGAAATATTTCGGACTTTTAATCCAGTTGATAGAGTGAATTTTTCCGCAATCACTGGTTCTAAAATATGTCCCATTTCTGTAATTGGCGTTGAACCCTGAGGTTCCATTCGTCCTGTTTTAATCATCCAGAGCTGTAACGGTGTTTGAAATTTGGATTTTCCAAACGCTGATGCAAGCTCACTTCCGCCCAAAAAAGTTCTTCGATTTTTTACCCATTCAGCCGAAGGGATGTTGTCTAATAGTTTTGTTGACATAGTTTTTTTGTTATGGTGTTAGAAATAAAAAAGCCCTCCGATTACACGGAAGGCTTGTTAGGTTGATCTTCGTTGGAAGAGTCTGGTTTGTCGGGTAGTAGTACTACCTTTAAAATTACTCGAAAGAGTTCGGATACGGCATCTACTAGTTCTTTCATTTTTTCTTACCTCCGGTGATCACAATTATCACAATTTGAAGGATTAGTTTTGGTAAACTCATAGGGCAAATACCTTACTCACATTTTCTTGGTATTTAGCCTGAAGACGAGGCTCCATTTCGTGAGAAATGTGATTGGTCAGCCTGTTGAGGAGTTTCCATTGAGTTATGCGCCCAACTTCTTCTTCTGCGATACACTGCTCGGCAAGGCGTTTGGATATCTTGGTAGATACGCTCTCTACGAGTTGCTCGTCCACGCGAAGCAGTTCCAATCGATTAATACGCTCCTGAATTTCAGGGAAGTATTCTCTTGCCTCAGCAAGCTTTTCGCCAAGATTCTCGAAGGAGAAACCAGAGGTGTGACGGGAATAATATTTGGAAAGTATTTTCCCAAATACCATTCCGTTTGTACAGATAGCACGAATGGCCCCAAAATAGAAGCGAACGCCTTCCGACTGATCATACGAATTGTGAATGAATGCTGATAAGGCAATATCAGATTCGCGATCTCTCAGCTTGAGATCAGGGAAGGTGATTTGCAAGCGCATACGCTCGTTACTTACAAACGAGTGAGATGGGTCGATTTTAAAGGACTGTCCGCACGTTGCAAGCTCACGAAGTAATTTATCAATGAGATCCGAGTTCTTCACAACCTTGTAGGAGTTTTTCACAATGGAAATAACTTCATTGGTGTCCTCCCGAACAATGGCTTTATAGCCATTAGGCAGAAAAGTATCGGTGTTTTCGAGGTTAATGATTGGCGATTTGAAGTCGTCTACAGCTACTGTTCGCTCAGTAACAGGGAAACAGAAAGGTTCTAATTTCATTGGTTTGGGATTAAGAGTTCATAGCATTAGTGCTATTGTTCTTATACCCAAAAAGGGTGTAAAACTAAACGTTTACGGTATAAGAACCGTGAGGACTAACCCTCATAACTCTTAACCAACCCTACGATTATGCCATTAATAGCAGAGGTCTCACTAGCCTATAAATCTACTCAGCCGGTGGAATCATTACCTACCATTACCTGCCCTGAAGAGGCTGCCGAATATCTTCGATCAATTTGGGATCAGAATACCATTGAACTCCGAGAAGAGTGTATAATAGTTCTACTTAACAACGCCAAGAAAGTCTTAGGCTGGAGTAGGCTAAGTACGGGAGGAAGTACATCAACTATTGTAGAGCCTTCGGCTGTTTTTCAACTAGCACTACTTGGCAAAGCTAGTTCGATAATCTGCGCTCATAATCACCCCTCATCAAACCTTAAAGCAAGCACAGCAGATATTTCTATCACACGCCGTCTAGTCGACGCTGGTAAATTATTGGGAATAACTGTTGATGATCACATTATAATCACGCAAAGTGGGTATTTGTCGCTAAACGATGAAGGTCTCATGTAGCACAGAAGAGAGCTTGGCTCTCTTTTTAGCTTAATATTAAATATTGGTACAATCAATTCTTTAAAATTTAGAGCTTTTAATCGAGAATTTAGTTTCTAAATATATATCATTTATTAATTTATCAAATCCCAATTTTATCAAATAACTTTGAATCGTCTGACGGGCACAAATGGGCATAAATTCGGGTAGTCTCCTCCCTACTGTGACCTAAATAATTACCTATTGTGTATAAAGTTACTTTATTACTTTGCGCAAGCTTAGACGCAAATGTATGCCTTAGAGCATGAATCGCTCCTTTATTAGTCACTTTTGCTTTATTTCTCGCTACTACAAAAGGATTGTAAACAGAGTTTGAGTGTAACTGTTCTCCATTTTTAGAGGTAAACACAAACGTATCGTTTTTACCTTTTTGGGCTATTACTATTTCCTTGGCTTTTTTAGATAATGGCACTGTTCTTATAGAAGACTTGCTCTTAGGCCTCCATAAAACACTGTCATCTGTTTGAGACCCCCTTACATTCACATGTAATTGCTTATTTGGGATATCTACTTTATCCCAAGTTAGATTTACCAATTCACCTAATCTTAGACCTGTTGAAACTAGAAATTTATAAATCGGTACATAAAAACTATCGCAGCTATTCCAAATTTGCTCCAGTTCAGTATCATTATAAAACTGTACAACTAATTTATTGTCAGGCTTTGATATAACAATCTCTCCAGAGAATTTTTTCTCTAGATAACCTTTACGTATTGCTGTAGATTCGGCCGCTTTTAAAAATGTTAGTGTACCATTTGCAGTATGTTGATTTGTATGGTTTTTTCTAATTTGGTCGACGAGATTGTTGAATAAACCTTCTGTAATAAAGCGTAAATCGTTGTAATACCCCTCACCAAGTTCATCAATAGCAGAAAATATTCTTTCTTTATAATTTTTGTAACTAGAAATTGTCTTAGGTTTTAGAGTCAGTTTTTTTAACTCATAATGACGTTCAATAGCATCTTTAAGACTACTATTCTTAGCTTTAGTCTTAATACCTCTATGTATTAATAACTCTTCAATTTTTGCATTTAGTATTTGATTTGCGACGTTCTGATCAACAATACCAATATTTTCTCGAATTCTTTTACCATTAATGAAATAATCTAAATAATAGGAGTTCCCTTTCTTTCTTTTCTTCCTTCTTAGATTTACTTTTGGGGTTTTTGTACCGTGCATTTAAGATTCCGTTTTATAATAATTTTATGGAATAAATATACGGAAAACCGTCACGTTTTCGTCATCATTATTTTCTATAAACAAAATAAGCCCTTGTATATTACATATAATCAATGCAATACAAGAGCTTATTTTTTTATGGTGGAGGTGCGGGGAGTCGAACCCCGGTCCGAAACGGCAAACCTGCAAACATCTACATGCTTAGTTGCTGATTAAATTTCGCATGAAGCCTAGCCCAACAACAAAGCGACTTCATACTATTCTGTGAAATTTTACGCAACAAAGACAGAAAACCGTGTTACGCTATCCTATCTTTTATGGCGTTCAGCTTGGCACTGATAGGCACGATAACCAAGGGAACGGCTTAGTCAGCTTACGCTGCTAGGCGGTATGAATAATTGTTGTCAATTATATTAATTCCATAATGGATATTATTACGAGATCCATTGGACACTCTCGGCATGCAACCTGCGATTGTACTCATCCCGTCGAATCCAGTACACCCCCAATACGTTAAAGAACGATACGCAATATACGAATCTTAACACTCTTTATTGGAAATGGATTCTAAATTTTTTTTCAGTCTTTGCAATAAGGTTAAACGATATGTGTTAGATTGGAGTTCAATAGATGTAACCATCATTTAAACAACTAAACTAGTTCTCTATACATGAAATTTGGTAGTGTAACCGATCCCGAAAATATTGACTTTACTCTTCCTCCCGACCACCCCGATACGCTTAAAGTACTCGGAAATGGAAATGCCGCTAATTTTGAAGCTTTTATTGGCTGCGCTAAATGGAATAAGAAAGATTTGAAGGGATTTTATCCTCGTGGCACTAAAGACGAACTCTCTTACTACGCTACTCAGTTTAATTCTATTGAGCTCAATGCCACCCATTACAAAATGTATGGCGAAGATGTGATTTCAGCTTGGCGCGATAAAACGGGTGATGAGTTTAAATTCTTCCCTAAAGTGGTGAATAGCATTAGCCATTACAAAAGGCTTAAAGGCGTGGAAGCTTTGGTTGAGGAGTATTCTCTGCCTTTTCGGATTTTGGGCGATAAACTAGGAATGTTTTTCTTGCAGCTTCGCGATGACTTCAAACCGCAAGATATGGACCGTGTTGTTCGTTTCGTAGAAATTTGGCCTGCCGATTTACCATTAGCCATCGAACTTCGCCATACCGATTGGTTTAACGACGAAAATGTTGCAAACCAAGTGTATCAGCTTTTTGAAAAACATAATGTAGCAAACATCATTACCGATACCGCAGGTCGGCGTGATTTATTACACATGCGACTTACCACTCCTGTCGCCTTTGTGCGTTATGTGGGTGCAAATCATACAAGCGACTATCCCCGCCTAGATGAGTGGATTGATCGCATAGCCCTTTGGAAAGAACACGGATTAGAAAAACTCTATTTCTTTATTCATCAGAATATTGAATTGGAATCTCCTCTACTTACGGCACATTTCATAAAAGGCTTAAATGCTAAAGTGGGTACGAATTTAAAGATTCCGAACACACAAACACCACCACCAACTCTTGGGCTTTAATCAAGTTTAATTTTTATTAAAAAAAGTAACAATAACTTCATATTAGAGCTTAACTTTAATCCCCATTTTGCGTGTAAGTAGCTTCCATAAAAAAAGCTAAAAGCACTACTTAAATAAATTCTATGATACGAACACTCATTCTGTGTTTTGCAGGGCTACTCCTCTTCACAGAAACAACATTAGCACAGTCGGCCTCAATAAATGGCTATATAAAAGATTCATCATCAGGAGAAACATTAATAAGCGCAAACATTGCGCTTTTAGATATCAATAAGGGTACCTCTTCAAATACATCAGGATATTTCAGTATTACCAATATTGCACCGGGCGAATACATTTTGGTTTGTACTTATATCGGTTATAATACTTTCCAGAAAACGGTAACCTTAAAGCCTAATGAGAATCTTCGCCTAGACGTGGAACTTATTCCTGCCTCTCAAGAACTAGAAGAAATCATTGTAACTTCTGAAGCCGAAAAAGAGAAAGCGAAAGAAATTGGTGTTGCTCAAATTGGAACAGCACTTATTAAAGAACTTCCGTCTGTTTTTCAGGCAGATGTATTTAGATCAATCCAACTGCTGCCAGGAGTAAAAGCCGCTTCTGATTTTTCCAGTGGTTTATACATTCGAGGTGGAAGTCCAGATCAAACCCTCATATTGCTTGATGAAACTACGGTTTATAACCCAAGTCACTTTTTTGGCTTCTTTTCAACCTTCAATCCAGATGCCATTAAAGATGTTCGCCTTTACAAAGGTGGTTATCCTGCGGAATTTGGTGGACGCTTAGGCTCCGTACTCAGTATTTATAACAAAGATGGAAACCGAAACGAAACGCATGGGTCCCTTACTTTGGGTATGCTTTCATCTCGTGCATCCCTTGAGGGTCCGTACAAATATGGGTCTTGGAGTTTAGCTGTTCGTCGTTCTACGCTCGAGCCTTTGTTAGCTGCATTACGTAAAACTACCGATAACATCCCTTCTAGTTTCTACTTTTATGATATGAACGGGAAAATCAATTTCGATGCTGGCAAAGACGACAAATTCGGCCTTTCTTTCTATACTGGTAAAGATGCCGTTTCTTTTCCATTTGCCGACGATGCTGAGTTCAATTTGAATTATGGGAACCAAACTGTTAGTGGAAATTGGAAGCATATTTTTAATGAACAACTATTTTCTAGCTTTGTAGTTACAGGTTCTAGATACTTCAACTTCCCTACTTTTGAGCTTGGTGGCACCCCTTTCGAACGAGATAACAATATTTATGACTTCTCAGTAAAAGGTGATTTAGAATATTTATTAAACGATAAACACACGATTGAAACCGGTGTTTGGGGTGGAGTTATGACACTCATCCTTAAAGATCGATTCGATAATGAAGACAGCTTTAGTTCTCGTATTCAGGCTAATTACGCTTCTTTATACATTCAAGATACTTGGCGCCCAACCGACCGTTGGAAGTTAACCTATGGAACACGACTCAACTACTTTTCGGATGGCGATTATTTGCGTCCTGAGCCCCGCGTTTCTCTTGAATACAAACCTGCAGAAAGAGTACGTTTACAAGCGGCCTATGGCCGATATAACCAATTCTTAACTCTCATTTCCAATGAGGCTTTTTCTGGCTTTGATGTTTGGCTAACCGCTGATGAAGGTATTAAACCGGCATTTGGAGATCAGTTTGTATTAGGAGCCAAAACTATTCCTTTTAAGGATTACGGATTGGATGTGGAGCTTTACTACCGCACTATGAATGATTTGTTTGAACTCGATCCTTTCATTCAGGATGTTTCGGGGCTTCCTTATTCTGAAATTTTCCGTATTGGTAGTGGCGATGCCTATGGCGCTGAAGTCTTCTTTGAAAAAAGAGCTGGAGATTTCACTGGATTCATTGGCTACACGTATTCTTATACTTGGCGTCGATTCCCTTTCTACAATAATGAAATTGAAAATCCGAACGGTTCTGGTCGCTCTTATCCTCCAAAATATGATCGTCGTAACGACATCAACTTAGTGATGAGCTACCAACTTAGTAAGCGCTGGAAAGCAACAACTTCATTCAATTACGCAACAGGACAAGCGTATACTGAACCTTTAGGTCGCTATTCGCTAAATAATCCTGTTTGGGATAACCAAGTTTATGATACCATTGTTAGTGGAAAAATAAATGCATCTCGTCTTCCTGCGTATCATAGAGTGGATGTTTCCTTCTCTAGATATGGAACCTTTTTTGGCTTAGGTGAAGCAGAATGGCAGTTCCAGATAGTAAACTTGCTATCTCGTAGAAACGTTTGGTTCTACACTTACGACTTTGATGAAAACCCAATTAAGAAAGAAGCTGTTTACTTGCTTCCACTTCTTCCAACAATTTCTTACACCGTTAAATTTTAATAGATATGAAATCATTATTTCTATATTTCTCCTTTTCCCTGCTTCTTGTAGTAGGTGGTTGCGATTTGTATCCTCAAGATGACTACAAAGAATATTATGTAGTAGAATCTTATTTGGTTGCAGATATGGAACTTCCAGCGCTCTATCTCTCAACAACGGCACCTGTTAGTAGCGAATACAATTTTGACGACACTGCAATCTCTGCAGCTATAGTTGAAGTTCGCCTTCTGCAAGCAGGCATAGGTTCTCCCGTTGAGCAAACCTTTACCTACCAACTTGATAGTCCTGGCGTTTTTGTATCTACAGTTGCACATAATGTATTACCAACACGAACGTATCAGTTGCACATTACCATCCCTTCTACAGGCGAAGAAATTATTGGGCACACCGTTGTTCCAGATAGTTTTACAGCGGCTAATACCGTTCCTAATTCTGTGGAATATCAATCCGAAAACCAAATTGAAGTAGTTATACCTGCTAGTAATTCCGATGCAAGACAGAATTACTTCATTTTCACTACGCTAGCGCTTGAGCCAGCTGTAGATAACTTCACTCCTGTTTATGCAGATTTTTATGATCCAGAAGATGGTGATGATTTATCAGATTTCTCAACACTTAGCTCTGGCATTGTAAGTGAAGGTAATTTCGAAAAGAATAACAACGGAACTGTAACACTAAAGTACCCATGGTTAGCTGTAGCTTTTTATGGCGAAACTAAAATTGTAACTAATATCATCGATGAAAATATTTACGATTTTCTTCGTTCACAAAGTGTTCAGTTAGGTGGATCTTCTATTTCGCCTGGTGAAATACCAAATGTTATTTACAATATTGATGGCGGAATTGGAGTTTTTGGTTCCATTGCGGCCGATACTATCCAAATAAATATTACCAGACCTGCAGGCTTTTGATTAGCTAGTATTTTGGTATTTTATTGTAGTAATTCTTAACCATCAAAAAGCATACTCTGTGTTTCGAACATTTTCCAGAACAGTATTTATTGGGTTTCTACTTTTAGCAAGCCTTCCTGTATTGGCACAATCAGAGGGTGAATTTGAAATAGCTCGTGTTAAGTATAGAGGCGGAGGAGATTGGTATAACGATCCCTCCTCTCTTTCTAATCTCATTTCTTTTACTAAACAGCACGCACCAATATCAATTTCACAAAAGTATAAAGATGTTGCCTTAGGCAGCAGCGATATATTTTCCTACCCTTTTTTGTTCTTAACTGGTCACGGAAATATTGCCGTTAACAACTCGGAAGCAATAAATCTCCGCAATTATCTAGATAATGGAGGTTTCTTATATATTGATGATGATTATGGCCTTGATGAATACGCTCGCGCCATGATGAAGAAAGTATTTCCTGATGAAGAAATGATCGAAATCCCTTTCTCGCATCCTATTTATCATCAGTTGTTCGATTATAACAACGGCTTGCCTAAAATCCATGAACACGATAATAAACCGCCTCAAGGTTTTGGAATTTTTAGAAATGGAAGGCTGGTTGTTTTTTACACTTACGAATCCAATCTTGCTGATGGCTGGGCAGATGCTGAAATTCATAATGACCCACCATCAACTCGACAAAAAGCATTGGAAATGGGTTCTAATGTTTTAGTTTATGCCCTTACGAACTTTTAACACACTCTTTTTTGTATGAAAAGCATTAATCCTTACTTATTCTTCCCTGGAAATTGTGAAAAAGCTATCCAATTTTATAAAGAATGTCTTGGGGGTGAAGTTACTGCCTTGCAACGTTTTGGCGATACTCAAATGCCCGTTGAAGAGAACTATAAAGATAAAATTATGCATGCAGAACTAACCGTAAATGAGCAGGTAGTTCTTATGTTTTCGGATGGTGCCCCTTTTAAAGAAATTGCACTAGGCGACAACGTCCACCTTACTCTTTCTTTCGATAATGAGGACGAACAAACAAAAATTTATGATGCTTTGGTAAAAGATGGAGTGGCAACTATGGAGCTTCAAGATACATTTTGGGGAGCCCGCTACGGTATGCTTACCGATAAATTTGGCGTAAAATGGCAACTCAACCTTAGCCGAAGCTAATACGATTTACTTCTCGCTTTTCATTTTATACTCGAACTTTTTCTCCGTAACTATATTTCCATGATCGTCTTCGGGGTTGGGGTATAGTTCGTCGGAGTCGGTTGCTTCACATCTTCCAATCTTGGATTGTACTTCCGCTTGGGCTTTAATGATTTTCTTCTTCTCTTCTTCGCTAGCTGTTTTAAATAGCTCTGCTAATTCTTCTCTTTTTCGTTTGAGGAAACTTAACTCAAGTGCCTTAATCGAACTTTTAGCAGTTAGATAAGGGTTTTTGTCTTTAACATATTTTAGCCCAACCTTTTCGTGGTGGCGCTCACTTGCAGAGTGCTGTTCTAACATTATATCACCTAACAAACGAGGATATGGTGCTTCCAAACTTGAATAGGCTGCTATAGAAATTTCTTTCTCTTCCTTATATCGCTTGATGATATCTTCGTAGAACATTCTAAGCTCATCATCCTCAAACATATTAGCATGTGTAAAGGAACAGATATACTCCACCATACTTTTCCCAAATAAAAGCATCAGTCGAACGAGTTCTTTCTCGTAATCTGCTTTTCTTCGAGTTTTAACAGGCATCTCCTCTTCATAATGCCCTACCTCATGAAACTCTTCGTCATAATACGTTGCATGCTCATCTTGATGGATAAACGGAACTTCCTCTACTACATTCGCTTTTCGAGCATTTCGTGCTGTTTCTCTATCTTTGCTTCTTTGGTCTTCTTTTCTTTTTCGAGCTCTAACTCGTTCCAGTTCATCGAATAGCTCTCTATCCGTTCCCCTTCTAAATTTCTGTGATTTCTGATGAAGATGTTGAACATACACTTGTCGCTGTATGTCATCACCGATATTAGCAATGGCTTCCAGAATCTCGCCAATCACTTTACTTTGTTGCATTGGGTTTTGAAGTCGACCTTCTTCATCAGCTTTCAACATTAAAAAGTCTACAAAATCTAACGACTCTTTATTCTTGAGCTCAGTAAACGATTCTTTTCCAAACTGCTTTACAAACGAATCTGGATCTTCCCCATCAGGAAGCTCGAGTAACTGCACTTCCATCCCTTCAGACAATGCAATTTCAATTCCTCGTTTCATGGCGGCTTGCCCAGCATTATCCGCATCATAAATCATGATGATTCGCTCACCATAACGGTGAAGAATCTTCATTTGGCCAGCAGTTAAGGCTGTACCTGAACTTGCTACCACATTGCCAATGCCATGCTCGTTCAGCGTGATAACATCGGTATAGCCCTCAACAAGAATCACTTCTTTGTTCTTCCGAATTTCATTCTTAGCGAAATTAAGTCCATATACAACTTCACTTTTGTTATATACCTTGGTTTGAGCCGAGTTTATATATTTGGCGGTTTTTTCATTCCCTAAAACTCTACCAGCATACGCAATTACTTTTCCTGTTGGGCTGAAAATAGGGAACATAAGTCGACCACGGAATGTGTCATAAAACCCATCACCACGCTGGCTAGGTTTAATTAAATCTGCTTCTAACAAATACTGTTCATCAATACCAGCATTCTTTGCCATGTTCCATAAATCGCTTCCAGAGGATGGCGCATACCCCAAGCCATATTTTTTAAACACCTCACGATTATAGCCGCGTTTCTCTAAATACTTGAGCGCTTTTTCAGCTTCTGGATTTTCGATTAAATTTCTATAGAAAAAGATTCCCGCAAATTTAAGGGCATGATAGATTCCCTCTTTTAGCTGATGACTCTCGCTAGGTTCTTTCTCCTCTTCTTCTTGAATGAACACTCCATAACGTTCGGCAAGTTGGCGCACGGCTTCGGTGAAGCCAATACCCTCTTGATCCATCACAAATTTGAATACATCGCCCGACTCACCACAACCAAAACATTTAAAAATCCCAAGATTTGGAGTTACATGGAAAGAAGGAGTTTTCTCATTGTGATATGGGCACAGACCTATAAAACCACTCCCAGAGCGCTTTAATTTCACATAATCTGATACTACCTCCACAATGTCGGCAGCGTCTCGTACTTCTTCTTTTTTGTCTTCGGTAATCACAATTGAAAATGGCGATTTTGAGTATAGAAATAAAGTCTATTTCTGAATTAAAACGATTCAAATCTAAACAAATAAATAGTCTGACTTCTCAAAAATATGAACTATCAACTATCTACTAAGCATCGTATATTCCCGTCCCCATAAATTTTGAACCTAACGAGTAAAAATGAGTGTTTTAGTTGGAAAAGATACGCGCCTAATTGTACAAGGCTTTACCGGAAGTGAAGGAACCTTCCATGCAGAACAAATGATTGAATACGGTACCAATGTTGTTGGTGGTGTTACTCCAGGCAAAGGTGGACAAACCCACCTTGATAGACCTGTGTTTAATACTGTTGCAGATGCTGTTGAACAGGCTGGCGCAAATACTTCCATTATTTTTGTACCACCAGCTTTTGCTGGCGATGCTATTACAGAAGCTGCTTTTGCTGGCATCAAAGTAATTATTTGTATTACAGAAGGTATTCCTGTTAAGGATATGATTGTGGCAAAACAAGTAGTAAAAAGCTACGGTGCTACACTTGTTGGCCCAAACTGCCCAGGTGTTATAACTCCAGGCGAAGCCAAAGTTGGAATTATGCCTGGTAACATTTTTACTCAAGGAACAGTGGGTTTAATATCTCGCTCAGGTACGTTGACATACGAAGCAGTAGATCAGCTTACAAAAGCAGGCCTTGGCCAAAGTACAGCAATTGGAATTGGTGGTGACCCAGTTATCGGCACAACTCACCTTGATGCTGTAAAACTTTTACAAGCCGACCCAGGAACTGAAGCCATCGTATTAATCGGTGAAATTGGTGGATCTGCTGAAGAAGAAGCCGCTGCTTATATTAAAGAACATGTAACCAAGCCTGTTGTAGCATTTATTGCTGGTTCTACTGCGCCTCCCGGCCGACGAATGGGCCATGCTGGTGCAATCATCTCTGGTGGTAAAGGAACTGCTCAAGAGAAGAAAAAAGCTCTTTCAGAAGCTGGTATTACCGTTGTTGACAGCCCCGCTGAAATCGGCGAAACCCTTAAGCGAATGTTAGAAACCGCTTAATTCATTTTTAAAAAAGCATCGTGTTAAAAGCACGATGCTTTTTTTTCACACTCTCACTCTCTCAAACACATCTTATTCAATCATTTCAGCATAATGCTGACCAATTCATCAAATTTATTAGAATAGACATGAGTACAACTCCAACCACAATTACGATTGCACGCGGAGACGGAATCGGCGAAGAAATCATGGATTCAACACTTCAGATACTTAAAGCGTCTGGTGCTGCTCTCAAGTATGAAGAAATCCAAATAGGCAAAAAAGTTTACGAAAGCGGTGTTGATTCAGGAATGCCTCTAGAAGCTTGGGATACGCTTATCAAGAATAAGGTTTTCCTTAAAGCGCCCATCACAACCCCTCAAGGTGGTGGCTACAAAAGCTTAAATGTTACCATCCGCAAAACGCTTGGACTTTTCGCTAACATCCGCCCTGTTAAAGCACTCGTTCCTTTTGTGCATAGCCATTTCCACATGATGGATTTAGTGGTTGTTAGAGAAAATGAAGAAGATCTTTATGCTGGTATTGAGCATCAGCAAACTCCAGAAGTTGTACAATGTCTAAAACTTATTTCTCGTCCTGGTTGTGAGCGTATTGTTCGCTATGCGTTTGAATATGCAAAAGCTTATGGCCGCAAGAAAGTTACTTGCATGAGTAAGGATAACATCATGAAGCAAACAGATGGTTTATTCCACCAAGTGTTTGACGAGATTAAACTTGAGTATCCTGAAATTGAAACCGACCATTTTATCATTGATATCGGAGCGGCTCGTTTGGCTGATACTCCACACTGGTTTGATGTTGTGGTAACTCTAAACTTGTATGGCGATATCATTTCTGACATCACCGCTCAGGTTTCTGGTTCAGTTGGTTTAGGTGGTTCTGCAAATATTGGCCACGATTTCGCTATGTTTGAAGCCATTCATGGTTCTGCTCCTGATATTGCAGGCAAAGATATTGCAAACCCAGCGGGTTTATTACACGGTGCAGCTATGATGCTTGCTCATATCGGACAACCCGATAAAGCAGAGTTGATAATAAATGCCTTATTAACAACAATTGAAGATGGTATTCATACCGCTGATTTAAAAAGTAAAGAATACACTACCAAATTAGTTGGCACAAAAGAGTTTACTGAAGCTATCATTGAGCGCCTCGGCCAAGAACCTAAATCGCTTAAATCAGCTTCTTACGGATCTAATGATCACGTTATTGATATAAAACTTAAAGAGCATCCAAGACCAAAGAAAGAATTGATTGGTGTTGATGTTTTCCTAGATTGGAATGAGGCTGATCGTAACCCTGATGTATTAGGCAAAATTGTATTAGATAATACTACTGAAGGTTTAACACTTAGCATGATTACAAATCGTGGTGTTAATGTTTTCCCAGAAGGTCTTCCAAATACATTCTGTACTGATCATTGGAGATGTCGCTTTATCGCTGATGGTGGACATCACAGCGAGATAGAATACTCTAAAGTTGTTCAACTTTTGGAAAGTTTGAACAACGCTGGTCTAGATTGTATCAAAACCGAAAACCTATATACCTTTGACGGGAAAAATGGATATTCAGATAGTTTAAGTGACTAATTGATTCCATCCATTCATCTCTTATTAATAAGATTTAGATTAAAGCCTTCTATTCAGATGAAGGTTTTAATCTTTTCTTTTTTAAATGTGCTAAGTTAATTTTTATTCTCTCCAGTTTATGAAACGACTTTTTATTCTTTCAATACTTAGCGCATTACCTATTCTTTGCCATGCGCAAACAATTAAATCCGTTACCCCTCTTTCCTCTTCGGTAAAAGAAACCTCTGGAATTATTTACCTAAATGGTAAACTTATCACTCACAACGATTCTGGTGGAAAACCCATTTTATACGAAATTGATACTCAAACTGGAGAAGTACTTCGAGAAGTTCTCATTCAGAATGCTAAAAACGTTGATTGGGAAGACCTCACGAACGATGAGAACTATATCTACATAGCAGATACTGGTAATAACAGAGGCTCTCGAAAGAATCTTAAAATCTACAGAGTGCTCATCTCTGCCTTTTTGGATGAACGTTTAGATTCTATAAAAGCCGAAACAATTTCTATAAAATATGCCGACCAGCTCAACTTCAAAAAATCCAATCATAAGACTAATTTCGATGCAGAAGCTCTCATTTCAATCAATGATAGCTTATATATTTTTTCAAAAAATTGGTTGAATGGTTGGACAAATGTGTATGCAGCTCCCAAAAAGCCAGGTACTTATTCTCTAGCCAAAATTGACAGTCTTAACGCATTGGGACTGGTAACTGGAGCAACTTATAACCAGAAAACAAATACGGTAATGCTTTCAGGTTATGGAGTGAGTTCAAACTTTCTTTTGGAAATTTCTGCTTTTAAAGGAAGTGAATTTTCTAAGGGGAAAGTAAACCGAATTGAAATTTCTCCAGAAGGCTCAAAACAGGTTGAGGGCATTATTCATATCTCGCCAACCACTTATTATCTAACTGCGGAAAAAAGTAATACCCCAAATGCGATACTTTATCTTTTCGAAAAATAGTTAATTTGAGGTATGTGATTTGAGTTGTCAGATTTGAGCTCAGGCCTCTGAGGGCTTTGGTTCAACTCGTTTCCGTAATGTCCCCAATCCTCTAGCATCCCAAACCTTGGCAAGATTCTCTTTTACTCGTGCCACCCACTTTATGAAATGGGAACTAGCATTTCTAGATAACATAACGCTGATAACCTTGAATATCCTTCACAGGTATCTAACCAAGTAAATCTAACTCTTAAACCTTAGGGAAAGATAATCGATACGAATAAATTACTTATTCATCGAAATTAGAAACTCTTCGTTGTTCTTCGTTCCTTTAATCTGTTTCAGTAAGAATTCCATGGCTTCGAACGCATTCATGTTAGTGAGGTAGCGACGTAAAAGCACTACTTTCTCTCTTTCCTGCTCAGAAACGAGTAATTCTTCACGTCTAGTTCCGCTTCTAAAGATATCGATAGCTGGGTACATTCTACGTTCAGAAATACGGCGATCGAGTACTAATTCCATGTTACCAGTTCCTTTAAATTCCTCGAAAATTACATCATCCATTCTAGAGCCAGTATCAACTAAAGCAGTTGCTAAAATAGTTAGCGAACCACCATTTTCGATATTACGGGCAGAAGAAAAGAGTTGTCGTGGAATTTTAAGAGCTTCAGAGTCAACCCCACCAGACATTGTACGGCCTTTGTTGCTTGCCACAACGTTATACGCTCTAGCAAGGCGAGTGATAGAATCTAAAAGTAGAATTACATCGTGTCCACTTTCTACTAAGCGTTTTGCTTTTTGGAACACTAATTCAGCCAATCCAATATGGTTTTCAGGCTTTTCATCGAAGGTTGAAGCAGTTACTTCGGCACCCTTAACAGAGCGTTCCATTTCGGTAACTTCTTCAGGGCGTTCGTCGATGAGTAAAATTAATATCTTTGCATCGGGATGATTTGCAGCAACAGCATTAGCTACACTTCTCAGAATGGTTGTTTTACCCGTTTTAGGTTGGGCTACGATCAAACCACGCTGCCCTTTCCCTAAAGGAGAAAACAAATCTATAAATCGAGTAGAATAATCGTTTGGGTTATGCTCCATCACATATCTTTCTTCAGGATGGATTGGAAGCATGTCGTCAAAATCTTGGCGATTATCCATGTCTTTAGGAATACGTCCATTTACGCCTTCAACCCTAAGTAATGCGAAGTAACGCTCGCCCACTTTTGGAGGACGGATAATACCAATCACACAATCGCCTTGTTTTAATCTAAAGCGTTTAATTTGCGATGGTGATACATAAATATCATCTGGACTGGCTTTGTAATTGTAATTTACTGAACGTAAAAAGCCGTATCCATCAGGTAAAATTTCTAGAGTACCCTCATTAAACAAGAATGGCCCTAATTTCGGCTCAAGTTCTGCAATTCTTTCTTGTAATGTAGGAGCATCAGATTCAGGAAGTTGATCGTGCTCAGTGCGACGATTATTATTCCTGTTATTGTTGTTATTATTATGAACTGGCTTTTTGCGAGCAGGTTTTTTAGTCTCTTCTTCCTTCTTTCTGTACGAAACAATATGAGATTGCCCACCATAAGTAGTTAACTCATCTTCCTTTTGAGAAGACCGATCAGCTGAAATTTCTTCAGGTTCGTCTACAGTCTGATTTGTAACCTCTTCCAGTTCAACTTTCTCTGATTTTTTAAAAATTAAAGAAGGCTGAGATTTTTTAGCCTCATTAGGCTTTTTATTTCTGGGACGGAGCTTAACGGTTACTCCCTTAGAAGTTTTAACGCCCTTTTCTTTGATTTGATCGATCAAATCTTGCTTTTTTATACCGGTTACCCGCTTAATGCCTAGTGCTTTAGCAATAGTTTGAAGCTCTGGTAATTTTTTCTTTTCTAAGGAAACCAGCTCCCCAGCCGTAATATTGACGGTCTGATTATCTGACATATATAATTGTAGCTGTTAAGTAAATAATGAGTTCTTACTGAAATTGAAGTGAACAATCTACTATCAACAATAGATAGTGCATTTAGGATTATTCATCAGGTAAGGAAAAGAGTCGGTGTTACTGCTTTAAGTCGTTCATCCACCGCTTAATTATAGGGTAAAAGTAAAAACTTCCAACAATAATTACTAACTCTGTCTCAAGTTCTTTTAAAATAGTTTGATTATTCTTCTCTGTGATAGTTTCAACGTCCATTTTAGAACGAATAAAGTCTATTGTAGCGGCTCTTTCGCCCTCTTGCTGAAAAAAATATCTTCGCTTAAATGTACTTAAAAGTTTGATAGAATCCATAGTAACCTTGTCTTTCATCATAGAGAAAATCAGAACTGGAGAATTCCCTTCAAACTCTGCTAAAGCGTCGATTGTGGCCTCTAAAGCCGGTTTGTTATGTGCTCCACTAAAATACCATTCTTTATTAGGGCACAATTTTTCAAATCTTGCAGGTACGCCTTTAAAACTAGTAATGGATTGCAACACATTTTCGTGCTTAATAGGAAACTGAGACATCAGCTCTTGGTGTGCTAATAACACAACTAGCACATTCCATTTATTAATGGGTTCAATAAGATTGGTTTTAACATCAATTTCCAATTCCTTTAATATAAATCGACCTTTTTCCAATATTGGATCGAACTGTTGAGCTAGAATTACTTCCGATTTTTGCTCATCCGCAACGTTTGAAATAGCCTCAATACTTTCTTCTGATATATTCCCTAAAATAACAGCCTTACCCTTTTTTATAATTCCCGCTTTTTCGATGGCAATTTGTGTTTCGGTTTCACCAAGTACATCTTGATGGTCTGGGCCAATACTGGTAATAATGGATAAAGACGATTCTACAATGTTCGTTGAATCTAGGCGTCCACCAAGTCCTGTTTCAATAATGGCGATGTCTACTTTTTGCTGAGCAAATACCCAAAATGCCAACACCGTACTAATTTCAAAATATGAGAGTGAGAGTTCGCTTAGGATGGGTTCTACTTCTCTAAAAAACTGTAGCAACATCTCATCATTAACCTCTTCTTTGTTTACGCGTACTCGTTCGTTGTAGCGAAGTAAATGTGGCGATGTAAACAACCCTGTTTTATAACCTGCGTTATTGTAAACGTGTTCTAGTAGGTAGCAGGTTGTACCTTTTCCGTTTGTTCCTGCAACATGAACAGTTGGGTATTGTAAGTGTGGATTTCCTAGCCTTTGGCAACACTCTGTGATGTTCTGGAGCCCAAATTTAGCCGCTGAAGCCCCTTGAATCTGAAACTTGGGTATTTGGTCGAGATAAGACCATACATCGGCTATCGAAGCAAATGTACTCATTACTTAAGATTGTTTTTTTTATATAGCTCAAAGTCTTTTTGTAGACGTTTTACTATTGGATTTACTTCATCAAACGATGTCTTATCAATTTGAGCAATTGGGAAAATTTCACGAAGAGAATTAGTACAAAATACAGCGTCGGCATTAATCACTTCATTCAAACTAAATTTACCTTCTACCACATCAACATCATCCATTATCGAAAGTAGTTGAAGCGCTATTTTCCGAGTAACACCAGGCAGTAAATCACAGCTAATGCTTGGAGTAAAAACTCTATTTCCTTTCACCCAAAAGATATTCGCTATCGTAGTTTCGCTTACCACTTTATCGACGGTTAACATCAACGCGTCATCTCCTCCAAGTTGATTCGCTTCCTGCGCTGCTTTAATGTAATTGATGGAATTGGTAAGCTTTACTTTTCTTGTAAGGGCTACTTCTGGAATTGCTCTTGTTTCAACAGTGTTAAGAATGATTTTCTTTCTAGGCTCAGGAAGTGCACGAGTTGTAATTATGTAATCCGCATTGCTTGAAGTGGTTGCAAAGCCAGCATCTCCCTTTCTTACGCATTGAATACGAAAAGCGGCTTCAACATCATTCAATTCATTCTTTTGAAGTAAAAGTCCAACCTGTTTTAGAAGTGTTTCAGAATCAACGGAAGAATCCATTCCAAGATAATTCAACCCTAATTGCAATCGAGCGAAATGTTCGTCAAAATGAAGGAGTTTGCCTTGGTAACTTCTAAATGTTTCGAAACAGCCATCTCCATACATAAAACCACGCGAGGTGACAGGAATGGCCAAAGCTGAAGAATGAATAAGCTCGCCATTTAACAAAACATATTTAGGAGAATCAGTCATCCAGATGTTCTCTGAGCAATTCGTACCCTGATCCTTCTTGGTAACCAGTGTGAGCAAACACATACTTCCCTTTTTTATCGAACATCACATAGGTTGGTATGCCAGGCACTTTTAAATCGTTGTAAAGCGAAACGCCATCAACGTAATTGAAAGTCGGCGGAAGTTCATCAAAATTGATAGAGTCGGTGGCATCTTTCACCACTGCGGCAATAACTTCAATCGAGCCCGTTTCATCAGCTAGAGTATAAATTTCTTGTAGCATAAAATTCGACTTTTCCGACCAGCTTGAGAAAAATACGAGAACAACATATTCGCCCTCAAAATCACTTACCGAAACACTATCATCATTAAGGATATAATTCAATGAATGAGTAGTTAAAGAGTCGTTTTCGACAATGCTTTTGATAAAACGTTTCTGCTCAGTCTTTTTATAGGAAAAAGAGGAGTAAACAATAATTAGGGCTGAAACTAGCGCCATTATTGCCATAAAAGCTGGGAAATATTTATTGTCGATTTTCATGGATGTAAGTTAAGAAAGTTCTACCCATCATTTTTGAAAATTTACCCCCTTTTTAATCTCACTTTAGAGGCTGTTACTCTTTTGATGTTTTGGCAAGATAAGCATGTGGGTTTAATTGTTAGGGGGATTTAAGAGATTAAGTTATTAAGTGGTGGGCGTTATTTTTTAGTTTTATCGCATTCAACATTCATAATCAATAATTTAAAATTCCCCCTTCCCCAATTCTTAATTTTGAATTATTAATTATTAATTATTAATTCCCCTCCCATTCAAAAGTGAACGAATTAGCTGTTACTACATCTCTTCAACTTCAACTATTCTGCCTGAGATTGCTGGCACTACTAATTTTATTGCACACTCATCTGTCTCAACCGATTCGAAACTCATTAGGTCTGTATAGGAGCAACTAGTCAAAGTGTACGTCAACGGTTCTGGAGATCTATTTAAGGCAACATAAATGCTAGGCTGATTTTCAAAACTACGTTTAAAAACCACCAATCCCGTTTTTTTATTGAGTTCTACGAACTGAGCCTCCCCTTTCTGAATTGCTAAAGATGTATTTCTAATCTCTGCAAGTTTTTTGTAGAAATTGAACAGTTCAGCATCGAAATTATTGTCATCACTTGTTCTTTGCTCTCCTAAAGGATGATTCGTTTCTGGTTCATAATTCATGTCTTCCCAAACCATAGGTTTCCGGTCGTCGGGGTCATCAGCTCCCCACATTCCAGATTCAGTTCCGTAGTAAATCATCGGAGCGCCCTTCCAAGTAAATTGGAACATAGCTACCAATTTTTGAACGGCTCTTTCCTTTTCGTTTGGTTTACGGGGATCGAAACCATCTCTCGGCAATCCATCTCTATCGTATTCTCTACCAGGATTTACAATAATGGATGCTAAGCGAGGCGTATCATGGCTATCCATTAAATTTTGAAGTACATCTAAACCTCCTTTCGGATAATCATCTTCAACTTGGAATAAACGCTGTTCAAATTCCGAAATGCTTATTCTTTCATCGATAAAATAATCCTTAGCCGCATACGCAAAACGGTAGTTCATCACAGTAGTGAACATATCTTCACTAATAAATTCTTTGGCTTTATCTGTCCAAATTTCGGCAATGGTAATAGCTTCTGGGTTTAAATCCCGAACCACCTCATGCCATTCTCGCCAGAAATTTTTACCTACTTCTTCTGCTACATCCAAACGCCATCCATCTACGCCATCGCTTGGGTCGCCATCCCCATTAGGATCCATCCAGCGTTTAGTTACATCAAAAATATGACTCCTGATTGGACTCAATAAATTCTCATTTTCCTCCCGAAAAACCGGCAAGCCTTTAAATCCCCACCATCCTTCGTAATCAAACTCATTAATTTCGGTGTTTGGATCGTCGAACTTATTAACGATGTACCAATCTTTGTATCGTGATTTCTCCTGATTTTTTACCAAGTCTTGAAATGCCCAAAATTCTGTACCTGTGTGATTAAATACACCATCAATAACCACTTTCATATCTCTTTTATGTGCTTCTTGAATGAGCTGAAGGAAAAGCTTGTCGCCACTAGTCCATTCCCAAGTTGAAGAAACTCCAGGATCTTCTGCATTAAATTGATCAAGGTCTGCATCAGGATTTGGACCGAAATTACGATCTATGTGATGATAATAAGAGGCATCGTATTTATGCATCGATTGTGCATCAAAAATAGGGTTAAGATAAATCCCTCCAATTCCCAACTCTTTGAGGTAATCTAGCTTATCAATGATTCCTTGTAAATCACCACCATAACGCCGTTCCCTTACTATGGAGTAGAAATCGTCGGAGTGATTCTTTTCCCAATCATCTCGAGCATACCAATCTTGAGTCCAAGAAGTAATTTCCCAGCCTTTGGGACCTCTAGCTCGTTCTCTATTTGGTTGATTGGTGGAATCTCCGTCTCTAAATCGCTCTGGAAAAATTTGATACCAAACTATTCCTTTTGCCCACTCTGGTGATGAATATTCGTTCTTATCTATAGTTGTTTTATTACAGGAAAGAAAAAGTATTCCAATCAGAATGGACGATAAGAAATGTGATAATTTCATTTTATGTAGGGTGAAATTAGGTTTAGCGGCTTACCCTTCGAATCGCGATAAACCAAAAAGTCTGAGTCTGTAGTGAAGATTGAAGCATCTTTGGTTTCGTTATAAAGTGCAAGGAGGCTTACATCAGCCAAAGACGTTTTTTGATCTCTGTATTTATTGAGAAGTTCGAATACTTGTTCTTCATCACTAATTAGAGCAGATTTTATTTCAATTAAGTTCTGTTTAATCATACTTGAAATAGCATTAACAACAGGAAATGCATTTTTTGTAATGAATAACGTTTCAGTGAGAACAGCTTCGCAGGTTATAAATCGAAAATTTTCTCTACTAAGTTCAACCTTCACCCACTGATGAAATTGATCTCGTTCTCTAAAAAGAGCTACTAATGGTCCTGTATCAAGAAAGACTGTCTTCACCAATACCTTTCAAATATTTAGGGTTTGTAGAAAGATCTGAAGGACCGTCTTTAATTACACCGATGTAGGGTTGCAACCTTTCCAACATTGAACCAGGTTTAGCTTCCACCTCATATTCTGTAAAAACTTCATTTACAGCATTCATTACGGCTTCTTTTTTTGAAATTCCTTTACTCTTAGCAAGAAGTTCGATCTTCTGCTTTTCTTCAGGAGTTAATTTCATCCCGAACCAAACAACATCTTTTTTGTTCTTATCAGCCATGATATTTCGGTTAAATATAAGTTGCAACCAATTTAATATATAGTTGCAACTTATTCAAATCTCAGTTGCTACTTCAATGTTTTAAGCTTGTTTAGCGTCTACATCTTTAACCCAGAATGTGAATATACCTGCCAAAATCATAGCTACACCTCCAATAATTAGCGCGTAAATAGCCTCTCCACCAAACATGGATTTTGTTAAAAAGCCCAAGATACTAGCAGCTACAAGTTGAGGAATTACAATAAAGAAATTGAAAATACCCATATATACACCCATTTTCTTAGCAGGAAGAGATCCCGTTAAAATAGCATACGGCATAGATAAAATACTTGCCCAAGCTAGGCCAATACCAATCATAGAAACTAGAAGCATATCTGGGTTTGATATGTAATAAATGGAAATTAAGCTTAAGCCACCCAAGGTTAAACAAATGGTATGTACCATTTTTCTGCTAGTGTATTTAGCCATCACAGGTAATAGAAAAGCAACAATGGCCGCAACTCCGTTATATACAGCAAAGCTGAATCCCACCCAATCAGCGCCATCATTGTAAAGTGCTGATGTTGTATCTGTAGTGCCGTATATGTGAGCAGTAACAGCATTTGTGGTATAAATCCACATTGCGAACAGTGCAAACCAAGAGAAAAACTGAACAACTGCCAATTGAAGCATCGTTTTTGGCATCATCAACATATCGTTCATTACTTCAACTAAACCATTTTTTGATGCCCCTTTTGATTGCATCATCGAAGAAATCATCATCACGATACCAAAAACAAAAATACCGCCACCCATGATATAAAGTTGTTGATCATAACTACCGTTATAAACCAAAAATGTAAGTATTGCCCCCACAACAATGGAGACAATTCCATACTTAATTTGCTTTGAAGCTAGTTCGCTAACATTGTATGTGCTTTCTATATCTTCATTTGTTTGCTCTAAGCCTGCCGCTTGTCTCTCTGCTTCTTCAAAACTAGCAAGTTCTTCTGGAGAATATTCTTTGGTTTTTAGGACCGTCCAAAGAACAGCTAATAAGAACGCAGCACCACCAATGTAGAAAGAGAATTTTACTGAATCAGGAATAATTCCTTCTGGTGCAGTATTTGAGATTCCAAACCAGTTTGTAAACATCCAAGGCAACATAGAAGCAACAACAGCTCCAGTTCCAATAAAAAAGCTTTGCATTGCAAAACCTGAGGTTCTTTGCTCATTTGGGAGCATATCGCCCACAAAGGCTCTAAATGGTTCCATTGAAACATTTATAGAAGCATCCATAATCCAAAGCATACCAGCCGCAACCCACAGAACTGGAGAGTTTGGCATAAAGAATAACGCTAAAGAAGCCAATATTGCCCCTACAAGAAAGAATGGCCTTCTTCTTCCCAATTTATTCCAGGTTTTGTCACTAAAATGACCAATAATAGGCTGAACAATCAAACCTGTAAGTGGCGCGGCAACCCAAAGGATTGGAATGTCTTCAACGGCGGCACCTAGTGTTTCGAAAATCCGACTTACGTTTGCGTTTTGAAGTGCAAAACCGAATTGAATACCTAGAAATCCAAAACTCATGTTCCAAATTTGCCAAAAGCTAAGGTGGGGTTTGTGTGCGGACGTTGTTTCCATTGTTATTCCTAATTTAACATTGATTTATTTAACGAAGATTACCCAGTTGTTTGGACCGAAACTGACTTCTTCAGAAGTAATCATTAATTTTGTTGAGTTATATGTAGTGTAATTTTCGTTCACTCCAATGTCTGCCAATTTTACGGTTGTTGATTCATTACTGAAATTTAAAACTACTACTACCTCACTTTCTCCTTTAACACGCTTGTATGCATAAAGACCTTCTGGCATATCAATAATTTCTAATGATCCGCCAAAATCACCATTCCAAAGAGCTGGCTCATCTCTTTTTAAGCCAACTAATGTTGTATAAAAATCTTGGTATTTATAGTCTTTCCATTCAATAGGATCTTTTTCGAAAAACTCTAATTGCTTGTCTAATCCAGACTCCTGTCCGTTATAGATTAGAGGCATCCCTCCGATTGTTGCTGATAAAACTGCGAAGTTCTCGAAATTAGCACCGTACATTTCAGGATCCGTTCCATTCCAAGAATTTTCGTCATGATTTGAGGTAAAGTACGTTCGGTAAGCACTTGATGGAAATCTCTTAGCATCTTCAGCAAATAGAGAATCTACAGCCCTGATAGAACGATGCCCTTTTGCAACTTCGCGAATGATGTGTGCATATTCCCAACCATAGTTCATTTGGAATGCTTCGATAACCAATTCGGGTTCACCATCTTCGGCTAGCATAAATACTGGTTTAATTTCATCTAGAGCTGCTTTAGCATCAACCCAAAAGTCGGTTGGAACCATACCTGCAACATCACAACGGTAACCATCAATATTCAAATCTCGAACCCAATACTGAAGCGCATCTATCATGCCAGCTCGCATTTCTTCATTTTCATAATTCAATTGAATTACATCAGACCAATCGGTTCCAGTTGGTGGCATAAAATCACCTTCTTCAGTAAGTGCGTACCAATCTTTGTTTTGTGTCCAAGGATTATCCCATGCGGTATGATTAGCTACCCAATCAATAATAACTTTGAAACCCATTTCGTGAGCTTCATCAACTAACTTTTTAAAATCTTCTTTTGTGCCGTAATCTGGATTTACTTCTTTGTAATTTTGAACGGAGTAATGACTTCCTAACCCTCCTTTACGGTTCACTTTTCCGATAGGATGAATTGGCATGAACCAAAGAATTTTGATTCCCATGCTTTTGATTCTTGGCAAATCTTTACGGACAGCCTCAAAAGTTCCCTCCTCAGAATACTGACGGACATTAATTTCGTAGATACTTGAGTTTTTGCTCCACTCGAGTTGTTCTACTTTACTAGTGACTTCAGCTTGTTTCTCTTCCTTAGCAGGTGAGCAAGCAAGAAAGCCAACCGTTATGAGTAGTAAAAATAAATTTCTATATAAAATCTTAGACATCGGGATTTCTATAAAGTTAGGATTTCAAATTGGTTTGCGGGTACTGTAATAATCAAAACGCCATTTTCAACTTTGAAGCGATTGCCAAAATAGCTGATTAGTTTGCTATAATCGAAGCCATCTCTTAGCTCAATACGAATATCTCTAGTAATTTTAGATTTATTAAAAACTGCAATAACCTGTTGGTTAAAGTAGGCTCTTGAATAAGCAAGAATGTCGTCTTCAATAACATGAAATTGAAAATCGCCATATAATAGTGGCATGTTGGAATTTCTGAGTTCAGAAAGCATTGTAAATACGTTTCTATTTCGAAGTTCTAGTTCAGAAAGCTGATCATCTTCGAATTTCATCCAACGGCGATTGTCTGGATCATTTGCTCCAGGCATTCCAAATTCATCGCCATAATAAGTAACAGGAATTCCTGGAATAGTTAGATTGAAAGCCATTAGCATATTAAGGCGCTCATAAGCATAAACCTGAGGAGTTCCAATTTCACGTGTCCAGCCAGCAAGTTTAGCATCTTCGCCCCAAGCTACTTCACCACTAGTTAAGCTGATAAATCTTGGTTTATCGTGGTTACCCGAAATAATGCCCATGGTATTGTGGTATCCAAAGTAATTAAAACTTTCTTGGAGTTGAGATTCCAATCCTTTGAATGAAAAATTTTGCCCAAATGCGTTCAAGCTAGCATCGTACATGCTGAAATCGAATTGGCTATCTAGCATTCCCGAATTGATGTAGCTAGCTACAAGCTCTCTACTTCCGTAGGTTTCTCCTATCTGAAATACATTTTTATTCTGTTTCGTAATTACTTCTTCCTTGATTTTTCGAGTTAAAGTGCGCCAAAATTCAAGTTGAATGTGCTTTGTGGCGTCATGTCTAAAACCATCTAATTCGTAATTTTTAACCCAGAATAACGCTGAGTCGGTCATGGTATCAATTACTTCTGGTTTGGAAAAATCTAGCGTTGGCATGAAAGTATCGAACCAAGTAGTAAGGCGTTGTTCATCCCAAAGTTCGGTATTCATTCTGCCATCAGGAAGGTATAAGTCGGTCACCCAATCTTTGTGCTCCTGATATACGGGGTGAAGTTCATGAACATGATTTGCTACGTAATCCAAAATCACACTCATTCCATTTTCGTGAGCTACATCAAGGAGTTCTTTAAATTCTTCGGATGTTCCAAATCGGTCATCAATTTTGGATGATGACACTGGCCAATAACCGTGATATCCAGAAAATTTAGTATACACTCCGCCTTTATCCCAAAGTCCGTATGCTTCTTCTGGATTTTGTGAAATTGGTGAAAGCCACAACGCATTCACTCCAATCTTTTTGAAATAACCACTTTTTATAGTTTCGGTAATTCCTGCTAAATCTCCCCCATAATAATTTGCTTTTGGGAGGATGTCGGGGTCATCTACCTTACGCGTATTATCTGGATTTCCATCTTTAAATCTATCAATCAGCACAAAGTACATGTTCCAAGCGCGTGGATCTGTACGCTCTAAACTAAGTGGACTTTCAACAACATCACGGTTGTTAAGAGGAATCAGAATGTCGTTAGAAACGCTATTACTGTTGTAGGCCCAAGCTCTAATTTTTGATTGTTCTAAATCTGATGCGGCTTCAGGTATGGAAACCGTTACAAAATCACCATCTCGAGTAGTTTTGAGTTCGTGATTTTCCCAAAAAACGTATACTCTATCAGAGTTTTGAGCTGAGAATGTAATTTCGTTGTTGTTAAACTTACTGGTTTCGAGAACAGGAATTGTGGTTTTATCAGAATTTCCGACTTTTAGAAGATTGTTAAACCCTCCCATTCCGTTTGAAACTCGATCAGAATTTTGTGGGTCCAACATTTCGCGACCATCAATAACGAACAAATATTGGTAAACACCTTGGTTAACCAGCATTTTGGCTTCCCAAGCATTTCCTTTTTTGGTTAATGGTGTGGCTGATGGATTCCAACTATTCATCTCCCCTTTAACCTGAACTTTTTTATAGTTCTTATCCTTGATACTAAAAACGACTTCTTTTTTATTGGTTTTTTTGAGAAGTAAGTCATACTTCACATCTTCATCCCAAAAAGATAGAATCCCTAATTTTGGAAGCAATGTTCCAGTGATGGTAAGTTTTTGTTTGTCAGCGCTCCACTTGGTATGTAGTCCTGAAGAAATTGACACAGAATCTAACTCTTCAGGACTCATAAAGTAATCTTGTAGAACTACAACAGTAGTATCGTAGCCAAGAGCAATGGGAGAACCTAAGCCAATAATCTGGTTTCCGTATTTTATTTCGTCTTTTTGAGAACATGCCCCAAAACTGACGGTTAGAAGTAATACGTAAACCAAATATTGTTTTACTGAGGGAGTCATCCTGATACTATTTAATTAATGTCATTTTCTGGATAAATACATTGCCACCTGCTGTATAACGAGCTAAGTAAACACCACTACCCAACTTAGAAGCGTCGAATGCTACGTTATAAGTACCAACAGCTTTGTTGCCATTAACCAAATCAGCTACTTTTCTTCCTAAAATGTCAAACACTTCAAGCTTAACTGCGCCTGCTTTTGCGACATCAAAACTTATGTTAGTAACAGGGTTAAAAGGGTTTGGATAGTTTTGGTTCAATTGGAAAGTTGTTGGTCCATCAGCTAGTTGTTCATCTTCGTTACTAACAACAACCATTGGGTTAACAAATTTCTTGGTAGTATATATTTTAAATTCACCTGGCTCCAAAGAGATATTCTCATCAGTAGAATTTACCACATACTCAGTACCTTCAAAGTAGTCGTACCAAGTTCCTGTTTGCGAGAAACCAGCAAAAGCGCTAGATGCTGTAACACCAAAATTACCTACAATAACTACATCGGTATCTTCATGCTCTAAAAGAACTCTCTTATTTGTAGTGTTAAGTTCTTGGTAGAAATTAGTTGGAGCAGAAAAAGCAGGAGTACTATTTCTTAGAGTTAAGATAGCACTCCAAGTTTTGTATAAATTTTGACGAGCAACATTACTTTCTGAGGTCCAATAATCCCAGCGGATTGGTTTATTACCAGTTCTACTTGGTGCTGAAGCTGGACAATCAGAAGATTCCAAGCATTGCTCACCAGCATCACCATACCCATAGCCAAGTTCACCAAATTGCCAAATCATTTTTGGGCCTGGTAATGTCAAGAAGAAAGCACCTGCGAGTTTTTGGCGGTCTAGTGCTGTTTCTAAGTTTCTGATATTATAATCACCAGAAGAATTACCAAATTTTATATTCTTAAACATCAACCACTGCTCGTCATGGCTTTCCATGTAACCTACTAGATGGCGGTTATTAAAGCTGCGCGACTCAGACAACACTCCGGATAAATCCGAAGTATAACCCATTGTTGCTTCGTTATAGGCATGATTTGCGTTCCCCCAAAGTAACATGCCATAGTTTGCAAGTTCTTTCTCTTCAGAGTTATCTGCAAAATGTTCTAAAATTACGTAAGCCTCAGGATCTACAGACCACATATAATCTGCATAATCCTTCCAGATACTAATTCTAGATTGGTCATAATTTCCCCACGCACCAACATTACTTGGATTGTTTGTTTGGGTAAACCCTTTTGACAAATCAAATCTAAAGCCATCTACATTGTACTCTTCGAGCCAATATTTAGCTACTCTGTTTCTGAAGTATCGTGTTGCAGAACTTTCGTGGTTAAAATCGTAGCCAACATTAAATGGATGTTTTGCATCTACGTTTAAATACGGATTGTCGCTAGTTGGTTTTCCGTAATCTCCTTCGTTCCATAATCGTACTAATGGAGATTGCCCAAAAGCATGGTTTAACACCACATCTAAAATTACAGCTATTCCACGTTTGTGGGCTTCATCAATAAATCTTTTCAGATCTTCTTCTGGTCCGTAATACTTGTCTGCAGCTAAATGGAAAGAAGGATTATAGCCCCAACTTTCGTTGTTTTCGAATTCGTTTACTGGCATTAATTCAATTGCATTGATGCCAAGATTTTCAAGATAATCGAGAGTATCAATGAGCGTTGCATAATCGTGAGATTCAATAAAATCTCTCAAGAGAAGTTCATAAATAACAAGATTCTCTTTATTCGGGCGAGTGTAATCCGTTGCTTGCCAATCAAACTCAGCTGCACCAGGCTCAATTACACCAACGGCAAACTCTTGTCCAGCAGGATAAGGCTTTAGGTTTGGATATGTTGTTTCTGAAATGTACGCGTCATCTGGATGTAATATTTTTTCAGAATAAGGATCGGCTACACGAAGATTCCCATCAACCAAATACTGAAATGCATATTCTTGCCCAGGAGTTAAGCCAGATACTTCTTTCCAAAACCACACATTGTTAGCATCTACAGAGTCTTTATTCATTAAGTACTCAGTGGAAGGTGTCCAGTTGTTGAAATCTCCTATCAAATACACATACTTTTTACCAGGAGCGAATAGCGAAAATGTAGCTGAAGACTGATCTAAAGTAATACCATCTTCAAGTTCACTTGGTCGTGCCGTGAGGTTTCCATTACCATCTCGTACTACTACCGTTCTATAAGTTGAGTCTACAGAGCTCCCCCCTTTTGCAACTAATTTAAATTCGTAATCGCCACCTTCTTGTGCCATAAAGGTGTATCGAATGGTATCGGCATCAACTGAGGTAACAAGTTCTTCATTTTTAAACAGGCTTAAAGTTGGAGTTCCCCCATCAAAGCTTCCAAGACCTAGAAATTTCACAGAGTCACCAACAGCTACAATACTTGCATTTTCTGTAGGAAGTTGCCATCTAGCATTCACCGAGCCTTCAAAAAGGTCGATAAAAATATCTTTATCACCAACGTCTTTACCTTGAGCAGTAATAGCACCACCAGAAACACCTTTAAAAACGATAGCTACTTTTTCTACTTTTTCATCAGGATCTGTGATACCAAAAAACTCTCTTATAGAAGGAGTATATTTAAAACTCCATTTGTTATCGCCTAATGGAGTTGCTTTCATTTTGGCGTTATGTGTTTCCCAACCAAAAGGAACATATTTCCAATCAGAACCATTTGTACTTTTGTTGGTAATAACACCAGAGTGTAGATATACATCACCAGTAAATCCAGTAAGACCGGCATTACCTTTAGTTGCATCAAAAACTATAGATAGCGAATCATTTTGAGTAGCAAACGAAGGTTGAAAAGTAACTACCTGTGCAAATGTATTTTGCTGAAAGAGCAAAGCCAACAGGCAAAATAGAGTGATGTAAGGAATGCTAAGTTTAATCTTCATAATAGAAAAGTATTCGGGTTAGTCCGTTGAACTTCTTAGAATAAGCTCTGGAGTGTAGATAGTTTGTGAGATTGCTTTTTCTGAATTTTTAAGGCGGTCAATCAGTGTTTGGGTAGCAAAATAACCCATATCGTGCATTGGCTGCCTAATGGTAGAAAGTCCCATATATTCAGCGAGCTCAATGTCGTCATATCCAATAATTGGAATCACTTTATTAAGATCTTGCATTGCTTTCAATGCGCCAACTGCCTGAATATCTGATGCGCAGAAACAGGCTTCCACAGATGGTTCCATGGTTAAAATTTTTAGCATGGCTTCATAGCCACCTCGCTCGGTAAAACCATCTCTGTAAAGTGTATCACCTCTTACTACTAGCTCTTCGCTGTAAGGGATACCAGCCTCAAGAAGAGCATTTTTATATCCTTCTTTGCGATCCCTAATGGGTTTAGATGTTTCAAGAGCTGAAAGCATGGCAATCCTTTTGTAGCCGTGCGAAATCAAACTTTCGGTGGCTCTTTGGGCACCTTGCACATTATCGACACTGACAGCATCAAAGCCCTCATAAAATTCATCAATAAGAGTAATTGGAACTCCAAATTTCTTTAATTGGGCCCATTCTTCGTCTTTTAAGTGAATGGATATAAAAAGATATCCTTCAGCCCATCGTCGCTTGAGTACATGTTCCACTTGATTGAAGAAATCAGCATCTGCAGTCACATTAAAAATATTGAGTTCGTAGTTAAACTCTCTTAATTTATCTTGAATGCCTCCTAATACTTCCATAAAGAAGTAATTGGAAATTACAGGCACTACCGCCATAATGGTATTACTCTTTTTACTGGCTAAGCCCTGAGCGTGTACCTGCGGGTGATATCCAACTTCATCAGCAATTGCTAATACCTTATCTCTAGTGCGTTCAGAAACACTTGAGCTTTGGTTAAAAACTCTTGATACAGTGGCAATACTTACCCCTGCCTTTTTTGCGATGTCATATATAGTTGATGCCAATCTAAAATAATTTATTTAAAAAGCGTGGGGGCCTTTCACAGCACCCACGATGACTTATTAGAGAGAAAACTCTTATTTAATTAGAGTCATTCTTTTTTGTGATACAAAGTTACCAGCTTCAATGCGGTACAAGTACACACCAGAAGCTAAGTTTTTAGCATCGAATGAAACTACATGGCTACCAGATGTATATTTAGCATTGTTTACTAATGTAGCCACTTTTTGACCCAATACGTTGTACACACTAAGGTTAACATTAGCAGCACTTGCTAAATTAAACTTGATGTTTGTAGTTGGGTTGAATGGGTTTGGATAGTTTTGATCCAAACTAAATGTGTTAGCGCCATCAATTTCTTCTTCGTTAGAAGTAGCAGAATAGCTAATTGGTGCTTCCCAAGGTAGATCGTCTTTCTTCCAAGTTAATGTTGGGAAAGTATAAGTTGACGGCCAAGTTACTTTGCCTTCACTATCTACTTCTGGTTTGATGTACTGATAATGACGACGGCCAGGTTCAGTTCCACCACCATTGATGAATAATGAGCCACTTTCAGATGTTGGTTCACCATAAGCAATACGGAAGCCAATGTTGTTTAGAGTAGGTAATACTAAATCTAACTCTAAAGTATAGATACCATCATTGTCTTCATCTGTGAAACGTAGTCTTTCGCGCTCTTCAGGGGAAATAGTACCAAATTTATTACCATCATCACCAGGAACGGTAATGTTGTTAGTAAGTGCGAAGAAAGGAGTATCCACAAATAAGAATACAGAATCGCTAGCAGGATCAAATGCTGGAGTGTTAGATTTAGCAGGATTCATATCTACGCTGAAAGTAACTGTTAAAGCTCCACCATCTGTATTAGCTGCAGTGATTATTGCTTCAGGCTCAACACTGTTGAAAAACTCAGAGCGTACTGGTTGGCTTTCAACATCTTCAAGATTGAACGTACGGTTACCGCCACCTGTTACACCTGGCTCTTCCCAACCAGAACCATCATGGGTAATACCTGAAAGATAGAATTCACTATCTTCAACATCACGGCGTTTATCCCATTTGATATAATATTTGTAGCCTACAGTTGCATCAACAGTAGAAGTGTAAGGAATACTTCCTTTTTCAAATGTTCCAGAGAACGAGTTGAAAGTCATCATATCGTCGTTATTCCAACCATTAAAGTCACCTTTAACAAATACGGTATCAATAGTTGCATTGAAATAACCAAGACCTTCTAATATACCTACGTTAACTTCGAAGTTAAGATTAGTTTCAAGAACATCACCTTTAATAGGTGCTTTGCCACTAAAGTTTACTATATGTAATGTAGTATCAGCTGCGTTTGTAATATTAAACGGACGATCTGGAGTACTTTCGTAGCCACCATCACCAGTACCATTATCTAAATAAAATTTATAGTTAAATGGAGTATATTTTAGAAGAGAATCAGCATTGAAATAAACTATTTTTGAGTAAATAGCATTTTCGCCAGGACCAGCTGGTTCAGCATCAAGTTTTACAGTTGTGTCGTCCCATCCTAAAGGAGCATATCCACCACGTACAGAAACAGTGTGAGCTTCTGGATCGAAGTTACCTAATTGAATTTGAGCGCCAACATTAACTCTGAAAAGAACACCGATAGTATCAGCTTTTTCTTCAAATGGAGATGCTTCTCTATTAAAATAATGGATTGGAGCTGTTACCTCACCAGTGGCATCTTTAGCTAGGATAAATTTTCTATTGCTAGTTGATTCCCAGCCTCCACCAAGTGGATTATCTTTATCTACACCAGCCCAAAACTTGTATTCAAGTGAGTCACCAGGAGACATATCAAAGTTAAATTCCCAATAGTCACCACCAATGTTGGTTCCAATTAGAGCTGTATCATCACCCCATGTAATACCAAGGTTCACCTCAGACGAATCAGGTCCGGTTACAGCCCCTCTAAGTTGAAGCAAGTGATTAGGCATTACAGTGTCTGCCAATGTAGCCGTGTTTACTATAAATGTTACATTTACAGCTTCTGGTGCTGCGTTGCTCATTTCTTGCGCATAAGTACTTTGAGTAGCCGTTAATGAAACGGCTAGCATCATACAAAAGCCAAATACAGTAAACACACTCTTTCTAAGCATGCTATTTTTGTAAATATGGGTCATTTTTGTGACTCCTATTTTATTTATTGTTTCGGTTAAAAGAAAATTTGTAAGCCCATCTTACTAAGATCATTTAGATACTTAGTGCTATGGTATGTATAATTAAAACCAATACTTAGATTATTGTCAACTTTATATTTAACTCCAATCCCTGCATTGAATTTTTCGATACGATCGTCTTGACCTATATAAGGCACTCCACCTCTCAAAAACACTAAATCGTTCATGAGAGAAATTTCGCCACCTACACTAAAGCTTTGTACATTATTAGTAGGATTATTTCCATCAACATTAATAGTAGCTCTCACATTTTCGTTGCTAACAGCATCCCACGATAAGCCAACTCGTAACATTAATGGTAAGTCATATGAGTTTGTGGCTAATTTTGCATCAGGCTCATAGTTACCATTTGAGTTTTTATCCAAATCGGCACCAATAATTAAGTCGTTACCGTCCATCTGCATTTTGGAACCCACGTTGGTTACACTCACCCCAAATCGTACTCCATAAAAAGGTGTGTCGTACATGGTTCCTATATCAAAAGCGATACCAGAAGCTGTACTGTTTGCAATTTTCTCATACACCATCTTAACGGTACCACCTATTGAAAACTGGGGAATCAAATATTGGGCGTAAGAACCACCAAAACTGACCGAATAAGCACCAAAAGTTCTTCCAGTGTATCCATCGGCTTCAGCAGTAGTTTCTTTAAAGTCTCCGTAGTTCATGGCAAGTACATGAATACCAGCTACACCTTTTTTTGTTGGTATAGTTACGCCAATGAAACTGTGTGTCATGTCTAGGTAGTAATCGGTAAACTCAACTAAAGTTTGGTTTGTACGATTATCTGCTATCCCAGCAGGATTTAAAACCATAGCTGAGGGATCATTAACCGTAGCTGTAAAAGCCGACATAGCCGAAGATCTAGCACCAACAGGCATCCTTAGAAATTCAGCGGATGTAGTGCCTCTTTTCGAAAGCTGAGCAGAGGCATCTTGTGTGCTTAGCAAAGCTGGGACTAATAAAAGGAGTAATAATAATTTCTTCATGTTATCAACTATTTTATAACTGCAAACTTTCCTGTTTTCTTACCAATTCCGGGCGCCGAAACTTGGTAAAGATAAATTCCATAGGATATTTCTAAATTATCCTTGGTTAACATATTCCAAATGTATGTTCCACCATTTGCCCCAAGTAATTTGTCTTCAGTAATATCAATTTCTTTAAGAAGAACGCCAGCAACTGTGAATATTCGTAAGGTTGCCTTAGAAGGTAATCCTCTAAAATGGAGCTCTCTGTTTTGTTGTTTATTAGTATTGGTAATACTTGCCTCATAAACATTTGAAACGATATATGGATTAGGAACTACCATGATATCATCTAAAGCAGCTTTAGCTGAATCAACATCTACTTGTGGTATGTTCTGCTTATCCATTTTAAACTGGAACCTATCGTTCTGTGAAAACGGCTTGGTAGTAAATAGTTTTAAAGTATCACCTGGCTGTGGGTTTCGAGTAGTTAACTCGTTATTAGCAATACTAGATTTTAACTCAATCTGATATGTAAATGAGTCTGGGGTTCCTCTATAATCTTCGATGAAATAGATGATATCTGAACACGGACCATTTAAACTAGTAACAGAACTTAAGAACCCTAAACTTGGAGCTACATAGTTAGAAGGAGGATTAAGTGTTGGATCACAAGCAGCTCTTCTACTAAACGGTGCTTGTGGTGCACCTTTGGCATTCAAGTCTAAGAATGCATACTTAATTTCCTCGCCGGTGTAATCATTTATAACCTTAAAGTTAGTTGCGATAGAGTCTACTGTAATAGTAGTTGTTTGAGTTACTTTAACATCGGCTTTAGTAGATTTACCAAAGGCGCTGTCACCTACTACTATACTATAATCAGAAACTTTAGGGAAACCAGCACTGTTTACTCCGAAAGAATAACCTGGTAAACCATCAGCGTTATCGGTAAACCAGCCCGAACGTTCTGTATCAAGTTGAAGATTTTCAACATTGGTTAGAGTAACTAAAAAGCCTTCGGTAATTGGATTGCTCTCACCATTGAAGTTAGTAGAACGAGCAATTAACGTATCATTTGCGCCACCTGTAATATTGCGAAGCGTAAAGTTTTTAGTTTTTAACGTATCCTGATTTGTTCCACCATCATATAATGAATCTTCGAAAGTAATTTCATATAAGTTATCAGGTTTCAATACTTCAGGATCAATGATATCTACCGTTACTTTACCACCAGGAGAACCTGAAACTAATGTTGCGCCTGGGTTTTCAGGATCAATGTAACCAGCTTCAGAAGGTGTAGGACGAACCTCTACTACGTTCTGGCCTAGTATTACTGTTCCATCTGGATTTCTAGAGATTTGAATCGGAGACTCAGATGGTGCAATTCCTGCAATTTCAAGACCAAAATCGAAGGCTGTAACAGCGTAGTAGTATTTACGCCCATTAACTACGTTATCATCCACAAAGAAACGTTCTAAGCCAGAATCATCACCCATGTTAAACTGCACACCATTAATTGGCACTGGATGAAGCCCTGAAATTCCATCTTCTTTATCAATGATTGCAAGTGGTCTGAAAAGCTGAGGTGTACCAAAAGCATCGGTAATAGAAAGTACATCTTCAAATGCTTGGTCGGTAGAGCGATAGACTTTATAACCTTCAAAATCGTTTCCGTTTCCAGTAATTCTGCTTATGTAGCGGTCAAATGTTTCTTCCGATTCGGTATTCCAATAAAGAGTCACTTTTCCGTCAGAAGGAACAGCGGTTAGTACTGGTGGACTTGGAGCAACAGCAAATTGATAATCAGACTCGTAAGCTTTTGTTGCCTGGTCTAAATTACGGTTGGTTTGGTCTCTATCACCTGCGGCAGTTGCGCTATTTGTTGCGGCTGCTGTAACTGCAACGGCAAAGCGTTCAGAAGCGCCTCTAGCAAGTGGAAATAAACCAGATGCTACAAAGATATCAGAATCGGTTCCTGCATCTTCTAAGAAATCACCAGGAGTTAAGTAATTTTCCCAAATATCTGCATCTTGATCTACCTGAAGTGCACCAGCATCAAATATGGTAATTCTAGAAACACCAATTAAATCGGTTTCACTTACATCAGTTTTATCAATATTCGGCTCACCAGGGAAAGAAGTTCCTGCTCCAGATGTTGCTTTGCCATCGCCTTGACCAGCACTCGCGTTATCAGGGTTTCCTTCAATACCAACGTCATCTAGAGTTTCTTCCCAATCATTATCATTATCAAAAAAGTCATCTCTACCTTCGTCAATCATAGGAGCACTGGTATGGTAATTTTGGAAACGACCGTCGTACTTATCATTTACAAGTGATGCAAAAGCTGCATCATTAGCCATTCTGTCTCTAATAACTTGATTTGGCACAATAAGACCACGCTGAAGTGTATCACCATCAGCAAAACTTAAATAATTGATATATCGAACAGATCGAACAACTGACACCCCATTTATAAAAGTAGATTTCGTTAAATGGTTAGGTTTGTTTTCATCAATCAATCCATCAAAATCATTGTCTAGGCCATCGATATGAATACCATAAAGTGGATCGGTAGTAGGATAGATATCTTCGCGGGCAACAAAACTACCAGTAAAATTGTATGTAACGCCTTGCGACACAAAAGGTGTGCCGTCATGGACTTTAACAACACGGCTGTTATCCTCTTGAATTAAAACAATTTTGTCTCCGATATTAACAATGCGATCATCGAAATCTTCATCTTTGAAAATTGGAATTACGGTATCTCTTAAAGCGGTATAGCTATAAAATCCGCCGCCATCAGTGGTTAAATCTACGAAAAGGTCTTTGTACTCTGTGTTGTATATACTTTGTCGACCAGCTTCTAAGTTAAGTGATGAATTATAAGCATCGCTATCGCCATCGTTATCAATACCGTCGCTAGCATTACCTGGTGTTTCTAGGAACTTAAGTCCCATTTCACCAATTTTGGTTCCATTAAAAGCAGAACCACCACTTTCTCTATTTGTATCTGTTAGGTAAGCAATAGAGCGAATGTTATCAAAAACAGGTTTATCGGTTGGGCCACCACCACCAACGAAATCAGCAATCCATAAACCGAAAGCCATTCTTGGATAATCGAAACTAGCGTCGTTTTTAATTTCAAAAATATTGAAATGTGTGGCGTTAACAAGTGTTTGTGACCATGCTAAAACTCTAGTATCCAAAATAATACCTAAACCACCTCTTGATGGATCTGTAAGATCTGGATAATAGCTAGTGTTCACATACTTAGTGTAAGTGTCATCGCCAGCTTTGTAATAAAATTCCACATCAGCGTTGAACTGGTCTCTTCCAAAAAATCCATTCCAAGAACCTGCCCAGCCATCACCACCATCGCCTAATTTATCTGGCCAAACATCAGGCCAAGTGTTTCCAAGTACTGAGCCTGGACCTCTGTCACTACGTGCAATTTCATCACTGTCGTCACGCACATATCCTACAATAGGGTTTAGCGACCAGTTTGTTCTACCATCTCTACTAGTTTTGTAGGAAGCAACATCAACAATAGGAAGAGGTTCGTTTGGGTTAGAAGCATCAGGAACTTCAGTGCCGAACATAACACTCATAAAGTACATGTACTCTCTATTTGTGTTGCGTGGATATTCAAAAATAAGTTCGTCTAGGCTATCGCTACCACGGCGACCAGCATGCCCTGTGTTATGGTAAGTAGCTCTTAGAAGGTTTCCATCCATAATTGAGTTTTTTCTTCTTTCGAAAGAAGAACGCTCTTTACTTGGTGTAGTTTGTGCAACTACCGATCCGGATAAAAGAACTGCTAAAAATAATGTTATAAATGACTTAAAGTTCATGAGTGCTTGAATCATAGTTTAAAAAGAAAGTTGAACACCAAATTGAATACGTCTTGGCTCTGCGTAATAACCAGGGTTCGAATAATACCCACTGTCAGCATTTGGACTAATATTTATAGGTAGCGGAGAAGTTGAGTTACCAGAGTCACTGTAAACTCCATTCACCACTTTTGTATCTAACAGGTTGTACACGTTTAGGTAAACTTGTAAGCTTGAATTACCAGGTAAGTCAAAATCCTTGTACGCGTTTAAATCGATAGTAAAACGAGATGGTAGCCTTGCAGTGTTCCGTAAATCTCTCGTTGAAGCTACTTCGCCAACTAAAACGCCAGGAATATCTGATGCAGGTGTATAAGGTGTACCAGAGCTAAAACGAGTTAATAAGTTAGCGCCCCATTTGTTACCTGTATAAAACATGGAACCGTTAATAATGTGTTGACGATCCCAATCAAGTGGCTGCTCTAGTTTAGTTAATGCAGATTCTTGGGTGGTTGAGTCAATTTTACCGCCTTGACCAATTATATTGAAGAACTCTGCATTTGGATCCGAATTACTACCCTCTACTCTACCATAAGTGTAATCTAAACCGAAGTTAAATTGACGACTTACAAATTGATTGAAAGCAAAGGTTAAACCTATAGATTTTGAATAATCTCTATTGAAATATAGACCATAAGTTATAGAAGGAGCTCCTGTTACTTGTGGTCTACTAGAAACATAATCTCTAGTATCTTTATAATAACCTGTAACCTCTATAGAAGTACCTTCTGCAATTTCTTGTTTTAGGCCTAATTCATATTGTGTAGAACGTTCTGGTTTTAAATCAGGGTTGCCAAACAAGCCTTGGTTCCCACCACTTTGCGATAGTAGAATCTGGCTATTGGTATATAATAAGTTGTAAGACGGAATTTGGAAGAAATAGCCGTAGGAGAAATAAATAACACCATTATCATTGATTGGATAAGCAACCCCTAAACGAGGGCTAAGTTGGTACTTAGCACTTGCATTCTTCCACCAATAAGCTTCTCGTTCCTCTAAAGTAACTGAAGACTCACCTGCATCTTGTTGACCATTATTATTGGTATCGCGATACTGGTTTTCTTGTTTTGTTGGAAAGAAAATATCTGGATCTTCGAGGTCAGCAGGAATTAATGCGTTAGGATCGAAGTAATCGAAACGTAAACCGATATTAATAATAAGCTGATCGTATTCAATCTTATCTTGGATGTACGCGCTAAAATTTCTAGGCGACTCTGTGTACTTCTGATATCCAGGAGTGTTTACTGCAGGATATCCTAATTCAACAAAAGGAATAAGTTCAGTTGGCGTATTTGGAGGAAGTGTAATATCAGAACCATCTGAAAGTGGAACCAAAGAAATGCTTTCAAAATTAACTTCATCCAACTGAACATTTGCACCCGCTTTAATGTAGTGATGTTCATTTAATTGGCTAGAAATTTCACCTTTTATGATATACGTGTTTGTAGAACGCTCAAAACGGCCAGTATCATTTCCATAAGTACTAAATTGGCCACTACCAGGAATATCTAAACCATACTTAGAAATATTTTCATAGTTAAAATAGCGAGGATCCCATGGATTCTCATACAAATAGCTCTTTTGTTCGTTATACCTATTTGCTGCATTCAAGGTAATAAACGTTGAATTTGATGGCGTAATAGTAGCTTTTAGATTCAACGAATAATTATTACGATAACTAGTTGAACGCCCTAGCGGAACAAATTTATTCTGATGATCATATCCACCACCTTCTTCTGTACCTAGAGTACCAATAGCATTAAGTTTGAAGCCTTTCGTAACCTTAAATTCTAAGTTACCTTGGAAACTTTGGCTTTCGTAAGCATTCATGTTCACAAGTGAACTATCACGCTTTCCATTATCTTGTATTAAGAGCTTTTGATTTCCTGCTATTACAACAGTATCCATAGAGTACCATGGCTTATTCAAATCTACTTGCTCGTTATAAATAGTTCTATAGGCAGATAAATCTGCTCCTAACGATAATGTATCTTGGTAAGCTCCATGTGGAGAGTATGCATTACGACCTGTTAAATAGCCTTTATTCTCGAAACGGCGAGCTGTTGCAAAAAAGGTCAATTTATCTTTTATAATTGGCCCTGAAAGAGAAGCTGACAAGTTACTCATTCTTAATGGGTTAAAAGAGCTTAAACTAGTTCCAACTCCATCGTATAAATAGCTTTTGTTGGTAGCCATATATCCACCGCTCCAACCGCTAACCGAGCCTTCAAATTCATTTCCACCCGCTTTTGTAACCACATTTACAATACCAGAAAGGGCTTGGCCATGTTCTGCATTAAATGAACCTGAAATAACTTGAAGCTCTTGAACTGATTCATTCTCTATACGAACACCATTTGAACGGTCGTAATCATCAGTAACACGTATACCATCTACTACATAAGATACTTCAGAAGTACGTCCACCACGAATGTGAATACCACCACCGTTATCAACATTCACACCTGCTTGTAGCTGAATGATATCAGATACTTCTTGAACGGGTAATTTTTCGATTTCAGCACTACTCACGCGAGATTCCGAACTAGTGATATCCTTTATTACGGTTTTTCGCTCTGCAGTAATTACGATTTCTTCCCCTTCAAAAGACTCTAAACTAAGCACAAAGTCCTGTTGAGTGGTTAAATCAGTTCGTACAATAACTTCTTGAACCACACCAGTGGCATAACCAATGTAACGAGCTTCAAGAGTATATGTACCTGGCGCTACGTTTAACATCAAGTAGTTGCCGTCAACATCAACAATGGAACCTTTTGTGGTTCCTTGGATTCCAACAGTTGCCCCAATAAGAGGTTGCCCGTCTTTGTCGACCACTTTTCCCGTTATCTTACCTGATTGCGCTAAAACGCCTAAAGGTGTAGCCAAAAATAATGCGAATAAAAAGAGTTTTTTAAGAGTATCCATGCACCATTGTCAAATTTGAATGGTTAATTCTTTCAGCTTCTGAGTATCAATAACAGCATTATGTTTTTTCTTAACATCTTCTATTGTTGATGCTCGTAAGCTCTTTAGTTTTTTTGAAGTCAAAAAATTGTTTACCTGGTCGCGGGCTTCTTCAAAAGTCATTTCTGCAGCCTCTTCTCTTCCCAAGCATTTATAGATGTGATATCTACCTGTTTCATAGTGAATCACTTCAGAAATATCACCTACATTTAAATTCGCTAGCTTAGTAGACATAAAACCGTATGATTTAATAGGCTCATACCCAAGTTCGCCGTCTGTAAATAAATCTTCGTTGTTGATAGAGTGCTTTTTAACTAATGCTTTAAACGAAGCACCCTTTTCTAAATCCTTAACTATTTGATTCGCTTCCTCTTCATTGTCTACTATAATGCGCTGTAAATTAATCAGCATAGGTTTTTCGAATCGAGCTTTGTTCTCGTTAAACGCCTTTCTTAGCTCTTCATCAGTATTTGTAATTGTAGACTTCAAATACTCAGAAGCTTCATCTGCTAAATAATGATAGAAGGTCTCATCAATAGACTCTTGAACAAGTGGTTGTTTATCAATTCCGTGCTCTTTTGCTTTTTTAACCATAAAAGCTCTGTAAGCCGTGCCCATCACAAAACTTCTCAACATCTCAGCACTATTGATAGAATTGATGTATTGAGTAGGTGAAATTGTAAATTCATTTATAAAATCAGCCATTTCAAAACTGAAATCACTGTAAGAAGCCAATTCATCGTCACTTTTCAGATTCTCCAAAAATTCAGGACTTTTAGAAATTGCCCCTTCATAATTCCCGTTGAATTGATTCCAAACTCTTGAAAGCGCTTCTTCATTGATATTAAGAGAACCCACAAATTCATTCATTCGATCTCTAGTTCTTAGCTCTTGCTTCTTTTTTAGCACATAGCTTTCTAATTGAGGTCTTTTTACTGCAAGTTCATACTCTGTAAGAATAGGTTTCGTAAATCGATCAGTGAGTTTAATAATACTATAGCCTTGAGCAGTTTGAACTGGTTTTGAAATCTCCCCTACTTTTAAACCAAATGCAGCATTCTCAAAAGCGATATCCATATCGTCAGTAGTGAAAGATCCAATGTCTCCACCATTTTTTGCCAAATATGGATTTTGGAACACTTCTTTGGCTAAGTCCTCGAAACGCTCACCTTCTTGAAGCCGATTGTAAAGTGCATTTGCAGTTTCTAAATCTGGCGCATATAAATGTGAAGCTTTCAATGTAGTATTGAATCGAACGAAATATTCATTCACTTCTTCTGGTTTCACATCGATATCGGCAAGCACTACTTGGTTGAGGTATTCTTCTGTTAAGACACGAGCTTTAATTTCTTCTTTTTTGTAACGCGCTTCCTGAGTTTTATCAAGTCCTTCATCTTCTGCAAAGGTAGCGAGCACATAAGTATTGAAGGTGTTGTTGAGAACGGACAATTTTGTGCGCTCATCAGGACTTAACACCTGACCAGTGCGATAGTAATATTCTTTGAAGGCGTTTTCGAAATGAACTTCGGTAACTTTGTAGTCTTCAATTTGTGCGAGTACATCTTTTTGGATAGGTTTTTCACACGCACTAACAACCGTCACTAATACAGCGAGCGTACAGATAAGCAAAGACAAATTCTGACGGTTTTTAAAAAACATTATACTCTATTTATTTTCAACACAACTAAAATAATGAAAGCGCTTACATTTTCACAATCAAAATTTAAAGTTTTTTTAACTTTTTAACATTATTACCGTATTAATCACATCGCTTAATAAATTTAGGTTAAAATCGTCATACTTGCTTATTTATAGCTTATATGTACATTTTTGCCGTAATCCTTCTCTATTAAGCGTTAGTTTTACCGCTGCCAATATCCAATAGAAATGTGAATTTTATATGTAAGGGGTTTCATTTTTTGAGCAATGGAAGCGCTTCTTTGAGAGAATTTTTACTTGAGGATTGGTTAGTTTGTAGTGAGTAGTGAGTAGCTAGGGGCAAGCGTCGATTCCTCATTCACAATTCAAAATTATTTAGCGATCAGCTTTCAACCATCAGCGGTTGGCTTTGGGGTTGGAAGTATTGTAGCATTCTCCTACCCCCAATTCTTAATTCTTAATTCTTAATTTTGAATTATTAATTCCTAATTCCTAATTCCATTCCCTGATTCAAAAAGTAGAGATTGAATTATTGATTGATTAAGTGGTGGGCGTTGTTATTAGTAGTTAGTAGTGAGGTTTGCCTCATTCAACATTCATAATCTAAAATTCAAAATCCCCAACATTCTTAATCCCCAATCCTCTCTCAAGTTCTATTTGCTGTAATTTTTCACAATGTAGTCATTCAATATTTTGCGAAATTCTTCTCCAATATTATCCCCTTTTAGCGTGGTTGAGTGTTCACCATCAATATAAACGGGAGCTTTGGGTTCTTCGAATGTTCCAGGAAGTGAGATTCCAATATTGGCTGCTCTTGATTCACCAGGGCCATTTACTACACAACCCATCACAGCAACATCCATTTCTTCAACGCCAGGATAAACCTTTTTCCAAACAGGCATCGATTCAACAATATAATCTTGGATGTTTTCTGCTAGTTCTTGAAAATAGGTGCTTTTTGTTCGTCCACAGCCTGGGCACGATGTTACTTGCGGTAAAAAGCTTCTTATACCGAGTGATTGTAAAACCTGCTGAGCAACTTGAACTTCGAGCGCACGGTCGGCACCGGGTTGAGGGGTAAGCGAAACTCGAATTGTATCTCCAATTCCTCTTTGTAGAATTACCGATAGAGCAGCAGAACTTGCCACCATTCCTTTCATTCCCATTCCTGCTTCCGTTAAACCTACATGAAGCGCATAAGGCACAGCTTGCGCAATTCGAGAATACACATCAATTACATCTTGTACACCCGACATCTTGCAGCTAATGATGATTTTATTAGAAGCTAAGCCCACTTCTTCAGCGAGTTTTGAGGAACGTCTAGCGCTTTCAACCATAGTTTCTAGCATCACTTCTTTGGCTGATTTTGGAACCGAAAGTGCGTTATTGGCATCCATACGTTCGGCAAGCAATTGCTGATCAAGTGAACCCCAATTCACGCCAATACGGACAGGCTTGTCGTATTTAGCAGCTTGTTCTACAATAGTGGTGAAGTTGTCGTCGCGAGCACGAGTTCCTGTATTTCCAGGATTAATTCTGAATTTTGAAAGCGCCTCTGCCATTTCAGGATACTTAGTTAGTAACACATGGCCATTGTAATGGAAGTCGCCTACGATAGGAACGAGTACGCCACGGTTCAGCAATTTCTCTTTGATAAAAGGGACTGCCTTGGCAGAAGCATCGTTGTTTACGGTTATACGTACAATCTCTGAACCTGCACGATTCAGATGGTCAATTTGATCTACCGTTTCATCAATATCGGCGGTATCGGTATTGGTCATCGATTGAACAACAATAGGCGCTCCGCCACCTACTGCTACGTTCCCAACCATAACTTGAATAGATTTTCTGCGATTAATTGCAGCCATACTTATGCCCTAATTCTTTTTACTAATTTCAAAAAGTTTACGTTTTTCCTCTGCACTGAGCGCACTATATCCGTGCTTTGATATTTTTTCTAAGATTTCGTCTAATTCCGATTGCTCAACTTCTACTTCTTCTACAACTTCCACATCGCGTACAATGTGCATATTCTTATTTTTTGGTTTAGCACTTTTACTCGGCTTAGCTGACGTAAATAGATATTCTATGTAGCGAATGAATTTACTTAAATCATTTCCGTTTCGGTGTGCTTTCATCAGTAAATACCCTCCTAAAGCACCGCCAATATGCACTAGACGTGCAACACCGTCATTATTTCCGATAAAGAGGATATCAAGAGCAACCCAGCCTGCTACAAAATAGCGTGCTTCGATGGGAGGAAGTAAGAAGAGCATGATGGGCGCCCGTGGATATAGCATCGCAAAAGCAACTAAAATACCTGTTACCGCACCAGAAGCACCAATAACCAAGTTCATTCCAAATATGTGTGCAATTCCTGCATCTAATAAAGCACCGAGTATTGCAGCTCCTAAGTAGATAACCGTAAATGAGCGTGGTCCAATGGCCTCTTCAACCGATTTACCCATCCACCACAACCAAAGCATATTAAATAAAATGTGCATTAAATTGGCATGGAGAAAAGCATAGGTAACCAAACGCCATGGCTGTGTTAGGAACGTTGGGAAACTAGGATCAAATCCCAGATTAATTACCAACCACCTACCGAGCACATTACCGCCTAAACTTTGTGCTAAGAAAAACACTACGTTAATCAGAATTATAGTTCTAATAGCAATAGGCATTCTAAAATAGCCGCGCTTTACCGTATTTGTAAATGAATTATAATCTGCATTCTGCATTTTTTACTCCGCCAACTCAACGAGATTAATTTAGTATTCAGCTTTTTTGAGCTTCCATAATTTAATAAGAATAAAGCCAACAACGAGCCCTCCAACATGGGCAAAATGTGCCACTCCACTATTCACACTCATAACGCCAGAATAGAGTTCAAAAATTCCAAATATTGCTACAAGGTATTTTACTTTAATTGGAATAGGTGGAATAATTAAAAGAACATAGTTATTTGGAAACATCATCCCCGCGCCAAGTAAAACGCCAAATACCGCCCCTGAAGCACCTAATGCTAAGCTTCCACTAGTAACTAGATGTAATAAACCAGCACCAATACCGGTTAAGAAATAGTAGATAATGAATCGTTTTGTTCCCCAAAGATTTTCTAAAGATTGTCCAAAAAACCAAAGTGCATACATATTGAACAAGAGGTGTGCAAAATTAGCGTGAAGAAATAAGTAGGTAATTAATTGCCAAGGCCTAAAACCATAACCGAAGGGCTGAAGAACCATATAGGATTTAACGATATCACCAATTGGGGTCCACCCTCCTGCAAATATATTTATGGTGGCTAAAAAGACAATCACATTCCATAGTAAAAGTGCTTTTATTGCTGGAGGAAAAATGGATACCTGAGTATTGGGACTGAACTGATTCAAAAGAATTCGAATTTAAAATTTGAATTTGGACTTCGTAATATACGGCGATACGAGTTAAAGTTACGGGTGGATTTTTGGCTGTTTGGTTATTGAGAGATTAAGTTATTGAGTTATTGAGTGATTAAGTGGTGGGCGTTGTTTTTAGTAGTGAGTTGTGAGTTGTGAGTAGTGAGGTTTGAGGTTTGAGCTTCTCCCAATTCTTAATTTTGAATTATTAATTCTTAATTCTCAATTCTCAATTCTTCCCCTCACAAAGATGCTGAAACAGGTTCAGCATGACCGAGGTTCTTTTTGAGCTTGTAGCCTCAACATTCTACCTAGCCTCTATGAAGAGAGTTAGAGAAGCTTGGGGAAGGGTTAGGTAGTTCGATGATGGTTTATGGCCTATATAACATCTCGGTCATCCCGAATTTATTTCGGGATCTTACGGAAAGGCTAGTGAGCTGTGAGCAAAAAAAAGCCCTGATGTTAACACCAAGGCTTTGTGAGTTCTTTAAAAAAGAGAACGTAATAAAAGAAACTGTTTTTAGATTTCTTCGTTTTTACGTGCTTTTAGCTTCTTCCAAGCATAAGCGCCACCTGCTGCTGCAAGTAATCCTAAACCACCATCAATGGGTGCTTGGTCGGGTGTGGTTGGTAGCCCTGGAGGCTGTGCCATCACAAATTCAGTAGCAAAAAGTAGAATCGCTGTTACGGTAAATAATAATCTGGATTTCATAAGAATAGATGTAAGAAATAAGATTTAAGACCTAAGAGTTAAGACGCGAGATGCATGACTGATGTCTTACATCTCACATCTTATATCTTGTGTCTATTTGATTA
>JBLWXC010000011.1:0-153174 GCA_048267645.1 Balneola sp.
CAAGGAATTGGTGGAAAAACTCCCGCTCAATTTAACCAAAACTGTCAGCGAATTACTTGACATCTACAAGGATGACTGTGAGCGTTGTTTAATTTATTAAAACTGTCATCAATTCAAGCTATATACTTTACTTATTACACGGTCTTCATCAACTGTAACCATTAGGTTATTTTTAATATGTAATATTCTTGGTAAGTCTATATCTAATTTAAATGATTCCCCACTTTTTGAATCCACAACTAAGGTTATAATTTTGCTACCAATATGATAACCAACCTCATCTAGAGTCCTTCTATCAATTTGAACAATATTGTATCGGTCATCATAACTAATTGGTTTTAGTTTCATATCAAAAATATCGTCTGGTTGGCTATTCTTAAGACCTATTTTTCCGTTATTACTAAATTGAGTGAGGCGAACTAAGCTTAACCCATCAATACGAGTTTGCCATTCTAAGTCTCCATTCTCACCGGAATACCCATGCAAAACTTGAAATTTTTCAAAACTGAACATAACCGTAGAGGTAGCCTTATTACAACTAAGTGAACCGGTTGATAGCCTGTCTAACAGGAATGGATTTGATGAAATGTAAGACTTACCAAACAAGAATGATTCTTGAAATGTATTTATCGAGTATGCGTAAATCATACTCTTATAGTCCTTTTCATTAATTATCTCATCTGGCTCTGTCAATCGAATTGGATGTATAAATAATTTTTTATCTACTACACATAAGCTACGCACGCTTTGTTTAATACTTTTGGTCTCTACAAACTCTATCTCATTCTTAGAAATATTAAAAACCTCGATACGATACCCATTGCTTACATACAGTAAACTATCTTTATAGGTATCCATAGAATTGGCTTTTTCAAATTCCCTAGGACCTTGCCCTTTATTACCAAGTGTAGTTATAAAATCTCCATTTGGCTTATACACTTTAATATGCTGCTGAGTTTTATCTAGAATATAGATTCTATTAAATGAATCAATTTTGATGTCTTCTATAAGTCCAAAAGTTTCATCGGGGTTTCCAAAAAGTCGACCTATTTGGGATACTAGCTTAATATTTTCAAGATTCTGTATAGCTTCAATCTGATTTACATTCTCTTCCGATTTCTTTTCAACATCTATAACATGGGTATTTTGTTCATTTTTGGTAGGTAAATTTTTGGGTGTGGGGTGTTGTATTTCAGACTTCTCATTAAATCCACAGCTCCAAAAAAAAACCAAAACCATTGTACTTGTTATTAGTCTCATTAAATTTCTTCTATAAAATTTTGTGGTAATAGAGTATTTAAAAGCTTTCTCAGGTAATTAATGAGATTTAATCTTCTACCGAATCGATAGGCTAGGCTCATAACCATTTGATTTATCAATTGATGTTACGATAAACATATAGCTGTAAAACAACAAAAAGAAGATGTTTTGTTAGCGAATTTAGAAACTGATGTGTTGTGAGTACGCCGTCATTCAGAGGCTACTGCCGAAGAATCTTCAAAACCCAGTAACAAGCAAGGAAGCTAATACCTAAACCTACCAATTCTGAACTATGATTTATATGATTTGTTGGATTTGCATGATTAGATGTAAGATTTAAGACATAGGATGTACGACGACGCTTTTTCTACTACCTTGCCCTGAATGAAGAAATGCCCCCAAACTAAAAGCTGCTAATAGCTGAGAGCTACCCCACGGGCTCGGGCTTGAATGTGGCAAAAAGTGAACGAAGACCTTTGGAATAATTGAGTCGATGCAATGAAGTTCGCGCCAATAATTCTTGTCGAGAACTTTTGGTACGTGCAAAACCCGAGATTCGGGGGCGGACCAAAAGTACAACCATTAACGAGATGAATGTGATAACGAGCTGAGAACTAGCCTAACGCTCCTACTAAAAGCTAATCCAAATGTATTTGGAGCAGAGCTACGTTACAAGGATAAACCCCAATTCTTAATTTTGAATTCTTAATTCTCAACTCCCATCAGCCCTTCTAACCATTTCCTACTCTTGTAATTCCTATCTTTGCCCCTCAAAACAGATAGAAATTGGAATTTACACCGTTTTATTTTCATGGGATTGTACAAGATTTTAAAAAAGCCATTCTTTGGGCAGTTCATGGTGAAATGGAAAAATCCACTATCTGACGAAGAAACCACGACTTGGTCTAAAGCTTGGATTAAAAGTAAAACAAAAGCCCAACTCAGAGTTTGGTACAAGCCCACCTCTCAAAAAAAAGTAAAAGCTACCGTTGTTCTGGCCCATTCTATGGGGAAACCTGCCAAAGGCGAATTCCTTAAAACGGGCTATGCAGAAGAGTTACTTGCCAATGGTTACAATGTGGTCTTGTTCGACTTTAACGGTTTTGGCGAAAGCACCATGGGAAATTGGATGTTCCATAACGATGTGTTAGCAGTAAGAGATTTTACCGTAACAACTTTCCCAAAAACAAATTTGTATTATCACGGGGTTTCGTTTGGCTCTAATTGGGGAACGGTAGCTATTACAGAGTTAGACAATCCTTTTAAAAAAATCATTCTTGAAAGCTCCCCCGTAAATCTTCCAGAATTTTGGATCCATTTCCCCTTTGCATACAAAATGCTCAAGTTCTTTTATGTGATTGGCCCATTTTATAAACGCTACGCTAATTTCGAGGAACACCTTAGGCACACTAAGAATTGTGACCATATTTTGCTTATCACTTCAGATGCCGATATTTACACGCCAGTTTCAATGGCAGAGCGAATGAAAGAAGCGGCGAACACAAAAGCCGAGGTTAAAATCTTTCATGGGAGTAGACATGCACTAGCCATTTTAAGAGATCGCGATACATATATAAAAACGGTGCTGGATTTTTTTGGTTAGGGCGGCAGATTTCTTCTTACTCTAAATATTCACTAAAAACCCCCCACTCTCCCCCACATTTTACACCTTATATATAGCAGATTATTCTTAGATTTCATTTTCTTCATTTTTTCGGCCTTTAAAGCCTATTTATGAACCTCTTTTTCAACTTATCTAAATCTCCATTTTAGAGCTTTAAAAATATTTAATCCGCCAAGTAACAAAATCCTTGACACATTACAATAGTTTGGGGTACATTGTGGGGTGAAGTGGGAGATAGTGGGGACTTCTTCCAGATTCAAAAATTTTAGCAATCTAAAACCATTTGGTAGAGCCGTGCCTAGCTTTAAAGGACAATACGAGCATAGTATAGACGAAAAAGGTCGTGTAGCCTTCCCTGCCAAACTGCGTAAAAATCTCAGTCCCGACGCACAAGACCGCTTCACAATAGTACGTGGCCAAACCGAACAATGCCTGTATCTATACCCAGAAAACGAATGGGAACTTGTTGAAGACAAGCTTTCTCGCATTAATTCTTTCAGTAAAAACGGCCGTTTAGCTAAGCGTTATTTTCTACGTTTTGCAGAAGATGCCTCCCTCGACAAACAGAATCGAATTGCCATCCCCACAGACCATCTTACCTACTCTGGCATAGATTCAAAAGTTGTTTTTATTGGTATGGGAGAATATATAGAAATATGGTCTCCAGAAAAGCTTTATGAAGCAGATGAAAACATGAGTCCAGAATCGATTGAGGAAATTTTTGAGCAGGTGCTCGGCAATAACAATCAAGGAGAAGGAGCTTAAAATGAAAGTTTATCACGAGCACTTTCCTGTTATGCTACACGAATGTATGGATGCCCTCATTACTGATGAGAACGGTATTTATATAGACGGAACTTTAGGTGGTGGCGGGCATGCAAAAGAAATTCTAGCCTTAACGGGCCCTGAAGCAACACTTTACGGTGTAGACCAAGACGATGAAGCCCATGCTGCAGCTAAAGCACGTATTGGCGATGATCCTCGTTTTATTCCCGTAAAAGGTAACTTTGGATACTTGACTACTCTCCTACCTCCCCAAACATTAGGTCAGGTTTCTGGAATTTTATTAGACCTTGGTGTATCAACCCATCAGATTAAAGAAGCTGAACGAGGTTTTAGTTTTCAAGAAGATGGCCCGTTAGATATGCGAATGGGTAATTTATCTGGTGTTTCTGCTTACCAAGTAGTAAACAATTACGAATATGAAGCTCTTCGCGATGTTATTTTCCATTATGGCGAAGAACGTGGAAGCAAGCAAATTGCTAAAGCTATTATTGATGCACGACCTATAGACACCACTGGCCAACTTGCCAAAGTTATTAAAGGTGTTGTGAGCCCAAAGTTTGCGATTAAATCCTTGGCAAGAGTTTTCCAAGGAATACGAATTGAAGTAAATCGCGAATTAGATGTTTTAAAGAGTGTTTTAGAGCAATCGCTCGAATTGCTAAAACCTGAAGGGCGCATTGTAGTGATGTCGTACCACTCGTTAGAAGACCGCATTGTTAAGAGGTTTTTCAAAGCTGGTAATTTAGAAGGCGAGATAGAGAAAGATTTTTACGGAAATGTAATTTCCCCAATTAGAGCTATAAATCGCCAAGTAATCACCCCAAGTGATGAAGAAATAGCTCGTAATGCAGCCGCTCGAAGCGCTAAACTTCGTATCGCTGAAAAAGTTGATGGAGGTAAACCGTGATCGTTCAATCACCACTTCGTAAACGTGAAGCTCGGCCAAATCTTCGTAGAGTTCCTAAACCGAATGTAGAGTCCCCAACTCCTTCCCATACAGGTGCAAGAACATCTACGAAACCAAAAAATGGTTCCGTAAAAAGCAGAATACGAGGCATTAAGCCTTGGAAAGTTATTTTGGCATCTGTAATAGTTGGAGCTTTGGGTTTTATGTACTTAACCCATGTTTTTGCTACCCAAAAGCTATTAGAAGAAGTTCAACTTCTTGAGATTGAATACAACAAAGCGCGTAGTAAGCACGATGCTTTGAAATTACAGTACGACAAAATGGTGGGCCCAGCCGATATCTATAAAAATGCTGAAAAAGCAGGTTTTGTAAACGGTGGCCCCGCAGATAAAGTAATAACTATAAAAAGTAAATGACGAATAGAACAGCCATATTGAGCCGTATGTTTCTTGTGTTTGGGCTACTTTTGCTCATTCCTTGTGTACTTGCGTTTCAGCTATTCAGGATAAATTACCTGAACGGTGACGGGCTAAGAACGCTTTGGAGTCAACAAGCGATAGATTCTATTCCTATACCTGCCCAACGCGGTAATATTTACGATGTAAATGGAACTTTACTAGCTACCAATGTGGCTAGCTACCAAATTGCACTAGATCCAAAAATTAATGGTCTTACAAAAGCTCAGATAAACGAGCTTACTAAAACTCTTTCTACATTAACTAAACAACCTGTTTCCGAATTCAACAACAAGATTAAAAGTGCGCCTTCTCGCTCTAGATACATCGTTCTAGCCAAAAATCTTAATCCTGTTGCTCGCGATGTTATTAAGAATTTGAATATAAAAGGTGTAATAATTGAAGAGAGCTTCAGAAGAAAATATACGTTCGGAAGTTTAGCCGCACACACATTAGGCTTTGTAAACCATAATACTGATGGTAGAATTGGCCTAGAAGCTTATTACAACGACGAATTAAGAGGAACCGATGGGCTACAACAAGTTCGTCGCGATCCTAGAAATAGAATATCGGCTTACATTGGAGCTCCAAAAAAGCTTCCAAAAAATGGACATTCTCTTCACACTACCATCGATTCTTACATACAAGCAATTCTTGAAGATGAGTTAAAAGATGGTGTTGAAAAAACATCCGCGAAGTATGGCACTGGGATTATCATCGATCCAAAAACTGGTGCCATTAAAGCGATGGCCAATTACCCAACTTATGATCCAAATTTCCCCGGAAATGATGAGGATATAAACCGAAGAAATTTTGCTATTTCCGATATGGTTGAACCTGGCTCAACTTTCAAATTAATAACTGCCATAGCTGCTGTAGAACAGAATGTGGTAGATTTTAATGAAGTTTTTGAGACGCCGGCTAATGGTGAAGTTCAAATTCATGGCCTAACATTGCGAGATCATGATCCTCTAGGAAACATCAATTTCCAACAGGTTATTCAGAAATCTTCAAATGTGGCAACAGCTGAAATTGCTATGCGCCTAAAGCCTAAGGTATTCTATCAATATGTTAGAAATCTTGGTTTTGGCTCTGAAACTCAAGTTGATTTATCTGGCGAAGTAGCTGGCTCTTTGAAAAAACCTTACGACTGGAGCTTAGTAAGCTTGCCTTGGATGTCTCACGGTTATGAAGTACTTGCAACACCACTACAAGTAGCTCAAGCTTATTCAGCTTTTGCAAACAAAGGCATTATGATGCGTCCTTATGTAGTTGACTATATAGAGGATGAAAATGGTGAAGTTATTTTCGAAAACGAGCCCACAGAAATTCGAAGAGTAGCGAAAGAAAGTACTTTGAATAAATTGCTTCCTGTATTTGAAAGCGTGGTTAGTGATTCAGGAACCGGTGATGCTGCTCAAATCGATGGTTTAAGAATTGCAGGCAAAACAGGAACTGCAAAAAAAGTGGTTGATGGACGCTACACGAATAGATATTTAGCTTCATTTATTGGGTTTTTCCCAGTTGAAGATCCAAAATACGTGTGCTTGATTATGCTTAACGAGCCAAAAACAAGTGGCTACGGTGGTGTAGTTGCAGCACCTATTTTTAGAGAAACTACAAAAAGAATTGCTGGCTTAGATAACGACATTCAGCGCAATTTAACTAAAGCTGAACAAGACGCTGAAGAGATTGTTCGTGTACCAAATATGATTGGTTTAGAGAAAAATCAATCTGAGTTTTTATTGAGTGAACTTGATATTCCTTTCGAGATTAAAGGAAAAAATGGATACGTAACAAGCCAAAGCATTGAAGGTGACAGCCCAATAGAACCTGGTAAAAAAATTATTCTCACGCTTTCTGAAACCTATACACAAACTGATAGTGCAAGCGTAGATAAAGGCTTTGCTGAAGTACCTGAGTTACGTGGAATGAATATGAGAGCAGCCAATAATTTGCTTGGCAAGTTAGGCTTTCAAACCAAAATGATCGGTTCAGGAACTGTTTACGCTCAATTCCCTCTCAAAGGAGAAAAAATGCGCTTAAACAGCACTATTACTCTTCGTGGCAAAGCAAAATCACTAGAATTTATATCTCAATCGGATAAAAGATAATTGACTATTAAAGAACTCATAGAGCTGGTTAACCCACTTGATGTCTCCCGTTCAAAACCGGAGGGTAAAATTGGTCCGCTTGTCCAAAATTCAAGACAAGTTACCGATGGTGCAGTTTTTATTGCTATAAGAGGCACTGAAGTAGATGGGCATCTCTTTTTAGAAGATGCGATTCATAGAGGAGCCAAAGTTCTAATCTGTGAAGAATCTTTTTACACCGATGTCCCAAATGTTTGTGTAATTGAAGTTGAAGACACTAGAGCTCTGATTGGTCCTCTAGCACAACAATTCCAAGGCAACCCTGCGGATAAGTTGAATGTAATTGGTATTACTGGCACAAATGGCAAAACCACTACTGCTACGCTTGTATATCAAATACTAACAGCTGCTGGGAAAAAAGCCTCTCTATTAGGTACTGTTTCTAAAATTATAAACGGTCAAGTTCACGAAAGTAAACTCACCACTTCAGATCCAATTGAACTAGCCGCAGATATGCGAGCTATGGTTGATGCTGGCTCTGAATACTTGGTTATGGAAGTTTCTTCGCATGCACTTCATCAACAACGCGTTGGTGGAATCGATTTTTCGGTAGGTGCATTTACGAACCTTAGCCACGACCATTTAGATTATCACGAAACTATAGAAGAATACGCTGAAGCTAAGAAACTACTTTTCGATGGGCTTTCAGATTCAGCTACCGCAGTTGTGAATATTGATGACGCTTATGGAAAACTTATGCTTAGTGACTCCAAAGCTAAGGCTGTGCCTTTTGGATTCAACAATAGCAATGCGTCTATCATCTCTAGTTCACAAAATGGTTTGGAGCTTTCCATCAATGGAGTGGAAATAAATACACCACTTATTGGAACTTTCAACGCGTACAATGTAGCTCAAACTTTCTTGATTACTTCTGCCCTCGGAATTCCAACTAACGAAATTATTGCAGCTTTAAGTACTGCGAAAGGCGCCGCTGGCCGAATGGAAAGCGTTGAGGTAGACTTTGACGCCCCAAAAGTAATTGTTGATTACGCTCACACTCCTGATGCACTTGAGAATGTGCTTGAAACGCTAAGAGAACTTAAAGAACCAACTCAGCAATTATTTGTGGTATTTGGTGCTGGTGGAGATCGAGACACAACTAAACGCCCTGAAATGGCTGAAGTAAGTGAGCGTTTAGCCGACCAAATTATTGTTACTAGCGATAATCCTAGAAGAGAAAATCCCGATTTAATAATCGCGGAAATACTTCAGGGTTTTTCAAAAACCGATAACGTAACTAGTATTACTCTTAGAGAAGAAGCTATCAACAACGCCATTGAAAGAGCTTCGAATAATGACATTATTCTAATTGCAGGAAAAGGTCATGAAGACTACCAAGAAGTTGATGGAGTTCGTCATCCATTCGATGATCGAGTAATAGCAAGAAAAGCACTTCACCTTAAAAATGAAGGGGGCCTTTAATGCTGTTTGAATTATTCTATTGGCTCGACAAAACCTACGATGTGCCTGGAACTGGTGCTTTCGCATATATCTCTACACGAACAGGTTTAGCTGCTGTTACCTCTTTGCTTATAAGTTTAATTATTGGGCATAGAATTATTAAGTGGCTAAGTAGCATGCAACTTAAAGAAGTTATTAGAGATGACGTTGGTTTAGATCATCAGTCCAAATCTGGAACACCTTCAATGGGTGGTGTCATCATTATACTTGCAGTACTTATCCCTGCTGTGCTTTTCATGAAAATGGACAGTGTGTATGCTCTATTAATTGTTTTTGTGACCATTGCACTTGGTTTGGTAGGTTTTATCGATGACTATATTAAAGTAGTTAAGAAAGACAAAAGCGGTCTTGCAGGACGATTTAAAATTGCTGGACAGGTTGTAGTTGGTTTAGTGGTTGGAACAACACTTTATTTCCACCCTAACTTCGCAGATGTAAATACACTTTCTACCGTACCGTTTTTGAAGAATGTTAATATAGATTATGCATTTTTAGGTGTAGAACTTGGATGGCTAATCTACATACCTGTTGCCATTTTCGTTATTACAGCGGTTAGTAATGCCACAAATTTAACGGATGGCTTAGATGGACTTGCTTCAGGAATTTCCGCGATTTGTGGGTTCGTCTTCGCGATTTTTGCATATGTATCAGGTCGTACAGATTTTTCTCAGTTCCTCGACATCATGTATTTACCAGGCGCCGGAGAGCTAACTATTTTCTGTGCCGCTTTAGTAGGTGCATGCATGGGCTTTTTATGGTATAACAGTAATCCTGCCTCCGTATTTATGGGAGATACAGGTTCATTAGCTCTTGGTGGAATCTTCGGCGCGTTAGCATTGATGCTTCACAAAGAACTTCTGCTACCTTTTGTTTGTGGTGTATTCTTTTTCGAAACACTTTCGGTAATCATTCAAACAACCTACTTCAAGTACACAAAAAGGAAGTATGGCGAAGGAAAACGAGTGTTTTTAATGACTCCAATCCATCATCATTTTGAAAAGAAAGGTTGGTCGGAACAAAAAATTGTAGTCCGCTTTTGGATTATAACCGTCATGCTTGCCATTATTAGTCTTCTAACGCTCAAAATACGATGATGGATGTAAAGGATAAACATATCGTCGTGATTGGTGCAGCTAGAAGTGGTGTTGCCGCAGCCATTCTCCTTCAACAAGAAGGAGCTAACATTTTTGTGTCTGATTTTGGAAAAATTGGAGAGCATCAAAAATTACGTCTCACTGTTGCCAATATTGAGTTTGAAGAAAACGGCCATACTCAACGTGCTTTTGATGCCGATTTTGCGGTGGTAAGTCCTGGTGTGCCTACTGAAGCTCCTATTATTCAGCATTATCTGAATGAAAAGAAAAAAGTGTTTTCTGAAATTGAAGTAGCCAGTTGGTTCACCAGTAATGATATAATTGCAATAACTGGCAGTAACGGAAAAACCACAGTTACCTCATGGATTGCAGACGTTTGGAAGCATGCAAAGCGTGACTACTCACTTGCTGGTAATATCGGTTTTGCATTCTCAGAGAAGGTAAAAGCCGAACACAATGATTTTATACTCGAGGTGAGTTCATTCCAACTCGACCACATCGAGACCTTTAAGCCTACAGTAAGTTTATTACTAAACATCACTCCAGATCATTTAAACCGATATGGAAATAGTTTAGAAGCTTATGCAGCCTCAAAGTTTAGAATTTCTGAGAACCAAGACCAAAACGATTGGTTCATCTTCAACTATGATGACCCATTAATTCGAGATCATGTTGAAGCAATAAGAAAGAAAGAAAACGCTCCAAAATTTTGGGCTTTTTCTAATTCCAACGAGGTTCCTGAAGGAGCCTTTGTACGCGACGAACAAATTATCTTCAAATTCAACAACAAGGAAGAACCTCTGATGGCAGTGTACGAGATAGGATTAAATGGACGACATAACCTAAGTAATGGCTTGGCAACGGCACTTGCAGCCCGCGCCGCAGAAATTAAGAACGAAGCCATTAGGGAGAGTTTAAAAACGTTCGTTGGAGTTGAACATCGCTTAGAGATTGTTCGCATTGTAGACGGCGTGAAATACATCAACGATAGCAAAGCTACCAATGTAAACGCCGTTTGGTTTGCTTTAGACAGCTTTCACGAGCCAATGACATTGATTCTCGGAGGCCGAGACAAAGGCAACGATTACAGCGAATTGGTAGATCAAATTAAAGAAAAAGTACACACTATTATTGCAATTGGTGAATCGAAAAATAGAATTGAGGAACAACTAGGAAATGTTGTACCCAATTTTGTTACCGCAGACAGTATGTGGGATGCGGTAAAAGTAGCTAAGAAAGTAGCCAAACGTGGAGAAATTGTACTGTTAAGTCCTGCTTGCTCTTCCTTCGATATGTTTGACGATTACGAGCATCGCGGTAGAGTTTTTAAAGAAGAAGTAAACAAAATTTGAATGAGTTGAAGTTTTATTAACAATTAAAGCTTCTCAAAAAAAATACATGTTACACACAAGTCCAAATAGAAACATTCAAAGTATCTTGGGTACCAGCCCAGAAGATATCGACACAAAAGCGCAAGGTAGCGACCGCGTTCTGTTGATGTCGGTTATTATGCTTATGATTTTTGGAATACTTGCCGTGTACTCATCTATTGCGTATTTCGCCGAATCTAAGTCCACAACAGCATTTCAATTGGTTACTGGGCACATTATCAAGCTTGGAATCGCTTTTGTTGTGATGTTACTTGCTTCAAAAATCAATTACCACACTTTAGCAAAATTCAGTCGCTTAGGTATGGTTTTGAGTTGGATATTATTGATTTCAGTACTTGTATTTGGAACTGCGCAATTTGGCGCCAAACGCTGGCTTAATGTTGGCGGGTTTACATTCCAGCCATCTACCTTTGCATCCGTTGCATTGATTTTACACGTATGTGTTCTCTTAGCAGAGAAACAAGATTACATCAAAGATTTTAAGAAGACCTTCCTCCCTATTATGTTTTGGGTGATTATTACTTGTGGTCTAATCGGTATTCAAGATTTCAGTAGTGCAGGGCTCCTAATGAGTATCTGCCTGATAATTATGTTTATTGGTAGAGCTAGTGTTTTACAGCTTGGCTCGCTAGTTATCATTGCCGTTCTAGGTGGATCTATACTTTTAAGTCAGTCTGAAGTTCGTCAAAGTAGAATCGACGAGTACGTTCGTCAGATCAAAGAAATTGAGAGTTCAGAAATACTACAAGGCAGAGGCTACCAAGCCCAACAAGCGCAAATTGCTATTGCCAAAGGTGAGTTATTTGGCGTTGGTATTGGAAAAAGCACGCAACGAGATTTCTTACCTGCTCCTTATAACGATTTTATCTTTGCAATTATCGCCGAGGAATACGGAATGGTTGGAGCTCTCACTTTGATTTTCTTTTTCACACTTATTCTATTCCGTGGTGTGGTCTATATATCAAAACGGGCGGAAGATGAATTAGGCACATTGCTCGCAATGGGTTGTACACTTACTATAGTACTATTCGGTTATGTTAACGCTGGCGTTGCTAGTGGACTTTTACCGGTTACAGGTTTACCTATGCCTTTTGTTAGCTATGGTGGAACAAGTATGCTTTTCATCGGATTGATGGTTGGCATCCTTCTCAATATCTCGAAACATAACCGAGAAAGGAGGCAATTGTTCTATGCATAATCCAAGAATATTAATTGCTGCAGGTGGAACGGGTGGACATGTTTACCCCGCTATTGCTATCGCTTCGGCTTTAAAAGAACAAAATCCAGATACCGAGATTCTTTTTGTTGGAACCAAGAATCACATGGAATGGACTGCTGTACCTAAAGCTGGTTTTGAGATTGTAAACGTCTGGATAAGTGGCTTTCAAAGAAGGCTTACGCTTAAAAACCTCTTGTTCCCCATTAAGTTGATAACAAGCATTTTCCAGAGTTTCAGCATTTTAAGCTCCTTTAAACCTCAGGTTGTGGTTTCTTGTGGAGGCTACGTTGCGGGGCCAGTTGGTTGGGTTGCTGCTAAAAAGAATATTAGTCTTGTTATCCAAGAGCAGAATAGTTTCCCTGGTGTTACAAATAGAATGTTGGCAAAATATGCCTCTAAAATATTTACCGCATTTAAAGCTGCGTCCAAATTCTTTCCAGATAGTGAAATTATTGAAACAGGAAATCCTACTCGTAATTCGCTAACAGCTGTTGAAAAAGAGATTGGCTTGAAAGCTTTTGATTTCGATAGCACTAAACCTGTGCTATTTGTACTTGGAGGAAGCCTTGGCGCAAAGTCTATTAATGCAGCAGTAAAGGCAAATTTAAGAGCTCTTGCCAGTATACAAGTTATTTGGCAATGTGGAAGTCAGTATTATGAAACGCTTTCTTCCGAAATAGATTTAAAGGCATATCCAAATGTACGTTTACTTCCTTACATAGAAAATATGCCCGAAGCGTATGCTGCTTCAGATTTGATAGTTAGTCGTGCTGGTGCTAGTTCTTGTTCCGAATTAATGCTTACAGGTAAACCAAGCGTGTTAATTCCATCGCCAAATGTGGCAGGAGATCATCAAACACAAAACGCCAAAGCTATGGTTGAAGCTGGAGCTTCGGTATTGCTAGTTGATGCACATGCAACACGCTCTTTACCAAGTGTTGTGCATACGCTTTTACACGACCAAAGAAAATTAACGGCGATGAACAAAGCCGCATTAAAGCATGCAAAGCCCGATGCCGCTAAACAAATTGCTAACGTAATTTTAGAACTCGCTAAATCCCGCTTGAACTAATGGACCATAGAATAGAAACACAACCCGTTTTTGGACGAACTCGCCACATACACATGGTGGGAATTGGAGGAATTGGAATGAGTGGCATGGCCGAGATTCTAATCCAACGTGGGTATAAAGTATCTGGATCTGATGGCGCACGCAGCGAAACAACCGAACGCTTAGAAAAGCTTGGCGCTACCATTTACCTAGGTCATGCAAAAGAAAATATTGAAGGAGCTGATGTAGTAGTTTATACCAGTGCAATAAAAGCTTCTGAAAATCCAGAAACAATAGCATCGCTCGAGAAACGCATCCCAACTATAAAAAGAGCAGAAATGCTTGCCGAACTCATGAAAATGAAATTCGGAATTGGTGTAGCAGGCACGCATGGAAAAACTACGACAACTACGATGGTTGGGCATGTTGCTCAAGACGGACACTACGATCCGACAATTATTGTAGGTGGAAAAGTTCACAGCTTCGATAAAACAAATGCTGTAGTAGGAAAAGGTGATTTGATTATTGTGGAAGCAGACGAGTTTGACCGTACTTTCTTACGCCTCACTCCTTCAATTGCGATTATTACCAATATCGAAGCAGACCATCTTGATATATACGATGACCTCGAAGATGTTAAAGGTGCATTTATTGATTATGCGAACAAAGTACCGTTTTATGGTGCGGTAATTGTTTGCCTAGATGATCCAAACGTTCGAAGTATTCTTCCACAGCTAGAAAAAAGGATTATCACATATGGTTTAACACCACAAGCTCAAATTCGTGCGGTTGATCTTCAGATGAACCAATTCACTAGCACATTCACCGTAACAAACGACGGCAAAAAACTGGGTGTAATTACGTTAAACTCGCCAGGCGATCACAATGTGAACAATGCACTAGCTGCAGTTGCAACAGGTATAGAACTAAATATTGATTTCAAGCTTATTAAAGCTGGTTTAGAGCGTTTTGTTGGTGTTTTCCGTCGCTTCCAGCGTAAAGCTGAAGAACAAGGAATCATGGTGATTGATGATTATGCACATCATCCAACCGAAGTTCAGGCTACACTGAGTGCTGCTCACAAAGGCTGGCCAGATCGTAGAGTTGTAGCTGTATTCCAACCGCATTTGTATTCTAGAACTCAAGATTTATACAAAGAATTCGGACTTTCTTTCTTTGACGCTGAAGTACTCATCATCACAGATGTTTACCCTTCGAGAGAGAAACCTATTGAAGGCGTTACTGGCAAACTTATAGCTGATACTGCAGAACAGTACGGCCATAAAAAAGTGATTTATGTAGAGAACAAAGAAGAAGTAACCGAAACACTAGAGGCCATCGCTAGAGCGGGTGATATTGTAATCACAATGGGCGCTGGAGACATCTATAAGTACGGCGAAGCCTTTGCAAACGATTTAAAATCAGGAACCTTTAAACCAACAACCGATAGTGAGTGAAACCACTCCACATATTGAAACTGATTCGAAGAGACGAAGTCAACTTCCTATAATCACAGCCATTTTGATGATTGTTGGGCTTGCTATGGTTGCAGCAATCTATTGGAATAGAAATGTGAAGGTTGATAGCGTTGAATTTGCTGGAAATTACTTTACTGACACAGAACAGCTAACTAAAGCTGCATCTGTACCTTTTGGTGTAAATCCTGATAGCATTGATTTAGAACAAATTGTACATCGTTTAGAAGCTCTTCATTATGTGAAAAAAGCTACTCCATACATCGAACCAAACGGTGACTTAAACATCACTATTACGGAAAGAAAACCTTTGGCGCTCTTGGTACAAGATGCAAATCGTGTTTATGTAGATGCCGATGGAGTTCGTCTTCCAATAATGAAAGGAAAAACACAAAATCTTCCTTTGGTTTATGGATTTAGTGCATCCCTCTCTAGAGATACATTGAAGAGTGCTGCATTTATACAGATTCGAGATTTATTAGTTTCGGCTAAAACCAACAAATTTGGTTGGGCAACAATCAGCGAAGTGGCATATAGCCCAGAAGAAGGCGTTGTAGCTTTAAGCCAAGAAAATGGAGTAAAGCTCCTTTTTGGAGAAAATGATTTTGATACAAAATTTGAAAATTGGCAAGCCTTTTACACTGAAGTGATTCGAGTTAAAGGGATTAACAAAATTCAGCAAGTAGATTTAAGATTTTTAAACCAGGTGGTTACCCATGAAAGTTAGCAAAACATTTATAACGCCTGATACTAGAACCAATTTAGCAATCAATAAAATACACCGGTACTGACATGTCAGAACAAGAAAACATAATGGTAGGGCTGGACATCGGAACTACTAAGATTTGTGCAATCGTAGCTTCAATTGAACATAATCGAATTAACATTCTAGGAGTTGGTAAATCCCCTAGCGAAGGTCTAAATCGTGGCGTTGTGGTCAACATCGACAAAACGGTAAATGCCATCAAAGATGCGGTAGCCCAAGCTGAACTTGCGTCAGGGATTCAAGTAAACTCTGTTAACGTTGGTATAGCTGGCGATCACATCCGTAGTATGCGTAGCAAAGGCGTGATTACCATCAACAACCGAGACAACGAAATTACTGCACATGATGTAGAACGGTTGTTGGAAGATTGCCAGCGTATTATGTTGCCTACCGACCAACAAATTCTACATGTAATTCCTCAAGAGTTTGTGGTAGATGGCCAAGACGGCATTAGCGACCCAGTAGGAATGAGTGGAATGCGTATGGAAGCTGAAGTTCACATTATCACGGGTTTAGTTTCTGCTGCAAAAAACATTTACCGATGTGTTGAACGAGCTGGCTACCAAGTGGCAGATATCATCCTTGAACCTTTAGCTTCTTCATACTCAGTATTAGACGAAGAAGAAAAAGAAGCCGGTGTTGTTCTAGTTGATATTGGAGGTGGTACTACCGATGTAGCCATATTCCAAGATAATACAATTCGCCATACTGCAGTAATTGCAATTGCAGGCCAAAAAGTAACGGATGATATCCGTTTAGGACTAAGCGTTCTAGACGACCAAGCAGAGTCGCTTAAAAGAAAACATGGCGAAAGCTTTGCAGATATGATTCAAGAAGACGAAGTAATTACTGTTCCTGGTATTGCTGGGCGTCCTCCAAAAGAAATTACAAAGAGCATTTTAGCTAAAATCATCCAGGCTAGAATGGAAGAAATCCTCGAAATAGTTGGTATCGAAATTAAGCGCAGTGGCTATTCTGATTCGCTAAGTGCAGGAGTAGTACTAACAGGTGGAGGAGCTCTTATTAAGAATATATGCCCATTGGCAAACGAAATCCTAGGTATGGATGCAAAAGTGGGAATACCGCTTGGCCTTACCGGAGGATTAGTTGAGGAAGTTAATAGTCCTATTTATGCCACGGGCGTAGGCTTGGTTGTGCATGCTTTAAAAACAGGTGCAAACAGCAAACAGAATATTGTATCAACTGCTCATAAAGGCGGTAACAGTATGGAACAGGTAATGAGTAAAATTGCCGACCGCATGAAGAGTTGGTTCAAAGAACTTTAGCAATCAGCAATCAAATACAACAAATAATAATCCAGTAAAATAATATAAACAGGAGTTATCATGGCTAACCATAATACTCGTTTCTTTTTTGACGAACAGAGCCAAGAAAACGCTAAGATAAAAGTAATCGGCGTTGGCGGCGGTGGCGGAAACGCTATCAATAATATGATAAATATGGGTCTCGATAGTGTGGAGTATATCGCACTTAATACTGATGCCCAAGCATTAAAAAATAGCAAGGCGAATATCAAAATTCAGGTTGGTACTTCACTAACCAATGGATTAGGCGCCGGAGCTCGACCAGAAGTTGGCCGAGAAGCTATTGAAGAAAATAGACATGAAATCGAGGAATCGATTGAAACTGCAGATATGATTTTTGTAACTGCAGGAATGGGCGGTGGTACAGGAACAGGTGGTGCACCCGTTGTTGCCGGCATGGCAAAACGCAAAGGCATTTTAACCGTTGGTATTATTACCACTCCGTTTGAATGTGAAGGTAAAATCCGTAAGCGTTATGCTCTTGAAGGTATAACAGAACTTAAAAAGAACTGCGATACTGTAATCGTAATACCAAATGAGCGTTTGCTCGATATTGCAGATGAAAACACTTCTTTAGTTGAAGCTTTTGCGTTAGCAAATGAGGTGCTTTACAATGCAACTCGTGGTATCAGCGACCTTATCCTAATGCCAGGCTTAATAAACCTCGATTTTGCTGATGTAAGAACAACAATGACTGATGGTGGTGCTGCAATTATGGGCTCAGCTACAGCTGAAGGTCCTGATCGTGCTGAAATTGCTGCTCGTGCTGCTATTAACTCTCCATTACTTGATGGTGTAAGTATTCGTGGTGCAAGAAGTGTTCTTGTTAACATTTCTGCAGGTTCTAATTTAGGAATGCGCGAAACAACAACGGCTACTAGTATTGTACAACAAGAAGCTGGAGACAACGCAGAAATCATTCTAGGAACAGTGCTCGATGAGTCGTTTGGCGAAGAAATCCGCGTTACAGTAATTGCAACTGGATTTGAGCTAGCGGAAGACCGTACTACAGTAAAAGTAGCACCTAACGCACCTCTTAGAGCAGCCGCTGAAAATGTAGCTCGTACTACTAAAACTCAAAAAGTTGATGACGTTCCATCTCGTTTTAATCGCACAACTAGCGATTATTATAAGGGTGAAGGAAACCTAAAACGTCTAGACACTCCTTCATACTTACGTCGTGATCTCTCAGCTAAAAATGATGAGATAATTGACCGAGATAATTCAACCAATTATCGCGAAGATGAGTACAATGCTGAAGAAAGACAATCACCAAAAGACAACATTGCACCTTTCCAAAGCCGTACAGAGCGCATTAAAAAGGATGATTCAGATCAACCAGCGTTTTTGCGTAAAATCATGGATTAAACCATTTTATTCTATGATTTAAATCTGGTATTTGAATGACACCTTAGAAAAGGAATCTCCAACTGCCAGTGGAAATTTGAATTTACTGGATTATAGCTCATTGTCTGTTTTTATACAGATAGGCTATAGATTGCTAACAATAAAAGAAGCCTCCGGATAAGAGGCTTCTTTTTTACTTTCAATTACTGAATGAAAATGATGTTTACAATCTTATCCCTAGTCTAAAATTGCCTTAACCTTTTCACCCCAATTTTTCCAATTCATGGAATCTAAATACCTAGAGTATGCATTTTGGGAGTATGAAGAATATGTACGTTCGTCTTTCCTCGTATCTATAATCCATTCCGCCACTTCTTTAGGAGTATTCTCTTTCTGGATTATTAATCCTGTCTTTTCTTGAATTACAGCTTCTGGAACTCCACCAACATTAGTACCAATGGCAGGTAAACCATAAGAGGCTGCTTCTATAAACGACATCCCAATACACTCGGCTTTAGTTGGTAAAATAAAAAAAGTAGCCTGTTCGTAGCTTTTCTTGAGAATACTTAACCCCTTTTCATCTTGTTTGTCTAAGAACCCCAATACTTTAACTTGCTCTGGTTTATTGGAAATTTCAGGCCTACAGCCTATCACAGTTAATTCAGCTTCTATTCCCAAAGAAATCATTTTTCTTAAAACTTCAACTGCAAATGGTCCACCTTTCTCTTCCCAACGAATTCCAACAAAAAGCAGATTGAGTTTAGTATCAGAAGCCCGTTTTTTAATCATAGCATTTACCTGAGCTTCAGAAACTTGAAAATCAAAGTTTGAGCCATACGGAACTACCTCAATTTTCTTGCTCGATATTCCATAATCTCTAATAGCTGAATCAGCAATCCACTGCAACGGTACAACAAGTTTTGTAGCTCTTTCAAAAGCCATTTTTTCTAAATGTCGTGCGTTTTTTATCGTAATCTGATTTAGATTTGAATGACTTTCATATAGATTATGTAATAAGGGAAAAGTAGAATCGGTGGTAAGATACAACGGCAATTTACTTTTTAGATATGCAACTTCAGGGCTAACTAAAGAGCCTAATAGAACATCAGGCTTAGTATCTTCAATTCTCTTATCAAGAACAGCCGCCATCTTCTTTGCTAGGGTCACATTATATTGATATCTGTAAATCCCTTTATCAAAAAACCTTAATGCTCGTCCCTTTAGCTTCGCTACATTTTTATAAGGATGATCTAATGGGCCCAAAACTTCTACATTTTCAAACTGAGCCTGAAGAGCTCTAAGCATACTGTAATGTGTGCCCGAATAAGCTTTTACATCATGAGGGGATTGCTTTGTTATATATCCAAGTTTCATAGATTTGAAGGTATTCATTCCCTTTTTTATATCACAACTATTCTGGCTTTCAAATAGAATTTGTACTAAAGCCTTGTATGCCCTAAAAAACACTCCAAATCAACCTGCTTGCCATAACAAAAGCTAAGATTGAAAATCCCCATTGGAGTATTTTTCTATTAATTTTATGATTGAGTAACGCCCCTCCAAAGCCTCCAATTAAGCCACCAATACTAAGTGGCAGAGCCGCTCCGAAATCGATATATCCTAATGTATAATCACTTATTCCAGCGTAATCATGAGTAATAAATGCATATTGAATCCAGCCTGAAAACACCATTATAATCATAGCTAACTGAGATACACTCACTGCTTTACGAAATGGTTGTTTAAAAATGAGATTCATTATTGGCACCATAACTCCTCCACCTCCAACACCTGCCAAAGAAGCAACAAATCCACCAATCCCGCCAGTAATAAAGCCTTCTTTAAAACCAATATTTTTGAACTCACGGTCTTCTTCTTTGCTCTTATCTCTTCCTCGCTTAAACATCATAGCCGAGGCATAGATTAACATAAGGCTAAAAAAAATGGCGAATTCCTGTTGGTTATAATATTCTGAGGTAACCAACATTTTACCTAAAGTAACTCCAATTACCCCAAGAATTCCGAGTGTAATGCCTTCTTTCCAAAATGTATTATTCTGCTGAAATTGGCGCACTGAACTTCCAAAAGCAGCCACAAAAGTACAAAACAGTCCAGAGGCTATAGTCCACAAAACTGGATTATCAACACCTGCTTCTTCAAATAGAAAAAATAATACCGGCGTAAATATAATTCCTCCGCCTACCCCCATTAATCCGGCAATAAGCCCCGCAAAAAGTCCTATTGCCAATAAAACTATCAACTCCATCAAAACTCGATTTCCCCTTTTAAATAAGTTACTGCATTTCCTAAAATTTCCACTCGGTCTCCTTTCAGTCTACTGCTCATATCCCCTACTCTTTTCGAAAGTTGACGTGCTTCAAATTCAGTTTTATCCAAATATTTTGCCCAATATGGAACTAGCTTAGTATGTGCTGAGCCCGTAACCGGGTCTTCATTTATTCCTGATTGTGGTGCAAAAAACCTTAATACATAATCTACTGAATTTCCCGGAGCTGTAACAATTACTCCCCGTGCTTCCACTTCAGATAGCATACTAAAATTCGGTTCTAAACCAGCAACTTCTTCCTCACTGCCGAGCACAACCATGTAGTCGTCTGTTTTATACACTTCACCTTTAGTAATGCCCAAGCTATGCATCAAAACGGGAGGCGCTTCAACTTTCTCCATCTCATCAACTGGGAAGTTCATTTGGATACGCCCTCCTTCTTTCTGTACAATCAATTTTCCGCTTTTTGTGTAGAAATTGATTTCTTTCTGAGAATATCCTAAATGCTCAAAAAGAACGTGAGCTGTAGCCAGTGTTGCATGTCCACATAAACTAACTTCAGTGGTAGGTGTAAACCATCGCAAACCGAAGCCATCTTGCTCTGGGACAAAAAAAGCTGTTTCTGAAAGATTGTTCTCCATCGCTAACTTCTGCATCACATCGTCGGGTAGCCAATCTTTTAAAGGGCATACCGCCGCAGGGTTGCCACCAAAAATATGCAAAGAAAAAGCATCAACTTGATAAAGGGTTAATTTCATAGCGTACTTTTTAGAGTTATCTTTCAGGGCTTAACCTAAGGCAAATTTCTCAAAATTACTGATGAAGCTTTATCCAGAAACAATATTAGAAAAACTCGGCTACGAACAACTTCGGCAAGCTACTAGCAAAGTTGCACAATCAATTCGAACCCAAGAATTAATTAACGACCTCTATCCTACAAGTCACTACAACACTGTACTTAGGTTACTCGCAGAAACTGATGAAATGATGCAGATTCTGCGCGACCCGGAACCATTTCCTTTAGCCGAACTTCCCGATGTTCGTCCCTATCTTTCTCAAGCAAGAGCAGAAGGCAGCCTGATTCCATTACCCGCTTTTGTAGAAATCCAGTTTCTAATAAAAACCGCTCGTTTTGTAAAGAAATTTTTCCGTCAACGCACAGACGATTATGAAAAGCTTTCAAAAATTGCTGAAGAACTTATCCCTCTAAAAGAATTAGAAGAGCAAATTAAAGGGAAAGTAACCGAAAATGGCGAACTCAGAGACGACGCCAGCCCAGAGTTACGAACCATTCGAAGAAAATTGAATGGAAAACGCAACGACTTACGCTCTACCATCAATCGGTTAATGCGCGCCGCTGTAAAAGATGGAATGGCTTCGGATGAAGGAGCAACCATTCGAAACGGACGCATGGTTATCCCTGTACTTGCTGAGTATAAGCGCCAAATTCAAGGCTTTATACACGATGTATCCTCCACAGGGCAAACAGTATACCTTGAGCCTGTTGAGGCCTTACACCTCAATAATGAAATCCGCCAGTTTGAAGCGGAAGAGCAACAAGAAATTGAGCGTATTCTACGCGAGTTAACTAATTACATCCGCACTAATAGCTCACATATTTGGCAAAATTCGGAAAGTTTGGCAAAGTTGGACCTTATCGCTGCCAAAGCTAAAGTTTCGATTAAACTAAATGCTGAAATTCCGATTATTTCTACCAATCAAAACTTGAAGCTGAAAAAAGCTTTTAACACAAATCTTCTGCTCAAGAATCAGCAACTTCGAAAAGAAGACCAATCTGATATCATTCCGTTATTTTTGGAGCTCTTCCCTGAAGAACAATGTCTCATGATTACCGGACCAAATGCTGGAGGTAAATCGGTAGCTATGAAAACCCTCGGTATTTCTGCATTAATGATTCAGTCTGGCTTTGCCATCCCTGCAGACCCAACTTCTGAAATCCCCGTGTTTAACGGAATTTTTGTGGATTTAGGAGATGATCAATCCATAGAAAATGATTTAAGTACGTTTTCATCCCGTTTGCGCTGGATGCAAGAAACCATCGATAATTTTGAAGAAGGCGCTCTAGTTCTAATTGATGAAGCTGCTGCCGGCACCGATCCCGAAGAGGGTGGTTCTTTATTTCAAGCTTTTATAGAACATTTGCTAGAACAACCTTGTAAAGTTATTGTAACAACTCATCACGGCTCGTTGAAAGTTTTTGCTCATGAACATCCATTGGCTGTAAATGGCTCAATGGAATTTGACCAAACTACGCTTTCTCCAACGTATCGTTTCAAAAAAGGAATACCAGGAAGTAGTTATGCGTTCGAAATTGCAGAGCGCATGCGCATAAAAAAAGAGGTTCTAGCTCGCTCTAGAGAATTATTGGGTGAGGCGAAGAATAAAATGGAATCGCTCATTACCGAGCTGGAAAACAAAACTCAGCAAGCCGAAGAATTAAAACAGAAATTTGAAGGCTTAAAAGACAAAGCTGAAGCTGATAGAAAACGATATTTAAATAAACTTGATGGTTTAAATAACGAGAAAGAAAAAATCCGCGAAAAAGCTCTTACTGAAGCTAAATCTATCATGGACAGTGCCAACAAACGCATTGAACAAGCAGTAGAACAAATTACAGAAAAACAGCTGCGCGATAAAAATCAGATTAAAGAAATACGCTCAGGTATTGAGCAAGAAAAAGCTTCCATTACAGACTCTCTAAATGAAATTAAGGAAAAGAGAGAAGCTCGGTTTTCTAAATCTGTAAAGCCTCCAAAAGTAGGGGATTTTGTTCGTTTTGTAGATGGAAACATCACAGGAGAATTGGTTGAGGTGAAAGGCAATCAAGCAGTGGTACAAGCAGATGGATTGCGCCTAAAAACGAAATACAAGAATTTGATTCAAGTTCAGGTGCAAAAAAAGAAGAAGCAAAAAGTACGCTCAAGTGCTTTGCTCGACCAAGATTCTTCCCTAAAAGATACCGTTAAACCGTCAATCGATTTACGTGGTTTCCGCACTGACAAAGCTATCAATGAAGTAACCCATTACTTAGACCGAGCCATCTTCAGAGGATTACAACAGGTTGAAATTATACACGGATTGGGCGATGGAATCCTGAAAGATCAAATTCATAGCTATCTGAACCAACGCAACGATATAAAGAGCTTTAAACTAGCCAACGAAGATTTTGGTGGTGCAGGGTGCACGGTCGTTAAGTTGAAGTGATAAATTTTATTGCAGAAGAGTTAAAGAGATTCAGTCTTTATTCTTACTATAATTTTGAACATAGGCAATACATTCTTCTCGGTGCTTGGCCCCAAAGGCTGCCCCAATTAGTGCACTTGATATAAAAAGTATATTCATATTGAATATATCTCTAGGTAAATCAGACCACTGTTCAATTTTTAAAAACCGAGACCTTTCGCCAAACTTAATGTCTTGTTCTTTACCAAGTATCTTTATGTACTCAAGTTTCTCAATTAGTTCTTTAATCTTTCTTGATTCAAAATGAATTTTTTCATGCGAATGAGCAAATGAATTTCTAATCTCAATAATAATATCCAAATCACATTTTACAGGCTTGGAAATGAGACCTAACGAATACGCCAAGTCTATTTTTGCGCTAATTGTTCCTAATAAACCTCTTGAATCAAGAATTTTATTAACTGTTTTACTTTTTGCTATAAAGTATTCCCTCAAAATCTCGCTAAGACACTGATCTATATAACTTGTTCCAATTAAGACACACGCAAGTTCAGTTTCAGTTTTCAGAACATCGAGTATACTTTGTTGCTGTTTGGATAATTCCGTTACTCTTTTAGAAGATGCCATAGCTTTAATAATATTTTGTTGGATACAACTTTAATCCTCTTACTTCAAAGAGCCTTCTTCTTCTAAAAAATCAAGGGTTTCTACGGCATGGCGCATATGTGGGATTACAATACTTCCACCTACAATTAAAGCTACATTCATTGCATCTATAATTTCATCTTTGGTAAAGCCAGCCTTTGCACATTGTTCTAAATGATAATCTATACAATCATTGCACCGCAGAACAGCAGAGGCTACCAAACCTAGCAATTCTTTAGTTTTGGAATCTAGCGCACCATCACGATAGGTGTTCGAATCCATATTAAAAAATCGCTTTACTCCAAGATGTCCTAAGTCCATCACTTTGTCGTTCATAATCGAACGTTTTTCACGATACTGCTGCAAACGGTTTTTTGAATCTGATGAACTCATAGCTGTCAAAACTGATTTTTCTTTCTTTCGAGAACGTAAATTTTTTACGCCTTCCTTTTTAAATTCTATTTACAAATTACACCATTTTATTTTTCTGTGCTTTAGTGATTTAACGGAAAATTCAACAACTTAGAACAGCAAGATTTTAATCAAATCCATAAGAGCTAGCTTACACTAACAACTACAAATAAAACTTCGATTGGGAATTTCTCTTTAGTATGTTTAACAAGAAAGAAGCAAAACATAAACTTGTAGTTATTGGCGACAGTCTTTCCCAAGGCTTTAATAACGGAGGCATATATCGTACCGATATTAATTTCCCCGCTTTTATAACCCGGTGTTTTGATCCTGAGCCAACATTTCACCAACCTCGCTTTACCGCACAAGCTGGGATCCCTCTTAATTTGGAAGTTCTTTTGCGTGGACTGGCCGATGAATTTGGCAGCGAAATTGAATGGAATGAATATATGGGAGTTGCTTCGCACACTTTCAAAACACTTAAAAGGATTAAGAAATATTGGGAAGGGGGAATGAAAAGCCTCAAGGTAGCGCAACCTACTCCCTATCATAATCAGTCTATTTGGGGATTTGCGATTAACGACTCTTGGATTGTAAATGAGCGTAACAGCCGAGAATACATTCAAAACAATAAAGAGCGGAATTCTGTTTTTGGGATGTTGCCTGAACATGCAAAATATACAACCTCTCGACTCGTCTTAAATCCAACCTTAGGAAACAAATACGCTGAAAATACCCAGCTCAAAAATGCGGAAATACTAAGCCAAGATGGTGGAATTGAAAATCTCATTGTTTGTTTAGGCCACAACAACGCTCTTGGAGCCGTAGTTAATTTGAAATTTGTTTGGTCGGAACTCGACGATTTAAACGCCTTTACTGCCAATCGAAAACACACCATTTACCGCCCAGAACATTTCGAAAAAGAATACAGAGAAATGGCAGAACGCATTCAGAAATTGAATGTAAAGCGTGTTTTTGTTCCTACCATTCCATACCCCACTATTCCGCCTGTTTGCCGTGGAGTTAATTCCAGCCTATCGAGTAAAAGATTAGGCTATTTCGATTATTACACCCGTTTTTGGATTTGGGATGAAGATTTCAATCCAGAAAAACATCCTCACCTTACAAAAGATGAAGCTATTCAAATAGATTTTACTGTAGATGCATACAATACAATCATTCGGAAAGTGGCTAAAGAATATGGATGGTTTGTAGTGCCAATGGCAAAAAATGTAGCCGGAATGGCTCACCGACGTTTAGGTGGCGAGCTATTACGTAGTTATCCGTCCGACTTTGCAGCTGCGTTAAAACGAAATCCTGCTACAGCTCATTTTGTTAACAGTTCGGGCGAAGTAACACTAACCACTGATTTCATCCGATCTGATAAGGAAACTGGTAAAATTTGTAAGGGTGGGATTTTTAGTTTAGATGGATTACATCCTACAACCATTGCTTATGGTTTAATGGCCAACGTTTATCGAGAAGTTATGCGCCAAGCAGGTGTAAAATTCCAAAAGCCAATCGATTGGGATTTTATCATTTCGGAAGATTCTTTAGTAACGCGTCCGCCTGTTTTACTTGCTGAGCTTAGATTTGTGCTTCGATATTTATCGATGGGAAACCAAGAACGTTTTTTTAGCATCGGAAAAGATGTGCTCACTCAAACACTTGAACTACTCTCCACCGGAAATAATGAATAATTCAAAATTACGTTTTGACACTTACGCCGGATAGCTTAAACACAAAAAAACCACGGCAATAAATCACCGTGGCTAGGGGGCACTACTAAGTGGTGTTACTTAGCTAGTTTTAAGCTCGTCGAGTATTGCGTTGTACTCTCTTTTAGCCTCTTTCATTTTTTTGGTGAGTGCTGTTTTCATTTGCTCCCAATTATCTTCACCAGCTTCGCTAAGCTCGTCTAAATCTTCTTTCAATTCGTCTCTCTTATCTTTAAGAGCCGCTATTTGATCTTTTGTTTCTTCTTTAACCTCTGCCGACTGCTCTTTAACATCCTCTTCGAGCTGGCCAATTTTCTCGTTTAACTCACTAAACTGCTCTCGAGTTTCTTCCACAAAATCTTCTTTAGTTTCTTGTAATCCATCTTTAGCAGACTCGAAACTTTGCTCCATCTTATTACCAAGCTCTTCAGCCTCTGATTTATTTTTTTCTGAACAAGAAACGAATGTTAGTCCACTTATTACTAGTATGCTTAAAATATGTCTGGTTTTCATAATACTTTTTTCATTTCGGTTTATCCCTTTGAATAGAGTTACCTGCCATTAGTTCCATATTTTAATTCTCCGAAAATACAATATTGTTTTTATGTAGCAATAAATTCTATTCTTCATAAAATCTTCATAATAGAACTGTAAAATCGTGGCTAAACTTGAAATCAGATTTTATTATGAAATTCTTAGCACCAGCAATCATTGCTCTTGTATTCTTAAACTGCACTTCTCCGAAGAAAGAAACTACATATAACCCCGAAGCAGATACACTAAAGTACGAGCAAGAATCACATCTACGTAATCTACGTCAGCTTACTTTTGGTGGTGATAATGCTGAAGCTTATTGGAGTTATGACAATACAAAATTGGTTTTCCAATCAAATAATGAAAAGTGGGGCAATGAGTGCGATCAGATTTATTACATGGATGCAACTACCCCAAAAGATCCTGGATTTGAGCCACCAATCATTAGTACTGGATTAGGACGAACCACTTGCTCTTATTTTTTACCTGATGAAACTATTGTATATGGTTCTACACATCTTGCTGATGTAAAATGTCCTGAAGAACCAGCTCGCGTTCCTGGTGGTGCTTACGTTTGGCCAATTTATGAAGGTTACGATATTTTCAGAGCTAATAAAGATGGAGAAATTATTGATACACTGACCAATACTCCTGGCTATGATGCAGAAGCAACGGTATCTCCTAAAGGTGATAAAATTGTATTTACATCTATGCGCTCTGGCGATTTAGAACTATACATCATGGATATTGATGGCTCTAATGTTGTTCAAGTTACTGACGAGTTAGGTTATGACGGCGGAGCTTTTTTCTCTCCTGATGGAAAGCAACTTTTATTTAGAGCATCTCGTCCAAAAACTGAAGAAGAAATTAAAAAGTACAAGTCGCTTCTAGCACAGGGCTTAGTTGAGCCTACAAATATGGAACTATTTTTGGTTAACGTTGATGGCACAAATATGCGTCAAATCACCAATTTAGGCAATGCAAATTGGGCACCATTTTTCCATCCTTCTGGCGAGAAAATCATTTTCTCTTCAAACCATAGCTCAGAAAGAGGTTTCCCTTTCAACTTATTTATGATTAACCCAGATGGAACTGGATTAGAGCAAGTTACTTACGATGGAGTATTCGACTCATTCCCAATGTTCTCTTCTGATGGCAAAAAACTTGTCTTCTCATCTAACAGAAATAATGGTGGTAGTAGAGCTACCAACGTATTTGTTGCTGATTGGGTAGAATAGGAATTAGATTAGTGAAGTAAAAAGGCGGCTCAATTTGGGTCGCTTTTTTTGTTTGTATATAGGATTAAAGTCCTTCTATCCTATCTAATAGTGCCGAAAATTGCCTTATAGAAATATATCCTACCTGTCTATATATTATTTCTAGCTCCTCATTAATCAACACAATTGTTGGGTAAGCCAATACACCATCAATGTGGCCGAGTTCTTCTGCTAGTTCGTGAACTCCAATCTCTAGCCCTGTTGCTTTGTACTTATAAACTCGGTTCCAAAAAGTGATATCACTCTTCCTTTCTGCGTCAAATTCAACAAAATAGAAGGTCTTATTTAATCTATTAATTATGCCTTTGTTCTTCAGCGTTGAATGGTCCATGCGTTTACAATACGAGCACCAAGCTGTTCTAATGAATATGAATGCAGGTTTAGGCTCTTTTGCCATAGCCATTTCATATTCATTAAAACTAAGGCGCTTGAGAGTTTGAGCAGATACTAGACTGGCGTCGTTGCATATTATCGTTAAGAATAAGAGTATTGCTTTCCAACCCCAGTTTCTCATCTGATAAAATATCTTATCCCTACAAAACCTCTAATCCCTTGATTTGGTGCAAATACATAGCTAGGATCGAATGTTAGAGCGTAAGGATTATTACTTGTTGCAAGAGGGTTTCCATTACTGTCAAAGCTCACATTTCTATCAAAAGGATCGTGTGAGCGAGCAATGCTGTTTTTAGGAGGCGTAAAATTCAACAAATTTTTAACTCCGCCATACACTTCTATATTACTGTTAGGTTTGCTCCACGTTGCTTGGACATTCTGTATACTCCACCAAGGCGATTCAGCTGCTCGCGGATCGGTTTCTCCTAGCAGTGGTAATTTCATAGGACCATAAACATTCCCTGTATAATCAAACTTAACCCCTGTCCTTTCTGTTGTATACGATATCGCCCATGTTCCTGTCCAACGTTCTGTTAAAAGAGGCCGATTTCTTACATCTTTACCTAATTCATTTTTTTCAACGGTATGAACATCAATAAATGAGCCACCACCTATAAACTTTAGGCCATTGATAAATTCCAAAGTTAGGTTTAGTGAAGCTCCTTGTGTTACCGCATGGCCATCTAAATTATCATATATAATTTGATTTGGGTTAGATTCATAATCTGGATAAATCTGATTTGTAAAGTATGTATACCAAGCTGAGGCATCTAATCCAATGTAGGTTCCGTTGTCTCCAAAAATCTTATGCTCATAATTCAGATTTACATTATAACTTTGTTCTGGGTTCAACTCTTCTGCTATAATAACCTCTCTAGAACCAGTTAAAGCTGCATGTTCTTCAGTAAATAGATTTACTACTCTAAAACCAGTTCCTGCATTCAACCTTACTATGTTTCTGTCATTTAAACTCACTTTGTATGCTACACGAGGAGTCCAAATATCACCATGAGTTGTGTTGTAATCATATCTCAACCCCATCAAAAGATTAGCAGACTCGGTTATGCTGATGTTATCTTGTACAAAAACACCAGGAAGCCACACTTCGTCTGGTTTATTTTCACTGATATTGGTATTAGATGCTGTTGCTGGGGTATTGTCATCGTAATAAGTATACCTAAGTGCTGAACCCACTAAAAAGCTGTGTTTTCCTATTTCCTTATCCCAAGTAAGTTGACTAAATCCAATTTTTTGATTCGCGAAATACGGCACATCTCCGTAATAAGAATTCTGATCGTGTATATTGAATGAAACAGAAAGTAATAGCTTCTCTTGAGTTGGTAGTTGATAGTTACCAATCAGTTCTGCCCTTTTCGTGTAAATACTTTCACCATAGATTACATCACCACCACGTGCACTTTTGCTCCAATTCAGCTCTCCTCCCCAACGGTCTTCGTAGAGCCCTCTAATAGCTAGCGTAAATAACCTATTATCTTTTCTATAGAATGACCATTTCTGAAATACAGATGCTCTTTGTTGTAGGGTTACATCTGTAAAATTATCGCCATTTATATCTTTTTTGTTTTTATAACTGAAGAGATTTATACCTGTCAGCACATCAAATTTATTGGCTTTACCTAAGCGAGCCCCTAAGTCTATATTATTTTCTAACCATGAAGTCGACATTGCTTCTACCATAAACTTCGGAGCATTTATCGGCTTTTTTGTAATCACGTTGATAAGTCCACCTACAGCTTCAGATCCATAGAGAGACGAAGCTGGACCTTTTACAATTTCGATTCTTTCAATCATAGAATTTGGGATACCACTTAATCCATATACGGTAGACAAACCACTAACAATTGGCATTCCATCTATTAAAATCATTGTATAAGGCCCTTCAAGTCCGTTTATGTGAATGTCTCCAGTATTACAAACGCTACAGTTTAGCTGAGGTCTTACTCCATTCACATTCTGCATTGCATCATAAAGAGAAGGTGTAGGATTCATTTTGAAAAACTTTGGAGTATATAACTCCACTGGGACAGGACTTTTTGCTCTGGTAATTTCTTTCAAGGTACCGGTTACTACAAGCTCATCTCCCTTATAGGCAGCGGGATTTATTTCTATGTTTAGAACTAATTCTTCACCCTGCCCTAAAGAAATGCTTTTACTTACACTTTGGTAGCCTACATATGATACTTTAACGGTGTATTTACCAGCTTTAAGCCCCAAAATTGAGTATTTCCCATCACGATTAGTAACCGCCCCTTTTTCCGCTTCAACAACAAGAACATTCACAAACTCGACGGGTCCGTTAGCATCAGTTATGGTGCCTTTAAGTGCAACATGTTGAGATTTTGCAACCTCATTCATTCCAAAAACGAACATTATTATCGTAAAAATATTTTTCATTATTACATGAATCTAATTTATAATTTAGACTAGGCTAAATTATAAATTATCCAAGCAAAATAAAATACTCTTGAGATTTTTTAAGCACACCTTTGAGGCATATTGTATTCATGAATAGAAAAAGCCTATCCATAGTAAAATGAATAGGCTTTACAGGCTCTATAATAGGTTTGGAATTCCTCTAATTGATCAATGAGAAATTCTGATAGAGTATTTACAGCGCACCAATGTGTATGCTTGAATAGGTATCCGCTGTTAATAAATATTTATTATAAGAAAGCTATGAATGGAAATAAGCTCTTTATTCAACTAGGAAAACATCTTTGGCAACACCATTACCGATGGTGGCTTCTTTACCTTCCAACAAAATTTTAACCGGTCCAAGGAAGGGAGCTTTTTCCAAAATGGTAATCTCTACCCCTGGAATAATACCTGTTTTTTCAAGATATCTTAAAAGCTCTGGATCTTGATCTTTTACTCGGCCAACGATGTAAGATTGATTTTCTTCAGCTTCGGTTATAGCAAGAGAGGCCATTTCTGGAACCACTCCATCTTTTGACGGAATTGGATCGCCATGCGGATCGTGTGTGGGATGATTCAATAATTCGGCGATTGTATCCTCAAATTGTTCCGAAATATGATGCTCTAATTTTTCAGCTTCATCGTGAACTTCATCCCAAGAATAGCCAAGCATTTCTTTTAGATAAAGCTCTAATAACCGATGATGGCGAATAATTTCGAGTGCAATTTTTTTCCCAGCTTCAGTTAGTTCCGCACCACGATATGATTTATGAGAAATCAATTTAAGCGTAGCTAGCCTTTTTAACATATTGGTTACTGAAGCTGACGATACAGATAGTGCTTCAGCAATGTTAGTGGTAGTTGCACGATTACCTTCTGTTTCTAGAACGTAAATTGCTTTTAAATAATCTTCAACCGACTGACTTCTACTCATTACTGCTTAATAACGGTATTCTCCGTTTCTTTTAAATAATCTTCAAATCCAATTTTGCCAAACTGGTCAGTTCCAATATATCCCATTAATGGCCCAAATACTTCTACTGGTAGGAACCCAGGTTGAGCGCCAATAATACTGCCATCAGAATCTATAAAGTAATGTGTAGGGAATGAAGACAGTCTCATGTACTGTGCAAATTCCCAAGATTTATACGTCTCGCCATTAAATACTAACTCCGTCTCAGCCTCAGCATTCACTTGTACAGGAATGAACTGCTCGTACAAACGCTCTCTAACAGTTTCGTCTGTGTAGGTTTCTCGACGCATTTTCATACAGTAGGTGCACCAGTCTGCATAGCCAAAAATAAGAACCTTTTTACCAGTTTCTTTGGCTTGTTTTTGGGCATCCTCTAACGCAACCCATTTAATTCCAGAAGGATCTTTGGAAGCTTCACCTTGTAAGCCTGTTTTAGTTTCTTCTGCTACACTAGGTGTATCTGACTTCTTTTCTTGAGCACAGCTAGTGGCACTAGCCAATAAAAAAATTAAGGAAAAGAGTAGTCCTATTTTATTTAAAAACTTCATTATTACTTTTTTAATCTGAATTAGACCTTTATAACGACCAAAGTCATGTCATCGTATTGAGTGGCTTCACCATAAAATATTCTAACATCCTTCACTATGAAGTTAAGAAGTTCTGATGAGTTTTGGGTCTTTTCATTTTTAACAATTGTGTAGAGCCGTTTCTCTCCATAAAATTCGCCATTTTTATTCTGGGCTTCGGTTACACCATCAGTATAAAGTACCAAAACATCACCTTTTTCCAGTTGTAGCGTAACTTCATCACTACCCTTCTTAAAATTTTCGTCTTGAGTCATTCCCAATGCAAGACCTTTAGGCTGCAACCAAGAAATTTCACCATTCGCTTTTTTATGGAGCATAGGGTTATGTCCTGCTCTAACGTACGTAAAAGTGTTTTTTTGAGAATCTAACACCCCATAAATCATAGAAATAAACGTGCCTCTTGTGGCATTGCTATTAAACAATCGGTTAGCCTGAACAAGCAATTCTTTGGGGGAAGTTAAAATAGTGCTTAAACTATGTATAACGCCTTTTATAAAGGTCATATAAAATGCAGCTTGAATTCCTTTTCCGCTAACATCTCCAATAGCTACACCTGCTTTAGAATCGTCAATCCGAATGATATCATAATAGTCGCCACCGGCTTCCATCGCTGGATCACAAATAGCCGCGGTATCAAACCCAGATATTTCTGGCGTTACATTTGGCAAGAATGTCTGTTGCACAATTCTTGCAATATCGAGTTCTTGCTGTACTCGTTGTTCTTTGGCAAGCTCTTCGATATAGGCAGGGACATAATCAGGAATCTCATCCTTTTCGTTACCTTTGTAAATGAAATACAAGCCAAACCCAGCTAAGCTTACACAGATTAGCAGAAATACATAAAAGACATTCGCATCGGGTGAGTTAGTAATAGCCCATCCTGTTGTTGTACTTAATATGTTAAGGAATACGAAATAAGCTAGAGCCAGTGTAACAAAATCAAATTTCAGATAAAAAATGCCTAGTACAAAACCTAAAACAAAGCTAACTGCTAGACTCATTTCGGAGGGAAAAACAGAAAGTGTAATAGGATTTAATAGCATTGAAGCGCCACCTGTAAGTATGGGGATAATCCATTTCTTTCCCCACAAACCATACACTTGGTTTGCTAGTATTAAGAATGTAGGTACAACTACCAATAAGCTTAAACAAACATGAATTAATTGGTTTGCAACCGATCCAAACAAGTACTCTCTACTTACAAATTGTATAGTGCTATCTAGAAAGATATTGGGGACGAATTCCACCAGTGTTATATAAATCCCGACAAGGATTCCACCAATAGAAAGCCCGCGAAGGATAGCCCAGCCAACGGGTTTATTATTAAACATACCTCGGCGAACCAAATCCCAGGTTTTTAATTTTTCAGGCCAATATTGCCTAGTTATAGAATCACTAACTGCTGTGATAAGGAAAAACCCAACCGAGCTAACAGCACCAATAATGCCGAGAAAGAAAACCTGATTTGCAAAAATACCATTAAAACGAAGATCAGAAATTGCAAATTCGTTCAACATTTTCAATGCTATAAAGCCAGGGACTAGAAAGCCAGCTAACACCGCAACAACTAATGCAGGCCTAGTATCAATGGCTCTAGCTTTAATTCTCAAATAGAATACTATTAATAGCCATACGCCAAAGCAAAGTATTACTACCTGCCCAAAAACACCGATTTTATTATTAAAGAAGCTAGTTCTCTCGATTTTTGTAGGAGGAAAATAACTTGCTTTAATTTTACGAAGACTTCCTGCAGGTAAAATCTCTACTTCTAATTTAGGAACAACGCCCATTACCTCTTCTTTTGCTGTTAAAAAAGCACGTGCAATTTTAAAGCCATCTTCTTCATCAAATATCAGCGTATCCTGAGTAAATTCGAATCTATTCCAATAACTATTCTCCAAATAGTAATTCACTCCGTCCCAAATATTACGAGAGCCTAAATACTCATGAAAAGCACCTTGACCACCTTTTCTAATTCGAATCAGAAGATTTCTCATATTTCTGAAATTTTGAGAATTCTCATGATTATGCTGGTAGTCAACCATTCCACCAATCAAAGAATCTATAACTTCAGGAGAAAGTTCTTCCTCAACACCTTGCTGAAATGAACTAGCCATCAAAACATGGTTAAAAGGAGTTTGCTCATTTATAATCTTCGCTGAAATCGAGAAGTTCAAAATAGAACCGTCTTCAGCAAAATCCATGCTTAATTGCTTAAGTCCTCTACCATCGTTAGCAAAAGCAGCAACATTTGTTTTGAAATATGGGAGCTTAGATCCATTTCTTCGCTCACCAAGAATTTTTTTAATCAAAGAAGATGAGCCGAACTTTCGTTGCAACGAGTCTACATCAATTTCTGCTTGAATTGGGCTTACAACCTTCTCTAAGCTAATAGGCTGATAATTCCAGCTTCTTAAAGTAGAGTCGACTTTATTTATAGCAGTTTCATCATCCATTTTTATACTAATGGTTGATGGTACCCAGTGATTTTGGAAATCTGCGTAAAACCAGAAAACTCCAAAAAATCCTAAGCAAAGAAGTAGAATATCCCTAAAGCGTTGATCGTGTGACAAAAACATGTGTGCTCTATACGGTAAAGCTGAAAATGGTTGCGGAATATGCTTAGATTCGAGGGAATAATACAATCATATTTTAAAAAAGCTCTATGTGCTTAATTACCTTTGCAGAACGAAATCATCCTAAGTATTCTCTGATTCTTGCTGCAAACCGAGATGAATTTTATAATCGGCCTACTAGAAAAGCTCAATTTTGGATAGAAGAAGGTTACCCAAACATCTTAGCGGGAAAAGATCTTGAAGCGGGAGGAACTTGGATGGGAGTTCACAAAAATAAAAAATGGGCAGCACTTACTAATTATAGAGACCCTTCACTGTTAAAAACTAACGCCCCCTCACGCGGAGATCTAGTTCTAGATTTTCTAAAGTCCGAGCAATCGGCTCGTGAATACCTCGCTGAGATTCAAAACAAATCTAGCCTTTATAATGGCTTCAATATTTTACTTGGCGATGCTGAAAGAATTCTACACTTTTCGAATCACAATAATACTATTACCTCTGTAACCACTGGTGTGCATGGCCTTAGTAATGCTCTTTTAGACACCCCTTAGCCAAAGCTAGAACTGGCTAAATCTGGGCTTAAACAAATCATAAAAAGTAACCAAGTTGAACCCAATAGACTTTTCGATATTCTTAAAGATGATACTAAAGCTGAAGATAGTAAGCTCCCGCAAACGGGTATTCCCTCTCATTTAGAAAAAGCTATCTCATCTATTTTTATAAAAACCGAAGGGTATGGAACTCGTTGTTCTACCTTGCTCCTAATTCATAAAAATGGAACTATTGAATTTATTGAACGCCGATATAAGCCTGCATCACACGAAATTCTTGATGAACAATACTTCAAATTTTAGGCTTCACAAACAGATAGATTTCAACAAATTTTCAATAAATAGCCGACTTAGTAATTAATTACTATCTTGGAGCGCTATAACTGTGAACTAACCGTTTCAAATGACCTATAAATACACTAAGCCGACTCTTTTTCAGGCCTTTCTTCCTATTATATTCCTTATTGTCGCTCTTTTCATCAATGTTCGAATTTTTGGTGACGACGCCCTTTCAGGCTCCAACCAAATAATACTTATGCTTTCAGCAGGTATTGCCTCGCTAGTAGCTTATAAATTTGGTTTTAAATGGCCTGAAATTAGAACGGGGATTGTAAAAAGTATTAGCTCCGCGATGTCTTCAATGATTATTTTATTGCTGATTGGCTCGCTTGCAGGTACATGGTTACTCAGTGGAATTGTCCCTGCCATGATTTATTACGGGCTTCAAATTCTAAACCCGACTATTTTCTTAGTTGCGGCATGCGCGGTTTGTGCAATCGTTTCCGTAGCTACGGGTTCATCTTGGACCACTTCGGCAACAGTTGGTATAGCTTTAATAGGAATTGGAACAGCCCTCGGTTTGTCACAAGGAATGGTTGCTGGGGCAATTATTTCAGGCGCTTATTTTGGAGATAAAATGTCGCCTCTTTCTGATACTACCAACCTTGCTCCTGCAATGGCTGGAACGGATCTTTTTACACACATCAGATACATGGCCTATACCACAGTTCCATCAATAAGTATAGCTCTTATCTTATTTCTCATTTTAGGATTTATGAACGGTGGGAATTCACAAGCTGTAGACACTCAAGAAATTCTCAATGCCATTTCAAGTCAATTCAATATAAACGGATGGCTTTTTATCGTTCCAGCAGTAGTAATTTTTCTAATTGTGAAAAAAATTCCTGCAATACCAGCAATTACTGTTGGCGCCTTATTAGGTGGTGTTTTTGCATTGATTTTCCAACCTGATATTGTGCATCAAGTTTCAGGTTATGCTGACTCATCTATGGAATCAAAATATGTAGGTGTAATGCTCGCTCTTTACGGCGATATCAGTATTGCCACTGGCAACCCCATTGTAGACGACTTATTGAGTTCTAGTGGGATGTATGGAATGTTAGGAACCGTTTGGCTAATTATATCTGCCATGATCTTTGGTGGTGTGATGGAAACGAGCGGGATGCTAAAACGCATAGCTGAAGCAGTAATTTCAGTAGTAAACTCTACCGGTTCGTTAGTTGCCTCAACGGTTGGAACTTGTGTTTTCTTCAATATTACCGCCTCAGATCAGTATTTGGCCATCGTAGTTCCAGGTCGTATGTATGGTGAAACCTACAAAGAAAAAGGGCTCGCTCCAGAAAATTTAAGCCGTTCTTTAGAAGATTCTGGAACGGTAACTTCTGTGCTCGTACCATGGAACACTTGTGGGGCCTATCACTCAAAAGTACTTGGAGTAGATACTATGGCTTACCTTCCTTTTGCGTTCTTTAATCTTATAAGCCCATTCATGTCTATCTTCTTTGCTTATATGAATATAAAAATCAGAAAATTAGATGATATTTCCGCAATTGAAAATGACTGATTTGAACTTGCCGAAGAAGGCAACTAAATAAATACTAAAAGCTCCAAATCAACACTTGGAGCTTTTTTTTATCAGAAATTGGTGTGAATAAACCAGAGCATTTCTTCCATTTGGTTTTGTACTTCTCTGGTTGGAATAACGTAGTTGTTATTCATAAAACTAAAAAGAAGCTTTCTACCACTTTTGGTAATCACAAAACCACTCAAGCAATGGTTATTACTTAGCGTTCCTGTTTTAGCAAAAACATAAGCAGGGCCACCGTCACGGGCTTTATACAATCTACGAATAGTTCCTTGCTTTCCTCCTTGAGGCAACGAATCGAATAACAATTCATCGTTATTCACTTTTTCATCTATTTTTTGCAGAAGCGCAATAACGCTACGTGGCGTAAATAAGTTATAGCGAGAAAGTCCCGATCCATCTCTCCAATTAGGAGAATCAGGTAAATCAGACATGTAATTCTCAATAACGTAATTGATTCCTTTTCTCACATTCAAATCACCGCCAAGTGTTCCCGAAATCATCATCATAATTTGCTCAGCAACGTGGTTATCACTTGGTAGCAACATTCTTTTATACAAACTGTCTGATTCCATTCCATAAAGTGTTTCAAACTCTTCTGGCATTTTATAATCGCTCAAATACTCAACTTTTTTGTTTAGTGTATCTGCTAAAAGTTCTACAACAAGCTCTGGAGTATAATGGAAAGGTTTATCTACTTCATATCGTGAAGTATCGCTTTTAAACGAATAGTTGTAAGTATTGCCAACTCTCTCTCGAGAAAGGGATAAACGTCCTTCTTCATTCAATCCATCATTTTTCACATAATCGCTGAAAAATTTGGGGCTTACTAAATACTCACCGTTCTCTTCTGCAATACGCTCTTGTTCAATACGTTCTAGGGTGAATCGCGCTACATTTCCATAAATAGGAAGTGGGCTTTTTTCTGCTGAATAGTAAGAATCGTAATCGCCCCAAGACCAACCCGGTCCTAAAGGTTCATCATCAAAATTGCTATCCGAGAAATAGATATTTCCTTCAAATTCATTCAATAAATCGTAGACATCTGAAGTACCAAAATCAGGGTGAAGGAAAGAAGGGTCTCCCGATCCCCAAAAAATGAGTGAATCTCCCTTAATAACATAATAAAGTGCTGGTATTCTATCCCCCAACATGTTCAAGCCCGCATAATAGGTAAACAATTTAGTATTAGAGGCTGGGGTCATGTATTTATCTTCATTTACACCATAAAGCAAAGAATCTGCTTCAGGATCGTACAAAGCAAAACCGGTGATAGTTTTGGAAAAAACTGGGGATGATTCAAATTTACCTGCGAGTTCCTGAACTGCAGAACTGGAAACTTTTGTAGTTTCAACTATTTCTTTTTGAGGAAGCTGTGTTGTTTTACAACCAACTAAGATTAATAACGACCCAAGAATATATTTCTTCATTCTAACCTAACTAATGCTTTGAATTATTTGTGCACCACGATAAAAGATATAGCTGTTAATTTCCATATGTGATTATTTATTTACTCAATTTTTACCCATTCCGTCCTATTCACTTATAATCTTTTTACAGCTGTAATTTTGAAATGCTCTTCTAAGTAAAGACTTTTATGCATCTTAAAATTTAAATGGTTTCAACAATGAATATATCCGTCAAAATTTTGAGCCTGTTCTGTTTAGTGGGCCTCCTTTCGGTTTCAACTAGTACACAAGCTCAAAATAATACTGACTACCGCTCTTATTCAGAGATTACAGCTAAAATGAAAGCTTTGAATAACGCGCATAAAAACATTACTGAGCTCAAATCAGTAGCTAAAACAAAAGGAGGGAAAGATGTTTGGGTACTCACCATCGGTTCAGGTGATATCAAAAATCATCCCGCAATTGCAGTTCTAGGTGGTGCGAAAGCATCTCATATTCTAGGAAGCGAGCTAACTTTAAGGTTCGCAGAGCAACTTCTATCTAAAGCGAATACAGAAGAAACTAAAGCACTTTTAGCTTCAACCACTTTTTATGTATTTCCACAGATAAATCCAGATGCCGCTGCTCAATATTTTGCTTCCATAAAATATGAGCGTGATGGCAACATGAGTTCAACAGATGCCGACAGAGATGGCTTTTTTAACGAAGATGGTTTCGACGACTTAAATGGTGACAAACTCATTACCATGATGAGAGTCGAAGACCTAACTGGAAAATTTACAGCTCACAAAGATGACGCCAGAGTTATGGTAAAAGCTGATGTTAGCAATGGCGAAAAAGGCCGGTATAAAATCTTTACTGAAGGCATCGATAACGATAAAGACGGCAAGTTCAACGAAGATGGTGAAGGAGGGGTTAATATTAACCAAAACTTTTCGTACGACTTTCCATACTTCAAGCCTGGTTCTAGCGAAAATCCCGTTTCTGAAAATGAGACACGTGGAGTTCTCGATTTTCTGTTTGAAGAAGCACGCAACACTTTTGTGGTGATTTCTTTTGGTCCAGAAAACAACCTATCTACTCCTCTCAAATTCAACCGTGGTGCAGCTTCTAAGCGAGTTGTTTCAGGATGGCTTTCGGGAGACATCGAAATCAACAAAATGGTTTCTGAACTTTATAATAAGAAAACGAAATTAGGTAAAGCTCCTGCTGGTAATCCTCAACAAGGCGACCTCTTTCAGTGGGCTTACTACCATTATGGTCGCTATAGTTTTAGCACGCCAGGTTGGTGGACGCCAGAAGTTAAAGGCGAAGGTGGAAAGCCTAAAAAATTCGATAATGCCGAAGCTCAGTATTTAGCTTGGGCAGAAAAAGAAGGACATGATGTTTTTGTTGATTGGACCGAGGTTAAACACCCAGACTTCCCAAATCAAAAAGTAGAAGTTGGTGGATTAAAACCATTCACTATGCATACACCGCCTTCAGAAATTCTTGATTCATTAGCGCAAAGCCACACCGACTTCATACTTGAACTAGCTTCAATGAAGCCAAGTGTTAAGCTTGTGAATTTTAAAGCCGAAAAAGCTGGGAAAAACCTAACTCGCATTACTGTTGATGTTTATAATGACGGAAACTTACCTACCGCTTCTGATCTTGGCGTACGCAACAATTGGGTACGAAGAGTAATTACTCAAATTCAATTAGATAAAGGCATGAATCTATTAAGTGGAGAAATTCAAAGTTTTGAACGTTCAATCCCCGCTGATGGATATGTAACTAAAACTTGGCTTGTTCAAGGCTCTGGAAAAATAACGGTAAAATCAGGTTCACCAATGACCGGATTTGTAACCAAAGAACAAACCATTAAGTAATCGAATTATGAAAACTATTAAACATATCCTAATTACGGCTTTTATTTTTGGTTTGATGACGACCTCAAATCTAGTAAAAGCACAGCTAACTGAGGGCGTTTTTCCTGCTGCGGGAACTCCTGCAAATCCTAAAGTAGAAGCTACTTGGAATCATTATTACAACTACGAAGGAATTAGCGAGCTTACAGAACGCATCGCAAAAGCACATCCTAATCTTGCGAAGAGAACTTCCATCGGTAAATCTTTCGAAGGTAGAGATATTTGGATGCTAACGGTTTCTAATTTTAAGCATGGAAACCCAGACCGTAAACCTGCAATTTATATTGATGGAAACATTCACTCCAATGAGATTCAAGGAGCCGAAATGGCTCTCTATACCGCTTGGTATTTAACAGAATCTTTTGGCGATGTAAAATTTATTAAAGAGCTGTTGAATGACAAAACACTCTACATTGTGCCTACTATAAACCCAGATGCTCGCGAGCATTTTATGAATGAGGCAAATAACGCTAGCACCCCTCGTTCAGGATTAAAACCTATTGATGATGACGGTGACGGCCTAATTGATGAAGATCAACCTGATGATCTTGATGGTGACGGAAACATCACTCAAATGCGCCGTAAGAATCCTAGAGGTAATTTCCGCGTTCATCCAACTTATCCAAACATGATGGTTCGAGTGCCAGATGATGAATTTGGAGACTACGAACTACTTGGTTCGGAAGGAATTGATAACGACAATGACGGCCGTATTAACGAAGATCGCGTTGGCTATTATGACCCTAATCGTGATTGGGGCTGGAATTGGCAACCAAATCACATTCAACGAGGTGCTCATAAATATCCATTTTCATTACCAGAATCTCGTGCAGTATTAGATTTTGTAATGAGCCGACCAAATATTGCTGCAGCTCAAAGCTATCATAATTCTGGTGGAATGATTCTTCGTGGCCCAGGCGTAGAAGAAGACAAAGCAACATACACTCGTCAAGATGCTCGAGTTTACGATGCAATTGGTAAAGTTGGAGAGCGCCTGCTTCCTGGGTATCGTTATATGGTAGTTTATGACGATTTGTACGACGTATTTGGAGGAGAGCTTGATTGGTTCTATGGTGTGCGCGGAGTTTTTACTTATTCCAACGAGCTTTGGACCGCTTATGAAATGTTTCAGAGTAAAGAGCGCTCCGCAACAGACTCTTATGAATTCAACAAACGCCTTTTGTTTGGTGATGCTATTGTAGAATGGAAACCATACAATCACCCACAATATGGCGAAATCGAAATTGGTGGATTTAAAAAGAATTTTGGACGTGCTCATCCAGGATTTTTGCTAGAACAAGATGCTCATCGTAATATGGCATTTACCATCTATCATTTATACCAAACACCTAAACTCACTATTGACGAGATTTCTGAACGAAATTTAGGTGGTGGATTGCGTGAAGTTACAGCTGTTATCACCAACGAGCGCTTAATGCCAACACACGCAAGTATAGATGTAAAAAATCGCATTATGCCTCCAGATATCATCAGCATAGAAGGCGCTACAGTTGAAGCTGGTATGATTGTTACAAATCGTGACCTTAATCAAACTGTAGAACAAAAGAACCGACCAGAGCGTCTTGAAGTGGATAACATCCCAGGTATGAGTTCTGTAACTGTTCGATGGATTATCAGTGGTGGAAAAAACTACACGGTTAAAGTAGACAGCCAGAAAGGTGGCTTAGTTTCTAAGAAGAAATAACTACTTCATCTTTCAGAATAAAAAAAAAGCTTTCGGTTATTAATCGAAAGCTTTTTTTATGAAATAGAGTTTTTGGAATCAAACGCCTAGTTTAATTTTTCTAAGCAAACGTCTATTCTTTCCAATACCTCATCTTTACCTAGCATTTCTAGCGAAGCAAATAAATCAGGCCCAAAACCTTGCCCAGTTACTGCAATACGAAGTGGCATCATCAATTTACCAAAGCCAACTTCATTTTCAGCAACAGTTTCTTCTAGTTTAGTTTTAAGCGTTGCGGCTACAAACTCATCTGCACCTAGTGTTTCAATTTTTGCTTTATAAGCAGTTACTAAAGGCGCACTATCATCTTTCCACTTCTTAAGCGCATTTGAATCGTACTCTTTAGGAGCTTCAAAAAAGAATGCCCCCATGCTTACAAATTCATCCACTTTAGAAACACGCTCGTGAATTAGTTCGATAACTTTAGTTAAATACTCATCGCTTTTAGTATCGTAATTTGCGGCTTCAGCGGAAGCTTTTACCCTCGGCAATAAATCAGCAACTGCCGTTGCACGTATGTAGTGCTCGTTGTACCACATCAACTTCTTAAAGTTGAACACTGCCCCACCTTTACTCACTCGATCGAGTGTAAACAGCTTACACATTTCTTCAACACTATGGATTTCAGAATCATCTCCAGGACTCCATCCCATATACGCCAAGAAATTCACCAAAGCTTCTGGCTCATAATTTCCAGAAATATAATCTTTTGTATTTACGGGGATGCCTTCAGTCTCAGCTTTACGCTTAGAAAGTTTCCCTCCTGTTGGCGACATAATAAGCGGTAAATGTGCCATTGTTGGTGGCTCCCAACCAAAGGCTTTATACAACAACAAATGTTTTGGTGTGGAACTTAACCACTCTTCACCACGGATAACGTGAGTAATTTCCATCGTGTGGTCATCAACTACATTTGCGAGGTGATAAGTTGGCATTCCATCAGATTTCATCAACACTTGGTCATCAAGTCCTGCAGTTTCAAAAGAAACAATCCCGCGCACTAAATCTTCGAACTTCACGGTTTCTCTACGAGGCACTTTCAACCGAATAACATAATCATCGCCAGCAGCAAGTCTGCGCTCAGTCTCTTCTTGAGGAAGTGTGAGACTATTTTTCATTGATTGGCGAGTAATAGAATCGTAACTTGGAGACGGATTTCCAGAAGCTTTTAAACGCTCACGCATTTCGTCAATTTCTTCGGGTGTATCAAACGCGTAATACGCATTCCCGCTATCAATCAACTGCTTTGCAAAGTCTAAGTACATTTCTTTTCGTTCACTTTGGCGGTATGGGCCAAACTTTCCTGGGTTTTTAGGACCTTCGTCAATGGTCATTCCTGCCCACTCAAGAGAATCTATAATATCCTGTTCTGCATCTTCTACATACCTGTTTTGATCGGTATCTTCAATACGAAGAACAAACGTTCCGCCATGATGACGGGCGAATAAATAATTGTAAAGGGCAGTACGAAGACCACCGATGTGTAAAAATCCAGTTGGGGATGGAGCAAAACGTACGCGAACGCTCATGTATATTACTTTTTGTGATTGTAAATTTAAGAACCGTAAGATAAGAAATTTTAAAGGCTGAATTTTGAATTATGATTTTTGTTATGTTCTTATTTTCAAATCGTACTTAAATTTCTTCCATTTCATTTACCTCAATCCGATATAGTGACTTTAGCGCTTTTAACACCTCAATTTGCCCCCAATCTTTATGATTTAATTTCTATGCTGAAGGCTGATCGAGTTATTCTGCAAGATGTTGAGAAATGGTCGCGAAAAGGACGAACACATCGTGCTGAAGTGTGCGCAGATGGGGGGACTCAGTGGATTAACTTGCCCATTTTAAGTGAGGATAGAAAAAAAGCAGTTAAAGATGTTCGTTTAGATCATTCCCAACGGTGGTTCGATCCATTTTGGAATGCCATAGCGCATAACTATAAAAACTCGACCTATTTCGATTATTTTGAGGATGAAATTCGCCATGATATCCTAATGGTTAACGAATTTGAGAAATTGCTCGATTTCAACCTCTACTTTTTTAAGCGTTTGCTGCGTTATTTAGAAATTGATTTATCTTTCGAATTGGCAAGTGATGTGAAAGGATATAGCACCTTTCCCGACGAGTGCTTGGCAAACTTAGGGTATGAAAGGCTTTATTTGGAACATCAATCCAAAAACTACCAAAGGCAAAGTAGAAAAGCAGAGTTAGCTTTAATTACACACCCAACTTACAAACAAGCTTATCCTAGGTTTCAACCAAATTGCTCGGTGTTAGACTTATTATTAAACGAAGGGGTTGAAAGCTTCAAGCTTATCAACCCTTTACGTTAAGTCGTTCTATAATTTTTTTTTGTTATCCTAACTTAGCCCACTCAGGAAGTACGCCAAGCTCGATTCCGAATACCCAGCTAATGAGTGTATACGAGGCCATTGTAAGTATTACAATAAACACGAGATTGAGCCACAATCCAGCTTTCGACATTTCTGGTATGGTAATTTTACCACTTCCATAAACAATGGCGTTTGGAGGAGTTGCTACAGGTAGCATAAACGCACAACTCGCGCCTAACACTGTTGGGATTGCAAACAAAAGAGGATTCTCACCTAAGCCAATTGCAACGGATGCCAATATAGGCAAAAATGCTGCAGTGGAAGCCGTATTACTTGTCATTTCTGTTAAGAAAACGATAAGTGCTATAACAATTAAAATGAGCAATAGAATTGGCCATGTATTTAAACTTCCAATTCCTGAGCCAATCCAGGTGGCCAAACCTGTTTTACTAATTGCAGAAGCCATACTTAAACCACCACCAAAAAGGATGAGAACACCCCATGGCAATTTCTTAGTATCAGACCACTTCAATAGAAAAGTGTTTTCTTTTTTATTAGCTGGAATCATGAAGAAAATAACAGCTGCTCCGATAGCAATACCGGCATCAGAAAGTCCTGGTAAGAAACTGGCTAATAAAGGTCTGAATATCCACATTAAAGCTGCTGATACAAATACAAAAGCTACTTTCTTTTCTTGTGAGGTAATACTACCAAGTTCTTTAAGCTGATTTTTGATTAAGTCTTCACCACCTGGTAAAACTTTAAGTTTTACGGGATATACTATTTTAGTGAGTACTAAATACATAATAGGAAGAGAGATGAGCATGATTGGTATCCCAACCATCATCCAATCGAAAAAGGTAATTTCAATACCGTAATTCTCAAGCACAAAGCCTGCAAGTAATGCATTTGGCGGTGTACCAATTAAGGTCCCCATCCCACCAATATTACATGCATAAGCAATACTTAAAATGAGTACAATTTCGAAATTTATCTTATTTCCGCCTTCTTCTCTATCTATCAAATCAAGAATAGACATAGCAATGGGCAACATCATAATAGCGGTTGCGGTATTGCTAACCCACATACTTAAAAAAGATGCGGCAATAATAAACCCAATAATTATTGAGGATGGTTTTATACCTACAAAGCTTACAATGCTTATGGCAATACGCCGATGTAGGTTCCATTTTTCCATTGCTAAGGCAATTACAAAACCGCCCATAAAAAGAAAAATAAGAGGGTTAGCATAAGGAGATGTGGCATCTCCAATGCTAAAAACCCCTAAAACTGGAAATAGAACAATGGGCACAAGTGCTGTTGCAGAAATGGGAATGGCTTCAGTTATCCACCAAATTCCCATTAAAATTGTTACAGCAGCCGTACTCCATGCCGCATCTGAGAGACCCTCAGGCGCTGGAATGATTAATAACATTATGAATACAATCAACCCAGCAAAAAAACCTGAGCGCTTACCAAAAGCTAGCATAGATCCCATAGAAATATATTAATTACTTGTCAGCTGGATAGTTTTCTTTTTCCAACCAATAATTTAAATAAGGTACATTATAAATACTTGTCCAACCAAATACACGTAGCCCATTGGTAATTTGCCAAATTGGAGGGCGACGTGCACCTGGATCTTTTGGAAAATGGCTAGCTTCTTCTAGAGCATCCGCAAGTATTCTTTGATTTTCATACGATTTAAAATTCTGTGCAAGTTCATCAGTTTTTAGATACTGAGCACGTTTTACGGCTTCGTCTAATAAACTTTTCTCGCCAGAATATTCGTAACCAAGCACTAAACTACTAATTGAAGACAGATAAGATTCCATGTCATGATTTAGAGGTGGAACGTCTCTTAATCTACGAGCATGGTCAACCATAGCTGTCTTAGCTCTTTCATCTTCAGTTAATTGATAATACTTACGTAAACCGTTGGTTGCATATACCTGAGAATATCCATAACGATTGATTACAATTTCGCCACCTTGATCTGGATGATTTTGAAGCTCAAGCATAATGTCTACGCGTTCTTTTAGCTCATCCCCATATTTAGCCATTTTAGTAGCATCATAGATTTCAGATAAGTTCCAAACTGATAGATATAAACGGCGACCGCGTAAACCGTGATCTCCAAAGATTCTACGTACGTAATAATCGCCAGTTTCCATAGCTACTTCTAGTCCACGGTGGTTTGCATCTAGATAGTAAGAAGAAATCCAACCAGGAACCCAAACGTGTGCACTTAATAATGAAGTGTAATGTTGAGCTGCATGACGACGTCCCATCCCTACATAAGGAGAACCTTTAGGCTTGTCAGCTACTTGGAATGAATGAATTGACTCGTTGGTGTCACCGAAGTAAACAGGGTCTTTTGGCCAATGGATATTATCAACATCCATAGTGTGCATACTAGCTGCTTGTGCAGTTTTGTAGTAGTCAGGGTTTCCAGTTCTAATAAACTGTAACCACCACATGTAATCGTTGCCTGGCTCGTTATTTGTCCACTGTGTCCATTCGTAACCGTAGTAGTACGTTAAATTATCACCGTAATTTAACATGCCATACCAAGGCTCCCATTTTTGGTTGAACATCATCCAGTCCATTTTATAATCTAATCCACGCTCGTAGGTAGCATATTTATCATTACTTGCTGACATCTTACCGAATGCTTCACTTTTTGCATACCATTCAGGAGAAGCGTGAGTTACTGGAGAATCCATAAAGATATCAGCTACTTTTTCAACTTCTTCATTAGTGCTCTTTTTATGGAAATTGAACACCATTTCAGTAGTTTTGGCTAGCCCTTGAGCGAAGTTACCAATCATTCCGCTATCGTTTTTATTGTCTTTTTTAGCGAAGCTCATTGGATCTGCTGATGGAGTCCAGATATAGGCTACTAGTTTGTCCTGGTCCTCTTCTACTTTAATTTCTTTTGGATACTCTTCAAAGAAACTCTTAAAACCTACAGTAACACCCCATTTGTTGTCAGATACATCTAACCAACCTGGTGCACGTTCTGCATTTACATCTTTATTGCCATCTACAGAAACAGTTGATTTGAAAATACCTTCTAGTCTCTCGTCAGGTGAAGAATTTTCTAATGGCGGAATTTGTGACTCATTTGGTCCAACTTGTAAAATTGAAGCGTCACCTTTTAGCGGAGATTGCACAATTGTACTTCCATCTTCACTGTACCACTTACCTTTATAATATGCAGTGGTCACTGTTTTGTCTTTAGCCATGTTATACTTTAAAGAAAGGCCTGTAGCGGCAATTCTGTCGTTTGGCTTCATAAATCCAGGATCTTTTGCATACTTGCTTTCATCAACTGTTTCACCATTCTGAGTTGCAATAACTTCGTACTCGCCAGGAAGCTCTTTATGCTTATCAGGAATGCCAGTATACACGAACGTGTGCTGAACTTTCACATAGCTTTTACCAGCGTAGGCGTGAATTCTCGTAATAAAAGGAGCCATATTGTTATCATCACGGCCGTAGTGGTACTCACCTTCAACTCTAATAATAGCGTGTAATGGACCTGTTCCAAGTTCTTTAACTGTTCTAATTACTACTGCTTTAGAGCGATCTAAGCCTGCATCATCTAACAAATCTAAGAAAGAACTTCTACCTGCTTCACCAACAGCAATAACATCACTATCATCAAAACCATTACCGTCTAAATCGAGCTCTACTTTGTCCATAAAACCACTACCAGCTGGGGCGTTAAAAAATCCGCCACCTTCACCTTTTTCAACAGTAAACCTAAGCGGACCGGTATTAACTTCAACTTCGCCAGTAGGTCTTTGGTTATTACGAACTGTAAGAATTTGATCGTAATTGCGTCCGTTAGATACTGTTTTGCCGTATTCTACTTCGTAATTGCTTTCCTCTTCAGTGAAGAAAAATACCCAAATCCATTTGATACTGTTGTCAGCAGGAGCCCATGTGCTCACTTTTGTAATTTGAGATGGAATTTCTTTTCCATCAGAGCCAAGAACTCTAACATTGTCTGGTGAAAATAACTCGCCCTTTGGGATTGGGACACCAAAAATCTGCGGGGAACCAGGTACGTTTCCTTCTACAGTAATTGGAATTTTAGTACTCGTTCCACTATTCCCACACCCTACTACCATTACTAGAAGACCTAGAAATACTAGTGTAAGTTTAGTGTGTTTTTTTAAATATGCATACATAACATTTATTTCCTATTTGGTTGGGATTTGTTGGTCGAGAGCGAGAGCTGCCGCACCCAAAACGGCTACCTGATCTAACTCTGAGACACTTATTATTAATTTTTCTAATGACTTTGGATAAGCAAAGTCTGCCATAGCTTCGCGCATGCTTTTTTCAAAAAATGGAAAAGCTTTGCTTGCGCTACCACCTAATACAATGAATTCGGGATCGTAAGCATAAACAACAGCTTTTATAGCATTGCCAACATGTATTCCGAATTCGATATAGTCTTGAAGTGCTTCAGGATCACCATTTAAGGCTTTTTTATAAGTCTCTACACCACTAGCTTTTTTATGGATATCGAAAAACTGACCACAGCAATAATGTTCAAAAATTGTGTCTTTATAAGGAAGCATTCCTACTTCTCCAGCACCACAATTTGCACCCGAGAATAGGCGCCCATTTATAATTAAACCTGAGCCAAAACCAGTTCCTAAAATCAACCCAACTACTGATAAATATGCTTGGGCTTTTCCGAAATATTTCTCTCCAAGTACAAAACAATTCGCATCGTTATTTATAAAAACAGGTTTATTAAATTTTTCCTCCAGAATGTCTTTTAAAGGAACCGCCTTCCAAGAAGGGATATTTTGCACATCATATACAATCCCTTTTTCTACATCTACAACGCTTGGAACGCCTATGCCAATCGCAGAAATCTCTGGGGAAATCTGCTCTTCTATCATGCTTATAATTTGATTTATAAGCTCATTATAGTCTTCGGCATGGACTATCGGTTGGGAAGAAATTGTCGAAATTTCCTGGTTAATAACTCTAGCAACGCGAACATTCGTTGCCCCTAAGTCTATCCCTATAAGACTTCTTTTATCCAATTTTATCTCTTTTTAAACGTCTTGTTTTCTGTGTTTTATTAAGATTTGTCCTTAGCCCCAAAATCAATGGTTTTATTACTGATAAGTGGTTTTGCCCAAAAGCTAATACTCAAAATGTAACCGAGTGTAACAAAGATGAACATCATACCTATTTTTAGAGAGGTAATATCACTTAATCCACCGATAAGGATTTGTACAACCGCCCCACCAGCAATACCAGTCATAAGTATTCCAGCAAAAGAGCCGTGATGTTTGGTTACAGAGTTTAAACCCAATGAAACGATAACTGGATACATTACAGATAAGAAGAAACCTGAAATTGGGAATGCCCAAAGTGAAAGTTGCGCACCACCAAATAGGCCTACAAGTACACATGCTATTGCCGCTACGGTAAACCATCTTAGAATCTTTTTACTATCAAACAATTTCATGAATATTAAGCCGAAGATTCCACCAATGGTCATTAATCCCCAAAAATAGGAGACCGCATCTGCACCAACAGAATCAGGATCTATACCATGATAGTTGCTTAAAAATTTAGACATCCAAAAAGAAATACCTTGCTCTGTACCTACATAGGCAAAGATTCCTAAAAAGTATAAGATTACGTATTTGTTTTTGAATAACTCTAAATAGCTAGCCTTTGAGCCAACTTTTTCATCGTCTTGTAAATCAACTTTTGGAAATTTCACAAGAGAGATAACCACCATCATAACGATACTAAACAGAGCAAAAACCCAATACACTGAAACCCACGACATCATATCAGGAACAAGCCCTGTTAATAAGCCAATAAATGGTTTGTCGAGATTTCCTTGCTCTATATTTTTTACTAAATAAGAATACATTTGTGGGCTAACAAATGAGGCTGCACCGAAAATTAGCTGAGCCATAACTGAATTAAATGCGAAATTATCCTCCCCACCAGCTACACGTAGCAATGGGTTTATCACAACCTGCAAGGCTGCCATACCAGCTCCAATAGTAAATAATGAAATTACATATACATTAAAGCTTGGGAAAACTGCGAATAAAAGAGCACCAGAAAATGCAAATAGGAAAGCAAGAATCATCATCCTTTTCTCTCCCCATTTTTCAACCAAAAACCCTGAAGGGATGGACATAACACCGTATGCAATGAAAAATGCGAAGGGTAGAAAACCTACCATTGTATCAGACAAGACAAAACTCTCTGTCACTTTAGGATTAAGAGCACCTAGAATATTGGTAAGAAATGAAATAACAAAAAATACCAATAATATTAAGCCAACTATAAGATAATTCCGTTTCATGAAATTGAATATTTACTAATGAATGATTTATTCGCAGTTAAGGCGATTTACTTTTTAAACATTGGAAATAATTCTCGTATTTCCGCTTCTGTTGGCTGCTTACCATACTCACAAATCTCGAAAGATTCAGCGTACTTAAATTTGGAGCCTTCAGCTTTGCCATACCATTTTTCTAAAGCTTTTTTCTTTTCTGCTGAAAGAGTACCTCTTTCTACGTAGCCTCTTTTCACCATTTCTTTTCTAAGCTTTTTGTCTTTTGGAACTTGGTCTAATGTTCCACTTACCCATGGTAACCATTCGTACATTTGAGATTCATGAGCATCTAAGCCAGCAATTTTTTTGTCAATTACATTATCAATACCCACAACAATATCAGGACTAAATGGATTTGGCTTTTGGAAACCATCTTCCATATAAAGGAATACTGGATTTTTTGTTAATGGAGGAGTATCTGGTGTAACATTTGGAACTACAACTAAATAAGCTGCATCTTGCACTAAAACACCTGCATATCTGTGATCTGGGTGGTAATCGTTTGGTCTTAAACCAAGAACGATATCAGCATTCCAGTTTCTAATTTCTCGAATAACTTGTTGGCGAACGTGAAGTTCTGGAAGAAGTTCACCATCATGGTTATCTAATACTTTGTATTCATCAATACCTAATCTTCGTGCTGATTCTTGAGCTTCTGCACGTCTTCTTTTTGCTAATGCTCCACCGCCTTCAGTTTGGTGGCCTGCATCACCATTTGTGATAGCAACAAACTTTACTGCATAGCCTAATTCAGCTAATAATGCTGCAGTTCCGCCCATTTTAGCGTCACCGTCATCTGGGTGAGCAAAAATAGCTATTACTCTTATCCTATCGTCTTTAGCTGTATTTGTTTGTGCAAACAGAGAAACTGTAGAAAAGCACAAAATCATAAAAAGAACAATCGAATTTTTTTTCATTTTCTTATAATTATTAGTTAAAAAATAACTGGGCTAACCGTCGGGCTAGCCCAGCAAGAGCTACTACTATTTAATTAGATGTGTTCTGGATTCTGAGTCATCTCATCAGGAGCAACATCAATTGCACTCTGTGGGATTGGAAGCAATAGCTTCACTTGAGACTCAGGAATTCCAAGTTGAGCAGACATTACAGACTTAGCTACGCCAAATCTTAATAAGTCTGGCCATCTTTTATTTTCAAAAGCAAACTCAACACGGCGTTCTTGTAAAAGTTTTTCTTCAAAAGTACCAGGAGTATTAGCGTCGATATCAGCTAAGCCAGCACGACTTCTAACTTCGTTGATAAGGTCGTAAGCAGGACCACCTTCGCCTAGAGCTTCAGCTAAGTTCAAAAGAACTTCAGCATAACGAATTTCAATCCAGTTATTATCGCCATCAAAAGCTACAGTTGGGCTACTATCATATTTACCTACATAATAGGTAGTGTCTGATGTAGTTGTATCTACAACTTCTGTAAAGGTACCAGTAAATCTTTCGTCGCCAGCTTCAAAGGCGTTTAAGATTTCTTCGGTTTCGATTTGTGGTTTAACACCACCACCTACGCCGCCACCTAAGCCGTTTGGAGTAAACATATCGGTATAAGCACTACCTTCGTTTGAACCAGATTTAAACTGAACTTCAAAGATAGACTCTTTATTGAGTTCGTTAGAAGGGCCCCAGATATCAGCGTAATTATCAACTAGGCCATAACCTGCTGTTGAAGCAATTACTCTTTGAAGAGGAGCTACTGCTGCTGCTTTGTTACCTGCTTGTAAGTATACTCTTCCTAGCAATGCTGCAGCTGCGCCACTTGTTGCTCTACCGTTGGAAGTTGTAGTTGGAAGTAAACCTTCCGCAGTTTCTAAATCTGTAGCAATTCTAGCAAAAATCTCGCTTGCTGGAACCTGATTGATTGTAATATCAGGAGTTGTTACTTCTTCAAACTGTTCTGGAATATTTCCAAAAATCACAGCTAAGTGATAGTACAATAATGAACGAATGAAAAGGGCTTCACCTTTAATCTGATCTTTTACTGTATCGTCTGTAAAGTCTACATCATCAATTTTAGCAAGAATGGTATTACACCATGCAATTCCTTGATACGAACTAGCCCAAGTGCTTTTCAATTCACCTGCAGTTGCAATTTCTTGGAATTTATTGATTTGAGCTAGAGAAGCAGCAAGTCCGGTATCGCCACCGCCGTTATCGGCATTGTCGCCTCTCATTTCCATAAACAGAATGTAGTTTACACCAAAGTTTCCATTACTCTGTAGGGCACCATAAGCACCTGTAATTGCAACTTCTAAATCTGTTTGTGTTTTATAAAAGTTCCCCACATTTCTTTCTGAAATGGGACTCAATAACGTAAAGTCTTCCCCGCAAGATAGGACTAGCATGGGAATAAGTAATATTAACAGTCGTTTTTTCATAATCTTATCCTTTTTAAATATTCTCATTAAAATGCTAAGTCTATACCTACCTGGATAGTTCTAGACAACGGATAAGCACCGTAATCTTCACCAGGAGTTAAGCTGTTTGTTTGCAAACTAACTTCTGGGTTAAACCCGATGTAGTCAGTAAACATAGCTAGGTTAGTTGCAGATACATATATACGTGCACGGCTTACATATTTACCAACTTTCTCTTGTGGTAAAGTGTAACCAAGAGTCACATTCTTAATTTTCAAGTAACTACCATCTTGTACTTGGTAAGAAGATTCGCGGTTGTTATTACCATGAGCTGCAGAGTTACGATCTGCTCTTGGATGTTTACCGTTTCCTGGCTCAGATTCTGAAATCCAGCGATCGTTCAATGCTGCGTAAGAGTTGAAGTTAGCTTCACCATTAAGCATGTGGCGAGAAGTTAAGTTTAATACTTCACGACCTTCTACACCTTGAATGAATACGCTCATGTCAAAGTTTTTGTAGTTAAAACGGTTAGTAATACCATAAGTGAAGTCTGGATGGTAACTACCAATTACTGTACGGTCATCTGTAGTAATAAAGCCATCACCGTTAACATCTTTAAATCTTATGTCGCCTGGTTGTGCATTTGGAGCTAATAAATCAGTTGGAGCTGCATTTATTTCAGCTTGGTTTTGGTAAATACCATCAAACACATAACCGTAGTAGCTACCAATTTCTTCGCCAATCATAGTAATGTGACGACTACCAGCAGCACCAGCACTTAAGATCGGATCCCCTTCAGGTCCAAGCTTAGTAACTTTATTCTTGTTCTGAGCGATGTTGAAATCAGTTGCCCATTGGAACTCACCTACCATGTTTCTAGTAGTGATAGAGAATTCAAGACCATTATTTTCAACTTCACCAATGTTAGTTAATGCTGTTTCAAAACCAGTAGAAGCTGGAACATTTACGAACAGTAATAAATCTTTGGTAGTAGTTTTGTAATAGTCAAATGAACCATAAATACGGTCACTAAACATTGCATAATCAATACCGAAATCAAGCTGGTAAGTTGTTTCCCAAGTTAGTTCTTGGTTACCTAAAGTAGCTGGTCCAACACCGATTTCTTCAGAACCACCAAACGGATAGTTTGCTGTACCTAGTAGGCCAATAGCACCGTAATTTGGGATTTCGAAGTTACCAGTAACACCGTAACTAGCTCTTAATTTCAATTCGTTAATCGCATCTCTAGCTGGCATGAACGATTCTTCGCTCATTCTCCAACCTAATGAGAACGATGGGAATACACCTGTTTGGTGATCTGCACCAAAACGTGAAGAGCGATCCGCACGAACTGTACCAGTAAATAAGTATTTACCTTTGTATGCGTAGTTTACTCTAGCTAAAGCTGAAGCAATGCTCCACTCTTCTTTAACCTGATTTCCACCAGAAATAATACCACCGTTTACTGTTTTAACTTGATCATCAGTAAAGCCGTTCGCAGTAATAACACTACGCTCGTCAGCTTGCTTTTGTGCTGAGTAACCAGCAATAGCATTTACAGAATGGTCGTCATTAAATGTTTTGGAAAAGTTCAATGTATTTTCCCATAACCAGTTAAAGCTATTACCTGCACTGCTTTGTGCAAATGGCTGAGGAGCAGTCTGATCACGATACAAGAATTGTGTGCCTCTATAAAAAGACTGCTTGTAGTTATCTAAATCGTAACCAACTAAACTCTTAAATGTTAAGTTATCAGTAATTTCAAAATTACCATACATATTACCAAAGATTCGATTTTCATTAATCTCTTCTTCGATGTATTTCATGATTGCTAATGGGTTACTAGAAGATGTAGTACCACCACCCAAATGAGACTGGTTGTTTAACTGGTTAATTGTACCATCAGCGTTGTAAGGCTTAACTGTTGGAGAATGAACCATAGCTGAATAAACAATTCCCGGAGGCGAACCAAAGTAAGGTGAGTTTGCAGGCAATCTGTCATGTTCAGTAAGCGCTGTATTGATAGAAGTTCCAATTTCAATTCTATCATTCACTTTACGAGTTAAATTCAACTTAACTGTATAACGATCAAATTCAGAACCGTCCAACACACCTTCTTGATTCAAATAACCAGCTGAAAGGAAGTATTGAGTAGCATCTGTACCACCAGAAACAGTAAGATCGTAGTTCTGCATAGTTGCAGAGCTAAAAATAAGGTCTAACCAATCTGTATCTGTACCATCCCAATTCACCATAGATTCAGGAATCAAATAATTATCAGATGGAGTAGCTGCCGTAGTAGCTCTACCATTGTTATTATTTGGATTGTAATCAGGGTTATAACCAGGGCTTGCAGGGTTAGTTGGGTCTTCTGATTGTAAGTAGTTATTGTTACGAGAGTCTTTAGTATAGGCTATTAACTCTTCTGCGTTCATCATATCTGGTTTGTTAAAAACCGTAGATGCACCACCATAACCACTAAAAGTAACACGAGCACCACCCGATTTACCTTTCTTTGTAGTTACCAAAATAACACCATTAGATCCACGAGAACCATAAATTGCAGCAGCAGAAGCATCTTTTAATACTTCGATAGACTCAATATCGTTTGGATTTAAAGTAGCAAGTGGATTTGCTTTAGGAGGTTGGAAAGAAGCTCTTTGACTTCCTAAGCTAGATTGTAGACTTGTGTTCTTTGAAATTGGAACACCATCAATTACATATAAAGGATCGTTACCAGCTGAGATTGAACCTGTACCACGAATAAGAATTTGTGGAGAAGCACCTGGCTCACCAGTAGATTCAGCTACGTTTACACCAGCCATTCTACCTTGTAATGCATTTTCGAAACTTGAAACCGGTACATTCTGAATTTCTTCTGTTCTAATAGACGTTACAGAACCTGTTACTTCAGAACGTTGCTGTGTACCATAACCAACCACTACTAAGTCTTCAAAAGAAACCAAATCAGACTCTAGGCTTACTTCATAAAAAGTTTGGTTTTTAACAATAGGAACTTCAAGGTTTTTATAACCAACAAAGCGGAATACTAAAATTTCTGCGTCATCAGGAACAGTAAGTTTAAACTCACCATTAACATCGGTACTTGTACCAATATTTGTTCCTTTTACAAAAACGTTAACCGCAGGAATTGTTTCTTCATTGGCAGCATCTCTAACTACCCCAGTTAAAACTAGCTCCACTTCAGCTTGCTGTTTTTCTACAGCTGGCTTTTGAATTAGCAGAATTTCGCGTGTTTTTGAGATAGCAGCTTCATAGCCTGTTCCTAATAGAACATACTGAAGAGCATCTCCTGTAGAGATATCCATTAAATTAACAGTAACTCTTTTATCGAGAATTTCTATTTCGGAATTTATTGCAATTCCTAAACCCGATTTTTGCGCAATGTCTTTTAATACTTCCCCTAAAAGCGCATTATCCTTTTCAACTGAAATAACATTCTTAAGCTCAGGAATACTGTTGGAGTATAACTGAACTGAATAATATTTAGTTTGTAAGTTATTTGATAAGGAAGTTATCAGCTGTGCATTAGCACTTGATGCATTTCCAGCATGGAGTGTTATCACTCCCAACAAGAAAAAGCATACAGCAATCCGTATCATTTGTGTAACTTTTGTTCTCATACGTGTCCTCTATAACTAGTTATTATTTAGTATTTCGCCTAGCTCTTTGTAAAAGCGCTTCCAAAAATGCCACTTTATATCTGTTTTTAGGGTCTATGTTATTTATTAGACCCTCCATCCAGACTAAAATCAACACGATCTTGGTTTAGCTTATATTGAAGTCCTAGCGACGTAGCTATTGTTTGAAGTACATTGTTAATAGACCGGCTTTTTAATTCGGCTGTTAAATGTAAATCTGCGATATCTTTTGAGACGAAATTCACCTCAATATCATATTTACGCTCTAGCTGCTGCGCCACTTCTTTCATTGACGCATCATTAAACTTCAAATATCCTTCTTTCCAGCTCAAGTATAGATCTAAGTCATCTACTTGTTCTTTTACAATTACTTTGTCCTCTAAATTCAACCTTCCAAGCTTGCCAGCTGTTAGTATCACACCTTCATTTAAAGACTTGTCTTCCGCTCGGAAAGAAACAACACCTTCTTCTACAACGGTTTGCACTATTTTGTCGCCAGCATAATTTCTTACAGATAAGGAGGTTCCTAAAACCTGAACAATGGCACCATTAGTTTTGATTATAAATGGTCTATTGGGATTCTTCGCTACATCAAAAAAGGCTTCACCTTCCAAATATACTTCTCGCAAATCTGCTTCAAATACACTTGGCAAAACAATTTTACTATCTGAGTTTAGATAAACCTTAGTTCCGTCAGATAGTGTAACACCACCGCGCTGCCCTTTGGTCATTGAAATTTCTCTAAATACATTTTCAATCACCTCTGACTCATGCACATAGAACGATTTGTATGTATAGGTGGCCAATAAAGCGGCTAAAAGAAAAATTGCAGCTACACGAATTGCTACAGACCAAGCCGAGTTAAGCGAGAACATTCCGCCTCTTGCACCACTTCTAGAATTAAATACTAATTGTTCGTCTTCAATTCTACTCTGCAAAACAGCCCAATCGAGCTCCGGATTAAATACATTATCAAACTCAGTTTCTTTTTCAGAAACTGTCCATATCCTTTCCAACTCTTTCATGCGTTCCACATTCTCAGAGTTTTCTGATAGCCACTCCTCAATGGTTGCTATCTCGTCGTTAGTACACTCGTTAGCTAAGTATTTAGCTATAAGCTTGATATCCAATTTTGTTCTTTTATGAGGTGTATATTTCTTGTGAGACAGGTGTAGTATTTACTACCCCTAGAAAAAATATCAATAATTATCAGCGTCTATATTATCCCGTAAAAATTGCAATGCTTGGGCAACATGATTTTCAACAGTTTTACGGGCAATATTTAACACTTTTGCAATTTCTTTATAACTCAACCCATGCTTTCTATTCAACTCGAACACCAATTTTCGTCGCTCTGGCATTTGGTCTACTAGCTCCCAAACCCTTTTAAGAAGCTTTAGCTCCCTTTCACTTATAGAGCTGGGGTAGTTATCGTTCTCGTAATAGCGATTTGAATAACTACTCTGATCAATTTGTAGTTTTTCATTTAAACGTTGCCGGGTTTTCTGTTTCTCTAACAGGTTTAGAGACTGATTTCTAACAGATTGGTAGAGATATACCTTAATCGAAATATGAATTTCCCAGTTAGCTCTGTTTCTCCAAATTTTCAGAAAAACATCCTGAACAGTATCTCTAGCAAATTCTCGAGATTTAGTAATAGTATTGGCAAAACGACTTAACTGATTATAATATTCAAAGAAGAGTTCTTCGAACGCTTTTTCATCTCCAGCGCGTATCTTTGCCACACGCTCAAAATCATCGGCGGAGTTCTGCTTGCTTGAATTGTTTTCTAGATATGCAAATAGTAGCATATCGTTATCTACCCAGTCCTCTTAAAAAAGTCATTGCCTTCCGTTTTCTACCAGCCCGTTGATTTGTAGAACCAGCCCTATTAATTACGGCATTATATCTCTAATAAGCACTCTATATATGTAATAATTTGTTTGCCAAATACACAAAAAGCAGCAAGCCAAAACGACTTGCTGCTTATTTATGTTTTTATTGAATCAAGAAATAAAATGCATACTAATTTCTTCTTGAACCGGCTCCATCAGGGTTGCCTTTGTAATAGCGAAATCTTTCAACTTGCTTACCATTCAGAGTATCTCTTTCGAAAACACGCTTGCGCATACGCTCTACAAACTCTTTACCTTCGTTACCTGGTAGGTCACTAGGATTTGGGCCTGTGTAATTTTTGAAAGCAGAAGTAAACTGACTGATATACTTAGACAAAGAACGAACTTTGTTTTCAGCAAATTCAGAAATATCTACAACAGTATTTTTGCCATCGCCAGTTGAGCTATAGAACAAGTAATCGGTAACACTATGCTCTTCTAAGCCTTCGTTGATGATTTGACTTGGAAAGATTAATCTCCACTCAGCAGCACGTGCAGCATCAACAGTTAAGTAAGCAGCAGTTCTATGATCGGTTTTATGCCATTGTTGGTAACCATATCCAGGATCGAAGCCCATTAGTGTTGTTGGCTTAAGTTTTCTAATCCACCATACAATTTGTTTAACAACTTCTTCTCTGTCAGCAAATTCTAACATACCATCAGTGTATCCCAAGTTGATGTAATGATCTTCTGGTATCCCTAATTCTTTTAAAGCATCAACTTCTTCTTGACGACGAATTTTTGATAGACGATCTCTAGTCATGGTTGGATCGCTAGTTCCTACGTTACCTGTAGTTAAAAGCATTACGTACACTTGGTTACCATTTGCTTGTAATTTAGCTAGTGTACCATGAGAACCACCATCATCATCAGGGTGAGCCCCTATTAATAGAATAGTTCTTCCTGTCCACTCTTCTACGGGTACTTCTGGCTGAGCGAAGAGCACACTTGGAACTACCAAAAAGGCAGCAAGCATTAACGTTATTATTTTTTTCATTATAACTCCTTTGTTTTGTGTTAGGATATTTATCTTCATTATTCGACGTTCATTCTAATCTAAATCTAATAACGACGCGGCTTCGGCATCTAACACAACACTTACATTTGGGTGTGTTTGTAAAAATGTTGCTGGTTTAGTACTAGTAACCTCTCCAAATAAGCATTGCTTAATTATTTCGGCTTTTCTTTTGCCCCACGCCATTATTAGAATTTCTTTTGCTTTCAAAATGGTATTTATTCCCATAGTGATTGCACTTGTTGGCACGTTTTCAATGCCATTAAAAGTAGCTGCAGCATCTTTTCTTGTCTGCTCATCAAGTTCCACTAAACGTGTAACCGAATTTAATTCTGAACCCGGCTCGTTAAAGCCAATATGCCCATTTGCTCCAATTCCTAAAATCTGTATATCAATCCCACCAACTTCAGCTATCTTATCATCGTATTGCTCACAATACTTTATCACCTTATGTTCATGAATTTTTCCATTTGGGATAAAGACATTATCCAGCTGAATATCAACCGAATCGAACAAATGCTGATGCATGAAATGATAGTAGCTTTGAATATCTGAAGGCTCCATCGGGTAGTATTCATCTAAATTGAACGTAACTACATTCTCAAAACTCAAACCTTCGTCACGGTGCTTCTTAATAAGTTCACTATAAACCTCAATAGGCGTACTCCCTGTAGCTAGGCCTAAAACTGTAGGTCTAGATACTGAATTACGAGCGGCTAATACTTTCCCAATCCGGTTTGCAACAAACTGGCTACCTAAATCGGAATTTTCAAATATGTTTATATTCATAGTAATAAAGGTTGTATCAATCCTTTTTTGGGATATAACTACGCACTATCTTTGGTATTAGACGGTTCGCAAAGTCTCTACCCCTAACAATCCGAACGATAGGTAAGATTTTTACATTCTAAGTTCGGCTTACAATCAGATTTTCTGTAAACTTTACAATGCCTAAAACGTCCAAATCATTATCAAAAACCTATACTCTTGTATTGCTATCAGGGGTGGTGTATATCTTGCTTTTTTATTGGTTCACTTCCACATTCAATTTACCGTAGCTCATGCATTGGATTGATTGGACCGTTCTATTTTCGTTCTTGGCTTACATAGTTTGGGATGGAACAAGACAAGGCAAAAACTCAAATAATATTGAAGGCTTTTTACTTGCCAACCGTTCTATGCCTTGGTGGGCTGCTGGTCTTTCTATTATGGCAACCCAAGCTTCAGCAATCACATTTATTGGTACTACTGGCATTGCTTATGTAGAAGACATGCGCTTTGTTCAAGTTTATTTAGCCATACCTTTTGCGATGGTTATTATTTGTATAACAGTAGTGCCATACTTCCATAAACTCAAAGCCTTCACCGCCTATCAAGTTCTTGAAGAACGTTTTGGATTAAAAACTCGCCTTACCACAAGTGGCTTATTCTTGATTTCACGTGGGCTAGCACTTGGTGCCGTAATAGCAGCCCCATCGTATGTATTAGCACTTTTATTGGGACTTCCTCTTTCCATCACCATTCTAATTATTGGAATACTAGCAACAGGCTATACCATGGTTGGTGGAGCTGCAGGTGTAATTTCTACTGATGTAAAACAAATGGCCATCATGGTGTTTGGCTTGATTTTCTGTTTCGTACTAATTCTTTTTGAACTCCCTGAAACCGTTAATTTTGGCGACGCACTTTATTTAGCGGGCAGTGTAAACAAACTTACAGCACTTGATTTAGAGTTTGACCTCAGTGAAAAATATAATGTATGGAGTGGAGTATTTGCTGCTTTATTCCTCATGCTTTCTTATTTCGGAACAGATCAAACTCAAGTTCAGCGCTATTTAACTACTTCATCTCTCAGAGACGCTCAAAAATCACTTCTGCTTTCAGCTTACGCTAAAGTTCCGATGCAGTTCTTTATTCTATTACTTGGAGTGATGTTGTATGTGTTTTTCATATTTCAATCCACTCCTATTTCTTTTAGAAATACAGATACTACTGCGCAAACACAGGAACAAATTGATGCTGAACTAGAAATTTCTCAAGAATACCAAACGGCACTTAAGCTTAGGAAGGAAACGGCTCTCATGGCTGTTTCTAATCGGAATGAAGAAACTAAAAATGCGTTCGTTAAAGCTGATGAAATGCTTAACCAAGCTCGCAACAGAGAACTTGCGTTACAGGCTGAAATCACTCAAACAGATGTTAACGATACCAATTACATCTTTCCTTATTTCATTCTAAAGCATATCCCAATTGGTTTAGTGGGATTAATAGTAGCTGGTATTTTTGCAGCAGCAATGAGTTCCATTGATAGTGAATTAAATGCTCTAACTACTGTAAGTATTGTAGATTGGTACCAAAGGTTGGGCTTGAATAAACAATCTGAAGTTCATTATCTAAACTCATCACGTGTGGCAACTTTACTTTGGGGGCTTATTGCAACGGGTTCTGCAATGGTTCTTGGTGAAACAAAATCTATTATAGAATTGATAAACCAAATTGGTAGTTATTTTTATGGTTCCATTTTAGGTGTTTTTATTCTTCTACTTTGGGTAAAGCAAGCAAATGGTCGAGGTGCGTTAACGGGTCTACTTACAGGGATGCTATCCGTTTTCACCTTTGATAGACTTTTTTACAACGCTACAACTAACGATTATTCTTTCTTTCTACCATGGACTCAAGTTCCAAGTTCATACTCCAAAGCCATTGAATTTCTCTGGCTAAACCCTTTAGGAACTTTTGTGGTTGTAGTTGTTGGTGTTACTGTTAGTTTAATTTGGACTAAAAAATCTTAGCGCACATAATCTAAATTACCAAAACCATGCAATACGAGCGTTTAGTTGGCTTAAATGTTACCAACGATGAAGTTTACCAACAATACAGAACTGCTATGAAACCCATATTAGAAAGCTATAGTGGCGGGTTTGGTTACGACTTCAAAGTTTCCGAAGTTCTTTTTCCTGAAGCTGAAAAGTCTATAAATCGGGTTTTTACTATCTACTTCCCTTCTCAAAAAGCGATGGATGAATTCTTTTCAAATCAAGACTACAAAAAAGTAAGAGACCTCTATTTTAAACCCTCTGTAGCAGAAACGTTCCTATTAGCGAGCTACAAAAAGGAAAATTGTTAATAAGAGTTTCAAACTATACAACTTAGTTACAACACATTTTTACTTAATCAGAGACTTTATTAATAGCGTAGTCAACTTCAAAAATATATATTGGCGAATTATACTTTAACAATTCAAAATATATAGAATGAAGCTACTACTACGAAAAACTACTTTTCGTCTGTTAACACTTCTTCCTATGTTGTTTCTGTCTTTTGGCGTATTAGCTCAAAGCGATCCAACTGGGAAATCTCCTGCGACACGTACTTATGCAATCACAAACGCAACTATTGTACAAGCGCCAGGGAAAGTTATAGAAGGTGCTACTATTATTTTCAACAACGGGCTAATCAGCTCGGTTGGAGCTAATACAACCATCCCTGATAACGCAGAAGTAATAGATGGAACAGACCTATTTATTTACCCAGGATTCATAGACGGTATGTCTTATACAGGTGCTGATCGCCCTGAACAAATGAAACGCCCTGAAGGTTTATTCACTCCTAATCCTCCAAACGATTATGCAGGAATAACCCCTGAACTTCAAGTTACTCAGCAACTTAAAGTTGATGAAAAAAGCATCGACGCTATGCGAAAAGCTGGCTTTACCATTTCGCATTCCGTGCCTTATGGCAGAATGCTTCCTGGCTCGGGTTCTATCATCACTCTTAAAGATGCCACACACCCAGATGAATTGATTCTTTCTGAAGATGTGTCGATGTACACACAGTTTGTTGGTGCACCTGGTGCTTATCCTGGTAATACACTTGGCATCATGGCTAAATGGAGAGATTTGTATAGAAATGCAGAATACTCTAAACAACACTTTGAAATGTATGCTTCTAATCCTGCTGGGATGGAACGCCCAACACGTGACCGTACACTTGAAGCTTTTTTCCCTGTTGTAAGCAAACAAAAGCCAGTTTACTATAACGCTTCTTCTTCTCTCGAAGCTCGCCGTGCAATGCGACTTCAAAAAGAGTTGGGCTTTAATCTTGTGCTCGGAAACCTAAAAGAAGGTTGGGACCTTAGCAGCGCTATTAAAGAAAATAATACAAAGGTGTTTTTATCACTCGATTTACCCAAAGAGCCAAAAGCTTCAAAAGACAAAAAGAAAACGGACGAAGTTAAGCAGCTTGAAGAACGTAGAATGGAATTTTACAAAAAGTACCTAAATCAGTTTTCTGATATGGAAAAAGCTGGTATCAAATACGGTATTTCTACTATGGAGACTTCAGGAAGTAAAATTAAAGACAATTTCCTCACTTTACTTGAAAACGGACTAAGTGAAGATGCTTTATTAGCCTCATTAACTATAAATGCGGCTCAACTTCTTGGTATCGATAACATTGCGGGAACACTTGAATCAGGTAAACTAGCTAACGCTGTTATTACAAATGGACCGATTTTCGATAAAAAGTCGCAGATTAAATACGTTTTTGTAGATGGTGACAAATACGAATACGATTTAAAAGAGAAAAAGGCTACTAATGGTTCTAAAGCTAATGCAACTGGCCTCAATGCTGTTGTTGGAACTTGGGAGTACACTGTTTCATCTCCACAAGGCGTAGAAACTGGCACCATGACCATCACCAATGAAAACGGAGAATTAGCTGGTACTCTTTCAGGAATGCAAGGCGGACCAGATAACGACTTAAACAACCTTACTTTTCTTGATGGTTCATTAAGTTTTGATTTCTCTTTTGATGGCGGTGGACAGTCCATCGAAATTGTGGTAGTGGGAACTGTTACCGATAATGAATTTGATGCCGAAGCTTCGGTAGCCGCATTCAATGTCTCATTTCCATTTACAGCAACAAAAGATGAGGCTAAATAAGATGAAAGGATTAAATATGAACAAAATTAGCTTAATCACCGTTTTATTTCTTCTTGTAGCTACTGTTACACAAGCTCAAGTTAAGAAAGGAGATGTTCTTATTAAGAACGGTACTCTACTTACTATAACTAACGGTACACTTGAAAACACCGATATTCTAGTACAGAACGGAAAGATTTCAAAGATTGGTAAAAACATAAAAGCACCAAAAGGTGTTGATGTAATAGATGCTACTGGACAATTTGTAATGCCCGGTATTATAGATGCACATTCTCATATTGCAGGCACTTCTATCAACGAAGGTACAAGCCAAGTTACAGCAGAAGTAAGCATGGAAGATGTGGTTAACCCATTTGATGTTTCTATTTATAGAGCATTAGCCGGTGGTGTAACTACCATCAACCTCATGCACGGTTCTGCGAACGTAATTGGAGGTAGAAACGAAACGCTTAAACTTCGTTACGGAACAACCAACCCAGATGATCTTCGTTTTGAAGATGCACCTCGCACCATAAAATTTGCTCTTGGTGAAAACCCAACTCGAGGTGGACGCTCTCGTGGGATTCAACCTCAAAGTCGAATGGGTGTAGAAGCAATGCTTCGTAATTCATTCTCAGAAGCTTTAGTGTATAAAAAAGCATGGGATGATTACCGTTCGGATAAGAGCAAGCGTAAAGTGGCGCCAAAGTATAGCTTAAGAATGGAAACCTTAGTAGATATTCTTGAAGGCAAAATATTAGTTCACTGTCACTCTTACCGCGCTGATGAAATCTATATGTTGATGAAAGTCTTCTCCGACTTTGGCATCAAGAAATTGACTTTCCAGCACGCTAACGAAGCATACAAGGTTGCACCTGAGCTTGCTGCTTTTGGTGCATCTGCATCCGTTTTTGCTGATTGGTGGGCATATAAATTAGAAGTGTATTACTCAACAGCTTACAACGCCGCTATCTTAACAAAAAATGGCGTAACTACTTCCATCAACTCTGATTCAGGAGAACTCATTCGTCACCTTTTCCACGAAGCTGCTAAAACTCAAAAGTACGGCAACCTCAGTGACAGTGAAGCACTTGCTCTTATCACATTAAACCCAGCTAAACAGCTCGGTATTGATGACAGAGTAGGCTCGCTTGAAAAAGGAAAAGATGCAGACATCACTATTTTTGACAAGCATCCTCTTTCTACTTATACCATTCCTCAAATGACATTTGTGGATGGTGTTAAATACTTTGATAAAGCTACCGATGCAAAAGACCAACGTATTTTCGTTAATCCTGAGTCTTCTATCGATGTAGTTCAAATATTTGACCGTGAAGAACAACACCAGTGCATGCAAGATGCTGAGATGGTTGACTTCAACGTTCTCTTTAACAACAAATAGGAATGATCATGAATAAATTTATAAAAATACTAGTACTTGTATTCACCTTCGCTCCTATTTTTGCAACCGCTCAAAGTAACGATGCGAATAAAGCACGAGGTGGTAAATTTGCTTTAACCAACGCTAAAATTTATACCGTCACAAATGGTGTAATCGAAAATGGTACCATTATTATCAATAATGGTGTGATTGAAGCCGTTGGTGCTAACATAAAAATCCCAGCTGATGCTGAAGTTTTTGATTATCAAGGTAAAGAGATTTACCCAGGCATGATTGATTCTGGCACTCAACTTGGTTTAAAAGAAATAGGAAGTATTTCTGAAGCTCAAGATTTTCGTGAGTTTGGAGATGTAACTCCTCAAATGCAGGCGCTTACCGCTGTAAACCCTAACTCAGTAGCCATTCCTGTAACTCGTATAAGTGGTGTTACCACTACTTTAACAATGCCAGATGGTGGCGTTTTACCAGGAACAGCTGCAACTATTAATCTTTTCGGATATACTCCCGACCAGATGTACGCAGGTTCTAAAGGTGTTGTGATGAACTTTCCTTCAGCTCAACGTCGCCGTAGACAAACCGAAGAACAAGCTGAAAAAGCAAGGGCAAATGCCTTAAAAACAGTTGATGAAGCTTGGGATAAAGCGGAAGTATATGCTAAAATCCAAAACTCACCAGACGCTCGCTATTACCCAGAAATGGAAGCTCTTGCTGAAGTTGTAAATGGCGACATGTTACTTTATATCGAAGTAAATGCTGCTAAAGACATCCTCAGCGCTTTGGATTGGGTTAAGGAACGTGGTTATAAAAAAGTGGTTTTCACTGGCGTTTCTGAAGGCTGGAGAGTAGCTGATAAATTGGCAAAAGCAGGCATTCCTGTTATTGCTGGTCCAGTTCAAGCTATTCCTACTCGTCAATCTGACGCTTACGATGCCGCTTACGCAAATCCTGGTATTATGCAAAAAGCAGGTGTAAAAGTAGCGCTTAAAACAGGCGATACTGAGAATTCTAGAAATCTTCCTTACCACGCTGGCTTTGCCGCGGCTTATGGAATGGGACGTGAAGAAGCTCTTAAAGCAATCACAATAAACGCAGCAGAAATTATGGGCGTTGGAAATGAAATCGGCTCTATCGAAGTAGGAAAAAAAGCGAATTTATTCGTTTCTACAGGTGATCCGTTCGAAACTTCAACACAAATTTTGAATGTATTTATTGATGGCTACCTCGTACCAATGACTAGCCGACAAACAGAACTTTATGATGAGTTCTTACATCGCGTGCCTGGTGCACAAAAAGAAAAAGTAGAAACCGACGGTTAATACTTTCCTTTTTGGATTTTCATTTATCAAAAAAGGCAGCTCATTTTGAGTTGCCTTTTTTGTTCCATCCAGAATTTCTGGAGAATATGAATCGATATTTAAACAAGTCCTAAAACCTACTTCTCTTCTTTATTTACATCTTCAGGAGAGCGGTATTTTTGAAAAGGAATTTTTAGCAAATTAACCACATCCTCATTTTCTTTAGGATCCATGTGTGTATCAATGCCGTATTTGAGTTCCTTAGTGTCTTCTACTTCAGCAAAGGTTCCAAAAACTCGATCCCAAATAGCAAAAATATTGCCGTAATTAGTATCGGTAAGTGGCAACACATAATGATGATGAACTTTGTGCATATATGGCGTTACAAAAACATACGATAACGCTCTATCCAATTTTTTGGGCATTTGAATATTCGCATGATTGAAATGCGTAAATAACGCAGATAAACTTTGGTATAGGAATACAATCCAGATTGGGGCACCAACGATAACCACTCCCAAAATTGTGAAAATCATTCTAAAAATTGCTTCGCCAGGATGATGACGTAAACCTGTAGTAACATCAACAGTTGTATCGCTATGGTGCACTAAATGGAACTTCCAAAGCACCGTAACTTTATGTTCTATCCAATGGATGAGGTATGCTCCGAAAAAGTCTAATAACATTACCCCGATTATGATTTGAGCCCAAACTGGCATCTCAATCATATTTATTAACCCGATATTATTCTCTGTAACATAGTTTGATGCCCATAGTAATGCACCGGCAAATCCCAATCCTATAATCACAAAAATAACCGTTAATACAGCGTTAATTAGTGCATGACGAACTTTTTTATATCCAAAATCAAAAAGTGGAAAAACGCCTTCAATAATCCAGAAAAAGAAAATTCCACCAATTAAAATCCCCGCACGAAATGCCGTCGGAATATTTTCAAAAAAATCTATAAATCCTTCCATAAACGCATCCTACTGTTTTAGCTTTGCATCAAAATATCGTGTATTTATTTATAACAAAAAAAGCCTCGCTATAAATAACGAGGCTTTTGGTTTTGAATAAACTCAACTAATCGGCTTAATCTAAACTTTTAAATGGGCTTAGGTTAGCTTCTTCAATAGTTTTTTGATAAGCAGGCCAATCTTTAGCTACAAAATCTTCAATGTTTGCAATGGCTTCATCTACCGCTTCTTTTGCAAGCCTTAAAAGATTTCTCTCATTAGGACCTGGGCCATCAAAATCGTTACCCATATATCTAAGTGGGCCAAAAAGCTGATTCATTACTGTTGGTTCTGGATTACGAGTGATGCCTTGGCGATCATCTCGTTTTCCGAAAATACTATCCAGTAACTCATCAATCTTTTTACCTGTAGTTTTATTCGCGTCGTTAACCGCTTTTAGTTCTTCTTTAGATCGGCTATCAGCTTTAGCAAGATTCTCTGCTACTTTTACAATTTCTTTAGCATCCACAAGTTTTGCGGTTGCTTTAGCTAACTTTTCACGAAGTGCATTCACTTCATTTGAAAGTTCTAAATTTGCTCTTAGAGCAGACATTGGAATGTCGATTCTTGGATCTGATTTTACCACAACTGAAGTGGAATCGGAATATGAACCGTAGCTTATTTTCACCTTATAAGTACCCGGTAGTACCGTAGAACCTCTTGGCTCTGGAGCATTCGGACGTGGTTTATTTCTACTAGGGTTTGCAACTCCTTTCATTTCTAATCCCCAAGTTGTACGGTTTATTCCGTCTTGGCTAGGAGTTCGTTCAAAAGTTCTGATTTTCTCGCCTGAAGCATCAAAAATTTCGAACTTCACTTTTTCCTTTTTCTTGTCATCAGAATCTTCTTTATCTGATTTCAATGCTGAACTGTTTACAGAGTAGGTAATGCGAGCGCCATCTTCTCTGTTGTCGCCAGAAAACATTGCATCAGCTGCAAATCGAGAACCTGCTGCTTGTCTCCAGCTAATATCGTATGCAGTTGGAACTGGAAAAATTCGTACGGGTTTTTCTAGTTCTTTTGCTCCGTTTGTAGCTAAATCTCTAAGAGGTCGGATGTCATCCAATATCCAAAACGAACGTCCAAAAGTTGCTATCACTAAATCAGCTTCTCTCGGATGAATTACCATATCATAGGTTGAAACGGTTGGATACTTATTCGTCCATTTTGTCCAGTTTTTACCACCATCAATGGTTACATAAAGACCTAACTCAGTTCCTGCAAACATAAGATTTGGTGCAACAGGGTCTTGAACAAAGGAAAGTGCATAACCTTCCATCCCTTTATCTTTTGCAATATTTGTCCATTTTTTGCCATAATCGGTTGTGTGCATAATGTACGTTCCCCAATCATCTCGGCGATAATTATTGATTACTGCAACAGCTTCCCCTGCGTTATATGTAGAAGCTTTTATTTGAGCTACCCAACTTCCTGATGGAATACCTTTAATATTCTTGGTTAGGTCTGTCCAGTTTTTACCACCATCTCTGGTAATATGAACTTTACCATCATCAGTACCAGCCCAAATCAAACCTTTTTCGAGTGTACTCGGCTCAATAGCTAAAACAGTAGTGTAATTTTCGGCGCCGGTGGCATCCATTGTTAAACCACCACTTTCATGTTGTTTTTGCTTTTCGGGGTCGTTAGTGGTTAAATCTGGAGAAATAATTTCCCAACTTTCACCTCTATCTGTACTTTTGTGAACGTATTGGCTACCAAAATAAATGGTTTTGGAGTCAAACGGATCGAAATTCACTGCCGAGTTCCAGTTGAATCGAAGTGCTTCTCCATCAGGATGAGTAGGGCGAACATATCTTGAAACACCAGTTTCTAAATCTACACGGCCAATGCTTCCTTGCTGAGACATCGCATAAGCATATCTAGAATCGCTACGATCCATTACCACATCAAAACCATCACCGAAATAAAGCTCTTCCCAATATGCATTTCTGATTCCGCCAGATCGCCACACATAAGCAGGACCTTGCCAAGAACCGTTATCTTGCATTCCGCCATATACGTTATAAGGAATGTTATCATCTACTGCTACATGATAGAATTGACCTACTGGAATGTTATCGATAAAGCGCCAGTTTTTGCCACCATCAAATGTGATATTCAAACCACCATCGTTTCCATCCATCATCATACCTGGGCTTTTTGAGCTTAACCAAAAAGCGTGATGATCTGGATGAACCCAGTTGTAATATGGATATAAACTCTCGAAGGATTTTCCACCGTCTTCACTTTTTGTAATGTAGGTGTGAATACTGAAAACTCTGTTCTCATTAAATGGGTCTACATAAATTTCTGCATAATAAAATGGACGCCCACCGATATTTCCATCTTTATCTACTGTTTGTTGAAGCTTCCAAGTGTAACCACCATCTTCACTTCTGTAAATTCCATTCTTTTTAGATTCTACATGTGCATATACGATATTGGGGTTACTTGGTGCTATTGCAACACCCATTCTTCCTAACTCACCTTCAGGAAAGCCGTCATCAGGGGTAATTTTTTTCCAGTTCTCACCACCGTCAACAGTCATATATAATCCAGAACCTTCTCCACCTGATTTAAAAAACCATGGCCAACGTCTAAATTCCCACATGGCAGCAAATAGTTTGTTGGGATTAGTTGGATCCATTACTAAATCAGCAATACCTGTTCTTGGATTGTTGTATAAAATCTTATTCCAAGTCTTTCCACCATCAGTTGTTTTATATACGCCACGGGTTTCACTTTCGCCCCATGCTGAGCCTTGAGCTCCTACATACACTACTTCTGGGTTATTTGGATCAATAATTACACGATGGATATTTCGTGTGCCTTCTAATCCCATTAGTTGCCAACTTCTACCGCCATCTATACTCTTGTAGATTCCAGCTCCACTACTTTGGCTATTTCTTGGGTTACCTTCACCAGTTCCTGCCCAAATAATACTCGGGTTTTTTTGGTAGATATCGATTGCACCGATTGATGCAGCTCCATAAGTATCAAAAATTGGTTCCCATTTAACGCCACCGCTGGTAGATTTCCAAATACCCCCAGAAGCAGATCCTGCATACATAATGTCATTATCTGATTCCACTACATCAATTGCAGTAATACGGCCACTCATTCCTGCTGGGCCAATATTTCTAGGCTCCATCCCTTTCAGTAGATTCATATCTAATTGTTGGCTAAAGGAAGTACTTGCCCCAAGCAGCAGTGTTAAAATGAATATCAAGCTTGTACTGTAGAATTTTTTCATAGTCTAAAAATTAGGTTAAAAAAAAGGGTAGCACATGGCTACCCTCTAATACAGATAATAAAAAAATTAATCTTCGTTATCTAAAATCTCGTCTATTCTGCTTCTTGCATCTTGAAGATGAATACGAGTTGCGCGATCGATACCGCCACCGCCAATTGAGCTATTGATATCTTTTCTGAGAATTTCTAACTCATTTCTAACAATTGGTCGAATATCTGATTGAGATACATTCACTGATGATCCACCAAATCTTCTTACAGGAGGCTCTTGTGTCATCAAATATTCCATTCTATCTAAGTATGCTCTTTGCAAGTGACGTCTATGAACATTGATGTTCTTTTTGCCACGAGCCTCAGCCCATACACCGTTTCTTACATCATCCATCATTTCGATAAGAGTGTAAACAGGACCATCTGCACGGCTTTCTGAGTCAATTAAACGTCCTAATCTAGAAGGATCAAGTAGGCTATTAAGCACACCTGATTGAGCGCTTCTGAACGTTTCAACAGCAGAAGACTGATTAATTCTACTTAAGATATCTTTGTTATAAGCCCAAGTTGGTGTAGAGAATGCATGTTTATTCAAGAAATCCATTGCTCTCTTTTGATCTTTTTCAGATACGATTGTGTAAACAGGACCTTCTTGTTCGTAGGTTTTGTAGTTTTGATATACACCACCAACATAAGTTGTAACGTGGCCCATATACCTTCTCCATTGACCAATAACGTTGCTATAAAGCTCTTCTAGATCGTCAAAATTTTCACCATCTTTTTCGATCCAGTCGATTAAGTTATTTGTAATCACTTGAAGGTTTGCAAGTCCAAGCTCACTAGCTTTCATTGCATCGTCACCAATAGCTTCTGTTTGTGAACGAGGATCTGCACCAGTTGCATAACCGAACCAGTATAGAGGGTCGTCACCATTTTTCACAATCCACTCATTGAGAATTTCATTCTCATCATCTGGTTCATCAACATCTGGGAACCAGCTGTAACCCCATTTGATAGCCCATTTGTCATACTCGCCAATTTTTGGATAGTATTGAGTAACACCATCGCCTGGTTGAGCAATGTAGTTGAAACGAGCATAATCCATAATAGAAGGAGCTGTTCCGTGAGTTGAAGTAAACTCTGGATCTCTTAATTGATCAACAGTGTAACCTACACTAGACCCCATGTTATGAGGAAGACCTAAAGTATGGCCAAGCTCATGAGCCATTACGAAACGAAGCATTTCGCCCATAATTTCATCAGAAACTTTAGCATGGCGTGCATCTGGGTTTGAAGCAGCTGTTTGGATAAAGTACCAGTTACGTAATAAGTTCTGGATGTTGTGGTACCATAAGATGTCACTTTCAAGAATTTGACCTGTACGTGGATCATGTACGTGTGGGCCTTGAGCATTCTGAATTGTAGTGGTGATATAACGCATTACAGAGTAACGAACATCTTCTGGGGAAAACTCTGGGTCTTCTTCTGGAGTTGGAGCTTCCTTACCAATAATTGCATTTTTGAAACCAGCTTCTTCAAAAGCTACTTGCCAATCGTTAATACCTTGAATTAAGTATTTTCTCCATTTTACAGGAGTAGCAGGATCTAAATAATAAACAATTGGCTCAACTGGCTCTACAAGTTCGCCTCTTAAATAAGCTTCTTTGTCTTTTGGTACAAGCTTATAGCGAGTGATAAAACGATTTGTAGCTGCTTTGTGCTCATCTGAACTATAGTCGTATTGTCCAATTGAGAAAAACCCAACTCTTTCGTCATAATTTCTAGGAACCATTGGTTCTGCAGGCAATAAAATCATAGACTGATTTACTTCAAGCGAAATTGTACCAGTATCTCTGTTGTCTGGTGGGTTACTTGAGTCGTAAGTAAGTACATGACGAACTTCTAAGTTCTCAGGGTAACTAGCCATTCTCTCGATGAAGCTTCTGCTTCCATCTAAACGACGAACTTGAAAACTTTTTCTTTGGCCATCAGTTAAACCACTTAATAGGTTTACATCAGTGGTATAAAGTTTAGTCACATCAATAACTACACCAGAAGTATCTTTGTTAAGAGCTTCTATTTTGAAGCTAAACACTACGGGTTCAAAATTATTATTACGAACTGATTTGTAAACCGGATCATCAGCGTCAGCCACATTAGAGTATGAAACGTGACGAAGCAAAATGTTGTCGTCTTTTCTTTCCCAACGTAGTACTTGTTGGCCGCGAACTTTTTGTCCTGCTCCACCAAAACTTAGATTTTGTACTGAACCTGAAACACGAGTTACAAGTAACATTTCTCGGCCTAGTAATTCATTTGGTATTTCGAAAAAGTACGAATCTTCAACTTTGTGAACATCAAATAAACCGTCGTCACTAACAGCGTCTTTAGTAATAACCTCACTGTATTTTTTCATTCCTCCTTTAGGAGAACTGGGGCGTTTAGCCGCCATAGAAGCAGCTGCTTTGCTTGTTCTTGCAGAGTCGGTTGACTTACAACCGCTTACTACCAATACAAAACAGAGCGAAAAGGCAATAGTTTTGCCAATCATCTTTATTCCGTAGCTCATATTTCTTATTTATTTTATGAAAATTTAAAAGTGAGTTAAGGTGAGATAAAGTGGAATGGGAATCAAGAAAAATTATATTTTTACGTGTTAAAAGTATTAAAACGCAGAAGCATTTTTCTTAACGTAAATATTGACGAAACCAACTAGTTGTAAATTCTACGAGCTCTTTAAATTGAGGAGGGAATTGTTCTTCTTCAAATGGATGTGCTCCACCGAAAGTATGCCCTGCATTTGCAATAAATCTCAACTCTTTATTTTTTGCAGCACAGCCGATGTGAAGTTGTTCTGAGTTCGTATACGGCACCGACTCATCATCTCTTCCATGAATAAATAACGACGGTATTCGCAAGTCTTTAACACGTCTTTGAGCTATCAATAAATCTGCATTTGCTACTAAATCGTCATAAAAAGCACGACTTACCTTCATTATTTGGCCTGTCCTTGAGTTTTTATACTCTGTAAACCCTTTTTCTTCCCAATCTTTTTTCTCTTTGTCGGAAATTCTTGCCAAGTAGTCTGAGACTGAGGCCCATGTTACTAAACACCGAACAGACTCAAATTCAGTTGCGGCGACAATAGCTGTGTGCCCACCTCTTGAATGACCTACTAACCCAATCATATCTGTGTTTAAATGCGCATGTAAATCATTAATTTTACCTGATTGTAAAGCATCAATCATCACCTTCACATCATCCAAATCTTTTGAAAGTGTATTTTGCTCAAACAGATCTAATCGCTCATATTCTGTTCTTCCATTACCGATACCATTATGTGAGAAGTTAATAGCTAAAACTCCAAAACCAGTCCGCGCTAACTCTTCACAAGCATCAGGAAAAGGGCCCCAATCTTTAAAACCTTTAAAGCCATGGAGAAAAATAATTACAGGAAATTCTCTATTTGTACCACTTATTGGAGCGTATAAATCGTACTTAATAGGCAATCCTTCAGCATTAAGTACGCTTCCAGATGAAACTGCAATATTTTCAAATTCCATAAATTGCTATTTTTTAAAATCTAGAGGTTCTAACTTTACCAATTTCCTTAAATTATTTACTTCTTTCTGCTTTAGGAATCTCCATCGCCCAATTTTCACATCTTTCAAGTTCAAACCCGCATATTCAACACGCTTTAGTTTTACAACTTCTGTTCCAAAATGGGCCACCATTCTACGAATAAGATGGTTTCTTCCCTCAAACACCGAAATTAGAATTGTTTTTGGAATATCAGCATATCGCTGGATGTTATGCCCCTTTGCAATGCCATCTTCGAGCTCAACACCTTTTCTGAGTTGAGCTAATTCGCCATCAGTTAACTCTCGTTGGGATTCAACCTCGTACGTTTTCCGAACTTTATAGCTAGGGTGCATTAAACGATGTGTTAAATCGCCATCATTGGTTAGTAGAAGAAGCCCCGTGGTATTTCTATCTAAACGCCCAACAGGATATACTCGTGCTCCCGTAGCGTTTTCTACTTCGTCTAAAACAGTATTTCTTCCACGTTCATCATCAGTTGTGGTGATGGTATTGCGGGGTTTGTTTAACAGTAGATATACAAACGACTCTAAACTAATTCGCTGCCCATCTACTTCAATTTTATCGGTACGGCGAACAGAAACACCCAGTTCTTTCACCGTTTTGCCGTTTATTTTAACTTTTCCATCCGCAATATACTTATCGGCTTCTCTTCTACTACACAATCCAGCATGCGCAATATACTTATTCAACCTGATTTCATCGGTATCGGAATAATTCTGATCAACTTTATTAGGGTTTTTATCAATCTTCACCTTCAATTTCAAAGGTGCTTTCTTGGCATCACCTTTCGATTGGCCCTTACTGTTATCAGCTTTATGATTTCGCTTTCTGGAATTCGGTGTATTTCTCGGTTTTTTCATACGTATAAGATAACAAATCGTATAGCTAGTTTATTCATATTTCTAACTATTCTTCTTCTGAATCTGTCTCGGCGTTTTCTTCACTTTCAGAGTCTTCAAATATATTTTTTTCAATGAAGGTTCTTTTTTCTTCGGGAACCTCTTTCTCGTCATCCAAAATCATAGATTGTTCTAATAATAACTGGCGATGCTCTGCCATGTCATCATCTTTCAAAATCTCTTCTATTTCTCTTGGTTTGGGAAGTTCGTTCACTGAGTTAATACCAAAATGACGTAAAAAATGCTTCGTTGTTCGATAAAGCAAAGGCTTCCCTGGCCTATCAGCCCGCCCCGCAACCTCAATAAGAGCCTTTTCCATAAGCTGACGAATGATATATCCAGAGTCCACACCACGTATTTGATCTACTTCTGGCTTGGTGATTGGCTGCTTATAAGCAACTATAGCGAGGCTTTCTATCGCTGATTGCGAAAGTTTGCGGTATGCATTTTCATGCTGAAATACGCTTAGCCAAAAATGAAATTTCTTGTGCGTAAGAAAGGTATATCCACCCGCCATCTTTTCAATTCGAAAACTCAGTGCTTGTTCTTCATACCGTGAGTTAAGCTTTTCCACGAATTCTTCAACGGTTTCTTCAGATATCTCAATCTGCTCTTCGTTATCCGTTATAATTTTCCTGATTTTATCACCAGAAATAGGTTCATCGCTCGCAAAAATCAAAGCCTCTATCACAGAAGATAGCCTTGTGCCATCTATAAACTGGTAATCATTTAAATTCTTATTCACTTTATGTCTTTTTCAATTTCAAAGTAATATTCTAAAATAAGCCTCTTGAGGTTAAAAACACTACAGCAGGAATTATGCTCTAATCTAGGCTATTCACAATCTCTTACAATAAAAAAACCATCATTGCCTTGTTTTTGATAAAGTGGCATCAACACATAGCCATCGGATAGAGAACGAATCTCACCGTTTCTATCATTAGCCAATAAATCGCCTTTTTTGATGGAATCAAAATTCTTGAATCCTGGCAACATCACAAAATTATCTCCTTCTTCAATAATATGCTTATACACATATTCTACTTTGTGAGGGTATTGCTCCACTTTTCCCATTAAATAATCATAGTATTGATCGAAGTCTTGTAACTTCTTAGCAGAAATAAGGCCTGAACTTACTAATAAAATAAGAAGCCCTGCATAGGCATTATCTTCGGCAACTTTTGTGCCATGCGTTCCTGTTTCAAAGGCAAAGCCAATGTGGCCAGCATCATCCGCATACTCCATTGAAGTTCCTTGAAGAGCCTGCTCAATTCCAAAAATAAGAGGAATTTTAAGCTGACTTAACACTTCGATATTTCGTTCTTTACGAGGGGTGATGCAAAACATTCCACCTTTTCCCGAAAACGTGTGCAAGTCAATGAAAATAATCTCTTCACCACTTTCAGACTGAACAATAGGATCTAAAACCTTTAATAATTCTTTTATCTCTGCTCTATCTAATGATGATAGGTTTTCCGTGGATGTTCTTCTGATTTTATCCAAAATAGAAGCCACCCATAAACGGTTCATATCCTCAGTATTAAACCGCATTCCTTTTTTAAGTGCCGAAATATTTCCCTGAATACCTATAAAACGACCTTTCATCTCTTCTTGCAGCGGTGTTAACAATTCTAACGCCTGACGGATGGCGGAAATACTTGTGGCTTCATTTCCGTGTATTCCCCCCATTGCGATGATTGTTGGGCCAGGGTTTGCTCCTTTAATATCTCCCAATATATGAGGAGAAATTTTTATTAAGTCACTTTTTGCTTCAGTTTCTGACGCAGTATCCAATTAATTTTCCTTTTCGTTCGCTAACGCTTTCAACAAGCGCCGACTTATATTCATAAAATTTTCTTCCGTGATAATCCCAACTAACCTACTATTCTTCATCACCGGTAAGCAACCAATTTTTTGCTCCTGCATGATGGTCATCGCTTCCATAATTGATGCCTCTGGATGAATGGTAATTGGGTTCGTTATCATAATTTCTTCTACGGTATGCCCTGTATTTTCTTCTTCGTGAATGATTTTCGAATATTCTCGTAAAATCATCCGCATTGAAATTAAGCCCACCAAATGTTTTTGATCGTCCTCTACAGGAACGTATCTAATTCGTCGCCAATCCATTAAATTTGCTGCGAACTCGGTGAGGTCGTCTTTCCGTGCGGTGAATAAATCAGTAGTCATAAACTCTTCCACCAATAAGCTTGATGGTTTGCCGTGGTCAACATCTTCTACCCTAGCAAGCCCCCATTTATGAACAGGCTCACCTTTCTTTTGGTTCATTGCCATTGCTTTAGTTATGGTAGAAAGAGTTTGTTCTCGATTGGAATCTTTAATGAGATTGCTGTATGATTTCACAACCCAATATGCGCCCGTTTTAGACGATTCAACTCTATCTTGTATTACGCCTAAATAAGTATCTAAATCAGATTTATTGATTCCAGCCTTTTCTAAACCATGTTTTGCAATAGGTAGCAATTCGTCTTTAATCAGGTTTCTAGCAGATACTTTTCGGTCTTTTGTCCAAACAAATTTGGTATCCATTCCCAATTTTGAAGCCGCAAAAAAGTTCATCTTCGCATCATCAAAATCTAATTCTTTAGTGATATCTGCGTATTCATCTTCAAAGCCATTTAGCAATCCTAACCAAAAGGCCGTATTTGCTATTTCATCAACAACTGTTGGACCTGAAGGAAATACGCGGTTTTCAATTCTCAGATGAGGAACGCCACCCGCAACACCGTAACAAGGTCTATTCCATCGATAAACCGTTCCGTTGTGAACTTTAAGCGCCATCAACTCTGGTGGGATTCCCTTTTTCATTAACTCGTCTACATTTTCTACCACATCAGAACTGAGCATTACTCGATATCTAGAAATATCTTCTTTGTAAATATCGAGGATGCTATCCTTGAGCCAAGCATTTCCAAAAGTAACTCGTGGACTACTATCTCTTAAATGCTCGCCGACCGAACGGGTATCAACGGATTGATGAAATAGAGCAATTCTTGTTTCTGCCCAGAGTCGTTTCCCAAATAGAACGGGGGAGTTTACCGCACTTGCCAAAACGGGAGCTGTTACTGCTTGGGCGATGTTATACTTTGAGACAAATTCTTTTGGCTTTACCTGCAAATGAACTTGATATCCAGTGTTACAGCCTTCAAGTAAAGGTGTATCAAATTTCATTAATAGCTCATCCATTCCTTGAATGCGGAGCTCATATTCCTTCCCTCGTTGTTTGTCTATTGCATCGCAAAGCGCTTGATAACGTGGAAGTGGCGTGAGATTTTCAATGTTTACATCAGACTTTCGGATGGTAGGTAAAATTCCCGTCAGCAAAATATCTCCGCCTAAACCTTGTATGGTTTTGCGGACGTATTCTACTTCAGTTTGTAAATTATTTTCTAACTCAGAAAGGCAATTTCCTGTAAACTCTAGGGGGTCTAAATTAATTTCAAGGTTGAACTGGGCAAGTTCTGTGGTGTAATTCCCATCACCTAGTGCATCCATTGCCTGCATTGCAATATTTAATGGCTTGGCATTTTTATCGATAATGCAAAGCTCTTGTTCGGCTCCAATTCGAATAGTATCTGTTTCGAACCATTCTTCGTCTAACATTTTTTTAAGAGCCCGTAAATCTTTAAGCACATACTTCATAAAGCTCTGCATCTGCTCATTACTGTCGGCTAACTTTACCCGTTCTTCACCCATAAGTGTCATTATTTTATGTTCACTTCCTAAATAGCAATTTTACTCCCCATATTGCAAGTGGTTAAATAGATTCTATTATTTTTGTGCTCTAGAAAATTAATTATACTTTAAAATCATACATAGAGTTATTTATAAACGATTAATTCTCAAGTTGCATATCTATATATTCTTCAGCTACTCCATCTTCTAAATCAGTTTGGTGATGCTTGAATCATATAAAACCTTAAAACAGTCGGAAAACCATGATTAAGATTTCATCTCTGATTCTATTGTTTTTAATTCCTGCTAGTTCTCGTTTATATGCCCAGGATATGGAACCAACTGTACAAGTAGCAACTGAGTTCAAAAAGCATTCTATCTACTTAGAATTGTTAGGGAATGGACTTTCATATTCCATCAATTATGAAAGATTACTCAAACAAAGGTTATCATTAAGAATGGGAGCTGGATATTTTCCTGATTTAGATGACTTTTTTACCAACACTCGTCATATTAGCCTCCCAATTCTACTTAATTCTCTAATTGACATAAATAGAACCACACAATTTGAGGCAGGTTTAGGCACTACTTTTTTGTTTCTAAATCCAAATGAAAATTTTTACATAACCTCGTCTTTCGGGATTAAGTCTGTAGACCCCAAAACGGGAAAATTCTTTAAAATCAGTTTTACACCCTTCACTAATAATATAACAGAGCGTATATATTTTAGCGGAGGACTTTCGTTAGGAAAGACTTTTTAATAGATAGAGAGGCGATAGAAAGTCATACTCAACAAGTTTAGACTTCTTGATATACTACCTTAAAACCTAGCGAATGGAATCTACATTGATATTAATTCGCACTTTTGCTTCGCTTATTGGAGTTTCATGTCTGTAAACTTCCATCACCCTGTCCAATAGCTTTTCGATATAATTGTCTCCTTTTTCTGGAGATATTTTCACCATTACTTCCCAAAAATAATTTCTATTCATCCATGCGATAGCAGATGGCGATGGCCCCAAAGTATCTAAATCTGGCACTACTCGATTTATAACATCTACCAATAAATGGGCGGAATTACTCACTTCATTATCCTCTTTCCCTTTAAGAACAAACTGTATCAATCGAGAATAAGGTGGATAATTTAGCGGTTTTCTAAAACCCATTTCTTCTTTCGAAAAACCTTCATGATCGTGCCTTTTAGCAAATTGAATGGCACTATTCTCAGGTACTCGAGTTTGGATATACACTTTCCCTAGCTTTTCACCACGGCCTGAACGCCCTGAAACCTGGCTCAGTAGTTGATACATCCGCTCTGTAGATTGAAAAGATGGAAAGGCAAGCTCTGTGTCTGCATCAATCACACCAACAACGGTTACATTTGGGAAATCGAGTCCTTTAGCAACCAATTGTGTGCCTACCATGATATCCGCTTCTCCCTCACCAAAAGCATTTAGTATTTTGGCATGGGCGCCTTTTCTTGTGGTGCTGTCTCTATCAAACCGAAGTAATCTTGCCTCTGGAAATAATTCGGCTAATTCTTCTTCCACCTTTTGAGTACCCGAACCTTGAATTACCAAATTTTCCGACCCACAATTCTCGCAATGAGTATCTGCTCTCCTCGAATATCCAGAATAATGGCACAGCAACATATTCTTTCTTTTATGATAGGTGAGACTCACCGAGCACTCAGGACTTTGAGGAATATGTCCACAATCTTCGCACTGCAAATAGTTTGCAAAACCACGTCGGTTATATAGCAAAATAATCTGCTCTTTTTTGGATAATGCATCCTCAATTGCCGTGTACAAAGCCATTGAAAGTTCTCCTTTCATAGCTCCTTTGTATTGCTTTAAATCGATTATTTTAACTTCTGGCAAGGTTGCTTCAGCATGACGTTCTTTAAGCTCTAGCAACTCACACTTTCCTTTAGCAGCCATACTCAATGCCTGCATACTTGGCGTTGCTGAGCCCATTATCACTACAGCCTTGTTCAGGTTGGCTCGCATTATTGCAGTTTCTCTGGCATGATATCGAGGTGCTGGGTCTATTTGCTTGTAGGAGGCATCATGCTCTTCATCTATAATTATCAATCCTAAATTTTGAACGGGAGCAAACACCGCAGATCGTGGTCCGATAGCAATTTTCTTATTTCCACTTTTCAGGTCATTCCAAGCTAACAATCGTTCTCTACTTGTCATTCTACTATGGAGAACGGCTACTTCTTCGCCAAATATTTTATAAAAACGAGAGACTGTTTGCGGTGTAAGTGCAATTTCGGGTACAAGAACAATTCCACCTTTTCCCGCCTCTACTACCTGCTTAAGTGCATGAATATAGACTTCTGTTTTTCCACTTCCTGTAATTCCATAAAGCAAATAGTTAGCAAACTCACCTTTTTCCAAGCCCGCTTTAATTACCGAAAAAGCTTTATTCTGTTCTTTATTCAGAGATTTAATTGAATCAGGAGCAAAATCCAAAAGACTCTTTTCGGGCAAAGCTTCCATTTCAATGGGTTTAATCCAGCCCTTTTCTTTTAATTTATTTAGAGAATAAGAATTCATCTTTTCAGATGTTGCCAGCTCTGAATTTCTTATTGGCAACTCCTTCTCCGCAAGAAATTCTAGAGCATCCTTCCACTTGGCTCCTTTGCTTTTTGTCTCTTCAAGAAATGCTTTTGCTGATTTAGCTGATTTCCCATCTGCCCAAACCCAAGCTCGTTCTGTTTTGGCTGTAACTTTTAAATCTGGTTCTTCCCAAATTTCTATCGCACCCAGTTTTAGAAGTTCGTTTAAAGCTTTATTAGCTGAAGTTCCAACCCATCTTTTTTTGGCTTCATTAAACTCAAAATTAGTCTGCTTCTTTATTTCAGTCAGCACTTCTTTTTGCAATTCTGTGTAGGGATGTTCCTGATTATTACTAGCAACTCGGATATACTTTTTTGAAACAAAATTAAGCCCTGCAGGAAGTGCTGCCTGAATAACCTCTCCCAAACTACTATAGTAAAAACGGTGAATCCATTGAGTAAGGCTTAATATTTCATCATCTAGAATTGGCTCTTTATCAAGAATTTGACGGATTTCTTTAGTCTGAAATGTAGGTTTTTCATCGTGGAGCTTTATCACTACACCAATGGCGTTATAATTCCGAAGCGGAGCCCAAACTCTCATCCCAACTCGAATATCTTTCTGCTGGTCTAAAGTAAGTTGATAAGTATAAAGTTGGCGTACAGCAGTAGGAAATGCTATCTCGGCGAATTTAGGCAACTGTTTGAACTGTATTATGATTAAAAGCTAAAAGCTTATTCAAATATACAGCTCTAGTCAACCTTTTATTGAGTGAGAATGAGATATACCACAATTATTAGTATTGGTAAAACAAATACTAGCCCACTTGGCAAATAAGTAGATGATGATTTTTTCATAACAATGCCCTCCTGTCTATTTGTTTACACTAAAGATGTAACAATAAGTTTCCTCATTTAGCTTAGAATAGTTAATACAAACACGAGCATGCACCGCATGAACATGTGGAACTCTAATTTTATTCTTATTAAAGGTTTTCAACCTAACCACCCTTCTCTGTCTAAACTTCTATATTGTATCGCTTCAGCAATATGATGAGATTGTATACTCTCAGATTTATCCAAATCAGCGATGGTTCTTCCTACTTTTAAGATTCTATCATAAGCCCGCGCTGAGAGTCCTAGCGTAGTTATAGCTTTTTTCAGTATGCTTGAACTTACTTCATCTAGCTTGCAAACTTTACGTACCAATCGTGTGTTCATTTGTGCATTACCGTACACACCTTTTATTCCTAGAAAACGCTGAGATTGGATTTCGCGGGCTTCCATAACACGTTTCCGTATAACCTCAGACGACTCTCCCTTAGCTTTGCCTGAAAGTTCATCGTAGCTCACTTTATTTACTTCTATATGTAAATCAATTCGATCTAGGAGCGGGCCACTAATTTTGCTTAGATAACGTTGCATTTGCAAATTGGATCCTCCGCCCATTTCCTTTGGGTCATACCAATCACCAGATGGAGATGGATTCATTGAAGCCACCAACATCGCTCTACTTGGATAGGTTACGCTCATTCTTGCTCGAGCAATTGAAACAAATCCATCTTCTAAAGGTTGCCTCATCACTTCTAAGGCACTTCGTTTAAACTCTGGAAGCTCGTCTAAAAAAAGCACTCCATTATGTGCCATTGATATTTCACCAGGCATAGGAATACTTCCCCCGCCTACAAGTGCAACATCGGAAACCGTGTGGTGTGGAGCTCGGAATGGTCGCTGTGTTATGAGAGCTTTCTTTGCGTCTAATATTCCTGAAACGGAATGGATTTTTGTAGTCTCTAGTGATTCTTCCAAAGACAATGGTGGCAAAATTGTAGGAATTCTTCGAGCCATCATTGTTTTACCTGAACCTGGAGGGCCAACCATAATAACATTATGCCCACCCGAGGCGGCAATTTCGAGGGCGCGTTTAACATTTTCTTGTCCACGAACATCACTAAAATCTAACATTTCCTGTTTACCATTATTGGCAAAGAAAGTTTGGACATCAATTTCTAGTGGATCCATCGAACCACGATTTTCTAACCAATCCGCAACTTGGTTTAAATGCTCAAACGGAAATACTTGAATCCCATCCACAACGGCAGCTTCAGGACCATTTTCTTTGGGAACTACTAAATATTCAAACCCGCGCTTTTTCGCTTCAACAGCAACAGGAAGTACTCCTTTTATGGGACGAATTTGTCCATCTAGCGCAAGCTCTCCCATCAGCACAGTTCTGTCTAGTTTTTCGGTGTGAAGTTGACCAGACATTCTCAACAAACCAACGGCTAGAGGTAAATCAAACGCATTCCCCTCTTTGGGAAGATCGGCAGGCGCAAGGTTTACAGTAATTCGTCCTAATGGATAGAAAAAACCTGTATTCCGTATCGCAGCTTCTACTCTATCTCTTGATTCACTAACCGCCCTATCTGGCAATCCTACTAAAAAGAATTTGGGCATTCCATTAGTATGGTGGGTTTCAACATCGATGATGCGAGCATCAACACCTACCGTTGATGCACAGTAAACTCGAGCTAACATTTATATCGAATCTTTTTATTATGCTTTGCGTAGTTAGACCTCGACGGAGGAAACTCCTTACAAAAATTTTCATAAACTGCACATATCATGAATAAAGAAGACGCAAAATCTAAAGCGAAAAGTATCTACGAAGAGGTACAAGGTGGTGTGAATGAAGTCATCAGTAAAATTCGTGAGATTATAAAAGAAGGTGGCGCTCGCAGACTTATCATTAAGAACAAAAAAGGCGAGGTTGTATTCCAAACTCAACTTGCCGTTGGTGTTGGCGGTGCAGCATTAGTTGGTGCTATGGTGCCAGTTATTTCAGCCATTGGAATGTTTGCCATGTTTATAAACGACTATCAAATTCTTGTTGAGCGAGAAGTGGATGGTGATGATGACGAATATTCAGTAGAGGCAGAGATCATCGAAATTAACGAGGATGATGACGAAAAAGAGAACACAGATAAAAGTTCTTCAGAAGAAACCGAAGCTGATGAAAAGGACGAAAAAACTATCGGGAAGAAGAAAAAATAATCTCCATCCTTAGATTTGAAGTAGATAAACAGTACAACCTTATTTATCTACTCAGTTTTTTCTAGCACATACTTTGTTTATTGAAAGGCTCTGATTATCATTTCTCAAAGCTATTAAAATACATAGTATGTCATTCTCACCCATCAGTTTTCCAATTATTCATGTTGATTACCAAAAAAAAGCGTTCCTATTTCTTATAGTAGCAACGCTTTTAGTTTTTTCTGCTCTTCAGGTAATCAATGTCCACCTTATTACAGAAGCTGCTCCAAGTGGAATTGTGAGTTATGAACTTGCCTATTCTCTAGATAATTTTGAATCCATTCATCAATCTTGGAACGAGCTACAATTTAGATATGCGGCATTAAGTTTAGGCTTCGATTATCTGTTCTTAGTTCTATATCCTATAACCATTGCACTAGGTATTGTTATGTTAAGTAACAAGCTTGGATATATTAGTACTGGAAAGAAATTAAGCTGGCTAGTAATTAGTTCTGGCCTATTAGATGCCATCGAAAACTACGGGCTAATACAACTTCTAAACGGTCATCTTGAATTGCATTGGGCTCAAATCGCTTTTTGGACGGCATCCATAAAATTTGCTATTGTTGGGATTGGGTTGTTCTACTTAATTGTAGGATTTGGGATATCCCTCGCCAAAAAATCAGTAGCAAAAAAATAAGCTGACAAGAAACTCTCGCCAGCTTATTTAAAGAAATATATTTTTAGCAGTTAGTTAATTTGAAGATTCAAATCCCGCATTAACCAATGCTGAATATCCACCAATGTTGTAGACATTAGTAAATCCTTTTTCTTTCATAATGGAAGCCGCTTTACCACTTCGGTTGCCCGATCGACAATACAAATAGTACGTTTTTGATTTATCGAGTGAACTTATTTTTGATTCAAAATCACCCGAGGTTACATCATATTGATACTCGCTTTTAGTTAAATGCCCCGCATTATACTCGTCTTTTGTTCGGACGTCAATAATTATTCCCGGTTCTTCAACAATTTGTGCAAGTGCGTTTTTTGGTGAAATTGTATTTACTGCGCCACCCCTTTTCAGAGCTTTACTTGCAAAAACAAATACTATTAAAACGCCTACTACTATTAGAGATACTGTCATTTTATTCATTATAGATGGTTTGTTATTGCTTCCTGTTTTTTTAGCAACTACTTACAGTGTTCTAAAGTAACAGCTTATTCACCAAGTTCGTTGCTTAGGTAATGTTCTGCATCAAGCGCGGCTTTACAACCCGTTCCGGCTGCAGTTACAGCTTGGCGATAGAAAGAATCCATTGCGTCACCACAGGCAAAAATTCCAGGTAAATCAGTTTTGGTAGATTGACCTTTTGTTTGAATGTAACCTACTTCATCCATTGTGATTACACCTTTAAACAAATCGGTATTTGGTTTGTGCCCAATGGCTACGAAAACACCTGTCACGTCATCTAAGGTTGTAATTTCACCAGATTGCAAGTTCTTGATTTTTACACCTTCAACTACGTTTTCACCTAGAACTTCTTCAACTGCACTGTTCCACATAAATTCGATTTTCTCATTTTCGAAAGCACGCTTTTGCATTGCTTTTGAAGCTCTAAGTTCATCACGGCGATGAATTACAGTTACTTTACGTGCAAATTTGGTTAAGAAAGTTGCTTCTTCCATTGCGGTATCTCCGCCACCAACAATAATTACATGCTCATTTCTGAAGAAAGCGCCATCACATGTTGCACAAGCAGAAACACCTTTACCACGTAATCTTTGCTCGCTTTCAAGCCCAAGCCACATAGCGGATGCACCAGTAGATACAATCACTGTATCAGCATAAATTTCTGTTTTTTCATCCACTGTTAGTTTGTATGGACGTTTATCAAAGTCGATGTTTGTTACATAGCCATATCTACAATCTGCGCCAAAGCGAGTTGCTTGCCGGCGTAAATCATCCATCATTTGTGGGCCAGTAACACCTTCTGGGTATCCTGGAAAATTCTCAACGTCGGTGGTGGTCATTAGCTGGCCGCCTGGTTCAGGTCCTTCAAAAACGATGGGGTTTAAATCTGCACGAGCTGCATAAAGTGCCGCAGTTAATCCTGCAGGGCCACTTCCAATTATTACAACTTTAAATCTTTTTCCTACAATGTCTTCCATAATACTCTTTTAAAAATTTTGGTCGCCCAATAATACAAAAATTCAGCTTTTGGATTGAGACTTTAATTCTATCAACCTAATAAGCATTGTAAATATGAATGTATGAGAGGAAGTAAAAAAGTCTTACATAATCTAATACAGAAACAGTAGTCTTTAGTAGTAATTCTAAAAAAAATAACTTTAATTTAGATATCAGTTCGCGCAAAAATTTTACAAAGAAAAAATTCTCTTTTGTGATGTGTATTTAAAATTTTAGAAAAGCGCTCCCAGTTTTATTTGGCATATTCGCCGATTTGATTATGTTGTTTTAAACAAATGTTGGAGGATTATTTTGATTATTGCAGTACTAAAAGAAACCGCAGAACACGAAAAGCGAGTAGCTTTATCACCAGAAGTTGCTGGGCAATTCGTAAAGAAAGATTTAGAAGTTTGGATTGAGAAAGACGCTGGACTTTTATCGAATTTTCTTGACCCTCAGTACGAAGCAATTGGTGCCAAAGTAGTAAGCAGAGATGAAGCTTTAAGCAAAGCCGATGTTGTTTTAGCTGTACAAACACCTGAGCTTAACGATTTAAAGAAACTTAAAAAAGATGCGACTTTAGTTTGCTTCATTTGGGCTCTGCAACATGCCGACTTGGTGGCTTCTCTCAAAGATTTAGGAATTTCTGCATTAGGAATGGATGCCATACCAAGAATTTCACGGGCTCAAAACATGGATGCTCTGTCATCAATGAGTTCCATTGCAGGTTATAAAGCTTCTTTAGTTGCCGCCAACGAGTTGGATAAATATATGCCAATGATGATGACTGCAGCGGGAACTATTCCTCCATCCAAAGCTTTGATTTTAGGCGCCGGTGTTGCTGGATTACAAGCAATAGCCACTTGCCGTAAACTAGGTGCTGTTGTTGAAGCTTTTGATGTTCGACCTGCTGTAAAAGAACAAGTTGAAAGTTTAGGTGGTAAATTCGTTGAAGTTCCTCTTGAAGAAGAGAATACAGAAACCAAAGGTGGTTACGCCAAAGAGCTCTCTAAAGCTAATCAAGATCGCCAGCGACAAGTTATACACGAGCATGTTAAGAAATCAGATATCGTAATAACTACCGCATTAATTCCTGGCCGCCCTGCACCTCTTCTTATTACTAAAGAGATGGTACATGATATGAAGCCCGGCTCTGTGATTGTTGACCTTGCTGCTGAAAACGGTGGAAACTGTGAATTAACACAAGCAGGAACCACACAGGTTGTTAACGAAGTAAAGATTGTAGGTCCAATCAACCTTCCTAGCCAATTAGCAAACCATGCGAGTTTACTATATGCTAAAAACATATTAGCTCTTTTAAACCTATTGATACAAGATGGAGCACTGAATTTCAATTTTGAAGACGAAATTCTGTTAAACACTACCATCACCCATCAAGGGGAAATAATTTCACCAATAGTTAAGAAAAACTGAATACGGAATTAAGAATAGTTCTCTATTCTTAGTTCTGATGTTCCTAATTGAATCTTATGTCAGTCTTAATATTTTCATTATTCATTTTTGTTCTAGCCTGTTTTATTGGCTTTGAACTCATTTCAAAAGTACCCCCAACCTTGCACACTCCTCTTATGAGTGGCGCAAACGCAATTTCTGGTATTACCATTGTGGGTGCCATTATTGTTGCAGGAAGTGTGGGCGGAGCACTTGGCCAATGGCTAGGTTTTGTTGCCATTGTATTTGCAACGGTTAACGTGGTAGGTGGTTTTATGGTTACCGACCGAATGCTTGAGATGTTCAAGAAAAAAGGAGATGACAAATGAGCCAGTTTTTACCAGAATCTTTTGCTACTTGGCTTCCCGATGCCATCCAGATTATATATTTAGTTGCTACAGCTTTCTTTATCCGAGGGATAAAATTGCTGGGCTCGCCTGCTACTGCTCGTAAGGGTAATCAATTTGCAGCTATAGGTATGATGATTGGTGTTGTAGTAACACTGTTTGATCATCAAGTAGTTTCTTTTGAATTTATTATTGCTGGAATTGTAATTGGTAGCTTAATTGGCGCCGTTGCCGCTAAGAAAGTAGCCATGACTGCTATGCCAGAAATGGTAGCTATTTTTAATGGTTTTGGTGGTGCTGCTTCGGCATTAGTTGCTTGGGGCGAACTTGCCAGAACTTCAGATTTATCTACACTAGATAATGCCGGATTGATAACTATTGGCCTCAGTATTTTTATTGGTGCAGTTACTTTTACAGGAAGTTTTGTCGCTTTTGGGAAACTGAAAGGGTTTATTTCAGGGAATGCCATCACATTCCCTGGTTTAAATATCATCAATATTGGCTCTATGATTGCGGTATTAGCACTCATTGGTGTTTTCACTGCCGACCCATCTAGCTCTACCATATTTTGGGTGATACTAGGTGTTTCATTACTTATTGGTATCACTTCTGTAATCCCTATTGGTGGCGCAGATATGCCAGTAGTTATTTCCCTCTTGAACTCTTACTCAGGCCTAGCCGCATCGTTAGCTGGTTTTGCATTAGGCAACAGCTTACTCATTGTTTCTGGAGCCCTAGTTGGTGCAGCAGGTTTAATCCTTACCAACATTATGTGTAAAGCTATGAACCGCTCCTTACTAAGTGTGATATTTGGCTCGTTTGGTGGTGATAGCGCTAGTTCTGGCAGTGGCGGTGCTGGTGGTGATAAAACCGTTCGTGAAACTTCCGCAGATGACTTAGCAATCCAAATTGCATATGCTTCTAAAGTAGTTATTGTGCCAGGTTATGGACTTGCAGTAGCTCAAGCTCAACACATCGTGAAAGAAGTTGCATCTAAATTGGAAGCCAAAGGTGTTCAAGTGAAATACGGTATTCACCCTGTAGCTGGACGTATGCCAGGTCACATGAACGTTTTACTTGCTGAAGCAGATGTACCTTACGATTTATTGTATGATTTAGATCAAATTAATGGCGAGTTTGCTTCAACAGATGTAGTCCTAATTATTGGAGCAAACGATGTAGTAAACCCAATGGCTAAAACATCTCCAGGAAGCCCAATTTACGGTATGCCTATTCTTAATGTTGATGAAGCAAAACGCACTATCGTTTTCAAACGAAGTTTAAGTGTTGGCTATGCTGGAATCGATAATCCGTTATTCTATGACGAAAAGAATCAGATGTTCTTTGGTGATGCAAAGAAAAGCCTACAAGCATTAAATGAAGCACTAAACGAAGTGTAATTTTTAGCTAGTTTTTTACAATTTAAAAGCTCCGATACCACAATATCGGAGCTTTTTTTGGAATGATACTTCAATGCTATCACCCACAATCAAGCCATTTATTTACTTCAATTTATCCCAAATCTCTGATTCGTCAACTCGAATTCCCGAATATACATTAGACGGGTACACTGAGCTATAATACACCAGAAGTTTTTCTCCTCGTATATAGAAATTATTTATAGTAGAGACTGTTATGTCAAACTTATCTATCAATTCATCTACAATTCCAAGATGCACATATACATCTCTACTTGTTTTCCGAGCCCAAATATCACCACCAATAAGTATGTATTCAATTCCATTATCTTCAATTGCTTTAAATACACCTTTACTTGGTAGTGTAGAAGTAAACCAAGTTTCACCATTATCTTCACTCACATAAGCATATTTTGTGGCATAAGCCAAAATATCTCCATTCTCCTTTAACAAGAATTGAGATACATCATCCAGTTCATTTGGTATAAAGCCTGAAATTCGTTCCCAGTTTTCGCCCTCATCCAACGACCTATAAATTCCATGATGAGTACCTGCAAATATGCTGCCATCTTTCGACTCTATCAAATGTTTAATCCTATTTGGGTTAACAATGCTATTTCCAGCAAAAAAGAATTCTTTCTTAGTCCACTCCGTTGCTTCTGGATCTTTGTAATACACACCTTGATAGCTACCAATAACAATTCGGCCACTTTTCAAAATTACATAGTCGTAAATAGATTCTCCCAACCTCACTATTTCAGTCCAGTCTTTACCATCGGTCGATGATATCAGAGATTTATCATCAGCCCGTGCATAGTAAACACCATCAACTTCTCTAATACGAGCTGATTTAGATGTTATATCTCTATCTAGATAGAATAAATCTCCTTCCAAAGGGTCAATTACTAATCCTTCATAAGTTCCTATGTAATTGGCTCCATTACTATCAATATAGAGTTCTGTGATTGGTCTATTCGTATAATGGGGCCGTTCTGTGAGTTCAAAGGAAGGAATACTCTCTTTTTTATCCTCGCCTTTAAACAACCCACAACTACAAAGAACAAGTAATAACGTAACTGCAGTTAATGAAAGGTATCTCATATCATCTCCTATTGTTATAACCATTTTACTCATATCTTCTTATAATATACACACAACACCAATATAGTAAGTGTAAGGCACAGTTTAAAATAAAGTTAAGCTTTTACACATCTAATAAACTTCACCTAGCACTTTACTATTTTTGATGGCTATATTTAACATTCAAATTCAGACTAAAAAACTCATCTCAACTATTTTGAAAAAGATCTTTTTCATCATTTCATGTTTCGTTGTTCTGTCAATTTTTACTTTTAGTGGATGTAATAAAAACGAGGGGTGTTCATCAGAACCGAATTTACTAGTTTCTCAGGATCAGCTTGCCTTGGATATCGCAGCTATTGATGCCTACCTCTCCAAAAATGAAATTACTGCCCAAACTGATGAAACGGGCATTCGCTATGTTATCAATAAAGAAGGTACCGGTGGCAAGGCAGATTTATGCAGTATTGCCACTGTAACCTATCAAGGAAAGTTGATGAGTAATGGAGCTATTTTTGACACACGTTCCACCCCAATAAGTTTCCCACTTAGAAATTTAATTGTTGGCTGGCAAATTGGAATCCCCAAAATAAAAGCTGGCGGTACAATTACATTATACTTGCCATCAGTTTATGCATATGGTGCTTTTGCGAAAGAAGATATCCCTGCCAATTCCAACTTAATCTTCGAGATTACATTATTGGGCATTAATTAAGGCCATTAAGTTTCACGTATTTTAAAACCTCTATAACTTCATTGTTGTAGAGGTTTTTTATTTTAGTAGATTGAACACATCCTTGATTAACTGTTTTAATACAATGACAAAATCTTTCCTTCCTGTTTTACTGCTTTTATTTGTTACTAGTATGCTCAGCTGTACGAAACCTGTAAAAAACGAGCCCGGCGTTTCTCTTGAATTAGCTGAGTTTAGAAAGTCTGTTATTTCAAATTTGAGCTATGATTTAGAACTCACCATCCCCAGAGAAATTGAACAGCCTATCTATGGAAAGGAAACGATTACGTTTATGCTTTCTGATGCTTCTCAAAGCATCCCACTCGACTTCAAAGAAAGTCCAGATCATTTACAGCAAGTGGTTATTAATGGAACTCCTTCCGAAACAATATTCGAAAACGAGCATCTCTATTTAGACAAAACTTTACTCACTAAAGGCATTAATTCTGTAGACATAATTTTCACAGCTGGGGAAAGTTCACTTAACAGAAATCCTGAATATTTATACACACTTTTTGTACCCGATCGAGCTCGCACGGCATTTCCTTTATTCGATCAGCCGAATCTCAAAGCTAAGTATAAACTCCGCCTTACTATTCCTGAAGATTGGGAGGCCATTTCGAATGCTCCCGTTGAGGAAGTAACTACGAAAAACCAACTAAAAGAAATTCAATTTTCAGAATCTGATCTTATTAGCTCATATCTATTTTCTTTTGTTGTGGGGAAATTTGAAGCCGTTACAAGAACAGTTAATGGTCGGGAAATGACGATGCTCCATCGCGAGACAGATTCAGAAAAAGTAGTACGGAATTCTGACGCCATCTTCGAACTTCATGGCGCTGCATTGAACTGGTTGGAGACATACACAGGGATTTCCTACCCATTTCAAAAATTTGATTTCGCACTCATTCCTTCTTTTCAATATGGTGGAATGGAGCATGTTGGCGCAATTCAGTATAGGGCGTCTAGTTTATTTTTAGATGAATCACCCTCAGATTCACAGTTACTAAGTAGAGCTAGTCTTATTTCCCACGAAACAGCACACATGTGGTTTGGCGATTTGGTTACAATGAATTGGTTTAATGATGTTTGGACGAAAGAAGTATTCGCCAATTTCATGGCTTCAAAAATCGTAAATCCAAGTTTTCCTGATATCAACCACGACCTGAATTTTTTGGTACGCCACTACCCAAGCGCGTATTCTGTGGATAGAACCGAAGGCGCCAATCCAATCCGACAATATCTGCCAAATTTGAATCAAGCAGGAACGATGTATGGAGATATCATCTACAACAAAGCACCCATTATGATGCGTCAGCTTGAGCTTCTAGTTGGCGAAGATGTTTTCCAAGAAGGACTACAGGAATATTTAAACACCTACTCTTTCGATAACGCAACTTGGCCAAACTTAATCGAAATTCTAGATAAAAAATCTAGCTCTGATTTAAAGACTTGGAGTGAAGTTTGGGTGAAAACACCTGGTAGACCGCATTTTAAAAATGCTAGATTAGATTACGGAGAATTCGAAATCACACAAATTGACCCCACAAATAAACATCGAGTTTGGCCCCAATCGTTTGAGTTAACTGCCAGACTGGAATCAGAATTCACCACAGTTCCTGTACTCAGTAATGCTGAAACTGTAACTGTAGATGTTCAAGGTCATTCTTATTACGAGTTTTTGAATTCTAACGGTTTTGGATATGGACTTTTCCCAACTCAGCTAGCGTATCTCGAGGACTGGGATAAACTAGATGACGTAGCCAAAGGAAGTTTACTCATTAACATCTACGAAAATCTGTTAGAAGGCTCTATTGAACCTCAAAAGTATCTTAGCCAGCTAACTGATATTGTCAAATCTGAGCAGAATCAATTGCTACTAAACCTAGCTCTTGGTCACATTCGGAGTATTTATTGGAATTTACTTTCGGAAGATGAACGCCTTGCTGTGGCTCCAAATCTCGAGACTACTATCTGGGTAATTATGCTTAATCAAAAAGAAAGTAGCCGAAAAAAGACTTTCTTCAACACATTTGAAAGCATTGCCCTTACTGAAGATGCCGTCACCAAATTGCACGCTATTTGGTCAAAAAAACTCAGCATAAAGGAACTCAAACTTTCTGAAAATGACTTTATAGGTCTCGCTGGCACCTTGGCAATTAAACTTCCTTCCAAAGCTGAGGAAATTACACAAACTCAACGCAACTCAATTACCAATCCCGACAGAAAACGTCAGTTTGAATTTATACTTCCAGCGCTTTCCAACAACCAACAAATTCGTGATGAATTTTTTACGTCCTTATCTGATGAGAAAAATCGTCAAACAGAATCTTGGGTACTTGGAGCCTTGGGTTATCTTCATCATCCACTACGTACAAAAGATTCCGAAAAGTACATTCTATCTAGTTTAGAACTTCTTGAGGAAATCCAAGTTACGGGCGATATCTTTTTCCCAAAACGTTGGGTAGATGTTACTTTGGGTAATTATAGCTCCGACTCGGCCGTAAAAACTGTCCGCGATTTTTTGGCTAATCGCCCTGATTATAACAACCAACTCCGAATGAAAATCTTGCAAGGCGCAGATCCTCTTTTCAGATCAAATCGTATACTTTCAAAAACTCAAGCTGAGCAATAAATAGTTAGCCAGATTACTCAGTTACTTTATCGGCATGGTAGGTTCTCATAGCAACCCAGAATGAGATTGTAGCCAATACTCCGCACACCGTGAATACTAAAAAGAGTGCTTGCGATGGCGCATACAATCCAGAAAAAACGTTGTCCATTAACCAACCCGTTATTGGCGGTCCAATACCAAAACCAACAATGCTTATAACAAATAGGTAGATTGCACCAGCCATTCCTCTCATGTCCGAGCCTACAAAATATTGAATCAGAGCTGCGGCAACACCGTTATATGACGAAGCGATTACGTTTCCTATCCCAATTAAAAAGAAAGCCGCTGTTGCCGATTCCGAAAACAATCCAAAATAGAAAAAAGGAATTCCACCTAAAGCAGCTACAATTCCCATTACAAATCGTTTCTCTTCTCCCCATTTAACTGCAATTTTATCAGCTAACCAGCCGGAGATATTGATTCCAACTCCTGTCAAAAACATAAACCAACCATATTGAGAAACTCTGTTCGATGCATCAAATACATCGGTAAGCACAGTGCTTATAAAAGCCAACATGGTGTAGCCGCTAAGCGAAAGCAGTGAAAATCCGATTAAATAGTACCATACCGTTTTCTTTTTCAGGATGAATTTCAAAACTTCGATGAAGGAAATGCCTACAGTTATGCTTTCTGTTTTTTTACGAGCAGGTTCTCTCAGAATGAATGCCCCAAGTAATGCTAACCCGATACCTGGTAGCCCAACCGCTTTTAATGCCACTCGCCAATCGTATGCTTGCGCTACCGTGCCACCAATAAGAAATGACAGTCCAACTCCGATAAAAATTCCTGATGCATATAAAGAGAAAACTGTTGCTCGCTGGGATGGCTTGAAATAATCCGCTAGTAAGGAGTACACCGCTGGACTTAGGGCACTTTGGCTTATCCCAACAAATAATCGAGCAGTAATCAAAAATGACAGGGAGCTTGCAAAGCCACTAGCCACCGTCATTAAACTCCAAATGGTAAGGCCAACCAAAATTATTCTTTTTCTGGAAAACTGATCTGCAATCCTTCCCATAAAAATTCCAAAAAAAGCATAAACCAAAGAAAAAGCGGGGCCATACAAAACTCCAATCTGTGTATTGCTGAGACTCAATTCAGTCTTAATTTGAGTTGCTAACACGGCAATAATCTGACGATCTACAAAACTAGACACATAAATAACGATTAGGATACCAAGTGATATCCAAGGAAACCATTTTTTGAATGTAGAGAGGGAATCGGGTGTAGCAGATTGCATATGGCTAAGGTACCAAAAGATGAACTACAGATTAATGCTTAATGAAATTTTATTTCTTAACACCAAACCAAGTCATACACATTTCCTGCATAGACTGTAGCGTTACTGGTTTAGCTAGAAAATCTTTCATCCCAGCATCTAAACATCTCTTCTGATCTTCTGCCATCGCATTGGCAGTCATTGCAATAATAATGGGGAATTTATTTAGCTCGTCTTTAATTTTTGTCAACTCTTTGGTTGCTTCTAAACCATCCATAACGGGCATTTCCATATCCATGAGAACCATATCGTAATCAATCATTCTACACATTTCGATAGCTTCTGCACCATTCGCGGCAACATCATACACATGGCCAAGACGTTCTAGCATCTTCCCCGCTACTTTTTGATTTATGATATTATCTTCGGCAACTAGAATTCTTAGCTTTCTACCAACATCTAGAGCTTCGTATTTTTCTTTTTCCTCTGACCTCAGAATGCCACTCACATTACCAAAAACACGAGCTAGGTTATTTAAAAGATGAGTTTGCTTTATTGGTTTAGTTAAATACAAGTTGAATTGATGTCGTAATTCAGTATTCGCAATTTCCATTATCGAACTCAGCAATACCAATGGAAGTTCAGTTTTGGTGTATTTTTTTCGCAAAGCTTCCGCTACTTCTACACCATTTTTTTCAGGCATTTGCATATCCAAAATGCCTAAATCGTACATCTTTAAATCATCCACAGCAGCTATAACATCTAGAGGATTGTTATAGGTTGTAACACTCATCCCTGCTTTTTCGCACTGCGCTCTTAAGATATAGAGGTTAGTATCATTATCATCAAGAATGAATACTTTTTTACCTTTTAGACTTTCAGGTTTGACTGTTTGATGTTGTTTATCGCTCTTATTTACGTCAATACTAAATGTAAATGCGCTCCCTACACCTTTGGTGCTACAAACCGAAATAGTGCCACCCATTAGTTCTACCAATTTCTTACATATCGCTAAACCTAATCCTGTTCCACCATACCTACGTGTAGTACTTGCATCAACTTGAGAGAATTTTTCAAATAAATCATCAATTTTATCTTCAGGAATACCAATCCCAGTATCTCTGACTTCAAAAATAAGCTTCTGTTTTTCATCTGCACTTTCTTTGCAGTCAACAGAAATTACTACCTCGCCATTCTCAGTAAATTTGATGGCATTGCGAACCAAGTTAACCAAGACTTGCTGTATTCGAGTAATATCACCAATAATAAAAGGTGGAACCGTATCTGAGACTTTGTACAACAACTCTACATTATAATCCACATTAGTTGCCGATACGATATCAAGTACATCTTCAATCAGATACGCAACAGAAAGCTCTACTTCCTCTAGTTCTAGCCGCCCAGACTCAATTTTAGCGTAATCTAAAATGTTGTTGATTATACCAAGTAAGTTTTCTCCACTTTTATTTATGGTACTTACAAATTCCGCCTGTTCGTTATTTAGTTTTGTATCCACCAATAAGCCAGAAAGGCCAATAACGGCATTAAGAGGAGTTCTAATTTCGTGGCTCATTGTAGAGAGGAATTGAGTTTTTGCTCTAGCTGCTTCCTCTGCTACTTCTTTAGCTTTAACAAGCTCAATCTCTGTCCTTTTTCGATTCTCAATTTCCTTTTTCAACAACGCATTTTTGCTCTCAAGACGTTTTGTTCTTTGAGCTACTTTTTGCTCCAACTCTCTATTACTAGCTTCAACTTCATCTTTTCTATATCCTGCAAGTGCAGCCAATAAACCTAGAAAAATCGGTGCTGTATCAATTATCCAAAGCAAATGGTTTGCAACATGAACTTTTGAAACAGAAGCTAAGTTGAAAGGCAGAGCTTTAAAACTTATATCAAAAAGTGTTGCAACAATTGGAAATATAAAACCAAATAATATACCGTATAGGGTATAAGTAAACGTATTTTTATATTTTTCTCTGACTAAAGAAAATTCCATTAAGTAATTAGCTCATTCTTTACATTATATTAGTAAAAGCAAAAGTTATCACTTTAACGCTTAGACTAACCCTCTTTTTTATAAGAATCGTTTTTTAACTGCTCATTCTCAAATTAAATACTAAAGATCCCATAATTTTGGCCAAGGTATGAAACTTCCTCGCAAAACTAAGCAACAAAAAGCTCGTGCTTCTGAAATTCTAAAAGAGCTTTACAAAAATTATCCTAATCCTCATTGCGAACTCAATCATCGTAATCCTTTTGAACTCCTCATAGCTACAATTCTTAGTGCACAATGTACGGATGTACGCGTTAATTTAGTAACCCCAACACTGTTTGAAACTTACCCAACACCAGAATTAATGGCAGAAGCTCCTCTGGAAGAGCTCGAAGAACTAGTTAAAACAACCGGTTTCTACAGAAATAAAGCTAAATCTCTAAAAGAAACTTCCATTACACTTGTCGAAAAATTTGGCGGCGAAGTTCCCAAAACTATGGATGAGTTACTTACCCTTCGTGGAGCCGCACGTAAAACCGCCAATGTAGTTCTTGGTAATGCCTTTGGAATAAATCATGGAGTTGTGGTAGATACGCACGTAAAAAGATTTTCATATAGGTTCGGTCTCACAAAAGAAAAAAACAATACAGATAAAATTGAACGTGATTTAATGGCTTTATTTCCTCAAGAAAGTTGGACCGACCTTTCTCATTTGATGATACACCATGGGCGAGGACCTTGTAAAGCCCGATTTTCGAAGGCACCAGACCATCCTCTTTGTATAAATTATGGTATAAAATGTGAGTGCCAAAAGATGAGAGAGAAAGAATCCCAATAATTGTAGATATTCCAATCAAATCTGAACAAAATATCAATTACACTATGAAAAAATATACAGTTGAGTTTATAGGCACTTTCTTTCTGTTACTAGCAATTGTTACCTCTGTAGCTAATGCTGGTGCACTTGCTCCACTTGCCATTGGTAGCACATTAATGGTAATGATTTTTGCAGGCGGACCAATATCTGGTGGCCATTTCAACCCAGCAGTTACATTGGGCGTGTGGATTCGTGGCAAATGTGACACAAAAGATGTACCAGGCTACATGATTGCACAAATTCTTGGTGGCGCACTTGCCGCACTTGTTGGAAATTACATTCTTGGCTCTGAAGGCGGATCTGGTATGGCTGTTGAAACAATGCCAGCATTATTAGCTGAATTTGTAGGAACTTTTGCACTTGTTTACGTGGTACTGAATGTAGCAACTGCTGATCGCTCAGCAGGTAATTCTTACTTCGGTTTGGCCATTGGTTTTACAGTAGCCGCAATGGCTTTCTCTTTAGGTAGTGTTTCTGGTGGTGCTTTCAATCCAGCAGTAGCTATTGGTGGAAGTATAGCAGGATTACTTTCTTGGGCAAATCTATGGATTTATCTAGTTGCCAGCCTTGCAGCAGGTGTAGCAGCTGCATTAACTTTTAAGTTTGTTGATGCTGAATAATTAGCACTTCAATCGATTTCTTTTATAATTTGTGAATGGGTTTTAAAGCCCATTCACTCTTTTGGATTTTCTTCAATGAATGAACAAATTTTCAATTCATTTACCCTACCCATTCCGCCCTTACGATTTGACCTCCAACGGATCACTGTTGAACAAAACGGGCAAACTCTTATTCATTTTTACGACAGTATAGGCTACACTACCGCCAATTTTGCACTCCCAATTGAGGCAGAAGCAATCCTTTCTCTTTTCGACGGAAACAGAAGTGTGAATGATATTTTAGCTTATAGCTCTGATGAAGTTACTAAAGAAGAAATTCTGAGCTACGCACAATTCCTAGATGAGCATCGCCTACTCGATTCTCCTTACTTTGCCGAACAAGCTGAAGCAACGGAACAGAATTACGAGATCTCTAATATTCATACGCCTGTTACTGCAGGAAATTCATATCCAGAGGACGCTCATGAGCTGAAAACTTTTCTCGATGAAGCTTTCACTAGCAACGAGCAAACAACACCGGTAGATAACGCGAAAGCTTTATTTGCACCCCACATCGACCCAAGAGTTGGGATGAAGAGTTATATAAAAGCCTTTTCTGCGATTAAAAATCTGAAACCAAAAAGAGTGGTTATACTCGCCACTTCTCACTATTCGGGTCTGTATGGCGATTTATATGAAGAAACGCCTTTCATCATTTCTGAAAAAACTTTTACTCTACCAAATGGTGATGTTAAAGCCAACTCTGAGAACATCGCTCAACTAAAACGCATCACAGACAAGAAAAAGCTTGGCGTTTCCTTTCAAGATCGTGCATTCAGGATTGAACATAGCGTTGAGCTACATCTTCTTTTTTTGAACCATATCTGGAATCATGATTTCAGCATTATCCCAATTCTTGTGGGTGGTTTTGATGAATTGCTTTATATGGAAGGAGGATTTCGTGCCCAGCAAGTTGATGAGTTTAGTCGCCTACTTAACAAACAGTTTGGGAATGATGACGATACTTTTTTCCTGATAAGTGGAGATCTATCCCATTTTGGAAAAAAATTCGGGGATGCAAAACCTGCTCGTGAATTAGTAAAATCCATTCAAGAATTTGATCACCAATTCGTACAAAGTGCAATCGCTAGTAATGCCGATGAAATGAGATCGCTATTAAAAAGAGACTACGATGCCACACGCATTTGTGGGTTTCCGCCACTTCTCTCTTTTTTACGAACTATGCCCAATCTAAAAGGAACCCAACTTTCTTACGATCTTTGGGACGAAATTGAACGAGAAAGTGCAGTTAGTTTCGGTAGTATAATTTATTCTTAAAACAGCTCAATCACGGTAATCAAAGAAAGCACACTTACTATTATCCAAAGTATTACGCCAAGAATAAAAGGTTTTATTCCAATTTCTTTGACTTCCGACAATGGCAACCCAGTTCCAATTAAGAACAATGTAATTACCATTCCTTTCTTACCTAATCCATCTAGAACACCAAAAATGTTTCCCCCTGACGGAACAAAATAACTCACGCTCATTGCCACGATAAAAAGTGCGATAAACCAAGGAATTCTAACTTTGTTGACTTTTTTGGAACCAAAAATTAACGCCACAGCTATTGATACTGGTATGATCCACAATGCACGGATTAGCTTCACTGTTGTAGCAATTCGTAAAGCTTCCTCTCCATACGCAGCACTTGCTCCAACTACCGAACTTGTATCATGAATGGCGATGGCTGCCCAATAACCAAATTGTGTTTGGCTCAAATCGAACCAAGTTCCAAGAAGTGGAAATAGGATTAGCGCCACTGCATTAAGTAGAAATACTACACCCAATCCGAAAGATAATTGGCGTTCTTTAGCTCCCAAAATAGGACTTACAGCTGCAATCGCACTTCCCCCACAAATAGCGGTCCCAATGGTGACAAGGATTGAAATGACCTTATCAACTTTTAAAACATAACCCAGAATAAGCCCAAGAGATATAGTTATTCCTATAAAAACCGCACTTATAACAAATCCTGATTTTGAAGTTTGAATGGCTTGTGAAATATTGATTCCGAATCCCATCAAAACGATGGAAATTTTCAATAGATGAGTAGCTATTCTTGAAGTATTGAATCCAGCGGGTACAATTTTAATTGCTGAGATGATAACACCTAACCCCAACGCAATTGGTGGGGAAACAAATGGAAAAAAACATAGAATTATAAACCCTATAAACGCCCAAAACTTCCATAACTCTTGGTGTTTAGGTAAAGAAATTCCATTAAACATTTCTGTTCTAAAAAAACTCATTGTACTAAATTTCTGATTCTTACTTGCTGATGCCGATTTTTGCAATCATTAGTCTGATGAGCGTAACCACTGCGCCAACCATTTTAAAGGTCGCCTTTTACTTAATAACTATACAATATAGATTTAATATGCCCTATAACTATACGTTATAGGTTTCTTTAGCTTGTTTTTTGAATGCCTGGACAAAACTTGGAAGTTCTTCTCCTTTTCGTGTTACAAAATAGAAATGCCTTGGGAAAGTAAGTCCTTGTATATCCACTCTTTTTAAGAGGTCTTTTTCTAACTCTTCTTGAACAGCAACTTTTGAAAGGAATCCAATTTCATCACTTTCAATAAGATATTTTTTTAGTGGATCGGTCCCGCCCAAACGAGCTGTTATCTGTAAATCGCCTAGTTTGATATTATTACCCTCAAACTCTTTCATCAAAACAGAGAGTGTTCCCGAGCCACGTTCTCTCATAGCTAAAGGGATTTTTTTGAGCTCTTCAAGTGAAATCACAGATTGGGCAAAAGCACTTCGAGGTGAACATACAGGGATAATTTCATCCTCCATAAATATACTGTACTGAACACCGTTCATCTCATATTTCGACTCTACAACAGCAATATCGATTTCCTTTTTTAGAAGAGCTTCAAGAACATGCTCTGTATTCCTATTTATCAGCATGAGTTGAATACGAGGATGCTTTTTATGAAAAGCTGATAGCACTTTGGGCAAGATATGTAGCGATATTGTTGTGCTAGCGCCTATTTTGAGTTCGCCAACTATCTCTCTTTGATTTTTTACAATATCAACATCCGCTTGGGCCATTTGGGCCACATGACGTGCTTGGTGTACATGTTCTAGCAACTTCACTCCAGGTTGAGTGAGTGAAATAGAATTCCCCTTTCGTTCAAAAAGTGGAACTCCTAACTCTGCTTCTAGCTTTTTGATGTGATTACTTACGGCGGGTTGCGAAATAAATAATAACTCCGCAGCTTTGGTAAAACTTAAGGTGGTAGCAACCTCAAAAAAAACTTTGTATTGAAATGAGATCATGAAACCACCTTAGTCTAGTTTTGCAATATCCGACTTAGGCTTTAATTTCCATTTTTTCGGCAAAGTAATCACAAAAATCCATCATGTCACCAGTGATACGCTCGTCGTTTGTAGCTCTGTTCAGCGTATCAGCCATGGTAACTAGTGTTTGGTGGAAGAAGATTTTCATCTCATCAACAGTCATATCTCGAGTCCATAAATCGAGTTTTAACGTGTCTTTTCTTTTGGCATCCCATAGCGAAAGTAACATAGCTCTACATTCAGCCTCATGTGTTCCTTCTAAATCGGTTGCATTCCAAATTATATTGGATGGGATGTTCTCTTCGTCTAATTCTACAGTGATATTAATATCTTTTTTCTTCATGATCTTTATTCAGTTGTAAATATAAGAAGCGCCCACAATACGCTGAGCCACATCTTCTAATTCTAAAATTTTGTTTCTAAAAAATGGATGGAGCCTAATACTCTGCCAAGCAGTTTTTTCTGAGGGTTTCTAACACATGGTTAAAATCTTCGGGTAATTCTGAATCGAAACTAACCATTTCTTTTGTTCTGGGATGTTCAAAACCCAAGGTTTTAGCATGTAATGCTTGCCTTCCTAGTCCCGTGATTAATTTATGGAACATTGTTTTTCGAGTTCCTGTGTTTGGGCCATAGCGCACAGAAGTTCCACCATAAGTTGGATCTCCAAAAACATGATGTCCATGATGTGCTAAATGAACTCGAATTTGATGTGTTCTTCCTGTTTCAAGCTTTATTTCCAATAAACTGAGGTAATCGAACTGCTCAATAACTTTGTAATGAGTTACCGCATGTTTCCCTTTACCATTAGGAACTATGGTCATTAATTTCCGGTCGTGTCTAGAACGTCCAATATCACCTTCAATGGTTCCTTCTTGTTCTGGTGTTCCCCAAACTATTGCCCAATACGTACGTTCGACATCTTTCTTGGCAAATTTTGCAGATAGTGCAGCGAGCGTTTCTTCATTCTTCGCCACAACCAAGAGCCCACTCGTATCTTTATCTAAGCGGTGCACAATGCCCGGACGCAGGTCGTTGTCTTCATTCTCAGCCAGTTCATCCACATGATGCATCAAGCCGTTTACAAGCGTTCCTGTCCAATTTCCATAAGCGGGATGAACCACCATTCCTGCTTCTTTATTCACAATGATTATATCATCATCTTCAAATACGATATTTAAATCTAAAGCTTCAGCAGTTGCAGCTGGTGGTGGTGCTTTTGGCAGCTCGATATAAATTTTATCGTTGGGCTGCATCTTGTAAGAAACTTTTTCATTCTTACCATTTACGAAAACATGACCATCTTTTATGGCCTGTTGAACTTTGTTTCGTGTGGCGTTTTCTACAAACGAAGTGATATAGGTATCAAGGCGAATCAACTCTTGTTGTCCGGCAGGTACTTCAAACTCGTAAATTGTTTTTTTCTGTTCTTCCATGCTTTAAGATAACCAGTTTGAAAGGAATTTGCTTCGAAACTGTCATACATAAGGAATTAATAATTTAGAGCTAATAATTCAGGGTTATTTTGTTCCAGAGTAGCACATAATCAAACACGACATTCCCCACTTTCTACTCTCGCTTTTGTAAGGATTGTGATTGGTAGATGTCTAACTAAAGGGAATTAGAAATTTTGAATTTATAATTTAGAATTATTAAGCGATGAAACAGAACCTAATCCAGCATAAAACATTTCAATTTTCACTTGATATCATCGGACTTTATAAAAAGCTACAAAATGAACATGAATATGTAATTTCTAATCAAGTATTAAAGTCTGCTACCAGTATCGGTGCAAATGTTGAAGAAGCAATTGCTGGACAATCAAGAAAAGACTTCATCCATAAAATGTCAGTTTCACTTAAAGAAGCTCGAGAAACCTATTATTGGCTTAGACTTTTAAATGAAAGTGAGTTAACATCCATTGACGTAAATAATCACCTAATGAAATCAAGTGAAATCATCAGTATTTTATCTTCAATTGTTAAAACATCTAAGAAAAATTATAAATTCTTAATTTTGAATTCTTAATCGATAAATTTCGTGATTCAATCACTCTACATAAAAGATTTTGCTTTAATAAACGAGCTAGAAGTTAATTTCGAAGAAGGCTTTAACATTCTTACGGGACAAACTGGCGCCGGTAAATCGATTATTATTGGTGCATTGAATATGATTCTTGGGGAACGTGCTGATACTGATGTTATACGTCGTGGAGCAGATAAAGCCATTTCTGAAGCCACCATTAAAATCTCACCAAACTCTGAATTACTTAGCTTGCTCTCGGCTAACGATATTGAACATTCTGATTATTTAATCCTTCGTAGAGAAATTCGCCAAACAGGTAGCCGAGCATTTATAAACGATAGCCCTGTTAACATTGGAGTTTTAAAAGCTATTGGCGATTTACTGGTAGATTTGCACGGACAACACGATCATCAACTTTTGTTGAAAGAAGAAAATCACCGCTCCGTGATTGATGGCTTTGGTGAAATAGAACCCTTTCTGAAAGTCTATCAAAAAGAATATGCTACAATGAAGAAACTCCAAAAGGAGCTTTCTGCGCTTAAAAAGAGAGAATCTGAGCTCATTGAAAAAACCGAGCTTTATCGTTTCCAAGTAAAGGAATTGGAACAAGCGCGATTAAGTACTGAAGAAGAAGCCGAACTTATTGCTGAAATGAACTTGCTAGACAATGCCGAAGTTCTAGATCAAAAAGCGGCTGCAATTTCTGAAATGACAGAAAACGATGATGCAAATATTCTTCAACTGCTGAACTATTTAAAATTGAATTTGGAAGATTTAGCACGCATTGAACCCGAATTTGAAACCTATTTAGCAGAAATTAATACCGCTCGGGTTAGTATAAATGAAGCCGTTCAATTTGCTGAACGCTATCGAAATAATATTGAGTTTAATCCACAGCGCCTTGAAGATTTACGGCAACGCCAAGCTGAACTAAATCGACTTCAAAAGAAATACCAGAGAGACATTCCTAGTCTTATCGACTATCTCAACGAGATTAAAAACGAACTCTCCATTGCCGACAACTTTGATTTAGAAATAGAAAAAATTGAAGCCGCGGTGGCCAATCAAGAAAAGATTTTGAGCATATCAGCGCTTAAACTTCATGAAACTCGTGTTTCTGTAGGGAAAAAATTAGGCTCACAAATTCAACATGAGTTAGCCCAGCTAGGCATTCCGCATTCGCAGTTAGCCGTCCGAATTGATTGGTTATTCACTGATAAAGGCTGGATTTCTATAGATGGACAGCATGTAGAATGCACTGAGTTTGGTGGTGATAATGTTTCCATCTTCATTTCTACAAACAAAGGCGAAGAACCGAAACCATTAGCTAAAATTGCTTCCGGTGGTGAAATTAGTCGCGTAATGCTTGCGTTGAAATCCATATTAGCTAAAGAACAAAGCCTACCAGTTATGATTTTTGATGAAATTGATACCGGTATTAGTGGCGAAGTTTCTGAGAAAGTAGGTAGAGCAATGCGTCAACTTTCAGAGCATTGTCAAATCATTGCGATAACACATCAGCCACAAATTGCGAGTCAAGCTCATAAACACTACAAAGTAGATAAAGGTGAAGAAGCAGACCGTACAATTACAACCATCATTCCTCTTTCCGCTGAAGAACACATTCACGAAGTGGCCAGTTTAATGAGCGGTTCTGAAATTACTGAATCAGCCTTAGCAAGCGCCAAGGAACTGATTCAAAAAAACACCTACCAGAATTAGAGTAACTGTATCTTCATCTAAAGTTTAAATCACTTCACCAAAATCATTTTTCCAACACCAGAGAAAAGATTGATCCCTTGATTTGAGGTAGCCAGTATTCTATACACATACATTCCACTTGGCTGAGAGTTGAGCTCTACTCGAATGGGATTTATACCAATTGATGCCGAACCAGATAGCTCCTTTACCAACTGCCCGTTCAAGCTAAAAACAGAAATTTTGTATTTAGAAGCTGTTGGAACCTCAAATTGTATATTTGTTGAAGGATTGAAAGGATTGGGATAGTTACCCACAATCTTGAAAGATTCTGGTTGTCCAATTTCTTCTTCATTTGATGTAGCTACTTCGGTAGCCCCTTGATTAATCCAATCTTTAATTTTCTGAATATCACTATTCGAAAGAGAGCCTCCTTGTGGCATTCTGTCTCCAACATCAGGACTTTCTTCAAGCTTGTCAATCAACGGGCTGGAACTTGCCTCACCTGGTTTAACAATCTTAACTCCATATTGACTTCCTACACTACTCACAGTTGCAATATAGTTAGATAAGTCCACACCACTTGTCGAACCATGACAAGAAGTACAATTCGCATTGAAAATGGGTTGTATAGTTTGGTTATAATCTATTTGTGCAAAAGAACTACTACTTGAGATTATAAGAAATAGGAAAGTAACATAAACATTATTCATTGAGTCGAATCAAAAGTTAATATTAGCTTTATGACAGCAATTCAATAAACAAATTAATTTATTATTAACCTATTAATTTTTTTGAACAAGACTTATCTAATACTATATTTTGGTTCGGCTCAAATAGAAAAATTACAATGATAGTTGTTCTGCAATCATAACAGCAGGATGTTTCGCTTCCATCCCAACTCCATCATGAATTTGGTGGCGACAAGAAAATCCTGGAGCACATACTTCTTTACCTTCCCCATCTTCTCTTAACTGAGGGAAAAGACGCTGATTTCCGATCTTCATTGATACTTCGTAGTGATCTTTTTCGTAGCCAAAGCTACCCGCCATTCCACAACATCCAGTGTCCATTGCTTCCACTTGGTAACCAACAGCTTTAAGAGCTTCAACCGTAGCAACATTTCCTGTTAACGACTTACTATGACAATGACCGTGTAATTTAACTTGGGTGCCTGGTTTTGGCGCTGGTAAAAGGTCTTTATGTTTAACCACAAACTCTTCGATGGTAAAAGAGTTTTCGGCCAACGTTTTAGCTAACTCAAGCTGACTGTCTTCGCATAAATCTAAAAACTCATCACGCATAGTCAGAATTTCGGAAGGCTCTAAACCAATTACAGGTATACCTTGTTCAGCCAATGGCCCAAGAATTGAAATTGCTTTTGTTGCCACTTTTTTGGCATCGTCGAGTAAACCCTTTGAAAGTTGAGGTCTACCTGCTTGGTTAACTTTTGGCACAATCACTTCAAAGCCCAACCTTTCCATAATCTTTAAAGCACTAATCGCTATTTCAGGATCGTGATGATCTGTAAATAAATCCACAAAAAGTGCTGCTTTGGGTTTACCTTCTGATTTTGCACCAGCTCTATTCTTTTTGAACCAATCTCTAAAGCTATGCTTTGCAAACATTGGCATGGTTCGCTCTTTGGAGATTCCCACTACATTTTCAAGCAATCTTTTTGCAATTTGGGTTCCTAAGAACCAATTCGAAATTCCTGGTAATTTTGAAGCCAATGGATACGCTTTTCCTGCATCAGCAAAAAAGCGCTCTGAAAGTTTAACGCCATTCTGTTTGTGCCAGCCATTCAAAAATTCGGCCTTCATTTTTGCCATATCCACGTTGGCAGGACATTCACTCTTACAAGCCTTGCAGCTTAAGCAAAGGTCGAGTGCTTCCTTTAAATCTTCTGAAGAATAGGTTTCTGGATTATCACCTGAAAACACATGGCGGAAAACATTAGCTCGGCCACGCGTACTATCTTTCTCATCATTTGTTGCCATGTACGAGGGACACATCGTTCCACCACTAGCGGCAAGTTTTCTACAAACTCCGGCACCATTACAAAGTTCGATGGCATCGTTAAAACTTCCTTCTTTTCGATATTTGAATACCGATTCAACTTTAGCTCCTTTGTATTCTGGAGAAAAACGAAGATCCGCATCCATCGGCTTGGCGTTTACAATTTTGCCCGGATTAAAAATATACTGTGGATCCCAGATTTCTTTTATTTGCTGAAGAAGCGGCATCATTTCTGACCCAAGAACCTGTTTAATAAAAGGAGCTCTTGCTCGGCCATCACCATGTTCACCAGAAAGAGAGCCTCTATACTTTCGTACTAAATCGGCAACTTCTGAAGCCATTTTCTTCATCTTGTCTACGCCTTCTTGCTTCGTAGTATCAATTAGCGGACGTAAATGCAATTCCCCAACAGAAGCATGAGCATAAAACACACAATTGGAATTATTGCGAGCTAATAGTTCTTCAAACTCAGCAATATATGCTGGTAAATCTTGAACACGAACAGCGGTATCTTCGCAAAACGTTGGAGAGCGTGAATCTTTACTCAATCCCATCAAAAGACCAAGCCCTGCTCTTCGTAGTTCCCAAACTCTGTTTTGTTTTTCAACATCAGAAATATCGGTATAAGAATACCCGAGTCCTTTTTCGGCAAGTACATCTGCTAGATGTTTTGTTTTCTCGGCAAGTTCAGCTTCATCATTTCCTTCAAACTGAATAATCAGAATGCATTTTGGTTCACCATCCAAAAAGAATCGATTCTTTGAATGCTCAATATTTCCTTTGGTCGCATTCAAGATAATATCATCCACAAGCTCTACTGCTGATGGATTCAATTTGACAGCCTCTACCGTGGCCTTCATCGCATTATCGATGGTTTTGAACTGAGGTATGAGCACACGTTGATATCTATCCTTAGGAACCAAATTTAACTTGGCGGAAACCGTGAGTGCTAAAGTCCCTTCACTTCCACACAAAAGCTCACACATGTTAAAAGGTCGACCGTTCGGATCGATGGGATACATCGTACAAAGCTTATCTAGAGCGTATCCCGTATTTCTGCGTATAATTTCTGCATGAGGGAAATTCGCGATGATGGCTTCTTTGTTTCTAGAAGCTAATTTTATCATCGAACGATAGATATGCCCTTCTAGAGAATCGAGCTTTAATTTTTCGTCCAGCTCTTCATTTGTTAGAACTTTAAATGTAGCAAGAGAGCCATCGCTCAAAACTACATCCATTTCTAGAACATGCTCTCTGGTAGATTTATGCTTAATAGAGTACGAACCAGAAGAGTTATTCCCAATCATCCCACCAATCATACAACGGTTTGTGGTAGATGTATCAGGACCAAATAGCAAATCAAAAGGAGCTGCTTCACGATTTAGGGTATCACGAATCACCCCAGGTTGAGCGCGAGCGTAGCGCTCTTCAGGATTCAATTCAAGCAAGGTTGTCATGTGTTTAGAGACATCCATGATAACACCATTGCCTGTGGTTTGGCCCGCCAAACTCGTACCAGCTCCTCGTGCTGTAATCGTAAAATTCTTTTTGTAAGCGCTTTTTACGAGCTCCTGTATATCCTCAACCGTTTTAGGGTATGCAACCCCAATTGGTATTTCTTGATACATGGAAGCATCGGTTGCATATAATTTTTTAGCGAGTGAATCTGTCCGAATCAAAGTAAAAACTCCTTCTAATTTTAGGGCAGAAGTTTGTAACTATTTATGCTAAATATCAATTATAAGACTAATAAACCTTGATAATTTCTGCGGTTTTAATTCCTTCCACACTTTTAACAAATCCATCAGTAACACTTTTCAGTGAAATGGGTATATGGCTGGTGAAATAAAAGTCCGATTCTTCTGCAGAGTCTTCCATTGAACCCAGTGACACCACTAAATAACCGAATTCCTTTCTTCAACTCAGGAGAAACAGAGCTCAGGAAGTACTAAAAAACAAGGTTTTTTAAAGCTTAAATGAGGAAATAGCTTTCTGCACAATTTCATCCCCAATAGCTAAACCAGCCGTTGCCGCTGGGCTTGGGGCATTTAGAACATGAATCTGCCGGTTGGTAATCTCAAAATGAAAGTCATCCAGAATTTCACCATTTCGTAAAAGAGCCATAGCACGTACGCCAGCGGGTGCCGGTTGTAAATGTTCTTCTCTAACTGAAGGAATTAATTTCTGAAGCCCACGAACAAATGCTTTTTTTGAAAATGAGCGATGATATTCATCAAGCCCCATACGCCAATGCTTTAACGATAATTTCCAAAAACCGGGAAAATTCATCATCTCTAAAGTATCCTGTAAATCGAAAGAAAGCTTATCATATCCTTCTCTTTTAAAAGCAGGAACCGCATTCGGCCCACATTCAATACCGCCAAGTGCCATCCGTGTAAAATGCACTCCTAAAAATGGAAAATCTTTATGTGGGAGTGGATACACTAAATTCTTAACTAAATACTCTGCATCGTGTTTTAGCTCGTAGTATTCCCCTTTAAATGGCACAATCTGAATTGGTGATTCTATACCAGCAAGCTTGGCAATTCTATCGCAATGTAAACCAGCACAGTTTATCAAGTAAGATGATTTAAAGGAGTGATTTGAAGTTGATACAGTGATGCTATCCGAATTCTGCGTGATGCCTCGAACTTCCTCACCAAATAAAACTTTTCCATTTTTAGCCTCAATAAGCCCTTTTAACTTTTCGCAAACCCCCTTGAAGTCTACAATACCAGCACAAGGCACTTTTATTGCAGCTATACCCTTTACGTGTGGTTCTAGTTCCGCCAGTTCATTAACATCGATTTTGGCAATACCTTCAATCTCGTTTTCCAGACCGCGCTGGTAAATAGAGTCAAGGCGTTCGATTTCTTCTTCTTGTGTGGCCACAATTACTTTGCCACACACATCAATCGCCACATCATTTTCTTGGCAAAATTTCACTAGCTGATGGCGGCCATCTTTGCAGTTCTTTGCCTTATAACTACCCGGTTTGTAATAAATACCGGAATGTATAACTCCTGAATTTTTACCTGTTTGATGAGCTGCTACATGTGGTTCTTTGTCGAGTACCAATATCTTAGCATCTGGGAAGGAAAGGCTCAGTTTGTATGCAGTAGAAAGCCCAACAATTCCAGCTCCTACTATAATAAAGTCGTTGTGATGTTCTTTTTCTGTAGATGGTTCCATTCCTAAAGATAAGCCATAGTTAAAAAAAAAGCCCCATACTTTATAAAAGTATGGGGCTTTAAAGTTAGTTAATTACGGAGATTAATTTCCGTTCGCGTACTCTTCCCAATCAGTTTCACCTTGTGGGCGAGCTACTTGTGTAGGAACTCTACCACCATCAAGAGAAGTATCGATTTGGTCAAGACGGCCATAGCGGCGCATGTCTACCCAGCGATGTCCTTCACCCCAAAGTGAGTATCTTCTTTGGTTAAGCATTTCGTCGATTAACGCTGCTTGTGTAACTGCACCAGAATAAACTGGGAGCCCCCAAATAGTTCTAATAGTATTTAGAGCTGCTACAGCATCCACTAAATCCGCACCAGTGTTTCTTTGGATTTTTGCTTCAGCATAAATCAGAATCAATTCTTCATTACGAATAAATGGAACTGGGCCATCTTGCTCGTAACGTCCTTCTTGCCAGTCAGCTGACACTAATGGAAGATCTGATACTTCAGCTGGAGCATCACGCAGATCCAACTTATCATCAACTCTACCATCACCAGCTTCTGCTTGGCTTACCCATAGTGGGCTACCAACAATGATTCTGTCAGCAGAGCCATTAGGTACGTAATAGAATGGATTAGATCTATCATCGCCACCAGCATATACGTGCTGAGGTCCCGCTTTTAAATCTTCTACAGTAGCTGCATTTAGATTTAAGAAAGAACCATTCAATGCAGTTAACGCGCCGTCCCAGTCTTCTGCATATATGGCAAAACGAGCAGCAATTGCTCTGTTCACTTGTTGCATAGTAGATGGAGTATCAAAGCCATCAAAGCCACTTGAAAGTTCAAACACGAACGATGAACCTGCAGAGCCAAGAGTAGTATTTGCTTCATCAAGAATTGTACGAATTCTAGCTAGAGCTTCTGTTTGGCTTAAGAATGGTCCAGGGTTTAGTGGATCACTATAATCAAAATCAACACGGATTCCGTTAGTTCCTTGATGTAACCAAGGCCAGATAAGTTGATATGCTTTAATAGTATTCGAGAAACCTAAAACGCCGTTCTTTTCAGCATCAGTAAGTTCACTAGTATTGTTTACAGCTTCATTTAAGAAAGCAGATTGTCTCACAGCTCCGTATGGACTTTCGTAAGCCGAACCATCACCAAAGAAAGTGGTGTTATCTTCAGCATCTGGTGCTGAATTAGTTGGCAACTGTAGCCATTGAGTAAAGAAGTTAGGATCAGATGTACCGAAGAAGTACAAATCACGTCCGAAAGCTCCGAAAAGCGTCCAAACGCCGTTGTAATTTCTATTCTCTGATTCTAAACCTGTAACCAAATTTTGGATATCAGATTTTGTCGCATTTTCAAGAACTGCGTTCTCACTAGGACTATTTGGATCCGTAACTGCATCAGGGTCAAGTAAATTACAAGATGCTAGTGATAGCCCAAGTCCTGCAATTACTAAATATTTAGATAATTTTTTCATGTTATAAGTCTTTTAAAATTAATTAATATCAAACTTGATATTGAAAAGGATTTTTCTTGAACTAGGGTATGGAGTAATATCAACTTGACGTCCAATATTAGATCTACCAATTGCACTTACTTCAGGATCGTACCCGCCGTAATCGGTAAACATGAGTAAGTTTGTTCCAGACACCCCTACCTTAATTCTACTAAATACATTGCCCATCTTTTCTGATAAGAATGCGCGTGGCACTGTGTAGTATAAAGAAGCTTCTCTAAGTTTAACATAAGAACCATCATCAACATACTTTGCTGTACCTGCAGGTCGTACAGTTCTAGTGGTGCCACTAGAATAAAAGTCATCTGTGTTACCTCTACCATCTGAAAGTAAATCAGTTAGGTTTGTTAGGTCAGATCCTTTATTCCAATGTAGCATAAAGCTAGCATCAAAGTTCTTGAAGAAGTTGATGGTGTTACTGAACGACATTTGGAAGTCTGGCTGGTAGTTACCAACTATCACTTCGTTACCATCGCCATCAAACCCAAAAATGGTTGTTGGAGAAACACCTTCTTCAATTTTTGCAAAACCGAAACTTGTAGAGAACGCACCACTAATACTTGCAGGCACATTTAACTCTGTGATTTCTGTTTCGTTTTTCCACCATAGGATAGAAGATGTCCAATTTAGATTAGTACTTTGAACTGGAAGTAGTGTTAAACCAAGCTCAACACCTTTATTTTCAAGGGTAGCGGCATTAGTAGAAACACCACCTAAACCTGTTGAAGGAGCTGGATTCAAATTAAGAATCAAATCTTCAACTGTTTTGTTGTATAAAGTTCCTTCAAATGCAATACGTCCGTCTAACACTGCAATGTCAACACCGTATTCCAATTCGTTTGCACTTTCAGGCTTTAAGTCTGGATCTACAGTGCTACTACCAGCAGAGATACCTACAGATGTTCCGATATTCTCGCTATTAGCACTAGTAAAGATATTACCAAAGTTTGGTAGCCCACCAGTTACACCGTATGCAACTCTTAATTTAAACTGGCTTATATTTTCAAAAGACCAAAAATTAAAGTTTGTTAGGTTAGCAGCTAAAGATGCTTTTGGATAAAAGTAATAATTGTCATCCTGCACGTTTAGAGTAGATCTATCTAATCTACCACCTACAGTACCAATTAATTTATCATCCCAGTTAACTTCTTGCTGAGCAAAGTATCCAAGATCAGTAATCTCAGTGAATGATTGTGATGCGCTAACTTGAGCAGCATTACCCACATTAGTTTGACCAGGAAGTAAACCTTGTCCACGAATGTTATCACTAGAAATTGTTTGATCAAAGCGAGTTAAACCAGCTTGAGTAGACAAGAAGAATTTACCAGCATCAGAGCTTAACTCTGTATTAAATACTAATGAAGTTTGGAAGTTAATATTCATTATTTCGCTAGTTGAGTGTAATACATCACCAGGGAAATCAGCAGCAGTACGTTGGTATTGCATAAATTCAGGGAAGTATACAAAACCATCAGAAGCTAAATAATCAACACCACCTTGCATAGAGAAAGATAGACGATTAACGCCTTCAGAAATTAAATCCGCATCAATTTTTAAAGATTGGATAATACGGTTTACTTCTTGTTCGTTTTTAGCTTCCTCAATTAATCTGAATGGATTTTCAGAGAAATAAGGGCTGTCGTTAAAAGTACCATCTGCATTCTGCTTAAGAATGTTATAAGCATAGTTTGGAGAGTATGCTAAAGAGTAACCAATAGAACCACCAGTGTTGTTCTGGTTACCAGTAAAACCACGTCTTGAGTCAGAGTTTATAAAAGTAGAACTTGAAGAAATTCTAACTCTTTTAGAAAGGCTATGATCAAGGTTTGCTCTTATAGTTTTTCTTTCAAAACCAGTTTTTTCAATAATACCATCTTCTCTGCTAGTTCCTGCAGAAATGTAGAATCTTGTATTTGAGTTACCACCAGAAAGACTAACCTGAGTATTTGCGATAGCACCTTGGTTACCGTAAATCTCTTTTTCTAAATCTCTGATGTTACCAGCAGCTTTAGCGTCATTATATCTTTGAAGTTCTAAATCGCCTCTTGCGCCAGTTCCCCAGAAATCTCTAATTCTAGCTTCATCCCAGTCAGTACGGCCTAATAAATTAAGTGCACTGTTAAAACCAATGTCTTGGCTTACAGAAACTTTAGTATCACCTGCTTTACCACGCTTAGTTTTGATAATAATTACACCAGCGTTGGCTCTTTGTCCATAAATTGCAGCAGCAGAAGAACCTTTTAATACCTCAATACTTTCGATATCGTCTGGGTTTAAATCTGCAAGGCGGTTAGCTGTATCATCTTGAGTTGAGCCACCTGCTCCACTAACTGAAGAACGTCCTGTTGAAACGGTTTCGTTGTTTACATAAACCCCATCAACAATATAAAGTGGTTGAGAACCACTGGCTCCAAAAGTTGAAACCCCACGCATCTGCACGTTAAAACCACCACCTGGTGCGCCACTGTATGATTGAATCTGAACACCAGGAATTTTTCCTTGAAGTGCAGCATCTAATGTAGGAGGATCACTTTTTTCAGAAATGTCGGATGCATTAATAGAAGAAACTGAGTTGGCTAAGTTTGTACGTTTAGTACTTGAAGCCAAACCTGTAACAATTACTTCATCAAGGTTCGCAATATCTGACTTTAATGTAACGTTCAGTGTAACAACTTCGCCTGTAGTACCTGAAACTTCAATATTTTGTGTTAAATATCCAATGTATGAAAATCGCAATGTTGCTTCCCCAGTAGGAAGAGTTAATTTATATACACCATCAAGGTTTGTTGTTATCCCCCCTCCTGTTCCAGGATCAAACACTGTTACGCCGATTAGCAAGTTCCCGGTGGCCTCATCCGTAACAGTTCCAGTAACTGTATACTGTGCTATTGCCATTTGAGTACTCATCAACAGTACAAAAAGCATTGTTAATAGTTTAGCGTGATATTTCTGTCTCATAAGTTGTCCATGTTAGTTAGTATTGCTATTACTTAAATGCCGTTTATTATATTAAAATATTGTTACTTTCCATATCGAATATGAAAAAGAGTACACATCAGCACTCTTTATTACATATTTTTAAATAATTTTATTTCAAAAAAACACATTCATATCAACTATATAGCCCACCATTGGGTAATGTAAAGAATCTCACTTTTTAGTGAACTATCCCTTATCTTTTATTTGTTTATGAAGTGAATCTTAACTCTATTCTTTAAATGAAAACAACACGTTATTTCTTACTCCTTTTTTTTGGCGTTCTGTTCATTTCTGCATGCGGAAATGAGACTAAGAAAACCAATCCTCGTCAACTTAGCGACGAATTAATTAGAACCGATCAAATAATCTCGAAAGCCACTTTCAAAGATCTTGATGGCAACGATGTAACTCTTGCCGATTTCAAAGGCAAAGTAGTGCTTATTGATTTTTGGGAAACTTGGTGTGGCCCTTGTCGTGCTGTTTTTCCTGCTATGGATTCTCTTCGTGGAGAATATCCCGACGATTTTGCCGTGCTCGCAGTTAACCTTCAAGATTCCGACACCCCTGAAGATGTGAATAATTTTTCAGAAGAATTTGGTTACGACTTCGACTTCCTCCTCGATGCTAATGGCATAGGTCCCGAAGTAATTACCTTCGGTATTCCTTACAAAATTTTTGTCGACCCTGATGGCTTTTTGATTAAAGCAGAAGTAGGCACAAGCGGCCCAGAAGGTGATTACGAAAAGACAAAAGTAATCATCGAAGACAATAAAAAATCTTAGACACATCACAATACATATATATGGAAAAAGTAGACGCAAAATTAGCCTACAAAGTAAAAGATATTAACCTAGCGCATTACGGCCGCCAAGAAATGGATTTAGCTGAAGCTGAAATGCCTGGACTTATGGCACTTCGTGAAGAGTACGCTAAAGATCAACCACTTAAAGGCGCGCGCATTGCTGGCTGTTTACACATGACCATCCAAACCGCCGTTCTCATCGAAACATTGATTGCTCTTGGCGCAGAAGTAACCTGGTCGTCTTGTAATATTTATTCTACACAAGACCACGCAGCCGCCGCAATTGCAGCTGCAGGAGTTCCTGTTTACGCATGGAAAGGCATGACCGAAGAAGAGTTTGACTGGTGTATTGAACAAACACTTTTCTTCCCTAATGGCCAGCCTCTAAATATGATTTTAGATGATGGTGGCGACTTAACTAATATGGTTTTAGATCGCTACCCTGAGCTTGTTGACGGCATCAATGGTATTTCTGAAGAAACAACAACTGGTGTTCTCCGCCTCATCGAAAGAGAACGTAACGGTACACTAACTCTTCCTGCAATCAACGTAAACGACTCTGTTACAAAATCTAAATTTGATAACAAATACGGTTGTAAAGAATCAGCAGTTGATGCTATCCGTAGAGCTACCGATGTAATGATGGCTGGTAAAGTTGCTGTAGTAGCTGGTTATGGCGATGTAGGTAAAGGAACCGCAGCTTCGCTTAGAGGCGCTGGCGCTCGTGTTATTGTTACTGAAATTGATCCAATTTGCGCACTTCAAGCAGCCATGGATGGTTTTGCCGTTAAGAAAATGGACGATGCTGTAAAAGAAGGTGATATCATTGTAACCGCAACTGGAAACAAAGATATCGTAAAACCGCACCACTTTGAGAGCATGAAAGACAAAGTGATTGTAGGTAACATCGGTCACTTTGATAACGAAATTGCTGTTTCTTGGTTAAAAGAAAACGCCAAAGAAGAGAATATTAAACCACAGGTTGATATTTTCACACTCAAGTCTGGTAAGCAAGTAGTATTGCTTTCTCAAGGTCGCTTAATGAACCTTGGTAATGCAACAGGCCACCCATCATTTGTGATGAGTAACAGTTTCACCAACCAAACGCTAGCACAAATCGCACTATGGAATCATCCTGAAGAATTTGAGCCAGGCGTTCACGTCCTTCCAAAATCTCTAGATGAGAAAGTAGCACGTCTTCACCTCGCCAAAATTGGTGTAGAATTAGACACATTAAGCGAAGAACAAGCAGCGTATATAGGCGTTCCTATTACAGGGCCGTACAAATCTGATCAATATCGATATTAATCAGAAAAAAAATTGAAGAAGGGCGCCGAAGTACGTATCTTTGTCGCCCTTTCAACAAAGAATGCACCCGTAGCTCAATTGGATAGAGTACCTGACTACGAATCAGGCGGTTACAGGTTCGACTCCTGTCGGGTGTACTTAGACAACACAATGAAGCCCAATGATTAATAGTCGTTGGGCTTTTTTGTTGGGGTAAATAACAAAAACATATAAATCCATTTATTATTTAATTTTTTATAAAAGGTTAAACGGTTTTCTTTCATTTTAATAAAGTCACCTCTAGCTCAGTAGTAAATTTGTTCGACATTCTATTTTGCTTTGATTCTGATGTAACCATTAAATAATAAATTCCACTCTCTACTTCTTCATTTTCCTGATTTACAGATTTCCATATAACATCATAATGCCCCGATTCTAACGTTTTTGTAATTTCATACATAATTTCTTCATTCGCATTTTTGATTTTTATCTCAATTAGACTTTCAAATGGAAGTTTCATTTCAAAATGAGGGTGTGACCCTCCATAGGGATTGTAATAAATAGTTCCAACATCATAACAATCTATGACTTCATTAGAAATCTTTTTTATTTCTATTCCATTGTTTAGACTTATATTGAATAGTGACATGCAGGAAAAGAAAACTAATATTATTGCTTTATAAATCATCATTGTTTCCGGTAAAAAATTGGATTTGTAGCTACAGTCGGTATCTTTCCTTTAGGATGTTTAGCTCTTAATTCAGCAGTACGGGTCGAAAAATGTTTGTTAATACTAGATTGTGTTTTAACCGATATCGGGAGTCCCCCACAATCTTTCAAGTTTCCAACTTGAAAGTATTAGCTCTAGAAGTCTCCTGACTTCCGTTACATGACTTTTATTTCAACTGTAAGCAATCCACCCTTAATGAAAGTTTAAGACTTTCTACTCTATCAATCTTAATTAATAGAATTAATATTGGTAGGGTGAAATGGATTACGCTGTTAAAACGCAACCCTTCAACGCTTAAAATATCCCAAACTACTGTCTTCAAAAGTTCCTACAATAGTTGCTCTATCCAATATCGAGTTAAACTCCTCACAACTAGTCTCCGGTACCAAGCAGCAATTATGGCAGGCTGAACCGTTTACACTATCTGGACCTTGGCCACTTGTTTGACCTACATCAGAGCAAACAGGATCTGCTGAACACCAATCTGCATCCGCAATGGCTTCTTTAACTAACTTAGCAAGATGTTCTTTTTTTCCTTGTCGAACTAATCCACCTAAAGAGCCCTCGGAATCTCCAGACGAAGTGTAGATTAAAATTCCATTCATCTGTTTTTCTTCATCAGAACTGAAATAAATTTTTTCTCTCAGTGAAGAAGAACCATAACCACAATTGAAGCAAAGACGCTTTATTAGCAGATGCGCGAATGTATGCATCATTATAAATACAGGTGAAATATCTTTGTCGCTCTCATTGTTTCGATTTACCATTGCAGAATGATATCTGTTAATTAGCCTATCAAAGTATCCATTTGTAGATCGGGACCAATTGAGAAGTTTTTCTGAGTCAAACTCTAAGAAAATTCCTTCACCATGAACCTGATAGGCAGGCAACCATGTAACAGGTTTATTTGACAACAACTGTTTCCTTGATTCTAAATCAGAAGTGTTGGCAGTAATTCTGGAAAAACCAGTAAAAACCCGGGTCTCTTTAAGTTTCTCGATTAATACAATACCTGAAAAGAAATCAACCAATTTAAAGTCTTCTGCATGTACGTATTCATAAGGATTTTTAACAACAGCCTTAAAGTCAGAGTTCTCTGAATTTCTTCCTCTCAATATGTATTGATATTCTTCCCACCGAATATCGATGTCTGTATAAATTTCCTCTTCAGTTTCTATTTCTTCAAACTGAGAAATAATTTCATTAAATAAGTCTTCAACTGATATAAATCCATTTTTTACTTCAGCTTTGTTTTTGAGAATCATTTTTAACAACTCTCCATTACTTTGCTGATCGTAATACTCTTTTAATTCAGCTAATCCTCCATCTGTTTTTTCAATGACTTTTAAAGCATACTCATTTATATGCTCTGTAACCTTAGGTAGATAAATAGCAGACTGAATGTGTGAGTAATGAACATTAGAGCCACCTCGAATTAATACCCTCAAAGGTTTTTTACAATCATCGGGATTATTTACTCCCTCCAATCCAAGCCATGGTTTATATCCTTTACAGAATTCTCCAAGTGGATTTATAGTGTGCGAATTTGGACTCTTTGCAGAAAATTCTACGTCACCTTCATTCGTTAAACCAACTCTGGATAAAGCAGAATCATATATAAAGTCGATAGTATCGTCTTTTGAAACATTCATAATTCCTGCAAGTGACTTTCCTTCTCCACAAGAACATTTTAAATAAATGCTACCAAGATCACCGGATCCGGCATTCGCTATATATCTTAATTCATGCTTTTCACCATCATTTGGTATTGGTCCATTATGTACCCACTCCAGAAATGGTATATCTTGTATGTGCCCGTGTTCACAAACAGCCACGAAGCGGACAGGTATCATCTTACTTTCACAATTTGGGCACTTTAAATAAGAATCATGAGTAATCAACTCCCATTTTTTCATATGACCGCAACCTGGGTTAACACAATGATGCCAGCCAGGAAAACGAACTGCAGGTATCTTTAAATAGTTATTTTTTAAGTTGGATTCAGTGTATGGGAAAGGTTTTAAAAAATAATCTACTGATAGAAGTTTTTGAAGTCGTTCTTCCGGTACCATTAACTGCTCTTCATCAATCGAATCGATTCCGCCACTTAGCCTTCTATTCTCAATTGCCCTTTCCCATAAATCTAAACCGGAAATCATAACTGAAATTTCTTCGGGGAAAGTCACAATTTGTCCAATCCCGAAAGGACTCAATAATTGACCTGTTCTAATATTTGATTCCATAAAACTATATTCTAGTAATTTCTATTTGAGATTCTGAATCAACTCCTCTTAGTGAAGTGGGGGTTGCAAGTGATTTTTCAGATATTTCCCGTTTTACCTCTGCACTGCTTGCATACATTAATGGATGAATATCACTGTATTTAATTTTGTAATTACCTGCATCCCCATATTCTTGGAAGCCAGTATTTTCCCATTTAAAGAGGCGTTTAATACATAATGCTTTTGTTGATTCTAGCTCATTTGGGTTAACTGTACTACATCTCTGAATAAGAATGTTTGTAACTATACTTTTTAGCTCATTGAATTCATCATTGTCTGTATATGGGTGCTTTAGTAGACCTTCATTATCAAAGCTAAAGTGTCGCATTAAACCAATCAACACTGCATGTAGGGCTCTTTCCCGAACATTTATTGAGAATGGGGTAACCGAGGTTGGCTCAACATTGGAATATATTCTGCTATGATACCCCTGAAATTGTTCATACTGTGATTTATCTCTTGGTTTAGACGGGCTATAAAGTGTGAAAATTAAACCTGGGCCGTCTGATGATCTTCGGCCGACTCGTGAGCTTGCCTGAATGTATTCAGCAGTCGTTTTTGGTTGACCATGTATAAACATTAATCCAAGCCTAGATATGTCAACACCAGTCGCAACCATATTTGTTGCTAAACAGATATCCAAAGCGTTACTGTTTCTCCCATCGTTAAATTTATATGAACGCTCTAAATCTTTTAATGTATCTGGAATTTTATCAGAACTAATACGGCTGGTCAGCTCCTGTATTTTATATATATTTCTTCTGTTGTTATTCGGTTTATCATACGGCACTAATTCTCTGTTTTGAATCTGAAATAATCGTTCACGAATGTCACCATGTACCAATGACATTGCTCCACCTAATTCCCTTATACTGTTGAAATAACCAAGTAGTGTCCAGTAATAGTCAATATTGTTATGATATTGTTCTTCTTGCTTTACTTTTTGCAGAATAGCCGAATACGATCTGACAATAGCTGTTTGGGCTGATGGATAGCCGGATGCAAGTATTCCTGCATAAATCCGTCCAGGTTTGTCAGGACCGGGATCTATTTCTTCTGAAAACCATGTATTGCCAAATTCGATACCTTGTGAAGGAAAAATATGTAATTGGTCTTCTTTCTTACCATAAAGCGCTTTTACCTGTTCTTTTGCACGACTTATTGTAGCGGATGAAGCAACAATTTTAGGGGAAATAAACTTGGCTCCATCAGTGATAAATGGAGGTGAATTTAGTGCATAATCGTTACAAAGGGTTTGCACCATCGTTTCATACATACCCACCATTGAACCTAGTGGTCCGGATATCAGATGAAGCTCATCCTGTATAATCAATTCCGGAGGTTTAATCCTGTAACGTGTACCTTTTTTTTCTCTGAATCCAAAAAGAGTACCTGATTCTGGTTTCCATGGAAGCATTGCAAACTTATCCACTGTTCCCAATAGAAGAGTTGGTGCTTTTTCATAGATAACTTCATCTATGACATATAGTGGCAAATCTCTTTCATAGAATTCGCATTTTTCGTTTTCGCATCTAAACTTAATTGATGCTTTTCTGCCATCCTCTTTATATAATCCTTTTACCTTAAGTGAATCTTTGTATTTAGCATTTTTAACTTTTCCTATTTGTGCAGCACAACAAGGGCACTTCATTACTACAAAATTATATGGGGCATTCTTGTAATTCTTATAATCGTTTAATTGTTTGAAATCATTAACAGCCTCTTCATTTTTGTTAGGTGTTGAAGATCCACCCACCCATAACCCAATTGAAATAGGTTCATCACCTAATATGAAATTTCCTTTTCTCTCCTCTTCGAGTCTTATAAACTCACAAGCGCAGATTAATGATGCCGCTCTCTCATATTGCTGAGTAGTTAACAAGCGTAAGGTGTAGCGCATCAAAATAGTAGTTCCCTCTTCGTTGAGTTTTTTTGCACCTATTAATCTTTTATAAAAGATTGTGAATGCAGATAAACCAAGATATGCCTCAGTCTTACCTCCTCCTGTTGGAAACCAGATCAAGTCAACTATTTCTCTTTCTGATGATTCTGGATTAACAATTGATTCAATATTCATCAAAACAAAAGCGAGTTGAAATGGGCGCCATTTTCCCCAGAGTTCGCTATTCTTGAAATCTTCCAAGGATTCGAATTCTTGGTTACCTGCCGAATCAACTGGGGCAAGAATATCTACTGGTTGATTCAACTTGTCCCAAGTCCGTTTCCAAATTCGTTGTTGTGTTCCTGAGCGCTGTTGTTGCCACAACATTGCTTTGTTCATCCAACGAAAAGATTTAACAAGATCAGATGATTCGTCTTCCTTCATCAGGTATTCCACACCACGCTTTATTCTGGCTAGCGTTCCTTGACATTTTTTAACCGAGTTAATTGCAGCAACCTGATAAGATTCATTTAGCTTTTTTGAATCTGTTTCAATTTCATGTATCCACTGTTCATATTTTGAAACGAGCTCATTTAATGAAACTTTAGCTGCATGCCAATCACCTAAGTCAGAAAGCTCAAACATACTTAAAGTCACATTTGATGTAGGAGCAATTTGTGGCATTTCATACCTTGGAATAATGGATGTTTTAATCTCGATTATCTTTTCCCTTTCCTCTCCTGAAATGCTTGACCATTCAACTGATACCCCGTGACCTATTCCAAATATTCTTTTATTTCTGTACAGTAGATTAAGCTCTTTTTCTTCATCCGTATCTGATAATCTTGAACGCTCTTTATATGGAACAATCAGATTTTTATTTGTCGTTCTAAGAATAAGTTCATTCTGATATAGAATGTGTTTATCGTCCTCGCTTCGCGCGCCACTAGCCTTTACTTCATTTACTAAAACAAAGGTATAAGTCAGGAAGGTTTCGTTTTTTACGGAGCGGTTATAAATATTTAGGCTTAGCCATGGTTCACCAGATTCGGTGTAGGCTAAAATTTCTTTTCTTCTCTTTTCACCTTTTTGGAATATTGAATAGACGTTAAAAGTCTTCAAAGGAATTTTAAGTGGTGTTCTGATCCAATAATCTGATAAGATGGGTTCTCCGTCTTTGTTTACATGTTCAAGCCGGCCTTCTTTATTAATCCTCTTTTTAGCTTGTTGATCAGCTCCCTTTTTATAACATGCCGATAAACAATCAATTTCAATTGAACCATCGTTTTCATTTTTATCAAACTGAATAGTAAATCCCATTGCCGATGGAAGGAATTGATTAGCAAGTCCAACCGGTTCTTCGTAGGATAAATCCTCTCCTTTTGCTCTGCCTTTTGCGCTTGTTCCAGTTTTATAATCTGATTTGTCAGAATTTTCTGTTTCTTCAGAATTTGATTCGGTATCAGCTTCTCCAATATTTTGTGAGGACATAGGATAAAGCATGCCTGCACCGTATCTAGATTTGGGGCTACCATGAACTGATCTTAAGAGTATCTCTTCTCCGGTTGTTTCATCCTTGTATTTTGGATTCTGGACAGGCCCCACAATTTCTTCTTTCAATGCTTTTATCAGTTCACTCCGGATATCCATACTATTTTAATTTTGGAATATTTACATTTACAAGCTTTTGATACGTCTTTTCTAACTCTTTATTAAGAACTATAAAGAGTTCTTGGGTGGCTCTTGAAATACCAACATAAAATAAGTGGAGGGATCTTTCGGAGGAAATTTCTTGAAAATCATATAGTATAATGACGACATTCTCCAACCCTTTATAAGAATGAATGGTAGATATAATTAACCCGCTTTGAACAAGATCAGATATAAAATCAGATTCAGACAAATAAGTATTTTCAAATTTCTTCGGGGACAAAAGGGAAATCATTTCAGGTTTTATCCCACTTTCAATAAGGTTCTTAATATGGTTTTCTACTAAGTCTTGCTGCTTATTTGGAATAGGAAACTGAACATTAATTGAATTACCGGGAAGGGTGAAGGTCGAAAATTCAGGTAATTCTACTCCGGTAACTAAAGTGTTTTGACTGGAAATCTTTTTAGTATTTCTGCAATTCAGTTTAAGTGGAGGCACATTTGAATAAAACGCGTAATCAGAAAGTAATTGTTTGGCTGCTAGCGGGTTATTGATGTAAATAGCTTGGTTAGTAAAATCTCCAAACATAGTCCATTTACCATTTTTTATTCCCCCTTTAAGTATCCAGTCCAATACCTGGAGATAATTTTCAGTTATCAAATCTTGGGCTTCATCTATTATTATCTCCTCAAATTTATCTTCATCTGAAATGCTCTCATTTTGTATCAAATACTCGAGCGGCAATTTTTCGGAATAGAATTCGTCCTCAAAATTGAGCCCATTTTCAATCGAAACCTGATTGAGCAAAAATTTATGAAGAGTACCCGCATAGAACTCATTTTTATTATTGAATACTTTTGTCAATGAGTTGTTTAGTTTTTCACCAAGCATTTGATTAAAACAAAAAAGTCCGACTCTCTTTCCTTCTTTAATTCTTCTTCTGGCAAGCTCTAAAGCAATTATGGTTTTTCCTGTACCAGCCTGACCTTCAATCAAACAACGATCATTGAAATTTGTAAAGTCTAAAACCTTAAATTGCTCTTGTGTAAACTCATCAATTTGTTTTTGATTATTAGAAATTCGGTTTAATTCTGAATAATCAATTTTAAAATCTCCCCGGATAATTTTAAGAACTTCTTCACATTCTCTTGCCGTTGGTCTAGAATTATCAATATTATACCACGGTTTCTTGCTGTATTCTTTATGCCATCCTTCCGAAAGTCTTCGAATGTATTTACTTACAGGAAGTCGAAAATCTTCCTCTGTAAATATCTGCCAAGAATACCCCTCTGGTCCAATATTTAAATTTTCATCTCTCATACTTGTGAAAGCAACACCAGTAGCAAAAAGAATTTTTGATAACCTCCCCAACAACTTTTGATTAGAGGATACAGCGTCAAGTAAATAGTTTCTTATCGAATGCTTAGTGTCCTCTACCTGTCGGAAGGGGCCTTTAGTTTTTAATGTGGATTCACCTTTTCGGTTTGTGAAAATCCAAGTTCCGTCTTTTCGCTCTACCCTACCATGCTTTACCTCAAGTGCAAAAAAACCTAATCCTGGAGCCAAAATCAGGAAATCTAGTTCACCTGAAACACTAGATATATGCCTGTTGGTAAAAACGGAATGGAGAATAATAAATTCACTAGAATCGGTATCGCTTTTAAAACGGTGATAGATTAAACGCTCACCATTTGAATCAAACTCTTTTATATTGTCAGGAATCAGCATTATGCTTGTTTGAATTTTCTGGTGTGTTGATACTCAACCTCGAAATCTGTCTTTTGTAAGCCTTTAATCTTACTAAAATCAACTATCATAGGGCTACCAAAAACATCAATTTCAAAATGACTTTTTTCACCCAGTTCTAAAGAATTAAGTTTCTTAATTATCATTTTTTTTATCTCTGAACTTATTTTCCTGCTTAGTCCTCGTGCTTTTTTATAGGCTTCGTTTATATCCGAGAATAAACTAATTTTATTCGGGTCAGAATCAGCTAAAAGAATCATTTTTAAGTTCTCTTTTTCCGGAGAAAGCATGTCATCATCAAACAACCAATTTCTTAGGTTTTGATAAGTTGGATTCGCACCAAGATTATTTTCAGAATTAACTCTTTTTAATCGATCTAATAGCTTTTGTATATTACAGCCTTCCTCTACCCATGATATTTTCAGGCTTTTTTTCCAAATTTCCAGTTTTCCAAATACATTATCTCGGTAGTCAGCTTCTTTTGATAACTCTCTTAATCTTGAACGGGATAATTCATATTGGAAAATTTCATCACCCTGGCTCAGTTCACTAAACTTTACTTTTCTGATTTCATAGCTATCACCTTCTGTTTCAATTTTTGCTAATACCGAACTTGTTTTCGGAAGAAACATGAATTTATTTCCATGTAAATCAATGATATTACAATTTACCTTTGAGTCAGATTGAGCAGAATGTGAATTTTGGTAGGCACTATATTTAAATTCTGAAATGGTTTTAAGTATCTCTTCTTCTGCCTCAATATTTAATTCATTTATTTCATGTTGGGTACTTGAGTCAATTGTGAGTATCTCATCAATAAGTTTACGTATATCATTTTCATCATTAAGTAAAAGATTTTCAGGAAATCCCCATTCATCAGGAATGTTATCTGTGTAATAACCTGCTTTTAATCTGTTTGACAAGTAATTATAGGTCTGTTCACCTTCTTTTGGCCAACATTGAATTTTAATATTTTCTATTACGTAATAACTTACTACATCTAATAAGTGATTATTAAGTGGTTCATTTAGTGGGAACCCTGGAAAAGTAATCCGGGATAAATTGCTATCAATTTCCGAGGCGGTAACAAGATTATAATCACCGCTTGGAAATGTTATCTGAGTTTCATGAAGATCAAATTGTTGCCCAAACAGTAATGACTCTCTATCAAGTACTTTAAAGCTTTCTTTGTTTGTTTCTAGTTTTTCAAATATATCGAAGAATAATGACGAAATATTTTCATCCAGAGTTAACCTAACTTCTTCAAATACTGAGAGAAACTTAGACTTCAATTCAGAATGGAATGAATACCATCCATCATTATTTTTAAAACTGTAAATAAGAGGAGAAAAATAAGTCCAGTAAGCCGTTCTTAACCGTTCCTGACCTTCCAGCTTTGATATAACTCTTTGTAAATTTGTCAATAACTCATCAACAGGGTGTGGCTCTGTTGACTCAATTGATATTTTTTGTTTTGAGAATTTCAAACACTTCTTCCATAGCTCAAAGTCAAGTGGATGTTTTTCTAAAGAAATTTCCTCAATAGCGGAGATTTTGTTTTTATCCCAGCTAATTCTCAAATCATTTGAATGGGTTTTAAAATAATTGTTGAAAAATGATAAAGCCTTTTTATCATCAATGTATCGGTTTGAAACTACTAATACGGGAATACCTCGGTTTAAAAACTTCTGAATAACTCCTTCATAAGTATCTAATTGAGTTATATCGTTAATTATTACTGATTTCAAATTTTCAGGAAGCTGTTCTTTAATTCCGGGATAATACTCATCCCTGATTTTATGATATTTACTATCAGGACTGCACTCAGAAACTATATCATCAAATAATTGTTTAAAGTCTTTTGTGCTAACTATTCCAATATCAACTAGCGATTCTAAAAGCCGGATATCATTTTCTCTCTCTGGTAACTCCTCGTATAATTCATCTACAAACTGTTTAAATTTCTTTAGAAATTTCGTTTCAATACTAGGGTCTTCTTCTTTCCCCAAAAAAGTATAGTCTTCTAAACTTGGTTTAATTATTAAATTTTCGCCACAGTTGAATAAATCATGTAAAGATGTTTCATATAGAGTTTCTTTTTTAAGTCTATCAGAAAAAACACCTGTGTTTCCCCGACCAGCAATAATCAAAACCTTAGATGTCAGTATTTTTTCATTGATTAAAATTGGTTCTTTTGGTTCTAATAATTTAGAAATTGCATTTCTATTTGAGCGTGCTGCTTTACGTTTATTTCTAAATTCTTTGAATTTGTTTACTCTTTTTTTATTTGTGGGATTTACATATCTGATTAGTTTATTCGTAATCTCAATTGGCGTTTTCTGATCTGAAAAACTCAGACTAATTTTATCGTTGTTTAACCCTTCAAAAATACAGACAGTATTAAATAATTCTACCTTATTACCCTTTTTTATTCCAAAATCTTCTATTCTATTTATTGGCTGATTTACATAATCATCCAGTAGAAAATTTCGCATTAAGGCAACAGATAGCCATAATGCACTGTCTTGTTTATCAGGAAAGTTAAGATGAAGAGGACTCAAAAATCCTTTTTTTACCTCTTCATGATATTTCATAGCAAGTCCGATGGACAATTGCATCACCGGACTAAACGATCTATTTCCTAATTTAAGATTGTATTTGGTATTAAAACTTTGTAGTAATTCGATCATATTATACATATTTGTATTGATCTCAAGTAACAAATAATACTAGTTTAAAATGTAAATATTTCTACAACAATTTTAGCAATATTTTTAGCTAATAAAGGAGGCACAGCGTTACCCACTTGCACATATTGAGCAGTTCTTGGTCCACAAAAAAAATAATTGTCTGGAAATGTTTGAATTCTAGCAGCTTCTCTAACTGTTAAACTTCTACACTGAGTAGGATCATAATGAATATAATAATGACCATCTTTTGAGATATGACTCGTAATTGTTTTGGCGGGCTCATCTTTTAACTGTACTCTGAAACGATCAGCAAATTTTTTAGTTTTAATAGCTTCGCAAGCATTTTTATGTGCAGGAAGTAAACTTGATGGGAAATCACTTAATTTAGGAGACCTCTTTCTTATTTTACCAAAACATGAAACAAATAAGTATCTGTAAATATCGGAATCCATATGTCCGCGCGATTCATGGTTACAAAACCCGCCAATTCTAGGGTCAAAAAACCATTCTTTAGCATACTCTATTTTTTTACCGTTAGCTCCCGTTCTAATAAATTCACTCCCAACTCCTAGAACATGATTTGAAATACTTTTTATGGTCGTTAGCATTTCTTTTTTTACATCATCGTCAATATTATTTAAAACACCATTAGACTCAATATTATAAATAAGCTGACTCCAATTTTCCCAAGTACTTGCTTGTTTCGACAAACCGCTTCTAATCTTAGGCAAGTCATCGATTACAGATTTAAGCGATATAGGCTTTTCTTTTTTTAGTAAAGAAGGTTGTTCATTATAAAAATCATCTCTGATCCCTAACAATATTACTCTGTGCCTCCCCTGTGGTATACCGTACTCTTCAGTCCTAATTACAAAATCTTCGGGTTTATACTCTGGATCTTTAAAAAGATTATTCCTAGGAGGCTTTACCAAAGAATAGACTCTATAACCAGGAGCTTTTAAATCTTTCATAATCCTTTCAAAAATAGATTGAGAAGTTGAACGGGCGGAAAGCATACCCTTAACATTCTCCATTACAAACACCGCTGGCCTATGATCTTTAATTATTCTAAGATAATGCTTATATAAAGTAACGCGATCATCTGTTCTGCCATCTAATGTATTTCTTTGTAACCGAGAACGTCCAACCACAGAATATGCCTGACAGGGAGGCCCTCCTGTTAAAACCCAATTATTATTGCCATTCAAAGCTTTTATAATCGCTTTATCCAATTCAATTTCACTTATTGAATCTTTATCATAACCAAGCTTCCAATTTTTAGATTCATTTGCAGCCGCTCTTGCTTCTTCTGGGTATAGCTGGTAGAGTTCATCAATTTCGATTTCTGCTCTCAATACTTGATAATATTCTTCAGGAACTTCAATAGGTCTGAATTTTCTGTAAAAATTCCGAAGAGTTAATGTTTGGTGAGCAAACATTTCCATTTCAACCGACAACACTGTTTCAAATACCCTCTCTCCTTCATTGTCAAAAACACTACTAAACCCCTCTCCTAATCCACCTGGACCAGCAAACAAATCTATAACCGGTATAGCCATATATTAAAACTGAAATTTTAAAAAGTTTATAGTTAACGGTTTTAAGCGAAACATCAAAGATTATTACTTTTACAATCAATATAAAATTCTATTTTCAACCACCCCAAAAAGCAACAAAACCATTCTATTTCATTGCAGAATTTTTATTTCCCAAGATTTAGATTTCTAAAACCAAAACAAGGCTCCATATTAATTAAAGTTTGGTTATTTATATCGATTTATTTTTTCTCTTTCGATACACTCTAAACATGGTAAGCTTTCAATAATCAAAGAAAGAGATTCTTTTCTAATTAGAAAATAGTCGTACCATTCAAATGCTATTATTGCATAATCAACCATGCTTTCTCGGTGTCTTAAACTATTATTTCTGCAAGATATTTTAAGCCTGTGACTCAAAACTACAAGTTCAGCAAGTTTGTAATTACCCCCATCACTTCCATTCTCGATGAGTCTCTTCAAAGAGTTGCTGATGCATCTTCAATGCATCCATTGAGGGTAAAAAGTCTGAATTGGTTGGTAGGTATAGTTTTTTGCCTTTATTAACATTAGCTCCTGTAATTACATTTGGAAAGGCATTTAAATGCTTCGAGAGTTTTAATGTATAATCATCTTTCACTGTTATCATAAAATTATCGAACATCCAATGATGTGATTTGCAAAGAGACAAACCATTTCTAGGGTCATCATTTTTAAATGTACTCCACGGTATAATATGAGCAGCGTCTACAAGGGATTTCCCTTCTGGAGTTATTACCCGATTTCTACACACTGCACAACAATGGTCAAAATTATTTCTAACTATATTCGAGAATGCTCTATCTCTCTCCTGAATGGTTTTAGTTACTTGTTTAATTTTTAAGGCATCTGAATGGTCAACAATAAAAGGCTCTGCAGCAAGTGATCTTAAGCTTTCAGATTGTAAATATATACGCTTATTAGAAGCTCCAATCTGTCCAATTTTAGCAGCTGTTGTATCATCAAAGTACGTTTCCATCAAAAAACCTCTTATCATTTGACGCATACTCCTATTATTCATTGCCTCAAACAAATCCTCGTTTATACGAGCAAATTCAACTCTATCTTTTAGTGCCCCCCAAGAAGGTGAATACGAAAATTTATTTTTTCCAGGCTTGTAAACTAAATCCCAAAACGATTCTGAATCCATATGATAATATGGTAGAGCAATAGTAGTAGTTCTATCTTCCCCCATAATGTTATCCCAATAGATAAAGAAATTATCTACAAGATTTTGGCTAGGATATATAATTGACTCCGAAATCCAACCTTGTTCGATTCCATCTATTATTGAAAGTAACAAAAACGCTTTATGAGGAGCTCTACCTTTAGTCTTTTCATCCCAAAGCTTTGAGTTTCTATCAGTGTTTAAATTTCCTAAAGAGCTGTAAATATGTTCAGGTAAATTTTTTTTACAGTAATAATAGTAAACTAAAGTTCGAAAATGAAAGATAGAAGAACATTCTATACACCCTGTTTCAAAAGGTGAATTTAAGAATAGCCCTCAACAAACCCTTTGCTTGTTAATAGCTATGTAGGTTCTTCGGAAGTATCCTCAAAATGACTTTGTCCTTTGTTGAGACGATGAAGTCAAAAAATCCCCACACTCCACACTTGCTCTCTATTGTATATTTCTTTTCCTTTAGGAAAAATTTTTAATGACTATTATCTCTTCTTTTCATGAAAACGTTACTTCTTTTGTTGGTGGGTTTAACTCTTTCTCTCTTCCCAAAAAATGAACCTCAACTGCTCCTCCGTTTTGATGATATCGGGATGTCGCATGCGGTAAATATGGGCATCAAAGAAATCGTCGACCTCGATATTCCTTTTTCGGCTTCTATTATGGTTGCCTGCCCTTGGTATCAGGAAGCCGTGGATATTCTGAAAGATCAACCTCAAGTTACTGTGGGTATCCATCTTACCTTAAATGCTGAGTGGAAAAACTTCCGTTGGGGCCCTGTTGCCGGAAAAGATGCCGTGCCTAGTTTAGTGGATGAACATGGATTCTTTTTCCCGTCACGAGCTACGCTTTATGCTAATAATCCAACACTTGCCGATATCGAAACGGAGTTGCGTGCCCAAATTGAACGAGCGCTTAAAAGTGGTATTAAAATCGAGTATGTAGATTACCATATGGGAACAGCAGTCGACAAACCAGAATATCGAGCAATTCTTGAAAAACTAGCCGTAGAGTACGATTTAGCTATTTCTCGATATTTTGGCGAAGTAGATGTTGAAATGATGTACCGTGCTGACATTCCAGCAAAAAAGGACTCACTATTAGCCACACTTAACAATTTGAAGACGGGACAGTATAACTTGTTTGTATCTCATGTTGGTAAAGACACTCCAGAACTTGCAGCCATGATTGACCTCAACCCTTTTGGCCCTGAGTTTATGAGTAAACATCGTAATGCCGAGTTGGAAGCTTTTAAGTCGCCAGAATTTCTTACCGCACTTAAAGAGAACAATATTCAACTACTGAATTATTCTGATTTGATAAAAAAGCATGGACTTAAAGGAATGGAAAGTCCCGAAAAACCAGGCTATATGATTTATAATAAATAGGTTTTTGAGGAGGCCCTCTGCTCTTCTAGTTGTTTTAAACAGGATTTACTTGATTTACGGGATGTGCAGGATTAGATTCGCCCTCAAATTTATTCTAGAACAAAGATTCAATCCAGTAAATCTTGCCCATCTTGATAATCCTGTTTCAAAAATTATAATCTTTCAAGAATTATAAGATGCGGATTTGAATATCCTGGAGTGGCTTCAGGACGGCACTCTCCTTTGGGGCTGTGCGTAATTCATTATTAATTAGTCAGCAATCTCTCTTGCACAGTTTTTATATAAGTTTGTCCTATTGGCACCTCATAATCACCAATAAACATACGATTGCTATGAATACTGCTCACTTTTTCGGTTGCCACAATAAAGGATCTATGAACTCGAAGAAACTTTTGTTGAGGTAATAGCTCTTCTATCTCTGAAATTTTCAGGTGAGCTACAATCATCCCTGATTTAAAAAATAGCTTGGCATAATTTCCAAAAGCTTCCACATAATATATCTCACTTGTTGTAATCTGGTGATGCTTCCCCTCTCCTTTTATAAAAAACTGATGTTTGGTTTGTTCAGTATCTTTTGAGGACTCTACTTCTTTTGGTTCAATGACTACTTTATTTACCGCTTTCAAAAAACGTTCGAAACTAAACGGCTTTACTAAATAATCGACAATGGACAGCTCAAAACCTTCTAAAGCAAATTCTTTGTACGCTGTTGTTACAATTACTTTTGGAGGATTCTTCAAGGTTCTTAAAAATTCAAATCCTTTTAATCTTGGCATATTCAAATCCAGAAACATAAGATCTACTTCTGAATTACTTAAAAATTCTAGTGCCTCAAGTGCGTCGTAGCAATGTTTTTCGAGTTTGAGATGTGGCAAATGATTGCAGAAATTCTCAATTAAATCGTGTGCAAGAGGCTCGTCATCTACAATGAGGTATTTTGTCATATCGTATCGATTTCAAGCTTGGCGATAAAGCTGGTTGGATTTTTCTCAATCTCTAAGTGATGCTTTCCTGCATATTGGTGTTTGAGTCTTTTTCTCAAGTTCTCTAGACCTATTCCCCCTTGAGAAATACCTTGGCCTTGTTGTTCTTCATAACTGTTTTCCACCTTAAACATCACCTTTTTATCTTGAACGTCTAATTCTATATGAATAAACCCATTTTCACGTTGGCTTTCAATTCCATGTTTGAATGCGTTTTCTATAAGAACTATAAAAAGTAATGGCGCTATTTCGAGCCCGTTAGATTCCGTAACATTAAATGTTATATCTACTTCTTTTTGATACCTAATTTGATGTAAATCGATATAGCTCCGTAGATACTCGATCTCCTCTTCTAGCTTCACTCGATCTTTTTGCCCTTCGTAAATTGTATGTCGCATCATATCTGAAAGCTTCAGAATAACCGCTGGTGTTTGATCTGATTTGTTTACTGCTAGGGAGTATAAATTATTCAGCGTATTAAAAAAGAAATGTGGATTTATTTGGCTTTTTAGTAGTGCTAACTCTGTTTTTGTCTTTTCTGCTTGCATGGTTTTTATCCATTTCCATTGGTCATAAAACCACAGAAGAATAATGATGGGGATGGGAATCAGAAATAAGGTTAAAGCTAATACTTTATAGGTCGACTCATAGTGTTCAAAGCTCTCTGAAAATAGACGTACATACAAAAAATAGATTCCTGCTATTCCGTAAAAGCCTAGTATTACGGTTTTGTACTTCTTGAAAAATTCTGGAAGGATAAGAGCAAATAACACTAACCAAAAAATCACCGCTGAGAAAATGATTAACGGATTATCTGGGGTATGCTTGGTGAAATAGCCCATTGTTAAAGTAATCGCCAAAAATGAGCAAAATCCGACGACAATTCTAAGGATTGTTCCTTCTCGTTTTAAATATTGATGTACCGCTAAAGAAATAAAAAGCGCAAATAATATAAAACCGAGTGTATTAAAAAGGGTTTCTTCCCCTGTAAAGCGAATTATTTCACCATACGAAAGCACTTTAACTAACAAGTAAGTGAGAACAAACCCAATCGGAATAGCTTGATATTTTTTAAGAAATTCTTTCATACATAATAATACTGCATCTATTCACCTGATACTTACAATTTTGATGAACAGTTTCAAAATGAACACTAATAGGTGTTTTTTTGAGATGAATATATTCGTGCCTTATTTATAAAGTTCTATATCAAAAAAAGAGCCGTCTATCCAATTGAATAGCATAGTCTATAACGCTCAACTAACTTCGCTTTCACACTTTAACGATGGCGAACATTATGAACACCCTGCATATTCAGAATTTATCCAAAACTTATCCAAACGGAGTGGTAGCTCTCAACGATATAACACTAAGTATTAGCAACGGTATGTTCGGTTTGCTTGGGGCAAATGGGGCAGGCAAATCAAGCCTAATGCGAACTATAGCCACACTTCAAAGCCCAAGTTCAGGAACAATTCATTTTAACGGAATAAATGTTCTAGAATCCCCTGATGAATTAAGAAGCAGTTTAGGCTATTTACCTCAAGAATTTGGTGTGTATCCTAAAATTTCAGCCGAGGAGTTACTTAATCACATTGGTGTGCTTAAGGGGCTTTTGAATAAAAAGCAGCGCCATGAACAAGTTGAATCGCTACTAGTTGAAACGAACCTTTACGAACATCGGAAGAAACATGTGTATACATTTTCTGGTGGGATGAAACAACGCTTTGGAATCGCCCAAGCCTTACTTGGTAGCCCAAAGCTAATTATTGTGGACGAGCCAACAGCAGGATTAGATCCCGAAGAACGTCATCGTTTTTTAAATCTACTTAGTGGAATTGGTGAAAATATCATCGTTATACTTTCTACTCATATTGTGGCCGATATCCACGACTTATGTTACAATATGGCTATTCTAAATCATGGGAGTATTTTAGTTCAAGGGAAACCTCACGAGCTGGTTTCTACACTTAATGGCAAAATTTGGAGTAAGATTATTGCAAAAAGTAAACTCTCCGAATATCAAATGAAGTACAAGGTTATTTCCACTCGTTTGATTGAGGGAAAAACGCAGCTCAGTATTTATTCAGAGATAAATCCTGATAATGAATTTGAAAGCACTCAGCCTAATCTTGAGGACTTCTACTTCTCCTCGCTTTACGATGCTTCTCATTCAAACCATACTGTATCATGATTCGCCAACTTCTAACCTTCGAAATTCACTATCAAAGAAAACAATGGGCGCTTTACATTGGAATGGTTTTATTCTTCCTGTGTGGCCTCCAAGTTGGAGCTCAAAACTTTGCTCCCGATTTAATCCATTTCAACGCTCCATATCAAATCACGTATTACACTTCTATATTTACCTTAGGAACGGTATTCGCCATTATGTTTTTTTCTATTAGTGGTGTTCTTAGAGAGAATGCATACCACTGCGAAAGTATTATTTATAGTTCAGGATTAAAGAAAAAGCACTACTTCATCAGTCGTTATCTTGGTGTACTCATATTTAGCATAATTGCTTTTTCACCTTTTATACTTGGAATGATAGTGGGAACGTACTCAGTATCTCACGAGCCTTCCCGCCTTGCACCTTTTTCCCTCACCCCTTATTTATTGAACTGGCTGGTTTTCATTGTTCCCAATATTTTCATCTCTAGCTCTATCATTTTTTCGGTGAGTTTACTCACCAAAAATCGGCTCTCAGTGTATGCAAGCGCTGTTCTTATCTATATACTCTATTTCGTTTGTTCATTTTATTTCGATTCTCCAATTTTAGCGAACTCAACTCCAACAACTAGCGAATTTCCAATTCTTGCATCGTTAAGTGACCCCTTTGGAATCTCGGCGTTTATGGAACAGAGCCAGTTTTGGACTGCTAGCCAAAAAAATATTGAAAATGTCTCCCTAACCGGAAACATGCTTTTGAATAGAGTTCTTTGGTTAAGTTTTGCACTTCTTATTTTGGGAATCACTTATAATCACTTTTCCTTTAGGTCTTCCACTAAAAAAATTAAACGCTCAGAACAAGCAAGCCACCAAGTACCAACTTCCGTTGCTTCGCTTTGTAGAATACTACAAACACCTTTTACATTCCGAGCCTATTGGATGAGCTTCATTTACCAAACAAAAATGGGGCTCATACAGATGTTTAAAAACCTCCCTTTTTGGGTGATTTTTTTAGTTTGGGGATTTGTAACCTTTTTCGAAATTTTCAACACCATTCACGCTGGTGGTAGATATTCAGAAAGCCTCTACCCAATTACCTACATCCTGATTAGCCTAATTCAAGAACCGTTATTTATTCTAGGCACTCTTCTTATCATTTTTTACAGTGGTGAATGGTTTTGGAAAGAAAAGAACGAAAATCTCTACCATATCATAGATGCCACACCTGTTTCCTCACTTTCCATTTTTGCATCAAAAGTTGCGGTTTTAATGACCATTCCTATTCTGTTTATAGCACTTGGGATTATTATTTCTTTGGGCTTTCAGGTTGCTGGAAATTTTTATCAGTTTGAGCCACTTCTTCATTTTTCCAGCTTTTACTATCAAGGCCTACCTCTTTTCTTTCTCATTGTAATGGCGATTTTTATGCAAGCACTACTTCCAAACAAATATTTGGCAATGCTTGCTACGGGAATTTTCATTCTAACCTTCAACTCACCGTTGTCAGGTTCTTTGGGAATTCAACATCCATTATTGAGATTTGGGAGATTTCCGGAAGTTATTTATACAGATATGAATGGCTATGGGGATTTCTTCTCAATTTTTGCACTACTCTCTTCTCATTGGATACTTCTTGGGGGAATCTTATCTATGCTTTCTTTCAAGCTTTTGCAACGAGGTGTATCGGATGGCTTTTTGTCAAATCTCAAAAGAATCTTTCAGAATTGGTCAACCCCACAAGCATTTATTCTCTCTTCACTGCTTATACTATTTTGTAGTACATCTGGTATTATTTTCTATAAAACAAATCTTCAAGACTCCTATACAAATTTTCAAACACAGTTAGACGAACGTGAAAGCTATGAGCGGGCTTATAAACAGTATGAAAACCTTGAGCGTCTTTACCCGGCAACCATTAAAACGGACGTAGCTCTTTTTCCAGAAGAACATAGATTTACTGTTAACGCAACATATCTTCTAGTAAACAAAAGTGAAACGCCTATTGATACCGTATTAATCACTGAAAAAGAAGTTCTAACTGATGTTCACTTACAACGAGCCATTTTGCTTGAGCAAAACCAGAACTTGGGTACTTATCTTTTTAAATTCGAAACTCCTATCTCTCCTCATGACACTGTTTCTTTTTCCTACTCATTAGAAAAACGACAACGAGGCCTTAATCCCCAATCTGATATTATTGAAAATGGAAGTTATGTGACATTAAGAAGTTTTAGCCCTGCATTGAGCTATCTAAAAGGTTATGAGATAACCAACGAAAAAGAACGAACAAAAAGAGGACTTCCTGCCAGAGAGAAAGACCTGGTGAGTGAAGCTGATTTAACTTTGTTTGAAGCCGGCTACGGGAAAATATATTTCGAGACTACATTATCAACTAGTAGCGACCAAACAGGCATTTCAGTTGGAGACTTAGTTAAAGAATGGACTGAGAATAATCGAAATTACTATCATTATAAAGCTTCTGTTCCCGTCTCTCCAAGCGTTGGGTATTTCTCTGCCTCATATCACTTAGATCGCATAGAATATGACGGATTAGAATTCGAATTCTACACACATCCATCTCATAACTATAATAATGAACTTATTAAGAACAGTACCATTGCTGCTATGGAATATTGTCAGCGTGAATTTGGGAGTTATCCTTTTCAACATCTTAGAATAGCCGAAATTCCTAGTTATTGGTCGTTTGGAGGATTTGCACATCCAGGTACAATTTCTATGGTAGAAGATAATCTCTATTTGGTGGATGAGCGAGACAGCACTTCTTTTAGTTTGATTGCAAAAAGAACTATTCACGAGGTCGCTCACCAATGGTGGGGACATAAACTCATGCCTCGTAATACTCCTGGTGGAAGTATTTTTGTGGAGGGATTTGCAAAATACACCGAGGCAGTAATAATGGAACAACTTTATGGGAAAAAAGCCGTGTTTCAGCTAAGTAAAACTGCGAATAGAATTTATTTTCTAGGGCGCTCGAATTCCAATACCATGGAGCTTCCTCTTTATTTAGAGCAAGGGCAGGGCTATTTACTTTACGGAAAAGCTTACACCATTATGCTCGCGCTGAAAGAATTAATTGGAGAAAAAACTATGAATCAGGTTATGAAGAAATTGGTAGATGAAAATTTTGGAAACATCAATCCAACACTTACTTCCTTAGATTTCATTGATGCTCTTTACGAAGTTACTCCAATAGAACAGCATATTTTAATAGATGATTGGCTAAAGCGTATTATCACCTATGACCTAAGAATTAAATCAGCAGATTTTACAACACGTTCCGATGGTAAATTTGAAGTTACTCTGCGCATACAAGCTAACAAAGAAGAGCATATTGATGGGTTTCCTGTAAATAGAGAACTCCAAGAATCCATTCCTATTGGTTTGTTCTCAAATCATCCTTCAGAAGCGTCTAACAAAGAAATTATTTATTTAGATTCTCATCACCTTCAATCTGGAGAAAACACAATCACCATAACAGTAAACAAGATTCCTAAATTTGTGTCAATAGATCCTTATGGAACTCGTTTAGATATGGTTCGAACTGATAATTTTCTAGAGATGTAAAGAATAACCAGGCTAACTATTCTGTTGAGATATTTAATATTGAAATAAGACTTACTCCTTCTCAATGTCCAATTGTAAAGAGAACGTAATCAAATTCATGCAACAATTAGAAAAAGTTCTTGCAAGAACTTGAATGAATTCATGCAGGAATTTGAACGAGTTCTTGCATGAATTGGAGAGAGAAGTAGTAAGAACTTAAAAATTCACGTAGAATGGCCAGCCTCGACATACCTGAAATCTTTCACTTCTTGTTCAGCAGCATAGCTATAGTACAGGGCAAAACTAAAGCCATTAATTATTTGAAACAGGATTCACTTGATTTACGGGATGTGCAGGATTATACCTTTACCCACATTTATTTTAAAACAATAATCCAATCCTGAAAATCTTGCCCATCCTGATAATCCTGTTTCAAAAAGATGGATTTTGAGAATAGTTCCGTCATTTCTTGATTCTACAGCGGTAGATTATCGTGTTTTTTCTTAGGTACAGATACTGATTTATGCTGACAAATTTCGAGTGCCTTGATAAGCTTGGTTCTCGTTTCTGAAGGCAAAATCACATCATCAATAAAGCCACGTGCTGCAGCTCGGTAAGGATGTGCAAACTCTTTGGCGTATTCCGCTTCAAGTTCTAATTCTTTCGCAACAGGGTCATCAGCTTTGGAAATCTCGCCTCTGAATATAATTTCCACAGCGCCTTTACTTCCCATTACAGCAATCTCAGATGTAGGCCAAGCTACGTTGTAATCAGCGCGAATGTGCTTCGAATTCATCACGTCATACGCTCCGCCGTAAGCTTTTCGTGTAATGACCGTCATTTTTGGTACACTTGCTTCACAGAAAGCATAAAGCAATTTTGCGCCTTCCGATATAATTCCATTCCATTCTTGATCGGTACCTGGTAAAAAGCCGGGTACATCTTCAAAAACTACTAACGGGATGTTAAACGCATCACAAAAACGAACAAAACGAGCACCTTTTTTTGATGATCTGATATCAAGAACTCCCGCAAGTTGTAGCGGTTGATTAGCAACAATCCCAATACTTCTTCCGCCCAAACGTGCAAAACCAACAACTATATTCTCAGCGAAGTCTTTGTGTACTTCAAAAAACGAGTCTTTATCTACCACACCTTGAATAACATCATGGATATCGTACGGCTTGTTAGGATTCAATGGAACAATATCATCAAGACCTTTTGCTTTAGCTGCGTCAGGCTCTTTTGATTCGATAAGCGGTACTTTTTCTTCGCAATTCTGCGGGATGTATGACATCAACTTGCGAATTTCTTGTATACAAACCGCATCGTTTGCCGTTGCAAAATGCGCCACTCCCGACTTCGTATTATGCGTACTTGCCCCGCCTAGTTCTTCGGAGGTGACTTCTTCGTGAGTTACGGTTTTCACCACATTTGGTCCCGTAACAAACATATAGCTGGTATTTTCTACCATAAAAATGAAATCGGTTAGCGCCGGACTATAAACCGCACCACCTGCACATGGTCCCATTATTGCGGAAATCTGAGGCACAACTCCTGATGCCATACTGTTACGCCAAAATACTTCTGCATAGCCACCGAGCGATGAAACGCCTTCTTGAATCCGTGCTCCACCAGAATCGTTCAAACCAATTACAGGAACACCATTTTTCAAGGCTAAATCCATCACTTTACAAATCTTCTCAGCGTGTGTTTCGGAAAGTGACCCACCAAAAACAGTGAAATCTTGGCTGAATACATATACTGGTTTGCCGTGGATTTTACCATATCCCGTAATTACGCCATCACCTAAAAACTTTTGATTCTCTAGCCCGAAGTTGGTGCTACGGTGAGTTACAAAAGCATCAATTTCTTCAAAAGAACCTTTATCTAGGAGAAGGTTAACACGCTCTCTAGCTGTAAGTTTACCTTTCTGATGTTGTTTTTCGATACGATTTACACCGCCACCGAGCTTTGATTCTTCACGTAATTTTAATAGACGCTCAACTTTCTCGTTAGATTCCATCGTTACTCATCTCCATTTATGATCTCTAAAATAGCTTTGCAGGCGATCGGTGAACTCTACCGCAACCTCCGAAAACATATCTGTGTTATTACGGGTAAAAATTTCTTCTTGAATATACTTTACAGCATCATCCCATTCATCTAGCTGTTCTAAATGTTCAAGAGCTTCTCCATATTCCCAAACGGCTCCATCAAAAATACCATCTATAAATTCCTTTGCTTTGTCACTCAGGTGAATTTTCAGGCCAAAAACGGAAGCTTCTACACTATCGTTTTCATCAATAATAAGATCTTGGTCTTCTACTAGAATTTCGGATTCGTCCTCGTCTTCTGCTTCATCTACTGCCTCTAGCATCTCTACATCTTCGAGGTCTGTTGGCTCTTCGTTGCTATCGGGTTCGTCATCTTCACCCTCACCATTGCTAGAGCCCATTATAACCGCCATTTGCTCTGGACTTAAGAACTGTGCCCACATTGGTTTTGCTTCGCCTTCAAGGAGAATCTCGTCTTCTTTTTCCTCTTCGCTTGGCGCAATCAGCTCATTAAACGATTCTACTTCGTCTTCAACCTCAATATTCTCTTCTTTAGCTGCTTTGGTGGGAGGTTCTGGAGCTTTTTCTTCTTCTTTCTCGGGCACGCCAACCACACCCTCAAAAGAATCTTTGGCTTGATCTAAGATAGAGGTCAGGTTTACACGAAACTCCTGCATCTCCTCATTTTGATTCGAGTCTTCTCTCGTTTCGGCTTCTTCTTCTTTCTGCTCGGCTAATGCAAATAATGCATTCAGAGACTCAGAATCGTCAAAACTATCTACTTCTATAACACCACCAAGTGCGATATCGCTTAAGATATCATCCATCTCCACTTCTGTTATTTTTGAATCGGGAGCACTTGTAAACTGTTCTACTAAACTTATAGGATTATCTTTCTTAGTCTCATTTTTCTTAGCTGAGGAGGTAGCTTTCTTTTCCTCTTCTTTTGCTTGAGATTGCTTTTTTTGATCTGCCACTTTTTTGGCATTCATTTCAACGGCTGATGCCTCTTCCTTTTCAACCAACATGCTTATTCCATCTCGAGTAAGCATTTCGATGAATGAGCTTTTGGTAAGTGGAACATCAATTTCACTAAAAACTTTTGCAGCTCTAAACAAGCCTTTATCTTCAAAAAAGATGGTGAACAATTTCGGTTCAACCTTCCCACCCGATAAACCAAAAAGCATTTCGAGCTTTTGCGCCCAATCGTCGGCAGTATAATTAGCTACTAAACGTTCATCTAAATTTCGTATAAGTTGCTGGCAACGCTCTCTTGTAATTTCATCTAAATTCCTCTTTTTCATATAAAGAGGGATGGCCGTTCCGAAATGTTTATAAATAGTGAGCCGTTTGCAACGCCTGCTCATCTCTGCAAAACTTAGGACTTCATTCTCTCGGAATAAATAATCAGTCACTCTTTTTCGGGGTTCTAAGAACACCAAAATCACATCTTCAACTACCAAATGAATCAGGTTATACAATTCCTGATGCGGAACGTGAGAGTGGCTGAGAATACTATTTATGAAATCCTCCCACGATTGCTCTACCAACTCACTGTCTACATTCGCCCATTTTGTCTCTGGTCGTTTAATCTCTTCACGAATCCGATCTTCAAGAACCAATCTGATTCTTTCAATTATATACCGAGGAATACCCGCTCTAAGTAGCTCTTTAGGGGTATATACGGGGCGGTCTGTTTTAATGAGCCCAACTAATTGATCGGATATTTGGTCAATGACCTTTTGCATGGATTTGGATAAAATTTGTTACCGAAAATAAAACCTCTTTCGTGGCATTACAACCTGAATTATTCATGATTTAAACTTATTTTAATAAAAGCATAAAGAAGCTGAGTGATTACGATGATTTATACTGACATTTTAATTTAAAAGGTATGATTACTCTAAAAGTCGAAGACTTAACCAAAAAGTACAATAGAAAACTCATCCTGAGCCAACTTTCTTTTGAGCATAATTCTGGAGTACTGGGTATTTCTGGAGTAAACGGTAGCGGAAAATCTACCTTATTAAAATGCTTAGCTTATTTGTTGCGTCCTAATTCTGGTTCTTTTTCATGGCAAAAAGATGGAAAACCCTTCGGCAAAGTTTCTGCTCGCATTACTCTTGGCTACGCAGCCCCTTATTTAAACTTATATGACGAGCTTACATTGCTCGAAAATTTGGAGTTTTTAGGAGAAGTGAGCCGCTGCCATAACTCCGAAGAGTATTATCCCGAGTTACTAGAGCGTGTACAAATGATCGATTTTAAAGATCGCCTTTTCAAATCGCTTTCAACGGGGCAACAACAGCGTGTGAAACTTGCAGCGGCCTTAGTTCGAAACCCTGAAATACTTTTTTTGGATGAACCAGGTTCTAACCTAGACGCCAAAGGGCATCACCTTGTTCAACAAATTGTTGAAGAGCAAGCAAATGCCGACAAACTTGTAATAATTGCATCTAACGACCCAAGTGAACTCGAACTTTGTGATAACATTATTGAGTTAGGTGTAGTCAACTAGCTTCATACACTCATTACAAAAAAATTTATTCTAACTTTTAAACATTCTATTACGTGATTTCTCAAAACGATCAAGATTTAGCGACCCTTATTCTAGAACATAGCACCAAACTTCAAAAAGGCGAAAACGTGATGGTGCAACTAATTGGCTTAAACGGTATTAGTTTGCTAAGGGCACTTGTAGAGCAGATTCGTGAAAAAGATGCTCATCCTTTTGTGCAGATTGAAGATACCGAAACGCAACGTATTCTCATCCAAAACGGCGATACAGACTTTTGGAAAAACCAAGCTTCAGTTGATCAGTTGCCATTAATGAAACAGATGGATGTATTTATTGGCATCCGTGCCTCAGAAAATATTTATGAGAACTCGCTAGCTAGTAAAGAAGCTAACAAAGCATATTCTGAGCATTTTCTAAAGCCTGTGCATTTTGATGAACGCGTTAACAACACTAAGTGGTGCATTATGCGTTATCCATCTCCTTCTTTTGCAATGAACGCTAAGCTCCCAACTCGTGAGTTTACCAAGTTCTATTATGATGCTTGCCTCGTTGATTACGCTAAACTAAAAACAGCTATGGAGCCTTTGGAAGCTCGCCTTCGCAAAACGGATATCATCCATCTAAAAGGTGAAGGAACTGATATTAGCTTCTCTGTGAAAGGTCAAAATTGGGTTCCATGCTACGGTTCTCATAACATTCCTGATGGCGAGTTGTTCACTTCTCCCGTTCTTGAGTCTGTAAATGGAACTATCACTTATGCACCTTCCGTTTACCAAGGCAAACCGTTTGAGTTTGTGAAATTAGTAGTGGAAAATGGCGTAGTTGTAGATTTCGATTCTTCCAATAACGACGCTTTAAAAGATATTTTAGATACCGATGAAGGCGCTCGACGTTTTGGAGAATTTAGCTTTGGAACGAATCCTGTGATTGAAAGTCCTATGTATGATATTCTTTTTGATGAAAAGATTTATGGATCTAATCACCTTACACTGGGTAAAGATTATGAAATCGCTCCAAACGGAAACGATAGTAACATCCACTGGGATTTAGTGTGCATTGGCGCTGATGTATTTTTAGATGGTGAGCTCATCCGAAAAGGTCGTGAGTTTGTAACCGATGATTTAAAAGGTTTAAATCCAGATAAATTGTTGGGCAATAGCTAATTATCAGTGCTCAATTTATTCGATTAGATTTTTTTATCGAAAAATAATTTCAAAATAGCTCAAGGCATTACTTGGGCTATTTTTGTTTCCCGAACTTTTTAAAATATAGCTTTACGAATAGGTTTTTGCCAATTCGCAACTCGAGCATCACTTATACTACTATATAATAATTTTATCTTTTGGGTTTACAAACTCCTTGCCTTTAGTTACGTTATCTGTATTAGATTTAGAAAACTACGGGGACAATTGAAAAAGAAAATTATTATTTATGGATTCTCTTTAGCTTTTTTGGCTTTTGCTTTAAAGGCTATTGAGCAAAATACCCTTTTGCGCGATATTTCCGACCGAAGCTATATTACAATTATTGCTATAATATTTCTGATAATGGGAGTTTGGTTGGGACGAAAACTCAGTATCCCAAAAATATTTTCTTTCTCTAAATTTAGAATGAATGTACAAGCAGCTTACTTCCTCGAAATCAGTCGTGAAGAACTAGAAATATTAGCTCTTGTTGCCGAAGGTCTTTCTGATAAAGAAATTGCTACAAAACTTCTCATTCCAAAAAAAGCAGTTAAAGATACTCTTACCCAAGTGTATGAAAAGCTTGATGTGGAAAAGAAACAGCAAGCCATAGAAAAAGCAAAAGTACTTAGCCTTATTTATTAGTAATTAAAGTCAGGCGCGTACAAAACTCTTTGGGTTTACAAATTCAGTCGCATTAGTTAGGTTACATCCTATCAAAACAGATAGCCTCACTTGAAAAAAACTATACTCATATACGGCCTTTCCTTGGCTTTACTCACTTTTGTACTTAAATCAATTGAGTACAAATTTCTAGTTCGTGAAATTTCGACCGAAATATATATCACTATCATCGCACTTGTATTTATGGGGATGGGAGTTTGGCTAGGTAACAAGCTTACTACTCCGAAAGTTATTGCGATGCCTACTTTTAAAAAGAACGAAGAAGCGGCTACTTATTTAGGAATTAGCGACCGTGAGCTAGAGGTTTTAAGCCTCGTTGCCGAAGGCCTTTCAAACAAGCAAATTGCTGACAAACTTTTCGTTTCCATAAACACAGTTAAAACCCATCTCTCTCGCATTTATGAAAAGCTAGAAGTAAAGCGCAGAACCCAAGCCGTAGAAAAAGCTAAATCACTCGATTTGATTTCATAATTCTACTTCTTTTGTATGATTCGTGCAAAATCATACTTTCGGGTGACGGATTTTCCGTTCGTTATCCGTTTCTTCGAACTTATAATTCAGCACAATCAACCTAACCCAAAAGAACATGAAGAAAATAGTAATCACTTATGGTGTCATTTCTGGGGTAATTATAATTGGAAGTATGATTTTATCTCTATCGATTGGAGATGCTAGTTCAGACTCTATGCAGATTAGAGAAGTCCTAGGTTACCTCGTTATGATTATCGGATTATCCCTGATATTTGTGGGAAGTAAAAAATACCGAGATCAAGAACTTGGAGGAATTATTTCTTTTAAAACAGCTTTAAAAGTTGGGCTTGGAATTGCTCTAGTTGCAAGCTTGATATATATCGTTGCTTGGGAAATCAATTTATTGGCAACTGATTATGCTTTTATAAATGAGTACGTAGACGCCTCCATCCAAGAAGCCAAAGATTCTGGTTTATCTAATGAAAAACTAAAAGAGATTACAGCATCACTTGAAGAGATGAGAGTTCAATATGCTAAGCTTTGGTACCGACTCCCCATTACTTTTATCGAGATTTTTCCAGTTGGGATAATCATTTCTTTAATTAGTGCTGGGTTACTTCAAAACTCGAATATACTTCCCGCGAAAAAAAGACAACCAATGGAAGAATAATCATTCAATAACCAACAATTATAAAAGACGCATTATGGAATTAGGAACTCATTCAACATCATTAGCAGTAAAAGATATCAAAGCCTCTAAAGCATTTTATGAAAAGCTGGGTTTTAAAAAGCTTGAAGGTCTAGGTTCGGTAGAAGAAAAATGGCTCATCATGATAAATGGGGATGTTAAAATCGGTCTTTTCGAAGGTATGTTCGAAAACAACATTATTACTTTTAACCCAGAAAATGCACGAGCCAACTACAAAACACTCAAAGAAGCAGATGTTCCTTTTTTGATGGAATCGGCTTCTCTCCATGAAGAAAAAGGTCCTTGCCACTTTTCTATCTCTGACCCCGATGGAAACCAGATTTTATTTGATCAACACACGGAATAGACGATGGACCCATTTATAACCGAGTTATCACCTGCCGAGCAAGAAATTATTGAGGATTTTCGGGAATGTATACTTTCTTCAGACTCAAGAGTTGTAGAAAGTATTGGCTCATTTATGAACAACCAAGGGGCATTGGTGTACAAACAAGAAGATGTTTTTAAATATGCATTAGCAAGAACTAAAAACCATTTTACTCTTCATTCAATGGTGATGTACGCCTACCCCGAAACAGTTACCCAACTAAAAGAACAGTCTAGTAAATTGAAGTTTCAGAAAGGATGCATCAATTTTAAATCACTAAACGATTTCCCTCTTTCTGAGTTTTCTGCACTCATACAGCTATTCGCTAAAAAAGACTTCACTCCTATTCTTCAACATTATAAATCCAAAAAAAAGTAAAGAATCGAATGTATGAGTTGTGTTCTTCTCGCTTCTAGTTCGAAGATAAATCAGATTCTATAAATCTGTAATCTTTTCAAAATTTCTACATTAATTTTACTCATATTCCTCTATATGTTATCTCCAATATGGAATACAAATTCCTGCTATTAGTTAACAAATTACTCAATACAACTTACTTCATTATAGGACCTCTAATGAACATCTTTAGATTATCACAAAAAATTAGCCTTTTAGTATTCATAGCTTTTTTTGCAAGCATTTCTTCAACCCAAAGCCAATCATTAATTCAAAGTTCACCAAATGGAAAAGTTCAAGTTGAATTTTCTATCAGTAGTGATGGCGTTCCTGCATACAAAGTGCTCTATAATAATAAAGTGATCATTGATAGTTCTACTATCGGTTTTGAATTTAAAGATCTGCCACCTTTGAATAGAAATCTATCAGTGATGGACGTTAAAAAATCTTCTTTTTCGGAGAAATGGAAGATGGTTTGGGGTGAGCAGGATTCCGTTGAAAACAACTATAATGAATTAGCCATTAGCTTCATGGAGCGTGAAGAACTTGGTAGGGAATTTGATATGGTTTTTAAAGTGTACGATGACGGTGTTGGATTCAGATTTGAATTCCCTGAACAGAAAAACATGAATGAAGTAATCATAACTGCTGAAAATACTGAGTTCCAGCTAACAGGAGATCATAAAACTTGGTGGATACCTGGTGATTGGGAAATTTACGAACACCTGTATAACACTACTCTAGTTTCTGAAATTGATGCTATTTCTGAGAGAGGAAAAAAACTAGCTCAAACATACATCCCTTATAATGCAGTAAACACTCCTGTTACAATGAAGACCAACGAGGGTTTGTATTTAAGTTTTCACGAAGCAAACCTTACCAATTATTCGGGAATGACTCTAAAAGTTGATAACGAAAACCTAACGTTAACCAGCGAGTTGGTCGATTCAGAAAGGGGATTTAAAGTAAAAACTAAAACTCCTTTTGTTACTCCTTGGAGAACCATCCAAATAGCTGAACGTGCTGGCGACTTAATTGAGTCGAAGTTGATTGTTAATCTAAATGAGCCAAATACACTCACTGATGTTTCTTGGATTGAACCGATGAAATATGTCGGTATTTGGTGGGAAATGCACATCCGCAAAACCATTTGGGATTATGCAAGTGGTAAGCATGGTGCAACTACCGAGAACACAAAATCATATATCGATTTTGCATCCAAACATAACATTAAGGGCGTTCTGGTTGAAGGCTGGAACACCGGCTGGGAAGCGGGCGAGATTTTTGATTTTGTTACTCCTTATCCAGATTACAACCTTGATGAGGTTACGAGTTACGCAAAATCAAAAGGCATTGATATCATCATGCACCACGAAACAAATGCCAATGTTGCTAATTATGAACAACACATGGATTCTGCATACGCCTTAATGAACCGTTTTGGAATACGATCAGTTAAAACGGGCTACGTTGGGAAAATAAATCCACAGGGAAAGTATCATCATGGCCAATGGATGGTTAACCATTACAGAAGAGTTGTAGAAGCCACTGCAAACCATCAAATAATGCTTGATGTGCATGAGCCTATTAAACCTACGGGTATAAGAAGAACTTACCCAAACATGCTTACACGCGAAGCCATACGAGGACAGGAATGGAATGCATGGTCTTCTAGCAATCCACCTGAGCATTTAACCATTGTTCCCTTTACACGAATGCTTGCCGGCCCAATTGATTACACTCCCGGTATTTTTGATATAAAATTCAATAAGTACAAACCTAATAATCAAGTTAGCACAACACTTGTACAACAGTTAGCTCTGTTTGTTGTTCTCTATAGTCCACTTCAAATGGCTGCCGATCTTCCAGAAAATTATGAAGGAAATCCTGCTTTTCAATTTATACAAGACGTTCCCGTTGATTGGAAAAAGACCAAAGTTTTGGATGGTGAAATAGGCGACTTTATTGTTATAGCACGGGAAGACAAAGCAAGCAACAATTGGTTTTTAGGTGCAGTTACTGATGAAAACTCTAGAGATATAAATATCGACCTAAGCTTCCTTCATAAAGACAAAAAGTACAAAGCCATTATTTATAAAGATGCGGTAGATGCTCATTGGGACGATAATCCTACAGCTTACAAGATTGAAGAAAAAGAAGTATCAAGTTCAGACATCTTAAAGGTATGGATGGCAGAAGGTGGTGGCGTTGCAATCAGCTTTTTCGAGTTATAAAAGCTAAATCTGTGATGGCATATTTGAATACATTAAAAACGCGAAGATGCACCTCTCGACTGGTAATTCTTCATCTGAAACACAAATAATCAACTCTTATTATTATGAAGAAACGAGTTACCGGTATTGGCGGTGTATTTCTGAAAGCAGAAGATCCAAAGGCAACTACCTCTTGGTACGAAAAGCATTTGGGGATTAAATCTGGGCAATGGGGCGGTTCTTTTATTTGGCGACATGCCGAAAACAAAGACAAAAAAGGCTACACAGCTTGGAGCATCTTCAAAAACGATACTACCTACACCGCCCCTAGCCAGAAAGACGCAATGATTAACTACCGCGTTGAAGACTTGGAAGAATTGCTGAAAGCATTAAAGGACGAAGGAGTAGAAATTGTTGGCGAAATGGAAACGCACGAATACGGCAAGTTCGGCTGGATTATGGATCCAAATGGCTACAAAATTGAACTTTGGGAACCCGTTGATGAAGCCTACGACACCATGCTTACCGATGATAGTACCAACAATATGGAGTGATTTTTTGTTGGTTTGAGGAATTATTTCTTCTAAGCAATAATGGATACTTGCTAAGAAATTGATTCGGAGTATTAGCGAAGTTTTAAAAAGTACTAGAGGAAAGCTATAAAAAGCTTCGACAAAAAATTTATTTCACCATTGGTGTTTTAAAACATTCACCAATGGTGAATTGATATTTCCTTCAGCACAAAATTCTCAAAACGTAGTTACAACTTAATCACTCAATGCCTTTCAATTCATAAAACCATAGACACTGATTTTCACGGGGCTTAGTTTCTCTCGATACGAACGTCCGCAATCCTATCGAGGATAGATATTAAAAAGATAAATACACTAATCAACTCACAAGCCTTTCCATAAGATCCCGAGATAAATTCGGGATTGTATAAGTCAGATAGCTCGTTGACAGTTTTGATAAATTAAACAACGCTCAAAGTCATCCTTGTAGATGTCAAGTAATTCGCTGACAGTTTTGGTTAAATTGAGCGGGAGTTTTTCCACCAATTCCTTG
>JBLWXC010000012.1:0-111864 GCA_048267645.1 Balneola sp.
CCTTCCTTTATCTTAAAATATATAATTATTCTATATTTTAAGATAAAGGAAGGCGTTTGTTAATTTGAGTGTTTTCGCAGTGTGGATAATTATTGTAAATAGATTAAATTAAACTAATGGAAATAAAATAGAGTGTTGTGTGTTTAAATGATGTTTTTTTGAATTTTGTCTTATAATAAAATATAGAATAATTATATATTTTAAGATAAAGGAAGGCGTTTGTTAATTTGAGTGTTTTCGCAGTGTGGATAATTGTGTGTTTTTGTGGAAAAGTAATTGATATTTTACTTGCCCGCTCGCACTACCTCTTATATATTTGTTTGCACTTCAAGGAGATTATCCTCCTGATTTTGGGTTGTAAAAAAAATACCCTATTTGAAATCTAACAACGGTCTGCTAATGAAATTTACTCGCTTCTACACAAAGTCAGAATGGGAAACACCATTCGAATCAATGAAATTTGAATCACGTACATCTGAAATCAAAAATCCAGATGGATCCAAAGTTTTTCATATGGAAAACGTTTTGGTACCTGATAGTTGGTCTCAAGTTGCCACAGATATTATTGCTCAGAAGTACTTTAGAAAGGCGGGTGTTCCGGTAAGTTTGAAAAAAGTTGCGGAAAAGGGCGTGCCTAAATGGTTGCAACGTTCTGAAGCAAATGAAGCCGTTCTTAAAGATTTAGCAGAAAACGAACGTTTCACTCACGAAGTGGATAGCCGACAAGTATTTAGCCGCCTTGCTGGTTGCTGGACTTATTGGGGATGGAAACACGACTACTTTGATTCAGAAGAAGACGCAAAGGTTTTTTATGATGAACTTTGCTATATGCTTGCAAATCAAATGGCGGCGCCAAACAGTCCACAGTGGTTTAATACTGGCCTACATTGGGCTTATGGAATTAATGGACCTGCACAAGGACATTACTATGTAGACGCCAAAACAGGAAAACTTACAAAATCTAAAGATTCGTACACTCATCCACAGCCACACGCATGCTTTATTCAAAGTGTTGGCGATGACTTGGTGAATGAAGGCGGAATCATGGATTTATGGGTTCGTGAAGCGAGATTGTTTAAGTATGGTTCTGGTACAGGTAGTAATTTTTCAAATATTCGCGGAGCTGATGAGCCATTAAGCGGTGGTGGTAGATCTTCAGGTTTAATGAGTTTCTTGAAAATCGGTGATAGAGCAGCAGGTGCAATTAAATCTGGTGGAACAACTCGCCGTGCAGCAAAAATGGTAACTTTGGATTTAGACCATCCAGATATCGAGGAATACATTAGCTGGAAAGTTAAGGAAGAGCAAAAAGTAGCAGCATTAGTTTCTGGATCCAAAATATCACAAAAACATCTAAAAGATATTATTCGCCTTTGCCACACCCCAGTGGAAATAGAAGGCAGAACCTTTAATGGCGCTGTAAGTAGAGATCCATTAAAGAATAAAGAACTTGGTAAAGTTATTCGCCAAGCAAAGCGCGACCATGTTCCTCTCAATTATATTGAACGTGTGATTCAGCTTGCAGCTCAAGGGGTTACTGATATTGAATTTGATGCATACGATACCGATTGGAACTCTGAGGCGTATGCAACTGTAGCTGGACAAAATTCAAACAACTCTGTTCGTGTTCCGAATTCATTTATGAAAGCGGTAAAAGACAATGGACAATGGAACTTGTATTGGAGAGTTGAGAAGTCTAAAGCTAAAAAGGAAGGTCGTGAGCCAGTTCCTTGTAAAACAATGGATGCCAATGACCTTTGGGATCAAATTGCATATGCAGCTTGGGCTTCTGCAGACCCAGGAACTCAATACCATGATACTATCAATGAGTGGCACACTTGCCCAGAAGACGGCGAAATCAAAGCAAGTAACCCTTGCTCAGAATACATGTTCCTTGATAATACAGCATGTAATTTGGCTTCGCTGAACTTGATGAAATTTTTCACTGATGAAAACTGCACTACTTTCGATGTAGAGTCTTTACGTTTTGCTTCTCGAATTTGGACAGTTGTTCTAGAGATTTCTGTGCTAATGGCGCAGTTCCCATCTAAAGAAATTGCAGAACTATCCTATAAATTTAGAACTCTTGGCCTAGGCTACGCTAATATTGGCGCTGCATTAATGGTTCAAGGTATTGCTTACGATAGTAAAGAAAGCATGGCTATTACTGGAGCAATTACAGCGATTATGCATATGCAGTCGTATGCTACTAGTGCTGAAATGGCTTCAGAATTAGGAACTTTTGAAGGTTATGAGCGCAATAAAGAACACATGCTTCGTGTATTGAAAAATCACCGAAGAGCGGCTTATAATGCGGATCCTTCAGAATACGAAGGCCTTACTGTAAAACCAGTTGGTATTGATGCTTCTATCTGCCCAGATTACTTACTAAAAGCTGCCAAAGAAAATGCAGACAAAGCTGTAGAACTTGGCGAAAAGTACGGTTATAGAAACGCACAAGTTACTGTACTTGCACCAACAGGAACTATCGGTTTAGTAATGGATTGCGATACCACAGGTATTGAGCCTGATTTCGCTTTGGTGAAATTCAAGAAACTTGCTGGTGGCGGTTATTTCAAAATCATCAACCAGAGTGTGCCTTTAGCACTTAAAACTTTGGGATACAGTCCAAAAGAATCGAAAGCAATTATCGATTATGCAAAAGGTTCTGGAAACCTTGAAGGTTGCCCACACATCAACCCAGAAACATTAAAAGAAAAAGGGTTTACCGAAGATAAATTAAAAGCCATTGAAGCAGCTTTACCTGCTAGTTTCGATATTAAGTTTGCATTCAACCAGTGGACACTTGGCGAAGACTTCTGCAAAGATGTACTAGGTATTACTGATGAGCAATTATCAGATTTCAATTTTGATATGCTTCGTTTCCTTGGCTTTACTCGTGAGCAAATTCAGGAAGCCAACGATTATGTTTGCGGAACTATGACTGTTGAAGGAGCTCCATATTTAAAAGAGGAGCATTTATCAGTATTTGATTGTGCAAACAAATGTGGTAGAACAGGAACTCGTTATATTTCAGCAGAAGGCCACATTGGTATGATGGCTGCTGCACAACCGTTCTTGTCTGGAGCAATTTCAAAAACCATCAACTTACCAAACGAAGCATCAATCGAAGACATGAAAAAAGCTTATATGCTTTCATGGGAGATGATGTTAAAAGCGAATGCGCTTTACCGTGATGGTTCTAAACTAAGCCAGCCGTTAAATAGTTTAGCAGATGTGTTTGAAGAACTTGAGGAAGAAGAAGAGTTGGATGCACCAACAGCCGCAGCTCAGGATAAAGTGGTACAAGTTGCAGAACGTATTATTCATAAGTATGTAGCTCGTCGCCAACGTTTACCATTCCGTCGCGAAGGTTATACTCAAAAAGTGAAAATTGGTGGACAAAGTGTTTACTTAAGAACAGGCGAATACGAAAACGGTCAGCTTGGTGAAATCTTTATTGATATGCACCGCGAAGGCGCAGCTTTTAGAAGCTTACTGAACTGTTTCGCAATTTCTATTTCTCTAGGTTTACAGCACGGTGTGCCTCTCGAAGAGTTTGTGGATGCTTTTGTATTCACCAAGTTCGAACCAAGTGGAATGGTTACAGGAAACCCTCACGTAAAAATGACAACTTCTGTTATCGATTATATCTTCCGTGAACTTGCTGTAGCATACATGGGCCGTGAAGATTTAGCTCATGTTTCTGCCGACCAAATTACTACACGTGAATTAAGACCAACTCCAGGTGGCGAAGTGGTAGAAACAACTAAGGTTGTAGCTTCAGCTCCCGCACCAGTTGAAGAACAAGTGCCAGCTGCTGCAACGCAACAAGCTAAGGCAACTTCAAGCTACGAATCAGATTATGACAAAGCTAAACAACTAGGTTACACTGGTGAAGCTTGTCCTGAGTGCGGAAGCATGACGATGGTTCGCAATGGTACATGTTCAAAATGTATTACCTGCGGTTCAACCTCTGGTTGCTCGTAGAATATCTTTCATGGAAAACAGGATAAACCCTAATTAGCTGAATGCTAGTTAGGGTTTTTTTTTGAAATGGAAGTGGGCTCATCGGAAAAGCTATCTCTAATAAATTTGAGATTGTAGATGTGAGTTAATTCATTGACGGTTTAATAAACTAAACAACGTTTACAATCATTCTGATGATGCTCCAAAGAATATTCCAGCATTTGCAAGAATGACTTAAACGTTTAAACAAGCAAGGCCTATCAATCCTTATTTCTATTTGATAGGAATTGAATCTTCTAAGATTTGAAATAGATAGAATTAAGTAGAGTACATTTTTGTTTAAAGTACTTTATTGTATGGAGTCGTCTAATAAACAAGAAAGAATCTAAATGTCTCAAAACATATCTGAACAATAATATGCAGACCTGCCAGTTTACTCGGGCCGTGTAATAGATTTATTGGGAGATGAAACTCGATTTAAAACTATTCCTGAAGATTGGCATGTAATAATTACGGATATCAAACAATCTACAGAAGCTATCCAAAAAGGTTTACATCAAGCGATAAATTTGGCAGCAACAGCTAGTATTATTTCGGCTCTTAATATTGCCAAAGAACATAACATTACGTTCCCTTTCTTTTTTGGCGGAGATGGTGCTACTCTAATTCTCCCAAATAGTCTTAAAGAACAAGTTATAGTTGCCCTTAGTATTCATCAGAAGAATGTGAAACAATTTTTTGGCCTAGATTTAAGGGTAGAGGAAGTTCCTGTTTCAGAGATTTACCAACAAGGCAAGAAAATCTCTATTGCAAAATCAAAACTTAATAGGCGTTATGTTATTCCTGTAGTGTTGGGAGAGGGCTTAGGTTTCGCTGATAGGCTCATCAAAGAAAAAGAGTTTCGTGTACGTGGGCAGGAGAAAGAAACGGATATGCTAAATTTAACTGGAATGGAATGTAGATGGGATTCGGTAAAACCACCAGAGGCTCAACATGAAGTAGTTTGTATTGTGGCTACTAGCGTTGATCCCAATAAGCAATCTGTCGTATATAAAGAAGTGTTGGAAGCCATAGAGCGGATTTATGGAAGTTTCAATGCTCGTAGGCCGATTTCTGTAAAAGGCTTAAAGTTACTTGCTAGTCTCCCAAGGTTTAAAGCCGAAAATCAGTTGAAGTTTGGTACTTCAAGTTTTGGTAAAATGACAAAGAGCATATTTAATTATCTGATTGGGAAGTTCTACCTGAAGTTTAAAGGAGATGGGAAAAATTACTTAGAGACCTTAGTAGAACACACCGACACTTTAGTAGTGGATGGTAGAATTAACACCGTAATTTCTGGAAAGAAAGAAAACAGAATTGAGCTAGAAAATGAACTTAATCGCCTAGAAAGTGAGGGACTCATTCATTATGGTTTATTAGTTTGCAAAGAAAGCATAATGTCATGTTATGTTCAAGATCGTAAATCAAACCATATCCATTTTGTAGATGGCTCGGAGGGAGGTTATACCAGAGCAGCTACTGTTTTAAAAAAGAAATTAAGAGCTAAAGCTTAGTTTCTCAATGTAAAACCCCTAATTAGTGTTGTGCCAATTAGAGGTTATAAAATCAGTTACTATTTAAGAAATCAATAAGTTCATTTGCGGCTACTTCTAAAGCTCGGTTTACCGCTTCTTGTTCTGTTCTTCGGAGTAGATCTTGATCGTTTGCATCATTCTCGTTTTTGGAAGATTGAAACTCTCTTGTAGCTAAGGCTGTGAATGGTATTATCCCCGTTCTAACATCTAGTAAAACAATTTCTACTGTGGCATAAGCTTTAGATTTATTTGCTCGAAATACTCTGTATTCTTCGTAGATGTCACTGTTAATTCTGTAAATAACTAAGAGCGGAGATTGAAGGCGTACCGAAGCTTCTCTTAATATAGGAATCGTTGGGTTTTGGGGTGTTAAAAGAGAGGGAAGCACTGAAATGGTGCTAATTTTACTAGAACTTGAAATTTTGGAAGTCAAAGTATCTATGTAAGATTGTTGCAATTTTATATAAGACTCAGATCGCCAATACCCATAACCGTATCCAGAAGCTCTAGAACCTGAAAATTTTATCAAGGCCAGCTTAGCGTTTTCGGGAATAATGATTTTACTAGAAAGAATGGTATCAATAGCAGCTTGAGAAATAACGGCATGATCAGAAGCAAAAAGTGATTTTGCTAAAACTGGCTCAGTATCCGAGTAACTTGCTGGATAGGAAGAAAGCCCATAAGGTCCAGTTGTAGAGCAATTTATAAAGATAAATGAGGAAGCGATTATCACATAGAATATTGATTTCATATCTAGAGAATAGGTTAGAGTTGATCGTAAGTTAAGTGCTGTTTCTAAACTTTGTTCCCAAGAAAGTAAAAAGATGAATCATATCCATAGATATGAAGGCGTTTATATCAGATCTACCACTGTTTTAAAAAAGAAAGTAAGAGCTAAAGCTTAGCTACCTAATGTAAACCCCTAATTAGTGTTGTGCCAATTAGGGGTTTTTGATGTCTAAAAAGGCTAGGATTATTCTGACTTTAATTCTTCAATGATGTCTAAGAGTCCATGTCGGTCTAAAGGTTTAACGATATACTTTTTCACCGCAGAAATACTTTTAGCTCTCTCAATATCTTTTGAATCCACAGAGGAGCTAATAATGTAAATAGTTATTTTCTTTGGCAAATCGTTTCTAATAGGTAAGTACTCTTCTAGAAAATCCCAACCATCCATAATTGGCATATATAAATCAAGTAAGATGATATCCGGAAGGACTTCTGGATCGTTTTTACTTTCCGTAATAAAGTCAATCAGTTCTTTTCCATTAAAGAAGGTTCGTATTTCTCTATAATGAATCTGTTTTTGGATGAGTAGTTTAGTTGTTAGATGGAATATTGCATCATCATCTACTATTGCCCAGTTCTTTTTTTCCATGACTTTTTATTTTAATTGTAAACTCTGTGAATATGTTTTCTTTGCTATCTACTTCTATTGTATCTCCCGAACGATTGAGCTGGTTTTTTAGAATAAATAACCCAACCCCATTTGAATTTTCAAAATTGTGAAAGGACCTACCAAATCCAAAAATTTTACTGCCAAAGTGTTTTAGGTCCATCCCTATACCATTATCAATGAAACGGATTTGAACCCCTCCATTCTCAAGTTTTTCGGTGCATAGGCTAAGTTTAAGCTTTCTGTTTTTATGTCTGTATTTTATTGAGTTTGATACAAGGTTATAAAAAATATTTTCTAAATAAACAGGAGGATAACTAATCTCTTCTATATCTAATTTTAAATCGTATTCTATAGCTATATGTGCAAATTCAACTTTTGATACGGTAAGTGCATTAAGGAAAAACTCTTCTACATTGCATTTTTCATACTCTAGTTCCCCTTCTTTAATCATATTATAAAAATCGCCAAGTCGATCTATAGTTTTAACTAAGGATGGAATTTTCTCTCTTAGTAAGTTTAAACTCTCTTCTTTTAAATCTTCAGGGGTTGACTCATCAAAAGCAATCTCAGTTATATTACCTAAACCTACTGCAGGACCTCGTAAATTATGAGATGTAATTTGAGCAAATTCTTCTAGTAATGAGGTATAGAAGAATACATCGCGTTCTTTTTTTGAAAGCTCAATATTCTGTGAATGAGAAGTTGTACTCCATCCAATTACTTGCTTATATATTAAATAAGTGATTGGAAAAGGAAATATAGCAACTAACCAAAGTGCTAAAGCTAATGCTGAACTATGAGGGATTAAGCCCGAATAATCTAGAAAACTAACCCAAAGAATAATGAAAACAGGGAAGGTAAAACTCATAGTGAGCCAAAACTCTACAAATTGTCGGCTTATTAGCTCAAAACCGTTGGGAAGATTTGTTTGTTTATAATTCTTTGGATAATAGAAAGGAATAAGAGTACTTGAGTATAGAAGAAAACCAAACGCTGTATTCCAGCTAATCGACTCAAAACCAACTAATGAGTAAATTGTAGTTGGCCCAAAATAATAGAGAATTAAAATGTAAGTGCTTACAGTATAGATGAAAAAATTTAGAGTTATCCTGACAATTACACCTTTGTTTACCTCAATTAAATATCCATGTATACAAAGGCATAGAAAGATAACACTAGTTGCTAGAGAACTTAGATACTCTCTACTTTCAACAAATAGCCCGAGTATAAAAATACATAACGAAGCGAGACCTAATAGAATGTAGATCGTAGATCGAATCTTTTGAGATGCGATGAGGCGCGTACTGAATAGCACAATGAATAGTGTTGCAGTAAGGATAGTCATGGGAGCCCATCCTTCAACAACTGAACTTAATCCAAGTTTTGTACCCACAAAATGGTCAATTATTATTCCTATACAAGCGACAATCGATATAATAGGAAGAAAATTTTTAGAAATACTCTTCAATATAGCTGTTTAACTAAGGTTTATATTTTTTAATCCTAACCCATTGTCTAATTTTTAATATAAGCCCTGAATTGAAAAAACAACCTTTTTCTATTGAAAGTCAAGAATGTTAAAAAAACCTAAAACAATTGAAAAGATAAGGGCTTAAGCCTTAAGGGTGTGAGAGAAACCTTGGTTATCGTTAAGCAAAAGTGTGCGAAGATGTACCATGATTTAAGATCTAAAGTAGAATTAAATAAGTCAGCTTTAAGATGGCAACTTGGCTATTCATGATTGAGTTTCGGCGCGGATCGAATACATTCTCGTTAGCTTCAATAAAGTGATGAGAGGTATTGTACACAAAGAATAAATCACTTCCAGGAGTATGAATCCAATCTACACGAAAGTTAGCTTGGAGATCTCTTGAAAAGTTATCGTACTGGATGAGAGCTCTAGCAAAAAGCTTTCGGTTTAAGGCTCCGAGAACAGATAATGAAACCGTAGTTGCATCAAATTCACCATCGGTAATTGGTAAGTCTATTGCAGAATGACTTACACTTCCTTCAAGTGTAAGATGTTGAGACTGTCGGAATCCAAATCCACCACCAAAATCGGTTCTATTTCCATTGAAAAACTCCCCAGTTGTAATGCGTGCATTCCCGAACAAACGTCGGCTAGAATCTGTTTCTCCACTTATTCCAAATGTAGAAAATGTATAATCTCCAGCAGGGATGATGGCTGTTGGGCGAATGGCAAAAGGAACATCCAGACGTTCAAATCGTTGGTCTACCTCAAAGCTAATATTATCACGGCGTCTAAATTCTATAGAGGTTTCAAACTCGATGGAAGAAGATTGTTTGTTACCATTTTGCCCTTCTATGTAATCGTACAAGCCAGCAAAACTAAGTCGATTTATTGATTTAAGGTTTTCCCAATTAACTTTTGGTGAATAACTAGCTCGTGTATAATATTCTCTCATATCACGTCGGCGGACAAAGCCCAATGCAGGGTTATAATTCTCGCCAATATTGGTATACGAAAACTGTCCTGAATAGAGATCGTTCTGTAAACGAAGGGAAGCATGCCCTGCTGCATCATTCATCAAATTATTGCTATCCCAAACGTTAGTAAACCAAGCGTTAAACTGGCTAGCACTTCCAAAACGGTATTGACCATCAACACCTAAAGCTCGGTTGTACGAATTAGCTTGTTCCAAATTCGTAAATATTCCACCAACTGTTGCCCTAGAAAGTATTTTGGTTCGTACGCGTGCAACAGTATTATTTGCTGAATTGCTACCTAAGAAATCTGACATCTCATCACCTGTTTCAATATTCAGAGCACCTACCGAAAAGCGACCAATTTGTCCCGTCATACGAGCCCCAGCAAGAATCTCATTTGTAAGCCCAATTCTTCTTGAAAAGAAGGTTTGGGTTGAACGAAGGTTGCCATGGCCAAACAATCCAGATCGTTCTAAGAAAAACTCTCTTTTCTCAGGAAAGAATAGGCTAAATCTAGAAAGGTTAAGTTGCACATTATCGGATTCAACTTGCGCAAAATCAGTATTAACGGTCATATCTAACGTAAGGTTAGACGATATTCCATATTTAAGGTCGAGACCAAAGTCTTTGGTGTAGTCAATATCGGTAATTTCGCTAGAGAGGTCAGATCGAATTTCTTGAGCTCCAGTAATTACGTAAGGTTTAATCTCTATATTCTTTCCACGACGGATATTTTTCAACCCTTTCAATCTGCCGTATTGAGATACCGCAGCCAAGGCTCCAAAATTCCCGTATTCCAAACCGATTGCAGGCCACAGAACTCGTTCATTTTTACGGTTAATAGTTCGGGATAACATCAAACCAAATTCCAATTCATCGCCTTCAGGAAAGCGAAGTTGGCGGAAGGGAATAGAAACCTCCATCGACCAACCTTCGTCATCAATAACCGTTTCGCTGGTAAAAACGGCATCCCACGAAAAATCATCAACAGTTAGGCCTTCATCGGTAATGGTAGCATCATCTTGGGTGCCGAGTGCATTCATCTCAAAAAGGTAGGCATTACGACCATCCAAATAAGTATCTAGTGCAATGTAGGAATTGTCATCACGGTCGTTACGACCTCCACGTTCCAGGTTTTTAGCACGAATCAATTCAGGGTTTTTGTCATGAAATTTAAAAGCGAAGTAGAGATAATCTCGATCGTAAGCAATACGAACTTCCGTTTTCTCGGTAGCAGGCGAACCATCATTTGGCCAAACTTGTGTAAAAGTGGTAATTGGAGAGATGGTACTCCAGATTTCATCGTCTAAATATCCATCAATACGAGGAGCTTTATCTGCAAAAACGGCGGTATACTCACTAATTGGTAGGTTACTATCCTGTGCAAATGTTGCTGAACAGAAAGTGAGAAATAAGCAGAAAAATGCCATAGAGGCAATTATTTTAGATAATCTCATAATACGCAGTTAGATAAATTTGACTGAAAAATCCCTCAATAATAATACCGGAAAGCTTACTACGATAAGGGTAGGGCTGTATATAGGAAAATGAATCTATAAATAGAAACGATTTACAACTTGTTTCAAACCTTCAAAAAATGCATACTCTTATCGAAAAAAAAGGAGGTTTATGGAAGAAAAGGATTATAAAGGGTATTGGAAGATGAACTTGCGATACCTAACTGTTTTGTTAAGTATATGGTTCACAGTTTCTTATGGGTTTGGGATTTTGTTAGCACCATGGCTTAATAATTTTAAAATGGGCGGATTCAAACTCGGTTTTTGGTTTGCTCAACAAGGCTCAATCTATGTATTTGTGCTCATAATTTTTGCTTACGTCTACTTGATGAATCGACTAGATAAGAAATTCGGCGTTAGTGAGGAGGAAGCATAATGGGTGTTCAAGAATGGACGTACATCATTGTTGGAATCACTTTTGCTATCTATTTTGGGATTGCAATTTGGTCGAGAGCTGGAAACACAAGTGAATTTTATGTAGCCGAAGGTGCTGTAAATCCGTTGGTAAATGGAATGGCAACGGCAGCAGATTGGATGTCGGCAGCTTCATTTTTATCTATGGCTGGCCTTATTTCTTTTATGGGATACGATGGGGCTGTTTATTTGATGGGCTGGACAGGTGGCTATGTATTATTAGCCTTACTGTTGGCACCTTATTTACGAAAATTCGGAAAGTTTACGATTCCCGATTTTATTGGCGATCGTTATTACTCCCAATTTGCACGAACCATTGCGGTAATCTGTGCTTTGATAGTTTCCTTTACATACGTAGCTGGACAAATGCGAGGCGTTGGCCTTGTGTTCTCTAAGTTTCTAGAAGTGGATATTTTTTGGGGCGTAATTATTGGAATGACCATTGTGTTCTTTTACGCAGTACTTGGCGGAATGAAAGGGATTACCTACACACAAGTAGCCCAATACTGTATTTTGATTTTCGCCTTCATGGTTCCTGCCATTTTTATTTCCATACAATTAACAGGAAATGTGATTCCGCAAGTAGGTTTTGGTGGAACTCTAAGTGATGGATCTGGAACCTTTTTGTTGGATAAACTAGATCAACTTCATACCGAACTTGGATTCGCTGCATACACCAGCGGAACAAAAAGCATGCAGGATGTCTTTTTTATAACCGTAGCTCTTATGGTTGGTACGGCAGGACTTCCTCACGTTATTGTTCGTTTTTTCACTGTTCCGAAAGTAAAAGATGCACGAATTTCGGTAGGCTACGCACTTATCTTTATTGCGATTTTGTACACAACAGCACCAGCAATTGCGGTATTTGCACGTATCAATTTGATAGAAACGGTTAGCGAGAAAACCTATGCAGAATTACCTGACTGGTTTGCAACATGGGAAGAAACGGCTCTATTAACGTGGGTTGATAAAAACGAAGATGGACTTATTACGTACGGTCCAGGAAGCGCCATAGACGGCACGCCCGACATTAAGCGTGTGAACGGCGAAATTGTTCGCGGTGAGCATGGCGAAGTACTCGTTAACAATGCGGCTACGGAAAATACCAACGAGCTTTTTGTAGATCGTGATATAATGGTACTTGCCAATCCTGAAATTGCAGGTTTACCCAATTGGGTAGCGGCGTTAGTGGCTGCAGGTGGACTCGCAGCAGCGCTTTCTACGGCAGCGGGATTGTTATTGGTAATCTCGACTTCTGTTTCTCATGATTTGATTAAGAAACAGCTGAATCCTGGTATTTCCGATAAAGCCGAATTATTGTATGCACGAATTGCGGCAGGTGTGGCTGTGGTTGTAGCAGGTTATTTTGGAATAAATCCTCCGGGCTTTGTAGCGGAAGTAGTAGCGATAGCTTTTGGATTGGCAGCAGCTTCATTTTTCCCAGCCATAGTATTGGGCATCTTTTATAAGAAGATGAATCGTGAAGGCGCTATCTCTGGAATGATTGCCGGACTCCTTTTTACACTAGCCTACATCGGTTTTTTCAAGCTAGCATTCCCAGAATACAACACACCAGAATATTGGTGGTTTGGAATTTCTCCAGAGGGAATAGGAACCTTAGGAATGGGTGTGAACTTGGTGGTAGCACTTGCAGTAAGCATGTTATTTCCTGAACCGCCTGAAGATGTTCAAGAAATGGTGGAAGCCATTCGATATCCGAAATAAACTCATAAAACACCTACAGATTAGACCCTTTGTAGGTGTTTGGTTTTTTGTGATTTAAGAATATATTGGCAAGTGTTTTTTAGTCGTAATGAATGAGTTTCTAATTAAATAAGCATGGGACAGCAGTTATCATCGGATGGAATTAAACAAGAGTTTATCGACTTATATCCAAATAATTTTGGTCTACTATCTTATTATTTATGGTATGATATAGCCACCTTACACCAAAATTGGAAGAATTATCGAATCTTTTATGGAGACAAACAATCTGTAATTGAAGTTTTAAATGATTCAGCCCCGACCTTTTTTAGTTCTTTAGAGAGAATTATGAGGCACGAGATAATACTTTCCATCGGTAGACTTACTGACCCTTCTTTCTCTGATAGAAAACACAAAAATGAAAATGCCTCCTTAATAAGATTGGTAGAAGGGGTTATTGATGCTCTAAATAATGAAACTAAAAAGGAGGTTGAAGAAGATGTAAAAAGACTTGAAGTACAAGCATCAAAAATTAGAAACTTAAGAAATAAATTAATTGCACATTCGGATTTGCAAACTAAACTAGAACTAAAACCTAAACCGCTAGCTGGTATTAGTTTGGAAGAGGTTGAAGAAATGTTAAAATCCTTAAGAAAAATTTTTAACAGAATAGAACAAAAATTTAGAGGCTCAAAAACCAATTTTGATGGAGTTTTTTCACTTGACGATGCCGAAAATATAATTGGTCATTTAAAAAATTCGAAAATATATATAGAACAACGATATTTAAAGTATAAAGAATGATTTTAATAGAAGATGAATACAGTATTTATCATGACTTTCACTCATCACAAACAGCTCCGTTCGTAATGCAGTCTAGAAGCCCCTACTACTGTTGGCTGTGAATGATGACAAAGTAAGGACCGCACAGAATTTCTGATTAGAAAGTATATGAAATGATCATGGAACGGAACTCGAGTAGCTATGAATTACTCCTCTTTTCTTAAATCATATTTGGAAATGTTCGCATATGTGCTAACTTTGTTCTATGCGGGTTATTAAGTTTTACAGAACTGAAACAGGAAGTTGCCCAGTGGAAGATTTCCTTCAAAGTCTTCCCGACAAACAATCACGAAAAGTTGCGTGGACTTTACGCGTTATTCGGGATTTAGAACAAGTTCCGACTCAATATCTGAAAAAGCTAATAAGTACAGATGATATTTGGGAGGTTCGGGCAACACTCGGGAACAACACTTTTCGGCTGTTGGGTTTTTTTGACGGTCAAGATATGGTTGTATTAACCAGTGGCTTTGCTAAGAAAACAAATAAAGTTCCCAAACAAGAAATTGAAACAGCCGAGAAGCGTAAACGTGATTATTACCGGAGAAAGAGCAATGGCTAAAGATGATTTAGAAATTTTTATTGATAATAAAAAAGCAGAAAGTCCTGAGTTCGCTGATAATTTTGAGGAAGGATATCTAAATTTTAAGATTGGAGTAATTCTTCGTCAGTCTCGCGAAGAAATAGGAGCTACGCAATCGGATATTGCTGAAAAGCTTAATACAACTAAATCAGTGATTTCTAGAATGGAGAATCATGCCGAAGACATTAAACTTTCTACTTTGGCCAAATATGCAAAAGCATTAGGGAAAAAAGTAAAGCTCGAAATTCAGTAGAGAATATCGTAAGGTCTACCTTTTACAACCATCTTGGTTCGTAATGCAGTCTGGAAGCTCCAGCTTCCCACACACCGAAGCTGATTGATAAGATTGTACGCTCTTTCTCCGCCAATAATTATAATTCTAAATGTAGATTTGGGTGGTAGGATTTTTAAGCAATCCAGGTTAAATATTAGGAAAGGCGTCATCCAGAGGATACTTCCGATGGATCTTCAGAAATATTATCTCGCTCATCTATTTTTGTAAGATTTCCCCTCTACAGATTATCCTACAAACAATTCAAAAAGAGAGAAGAATCATCAAGCCCTTCTTGTTTCTAACTTATTAATTTGGCTTATTTAAATAAGTCTTAGGTAAACGTTATTTAGCTCTTAATGAAACTCTAAAATGAAATCCCGCCTTTTGTTGTTACCAATGGTACTATTTGGTGTTCTTCTTTTTGAAGGATGTGCCACCCATGCACCTATTAGTGAAACAGTAATGTTTCGTGATACGGTGCCGAGTGAATCTCATAAAAGTGTAGGTCCCTCATTAAGTTATTCACCTATTAGCGAGGATATAGTTAATAACAATGGATTAAGTGCAGGGATTTATCTTGTTAAATATGATAGAAGAGGGAAATACGCAATTTCAGGTACAGTAGGAGTTTTAGTAACAGGTGTGGATGCGACTTTTAAATTATGGGACCGTAATTTTCTTACTGCAGGAGCTTCTATTCCAGGACATTTAGAGCTGTATCTACAACACCGAACACTCAACAATTCAAAGTTTGGAATGGCTTTAGGATTTGGTTATCAACGAGAAGCTTTAACTTACTATGGTGAAGAGTATGCGTTTGATACTAGAGGCCGCAATTCGTTTGGTTTGAGGGGTTTTGTGATTATCAGAGATGAAGCGAACCCCTCAAGTCCAGCTAGTAGAATAGGAGTTTATGTGGGTTATGTTCCGTTAACTGAACGACCCATAATTCAACTATCATTTCAAGGTGGGCGGTTTTAGGCTAATTATTAAGCGGATTATTGATTCCAACTTACTTATGTTTCGTTTACTAAGGCTAAAGCTTAAATAACCAATCAATGACCATAGATAATCAGAAAAGAATACCCAGAGGTTTGTTCGCTGTAAGTGGATTTGTAACCTTGTTAATCCTCGATGTTGTGTATGATAACTTCTATGGTTTTGTTACCGACTTATCTTACGTTCATCTCTCTCTACTTTTGGTTCCTTTGTATATCTACATCGTAATAGGTGTTATTAAACCATTGCCTAAAGCCAGAAATGTTCTATTGTTTGTAATCGTACTGCTTTTTTTAGGGACAATCTCACAATTCATTTCATTGGTTAGCATTGGCTATGATGGATTAACAAATCCCGGATATTTGCTTAGAGCAATCAGTGGCTTGATATTTCCACTCGTTATATTTTTCTACCAAAGAAAGGAAGAGGTGCGATCTTATTTAGAGGAAGAGAGCTAGTAGAATTAATAACTCGTTATGCTATTCGTTGTGACAGAGATTACAAAGGAGAATCTATTATTCAGAAAGAATTAATAAAATATTTTTCAGCTACTTTACTAGCCCCTCTTTTCAATGTCCCAAGAGCATTGAAGAGTGAAGATGTCTATGTGAAAAAACTAATACATGATTATTACTCTGGAATTGATTCCAAGGTAATCCAAGAAACTTTAAATAATAGTAAATTTAGATTTTTTAATCAGGGGAAATACGGAAATGATTTGCTTTGTGCGGCTAAAGAGTGGTGTTTAATTCTAGACTTAGAGAAAGAGATTCCTAAGTATAGAGTCAATGAATTATCTAACCAGAACAGAAAAAATAGACCTAAGCCTTATGATCATGAAGCACTTTTGGACTTACCCATTACCGAAGAGTATTTAGTGCCTCTAAGTTCATTTAAAATATGTGATAGTGGACTGAGTAGGAATGGTTATTCTTTTACGTTATGTGTAATCAATGAGACCCCAAACTCAAGTTATTGGATACTGAAAGTATTAGCTGAAATCTCTAAAAAACGAGAAGTTTATATTAGGCTTGATCCTCTGATTTATTCAAAATCCGATGAGTTTGAAAATCCGCAATATAAAATGTGGGTTCACGGTATAAAAAATTTAGACTGGAAAAGAATAAACATTTTAAAAGAAGATGAGTTTGGAGAATGGATGCCCGATGACTTAGCTTCAAGTATTGATTTAACACAATATGTCTGGTCACCTAGATCTAACGAAGTGCACTTTACAGCTGAAGAAATACCAAAAATAAATCTGTGTAATGTTAAAGGGGGACGATATTTTCATGCTATATATAAGCCAGAAAACGAAACTGTTATTCACTTGGATGGTGCATTAAGAATTTATACAAAGCCAGATTTAGAACGTCGTAAAAGTATGCATGTGAGAAATAGCGGCAAAATTGGAAAAAGAGTTAAGATATTTAGAATTGATGAAGAAATAACAAAAGAATTGTTTTCTGAAATAGGTTTAAATTTCTTTGTTTGGAATAATGACGTTATGAAATATCTAAGATGAAAAACTTTATCCTAATTTAGCGAAAGAATTTGAAGTTGTAGATACTTCCAAAGAATCTTCAGAATTTGAGGTGAGCTTTAGATTATTTCATACCTCGGTTGGTCCCGCTCCTCTGGAGCTTGAGGCTTTGGTTTGTTTTTTACTACAAATATGTCACTCCTCCGGAGCTTGACTAAATCCCTCGAACGTCTAATTTTGTAAATCCTAAAATCCTGTTTCTAAAATGAGGGGATAGCTAACAGGAATTAGTTTTTAGTTGGTTGGACGTCACAACATTCTAGATTCCTGCCTTCGCAGGAATGACGTTGTTTGGGTTAGGGAGTAAGCTCACAATCCTCATTCATAATTTTGAATTATTAATTCTCAATTCCAGTCTCTCAATCCTAAAACTTACTCAATGCCTTCCCACCAATTGGTAAACTGTTGTGTGGAGTCTTTCAGGAATACGAACTCTCCAATAATTGGAGTTATCAGCCTAATATCGGTATCTGCTGTTAATGCACTAATACGTTTTAGTGGTTCATCCCAAGGGTGATTTGCTAACGGAAATTTTGCAGAATGCACAGAGAATAAGTTCTTCACTCCCAAATCTTTTGCGGCTTGGAGCATTTCTTCCGGTTGCATGTGAATGTATTTCCAGCTCTTGTCGTACTGTCCATTTTCTAGAAAAGCGAGATTGAAAGGTCCGTGGGTTTTACCAATTTCAGCAAAGTGGGAGTCGTAACCGCTATCGCCACCAAAGTAGAAATTATGGGTAGGTGTTTTGAACACAAAGGAAGTCCAAAGTGCTTTATTACGTGCAAATCCACGACCTGCAAAATGTCGAGCTGGTGTTGTAAAAGCTGTAAATCCATCATCTAAAGGAATTTCCTCATTCCAATCTTTTTCAATAATTCGATCTTTATCAAAGCCCCAATATTCAAAATGCTCGCCTACACCCAAACCACAAATGATGGTACCAATTTTGGATTTCATCTCGAGTAAGGTTTCGTAATCTAGGTGATCCCAATGATCATGAGAGATAAAGAGGTAATCAATTTTGGGCATATCGGCAGCAGTATAGCGATTGGTTCCCTTGAAAGCATTGGTTGTAAAAGAAAGGGGAGAAGCTGCTTTTCCAAAAACGGGATCTACCAAAACCTTCTTTCCATCAATTTGGATGAAGTAAGATGAATGCCCAAACCAAACAAGAATATCTTCATCAGGATTCAGGTTTAGCAAATCAACTTTTGTAGAGGGAATTACATCGGTAGGATTAACGCGATCTTTTTTAGTGAAGAAAAACTCCTTGATTAAAGAGAAGTAACTAGCGCCTTCGGTTAGGGCTGGGGTGTTACTTAAGTTTTGAAGCTCACCATCTCGGTAATTAGGCGACTGTTTAATCCGTTCTAAACGTTCACCGCTGGGTAGTTTTCCGAATTTAGGATGTTGCAGAAACAGAATCACTGCTAAGGCAAAAAGTGCCGTTAGCGAGAGGAGAGTAAGAATCATTCGAAGAAAAAATTTTCGCATTAAAAGTTAAAGTAAATCTGAATAGTAGTTAAGAAGCAGTTACAGCTTTCTTTATAGTTTTGAAAGCTTCAACATCTTTGGCAAAACGTTCTTTATACTCGTCAAGGTTCCAAGTAGGTTTGTCGGATGTGTAATCTTTCCATTGCCCGAGGTGACGTTCTAATTCCTTAGTTCCGTTTTCTTCGTCGAGATAAGCAAGAGCTGCCATCGCAAAACCTTGGTCGTATTTCATTTTCTTTTGATTTAGAAATACATCCAAATAGTTGTGTAGAGCATTGATAGAATCTTCGGTGTTAAATTCTACGAGCGCTAAGCAATAAGTTCGTCCTACATAAACGGCTTCGCTTTTTAGAAATAATTCTCCAATCTCATCTTCAAAAAATTCCAGCTTTTTTAAAGCGATGAAATAAGTGCCAACCATTTTGTAGCGCCAGTTGGTGCTTCCTAGTAATGGAATGATGACTTCGGGGTTAATAGCGTCAAAAATAGGCTTAGTACGCTCAATGAGGTAATCGGTATTACCAGCAAGTGGTTTTAATTTTTCTTGAAAAGGAAGGACAAAAGTGTCAATAAATGTTGAATCCAATAATTCCTTGGTTATAAATGAGAATGGGTATTTCTGTTAAAAATAAAGTAGCCTAATAATACTGAACTTTGAGAGAAGAAAATTCAATTTCAATTAATCCTAATAACAATAATAAAGCACACCTAGCTAACTTCTTTTTGGGGATGAACATTAGATAGATGTGCTTTAAGAAATGGAATAATCTATAGTTGTTTATTATGCATAACTCTTTTGAGAATAGAAATAAGAAACACCTAAAATAATTAAGACAACTATTGGCGTTACAACTGCCGCAACTCCATCTCCGCTTGCTCCATGTGCTATTGCAGCAGAAATAAATGAGATGGATAGCCCAAAATAAGAGAACTCTTTTAGCTGCTTAGGAATAGCAGGGATAATAATTGCAAATGCAGCGAGAATTTTTGCTATGGCTAGCTCTACTCTAAAATAACTAGGGAAACCCAAGTGAGTAAAAGCTGCTTTCATTTCGTCGTTTGTTAAATAATTAAATGCCGAGAATAACATCATCAGCGATATGATCGACGTGGTAATCCAAAATATTAATTTATCTTTTTTCATTTTGTGTAATACTATTAGTTAGAAGGAGAGTATGTTTTGATTAAATAATTTTTTAATGGGGTAGGTGTTCTTCCGAGTAATTTTTCTAAATCAGACTGTTCAACAGTAAATTCATTTTGTGCTATTGCTTCAGCAAAGCCTGCAGCCATTTCAATTCCTTGTTCAGGAACGCCGAAACCAGCAAGTGTTTTTTTGAACTCATCAGTAGCGGGACTAGTGTAAGTGATGGTTTTTCCAGAGATGTCGCTTAACATGGTTGCTACATCTGCAATAGAATAGTTTACGGTGTTAGAGATAGAGTATTCTTTGTTTTCATGACCATCACCAACCAAGATTGAAGCCGCACTTTCTGCCATCTCTTCACGAAGTACAAAAGGTACAGTTCCTTGTCCCGCAGGAAGATAGATGCCAGTTTCTAAAACATTTTCTCCAATAAACATGGGTAAAACTTCAGCATACAAAGAGTTCCTCATGATTGTATATGCTATTCCACTTTCTTTAATCGCTTTTTCAGTTTCTATGTGAGCATGAGCAAGTTGAGCAATAGGAGAAGTTTCGGATTCATTCTTGCGTTCAAAACTTGTGTAAACGATGTGAGAGATACCAACTTCTTTAGCTGCTTTAACAGCGTTTAAATGTTGTGGCAACCGTTTTTCTAAATCACTAGCGGATACAAGCAAAAGTTTATCAATGCCAGTGAAGGCTTTAACAAGAGATTCGAAATTGTCATAATCTCCAATCTTGAGTTTTACACCTTTAGCTTCTAAATCGGTTGCTTTTTTAGGGTCTCTAACAAGAGCTGTAATATTATTAGGAGCAATTCCTTTTTGTAATAAGAATGCAATGGCTGAATTTCCGAAATGGCCTGTTGCACCGGTAACTAAAATCATAATTAAAAATATTTTTGTGTGACTATTTTGTGAGGCCATAAATTACTTATATTGGCTATATAAAAGTAAGTACTATACTAAAGTATAGCAGTATCCTTTAGTATAGTTATGGATTAAAAGGTATTATGAGCATGAAAACAGACCTAGAAAAAGCAAAAAGTTGTTCAGCACAATTTGTATTAGCAATCAATGATACGTTGAATGTTATCAGTGGGAAATGGAAATTACCAATCATTGGGGCACTGTTATATGGAGAAAAACGCTTTAAAGAATTGGAGCGAGAGGTTGTAGGAATTACGCCCAGAATGTTATCTAAAGAATTGAAAGATTTAGAAATGAATGGCATTGTGGAGCGAACGGTATACAATACCATTCCGGTAAAAGTAGAGTACAAACTCACTAAATCAGGAAATTCTCTTAATGAAGTTATTGACCCTATGATAGCGTGGGGACTCCAGCACAGAAAAAATGTATTTGGGAAGTAGCATAAAGCCATGAGTGGGGGAAGGCTTTGTTCCTTAGTTACTTCTAAATATTTTTATTCCTCGTAACTCATTTTTTTATACCTTCATCAAGCTATTTAACAAATAACTTGGGTATAATTTCATGAAAACTTTTTTAGCATCTTGTATGCTTTTCATTTTTAGTGGTGTTTCTATTGCACAGAATGCGCCTAAATGGATGCGTTATTCTTCCATTTCACCAGACGGAAAAACCATTGTATTTACTTACATGGGCGACCTTTATAGCGTGCCTGCAAGTGGTGGCGAGGCAAAACAATTAACTGCTCATGAAGCGCATGACTATATGCCTGTTTGGAGCAAAGACGGAAAAACCATCGCTTTTGCTTCCGATAGATATGGGAATTTTGATATTTACACCATGAACGCAAATGGTGGAGAAGCTACTCGTTTAACTTTCCATTCAAATGATGAATCACCTTTTTCCTTTTCCAGCGATGATAAACATGTGCTATTTGGTGCATCTCGCCAAGATTTAGCGGAGCATCGCCAATATCCAACTAGCTCGCAGCCAGAGTTGTATAAAGTGCCCGTAAAAGGTGGTAGAGTAGACCAAGTGTTTACAATCCCTGCTGAATATGTGCAGGTGAATAAAGATGGCTCACAAATGGTTTACCATGATAAAAAAGGTGGAGAAAACGAATTTAGGAAGCATCATACATCTTCCATCACTAGAGACCTTTGGGTATATGATGTAAAGAAAGGAACTCACAAAATGATAACCAGTTTTGCTGGAGAAGATCGGCAGCCTATTTATAGTGCGGATGAAAAATCTTTGTATTATCTAAGTGAAGAAAGTGGAAATTTCAACGTGCACAAACTTTCGTTGGCAAATCCATCTCAAAAAGAGCAAATCACGGATTTGAAAGATTTTCCCGTTCGCTTTTTGAGTATGGGAAATGGAGTGCTTTCTTTTGGGTATGACGGGGAGCTCTACACAATGAAAGAAGGTGAGGCTCCTAAGAAGGTGAAGGTTTCCATCACTAACCCAATCAAATCAAATAACGACAAAATCATTTCTATAAATGGTGGTGTTCGTGAGATGGACGTTTCCCCAAATGGTAAAGAAATCGCATTTATTGCTAGAGGTGAAGTGTTTGTAACCTCAACCGATGGCAATTTCACCAAAAGAATTACAAATACACCAGAGCAAGAGCGCTTTGTTAAGTTTACTGCCGATGGCAAAAGTGTTGCTTACGCAAGTGAAAGAGATGGTAAATGGAGTATCTATACAACTAGTAAAGTGAGAGATGAAGAGCCATTCTTTTTTGCAGCTACTTTGTTGAAAGAAGAAGTATTGGTGAGCAACAAGGTGGATAATTATTTGCCAGAATTCTCTCCCGATGGAAAGAAACTAGCGTACATAGCTGGTAGACGTACACTAAAAGTGATGGATTTAGAAACAAAAAAAAGCATCGATTTGCTAACTCCTGAAGATTTATTTCACATGCGAGATGGCGACCAATACTTTACATGGAGCCCTGATAGTAAGTGGCTTTTGGTAGATTGGAGCAAAACGTTGAGTAACAGTGATGTGCTTTTGCTTGCCGCTGATGGTAGCAAAAGAGTGAATTTAAACGAAAGTGGTTATTACGATTATAGTCCGAAATGGGTGAATGGCGGAAAGCAGATGTTGTGGTTCACAAACCGTGATGGTTTAAAAAGCTATGCAACAAGTGGGCAGTCGCAATCGGATGTGTATTCAATGTTTTTCACTCAAGATGCGTATGATCAATTTAACATGAGCAAAGAGGATTACGAGCTTATGAAGGAAATTGAAAAAGCCGCAAAGAAAGATGATAAAGACGATAAGGATGCCAAAAAGGACGATAAAGACAAAGACGAGAAGAAGGAAGAAGTTAAAGCTCTTACTTTTGATTGGGATGGCTTGAATGACCGAACAGAGCGCTTAACAATTCACTCAAGTAGTTTAGGCGATGCCGTGCTTTCTAAGGAAGGCGACAAACTATACTACCTAGCTCGCTTTGAGAAAGGGATGAATCTTTGGGAAACAGATTTAAGAACCAAAGAAACCAAAATGACTATTTCCCTAAATGCTAGCTATGGTAGCTTGATGTGGGATAAGAAAGAAGAAAATCTCTATCTGCTTAGTGGCGGACGTATTTCAAAAGTTGATTTAGCTAAAGGAAGTGCAAAAGGAATTAGCATTTCTGGCGAGATGGAATACGATGCGGTTAAAGAAAGAGAATACATGTTTGAGCATGTTTACATCCGTACCAAAAACATCTTTTACGAACCTACTTTTCATGGTAAAGATTGGGATAAGCTTTATACTGACTACAAGAAGTATCTTCCGTCTATTGGTAACTCGTACGAGTTTGCAGAGATGCTTTCAGAAATGCTAGGAGAGTTAAATGTATCTCACTCTGGTGCTCGTTATAATGGAAATATCAGCAATGGTGATGCAACCGCTTCTCTTGGGATATTTATTGATTATGCCCACAAAGGGAATGGCATTAAAATTACCGAAGTAATAAAAGGTGGCCCACTAGATAAAGCCAAATTCGATATTAAACCAGGCATGATTATCGAGAAAATTGATGGCGAAACGGTAACGCCTGATAGAGATATCGCCAGTTTCTTAAATAGAAAAGCAAACACCTTTGTACTTCTTGATATTGTAAGTGCGAATAAGAAAGATCGTCAACAAATTACTGTGAAGCCTATTTCATTAGGTGCCGAACGAAGCTTGCTATACAAACGCTTTGTCCGAATTAATGAAAAAGAAGTGGAAAAATTGAGTAATGGTCAGTTGGGTTACGTACATATACCAGGGATGAGCGATGGGCCTTATCGCAGTATTTATGAAGATATGCTAGGTAAATATGCTGATCGAAAAGGTGTAGTTGTAGATGCACGATTTAACGGCGGTGGCGATTTAGTGGCTGATTTAGCAATGTTCTTTACAGGTGTTCCTTTTATAACATACGCCACCGAAGCTAAAGTGGTTGGAGGCGAGCCAACTTCTCGTTACACCAAACCAACACTAGCCATGTTCAATGAAAGTATGTATTCAGATGGGCACTGTTTTGCTCAAGGTTATACAGATTTGAAAATTGGTAAAACCGTGGGAATGCCCGTTCCTGGTACATGTAGTTTTGCTGGTTGGGAAGGATTGCTTGGCGGTGGAAGCTGGGGCGTTGTTCCAGTAAGTGCCAAAAACATTGATGGCAAATGGATGGAGAACCTCCAAACAGAGCCTCAGTTTAAAGTTAAGAATATGCCTGGCGTTATTGATAAAGGTCGTGATCAACAACTAGAAAAAGCTGTTGAAGAACTTTTGAAAGACGTAAAGTGAGATTCTAGACTTAAGATGTAAGACATACGATTGGATATGAGATGAAGGGTAGGAGTTTCGAGTTTCGCTTTGCGGAGTTTGACTTCTACCTTTTTTTTGGCCACAATACTATACTGTTACCATAGAACGGAAGAGATAGTCCGTTCAAAAATTTGAATATTTCTAAAACCTACTTGTTTTAAAGTGATGGCTATGCTCAGACCTCCAGTTCCAACTCCTATAATTGCAGCCGATTTATCTATCATGAGGTGATGGGTTTTTTGCTTGAAGGATAAATAACTAAAGTAATAACTAAAGTTGATGAAGAATAAACCGTTAAAGAGAGTGAATCGTTTACAATTTAAATAAAGAAGGTTATCTCAGATTACTATTCTATAAAATATCTTCATAACTGTGGTATTGGATAAATAAATCAGTATTTTTGCAGGCTTATAATTAACAAGAAATATACTACCGTTGGCTTTAAGAAAGCTATCCCACAATAGGTAGAACCACTCACTCCAAAGTTATCATTCAATAGTTTTCATAGGATTAGTATTTCTTTGAACTGGTAACATATTAAAATTTTTAGATGAAAAAATATCTCAACTTTTTTGATTTCTCTCAGCCGATAAACTATAGAACGGAAGTTCTATCGGGCTTAACAGTTGCTTTGGCACTTATCCCAGAAGCAGTTGCATTTGCACTTATTGCAGGACTTTCTCCATTAACAGGATTATATGCCGCATTTATGATGGGGCTTGTAACTTCCATTTTAGGTGGCCGCCCAGGTATGATATCTGGAGCAACCGGCGCCATAGCTGTAGTACTGGTTGTACTAGCCAAATCACATGGTGTTGAATATATATTCGCCACAGTAATTTTGGCCGGAATTATTCAAGTAATTGCAGGAGGGCTCAAACTTGGTAAATTAATGCGACTTGTTCCTCACCCTGTAATATTCGGTTTTGTGAACGGCTTGGCCTTAATCATATTTATGTCTCAGTTAGACCAATTTAAAGACCCTACAGGCGCTTGGTTAACAGGTCCACCTTTGTACATTCTCTTAGGTCTTGTATTGCTTACAATGGCTATTATTTGGGGATTACCTAAACTCAGCAAAGCTATACCTGCTTCACTTGTAGCCATTTTGGTTGTATTTGGTGTGGTAGTAGTTTTTGGTATTGAAACTAAAACAGTAGGAGACATTGCTTCCATTAAAGGTGGGTTTCCTCCGTTTCATATTCCACAAGTTCCATTTACAATGGAAACCTTCATGCTGATTTTACCATTTTCAGCAATTGTAGCAGGTGTTGGGCTAATTGAGAGTCTATTAACACTAAACATTATTGATGAGATTACAGAAACACGTGGTAGAGGCAATCAAGAAGCTATCGCCCAAGGTACAGCAAATATCTTATCTGGATTGTTTTCTGGAATGGGTGGTTGTGCAATGATTGGACAAAGTTTGATTAACACATCTGCTGGCGCTCGTGCGAGGCTATCTGGTATTGTAGCAGCAGTTATGTTGCTAGTGTTTATTATGTTCGGCTCTAGCTTAATTGAAAAGTTACCGATGGCTGCGTTAACTGGCTTAATGATTATGGTTTCCATTGGAACTTTCGAATGGGCGAGTTTACGAACATTCACCAAAATGCCTAAATCTGATATTTTTGTGATGGTATTAGTAACTCTTGTTACTGTTTTCCTTCACAACCTTGCTTTAGCCGTTATTGTAGGTGTTATAATTGCAGCTCTTGTGTTCTCATGGGATAATGCAAAACGCATCCGTGCTCGTAAGTCTGTTGATGAGAACGGAGTTAAACACTACGAGATATACGGACCATTATTCTTTGGCTCGGTAACTGCATTCAATGAAAAATTTGATGTACTGAATGATCCTGATGAAGTCATTATTGACTTTGCTGAAAGTAGAATTGTGGATATGTCGGCTATTGAAGCTGTAAATAGAATTACAGAGCGTTACTTAAAAGTGGGAAAGAAAGTTCACCTAAAGCATTTAAGTAAAGATTGTAGAGTTCTTCTAAAGAATGCAGAAGATATTATTGATGTGAATGTATTAGAGGATCCAACCTATAAACTGGTTGTAGATAAAGTTTAGAATAATTCTTCTTCGCTTTTTTATTAAAAACGCTATAAATAAATGGGAAACCCGTATCAGGAGTTTCCCATTTTTATTTCGATTTACTCCTTATTTAATACTCTAGTCTAACTACTTTTCCATCCATAGTGGTGGTTAGTAGCGAATGCTCATTAATTGGAAATACATTATTTATAAGTGCATTTGATATTTTATGCGCCCACTCAGTTTTTCGAGTGTTTTTGTTGATGGCATAAATCACGCCTTTATCGGTTGGTACAAAAATCAGATTTCCATACTCAACAATAGGAGATGGGCTGATTTCATATCCGAATTGAACATCTAGAAACCAATCTGGCTCAATGCTATTTGTACTGGTGCTGTAAGCAAAAAGAGTGTCTTGCATTGCTTTGATGTAAACATGTTTCCCATCTTGAGAAACACCGATTGACTCGCGCCCTTTATGGTGATTTGAGCGTTGCATTACTTTCCCTGTACGAGCATTAAAACTGGTAGTAGCTCGGTCGGGTGCCGTGATATAAACTTTGCCATTGGCTTTAACTGGGAAAACCGTTGCAGGAGAAAGCATACGGCTACTGGCTCCGCTATTCCAAATCCATTCTGGCTTTCCTGTTTTCTTATTTAATGCATAGAAATCATTTCCCCAAGAGCCAAAATACACTCTTTCATTATCTACGAGTGGGCGGGTTTCAACAAAGCCAACAATGTCTTTGTTCTCCCAAAGAATTTCTCCTGTTTTTAGGGAGAGTGAACGGAAGATTCCTTCAGAGCTACCAATAAACACTTGGTCACCATCTATCGTAGCTGAGGCTACAATAGATTTCCCTGTTGGCACTTTCCATTTTAGAGCACCACTTTTGGGATCGATGTTATAAATTGTGCTATCCGTTGAGGCAAATACTAGATTATTGCCTTTTAAAGCAGGAGTGGAATAGATTTTTCCAGTTGTCTTGAACTCCCAAATTTTCTCTCCATTTTCAACATAGCGAGCAATCATGTTACCATTTGAACTTGGGTAGAAAGCAAAGATGTCGTTTGCAATTACACCTGCAGGAACATCACTATCCTCCTGCATATTCCACTTTTCAGTAACATTAGGGTACTTCTCGTTGATGGCATAAGATGGTCTAGGATATTGCGTAGTATCATTTTCGAAATGATGGTTTTTAAGTTCCATCTTTCGCCATACTTCTTTGGTTTCAACACCAGGAGTACGTTCTGCAAAATACATAGTGTCGTTTGCTACGGTAACTAAGTTGTAACCGCCTATTTCATCTTTAGCGCGTAAATTAGAACGTCCCATTGTGCCAGGAATACCTTCATAGTCGTAGGCTTTATTTTGATGTCCGTGTCCATTTAAAATTCCCTGAGTATTTACTTTCTTCAGCTTGTCGATAATTAAATACCAATTTGCCATCTCCTCATTCATCGGATAATGGTTAAGGAAAATTACGGGTGTATCGCCGATTTTCTTTGGGTCAAGAACTTCGTCTAACCAAACTACTTCTTCATGGGGAACCAAACCTGGTGCCATTCTCATATTTGGCCCACTACTTGTTCCTACAAATAAAAAGCCATTAGCTTCAAATGTGAAATGATCGCTTCCAAAGATATTTTTAAATGTGTTTGCACCACTTTCCGACCAATTTGCATCGTGGTTACCAGGAACTACATACCAAGGCTTATTGATTGTATCGTATATTTTTTTTGCTTCAATGATTTCAGAATCGGCACCAAATTCAGTTATATCTCCTGTAACTACAACAAATTCAATGTCATCATTTGTATTAATATCTTTGATGGTTCTGGCAAGATCTTCGTAAGAGGTTTTGTTGCCAATGTGTGTATCAGATACAAATGCGAAAGTGAAAGGCTTTTTCTTTTGAGTACAAGAGCTACTCACAGCTAACAAAGCACCTACTAATAGAACTTTGGTGATACTTATTATTGATTTCATAGAATGGCTAAAAACGAGTTATTTATTATAAAGAACGACAAAAACTAGCGTTTTTTGAAGAGAGGCCTATAGGTTTTAACAAGTATTCAAAGATGCTTAAATTTGGTTACATTTATTTACAATTTGATACATTTTGTTAAAGGTTTAAGTAGAATAAGCCCATCAACTAAGTAGAGGATCTAACTTCTATTTGAAGTATTCGCTTATTATTTCATTGGCAAAAAAAAGCCTTCCTGTGTAAACAAGAAGGCTTTTACGAAATTATAAATCTTTTTGGAATTACTTTCCATCATTAAGATTACCAATATTAGCAGCGGCTTTCCCTTTTGCTAAAGCTTCTAATCGGCCTACATTTTCCCAAAGTGTCATGGCTTTTTTCAAAGTGGTATCGAAAACATCATTTACTACAGGGTAGAAATAAGGCATTCCCCAAACTTGGCGTGCAAGTTCTGCCTTCATGCGTCCTTCGCTCATCCAAGCAACTTCTTCAAAATGACCTGTAGGTATGAATAAAGAATCGTTTCTGAATTCTGGCTGTTTTACGGTATCAGAGATTGCCATTCCTTTGGAAATAAGTGATTTCTTGAAAGCCTCGATGTCTTTTGGAGACCATTTGAAATTAGAACGGAATTTTTCGAAATCATTTTCCCATTTGGCTCTAAACTCATCGTTGTTTTTATCTAGATAAGAACGAACATAGTCAAAAGCAGCACGTTTACGTAATGCAAAGTTAATCACATATCCTGAGCGGGTAGTGTCTTCTTGCACTAAATAATCGGGCACAATTCCGCCACCGCCATAAACAACTCTACCTGCATCGGTTGTGAATTTTAAAGAGTCAGGAACGTGATCTAAAAATTCAACAGCATCGTTTTTAGCATCGTCATTTCGTCGATAAATCTCGTAAGCATATTCTTCTCCGCCACCTTCAACAAATGGTTTTTGAATTAGTCGACCAGAAGGAGTGTAGTATCTTGAAATGGTAACGCGGATATTACTTTTGTCAACCAGTTCGTATTGTTGCTGTACTAATCCCTTACCGTAAGTACGGCGTCCAACAACTAAGGCTCTATCATGATCCTGAAGTGCACCTGAGACAATCTCACTTGCTGATGCGGACCCTTCATCTACAAGTACAATAACGTGTGTATCTTTGTAGGTACCGTTTTGGCGAGAAAAGTGATCCGCGTTAAAGCGAGTGTGTCTACTTTTGGTAGAAACAACTTCAGTTCCTCTTGGAAAGAATTCTTCAGAAATCGCAATTGCTTGGCCTAAATATCCACCAGGATTTCCTCGTAGGTCAAGCACCAAACGGGTCATTCCTTGAGCTTTGAGCTTCTCGCCAGCTTCCATAAACTCTTGATGAGTAGTTGCAGCAAAACGGTTAATCTTGATGTAACCAGTTTCATCATCAAGCATATAAGAAGAATCTACGGTATAAAGAGGGATGTCATCACGAACAATAGTGAATACTAAAGGATTTTTAACACCTGGGCGAACAATGGTAACTTTTACTTTAGATCCCTTTTCACCACGGAGGTTTTTAAGAACATCTTCATTAGTGTAACCAACAGCGTTGCTATCGTCAATGGCAACAATTCTGTCACCAGATCGGATTCCTAGTTGGTCGCTAGGACCACCAGCAATGGCCGTAATAACAGTAATTGAATCCTGAATAATATTGAACTGAACTCCAATTCCTTGAAATTTGCCAGCAAATTCTTCTTCAATGCGATCACTGTCTTCAGCTTCAATGTAGATTGAGTGAGGATCTAATGTGTCAAAAAGCCCTCTAATGGCAAACTCAGTAAGGCGAGTCATGTTCTCATCGGGGCTGTTATTCGAGATGTAATAGTATGCCTGTTCAAAACGCTTGTAAGAGTCGGTTAGCGTTTCAATCTTAACATCTTTAAAGGTAGTATCTATGGGCGTACCATCAATTTTTAAGGTAGAATCTTCTACTGCTTCTACCATTTTTATGATACTTGATTTATACATCTTTTCTAAATCAGGTATCCCAAAATAGTTAGATATTATAGCTCTTGTAGCCTGCACATACTTAGTGATGTTTACTGAATCTTCGTTGTTTGGCTTTATAACTGAATCGATTCCAGTAAAACCTACAACAAAAAGCAGTATTGCAATAGCGATGTTTGGGGCAATGAATTTTTTAAACGGCATAATATCTAACTATCTGAATGGATAACTTTATGAACAAAAATATTGGTAAATAGTTTCTTCAATCCGATTGTAATAAATAAAGATGTCTAAACCAACGTTAAAGGATGTAATGGCTCAAATCTTTATCCTTAATCAAATTTTCTAATTGTTTATTAACGTATTTACTATCAATGGTTATTTCACCAGTGCTAATATCATCTGGTACAGCGAACAGAAGTTCATCAAAAACCGATGACATAATGGTATGTAAACGTCTAGCGCCGATATTTTCAACACTAAGATTTACTTCAGCAGCAATTTTTGCTACTTCTCTAATTGCATCGTCGGTGAAATTGATAGTCACACCTTCAGCTTCTAACATGGCCATATACTGCTTAGTAAGAGCATTTTTTGGCTCGGAAAGAATTTTATAGAAATCCTCTTCGGTTAATGAATTAAGCTCCACTCTAATAGGGAAGCGTCCTTGTAACTCGGGGATTAAATCTGAAGGTTTTGAAATATGAAAAGCACCAGAGCCGATAAAGAGGATGTGATCTGTTTTCACAATTCCATGCTTTGTGCTAACGGTGCTACCTTCAACAATAGGAAGGAGGTCGCGCTGCACACCTTGTCGGCTTACATCTGGTCCACTTTTTCCACCTCCTGACGATGGCTCTGCGATTTTATCAATTTCGTCAATAAATACAATTCCTTGCTTTTGAACACGAACCAAAGCTTCTTGTACTGCAGATTCATGATCAATAAGCTTTTCCGATTCTTCCTCTAAAAGAATTTTTCGTGCTTCAGAAATAGGAAGCTTTCTTTTCGACTTATTCTGACGGCCAACGCCACCAAGCATATCTTGTAGATTTACACCCATTTCTTCCATTCCACCAGGTCCAAAAACCTGCATCATTGGATTTTTTTTGCTCTGAGCTTCAATCTCAATTTGGCGATCGTCTAATTCACCATTTTTTAATTTCTCGCGGAAACGTTCTCTTGTGCGTTCGTTTAGCTCATCATCGCTAGCTTTTGCGGGGTCAAAACTACTAGAAGTTTCGCTTTTAAAGCCTACACCAGTATTTTTAACAGGAGGAATAAGAATATCTAGGATGCGGTTTTCTACTGCTTCAGCAGCTTTTTCTTTTACGCGTTCCTGCATCTCCATTTTAACCATGTTAACGCCAAGGTCTGTAAGATCTCGAATCATAGATTCAACATCACGCCCAACGTAACCAACTTCGGTAAATTTAGATGCTTCTACTTTAACAAAGGGAGCCATGGCTAGTTTTGCAAGTCGTCTCGCAATTTCAGTTTTACCAACACCCGTAGGTCCAATAAGTAGAATGTTATTTGGAACAATTTCTTCGCGGATATCTTCTCTGGCGTTTAATCTTCTCCATCGATTACGTAATGCAATAGATACCGATCTTTTAGCTTCTTTCTGTCCAACTATGTATTTGTCTAATTCGCGGACAATTTGCTGAGGGGTTAAGTTTTTTTCTTCAATCATCTGTTAGTCCTCAATCTCTAAAATGGTCAGGTTATGATTGGTGTAGATGTCGATATCAGCGGCAATGTTTAGAGATTCTTGAACAATCTCTTTACTGCTAAGGTGCGTGGCATGCTTACTAAGAGCACGTGCTGCTGAAAGTGCATATGAGCCTCCGCTACCAATTGTTGCTATGTTATCATCGGGCTCAATAACATCACCTTGACCGGAAATAACGAGTGCATTCTCATTGTTCATAACAATAAGTAATGCTTCTAATTTTTGAAGGTATTTGTCTTTACGCCAGTCTTTAGCTAGTTCAACGGCAGCGCGTTGCATATTGCCGTTATATTCGTTCAGCTTTTCTTCGTATCTCTCAAAAAGAGTAAAGGCGTCGGCTGTAGAACCTGCAAACCCAGCCAATACTTTTCCATTATATAGTTTTCTTACTTTTTTAACGGTCGCTTTCATCACCGTTTTGTCCATGGTAGCTTGACCATCGCTGCCAATAGCAGCTTTACCGTTATGGATTACTCCAACAACAGTTGTTGCGTGTAGTTTAAATGCGCTCATCTCTAAAAATTGTTTAATGAAAGTAATGGCTCGTGTAAGAACAAAAACCGAGCCATTATATTATGTCTACGACTTATAATGCCTTTGATTCGATTTTCCATTCGAATTGGCAGTATTGCCTGAGGCTCTTTTATTACCACTGTTTCTGTGATGATTGGAGTCATCATCATCGTCAGTATCATTCTTTTTAGAGAATTCTAGGGTAGAGCGGTCTAGTTTTCCACTTTCAAGTTCAACGAGTTCGCCTTCGCGTTCAAGCACTTCGTCTATCGATTCACCACGCATAATCACGTCAGTAATGTCGATGTCAGAGCCTGCCAGTGTGACTTTAAATTCATTTAGAGAAACAGTTTCGTCACTAATAAGAGTAATCTTAAGGTGATATTTCACCATCCATTTCCATCTCTTGCTAAACAATCCTTTCGAAATCATAGATTTCAGATATGGATTTACATACAACTCAATAGCTCGGTAAGCTGAGTTGTGCTTAAAACGACTTAACCAGCTTTCGATATCTGTAACGATAGTATCTTGGCTTACCACATTACCAGAGCCACCACACATTGGGCAAACTTTTGATACTGAGTTAACCACACTTGGGCGAATACGTTGGCGGGTAATTTGAACCAATCCAAAGTCACTCATTCCCAACATATTTGTTTTAGCGGGGTCTTTTCTGAACTCTTTCTTTAGTTCATCGTAAATTTTCTTACGATTCTTCTCTTCTTTTAAGTCAATAAAATCAACTACAATTATACCACCAATATCACGCAGGCGTAATTGCTTGGCTATTTCTCTAGCTGCATCTAAATTTGTTTTAAGAGAATTGTCTTCTTGGCGAGCTTTTGCAGCATAAGGGCCAGAGTTTACATCCACAACATACATAGCTTCAGTTTGCTCAAAAATCAAATATCCACCTGATTTCATGCGAACACGAGGGCTGAAGATTGAATTTACATCCTCAGAGATTTTAGCATAATCGAAGATATGTTCTTTGCCTTTGTACTGTTGAACATTAGGCACCATATTTGGAGCAATTTGGCCAACATAAGACTTAATTTGACGATACATTTTTGGGTCGTCAATAAGAACACGGTCATAATTTTTTGCAAAGAGATCACGAATTAAGCTCTCTGTCATATCTAAATCACGGTGAAGGAGAGAAGGAGGCTTAGCTGTTTCTAATTTGTCCAGCATGTTTTCCCATTTCTTCAACACATCGCGTAAATCGTCTTCTATAGCACTGTTATCTTGATCTTGGGCAACAGTTCTAACAATAACGCCAAATCCATCGGGTACCATTTTTGAAAGGGTATTTTTAAGACGGCGACGTTCTTTATAATTGCTGATTTTTTTAGAAACAGCGATGTAATCACCCATAGGAATGAGTACAAGAAAACGGCCTGCAATTGTGATATCCGTAGAAACACGAGGGCCTTTAGAGCCAATTGGTTCTTTAACAATCTGTACAAGTAGTTTTTGACCACTTTTGAGCACTTTACCAGCAAGCATTTGCTTTTCTGTGTTGCTCAGATTCTCTCTGTTGCTTACGTCTTTACGCGCGTGAGGAGGAATCGCATTTGGTCCATTAAGCATGGATATATAGTCGGGGAGGTGATCGCCAGCATCAGAAAAGTGCAAGAATGCATCTTTTGGGGTACCCATATTAATGAAAGCGGCACGAATACCACTCATCACCTTATGAACTTGTGCTACATAGATATTACCAACAGTACGCTGGTTCTCTTCCGATTCTATGAATAATTGTGCTAATTCGCCATCTTCGATTAGCGCTATCCGGTCTTGATTGCCGGACGAGTGTATGATAATTTGGTTCTTCATTAAAGTTCTTTTTAGTACGGCCGGTACTTGCTACACAAGCAATCCATCGTCTAATCTTAATTTCGGTACTGGGAACGTCCAACTTATTCAGATGTGGACTTGCCGTTATAGGAAAAGCAGTTACGTCGGCCTTAGTTTCTTGAAAATTTGTTGTATTTGGGGATGATTCAATGAGTGAATCAAGGCTCAGCTCTCGTTTAGCTAATAAAATAAATAGGGTGCAAAAACTGAGAAAATCGATATAAATATTACCTAGAAGCGTTTTTTGAGCTTCTTGTAAAGTCTTTGGGTGATATATATTCTGTGCGTTAAGCAAAAATTGAAAAATGTAAAATCTCTTTTTTGTATCGATTCGATGTTAATCAATATACATTAGAAAGAGCTAGGATAAAATGCCTAAATAGCAAAATTTAACTCGCTTCTATTCTTTTGATCTTAGCCCCAACAGCAGTCAATTTTTGCTCTAACGATTCGTAACCTCTATCGAGGTGGTAAATACGAAGTACTTCGGTAGTATTCTCGGCAACCATTGCAGCTAATACTAAACTAACGCTAGCTCTTAAGTCAGTACTCATCACTGAAGCCCCTTCAAGTGGTGTTTTACCTGTAATATGGACGGTGTTTTTATCCAAATGCATAGAAGCACCTAAGCGCGTGAGTTCAGGAACGTAGCTAAAGCGATCGTAATAAACATTATCGGTAACAGTAGATTCGCCGTTGGCTTGAGTCAACATGGTAGCCCATTGAGCTTGCATATCGGTTGGGAAACCAGGATAAATCTCGGCTTCTATAGAAACGGGTTTGAGTTCTTTGGGTGCCTTAACATGGATTGTGGTTCCATCAATGGTGATTTTTGTACCCGTTTTTTCAAGCATTTCGGTGAATGTACCAAGTTGCTCTGGGTTACATCCAGTAAGTGTAAGTTCAGATTCTGGATGCATAGTTCCCATAATCATAAAAGTGCCAAGTTCGATACGATCTGGGTCGTTACTTACTTCAACACCTTGTAAATTTTCAACCCCAAAAATGGTGAGAGTATCTGTTCCAATACCTTCAATTTTAGCGCCCATTTTTACTAGGAAATTGCAAAGCTGAACTACATCAGGTTCTTTTGCTGCATTATTGATAGTGAATCTTTCACTTCGTAAAACTGAAGCTAATATCAAATTCACAGTAGCACCAACACTACTTGGCTCGAGAGTGAAAGAAGCAGGTTTAAGATTTTTTTCTGCTGTGGCAATTACATATCCTTTATCCAAGTCGATATCAATTCCCATTGCTTCCATGCCTTTTAGGTGCAAATCAACAGGACGTGGGCCCCAAGCACATCCGCCAGGTAAGGAAACTTTAGCATAACCATGTTTACCTACTAAAGCGCCAAGCATGTAAAATGAAGCACGCATTTTACGCACTAAATCGTATGGAGCTTCTAAATAACTTACGTTAGAAGGATCAATAACAAGCTTATTCTCTTGATCATGGAAGTCTACTTTTGCACCAACAACTCGCAATACGTTGTTGAAGGTATAAATATCTTGTAAGCGGGGAATGTTGTGAATGATACTAGGAGTATCTGCTAAAAGGGATGCGGCAATAAGTGGTAATGCTGCGTTTTTTGAGCCACTTATTGGGATGGTGCCTTTTAACGGTGTACCACCTTCTATTACAAATTTATCCAACGGTTTCTATCTCCAATATAATTGTGTTTTTTTCTAACGATTGCCCAACTTCTACCGAAATACTAGAAATTGTTCCATCAACGGGCGACTTCAACTCATTCTCCATTTTCATAGCTTCAAGGATTACTAAAGGCTGATCTTTGGTAACAGTTTCACCGTCGGTAACTAGAATATCTAAGATTTTACCGGGCATTGGTGCTTTTAAAATTCCTTCAGCCACCGCATTACCAGTCTTAAAGCCTAATTTATCAAGTAAGAGTTCTTGGTCGTCTTTTACATTTACTTTATGCCAGCTTCCATTAATTGAAAATTCAATGTCTGAGCCGTCATAACTTACATTATCTATTTTGTAGAGCTTTGTTCCCGTTCGCAATAAATACCTTCCATTTTGTTGGGTAAACTCAAACTCACCCGTCAGGTTTGCTACGCTAAAGGTTTGTTCCTTTTGGGAAATTTCAACTTCAAGAGGTTCTTCGGATACTTTTGCTTCAAACTTCATACAGGTGCGCTAGTTAAAACTTTAAGTCCAATTTTTGTGGCTCTGAACGTACATTCTTGTATGTTATCGCTATCGAAGTAGGTCATTGAAGATTCTTCGGTAGGATCTAGATTTATTACTTCCACAAAACGATAATTCACAAGATTGATGAGGTCGTCTCTAAGAGTACCATACGGAAATTTCGTTTCTTCCATAATCACATCAAATGACTCTGGAAAAATCAAACTTTCGACAATTTTTCGTTCAGAAGGGGTTAACTTTCTCATAGATGAAGATAGAACCGATGTTAAAATATCACAAGTTTACTCAACAAGAATATCGCCATAGGATATAAGGCGTTGGTTGAAGTCGAACAGGTAGATTCGGTGCAATCCTTTTGCCGATTCTGGAGTGTTGAATTGACCTAAAGTTATTGGGTCAATCTGAAATGTTGAGAGCCCAATAGGCAATGGATTGTCGAAACTAGAGTAAATATTTCTCCAAGTATTATCGTCAAAACGAACTTGAACATCTAGCCCATTAACAGGTTGAACCCCTGTAACACTAATTTCAAAATTTAGATTAGAGCCAAGCTGAGCTGGGTTTGGATATGGTGGAGAATATGTAGGAAGGATTTCTACTAACCCTTGATAATATGGAGAAATCCGCCAGTCGTCAGGATCCGAATTGGTAACTTCGCCTTGTGTTGTAGTAGTTGTGATATTTGATGGCGAACGATAGGCTTCGTTTTCAAACTCTCGCTGTTCTTTATCCCCAGAACATGCAAATAGTGTAGAAATAAATAAGAATAAAAGAAAATGAATGGACTTCATGAAAAAAGGAGTTCTAATGTTGGAAGTCGGTTCGTAATTGAAACGACAAACCGTATCTTTACGTTCAAAATACGAAACATAATTGTTGAAATGCCATGCTGCATGTAATAGGAATAAAAAATTGTGATACTGTTAAAAAAGCTAGGGCTTGGTTAGTGGAAAAAGAAGTTGAGTATGAATTTGTGGACTTGAAAAAAGAGCCATTAAATATAGACGAGCTCAAAGAACTCGAGTTTAAAGTTGGCTTGGATGTACTTGTTAACCGCAGAGGTACCACTTATAGAAAGTTGGGACTTAAAGAAAAAAATTTGACTGACGAAGAGATGTTGAACGTGTTACTCGAGAATCAATCAATGATAAAGCGCCCAGTTCTTGTTAAAGATGAAGCCGTACTTGTGGGTTTTGACGAACAAGCATTTGAAGGCTTTGTACTTGATGAGCCTGAAGAAGATTGATAAATAAAAGAAAAGAAAAAGGGATTAACTCCGTTTCGCACTATATGAAATACTGGTTGCTTATTTTTTTATTAATCCCTGCTGTTGTTAACGCACAAAATCCTTTCCCATCTCAAAGTGATAGAAATCCTACTTTGGAGGAGATTTTCTCAGTTAAAGAGACCTTTCGCTATGAAGTGAAATATGGTTTTTTGAAGCTAGGTTGGGTAGAAGTGAGTTTGTTGAGCGATACGTTATACGACGGAAGCATCAAAAAACACATGTTTACAGATATTCGGTCAAACCCCAGAATTCCTTTAGTAGGAACTGAGATCGATCAATTCCATTCAATTTTTTATGTAAACGAAAATGGACTTCCTGTAACTTCAACTTATTGGAAGGACAATGTAGACGAAGATAAATTCAATGAAATTCGCTACAATTTTGACCGAGAAAATGGAGTAGTTACTTACAAAGAAGAAGACGATACCCGAGATACATTAAAACTGGTTGAGCCAGCTACTGCAGGTCACGTTATCTTTTATTTCTCGCGACTTTTTGCAGGGAGCGACTCTACGGTTACCTTACCAGTTTATGTTACCAAGCGAAGTGGAACTATTGTGATGGAAAATCCATCCAAAAAAGAAATGAGAAATTATGCAGCTTTCGATGAGCCTGTTGAAACATATCTGAGTAAAGGAACCACCAAAAATATTGATGGACCATTCGGGTTTTCGGGAGATTTTAGAGCATGGTTCCTAGCCGACGACTTGCGTGTGCCTCTCGAAGCACGAGTGAAAGTACTTTTTGGGAATGCCATTGTTCGATTAATAGAATATAAACGAGAAGATTTATGAGCGAAATTAGATTTAAAAGATTACCACACGCTAAAGATTTAGCATTACCTAGCTACGAAACACCTTCATCTGCTGGGATGGATATCCGCGCAGCTGTGGATGAACCAGTTGTTATTAAGCCCGGTGATCGATTTCTAATCCCAACAGGACTTCAAATGGCAATTCCTGCAGGCTTTGAAGCTCAAATTCGCCCAAGAAGTGGACTTGCCATCAAACAAGGGATTACGATGCTAAACTCGCCAGGAACTATTGATGCAGATTACCGTGGCGAAGTGAAAGTAATTGCTATCAATCATGGTAGCGAAGATTTTGTGGTGAATTTTGGGGATAGAATCGCACAGATGGTTATTGCTCCTGTTACCCAGTTTCCTGTTGTTGAAGTTCAAGAACTAGATGAAACCCAAAGGGGAGAAGGCGGATTCGGAAGCACTGGCGTGAAGTGATTTAGGGAATTGGTTTTTTGGTGATTAGTTATTAGTTGTGTACAAGCGAGGTGCTTGCATTAGGTTAGGGGCTACCAGATTTACCAATCTGTGGAAGGATGTATTTTCTAATTAACTCAATTCTATCTTTAGCGTGCGGTTTAAATCTAGAAGTAATAGCTATTACTATTTCTGCTGAATTATCTACATAAATTATATTCCCACCATCCCCAATAGCTGCATAACAGTTACTTACTTCACCATTAAGAATCCACCATAAATAGCCATATGCTAAGTCATTCCGTTGGCTATGCGTTTTAGTGCTTTCTTCAATCCATTTCGAAGATAATATTTGCCGATTGTTCCATACTCCTTTATTCAAATACAAAAGGCCAATTTTGGCAATGTCTCCAGTGGTTAAGGTTAATCCCCAACCAGAGGTATGAGTACCTTTAGGGTCAATTACCCAGCCATTTACGTATTTATCTTTAATGAAAGCAAAGTGTTCGTCTTTGTTGTGTATTCGGTAATTTTTAGGGGGCTTAATCCCTAATGGTGAAAATAAATTATCGGTGGCAAAATCAAGAACTGATGTGCCCGTTGCGTTGATAAGAATTCCGGATAAAACTTGTATGCCTATGGTTGTGTATTTAAAATCTCCACTTAAAGTCTTTCCTCCCAGCAAGTCTAGCACCGATTTTGTCCAGTCCTCACTAGAATAGACTTTTGTATAAGGCTCATACTTGAATTTGTATGGAGCCGTCATTGTTAGCAAATGCCTTAATGTCACCTTCTGTATAGTATGTTCTCTTTTTTTGATAGCATACTCCGGAAAAAAATCTAAAACCTTTTGATCTAGATTCTGGATAAGTCCTTTATCTATGGCAATTCCTATTAGAGCTGAAAATATACTTTTAGTGACGGATGCGATATGAATGGTGTCGTTTTTATTATAGCCATGAAAATAATTCTCGAATGTAATTTCATTGTTTTCATAGATGACAATTCCAGCAATATTATCGTATTCGTTTTGTATTAACTCGATTAATTCTGTTGGTAATTTTTTAGTCATCATTATTTATGAAACAGAGATATTGTTTGTAGAATTAGAAACATATGTTTCCATAAGAATGCACCTAAACTACCATTCTATTTCAGAATAAGACTAAGAAATTTTAAAATTTTGCAGGAAATTTTAATCTAATATTCCTCTGCTATAATTTTTAAGTTATAAACTTAAAAGATTGTTGAGGAATCTTTACTCTTCAAATCCACGAGATGGAAACAGATTAAGCTCTTTCTGTAAGCTTTCAGATACTTCTTTTAATTCAAGGTGATTTAATTCTAAATCTACATAATACTGTTTCCCTTCAACTGCATTCTGAGGGAGACATTCCGAATAGAGAAACACGCGAATCTGCTTTTGGTCTGTGTTACTATTGATAACTTCAAATGAAATACCCTTTTCCAAAAAGCTTAATTGCTGAGTCTGGCATTTATGTTCTCCCAATTTGTAAAACCAATCAATTATTTTTTCAACATCTGTTGTTGAAAGGGCGCAACCGTCAGTTTGCCAATTACCTAAATCACTAGCTACATTTAATTCAATTACTAAAAAATTAGCCTCATATGAGGGGCCAAAGTTTTCAGGAAGCTCATAGCCTATTATCTTAAATTCTAAGTATTGGTTTCTAATCCCCTTAAATATCATCTGCCAGTATTGAAATTTTGCTATAGAAGGTGTTAGGAGAGGTTTTATATTTTCTTTACTCCTCTTCATAACTACTCAAATATCTATTATTTATAATTCACTATCAAATTCCCTCTCGTTACGAATGCCATTATTCATAACTCGGAAGGTTGATTAAAACCATATTCCTTACAAAGATGCTGAAACAAGTTCAGCATGCCCGAGGTTTTTTCTAATCTCAAAAGCATAAAAAAAGGAACGCGGATTAAATCGGCGTTCCTTTTCAGTTTCTAGGATGGAGTATTAATCATCCTTTGGAAGGTTGAAATCCGTTGTTGTACGGTAATCTCCTAACAAATGCTCAGCAAAGTAATACCAAGTCATTCTATCGAAATAAGCCTGTGAGGCACCAAAACCATGTCGGCGACCTGGCAAAATCATCATATCAAAACGTTTACCCGCTTTGATAAGAGCATCGGCCATTCTTAGCGTGTTCGCTGGATGAACGTTGTTGTCGATATCTCCATGAACAAGAAGTAGATGACCTTGTAAGTTTTTAGCGAGTGCAATGTTGGTTTCAACAGGTGCTTCAAAAGTGATTTGTTCTTCTTTCACCTTAACACTGTCTTCGTTCATTTTGGTAACGGTTTTACGTTTTTCTTTTACACCGTTATGCACTTCACCCCACCAAATATTATAGATGTTGTTATCGTGATTTCCTGCTGATGAAACCGCCACTTTATAAAACTCAGGATATGTAAGTAGAGCCGCTGTACTCATAAAACCGCCACCAGAGTGACCGTAAATACCAACTTTATCAGAATCAATAAATGAATGGCGAGCGGCTAATTGCTCAATTCCATATTTGTTATCAGCGAGGGGATAATCGCGCATATCGCCATAGCCATAGTTATGATAATATTTATTCCGAAGTGGACTTCCGCCTCGTTGCCCCATTGCAACTACAATAAAGCCAACTTGCGCAAGAGTTGTGGTTCGGGCGCGAGAGCCTGATACGGTGAAGTTAGAAGGGAATGGCTCCGTTTGTGGACCAGGATATACATACGAAATGATTGGATACGTTTTGGTAGAATCGAAGTCGAATGGTTTCCACATAACGCCGTATAAATCAGTAGCGCCGTCGGCAGCTTTAACGCTGAAAGTTTCTGGAGCTTTCCAGCCCTTTTCAAGCATTAGCGAAATATCGGTTTTCTGCAATGTTGAAATCACTTTTCCAGTTCCATCACGCAAAACAGAGATTGTCGGTAAATCTACACGTGAGTAATTGTCTACAAAGTAGTTGCCATTTTCAGAAGCTTTTATGCTATGGTCGGCATCCTCTTTGGATAGATGTTTGAAATTACTTCCATCAAATTTTACAGAATACAAATTGGCGTAATATGGATTTTGACCTTCTTCACGACCGTAAGCAGAGAAGAAAATGGTTTGTGCAGAAGTATCAATTCGAGCAATATCGCCAACAACATAAGAGCCAGAAGTGATTTTATTCTTTAAGTTCCCCTTGCTGTCGTAGCGGTAAAGTTGTCCCCAACCAGTACGTTCGCTCCACCAGAGATATTCCTTGCCTTCGTTAATAATGGCGAGGTCTGCAAAGCGAGTATTGAAATATGGTTTACTTTCTTCTGAAAATAGAACTTCAACTGCGCCTGTAGTTGTATTTGCCTTTAGTACATCAATTTTACTCCAAGTTCGGTCTCTACGAAGAATGTACAGAAAGTCAGATTTGTCGGTTTCAAAGATGCCGCCTTTATTAAAATAAGCACCGCCAAGCGATTGATCTTTCCACTTATCGGTATCTAAACGAACTTTAGATTTTGTGGCAGGCTCAAAAACTTGAATTTCATCTATATAAACCTCTTTATCGCCAGGCATTGGGTATTTATACGTCTCTAACTCTGGACGTTTTTTAAGCGAATTGATTACCCAAAGGTCAGATACTTTACGTTTGTCTTGGCGTTTCACCCAAAATTTCTTTGAATCTTCGAACCAATTGGCTCTAGCTCTTAATCTTTTGTTGGATGTTGTATCAGAATCGTCTGCTTGGTAGCTAAACCAAAGCTCGCCGTCGTCAGTAAGCTGAATTTCAACGCTATCTTTGTCATTAGCTTTCATCACATAAAGATTGTGATTTTTTGCAAAGACGATCCAAGTGCTATCTGGCGAGAAATTTGCCCAGCGTTCTTGTTTTTCTTTGGTAAGCGAATCGCCTTTTACAAGCTTGTTGCCATTCAGGTTATACGTGAAGTTTACACTGTCTACGTGAAAGGTGAAAAGGTTCTTGTCGGTATCGTATTCAAAGCTTTTAAGAGGAAGATCTTTGGCGTTGAAAGGTTTCGAGAAAATTTCAGAAAGTTGACCTGCCATTTCTTCTTGGTCGAAAAGTAAACGCTGGCTGGCTTTTTGGGCATCAACGAAAAACCAATTTTTACCAGTTGGATTTTCATACCCATACCAGAATTTATTCGTGTTTTCAATCCAATTTGGATTAACGCTAGTAGAACCGACCATTTTGCTCATTTGTTCGGTAGTGAACCGTTCGGCAAGATCGAAATTAGCTTTTTGTTGTTGTGCAAAAGCAGTTTGAACGGTAATCAGCAAAGCTAAAGCTGAAAACAGTATAGGAAGGTATCTTTTAGTCATAGTAGTAGTTAATTAATGATGGGCTAAATAAACGGCTTTAACTTGTAAAAGACTTATAAATAATCCCTCGAAATAATTAATTACAGTTGGGATAGGGGGATTGCTTTGTGGTTGATGGGGGGATAGTTATTGGGATTTCCTCACTACTCAAAGCTCAAAGCTCACATCTATAAAAAACATATTTCGCTTTGTGATATCACTAACTCCCATTTTGATATAAAATCGGTTTTATTCATCTTATCCCATCAAATTAAAGAGTAAACTGAGTAACACTTACACATTAAGCTGGGATATGATGAATAGAGTTCATGATATTCTGTTGTTGTGTGTAATTACCACTCAAACCAAATAGTATACAACATTCGAAAATCCGTATAAGGAGTTTAACCTACTTCCATCCGACCTTTGTCTTATAATTTTTACACCAAAAACAGACAACAATGGAAACAGAAAAATTTGGCAAAAAAGGTTGGACACCCGACAGAATTGGAGATTTGAACGGAAAAGTATTCGTTGTATCAGGTACCACAAGTGGAACAGGGTTTGAAGCTGCAAAAATGCTTCTTTCAAAAGGTGTAAAAGTGGTAATGCTCAATAGAAACCAAAACAAAGCGAAAGACACCATCGCAATATTGAAACAAGAATTGGGTAATGATATTGATGTAAAAAACATTCAAATGGACTTATCTAAACAAGCATCTGTAAAAAAAGCAGCCGAAGAAGTATTAAAAACTGTTCCTCAAATCGATGCACTTATTTGCAATGCAGCAATTGCTCAAGTACCTAAACAGACACTAACTATAGATGGTTGGGAAAGTCAAATGGGAACGAATTATTTTGGAAATTGGACATTGCAGGCTTTATTGTTCCCACTTATTGAAAAATCCAAAGGTCGAATTGTAACGGTAGGAAGTCTGGGATATGATATGGGCATCAAAACGATAAAATTTGATGACTTGAATTGGGAGAAAGACTACACCCCTAATAATGCTTACAGCCAAAGTAAACTTGCACAGATAATGTCAATGTACGAATTACAAGATAGATTGAAAGAAGCTGGAAAAACAGATGTTAAAGCCTATGCGTGTCATCCTGGTTCTTCAAGAACCAACTTAATAAATACAAGCGGTAGTTTTATGATGAAATTAATCTTTAATCTGATGAAATTATCCCCATTAACGCAATCCGCTGAAAAAGGTGCGTACCCACAATTAATGTGTGCAACAGAACCAAATTTGGACCAAAGCGGATTTTACGGTCCAACAGGAAGAAGCAATTGGGTCGGTCCAGTTGGAGCACACAAAATAGAACCACACGCTAAAGATAAAACAGTAGCTAAACGACTGTGGGAACTTTCAGAAAAAGAAACAGGTGTAAAATGGAATATCTAAATTAGTGAAATGAAACACTTCAAAACCTTATCATCCTATTTAGAGTATTTAGAATTGCCTCGTCCAGAGCATCCCATGTTGAGCGTGTTCAACTCGAAAGGTGACGGCTATCTACCTTGTCCAAGAGAAAGTTCGCCACCCATTACTAATGATTGCTATTCGATTAGCTTAAAGAAATTTGTAAAAGGCGACTTAAACTACGGACGAACAAAATATGATTTTACCAATGGAGCTTTAATTTTCATTGCACCAAGGCAAATTCTACAATGGGATAATAGTGTAGTATTTGAGCATAAAGGCTTTTCAATAAACTTCCACGAAGATTTTTTGAAAGGAACGGAATTGGCTCAACAAATTAAAAAATACGGTTTCTTCTCATATTCTGTAAATGAAGCTTTACACCTTTCACCAAAGGAAGAAAGGCAAATAGAATCGATAGTTGAAAATATTGAAATTGAGTATCAAAATAACCAAGATGCTTTTAGCAAAGAAATCATCATTTCGCAGTTGGACACTTTACTAAAATACGCCAATCGTTTCTATGAAAGGCAATTTTTAAATAGAAAAGAAATATCAAATAATTTGTTAGAGCAATTTAATCACCATTTAATTGAATATTTTGAATCTGGACAATTAGAAGAAAGAGGCATTCCAAGTATAGAACAAATCGCAAATAAAATGTTGGTTTCGCAACGTTATTTAAGTGACACTTTAAAAAAAGAAACAGGTAAAACGACAACCGAACATTTACACCTACATCTCATTGACAAAGCAAAAAATATACTATTACAACCAAATAAAAGTATTTCAGAAGTAGCTTACGAGTTGGGTTTTGAATATCCCCAATATTTCTCAAGATTATTTAAAAAGAAAGAAGGTATAAGCCCAACGGAATACAGAGAAAAATATAAATTGAATTAAATTATGGATATATTAAAAACAGCAACAGATTGGGCAAAATCCGAACTATTCTCAACCCCATTTTTCATTCTTTTCGGACTTGTATTTATATCAGCAAGCATCGGATTTTGGCAACTTGGAAAAACAGATATAGCAAGAGCATACATAATTCCGACTTCGGTAGCAGGTGTTTTGCTTTTGACAATAGGACTTGGGTTATTCTTTACCAATAAATCAAGAATTAAAGAATTTGAAATTGCTTATAATAAAGATGCTACGGTATTTGTAGAATCAGAAATTACAAGAGCAGAAAGCACTTTAAAAGAATATAAAACAGTAGTATTTAAGGCTATTCCGATTATAATCATTTTAGCTGCTTTGTTAATTATGTTTATAAATAGTCCAACTTGGAGAGCAATTAGCATCACAACGATTGCTATGATGATAGTTATTTTATTAATAGACGGAACTGCCCACGCAAGAATTGAAAACTATAAAAAGCAATTGGAATTAGTGAATGAATAACAAGTTGCTTTCGACCTGACAGATCAAACTTTGTTTGACTGTCGCTCGCACTCATCTTGCCCAAAACGTTGGCGTGCATTAAAAAAAAAATGGAACTGAAAGACTTTGAAAATAGCACCCCAATGATGTTTTAAGTCTGAGCGAAAGCGGAGACTTAAAACTGGCAGCACAGCAAGTCTGTGACTTGCATTAGGGACAGTATTATTTACAACGGCAAGAACAATCGCATTGCAATAAAATGGCAGATAACGGAAGTCAGGAGACTTCCTATGCTAGTACTTCCAAGTTAAAAACTTGAAAGATCGTGGGGTCCATCAGGAACGTATGAATGGCCTAAAAAAACGCAAGAACGTCCCGAAAAAACGCATGGTCAACGCAAAAAAATGCATGAGGCACTCATATAGTTACCCCGTAGTCTGTTGAACATTGGAATGGTTGAGCCGATGGAATGGAATTCGCCCTAAGGGGGGGATAGGTTTCACGCGGTAATTTCCTCACTGCTCAAAGCTCATAGCTCACATCTATAAAAACATATCTCGCCTTGAGATATCACTAACTCCCATTTTGATATAAAATCGGTTTTATTCATCTTATCCCATCAAATTTAAAGAGTAAACTGAGTAACACTTAAACATGAAAATAGGAATAAAGTGAATAGAGTTCATGATATTCTGTTGTTGTACAACATTTAAAATGACCATCGCAAAAAAAATAATATTCGGTGTTTTAATCTTAATCGGACTATTTATAGGCTGGATTATTTTTGGATTATTTGCGGAAGATTATGAAGAAACAAAATTTTATAATATTGAAATTCCTAATAAATTAAACTTTGAGAAGCCTATTGAATTTCTAACAAATCAACAAATAGATTCTCTGGAAAAAATAAAAGTTGACAATGAAAAAATTGTAATAATCGGGGATGGATATAGAGGTTATGACTTTTATATGTGGCATAAACCTACCGAAAAAGGAGAAATTTATATTAAAGCGTACGAATTGACTCAAAACATACAATTATCGGAATGGAAGTTAAGTACTCGGACAAAAAACAAAATATCGGAATTAAGCGATAACTATAAACTGTACAAAGGAAATACTGTGATTGACGAAGGAACTTTTGAAAACTACTATCCAACTCGATTTGAATTATGGTTTAAATCCAAAAGTTCTGGAATTGAAAAAAAACTGACTGAAAAAAATTATGTGATTGATGGTTGGGATAGATAAAAACGTTGTACAACAATGTATAACCGCAATTCCGAGTGGATTCGACTACGTCCGAATCCACTCGGAATTGCTAAAACCTGTGCTAAACCGAAAATAATAAATGATTTAACCCGTAACTGACGGTTATACGAGACCGTTAGGCGCTATGTAAAATGGAATCTAAAAGCAACATAGAATTTGAAAATCGGCTAATAGCCTTCATTGACATTCTCGGATTCAAGGAGATCATAAAAAAAGCGAATAAAGATCCAGAGCAAGTGTCATGGATTTATGATGTAATGGAGTTCATCAAGACATTGGAAAAACCCGAAGGTTGGCAAACTGACTTTGTTGAAATTGAAGAATCCGCACAATACAAGGGAGTTGAAAAATTCCATATAACAGATTCAGTCGAGTGTACTACGTTTTCAGATTCAATCCTTGTTTCGGTAAAAGTCAATCCTGAGAAACTAAATGAAGCAACATCGACCTTGATCTCCAATCTAGCTTATATAGGATCAATCTTGATTCAATCGGAGATTTTTTGGAGGGGCGGATTGACATTCGGAAATCTAATTCACACAAGAAATGGAATTGCTATTGGACAAGGATTAATTGACGCTTATAATCTAGAAAGTAGCGAAGCGAATTTCCCTCGTATCGTACTGACTAAAAAACTACTTGACCGGCTAAACTACCCACTGAACTCCAAACGTGATAGATATCCATTCCACCAATACTTGAACCGACATGAAGATGGTCTAGTTGGATTTCATCAACTTACATATTTTGAAGTAGTACAAGACTATGTAGATGGAAATAATGAAGCTTTTATCAACTCCTTGAAACGGGCCAAGTGGGCAATAATCAATGGACTAGACGAAAATGTTGAATCTGCAACAACGTTTGAGAAGTACTCTTGGCTAAAAGATCGGTACAACAGACTCTACATAGACGAATCTGTCAGAGGCAAAATATATGACCTCAATGAAGGAGTAGCCGGCAATAATATTTCGTTCGCCCATACGAACAAATTCTATGAAGACAAATAAATACACAGCGCCTAACAAAGGCTATAGCACATGCCCTGCTAGATACGCACCATACCCAACCGTTAGCAATAACAGTAACATGACAAATTCAATTGAGAGTATAATAAAGGAATTAAGGTTAGAACCACATCCAGAAGGTGGTTATTTTAAAGAGACATATCGAAGTCTTGGAGAAATAAATGAGGAGAATTTAGAAACAGAGTATGAAGGTAAAAGAAATTATTCTACCTGTATTTATTTCCTCTTAACCTCAAACAACTTTTCAGCCTTTCATAGAATAAAGCAAGATGAAATTTGGCATTTTTATGATGGCTCTCCAATACGCTTACATATGATTTCTGAATTAGGTATTCATTCGCAGCATATTATCGGACGTGATTTAAAAAAAGGGGAAGTTCCACAGTTTATTGTTCCAGGTGGTAACTGGTTTGCAGCAGAAGTAATAAATAAAGACGATTATTCTTTAGTTGGTTGTACAGTATCTCCAGGGTTTAGCTTTAAAGATTTTGAGCTTAAATCTAGAAAAGATCTTATTTCATTGTTCCCTGATAAGGAAAAAGTAATTTCAAAATTAACGCATCATTAAAATACGATAGCCAACATTGGCTATAATTCATCGAGGTTCTTTACCTCTCCAAAAATAAAGCATAAATCATACAGAGATTGTTTGCTCAAATTTACAACCACATCCTGAAACAAAGAAAATGACTCAATCTGAACTTATAGTTTTAAATTTCAAAGAAATAAGGAGAAGAAGCATAAAGCTTTGGAATGGACTTCCTGAAAGCCATTACAATTGGAAACCTGACGAAAAAGCAATGACTGCTTCAGAAATGATTAGGCATGTTTTAGAAGCCGATTATGGATGGAATATAATTATCAATAATGGGGACATGGCAAATTATGTAACGCCTTGGAAAAACCGACCATTCACAAGCGTTGCTGACGAACTAGAGTTTGCCGAACCTTATAGAAATACATTTTTGGAAAGTGTTCGGCAGTTTTCGGATAGAGAAATAAACAATACTGAAATCGTTCATCCCGGAAATGGAGAAAAAAAGATTCTTGGGAAATATTTATTACGCATTGGGTATCACGAATCTGTTCACGCAGGACAATTCCTATCATATTTAAGAGCAATGAAGATTGATAGACCCAAGATATGGGATTGAAAAAAACCACAGCTAATTATGTGTATAAAGTTTATCGGAGATAGCAGTTTTTCTCAGGTTTCGGGTACTTAGTCTATACTTCACGGGCGGGCAGATAAGGTCTTCGAACAGTTCTACATTTAATAGTTGAGGGTATAGTACTTAATAATGACGATCAATAAACCTATGATAAAAATCTTTAGAAAAGCTCGACAAAAATTACTTTCGGATAATAAATTCACAAAGTATCTGATTTATGCAATTGGTGAAATCGTTCTTGTTGTTATTGGGATATTAATTGCCTTATCAATTAATAATTGGAATCAAGAAAAATCGGATCGTAAAATTGAAAAGGATTATACTTTATCACTAATTGAAGATGTAAAAACTGATTTGTCTAATTTTAATGCTGCAATTGAAGCAAATGAAGACCGTATTAAAAATTTAGATTTATATGCCGATTTGTGTTTTAATTATTCTGTAGAAGAAAACAAGGCTGCGGAACTTTTTATACAGCATCTGAAATCTCTTGGGCATCCCGATTTTGTAATCCCCACGGATAGAACCATATCTCAGTTAAAAAATACTGGAGGCATGCGCCTAATTACAGATAAAACTAAATTAAATGCCATCGTTGATTATGAAGGCTATTTTGAAAAACTTAAAAATCAACAAACCTGGTATGAAGGAGGGCTTAAAGAGGTAGCTGAAGGTGGAATCCATATCTTTAACAACAAGTTTATGCCAAAGAAAGATGAAAAGTTTGATGAGAAACTGTTTTTCAAAACGGTACAGTTAAATTCTACAGATAAAAAACTCATTATTGAACAAGGAAATAGGGTAAGATTCTATTACGAAGTCACAGATATGTATTTATTCTTATTGAAAGAAGGAAAACAAAAATCTCTGGAACTCATTAAGTTATTAGAAAGTGACACTACAACTGATTAATCAAATAAATTTTAAAATTCGCCAACTGAATGAAATAGTTCAGTCTCTTTGATAGTTAATAGAATTGAATTTTTTCCCACCTCCAATCTATAAAAACATATCCCGCCTTGGGATATCACTAACTCCCACTTTGATATAAATACAGTTTTATTCATCTTAACTCCAGAAATTAAAGGAGTAAACTGAATAACGCTTATACATGAAGCTTGGATGATGAGTACCAGCTGTTGGCTGTTATTTAAAAGTTCACGAAACTGATGGAGTACATAGAAACAAAACCATACAGAGTACTAGAACCCTTTATCCATTCCTATTGGGAACTAAAAGGGGAGGAAACGGACAGACAATGGGAACGTATTTTTCCTGATGGTTGCCCTGGATTAATCATGAACCTTGGTGACAGTTGCCTAACTGATAATGGAGCAACAACCATGGAGTACGGTAAGACCTATGTGGTAGGTGCTATGACTATATTTAAAGAAAGCTATATAGAAGAGAACACTCATCTTATAGGTGTCTGTTTTAAGCCTTCCGCATTCGCATCTTTTTTCTCTTATGCTTCTCTAAGCGAAATAAAAAATAGCACAGTTCAATTTGACCAAAAGCTATCTTTTGACAGAGAACAGTTTTTGATTGGCAACTACATCGACTATTTAAATCAATTTTTCCATGACAAGGAATGCAGTAAGTCTATAAGGCTACGCACGATATTAGATACTGTCCAGGCTTCAAAAGGACAATTAACTATAGATGAGTTGTCCAAACAAAATGGTATTTCAACAAGGCAATTAGAAAGACAATTCAAAGATTTTATAGGGTTAACCCCAAAGGAATATTCCAACATCATTCGGTTCCAACAAGCATTAGATTTAATAACATTAAAAAATGAGCATAAGTCCTTATTAGATATTGCTTTTGATTGCGGGTATTATGACCATTCACACCTCACCAATGCCATTAAACAACATACAGGTTTCTTACCCTCCGAACTTTAAAATGTCGTTTTTTTCCAAAGCAAAGTCTTTGACCTGTTCCTACTTTTGTAGAAAAAATTCAATCCAATGAGAAAAATAAAACTATTTATAGCAACCAGTTTAGACGGATTTATAGCCCAACCAAATGATGACCTTAGTTTTTTAAAGTTAGTTGAAAAAGAAGGGGAAGATTATGGTTATGCAGCATTTACTTCAACCATAGATACTATTATTATTGGTCGTAAGACCTATGATTATGTTGTAAAAGAGATTGGTGCTTCTCACTACGATAATGGGAAACGAGATGTTTATGTCATTACAAGAACAGAACGTCCAGACAAGGATAGAATCAAATTTTATACAGGTAATATAAAAGACCTTGTAACCAAGCTTAAAAGCGAAGAAGGAAAGGATATTTATTGTGATGGCGGTGCTCAAGTCATTCACGAACTGCTTAAAAATGACCTTATTGATGAAATTACCATTTCTGTTGTTCCGATTCTCGTAGGAAATGGCACAAGATTATTTAAAGAAGGTAGACCAGAGCAACTATTGGAATTTATAAGTGCCAAAACATTTGATACAGGATTGATACAGTTGTATTACAAGCGAAAAAAATAAACAACGAACAATGATGAATAGAATGGAACATATAAATCCGGAAGGACTAATAAAAAATTCTGCGTTTTCTCAAATCATAACGACTGAAGGAAACGGAAAGACAATTTATATAGGTGGACAAAATGCAGTAAATGGAAACGGAGAAATTGTAGGGAAAAATGATATTTTAAAGCAAACTGAGCAAGTAATGAAAAACCTTGAAATTGCTCTTAAATCTTGTGGAGTAAATTTTAAGAGTTTAGTGAAATTAAACATTCACATTGTTCAAGGGCAGAATGCTTATGGTGCATTTCAAGTTTCACAGAAATTTTTAGGACAAAACCCAAACCCACCGATTATTACAGTTTTGTATGTTGCAGGACTAATAAATCCCGAATTTTTACTTGAAATTGATGCTATCGCATTTAAACCTGAAAAATAAGAAAATGGAAAATCAAGTCGGGAAAACCAAAGATGTAGGATTTCAATTTGGAATAAGGAAAACCTTTTCTGTTTCGAGTGAGAAAGTATGGTACTTTTTATTTTCCGAAAATGGACTAAAAATTTGGTTAGGCAATTTGAAAAGTGAACTTGAAATTAAAAAAGAATACGAAACTGAAAACGGCATAACAGGTCTTGTTCGTGTTTTTAAAACAAATTCACACATTCGCTTGAATTGGAAACCTGCCCATTGGGAAAACGTGTCAACCGTTCAAATTCGAGTTATTGGAAATCAGACAAAGGCAACCATAGCCATCCATCAAGAGAAATTATTGAATACCGAACAGCGAAATGAAATGAAAGCATATTGGACTGAGATAATGAAGAAAATTGGCACAGAACTATTGAGATAGTGTGCTTTACAAATTATTTATGGCCCAATTCTGAATTTCTTTGATGACCGGCTGTAAAGTCATGCCTTTTTTTGTTAGAGTATATTCCACAGTTGGAGGAACCCAATGATGTTTTAAGTCTGAGCGAAAGCGGAGACTTAAAACTGACAGCACAGCAAGCCTGTGACTTGCATTAAGGACAGTATTATTTACTACGTCAAGAACAATCGCATTGCAATAAAATGGCAGGTAACGGAAGTCAGGAGACTTCCTATGCTAGTACTTCCAAGTTAAAAACTTGAAAGATCGTGGGGTCCATCAGGAACGCATGAATGGCCTAAAAAAAGCAAGAACGTCCCAAAAAAACGCATGGTCAGCGCTAAAAAATGCATAAGTCACGTCCAGAAATGCATGGTCAACGCTAAATAATTCATAAGTCACGTCCTGAAACGCATGGTCAACACTAAAAAATGCATGAGGCTCTATTATAGTTACCCAATGACCTGTTAGCGTTGTTTAGAGTGTTGAGGCTACAAGCTCAAAAAAACCTCTAATCAAAATCGACGTTTAGAATTATTGGCGGAGGAAGAACGCAATGTTTGATTAATCACAGTTCATTCTGAGGATACTTCCGAAGAATCTTGAGCATCTTTGTGAGGGGATGAGATTTTTAATCAGCCGTCCTCGCTTGAATATGGCAATAAGCGAACGTAGACCTTTGGAATAATTGAGTCGATGCAATGAAGTTCGCGCCAATAATTTTTGTCGAGAGTTTTTGGTACTTTTGTCGGCACAAAAGTACAACCCTTAACGAGATGATTGCGATAACTAGCTAGGAAATAATGTGACGGCAAGGTCAGTTATCACCCGCGAACAAAACCATTGCTTTTTAATAGCTGTGAAGATCCTTCATAAGTATCTTCAGGATGACTTTTAGCGCTGTTTAATTTATTAAAACTGTCTGCGAATTACTTTACATCTACAGGGATGGCCGAGGTTGATAATTGGTTTAGAACCATCAACCAATTATCAACCATCTACTTCAATGCCACATCAAAACTTTAACTTCAAAGAATTAAGTCTCCAAATTGATTCTTTTTGATACACCTAACTCAAAGGCTCGCAAGTCTTAAGAGGAGCAAAAAAAGCAATTACACTTGTTTACCGAATTTTCGCCCAAAATAGTTGGCGAATCACTATATTTAACGTTCGTTAAAATGTAGTAACTAATTAATTATTCGGTACGCCATTGAAGCCTTGGAAATACATTGTTGCAATTTGGATGACAGCGGTAGTTATAGGCGGTATTCTCATTAAAATACCAATGATTCCAATATTGGAACAAACCGCCAGAAACATCTTTTTTCACGTACCAATGTGGATGGCGATGTTCTCTATGTTCACCGTTAGTTTTGTGTACAGCATTCGCTATCTAAATTCTCCCAATCTCAGTTTTGACATTAAAGCGGAATCAGCTGCAAAAGTTGGTGTAGTTTTTGGATTTTGCGGGCTATTAACGGGCTCACTTTGGGCACGCTTTACTTGGGGGACTTGGTGGACATTCGCTGAGCCAAAAATGAATTTAGCAGCACTAGCAGTAATGATTTATGTGGCATACTTTGTTCTCCGCTCTGCTTTTGATGACGAAGAGAAAAGGGCCAAGCTTGCAGCCGTTTATAATATTTTTGCGGTAACAACTATTCCGTTTCTACTATATATAGTGCCAAGGCAATTAGAAAGTTTGCATCCAGGAGCCGAAGGCAACCCTGCGTTTAGCGAAATCACGGCTCCAGAATTAAGATATATTCTATATCCTGCATTTATCGGGTTTATAGCACTCTCTTTTTGGATTTATGATATCGTGCATCGCTACCAAGCGGTTCAACATAAAGCCGATAATCTGTAATTTTTTAAAAAACGATGCAAGAAGATTCACTTAGAACCGTTGTCGATACGCTCTCTCAAGTTTACTCCGATAAATGGAGTGGGGTAGAGGCTGATCAAGGCAACTCATTTATTCATTTTATGTATTCAAACGACCTGATATTTGTAGTACTCGGGGTTACCCTAATTATTTGGCTAGTACTTCTTTTCTTTATCACAAAAGTAGATAAGAAAGTAACTAAGCTCGAAAATCAATTAAATTCATCTACCAATCATGAAGCCTAAATTAATTCTCGCCATTGTTGCCATTATCGGATTTACCTCTCTTTTGATGTATAATTTTGGTGAAAGCATCAGTACTTATACCGACTTCGAAGCGGCAAAATCTATGAGCAATGCTCATGTAGCTGGTACATTAGACGATACCAAAGAATATGGCTTCTCTATGGAAACCAAGCTGTTTACTTTTTATATGAAAGATGAAGCTGGTGAAGTACGTAGGGTTGTTTTCCCTAAGCCAAAGCCAAATAATTTTGAGCAGGCCGATCGTCTTGTAGTTATTGGAGAAATGAAAGGGGATACCTTTTATGCAAAAGACATGTTGATGAAATGTCCTTCTAAGTACAACAACGCAGATCCTTCTCAATTCACCTCCGCTGAAAATAGCTAACTATGATTGGAATTATAGGTAAAGTTCTTTTATCACTCGCATTTGTAACCGGGTTAGCATCTGCTGTATTTTACTTTTTAAGTGCAAAGAACGACGACAATAGAACACTAAAAATTGGAAATTGGATTGCAGGCGTTCAGGGCTTATTCATTATAGCCGCTTCTGTAATTCTTGTTTATTTACTGTTTACACATCAGTTTCAGTATTACTACGTATTTAATTACACAAGCTTAGATTTAGCAAATAAATACATTTGGTCGGCTTTTTATGGCGGACAAGAAGGAAGTTTCCTGCTTTGGATATTCTTTTCGTGGCTATTTGGCTTAGGTCTTATGAAATGGACACGAGATCCTTATAAAGCTCCAGTGCTTTTCTTTTTGATGTTCACGCAGCTGTTTCTTCTATCTATGATTCTAGGCTGGCACTTTGGCGATATCACCATTGGTGCTTCTCCATTTAGAACCATTGCCGAAGAAATGCCAAATGCGCCTTTTATTCAGGCGAATCCAAATTTCATTCCTGCTGATGGAACTGGGCTTAACGATTTGCTAAAAAGCCCATATATGATGATTCACCCTCCAATTTTATTTGCAGGGTTTTCTATGATGACCATTCCGTATTGCTTTGCAATGGCGGCGCTTTGGAAAGAAAAATATAACGAATGGGTTGGCCCTGCTTTACCGTGGACATTAAGTGCTAACGTGGCGTTACTTTCCGCAATATTCTTAGGTGGATATTGGGCGTATGTAACACTTTCGTTTGGTGGGTTTTGGGCTTGGGATCCTGTAGAAAATGCAGCATTAGTGCCGTGGCTTTTTGGTACAGCTGGCATCCATACAATGATTATACAAAGGAAAAGTGCTATTGCTCAGAAGTCATCTATACTCTTTGCGATTTTAGCTTATGTAGCTATTGTGTACGAAACTTTCCTAACTCGCTCGGGCATCCTAGCAGATTCCTCTGTTCATAGTTTTGTGGATTTAGGTTTATACAACCAACTGCTCATTTTTATGTTGGTAATAACAGGTGTTGGCTTTGGAATGTTTGCTTGGCGCTATAAGAAACTTCCAACACAAGAAAAAGAATCCTCGATATTAAGTCGAGAGTTTATGTCGTTTACAGGCGCGATGTTACTTATGATTCTTGGCTTAGTAATCATTTTAGGAACGAGTTCGCCAATCATCGGTTTACTATTCAACGAAAATCCTACTCCTCCAGAAATTAGCTTCTATAACAACTGGAGTATGCCGATAGCCATAATAATGGCAATATTTACGGTGCTTGGTCAGTACTTATTCTGGAAGAAATATTCTGCAGAATCATTACTCGCCGATTTAATGTATCCCATTATTGTAACCTCAGTGTGTACGGTTTCTTCCATCATTTTTGGTGAAGTAAGAAATGTGTATTACATGTTGTACTTATTTACAGGCTGGTTTGCTGTTATTGGAAATGGCTGGGTGATGATCCGCTTGATGGCAAAAAAACCGAAACTAATTGGTGGTGCTGTTTCGCATATCGGTTTTGGTGCTTTGATGATTGGAATTTTGGCCTCATCAGCGTTTAATACGCCAATGCTAGACAAACGCACGGAAGATTATAACGCACAAGTAAAAGCTGGGCTAGTTAAAGATGAGCAAGGGTTCAAAATAAACGACCCGGTAACCATGCTTAATCTAGAGCTCAATAAGCCAACCATTATTAATGGAAAATACATTGCTACTTATGAAGGCTATAGCATAGACAATCAGAATAGACCAGGTCAACAAACCTATAAAATTCTATTTGAGCCTATTGATGGCGGAAAAGCTTTCTATCTATATCCAGAAGTGTATCCAATGCTTGCTACTTCTACGGCAGAAAATGTGCAGTGGTCAGTAGATCCAGATGTGCATTCGGGTTGGTTCCGTGATATTTACTTGTACGTAGCGGGAAGTTCGTACGTAACGCAACGAAATAGTAGCATCGAAAGGAAAGCAGGTATTCAAAAACCTACTGATGGCGAAGAAAACGTTCCAGAAAAACAAACCATAAAGTTTAGTAAAGGCGAAGTGGTTTCTGTTGGTGGTTTCGAAATGAATTTCCTCAACTACGCTATGGAAGACACTACCAAGCTTCCTCCAAGAACGAGTATCGGAGTTCGTGCTCAAATTGAGCTAACACAACTTGGAAGCGGCGAAAAATTCCTTCTTGAACCTCTTTTTGCACTTTATAATGATGACGAAGGCAAAACCTTTGTTTTTGCACCACCCGTTGAGTTACCAGACTTCGGTTTGAGTTTCAGCTTTACAAAAGTGTACCCAGAAACGAGCGAGATTGATTTAGAGATAACAGGCTTAACTGAAGAATATCAAGACGAATGGGTGCTTATTGTAGCAGAACACAAGCCATTCATCTCGGTTGTATGGTTAGGTACTTTTTTAATAATGATTGGATTTGGGATTTCTATTTTCCGACATTGGTCTAGAGAGAAAGAAAAAATTTAATTAATGCAAAGTATGATGCGTAGTAAAACCCAATCGGTAGATACAAAGTTAGCTTCAGCAAGAATCGCTTGTTTTTTGTTGGCCATGCTGATGTTGATACCTGTAGTAACTACTGCGCAAATTTTGACTTCCGAGCCAGAGTTTGAAAACGAGCTTCCTTCCCCAAAAGGTGCTTTTTTGAGATCATTGGTGCTTCCTGGTTGGGGGCATCATTATGTGGATGCCAACAACTGGAATCGAGGTAAAATTCATCTTGCTGCCGACATCACCATGATGCTAAGCTATTTTGGTTTAAGTACGCGAGTAAACACCTTAGAGGGGAATTTGATTACTCAAGCAAGCTCTAAAGCTGGTATCTCTCTAAAAGGAAAAAGCCGAGATATTGAGTTAGCTGTGGCAAATTTTAATAGTATTGATGAGTATAACGATTACCAACTACGTGTTAGAAATTGGGATAAAGTAATTACTCCGAATGCTCAAAACTCTTGGAATTGGGAAAGCAGTGAAGATCGTTTCGCTTTTCAAGATACGCGAGATAAAATTTCCAAAGCCGATAACCAACTTCCAACATTACTTACACTAATGGTTGCCAATAGAGTATTAAGTGGGATAAATGCTTTTACTCGAGCTCGGAATATGCAAGTAACTCCACAAGCTAGCTTAAGTTATTTGAATGAATTTGGTGAGCCAGGTATAACTGCTCGTGTAGTTGTTGGTTTTTAGGAATGCCCCGTTATAAACTTACGATAGAATATGACGGAACCGATTTTTCGGGATGGCAAATTCAACCAAACGCTAGAACGGTAGAAGAAGAGCTTGAACGAGCTTTCTCACAAATCCTGCAACAACCCATCGACTTAATTGGTCAAGGCCGTACAGACGCCGGTGTGCACGCTAGAGCACAAGTAGCACACTTTGATGTGCCCGAAGAGTTAAAGAACCCGCAGAAGCTAATTTTTGGTGTAAATGGATTGATAGGTACGGAGATTCAAGTTCATTCTATCGAACAAGTCCCAGACGATTTTCACTGTCGATTTGCAGCAGTGTACCGAGAGTATAGTTATACCATGTATAAGCACCGCTCGCCCTTACATCAGCGCTTTGTATGGGAACTGCCAAACGCTTGCGATGTGGGCGTTTTTAAAGAATGTGCACAATTACTAAGTGGAGAGTTCGACTTTTCTGGATTTTCGAAGTACAATGTAGAAAATTACACAACGCTCTGTACCATATTGAAATCGGAACTTGAAGAGTATGACGACAAGCTAATTTACAGAGTTCGCGCAAATAGGTTTTTGCGAAATATGGTTCGGCGGCTAGTTGGCACCATGTATAGAGTGGCAGAAGGGAAGTTATCGAAAGAAGATTTTGAGGAGTTACTCAACAATGCCGACGCAAAAATAAGTACTTATACAGCACCAGCAAAAGGTTTAGTTTTAGAAGAAATTTTTTTTCAAAAAAATTAAAATTAGTCTTGACTATCGAGCTACAACCTTGCTATATTTGTCGCCCCTCAAGGGAACAACATTATTCCTCGGTAGCTCAGTGGCAGAGCAATCGGCTGTTAACCGATCGGTCGTTGGTTCAAATCCAACCCGGGGAGCCAAGCGCAAGCGAAGTGCGAACTTTGATACCTTTTTCAGAGTTCGCATTTTTTTTTAGCCCTTCTTTTATGTCTTCCCATTCTGAAATGAGATGGTGATCACAAACATAGTCGATACGTAATTCACCAGTTCCTTTATTTCCCGTCTTAGCCTTCTCAACCTTTGACTCTACCTTTCTAATCAAGGTTCTCATCAGATCTTGTTTGGTACTTTGTGGCTCGTCATCAATGATGTGATTAAATTCGGTAACAATTTGATGATATCGGTCACCTGTAAGCTGTTTTGCATTTTCCAAAGAAGTCAACTCCTCCTCTTTTTCTTTAATCACTGAGTCAATTTCAGATACTTGATTCAGTAATCCCTCTAATTCTTCCTCCCAATGTTTGGTTAAAGCTGGATTTCTATCCTTCATTAAGTTCTGAGTTACATTGTCTTTACTTCTGATTAACTGAAGACGGTTACTCCTGATCTGCTTTAATAGCTCCTTCGTTTGTGCGATTCTTTCACCGGTATCATATTCTGATCGTTTCATGAAAGCTTTCATCATCTCGGGTTCAGCAAGAAAAGCTTTAAGTGTGCAAATCGTAAAATCATCAACGGTTTTAAAAGGTAGATCTTTTGGGTTATGTGATTTCAATTTGATACCCTTATTCTTAGAAGAGCATTTGTAATAGTAATACAGTGTGCCAGACTTATTTGTATGAGAGTTTGTCATCGCACTTTCACAAAAGCCACAGCTAATAATCCCTTGAAGTAAATTTGGAGCTTTACCAACTACATACTCTTTAGGGTTTAGTTGATTTAATTCCCTTATTTCCTGAGCCTTTGAAAATTTCGAAGCTGATACAAGAGGAGGGAATCTGGTTTTATAGAGTTCGCCATCCACTTCGTTATAACCGGTATACAATCTTCTCTTTAGGATTCTGCGAACTGCATCCGCAGAAAAAATATTACCCCCTCGTTCATTACCCTCCAGTGTAGTCCATTCTTTATTTCTGAACCCTTCTTTGTTGATCAGTCCTGTCACCTTTTCGGCAGATTTGTGTGTTAAATACAGATCAAAGATGTAATTAACGAGTACTGTTTCTTCATCATTTTTCTTTAACATACCATCTTCTCTATCATAGCCTAAAGGAACATATCCTCCCATCCAGTATCCCTCTTTTTCAGCAGCTATCCTCTGTTCACGGGTTCTTTTACTCACCATATCAGATTCAAATTCAGCAAATACCATAAGGATATTCCTCATAGCTTTACCCATCAAAGTAGAGGTGTCGATTTCTTCATTAGCAAAGTTGATAGCTACACTATGTTCATCAAGAATCTCAATAAGATTCTGAAAATCTTTGATACTTCTGGAAATTCTGTCTAGCCGAGTAGAAACTACTAAATCAAATTTCGAACTCTCCGATACTAATTTCTGTAGTTCCGGTCTGTCAATATTTCTTCCAGACTTAGTATCGGTATAAACTTTATACAGCTCATATCCCTTCACTTCTAGCCATTTCCTGCAAATATCTTCTTGTGAATCTATCGAACTCCTTTCATTTGCAGTTTCCGCTTGTTCCTGGGTAGAAATACGGCAATAAATTGCTGCTTTGAGTTTTTTCTTCTGCTTTACTTTTTTACCCATTAGTTAGAGAGCTTATTTTTAAAAATGTCAGTCTATAAGTAAGTAAAAATCCGATTTAATATCCTTTTCCGAAGAAATTTTTATTGAAATTGGGTGACATTATTTGACACCCCTCTAGGTTACTATATGATTAATTTTAATCAAAAGTCGGAGAAATGATTACGATACGAATTAATCAAGCAAGTGAGACAGATCTGGGAATTTCCCCTCAATGGATAAAGGAACAGATTCAAAATCGTAGAAAAGATGGATCAGCAATTTGTGTTCTTTTTGAAATTAAATGTACCGAGATACAAATCAATCTTTCATTTGGTCAATGTCCTTCCGGTAATGGAGGAGGAAGGGCACCTAATAAGAGAGAAGAACAATTGATCGAAGAATGGAAGAGGGTTAAGGACAGAGAGCTTAATCCCGGATTAATTATCTCGTTTTGGCAACATGTAAAGAAAGCATGTCGGTGATAACAAATTAGTTGATAGTATTACAAACGAACTTGATTTTAACTTCTAAGCTTAGCTAATTGTATGTTCTAAATTTAGAGCAAATAAATGGGGTGCTATGTCTGGATATTTAACTAAGTCAAAGTTTGTTCAATCATTGGATTGCCCAACCAGATTGTATTATGCTATTAACGATGAGTACCACTCTACAAAAGATGATAACGACTTTCTTCAAGCACTTGCAAAAGGTGGGATTCAAGTAGGTGAGTTAGCAAAGCTTTACTACCCCGGAGGTAGAGATATTGTTACGCTGGATTTTGATGAATCTATTAAGCAAACCAACGAAGAGCTAGAAAAGAAATCAGCTATTATTTATGAAGCAGCTATATCGCACGAGCAATGTTTCATCCGGGTTGATATACTGATAAAAGAAAATGACAAAATTGACCTAATCGAGGTTAAATCGAAATCATGGTCACCGGACACCAATTTTTTTACTGTAAGGAATCCTTCGATCCGATCAGAATGGCAGAAATACCTTTACGACATCGCTTTTCAATATTGGGTGGTAAAACAGGAATTTCCGGAAAGTGAAATTGTCCCATACCTGATGCTAATTGATAAATCCGTGGAAGCCTCTGTAGATGGGTTGCACCAATACTTTAATGTAGTAGAAGATAAAGGCCGTTTTAGTGTAGAAGTTAAACCAGATACAAAACCAGAGAATTTAGGAAATCAAATTCTGAAAGCTATTCCTGTAGCTGAGGAGGTACAAAAAATACTTGGTGGCGAGGGACGTGAACCACAAAGTGAATTAGAAGCGAAAGGTTTTGATGCCTGGATAGAAGGGCTTAGCAACTTGTTAGCGAACAAGGAAAAATATCCTGTTGAGATTGGCGAGAAATGTAAAAACTGTGAATTTCGTGTACCCATAAAATCTATAAAGGAAGGCGAGAAGAGTGGTTTTGAAGAATGTTGGGTTGAGTCACTTGGGTGGATCCAAAAAGATTTTGAGGCTCCCCATATATTTGAACTTTGGAATGAGCGCGGAATCCAAAAGAAATACCTGGATAAAGGTGTTTATAAAATGGAGGAAATGATACCCGGAATGCTTCCTGCGTCACCTGATAGTATATATGAACAAGTTGAATGGGATAATGATCAAAGAAAGACTGTCCAAATAATGAAACAGACAGGAAATCATGATCAAAGCGAAGCGGTTTTGGCAGGGCTCTTTGCTGAAATGGATACCTGGAAATATCCATTACATTTTATCGATTTCGAAGCAATTCTATCAGCAATACCATTTCATAAAGGTTTAAAACCATATGATTATATACCATTCCAATTCTCTTGTCATACTTTGTATGAAGATGGTCGTGTCGAGCATAAAGCAGATTGGATTGAAGAAAAGCCAGGCAAACTCCCTAGCATTGATTTTGTAAGAGAGCTAATGAAATGCCTTGGTGAGGATGATGGTACAGTATTTAGATATCATACTTTCGAAAATACTGTGCTCTCTAAGATGAAAAGTCTAATTGAGGATCATAAGCCAGACGATGAAAATGATTTAAAAGCTTTTATTGATACACTGATTACCGGAGGGGAACGGGAAATGGTAGATCAGCATCGGTTGACCAAGCTCTACTACTTTTCAACACTTATGGGTGGTTCAATAAGTATTAAAGATGTGCTACCTGCCGTGCTAAATGAAAGCCCTGTTCTTAAAGAAATCTATAGTAACCCCTATAGTGGGCTATACATAAAGGATAAAATTTTATATCAAATAGATGAGGCCACAGGGCTTGCTATGAGCCCATACAAATTACTTAACCCGGTGGGTTATGGAATTCCCGGATATGAAGAAGGTGAAAAATATGTGGCTGAAACTATTGCAGAAGGGGGAAGCGCGATGATGGCCTGGAGTAGAATCCAGTTTGATGATGTTGATGATGAAACGAGGGCAGCGATAATGCAGTCCTTATATGAATATTGTGAATTGGATACACTTGCAATGGTAATGATTCACCAGCATTGGGACTTTTTAAAAAATGGAGATGAGGATTGAAGGGTTTACAAGTAAGTAGTTCTGAAGTTGAGAATGCGTTGATCGATGCAATTTATTGGTGGGACAGAACAGAAGGGTATTATCACAGCTACTTCAAAAATATAAGCTTGATTTATAAAGATCCTGCCGCATTCACCTTTTTCGTACAGAAAATATTTTCAATTTTTCTTAGGGAATATTCGATTAGACGTAATATTCCTAGCGGAGATGAGTCTGTTATCTCTTTTTTAGAAATAATATTAGAGTCTGATTTTGTGCCATCAGTTTCGAGTGGAGATCAAAATATCATCGATAATACAAGCGATGAATTAATTAAAAATGGCTTTACTGACAGACGAACAATTTCACTTCTAAGTAAGATTGCCTTTTTGATCAATCCATCAGTTTATTCTTTGTATGACAGCTTAGCCAAAAATTCTTTGTACAAGGTTATGAATATTGAAGGTCGAGTGACAAGAGAAGAGCTTCAAACTTATCGTAATTTCCACGAGCAAATTCTTGAATTGTCGGATAAATTCGGAAAGCTGGACATTTTTTCTAAAGCTCAAAATCTGCTCAGGGAGTATTCTGAAACAGAGGCTGTCATATTTTTTTCAAAGAATGAAGACGCATTTAAATTGAGATTAATTGATAAATTTTTATGGATATATTCCTCAGATAAAGAAGTAAATAATCTTGGGTACAAAAATTTGCTCAGGTTAGAAAAAAAGTAGACTTAATCATCTACCATATAAACCATTAGTATACAGATGCTGCAAAAAGAACGATTAGATAATCTCGCGAATGAGATCTGGAAAGGTGCAATATCCCTTCGTAGTAAATTTAAAGCGCGTGAATATTCTGCAATTATCCTACCCATGATTATGATCCGGCGCATTGAGTGCGTGTTGGAAGCTAGAAGGGAAGAGTATAAGGTAGAGATTATCAAACAAGACTCCTCACTATCAGATGAGAACATTGAAACTCTTCAAGAATCAGATCCGGAAGCGGCCAAAGAAAAGCGGGCGACATTACTCAAACGAATAAAAGTTACTGAGCAAGCGGAGAGTGATTTTTACAATACTTCTACTTGGACTCTTCAAAAGATATTGCAAGAAAGCGCAACTCAAGTAGCAGCTAATTTCCGTGAATACTTAAACGGTTTTAGTGATAATATTGATGACATAATTGAAAAGTTTGACTACCGAAACATGGTAGGAAAAATGGCAAATGCTCATCGACTTGCAAGTATTATCCGATTGGTAGCTGAAGAAGATTTTGGACCTGATAAGCTCTCTAACTTAGAAATGGGTTATGTGTATGAGCATCTGCTTCAAAAATTTTCGGAAGATGATGCTAAGGATACAGGGGAGCATTTTACTCCAAGGGAGATTATTCGAATCATGGTGGATCTCTTAGAAATAGATTTCGATCCAGAATCGGCAACAGATGCAATTTCCATTTATGACCCTGCCTGTGGTACAGGAGGAATGTTATCTGTTGCTAAAGAACACTTGGTGGATAAAGCTACCTCTGACGAAGGAAAGGCTAAAACCGAAGATTTAGTAATATTAAGTGGGCAGGAATATTTACCTCAAAACTACGCTGTTTGTAAAGCTGATATGCTTTTGAAAGGAGATACGGACAGTAATATTACATTAGGGAACTCCCTTATTCCTGATATAGAAAGTATCCAGGAAGATGGAGACAAACATTCCAGTTACCAATTCGATTATATGATCTCAAATCCTCCATTTGGTGTGAATTGGGGAGATTATAAAGACGAAGCCTTAAAGTTATCATCATCAAGGTACAGGGCCGGTACTCCGGATGTTGGCGATGGGGCATTGCTATTTCTTCTTACGATGATTGAAAAAATGAAGTCACAGGATGAGGGAGGTTCCAGGATTTCTATTCTGTTTAATGGTTCCCCTTTAAGCAATGGCGATGCACTTCAAGGTGAAAGCGAGATTCGAAGATTTATTCTTGAACAGGATTTATTGGACACTATTGTAATGTTGCCGGATCAGATGTTTTATAACACGGGTATCTACACATATATCTGGGTTTTGAACAATAAAAAACCAGATCATAAAAAAGACCAGGTACTTATTATAAATGCACGTGATCAATTTGAGAAGGAACCTAAATCATTCGGTAATAAAAGAAACCGAATAACGGATACGCATCGTACGTGGATTAATGATCAGTATGAAGCCTGGGAAGAGAATGAGTTCTGCAAGAAATTTCATGCTACAGACTTTGCCTTTCATAAAGTAAACGTAGTGTACTGGCAGGAAAATGAGAAGGGAGAACAAGAGTGGATAACAGAGGAGTTTGATGTAAAACTAACTTCTCAGAATGTTAAGAAACGCTTTGATCTCTATGGTGATTTTACACTCTTTGTTCGTCTTTCTAAAGGAGAAGAATCCTACGATTTTGAAATTGAGTATGATGGTGAGCAAGGCTTTGACCCTATATTCAGGGAACTGTTAAAAGATGAGTTTCCGCAACTTAAGGGACAGAAAGTAGGGCAAATCAATAAATTTTTAGAAGACTATACCATTACTGCTACCTTCCATCATCGAAACTATATTGAGGATACTGAGTATATCGCATTTGACAGAAATGCAGAGGACAAAGATGCGTATATCAATGAGTTTCTAAGTCGGGAAATTGATTATGAGATAATAACCTGGCAGGAGGTAGAACAGCTCGGATATGAAATATTGCCTAATAAATATTTCTATAAATATGTGGAGCCAACCTCGAGTGATACTCTGATCCAGGAATTTTGGGAACTGGAAGAACAAGCTGAAGAACTTCTTCAAGAGATCCGGGAGTTGTAGATGTCGGAGTATTCCTATAAAGATAGCAGTATTCAATGGTTAGGTGAGATTCCTACTAACTGGAAACCAATGAAGCTGAAGAAACTGATCAAATTGATACCCAGTAATGTAGACAAACGTACTGAAGATGATGAAACACCCGTTAAGCTTTGCAATTATGTAGATGTATATTATAACGATGTAATAGATTTATCTGTAGAATTTATGTCAGCTACTGCAAATGACACAGAGTTGAATCGTTTTCAACTTATCGAATCGGATGTAATCATTACAAAAGATTCCGAAGACCCCCATGATATTGCGGTACCGGCTTATGTGAAGGAAACTGAGGATAAACTGTTGTGCGGATATCATCTGTCCATTTTGAGAAATAACAGTCATGAATTGAATAACCAGTTTCTATTCTGGGCATTGAAGGACGAAAAAATTGCTTCACAGCTTCATAGGGAAGCAACTGGTATTACACGCTGGGCAATTGGTTCAAAGCACGTTAAGAACTCGATTATTGCTTTGCCTCCATCTAAAGAACAAAAAGCTATCGCAGATTATTTAGAAAAAGCCTGCGCAAAAATTGATCGGGTTATTGAGATGAAGAAGGAGCAGATTCGAAAAATTCAATCTCATTTAACATCAAAATTCCACGAGGTACTAACTTATGGACTCAGAGATGAAGAACTTTACGATCCTGAAATAAATTGGCTTAATCGCGTTCCAAAGTCTTGGGAAAGAAAAAGACTTAAAGACATTGTTAATCTTAAAAGTGGTAATGGAATAACTTCTGAATCAATTTTTCCTGAAGGAGATTACCCGGTTTACGGAGGGAATGGGTTAAGGGGTTATACTTTTGAATATACTCATGAAGGTTATTTTCCACTTATTGGTAGGCAAGGTGCTTTGTGTGGAAATATAAATTACGCAGAAGGAAAATTCTTTGCTTCTGAGCATGCCGTAGTAGCCCGGCCAAGAAGAAAGGTGGATATCTTTTGGATTGGGGAATTCATGAGAATGATGAATCTAAATCAGTATTCAAATGCGGCTGCTCAGCCAGGTTTGGCAGTAGAAAGAGTTAAAAACCTATACATACCAGTTCCTGACTATGAAGAACAAGTAGAACTAGCGTTGTATTTAAAAGAATACAAAGGGAAAATTGATAAGCACCTTGATCTTCTAAAGTCTCAACTTGAAATCGTTATTGACTTCAAAAAGTCTTTTATCCATGAATGTGTAACCGGTAAAAAGAAAGTATTCGAAGGAGAACCGGAAAGATTGAAAGCAGAAGCAGTATGAGTTAATCCATGAATTATGCCCAGTAATAAAGAAACCTTATTCCAGGATCATCTATGTGCTTTTCTCGAAGACACACATGATTTTCATGATGTAAGAAAGGAGGACTTACCGGATAATCCAGAACATATTATCACAAAAGACCTGCTCACCTTTATTGCTGACACTCAGGAAGATAAGTACAATGAATTGTACGAGAATTATGGAGAGGATACAGCCCAGCAGATCATTAATGCACTTATCGAAGAGACGGAAAAGACACCCTTATGGCTTCTGATTAGAAACGGGATTATTGTACGGGGAGTAAAACTGGAATTGTACAAACCCTATCCCAGAAGAGGTACGGAAAGCCAGTTTGAAGCGTATGAGAAAAATCGTTTTTCTTACAAGAAAGAGTACTACTACAATCCGTCTACTGGAGAACGGATAGATATTGTTATTTGGCTGAACGGGTTACCTATTATTGTTTCAGAGTTGAAACACGAGGATGAAGGGCAGAATGTGGAAGATGCAATACACGAAAGCTTTTTAAAACGTGATTTAACCAATCCCATTTATAAACTTCCTTTTTTGTTCCTTGCCTTAAGCAACACAGAAGCAAAGGTAGCTACGAATCTGAGATCAGAAAAATCGTTTCTCTGGTTTAATGCTGATCTGGTAAATAAGGCTGAAACAGATGGCGAATACCCTGTCGAACATGTGTACAGGTATGCTCTATCAAAGCAAAGTATTGCAAATTATTTGGAGCACTATCTTGTGTTTGTTCCGGCCAAAGAAAAGAAAACAGCTGCCGGGGTAGAAATTGAAAAAGAATCGTTTACAATCTTCCCTAGATATCATCAAGTAAGAGCAAGCAAACTTATTGCAGATATAGTTGGAGATCATTACGAGTCTAAAAGAGAACTCGGATTAAAGTATTTGATTAATCATAGTGCAGGATCTGGAAAAACCCTGACTATTGCATGGATGAGTGATCTATTGGATAGTTTGTACACAAGCGACGGAGAAAAGGTATTTGATAATATTGTCATCTTAACTGACAGAAGGGCTCTTGATAAAAATGTTCGTGATGACCTGGAGAAATTTGCTCACCTTGGCGAGACGAAAATCAACATTTCTAAAAAGTCAGGAGATCTCGCAAAATTTTTGGATGCCAACAGAGACATTATTGTAACAACCATCCATAAATTTAGCTACATCAAAGATAAGCTTGAACAGAGTGAGGCGTTAAAGAATCGAAAAGTGGCTTTTCTGATTGATGAAGCACATCGCTCACAGGATGGGAAATTAGCCTTATCAATGATTGAACAGTTCACAGAAAGTGTTTCTGATGATGATACAGAGACCGAAGAACTCGAAAGACTGAATATCTCCAATCAAGTGTACGTAGCTTTTACGGCTACTACAACGGCAAAAACAGTGTCATTCTTTGGAGAACCAGTTGACACCTACTCTGAAGAAATGGCCATAGCAGAGGGCTACATTCTGGATGTTGCTCAGAGCATCGTCTCATATAAGACCTTGTATCATTTGAAAACTACGAGTGCTCTGCCGGATACTGATTTTCCAGCAGGGATTGTAGCGCAGGCATTGCAGCGTAAAGCATTTGAAGATGATAGCATCATACAATATAAGTCTGAGATTATCATCAAGATGTTTCAGGAGAAGGTAATTTCTTCAATAGATGGAAAAGGGAAAGCTCTGGTAGTTGCAAATACTCGTATGGCGGGGTTAAAGTACTATGATACCCTCAAATCCATTGTCGAAGAAAAAGAATTAGGAGTGGGAGTTTTATATGCTTTTAGTGACTTTGTTAATGAAGAGACCGGCGAGGTAATTGAAGAGCATACGCTTAACGGGATAAAGGAGTCAGAGGATATTGAAGACTTTTTTGATACGGACGAGTTTCGGATTATGGTGGTCGCGAACAAGTTTCAGACCGGTTTTGATCAACCCCTTTTATCGGCAATGTTTTTAGATAAGCCGGTGAAGAATACCAATGCAATTCAAACTGTTTCGCGTTTAAACAGAAAGCACCCGGATAAGGATCAACCAGATTTACTGGTCGTAGATTTTACCAATAGTGCGGATGACATTTTTGATGCTTTTAATAAACACAGGAAAGGATCTCCATTTAAAGAAGAGGAACCAAGTAAAGAATTACTCGACGAAGTTTACGAAGACTTCTTAGGCTATGAGGTATTCACACCGGACGAAGTTACAAAGTACGTTCTTGCATACCTGGAAGCTGAAGAGGAAGCCAAGAAAAGGAAGTCAACTGCCGATGCGATTCTGAGTAATATCAATCAGGATTACAGGACTCAGTTTAAGCAGGTTCTACAGAACTCAGAAACCCAAAAAGAGTTCATTGCCCTTCTGACCAGATACTGTAAGCTATATTTTTTTATAGCCCGTTTCTTTGAATTAGAAGACCACCTGCATGATTTTGCAGTGTTTGCAGAAGTGATGAAAATGCTGCTCGTAAATCGAGGCAAAACTTCTGAATTAAAAAAATTGATTGAAGCTGTTGAGCTAGAGAAAGGTGCATTAAGACACAAAAAAACAGTAGTAAATGAACCAACAGAAAAGCCTGTTGTAAAAGGTGGTCTAAGAATAGGTAGTGGTGGTGGAGGTGAGCCAGCCCGATCAACTATAGAGGAAATGATTGAAACGATAAGAGAGAAGTATCCAATCGATGAAAAAGAAGCGATTGTGATCAAAGAAATTTGCGATGAAGTTTCAAATATGTATTCGATCTCAATTCCCATCATTCAAAACCGGAATGATGAGTTGTATTTAAAGAACCGTGCAAAACCGAAAGTGACAAAAGAGGTTAAGAAGGGGTATATAAAAAGGGAAATGTACGATAAGCTTGAGAATCCGATGTACACTGAGCGGGGTGGTATTATATCATTAATGGGAAGGTCTATCATTAAAAAAGTACTGATGAGAGAAGCTTCTTAAATTTTTTTTGTAAGGAATACCAATCTCGACGGTCTTACATAATAAAATGTTATTTCTGTAGTATTTAAGTTGTTACAGTATTACTAGTTATCCTTTAAAATAGAAACAGAATGCCAGACAATAAAGATGCTGGATCTCGCTATCGAGTAATTGATCAATATCTTCGAAGGACGCCGTTTGCAAAGACTGATCGATTAGCTGAAGTTTGCAGTGATAAAATAGGTAAACCAGTTTCTCGACGAACTATTCAAAAGGATCTTCTGGATATGAAGGAGGATACGGCTTTAGGTTACTATGCACCTATTGAATACGATCAAAAAAGACAAGCATATTATTATCCAGATGGAGTTGACGAATTATTTCCAGCTATTGAGCTTAATACTGAAGAAATAAGTGCTCTACTTTTCTACGGACAAATTCAAAGCCAGTACAATCAGTTAGGTATTTTTGGTGAAATAACGGAAGCAGTTGATAAGGTATTAGATGCAGCCAATGTAAGGAAAGAATACAGGGAAGTAGTTGCAAACCAACCCATAATTCAAATGGAGAGAACCCCTCGAATAAAGGGGAATGAGTTATTAATAAAGTTAATTCAAGCGCTTCGACTAAAGAAAAAGATCAGCTTTAGTTATCAAAAATTTGGGGAAGAAAAAAAGGAAAGAGTTATATCACCATATATTCTTAAGGAAGATAAGCATATGTGGTATTTGATTGGCAAAATTGATGGAAAGAACCATGTCACCACTTTTGCGGTTGATAGGATGTCTGAGATTAGAATTCAAAAGAAGAATGTTCAAAAAGTACCATTTGATCCGAGGAGTTACTTTAAGTATTCCTTTGGGGTTACAGTAACAGATGATGCTCCAATTGAAGTAGTATTGTCGTTCACACATCAGCAGGGATATTACCTAAAGACCCTCCCAATTCATGATACACAAAAAATATTAGTAGATAACGAAGAGGAACTTAGAATTTCAATTCAAGTGAAGCCTACCTATGAGTTTTACTCAAAAATATTTAGCTACGGGGATTCTGTAAAGATTATTTCTCCAGATGAGGTTCAACAAGAAGTGAAAGAAACTCTTCGAAAAGCACTTCTTCGATACGAAGATTAAATTTTTTCAAAATTATTTTTTACCGCGCAAGTACAATGCGCGGTGATGTCGTTTCTTCCTTATAAAACTCAATTTGAAACTATAATTAAGGAAGAATTATGGCAAACATTAATGAATTTCATTTAGGAACAGTCATTTCAGTTCCCAAAGCCTTCATTAAGCACGTTGGGATTGTCACTGGAAATTACCACCAAGGACAACCTACCATAATCTCAAATACTCCAAAGTACGGTCGCGTGGTTGAACATACATTGGAAGATTTTTGTGGGGGTAAAGAATTCAAGGTAGAATCCGTACCCCAGACTTATATGGATGGTTACAGAGCTGTTCAGAAAGCATACTCTCGACTAGGTAAACCATACCAATTGACGAAGTATAACTGCGAACACCTTGTAACAGATGCTTTTTCATTAAAACCGCAGAGTCCCCAACTTGCTAGTTGGTCAACAGCTTTACTTGTTGGCACGGGACTACTGTTAACACTAACTCAAAAACGATAAGGAGCTAATCATGGCAACTAATCCACCTAAAGGAGATGGAAGACGTTACGGAGCAGTCCGTGACAGAAGCCAAACCTATAATCCACAAAACGACCGCTGGACAAAAAGAGGACCTGATGGACGATTTATGGACCAGAAGGCAGATAACAAACCATTTAAAGGTGTAAGGAGAGAAAGATGATATGGTAGTCTGTTTATATAGCCTTACAAGAGAGCCTTCTTCAGCAAGTTGAGGTATACTATGTCAGTTTCTTATATACCCGAGAAGGTTAAATTTATTTTATGGGGAAAAGCTGCCGGAAGGTGTCAATACGAAGGATGTAATGAAAAACTATATCTGGATCAAACTACAAAGGCTGAATTTAATCAGGCGTACATAGCGCATATTATAGCTGATAAACCTGGCGGCCCTAGAGGAGATGATGTCCTGTCTGAAAAGTTAAAAAGAGATTTGACCAATTTAATGCTTCTCTGTGATCGTCACCACAGATTAGTTGACAAAGAAGATGTTGATGGGCATCCTGTAAGCAGATTGATGAATATGAAATCTAGGCATGAAGAGAGAATCAGAATAGCTTCTGATATTTCAGAAGACCTGAGTACTAATATAATCCTTTTTGGTGCTAGAATTGGTGAGCATGGTACACCATTGACATATTCAGAAGCTGCCAACGCTATTAAACCCGATTTTTTACCAGCCTCAGATCGACCAATAATTTTGAGTATGAATAGTGCTCACAAAGATGACGAGGATAGTTATTGGCGAATCCAATCAGAGTCCTTAAAACGAAATTTTGAAACGGAACTCGCACGATTGAAAGATACGAGTGAGACACCTCATTTCTCGGTATTCGGTTTGGCACCACAGCCGTTATTAATACAGTTAGGCACCCTTTTGTCGGATATTACAAGGGTAAAAGTTTACACACGTCTGCGCGAACCTGAGACCTGGGCTCACCAGGAAGATATTGCACCTGTAGACTTTCACATTATTGAACCAGCAGACACTACAGGATACCCAGTTCTGAACATCTCTATCACGGCGGAAATTGAAGAATCAAGAATTCAAAAAGCTATACAGGGGCATATCTCTATTTGGAAATTGACAGTACCGAATCCGGGTAAAGATCTTGTTCGGTCGGATATGACACTTATGAATTTCAGAAATCGAGTGAGAGAGATTTTTGAAAAAATTAAGCTAGCACATGGGGAAGATGCTACGCTAAATGTATTTCCGGCAATGCCAAACTCAACTGCTATTGAGTTTGGTCGAGTTTGGCAACCCAAGGCCGAACTACCCATGATCATATTTGATCAGAATGCAAGTAGAAATGGATTTATAAGGACGGTATTAATAACTAAACCCAAGAGGACGCAATATGATTACTGAAGTACAAATAAAAGAACAATATGGTGAAATACTGCAAGAACTTGCAGAATCCCTTGATTTAACGGATACACAAGTCAAGGAAGCAGAAGAAAGATATAAAGCAGTGGGAGAATATCTATCGAGGGAAAATTCATCCTTGGCACAATTAAATCCCTCAATAGAGCCACAGGGTTCTTTTTTATATGGAACTATGACACGTCCGATTCATGAGGACGGGCATTATGATATTGACTTGATCTGTATTCTTGAAAATTTACCAGTTTGGTCTACACAAAAAGACCTGAAGTTGAAAGTTGGAAATGAATTAAAAGTCGGGCGCTATGAAAGTATGCTAGATGAGGAAGGGCAGCGCTGCTGGACACTGAATTATGCTGAGGGAACTCGTTTTCATATGGATATTTTGCCTGCCGTTCATGATATGAATAGTGCAAATGTATACGAAGGAAAAGTAGATAGAAGTCTTTATCAGTATGCACTACGAATGACGGATAAAAAAAGTGATACCTATGATTCGAGTAATCGATACGATTGGCCTAAAACAAATCCTAAAGGCTATGCGGCATGGTTTAAGAGAAGGATGGAAACACAATTTTTAGCGATGAGAAAAATGGTAGCTGAAAGTTTTCAGATGAAAATTGAAGATGTGCCAGACTGGAGAGTTAAAACACCACTTCAAAGGGCAATACAGATTTTAAAACGTCATCGAGATATTATGTTTGAAGAACATGATGACAAGCCAATTTCAATAATCATCACTACTCTTGCAGCAAAGGCATATAATCAAGAAGCTAACGTTTATGAAGCGTTAGTCTCTATCCTAAACGGGATGGAAGACTATATTACATACAAATATAAGAATGGTAAAATGGTAGACTGGATTGAAAACCCTGTTAACCCCGAGGAGAATTTTGCAGATAAATGGGAAGATTACCCGAGTCGTAAAAAAGCTTTTAAAGCCTGGATTCAAAAGGCGAAAGATGAGATTCTGGGAGCACTGGAACAACGTGGATTACATAATATTCAGAAATCTTTAGAACCTTCTTTTGGTAAAAAGGTAGTTGTTGAAGCTTTCGAAAATTTGGGTCATAAGTCTCGGTTAGCTCGTGAAACTGGTACTAAAAAAATGGCGCAGAGTACTGGAACTCTCGGTGTTCTGGGTAGAGCTATTGTAAAAGATAAAGACAATTTCGGAAGCTGGACAGATGAGTGAGATCATACCTATTCGGCGACAGGCTTTGGTTCTTAGATCATTTTTCAAAACTGCAGAAATTACATGGACTCCTACCAGTTTAACTTGGGTTCAATCTGTAACTCCCACTCCAATAAGTGAGAATTATACATTGAAATTGAAGTATAGTTACTCAAAAGGAGTTAATGTTTATGTGGTGGAACCGAAAGAATTAAAGCTTGCTGAGGGGAAAGAACGCCTTCCACATGTTTATTCACAAAAAGAACAACGATTATGTTTGTATTACCCTTCAGATGAAAACCGGGAACGAAGGTGGTGTCCAGATATGTATTTTGCAAAAACAGTAGTTCCCTGGGCCGTTGAATGGCTAGAATTTTATGAATATTGGTTGGGTACCGGTATATGGCTAGGCGGTGGGATCCACCCAGATGGAAAAAGGGAACAGTATGATTTTGGGAAGCATGGGTGACTCGTAATTTGAAGTAGTTACGATGAAATCTGACAGTCTGGGTAAAATGTTTATTTTATCGAAAATAGCTATTAGAAATTATTTTCTTCAACAACCACTAAATCTCCACAGGCTGTCCATTTTTTAAAAATGTAATTGCCGTCCGAATGCTGGTTAGGGACAGTCTTCAAGTTTATTATTCCATTAGCCCCTTTTAAAAAAGCATTGAATTTTAGTTCCCATATTGCCTTTTCAAAATCTTCATGTTCGTATGTAGTCTCCAGATAAAAAAGATTCTCAACTATATTGTGGTTACAAACATGATTACCCCGAACAGCAGTTATTGAGTTAGCCTTACTTTCGCGTTCTGTTTTGCATTCTTCGCACAGATCCATTGGTTTTGAGTATCCTGAATCATCCATATTTGCCTGATAAGTTTGGATTCTATGGTCGCTACAGAGATGGCTTCCGCAATCTGCACACCAATGGTCTCTAAGTGGAAAGACTAAAAACCAATCTCTTGAATCCTTTTGGCAGTATTTGCATTTCATAAATAATATTTAAGTTTAATTCATAAAAAAAGGATCAATCCCAAAAACAATTATAAAGAGAAAGCAGGGCCTTCTCTTTATAATCTCACATATCCTTGAATTCCGGTTCCAATTTGAATTTATACCTCATTGTTTTGGAGTACCTGTCATAATGTCCCCAATAAAGATTATCAAGACTTACGCTTCTGGGAATTATATATCCAATCCTTAATGGTTCTGTTTTGGCATTCGGTTGAACAATTCGAGCATTTTCTCCATTTGTAGGGGCATATAAATCTCCTTCACCAGTAACCAAGTATTTATTTCGGTATTCAAAGAAATATTCTGCTGGCTCATTCTCCAAATTCATAGCTTGCCACATTACTAGGATTAATTGGTCGTTTCCTTGAGTGTCATAGACGCTAACTACTTGTATTGAGTCACTTCGAGTAATCCATTCGCCCGAATAATAGGAATATTCAAAAAATGTCCAGGTATTCTCTTTTCCAATTTGTTCTTCATTGTTAGAACATGATATCAAAACAATAAATAAGCACACTAATTGACACGCAGTCAAAATAGGACGCTTGATTCTGGGAATTTTGTGGGTTTCGGTCATTTTCATTGAATTGTTTTTAGGTATTAAGTGGAATTAATATCCATACGATAGTATGGATAGTCAAGATGATTTTTACTGCATGTTCCTTCATGCATACAAAGGAAGAAATACAGGAAGCTTTATCGGTTGTGATAAAGCGTGAACGAGATCAGAAAGGGTTATCTCAGTTCGATTTAGCTGTTGGCAGTGATCTTCATAGAACAATGATAGAGTTCATTGAACGCAGAAAAAGGATGCCTACGATTCATTCATTTTTGAAGATTGCTGAGGCGTTGGAAGTTTCACCAAGCTACCTCATGCAAGAGCTTGAAAAAGAGTTAGGTAAGAAATAAAAAAGGAGGCCCGAAGGCCTCCCTCAACTAGTCACGCCATTAGCTAAGAATTTCTCAGCTGGTTGATAATCTGGGCGTTCGACAACCCGAATATACTCCCCCGAAGGCTTTAGGGCAAAGTAAGAGACTTCACCAGTAGTAGGATCTTTGTACGGAATGATGCTTTCTATATTTGCGTAGGTACGCTCATCTGTCTCGTTATGAACCAGAAATAGGGTGGCACTCATTCCCACATAGTTGTCCAGATTAATCCCATCATGAAGCTCTTTTGGAGAGTATTTTTCACCTCGCCATTTCTCCAGGAATTTGCGAAGTGAAGCTTTTTCGTTCAAGCTTTTGGTGAATCGTTTTCCAACTATAAAACGCTTGCCGTTTTCATCGGTAGATTCAAGCTCGAACATCAGGCTTACTTTTTCTTTAGAGCCCCAAGGGGTTTCGACCCGTCCAATGGAAATTGCGTCTACGCACACCCCATGGTGTAAGCCTTCATCCGGAATTGGATATTGGGAAGGGTCTTCGATAATTATTAAATCAGACATTTCTGCCTCCAGTAGTTAATTGACGGTAAACCGTCTGGTTGTTATTTGGTTTAAGAATTGTTTGTACAGCTCGGGGTGAGCCTTTTTGAATGCTGTTGTATCCAATCTATTTTGAGTTGAGCTTTTCCAGCTAATAAGTTTCTTACCGCCACATACTAACTGCTCAGTATCTCCAAGAACCTGTTTGAGAGTTATGCGAAGATGTTCTTCCATCTTCTCCAGATCGGAAATACGATCTCTTACTTCTTTTAACTCGGTGTAATAGCCATATGCTTTAGGAGTAGCCTCAAGAGTTTTACCCTCTATGCTGTCAGGGAAGAGTAAAAGCATATCATCATCGGTAGTAGGCTCAGGTGGTATATCTGCAATGATATGTCTGTTCCACCATGCCACTGCTTTTTCAAACAGCTGATCAATCAGCTCCTGATTACGACGGATAAGTATCGGCTCGTGAAAGATGCCGGTATCTCTTTCCATAATTGAGAGGTACCCGTATTTATATCCTGTGAGGAATAAATACCAATTTAATTGGTAGTTCCAGGATATGGGTATAGCATTTTCTTCATGTTTTAGTCGCTGTGAACTGGTGCTTTTTATCTCTAGCACACCGGGAGAATCATGAAGCTCAGAGGAAATGATTTGCCTATCTATATTTCCTCTCAAATATGTATGATTTGGACATTCATAGGCATCCGAAACGTTGCGGACTTTCAGGCCAGTGGTCTGACAGAATTTTTCGGCTATTACTGGTTCCAAGATGTGACCTAAGTCAGTTATTGGAGTGGAGCCTTGTGGTTCCATTCTTCCGGTTTTTATCATCCACAGTTGGAGTGGTGTCTGGTACTTGGACTTACCAAAAGCGGCTGCAAGCTCGCTTCCTCCCAAATAATGCATCCGGGCATGTACCCATTCTTTGTTTGGAATATTGTCTAAAAGTCTTGTCATAGAGTGTAGATTGAGGTTAGTAGAAATAAAAAAGCCCTCAGATTACTCTGAAGGCTTTTCGGATTGGTTTTCTTTAGGTGGAGGAGGGGGTAGAAAGAACTTTAGAAGTTCTTTCACAAGCTCCGCACTAGCATTAATTAGCTCGGTAGGATCGTTCATGATTTGTTACCAGTAATTATGATTATGATGATCTTAACTATCAATTTGGGTAAGCTCATAGCGCAAATACTTTGGATACTTTATCCTGATAACGAGCTTGCAGGTGAGGCTCCATCTCGTGAGAGATTCGGTTGGTCAACCTGTTTAGAAGTTGCCACTGGGTAATCCGTCCGATCTCTTCCTGAGCTATTGCTTGTTCAGCCAATCGTTTGGAGATTTTTTCAGACACATTTTCGACAAGTTGTTCATCAACGCGGAGTACTTCGAGCCGGTTAATACGCTCCTGAATCTCAGGAAAGTACTGTCGGGCCTCAGTCAGCTTTTCACCCAAATTCTCAAAGGAGAATCCTTTGGTATGTCGGGAATAGTATTTGCTGAGCACAGTCCCAAACACCATTCCATTAGAGCAGATTGCACGAATAGCACCGAAATAAAAACGAACACCTTCACTTTGGTCATAAGAGTTATGAATGAAGGCAGAGAGGGCAATATCAGACTCTCTATCCCGAAGCCTAAGTTCTGGGAAAGTGATTTGGAGTCTCATTCGTTCATTGTTCACAAACGAGTGAGATGGATCGATCTTGAAGGATTGACCACAGGTGGCCAGCTGACGAAGCAGTTGATCAATCAGATCGGAGTTCTTTACGATCTTGTAAGTGTCACGAACGATACTAATGACTTCATTTGAGTCTTCCCGGACGATAGCCTTATAGCCATTAGGCAGAAAAGTGTCTTGGTTTTCAAGGTTAATAATGGGGGATTTATTGTCATCTACGGCAACAGTGCGCTCGCAAACTTCAAAGCAAAAAGGTTTTAAATCCATAAGAATTGAATTAAGAGTTAATGGCATGATTGCCATTATTCTTATACCAAAAATCTTCTCAGAATGGTGTTTAATGAGGTATAAGAAGGTTAGAGGAAAGTCTCATCAATCTTAACCAAACCTAACTGCCATGCATACTGTATCTGAAGTTTCATTGAAATATCAAACTCAAACCACTCATGAGGAAAAACCCAAGATTTCTACTCCTGAAGAAGCAGCTCAGTATCTCCGTTCAATCTGGGATGAGGACACTCTTGAACTTCGGGAAGAATTTGTAGTTGTTTTGCTCAATTCAGCTCTTCATGTTACGGGATGGAGCAAAATCTCCCAAGGCACGAAACATGCTACATTGGTTGATCCAATACAGGTAGCTCAAATAGCTATTCTAGGAAACACCACAAGTGTACTACTTTGTCACTCACATCCATCGGGCCTATTAAAAGCTAGTGTAGCAGATCTCAATCTAACGGAACGGCTTAGGAAAGCTTTAAAACTGTTTTCAATTCAAATCTCGGATCATATAATTCTGACCCGAGACAGCTATCTATCCTTTCGGGAGGAGGGACTAATGAAAGAGGGGTAACTCTCTTTTTAGATTATAAATCGCCTATAGGGACACGAAAAAATTTAGGAAAAAAAATTTCAGAATTCGATTTTCAAACCAGAGAGGTCTTTTTCTGAATAAGAGTTTAATTGCTTGGAATCTGGGTAGATTGCCGGGGGTATGGGACCCGGCAATTACCGCAAGATTGGGTTTAATTCGAAATGAGAGTCACACCCGAAAGTGGTTCTCTTCGAATGACAAGCTAGCTATTGGTCTGTTCCTTCAGGTACAGGTTGTAGGCTTCATCAATCTTTCGGAAGTGTCGTTCAACATACCGTCCAGTCGTATCATTCAACAATACTTGCTTGAGCTGCTCTGGGGTCGTTACTCAATCTTTGGTTTTATCATTATCAACCCAGTGATAAATTTCCCGGCAGTACATGCGATCAGGATTTTCCATGACTCATCCCATAAAAGTTCCTTTTTTTCTCATTATATAGATTGCTTTTCTGAATTCACGAGGGGTGGAGGAACCAGGTTGAAGTCCGAAATCTAACGTAGGGTATTTTCAAGGTGTAGTTCTTCCACGCAACACGGCCTCCATAATATTTGGGCAGGCGGTTGCAGGACGTTTTCAATCATTTCATTCGGCAATACGCCGTATCAGTATGACCGTAGTATTAAATCTGACCGCTGTTGCACGATGGCCGTGTTTCATTCAATATGCTTTGATGTCTTTCTCTTTGTAGATCCTAAACAGTTCTTCTTTTTTACTGATTTTTCTCATTATTTGTATCCTCTAAAATTTGTGGGGTGGGGGAAACCCGATTTTCATCACAAAACATATGAATTATGTTCTGAGAAGAATTTCAACTCTTTTAGAGCGATTTTGCCTCTTCCTCCACCCCGGTTGTTGTTTTTATTAATCAAACAGGGGTTTATCCTGTGTGTCTGGAGGGTAAGAGGGCTTACGTTCTACGGCATAGCGGTACATTCCCTTGAGCAATCTCCTGGGAAAGCTATGTTTTACTAGTAGTTTGCCCAAATACGAGGCATTGGTCCCTTTTTGAGCCCAATTACGATCCTGCATATCCTGTAACAATTCAGAACTCGTCATTTCCTGAGTGCTTGCCCCACCCCGTTGTCCAGGGGTATAATGAAGTAAAAGCATTTCCTCCACCCCGCTTATATGAGCGTACCGGATATTATGGGCATTAATTCGTTGAATTTCTTCCCCCTCGAACCAGTACTGAAAACCGGAACGATAGAGTCCATACACCTGTGCCCAAAATAGGGTTCAGTCGATAGGTGTTTTGTACTCAATATTAGTTACGGTATGAATAAGCATTCTTCGGCTTCCACTTACGTCAGAAATAAGCTGTTCCATATTTGTGGAGCTTGCAAAACTAGCACGTCGTACCATAGTTTGAGCAAACCGGCCATACGGTCTGCGCACCTTAATGCTTTGTAAGGTAATAAGCTCTTTTAACTCCGCTTCTTTGGACTTATTAATTCCGTCTAATTCATTAATTATCACCAGAATATTCTCTGCCAAGTTAATGATGGAGTCCTTGTCTAGCGGATTAACCACAGTTGATACTACATACTCTGAAAGAGGCTGAAGCAGATTGTATAGGAACGTGCTCTTACCGATGCCTTGGCCGCCGACCAGCACTAACATCGTTTGGTTTACCACCTTAGGATTAACTGCTCCCGCTACCAGGCCAACAATCCATTTCAAAAAGGTGAAGCGGAAATAATCAGGATCATCGGAGGTTACTGTAGCTATCAGTTTATCAATTTCAGAAGTACCATCCCCCTTTGGAAGGCCTTCGAAAAAGTCTACAAAGGGATCAAAAGAAGGGCAGAAGTCAGAAGTTATCAAACTGTGTAAGGCTCCCTCACCTAACGTGCCTCGTTGGTTTCGCAGGTGGCGAAGTATAGTGGCAAAGCCCCGATCTTCGAGTAACTTTCAGGCCGGCACCCCGCGTTTGTGCCATTCCACCATGCCACGCACTTCATTGTAGCGAAACCCATAATGAAACCTTAGAAACCCTTCCGTCTCTCCTTTATGTCGTACAAACCTGGTAAGTAAGACTTTTTCAATCGTCATTTGCCCATAGGTTGCTCCATCATTGCGATGCCTGGTATCCCATTTCTTTCGGAATAACTTTGAGGCGCGAATAATGCGATCAATAGCCGTTTCGTCAAATCCGACGACATTAGCCACTAGGGTGGTCAACCGTAAATCTGCCTTAGACTGGTCTCCGCCATACCGGGCGAGATCCCCATAGTGAAACAACGCCCGGAATTCAGATCCATGTTTTTCATCGTGTTCCAGACGTTCAATGTTGCGTTGGTCTTCCGCAGTAACGGTTGTAGAAACACGGGACACTCCCCCCGTAGAGGAACTACTCCCTGACTGCCCTAACAACTCCAGTATGGTGCTCCATTGGTCATTGTCAAAATCACGGAGGGGGGAGGGAGTTCCGTTCAAGGCTGCTCCGGTGATCGTTACATATCTGCTATGCGCATAGATTTCGACTCCCTTTGCACCGTTTAAACTAAAACGATTACTCATGCCTAGAGGCATTTGCCCTTTGATCATAATACGGATTCCTTGGCCGCTGGGTGAAATTTCTGTATAGGAATCAAACGTTTCAATGAGTTGCCGGGTGGCATCTGAAATGCGGCTATCTTGAATGCATCCATCAATGTCAATAGCTACAAAAGGATCTGCATTGGTAAGAACAAACCCAACCCCGCTAAAGGACAAAGGTTGTTGGTTATAGGCCTCGACTACATTGTGAAATGTAGTTCAGGTGGCTGGATTGGTTACGCTCGCATACGCTTTGTTAGTTTGACGGGGCACTTTTGTTGCTTTGCCGTCTCTTTGTTCCAGTGTTCAGTTCACCCACTGATTGGTGATTTTTAATTCGTGAGGAATATGGTTTTCTATCATCTTCTCTTAACCTCTATATTTTTGATTTTAAATTTTGGACGTGTACATGTGTAAAAGCCCTTTATTAATTCTATTCATTGTTTGAGGATTTGTCAAATTCTAGGTGGAAAAAAATCAATCTTTTTTTAAAATAGAGCATGAGTAATCCTTATCAAGACTTTTTTAGTCGGAATAATCTCCAGATAAACAAGCCCGGTAAAACATTGGTTGATGTGTTAGACTGGCTGGAAGCGTCTGATCTTATGAGGGAGGGGAGATTGGATACCATTCAGTCAATGCTGCATGAGGTACACCAGTTTTCTTTTAAAACACCGGCAGAGTTCTTAGGGATGATCCGGATTTATCTTCGTGTCTTCCATCGTTATCCGCTGCATACAGAGCTTCGTGCAAGCTACTTTAGGTTATGGCAAGATTTTCTTGATATGTATTATACTCAATTATCATTAGCCTCCATTCAGGCAGCTCAATATATACTGGAGCATCAAGTGAGGTATCTCCAAGTGTATAGTGATGGGTATGATGCTCTTCGTGTTACTTGTGAAGGGTTAGTCTACCGGGTTCAAGCCCTCGCTGACCCGGTACGAAAAATGATTCCCGAAATAGATAAAATAGACGTTCAGTCGGTAAAGGAAGTTTACCAAGCTAATCTTTCCGATCAGGAAGCCTTAGATGTAGCGAGCCAACACATTCTGAACAACCTTCGAAAATAGGCGAGTCTATTTAGATGAGTTAGGGAGTTAGATTCAGTGCATAAGTGTTATACGGCTACTTTTTGCTAAACCACTCTCTAAATGGGCGATATGCTATAATTAGATTCAAGGGAAAACGAGCATATGAGGCATTCTTATTTCCATTTTTATCGGGGGTTAGGTGGGGAAAATTCCGGCTTGCAGTTTTTAGCTTAAATCGATCTTTAAACCATTTATAGAGTTTGGTATTGTCTGGAAAATAATCACGCAAAGTGGTTCCATCCCACGCTTCCTTTGAGAAATAGCAGAAATCATTTTCGATGAGATACGAGGTAAAATCAGGGTCTTCCGACCATGCCTTAAATTGGTTAGCTAGCACAAGCTCAAGTTTCATGTTTTCACTTAAGTTGTTGTTCCACAAACTATCTAGTCCCTCCAGAATGGTTTGTTTTATTTCTGAGGCACCTTTTGCATCCTCATCAACAAGTGCCCCGATTACCAATAACGGCTTAGCAAGTTGAAACTGACGATTTCCCAGTTTCTTACCGGAGTATGGCAGCTGTTGGTCAGGGGAAATCATTTCGATTGCTGTAAAAAGCTCCTTCGAGTGTAACAGGGGAAAAGCAAGGGCAGCTGTTCGGGTGAGCTCCTGTTGCCTGAGTACCTCTGGTTCAAATTCCATGAACTCGTCTAAGGACACAGATTTTGGTTTTTCAATGGTAGGTATGGGTATGGTTCGTGATGAAAGAGTATCTAAGTTAATAGCACCTGTACCTCCAAACGCTTTTGGCGAGTAGGTATGAAGAGTACGGGTCTGTTTCCCGGCTTTTTTGGTGTAGGTTCCTTTGTAATTGTACCCTCCGTTTAAAAATCGGGAAAGTTCGTCATGCGTGTTTTTGGCTGAAGAGAAATCCTCAAACTCATCCACACACAAGGTTGCACATTGCTCGTCCACAAGCTCTGTCATTGCGGCCACCGTCGCCTTCGTTTTTACCACCCCGTTAAAACTAAGAGCTGCGATAAGATCGAGCATCGTTGTCTTACCGCTGCCTCTTTCTCCTTCAAAATGTAAGTACGGGTAGGCCGGAAAGGCTTTGTAGAAATAAGTACCGAGAACCCACGCTGCTAATACATAGTACCAGGATTCCTCTTTGAGGTAAATATATCGCTTTATAAACGCCACTGTGGAGTCAAATATACTTGCCCATCCCATATAGGAGCCATTTTCAATGCGTTGGATTATCTCTGGAGTAACGACGGTTTCAAAGGGAACCCATTGTCGGGCCTGCACATTTTCATAGGAGGTGAGTGAACCCGATGATATAATTCGAAAGGGGCTCGAAACGGCGATGTCTCCAGTAGAGTCAATCTTAAAGAAAAAACGGGTTCCTACTACATCCTGAGGAAGATCAATAGAAGGGGTACGCCGGGTACGAGATTGATTATACATTCCTTTAGAAGGAATGTCGCTTGGATAAATACGCATGGAAAAACGCCTCACTCTTTCCTCAAATGCTTTAGTTCCATGTGATGCCAGATAGTCCATGGCCGAAGACTGATTGAATGCTCCTTTTGCATTTATACGGAAGACCGAGAGATTGTTTTTCAGGCATAATTCAGTAAAGGGGTAGATCGAATAATCAAAGTTCAGCCCGTCTTGCTCATCTATTATATAGATATCGGCTCCTCCAAGGAGTTCATGGTAATTATAAAAGCCTAGTTCTTGGTTGGAGGGCAGGGGTATTGCGGGAATGTCATGTTCGCTAAAAAAATCAGCCGCTAAGGGATTCCAGGTTACCAATACCGCTTTTTTAGGCCCCCAAAATGCCCGCGGGTGGATACGTAGCACCCCGTGGGACTCCCAGTATATGTCTGCATCGGACCTAATGATATCCCGTGTAGCTACGGGGTATCCAGCTGGTGAAACACTATGAAAACGAAGTCGGTTTTCCCCCAGCATATTCTCCTTTGCGACAAAGTTGGAGCGATATCCACTAGCAATCTCAGGGTGAACCAAATCGCTGGGATCCAGGAAATCAGCCACCCTTGTAAACCCGGTTTCATAGGCTTCTGCTATTCGAAGACCTTCTGGGGTATTGATGCCATAGATCATTCTTATTATCACTGACAATGGGGTTGGACGACCATCTAACTCGATGTAATCGTTCTGATAACGAAGCTGATGAGAAATTCCAAACCGGTCGGTGAACGTAAGCTCTAAGGGATAGGCTTCGTTGAAATAGGCCTCTTGGTCTACTCCTGAAATGGTAATGCGAACAAACTCCCCCGACCGCTGATTGGATAGCTGATCTTTTAGGGCTTTCTTGAAATTAATGGCCATGGGGCTCCTCCAACAGCTTGTTAATCATTGCATCAGTGGCCGGTTCTCCGTCTTTGGTGTGTACACGCAAGTGGCGGAGTAGTCGCTGGAAAAACCGTTCAACATCTGCTTGGGAATAGGGATTCGATTCTTTCGAAAAGGTATCTGCTAGCTGAGTAATCTTATCCTCACTGATTTCGTGGGAAATGGTGGAAAGATAGCCTTTAAGTTGGGCTAGATAACCATCGCGGGTTGGATAGGACACTTCAATATGAAGGCCGAATCGCCCGGCTCGTTTCAAGGCTGGGTCGAGCTGGTCAAAAAGATTAGTGGCGGCCATACACAACACTCCTTGGTTGTCATTGCCTCCACTGAGTTGAGTCAACATAGCATTAATGGCGTCGTTGTTATGCGCCTCGCCAGCGTTTTCACGGCTCCCAAGACTATCAATTTCGTCAAAAAAGAGTAGAATCGGTCGAAACAGGCGGGCTTTTTCAAATAAGGAAGCAATATTTTTTGGTGTGTCTCCGACGTATTTAGATTTCAGCTCTGCCAGATTAACGTTCATAAACAGTACATTGAGTTCATGGGCAATAGCTTGAGCCAAGGAAGATTTCCCGGTTCCGGGCTTTCCATGCAGGATAATACCATCGGCCTGAATGGGTGGTAAATCCTGGCGGAATTGTTCGGGTTGAACCGAAAATAGTAGTTCTTCTTTCAGTTGTTTATAGATAGGTTCCGCCCCATATAATGTACTAATGGATAAGGAAGGTCGGGTGATATTCAGTTCCAGCTCGCACAATGGGGTAATAGTCTTTATGGCTGCCTCAAAATCGTCAACGGTTATCGCTTTTGAGGCAGTAGTTGGAGATTGACTGAGCCGTTGGCGATGCATAGCCACTACTTTTTCAATGTAGGTGTTAACATCAGCTCCTACAAAGCCAATCAAACGTTTCCCAAGCCTTTTCAAGTAGGCGTGGGTAATCTTGGAATCTACATGCAGATTTTTAACACGATGGGCTAACAGCTCAAAGCGGCCTGTAGCGTCGGGAGGTGGGACTGCAATTTTGGTGTCAAAACGCCCAGATCTTAGTACCGCGGTATCCAACTCCGACATATAGTTGGTAGCTGCAACCACTAACACATGGGGTGGCCGTTTTTTGGGATCCAGCTCCTGAAGCAGCGCGTTTACATTTTCTTTGTCGTGGGTATTCATCCCCGAACGGTGACCGGCAATGGCATCTATTTCATCGATAAAAAGGAGAGCTCCACCGGTATGGGAAGCGGCTTCCGAAAATTTCTTGGCTATATTCATGGCTGCTTCATGTGCATAAGGTGAGCCGATGCTTCCAATATCCAATCGAATCATAGGGATATTAAGATCACCAGCCATAGCATATGCCAATTCAGTTTTACCAGTACCGGGAGGCCCGTAGAGGAGTACTCCACCCATTGGTTTTTGGTCCGCATAGGAGGGTGAATCCAAAATATCATGAAAGGGGTAGATCACTTCATCTCGCAAGCGTTCAATCACTGAGTTTATGCCTTTGAGTTGACTAAGCGCCTTTTTTGATAAAGGTTTGCGTCTTTTCACTGAGGCAGAATTGGTTTTTTTCAACCCATGCGATAGATCCAAAAAATCTTCTAAGGAAACAGAATGGTGATCATCCTTTTCCTCGTCCTTTTTCTCACCTTTTTTCTTTGGAGCTGGTTTAGGTAGATAAGTTGGCTGAATTAGTGTATCGAAGGTTATAATACCCGCTTCCATTTCAGGATTGAATCCGGTAACCTCGAATACTTTTCCATCTTTGTAAATCTTCTGGCCATAGAAAACGATTACTTTATCGTCGAGCTGGTGGGTGATGAGTGGCAAAGAAGGGGCTTCATTTTCATCCTCCTCGTCTTCTACTTTATCATCATCTTCTTCATCATATTCTTCATCCGAATCCACTTTTATTTCCTGAAGATGGAGGGTTTCGATAAAGGAAAGTCTCGGATAGGATAGAAAACCGTACTCTTTTTCCTGGCAGTATAAGCTCTTCCAGGTTTCATCCACTAGAATCACCTCTTGTTGGTGATAGTCCGCTGGGATGGGGGTGATTCGCCCCTCAATATGCTGCTCACCTTCCCATTCTACCCGGCATTCCCGTCCATATCTAGCACTTGCTTTTTCAATGAGTCTTGGGCTTACCCCGATACCTTCAAAACCGGGAACATAAATGATTCGGACTTTCTGCATGGTTGCAACCTAAATGTCTTAATGAGGATTCACGCAGACTATAGGGGAAAAATCGTGCCAATAAAGAACACAGGTTCCTTTTAAGCCGAAATAGACTGTAATATTTAGTACACAATCTGGAAATACTATAATTACGTGACCTGTCATTTCTTCAGGCTCTATCACAAACAACAAAAAGCTTAAGCCTTCAAACAAAAGAATTATGGCTTAATTCAAAGTGAAATAGTTCATTATGAAATAGAATCTTAGATTCTAAATATCGTAAGTACTCTAATCGTTATCACTTCTCAATCTTGCAAACCAAACATGGCAAACACCAAAACTGATTATACTAATCCTAGAGATGTTATCGCTAAGATATACAAGATTCTCTTTACTCAGTCTGATTGGGGTGATGCACAAAAAAAATCTTTTCAGCGTTGGAAGAAAAGAACAAGCTTAGATGAAATCGATAATGAATGGTTTCAGAAACTATTTCGTGAACTATTAGAGGGCATATCGAATGAATTTCCTATCCAAACTACAGATGGAATTAACTTTATCGCCAAAGAATCGGATCTATATTCAGGGCAACTGTTCGCATTTACAATCACACTTCCTCTTTGGTATAAGGTAAAGCCTTTCTTCGTTCAATGGATTGTGAACTATCATCAGGAAGACACGGATAAAGTGCAGTTGGCTATAACTACTTTAAGTAATTTATTGCATGACTGGAAAGAATATGATGATAGCTTTGGGCAAGATTCTTCGGCATTAGAAAAAAAGTTATCTCAGCTTTTTGGGAAGTACTGGTATTTACCTTTATTTGCTAATGAAGGTGATGGGCAAAGAATTATTCTACCCATTGAAAAGCTACTGATGTCTATCGAAAGAATAATTGAAGTAAACAGTACTCACGAGCTCGTCGAAAGAATATCAGAACTAGATGAGGATCGCAGTGGAGTGAAAAAAGCTATATATAAGCTTAAAAGTGGTAAACCCATTTCAATAGAGCAATTAAGAAAGTTGAGAAAGCTACAAATGGGTAAGTACTTGGAAATGGAGCAATATTTCAAAGACTGCGCAAATGGATTTTATATTATTGCACTACTCGTTTCATCAGTAGTCAGCGAGGCCATTTCTGAGTTCTCTAAGTACGATCCCGTTTTTCCAGAGACTTTATGCAGTCTTTCAAATGGATAGTGTCCATTACATGGTCTATAGTTTTTGCGCGTATGAATGTACCATCTACTAAGCCACACTAAATGGCATATAAACCCAAACTAAATCTAGATCATAATGATACATTCAAAAGACATTAAACAAGCAAATAATGGCCGGCAATCAGATCATCCTGATCCAGGTGGTAACTGGCCAAGTACTACTGGAAACCCTTCTGGTTCGGGAAGAGGAAACGGCACAAAATAAATCTACAAAAAGGATGTGAGAGTTATTTCACATCCTTTTCTATTTCAAAACTTTCGTCACCCAAGCCCGACTTACCCCATACTTCCTTGCCAGTTCAGCACGGCTTTTGACTTTCCCAGAGTCTAATAGTTTGCGGTATTTCACAGCTTGCTGTTCTCTTGATAATCTCTTCGATTTACCCTTTTCAAGCTTCTTTGAGTTAACATAAATAAGGGGTGTTAACCGAAAGTTCGCATCTTTCAAAAATGGGTAGTTTTGGTGCATTTTTGGGAGGGTAAGTGTGAACCTTTGCTGGCCAAAATCGTCAGTAACGGTCTCTATGTTCCATATTACAGTAAAATAAGTTCGCATTTCACCCTGAGCCGGGGAGCACTTAAAAAGCTCTAATACTTTGATAAATAAAGTGTTAGAGCTTTTTTTATTTATTCGAGTGAAACAGTAGTGAAACTTTTTTAGAATTACCTACTCTATTTTTTTTAACGGAATCGTAAGCTACACAAAGAAAATCTTTTGTAGGAAAGTTGAATTGCTGCAATTCGATAAAAGTTAAGTCAATTATAGCCTGTGCCAACTCCACAGGCTTCGCATGTAAATTAATCATTTCATAGTCTAATGATTTGAATAAGCTACTTCATACATCTTCATGAATTTTTTATTGAAGAATTCATTTACATTTCATCAGAAATCCAGTCTCTCGGTATTCTGTTCATCATGCTAAATTTATCGGGTAAGTATCCACATCAAAATTCATCAAGTTTAAAACAAGAAAATATTAGGTATGTGAATTTTTATATCCTATCTTTGGTTTCACTATAGAATTATGATCAAGAACTCACATACTATTATAAAAGCTACTTCAGCAGTATTATTGCTATTTTTTAGCATACACAGCCTGAGTGTACATGGTTTTGCCGATTCATTGATCTACTGTTTCGAATCGAATGGGGATATTAATATAGAATCAACTTCCCCTCTTTCTTTTGGAATTGCTTCTGACTGTGATTTGCATGCAGATATTATTTTTTCTGACACTGATGCTGAATTCCATTCTGACTCTGACTATTGTATAGAATGCAACGATCTGGAGCTCGATGAAACTTGTGCCAAAGACAATAGAGTAAATCGTTTTGACCAGAATAAAACCATTCAGAAGATCAACAATGATCTTTATCAGTCGGTTTCAATTCTGCCAAATTCAGCAAATAAACAACTAGCTGTATTTATCCCACCTATAATCGAACAGCAAGAAATAACCACCTTAGCAACAGTTGTTCTTCTGAATTAGCCACTCCCCTTATTTACTAAAGCTCTAAATGTATATGACTCTCTGGAGTCTGTATTTCTTGCATCTTATCGAGAGTTTTTAGTCTTCATATTCACACAGGTTTATACAACTAATTCTATAAATCTGATTTCTATTCAACACTCCCTGAGAAAAGGGACAGTTTTAATTTTTTATGATTAATAAAATAATATCGTTCTCAATAAAGAATAAGTTCATCATCGGCTTATTCATTTTAACCTTAATTGGAGTTGGAACATACTCCATGATGACCATTAATTTGGGTTCCGTACCGGATATAACTAATAATCAAGTACAAGTAATAACGGTATCTGAAAATCTCGCAACAGAAGATATCGAGCAATTTGTGACCTATCCTGTAGAATTGGCAATGGGAAATCTTCCCGGTGTATCTGAAATTAGATCCGTTTCCAGATTCGGTCTTTCGGTAGTTACCATCGTCTTTGACGATGACATGGGTACTTATCTGCCCCGACAATTAGTGCAAGAAAAACTCAATGAAGTTAAAGAAGACATCCCCGAGAAATTCGGTTCCCCGAATATGGGACCTATCACAACCGGATTAGGAGAAATCTATCAATATACCATTGTTCCACAACCAGGATTTGAAGATGAATATTCACCTACTGAATTGAGAACTATTCAGGACTGGATAGTTAAACGTCAAATGACCTTGGTTGATGGTGTAGTAGAAGTAAATTCGTTTGGTGGAAGTATCAAACAATACGAAGTGGCGATTGATCCTGACAAATTGAATGCTACTGGAATTACAATTTCTGAAGTGTATGACGCTCTTGCCATGAACAATGTAAATACCGGTGGAGCCTACATCGAGAAAAATAAAATGGCGAATTTTATCCGAGGAGAAGGGTTGATTCGATCTTTAGATGATATCGGTAGTATTGTAATAAAGAACGAAAATGGAATTCCTGTTCTTATTAATGACGTTGCCGAAAAAGTACAATTTGGTACACAAACTCGATATGGAGCTTTTACACAAGATGGACATGAAGCTGTCGGTGGAATGGTTCTTATGCTTAAAGGAGCAAATCCTAATGACGTTATTCAAAATGTAAAAGAGCGAATCGAAAGTGTGCAAACATCTTTACCGGAAGGGCTGAGAATTGAACCCTTTTTGGATAGAAGTAATCTTATTGCACGAACAACAAGTACGGTTTCCAAAAATTTAATTGAAGGGGCGTTAATAGTAGTGTTTGTTTTAGTGATTTTGCTCGGAAGTTTGCGAGGAGGATTAGTAACAGCATCACTTATTCCCTTATCATTACTTTTTGCATTTATCCTGATGAAAGCAACCGGAGTTTGGGCAAACTTAATGAGCCTGGGAGCCATAGATTTTGGAATTATTGTTGACGGGGCTGTCATCATTGTGGAAGGCACGGTACACGAGATAGAAAAAAGAGTGAAATCTGGAAAGAATAAGTTTGGCAATAAGCAAATGGATGAGCTTACATACACAGCCAGCAGTACCATGATGAATTCTGCCTTTTTTGGGCAGCTAATTATACTCATTGTATTTGCCCCAATTCTCTTTCTTGAAGGGGTAGAAGGAAAAATGTTCCGCCCAATGGCCTTTACTTTTGGCTATGCAGTGATAGGAGCTATTATTCTTTGTCTTACTTACGTGCCTATGATTTCATCATTGGCTATGAAGCCTTATGCCAATAAAAATTCATGGCTTGCCCGATTTGAACAAGCACTTGAAAAGCTGAGTAATAAGCTTATTGGAGGGCTTCAACGTGTTTACAACCCTCTTTTAGAATTAGCATTAAAGAGAAAGTTAATTGTAATTAGTGCAGCTGTGATTCTGTTTTTAGGATCATTATTTACCTTTTCTCGAATGGGTGGTGAATTTATTCCACAACTTGATGAAGGAGATATTGCCATGCAAGCATTAATAAGACCCGGAAGCGGATTAAGTGAAGCCATCGATATTTCTACAAAAACTCAGGATATTCTACTAAATAATTTTCCTGAGATTAAAACCATAGTATCGCGCATTGGTGTAGCAGATATCCCTACTGATCCCATGCCGATGGATATTGCAGATATGGCAATTATCTTAGAAAAAGATAAAACTAAATGGAAGACCGTATCTTCGAAAGATGAGTTAATAGAAAAAATTAAAGATAAGCTGAATCAAGAACTTACAGGTGTTAACTTGGTATTCAGCCAACCGGTGGAACTGCGATTTAATGAACTAATTACAGGTGTCAGAGAAGATGTAGCCGTTAAACTGTATGGCGACGATCTTGACATTCTTGCACAGAAAGCAGAAGAAATGTCCACGCTAATCCAAACCGTACCGGGTGTGGGAGATGTAAATCCCGAAAAAACAGCGGGGCTTCCACAAATGACGGTAAGATATAACCGACAGAAAGTAGCTCAATATGGTCTTAACATCACCAAACTAAACGATTATGTAAGTACTGCTTTTGCAGGCGGCACAGCAGGTGTTGTATTTGAAGGGGAGCGAAGATTTGATTTAGTAGTTCGATTTGATGAGGCGAACCGTAAAAGTATCGAAGATTTACGCTCACTATATATTGACCTGCCGAGCGGTTCACAAGTGCCTATAGGAGAAATTGCAGATATCAGTTACCAACCCGGTCCCATGCAGATTTCCCGTGATAACACATTCCGGCGAACGTCTGTCGGTATAAACACCCGCGGCCGTGATGTAGAATCTGTTGTTAATGATATACAGCAAAAACTGGATGCAGAATTAGAGCTTCCCGTAGGATATTATATTACCTATGGCGGAGAATTTGAAAATCTGCAACGAGCAAAAAGCAGATTATCAATTGTTGTACCTATTGCACTGTTTCTAATTTTTATCCTGCTCTATTTTGCACTGAATTCATTCTCTCAATCGGTCATGATTTATCTGGCTATACCATTAGCCGCAATTGGCGGAATATTCTTTCTGGCACTCAGAGATATGTCTTTTAGTATTTCCGCAGGAGTGGGATTCATTGTACTCTTTGGGGTAGCCGTACTCAATGGACTCGTACTCATAAGCCGATTTAATTCATTAAAAGAAGAAGGAGTAACTGATTTGAAAGAACGAATTATAATAGGAACCAGGGAAAGACTTCGCCCCATTTTATTAACGGCCACCGCAGCTATTATGGGGTTCACCCCGATGGCTTTTTCAGCCTCCGCCGGTGCCGAAGTGCAACGGCCTTTAGCAACGGTTGTAATTGGTGGGTTAATTAGTGCAACCTTGCTTACACTGATTATACTGCCTGTATTATATTCTTTTATTGAAAAAAGAAACCTGAAAAAGTTAAAGAAAAAGTCAATTACTGCTTCTGTGGTTCTTTTAATGGCGACCGGAAGTTTATTTATGTCAGGTGTGGCACAAGCACAGCCGTTGCAAACAACTAATCTTCAGGAGCTTTCTTTAGAACAAGCTGTGAGAAAAGCAATGGATAACTATCCCGCTATAAAAGCAGCACGACTTGAAATAGAAAGTCAACAGGCACTACGGAAAACCGCTTGGGAAATCGGTGATACTCAGGTGTTTACCGGCAAGGAAGAAGTGGGCAACGGCGCGGATGGAATTACAACTAAATTTGGAGTTTCTCAGGAGTTTGACCTTTTGGGAATTCCCTCACGAGTGAAACTTCAAAAAGAAAATGAACGCCTTGCAGAACAAAGTGCCGAACTCACTTACGTTCAGGTAGAATTGATGGTAAAGCAAAACTGGGCCGATGTTTTCAGTACTAAACAAAAATATAATGTACTGGATGAGCTATTTGCTCAGTTTACTGATATTTCCCGAGCCGCAGAATTGCGCCTTGAAACGGAATCCACTTCCAGATTGGAATATCTTTCAACACTTAATCAGGCTAATAAAATTAAGATTCAGAAAGAACAAGCATACAGAGACTATCTAAGTGCTGTTCGAAAACTTAATAAATGGTTTGAAGGCGATTCTCTTTACACCGTAAAAAATGTATCGGTTGAAGAGTTAGATGAGCCAATCAATTTTAATAAAGATGCTCTTAATAATCATCCTTATTTAACTATGATGGAGCAAAAAGTTAAGGTGGCTGAAGCAGTGGTTAAGAAAGATCAAAGCCGGTTTCTGCCAAAATTTAGTGCAAGTTATGGATTTCAGGAGATAGCAAATCAATCCGGTTTCTATAAATATGAGTTGGGTGTTCGTTTCCCATTACTTTTTTGGGGAAACCTTGGAAAAACGCAGTCCTCTAAAATACAAACTAATATTGCCCGCCAAAACCTTAATCAGGCTCAAAAAGAGTTGAACAGTATGTACAACAGTATGCAGGAAAACTACTTAAAGTGGCTTAATTCCTGGGAATATTATAAAGAAGAAGCACTGCCTCTGGCAGAAGAACAACGAAAAGGTGCACTCACCGCTTATAAAGAAGGAGCTATTGACTACGTAATGTTTCTTCAAAATATCAGAGATGCCATACAGATAGAGGTAGATTCATGGGACGCTTTCAGCAATTATCTGAATAGTAGATATGAATTAGAATACTACCTGAATACCCCTAACAAGTAATTAATTTTTTAAAAAACAATATCATGAATATCCAACAAATAAATATAACCGTACTAATCCTTCTTCTTTCTTTTTTTGCGGCTTGCAACACATCAAAAGTTGAAGATAACCAAGCCATAGCAACCGAAAATGCATCACTAATGCAGAGTGAAGAAAATGAAGAAGCAAATGCAGCACACCTTTCACAACTAAAATTTAACAGTCTTGAAATGAATGTTGATACGCTTCCAACCCGTAATCTTTCAGGCATCATAAAGGCAAACGGGCAGCTGGAAGTACCTCCGCAACATGAGGCTACCGTAACTGCAATTTTAGGAGCTAATGTTACTTCCATTGAAGTTATTGAAGGAGATAAAGTTACTAAAAATCAGGTGCTGGCTTACGCAGCACATCCTAATCTTACCAATATCCAAACACAATACGTGCGTACGTACGAGCAAATGCTGTATATGGAAAAAGAACTTGCAAGACAACAAAGATTATATGAAGGAGAGGTTGGTTCCGGTCAGGCACTCCAAAAAACACAAGCAGAGCACAAAGCTACGGTTGCTGAAGTTAAGGGGTATGAGGTGCAGCTAAAACAACTAAGTTTGAGCGTCGAAAAAATCAGAAGTGGAAATATTTATGAGACGGTGCCCATTGTTAGTCCTATTGACGGATACATTGAAGACGTTAACATTCAAATTGGACAACATGTTGAACCACAAACAGAGTTATTTATGATCGTTAATAACGAACATATACATGCTGATTTGATGGTTTTTGAAAAAGATGTGTATCAGGTTAAAAAGGGACAGAAAGTTTCTTTTACTGTCCAATCTGTCCCTGATGGAAGATTAACCGGGAAAATATACTCCGTAGGAAAGCAGTTCGAGCAAAACCCGAAAGCAGTTCATGTACATGCCGAGATTGATCAGAAAGAAGGGTATTTAATACCGGGAATGTATATCAACGGTAATATCTATACCACAGACAAAGAAGTGTTTGCCTTACCCGAGAGTGCCATCATTGAAGACGAAGGTAAAACGTATATGTTTAGTGCCGAAGAGCATCAGGAAAATGGAGAAACAGAATGGGAATTTACGCCGATTGAGATAAAAACTGGCCTGGAAAAAGACGGATGGGTGGAAGTGAAGTTATTAGAAACTTTACCATCAGACACAAAAGTTGCATGGAATAACGCTTATTCCCTTATTGCTGAGATGAAGAAAAGTCAGACTTCTCACGGTCATTAATTAAGGAATAGAAATAAAGATCCTTGACCGGTAGAAAAAACCGGTTAAGGACAAACTAAATATCAGAATTATGAAAGAAGTAAAAGCATTTATAAAACCCAAACGTGTACAGATTGTAGTAGAATCATTAAAAGAAGAAGGCTTCGACAGTGTTACATTATCTAAAGGTGAAGGAACAGGAGCCTACAAAAACCCTGACGCTTCTCCATCTTTGGACTTTCACTTTACAGACAGCCCAATCATAAAATTGGAGCTGGTTTGTCAAAATGAAGTAGTGGAAAGAGCAATTGAATTAATCTGTAGCAAAGCTCAAACCCTGGAACATGGGGATGGAATTATTTATGTTACAGAAATTGAGAACGCTTATAGAATAAAGACACAAAAGTCGCTCACAAGAATTTCATAGTTCAAAACTTTTCCAGAAATGAAAAAAACAACCTTCCACATTAGCAAAATGGATTGCCCTTCAGAGGAGGAAATGATCCGCATGAAGCTGGAACCTTACAATGAGGTTAAGCAACTTTCATTTGATATCCCCAACCGCAAACTGGAGGTATATCATACAGAAAAAGTAGATGAGATCCATCACGCCATAAGTGAACTTAAACTTAGCGACCAGTTATTAGGTTCAGAAGATGATGTCGAATTGCCGTTGGCTGCTGACGATTCCAAACAGCGTAAAATATTGTGGTGGGTTCTGGGTATCAATTTTGGATTTTTTGTTGTGGAAATGACTACCGGATGGATATCAAACTCTATGGGTTTGATAGCAGACTCACTCGATATGCTTGCAGATTCCATCGTATATGCACTAAGTCTGTTTGCGATTGGCAGTACTGTTTCAAGAAAGAAAAAAGTAGCTAAATTTAGTGGGTATTTTCAAATGGGGTTGGCATTGTTGGGCTTCACAGAAGTATTTCGGAGATTTCTCAGTGAAAGTGAAACACCTCTGTTTGAGTGGATGATTTTCATAGCAGTGCTGGCTCTCATTGGCAATCTGGTTTCGCTCTGGCTGATTAATAAAACCAAAAGTGATGAAGCTCACATGCAGGCCAGTGCCATCTTTACCTCTAATGACATTATTGTGAATGGTGGAGTGATACTAGCCGGAGTACTGGTTTTTTGGCTTGATAGTAAGCTTCCAGATCTGATAATCGGAGCGATTGTATTCAGTTTTGTGATTCGAGGAGCCATAAAAATCTTACAATTAAGCAAGTAACATAAATTAGTGACACTCAAATTCATATCTCATGGCACATGATCATCACCATAATCAAGAAGGCAATATTAAAATTGCCTTCTTCCTTAATATAGGGTTCACCATTCTTGAGTTTTTTGGAGGATTATATGTAAACAGTGTGGCTATCATCTCCGATGCTTTACACGATCTTGGTGATAGTATTTCTCTGGGCTTGTCCTGGTATTTGGACAGAAAGTCGAGAGAAGGAGCTAATTCAAATTTCACATTCGGATATACTCGTTTTTCGTTATTAGGGGCCTTGGTGAATAGCCTTGTTCTTATTGGGGGCTCAATATTTGTCATAAATGAGGCCGTAGAACGCATTCTAAATCCGCAACACACTGATGCTCAAGGTATGTTACTATTTGCTATCATTGGAGTTACTGTAAATGGATACGCTGCATGGAGAGTAAGTAAAGGTAAAACTCTAAATGAGCGGGTAATATCATGGCATCTAATGGAAGACGTTTTGGGGTGGGCTGCCGTGCTGGTAGTTTCCATTGTTTTGCTTTTTAAAGATATACATTATCTCGATCCGGCTTTATCCCTCTTCATAACAGCATATATATTGTGGAATATCCTGAAGCGCCTAAAAGAAACCTTATATGTCTTTTTGCAGGGAAGTCCTAATGATATTGACATAGATGAATTGAACAGAAAGTTTCTGAATCTACCTTTTGTAGAAAGCACTAATCATGTGCATGTGTGGTCACTGGATGGGGAAAAGCATGTGGTCACTGCCCATATACAAGTACATGAAATGAACCAAGTTTCTGAATTGATAAATGCAAAAAAAGAAATTCGTGAATTGCTTAAACCTTATAAGTTCAACCATAGCACGATAGAAATAGAGTGGGATAATCAGATCTCTACTCTGATTGAAGAACAACATAATCATGAAGAATGAAACAACAACACTTCCACATAAAGAATATGGTATGTACCTGTTGTACTGAAATTTTGGAAAAGAAAATTACAGAAGCTGATTTCGCAATTAAACATATTGATCTAGGAGAGCTAACACTAACTGAGCCAATTCCTGATAAAGAATATCAAAGGCTCGTAAAAGTAGTTCAGAAAAATGGCTTTGAAATCATCAACGATCAGGGTAGTAAAACTGTTGAGCGCATCAAACAGATTATCATACAGTTGGTTCGAACCAATAAAGAGCTTAAAGGCAATCTTTCACAGTATCTGACAAAAAACCTGAATAAGGATTACCATTTTTTGAGTCGGTTGTTCTCTAATGTGGAAGGAAAGTCTATCGAGCGATACTATATCCTGCAAAAGATCGAGCGGGCTAAAGAACTCATCGTATATGGAGAACATAATTTAACTGAAATAGCTTATGAGTTAGGCTACGGAAGCCAGCAACATTTCTCCCGACAATTCAAAAAAGAGACTGGACTATCACCTTCTCATTTTAAAGAGGTCAAGGAGAATAAAAGAGTTTCAATAGATAAAATCTGACAAAATCCTGCACGAGATTTACACAAATCTGCAATTAATCTGACAAAAATTATCATATTATTATTCAAAATTGATCAATAAGGTAAACTAATATGATTAGTATTGAGACACACGAAGAGAGAGGCATTCTTGCCATTAAAGCATCTGGTGCTTTGAACAAGCAGGACTTTGATAAGCTAGAACCAGCACTCAAGGATTTTACTGGCTCGAACTCAAAGCCTAAATTGTCAATGATTTTAGAGAAATTTAAAGGCTGGAAGGATGTGGACTCATTTTGGAAAGATTTAAAACTTGATGCCAAATTCATCGGTAAGTTTGATCGTATTGCCATTGTGGGAGAATCTAAATGGCAAAAATGGGGAACTCGTCTTCTAAGTGCACTGACAAAAGATAATATGAAATTTTTTGAGATTGAAAATGCAGATAGTGCATGGGAATGGCTCCATGATAGAGAGAACAAATCATGATTTCTCTTATAAGGAAATACAAGGAAGCTTTTATAAGTATTATTGCTTTGATTAGTGCTCTCTTTGTGGAACATTTCACCACATTCGAGGGAAGTAAATATTTATATCTACTACTTTATGGAGTGTCTTATTTGGCAGTCGGTGGCCCTGTCTGGGGCAAGGCATTTAATTCCATTAAAAACGGAACCTTCTTTAGTGAATTCTTTCTGATGGGAATTGCCACAGTTGGAGCCTTTGCAATTGGTGAATACGCTGAAGGTGTTGCTGTTATGCTGTTCTACACGATTGGTGAATATGCACAACATGGTGCTGTTCATAAAGCAAGAAGCTCGATAAAGGGATTAATTGATCAACAGCCAGAGATAGCCACCGTTGAGAGAGAGGGAGAAACTGTTCAGATACATCCTTCTGAGGTAGAAATCGGTGAAATTAGCTTAGTTCGTCCGGGAGAAAAAGTTCCGCTTGATGGAGAACTACTAACTGAGAGTAGCTCATTTAATACGGCTGCTCTAACAGGAGAGTCAAAACCAATTAATAAAGGAGCCGGAGAAGAGATATGGGCAGGCTCAATCAATCAAGACAAGCTTGTGCGAATAAAAGTTACGAGTGCATTTAAAGATACTAAGTTATCGGGCATTCTTACAATGGTTCAAGAAGCGTCCAAGCGCAAAGCCCCGACACAGCGGTTTATGACTAAATTTGCCAAGATATACACACCAATAGTTGTGTGGCTTGCCGTTGCTCTTACATTCATACCTTACTTTGTAGTCAATGACTATGTCTTCCAAGAATGGTTCTACAGAGCACTTATATTTTTAGTTGTGTCTTGCCCTTGTGGATTGGTTATTTCAATTCCATTGGGATATTTTGGTGGAATTGGGGCTGCATCAAGTAATGGAATTTTGTTAAAGGGATCGGATTTTCTGGATCAGCTAAGGAAGATGAATATACTTTTTATGGATAAAACTGGCACCTTAACTGAAGGTTCATTTGAAGTTCAAAATGTACAGTCTCATAGCAGTTTGTCTGAAGCAGAACTCATTGCTTATGCAGCATCATTAGAAAAGCAATCTACTCATCCAATTGGTAAAGCTATCATTGCATTTAATGGTGATGAATCCTTATACGATGTGACTGAGCAACAAGAGATTTCAGGAAAAGGACTAAAAGGAAAAATTGATGGCAAAGAAATACTTATCGGGAATCTGGATTTATTGAAAGCCAATCAAATATCCATCCAAGAGAGTGAAAAATATTCCGACCCTTATACATACGTACATATAGCAATTGATGGAAAACATGTTGGAACCATTAGTATCGCTGACCAGATTAAAGAAGATAGCAATCAGACTATTGCACTGCTTAAAGAAAAAGGTCTCGAGCGACTGGTTATGTTATCGGGCGATAATAGTAGAGTCGTTTCATTTGTAGCAGAGAAACTTGGAATCAACGAAGCACACGGCGGATTGCTTCCTGATGAAAAATACCGATATGTTGAGAAAGCTCTTGGAGAGAGAAATATTGTCGGCTTTATTGGTGATGGGGTTAATGACGCACCGGTTATTACATTAGCTGACGTTGGTATTGCTATGGGAGGAATTGGTTCTGATGCAACAATAGAAACCGCTGATGTTGTGATACAAACCGATCAGCCTTCTAAAATTCCACTTGCCATAGACATATCAAAGTTTACCCACCGTATAGTATGGCAAAATATAAGCTTTGCCTTGGGGATTAAGGTATTAGTTATGATCCTTGCAGCTTTTGGAATAGCAACCATGTGGGAAGCTATATTTGCAGATGTAGGAGTTGCCCTTATTGCAATTGGAAATGCTATACGAATTCAGAGCAAATTTTCTGAAGGAGGTACGTTACGCTCATTTTTTAGGACTTCTGAGCATGAACCCGAAGATTCTCATCATCAAGCTTGTTGTTAGTGTGGATGTACTGAGATGAGTTGTGACTTTAGTTAGATAAAAATAAAGTTAAATTGCTATTTCAGTTAACTATTTCGTTTTCCTGAAGTTCGAATTATTTGAGTTTTAAGCTTTGAGATAATAAAGCATCATCAGAAAGTTTTCACAGACCGTACATTTCACTCATATTGAGAATTCTTATTACCTCATGATCTTTTCAAAACCATAGTAACCCAAGCCCGACTTACCCCAAATTTCCGTGCAAGAGCCGCCTTGTTTTTCACCTTTCCAGAGTCCAATAGTTTGCGATACAACTTGGCCTGCTCAGCAGGGGAGAGCTTCTTCTTTTCAAGAGATTTTGAGTTAACAGAATTAACCGGTTTACAAAAGTTCGCATTAGCAAAAAAAGGGTAGATTTTTCGAAATTTTGACCAATCAATTTCCAGCTGATTTCCTTTAGAACCTCTGTTTAATACTCTGACAGGCCATTTTATCTCGAAAAAAATTCGCAAGTTGGCTACAGCCGGGGAGCATTCAAAGCCTCAAGTTTTTTACTTGAGGCTTTTTTTATGCCTGTAGATTTTTTTGGGGAGGGGTTAGTTGGTGGCCCGGTTATTACTTTGTGACCATTTGTACCAAAAATCGTCAATATTTTTTCGGAGAGATACATTGCCTTTCCAAAATCGGTAGAAATGTACAAACCGAATGGTTAAAAACGCCCGAAATACGCCCCGATATGAATTTGGAATTAGGGGAATTTGTGGTAATGCCCAATCATTTTCATGCCATTATCCGAATTGGTGAAAATCAATTTAATATACAACGTAGAGACGCAATGCATTGCGTCTCTACCACCACCGATAATGGCGAAACCAATTCACCCCGAAACCAATTCGGACCCCAATCCTAAAATTTGGCATCAATTATCCGTTGATTTAAATCCTCCGTTACCAGAAAGGCACGTAAAATTCGTCTCGATTTCCAATGGCAATCCCGATTCCATGATCAAGTTATTCGCGATGAAAAATCTCTGAATACTATTTCGGATTATATCCGGAATAATCCCGCTAATTGGGAAACAGATAAATTTTTCCAGTACGACTATATTAATCAAAAACGCCACGTAAGAACGCATGAACGTCCTAAAAAAATGGAAGAATGGCCTTCGGGAACGCAAGAACGTCCTAAAAAAATGGAAGAATGGCCTTCGGGAACGCATGAATGTCCTAAAAAAAAGGAAGAATGGCCTTCGGGAACGCAAGAACGTCCTAAAAAAATGGAAGAATGGCCTTCGGGAACGCATGAATGTCCTAAAAAAATGGAAGAATGGCCTTCAGGAACGCATGAATGCCCTAAAAAAATGGAAGAATGGCCTTCAGGAACGCATGAATGTCCTAAAAAAATGCATAATCAACGTGAAAAAACCCATGAGCAATGCCAAAAAACGCAAGGTCAACGGTTAAAAATGGATGAGCAATGCCAAAAAACGCATGGTCAACGGTTAAAAATGCATGAGTCACGTCCAAAAATGCATGAGGCACTATTATAGTTACCCAACAACCTGTTAGAGTTGTTTAGAATGTTGAGGCTAAAAGCTCAAAAAAACCTCGGTCATGCTGAACTTGTTTCAGCATCTTTGTGAGGGGATGAGATTTTTAATCAGCCATCCTAGTTATTTTTAAAACCCAGAGTGTCAACACGCCCACCAAACGCCATCGACGTTTAGAATTATTGGCGGAGGAAGAACGCAATGGAATCGACGTCTCCAGTAGGAGCAATTATTCCACACGGGCTCGGGATTGAATATGGCAATAAGCGAACGTGGACCTTTGGAATTATTGAGTCGATGGAATGGAGTTCGCGCCAATAATTCTTGTCGAGAGTTTTTGGTACGTGCAAAACCCGAGATTCGGGGTTGGTACAAAAGTACATACCTCAAAGAGATGAATGTGATAACGAGCAATGAAATAATGTAACGGCAAGGTCAGTTATCACCCGCGAATAAAAAAATGCGTTTTAATAGTAAGGAAGATCCTTCAGAAGTATCTTCAGGATGACTTTGAGCGTTGTTTAATTAATTAAAACTTTCAGCTAACCACTAACTACTAATCACCAACTACTAACTACCTCTAACCAAATTCATCTTTTAAATAGTCTTGCGGAGACATTCCGTAGGTTTTCTTGAAAGATTGCGAGAAGTAGGAGAGATTGTTGTAGCCAACGGCATACGCAGCTTCCGAAAAATTGAGATTTTCTTCACGGATGAGTCGTATTGCCTCTGTAAGTCGTAACTGGGTGATTGTTTGGTTCAGAGTCTCTTTCTTTTCCTCTTTCCACTTTCTGTAAAGCGTAGCCTTACTCATAGACAAAGCGTCAACAATGAGGTTGATGTTCAAATCTGGATTGCCAAGATGACGTTGAATGATTTCCAAAACCTGGTTCACGAAAGGACTTGAAACTTCATGCCTTGAATTAGCAATGGATTCCCTGAGATACTTTTCTCGGCGTAATAATGCGCGTATTTGGGTGAGCAAAAGTTTATTCTGTACAGGTTTGGTAAGGTAAATATCGGCACCACTGTTTAGGCCCGTTTCAATATCAACTTCGCTGTCTTTCGCACTTAGGAATATAAACGGAATGTGTTTATAAGCTTCCATAGCTCGGATAGCTCTCATCATTTCATAACCATCCATTTCTGGCATCATGATGTCAGATACGATAATATCAGGTTTGAAGTCCTTTAATGCCTCTAGTCCTTCTTTACCATTAGTGGCAACTTGAACCGTATATAATTCACTGATTACTGAATGAATATATTCTCTGAAATCGTCATTGTCTTCCACCAATAAAATAGAGCTAGAGAAAGCAGGGTGTTGTTCTTGATGCGGTTGCTCGAGTTCAAGGTTTGAAATGGAATTCGGATTACTCTCAATTGCATCCTTAGCATAAATCACTCTGTCCTTTTTATCAAAATGGGCATAGCCTTTCTGTAAGTGGATTATGAACTCTGTTCCTTCTCCTTCCTTTGATTGGACTTCAATTTTGCCTTTCATTCGTTCTACAAAGCCTTTCACCAAAGACAGACCAATACCCGTTCCTTGCGATTTTGAAATGCTTGAACCACCTTGGTAGTAGGCATCAAAAATATATGGAGTATCAACAGCACTAATTCCAACGCCGGTATCTTTAACCGAAAAAATGTAATTGTTTTTATCTTCAGACAAGAGAATGGAAATCTTTCCTTTAACAGGGGTGAACTTAATGGCGTTGCCAATTAGGTTGATACAGATATGCTCCCAAGCTTTACGATCCATATAAATCGAATTTTCAGCGAGTTTGTTTTCTATGGATAGCTGAATCTCTTTCTTTTGGATAGCATGCTCAAATTGAGAGATTATCTGTTTGGTAATGTCGAAAATAGGAAGCAATTCTATGGTTAGGGAGAACTCACCAGAATTTAACTTAGAAACATCCAACAATTGATTCACAAGATCTTTTAGACGTTCGGCATTGCGTTTCATTAACACTAAGTTTTTAACCGAGCTGTCAGTATTTACTTCATTGTTCTTTTCAAGCATATCCTCCAAAGGATTCAAAATCAGAGAAAGGGGAGTGCGTAGTTCGTGTGTGAAATTGGTGAAAAATTGAGATTTTGATTCGTCTAGTTGTTGGATTTTTTTTAGGGAGAGCTCAACTTCCGCACGAGATTGTTCTAATTCTGATGTTTTATCCATCAGCTCTTTGGTACGATGCTGAACAACAGCCTCAAGTTGGGTTTCTCGTCGTTTTGATCGATTTCCCGAAATCCATCCACTTAAAGCCAGTGCAAGTAAAAAACAAAACCCCAGAAACAGTTTAAACGCAAAGGTCTCGTAGTATAAAGGCGGAATAAATATATTGAATTGGCTTTCTGAATAATCTTGGTCACCAATTAATTTCCCTCTCATTAAAAAGGTTTTATTCCCTCCAGATACATTTGTAAATACAGCTAAACGCTCTGCACCAACACGGTGCCAAGTTTCATTTATGTCATCTAATTTATACTCTAGAATTAGTTTATCGGGCGAGGAGAACGTAGGTAAGGTAAACTTGATTTGAAAGTCTCGAATGGATTTTGGCAGTTCAAATTGTTCTTTTCCTTGCAGTGAAACTTGGGAATCAGTAAACCTTACTTCCTCAGCTCTAGGAAGTGGCAACTGAACTTGGCTGGTGTTTAGATGCCACTCAGGACGCGTGTATATAATTCCCGCCTGATTTGGGAAAAGTAGTTTTCCATCAGTAGTTAAAACGCCAGCATTTTGGACACCGCCGTTTCCTTCAATATGATCAAGACCGTCTTCTTGGGTAAAACTTTGAACGATGAGGGAAGGGATCGCTTCATCTAAATAAGCATTCAACTCCTTTTCGTTAATGCGCATAATCCCTTTGTTCGAATTGATCCAGAAAAAGCCAAAATCATCCTTGATTAAGCGGTGCAGTGAGTTATCGATTAAACCGTCTTTGCTTGAAACAAACTTTATATCCGTTACATTTTTGGACTGGTCAAAGATTAGTCTGTTCAATCCAAAATCTTCCGTAACTATCCAAAGCGTATCTGTTGAAGCTTGATATAAATCACGCACTTGATTACTAGAAAGTCCTAAATTCTTGTCTAGTATTTTAATTTGGCCGTTATTGCCTAGCACAACAACGCCTTTACCGCTAGTCAGAAATGATAGTTCATTATCCTGTAATTGTTTGATGGCATTTACTCTACCAAGGCGGACATCGTAAGAATCTTCAAATGAAGTGTAGTTGTAGTTTGTTCTGTTTACGTAGTAAGCGTCATCTATGGTGCCAACCCAGAGGTTGTTTTTAGCATCCTCATAAAGGGAGAGTATATTATATAGATCAATGGAGACATTGCTCCAACTATCATTTTCATATTTGTATAGGCCACCTAATCCTCCTACTAAAATGCTGCCTGAGTTTGTCTGAATTAAGGTGTTGAAACGATTCTTTTTAAACTCTTCTCCCCAACTCGTAAAGGTTGAAGAATCGATTTTTGAGATACCTAAACCAGAATGTAAACTAGCCAGCCAAATATCTTTGTTGGTGTCTTCAATTACGCTGTAGATTATCCGGAGGGAAGGATCTGCAGCTGTCCCAACTGTATACATATTCTTTTTTGTGACCTGATAAAGTCCCCCAAGGCTTGTTGCAAGCCATATTGAGCCTTCGGTATCGATAGCTAAATTTGAGATTTGATTGTCGATGCTAACAACTAATTTTTCATCAATAAATAATTGATTGCCCATTATTTGGACAAAGCCGCCATCTTTGGTAAATAGTTGTTCGTGCCCAAAATAGGCCATGTTAGAGAACTCAATAGCAGTTTCGCTAAACTCAAATGTTTTCTTATCTATTCGTTTGTACCCTCTGCTGGTTATGGCTAATAATGAGGTGTCATTTTCCGAAAGGATGGTATTTACCGCAAAACCGTTTTTTGCTGGGTAATCTAGTTCTTTGATGTTGTCATCAGTATCCACAAAGAACAGTTCTTTGTTTTTCCCTATCAACCAAAGGGCTCCGTTATTAATACTTTCAATGCTAAACACATCAATAGGAGCGATGGGTAGTTCCTCTTTTGGAATTCGTTCAATAGTTTGCCCTTCTCGAACTACGAATAACCCCTCGTCTGTCAGAATATTAATTCCAAAATGGTCGTGTAAATCTAAACCTAAGATTCGCCCAAGGGTTTCAGTTCCTTTAACCCGTTCAAAATCCAATCCTGTTTCTTGATGATATAATCCCACATTGGTTGAGGTCCACAGGTTGCCAGAACCATCAACAACACTATGATATACGGTAACTTCTTTTTCTCTTATGTTATCCTGAAAGGATTCAATATGTCCGTTCCTGAACAAATAAAGATTCCCTAGTACATCAATAATCCACAAGCCAGCCTCACCATCAAGTAAAGAGTAGTCTAAACGATTACTTTTTAGTTCTGGAGTGTTGGTAGTGGTGTAGCTCACAAACCGATTGCCATCAAACTGTAATAATCCATCAAAGGTGGTAATGTATAAATACCCATTTGGATGTGAGATGATTTTATTGATTGAGTTTACGGGTAATCCGTCTTGAGTGGTAAAATTTCTGACTAAAAACTCTTCCTCAATCTTATCCCAACTAAAAGGTACAACCCTAGATTGAAAAGCAAGAGTGTTATTGCTTAAGAGCATGAAAAGCACAAATAAAAAAGAAAATCTCACTATTTGCTTAATTTTGAGAAGATTCATAAAACATTTGAGAAGATATTATAACTCTAAAATAGTTGCGATTCACTAGTATTCTAAATCACTAAACAAGTCAAGAATATTATGAAATCAAGATTATTTACACTTCTATTAGTTACATTTTTTATCTCAACAGAGTTATTTGCTCAAGCTTCAGTACCTCCTGCAGGCAGTGGTACTGAAGAAGACCCTTATCTAATTGCTACTTTGGAGAATTTAACCTGGATGTCTCTAGGTATTAGTAGTTCTGAATTGGATAAGTACTTCGTGCAAACGGCTGATATAGACGCTTCAAGCACTTCTGGTTGGCATAGCGGCGCTGGTTTTGGCACTATTGGATATTTATATGAAGAATTTACAGGTCATTATGATGGAGGCGGTTATAAAATTACAGGGCTCTACATAAATCGGCCTACCGCTGATTATATAGGATTGTTCGGATATGCATCAGGTGCTACAATTACAAATGTTCATCTTGAGGATGTATACATTAGAGGTAATGATTATGTAGGAGCATTAGTTGGAGTGGCAGGACAGCAAACTACTGTATCAAAGAGTTCATCTTCTGGAGATGTTAGAAATGCAAGTTCAGGCTGGTGGACTGGAGGGTTAGTCGGACGGAATAACTTCTCTTATATATCAGAAAGTTATTCATCTGCAACTGTAATAGGTACCAAATATGTAGGGGGATTAACTGGTGAGAGTTATGGGAATTACGCTACTGTTACTAATAGCTACGCTACTGGAGCAGTTACTGGTAATGAAAATGTAGGAGGTTTAACTGGCCAAATATTTGAGGGTAATATTTCAACTAGTTATGCCACAGGTAGTGTTACCGGGAATATTGCAGTAGGTGGGTTTGTTGGAAAAGTTTTTAACCCAGGAACGGTAACAAATGTTTATTGGAACACAGAAACAGGAGGTCCAGATAATGGTTTTGGAACAGGGCTTACCACCGCACAAATGCGTCAAAAAGCATCTTTTACTGGATTTGACTTTACTGAAACATGGACTATATATGAAGAAGCTTCCTATCCTGGGTTAATAAATAATACTGAGTCACCTTTTATAGGATTAGAATTTGATGGTGATGGAACCTCTGGAAGTCCATATCAAATTTCAACGGTGGGCCAATTGAATGCAATAAGAGATAATCGAAATGCGCATTATATCCTAACAGCAGATATTGATTTGACAACAGCCACAAGAGATGGAGGAATTCTTTGGAATGAAGGGAAAGGTTGGAAACCAATTGGAAACACCTATAGCGAAGCTTTTACCGGAAAATTTAATGGCAATGGTTATACTATAAACGGACTTTTCATTAATCGTTCTGATGAGAATGGAATTGGGTTATTCGGGTTTGCTAGAAATGGGACTACAATAGAAAATGTAGGATTAACTAATGTAGATATTACAGGTGGAATTTTAGTTGGTGGGATTGTCGCTGATCTTAACTACAACCCAAGTATTATAACCAACAGTTTCGTAATAGGAAGTGTTAAAGGCACACAATATGTTGGAGGAATTGCAGGAAGAGTAACTTCAGCTAAATTAGAAAATAGTTACAGTGAGGTTACCACGGGTAGTGGTGCTACTATTGTTGGCGGAATTGCTGGAGTAACCGATGGTTCAAGTAGCATTACCAATACATATACCTTTGGTTCACCCTCTGGTAGTAGTAAAGTAGGTGCCATAATTGGAGAAAATATAAATTCTACTATAACAAATGGGTACTGGAATACTGAAACTACTGAAATAAATGTTGCGGTAGGTTCAGGAAACTTGTCGGGAAGCACAGGATTAACTACTAGTGAAATGCGCCAAGAAGCTTCTTATGTTGGATTCGATTTTACTGATACTTGGGAGTTTATTAACGAATTCTCTTTCCCTGTTCTACAGAATGTTACACCAGATAGCTTGCCAGGTTTTCTTGCAGAAGATATTTCAGGTCGCTCCCTAAGTTTAGACGGAATTGATGACTTTATTGACATTCCGGATAAAGTAGCCACCGTTCTTGGGAATAATTCTAACTTAACAATGGAAGCTTGGATTAAACCTGATTATATAAATCAAACTCAAAGCTTAGCTTCACTTTTTAGTATTAACACCAATTTTGGATTTAATACAATACTAATAACTATAGATAATGCCACTAGTGAGTTAGCAGGTAAAATCCGCGTTCTTGATGGAACTAACAACCAAAATAATTATGATATAGTAAGCCCAAAACTCACTAATAATGAATGGGTTCATATTGCTTACACTTTAAATGGCATAACTGGCACATTGTATTTTAATGGTGAGAAAATTGGTCAACACACACAAACAAGAGCGCTCGCGACTACCGATTATTGGAGTTTTGGCCAAGAGTACGATGCAGGTAAATCTAAAGGCAATTTTGCAAAAGTTGTAGTAGATGAACTCCGAATTTGGAATGATGCTCGAACTCAGGATGAAATTAGAGCGAATATGTTTCAAAAGCTTAATGGAGATGAAAGTGGTTTAGTTTACTATTTGCCACTAGACGAAACTGTGGCTACTTCAGCATCTAATAAATCATCACTAGTGAACGACGATACTATTATTGAGGGTAATGCTGAGTGGGTTTCTGAAACGCATCCTTATGGAACAGTTATTACAGGCAACGAAGGCTGGCGAATGATGAGCGTACCTGTTTCTGGTGTTTCTTATGGGGAAATATTGGACACTCTATGGACCCAAGGATTTACTGGCGCTGATAAAACCAATGGTAGTTCGAATGTATTGGTGTGGGATGAAAGTTCAAAAGCATTCAACTCTATTTCAAATGCTACCGATATGCCGGCCGCTGGTTCTGGTTTTATCACGTATGTGTATGATGATGACAATTATGACGATTCACCTGATGGGTTTCCTAAAGTTATTCGTACAGATAGTGCTCAATACAGTGGCACTATTTCCCCAACGCTTACTTTTACGGATTCAGGTAATCTCGCGAGTGACGGCTGGAATCTTGTGGGAAATCCTTATCGTGCAACCATTGATTGGGATGCTTCTTCTGGAATGACCTCCACTAATTTGGACGCTTCCTTTTATGTGTGGAGTGACTCAGCCAGCGGTGGAACAGGAGCTTATTTGTCATGGAACGGATCTACAGGAACTTTTGGCGGTGGCGAAATTGCTCCTTGGCAGGGTTTCTGGGTGAAGGCAAATGCAGTGTCGCCAGTACTAACACTTAATGATGAGGTTCGTAGTGCAGGTGGAATTCTTCGCAAGCAAGCTCCTGTTTCTCAAGTTGGTTTTACGCTAACTGATAAAGCCATGTCATCACAAACCATTGTGATGTTTGATGAACGAGCCGAAGTTACCAAAGATGGATTAGATGCCTACAAACTCCAATCGCTAAATGC
>JBLWXC010000013.1:0-87754 GCA_048267645.1 Balneola sp.
CCGTGATCTACGTGTCCAATTGTACCTACGTTTACGTGCGGTTTGGTCCGCTGAAAGGTCTCTTTTGCCATGATTTATCTCAGTTTAAATTAATTCTTTTATGATTGACTTTCGATTATTTCCTGAGCAATCTTATCAGGAACTGCTGTGTACTCTTCAAATTCCATAGCGTACACTGCTCGACCTTGAGTCAATGATCGAAGGTCTGTTGAGTATCCAAACATCGCAGAAAGTGGAACATTAGCTTTCACTACAGCACCTTCTTTGTTTGAATCCATACTTTGAATGAGGCCACGACGACTGTTCAAGTCACCAATCACATCACCCATATATTCTTCAGGAGTTGATACTTCCACTTTCATTACTGGTTCAAGTAACTCTGGCTTAGCACGTCTAGCTGATTCTCTAAAACCAAGCTTTGCTGCTAACTCGAAACTTAATTGATCCGAATCCACATCATGATATGAACCGTCAAATAAACGAACAGCTACATTTTGAACCGGGTAATTAGCTTGGATACCATTATCTAAAGCTGCTTTAAAACCTTTTTCGATAGATGGAATAAATTCTCTTGGGATGTTACCACCAACAACTTCGTTGATGAACATAAAACCTTCAGAGCGAGAAACTCTATCTTCTTTACCTTGGTAATTATCGAAATAAGAAATAGGAGCAATTTCAAACTGGATATCGGCGAATTTACCGCGACCACCTGTTTGTTTTTTGTATGTTTCTCTGTGTGTAACAGGCTTAGTAATAGTTTCACGGTAAGAAACTTGTGGTGCACCCACATTTGCTTCAACCTTAAATTCTCTTCTAAGACGGTCAACAATAATTTCTAAGTGAAGCTCACCCATACCAGCAATTGTAGTCTGACCAGTTTCTTCGTCAGTACGTACTTGGAATGTTGGATCTTCTTCAGATAATTTCTGTAATCCAGTTGATAGTTTATCGCTATCAGCTTTTGTTTTTGGCTCTACAGCTAACTTAATAACTGGCTCAGGGAATGTGATTTGCTCAAGAATAACTGGGTTATCCAAGTCGCAAAATGTATCACCTGTATAAACTTCTTTTACACCAACTACAGCAACAATGTCGCCAGCCTGTGCAAATTCAATATCTTTCTTTTCATTTGCATGCATTTCAAGCAAACGACCGATACGCTCTTTCTTTCCTGTTGAAGAGTTAAGAACATAAGAACCTTTCTCTAAACGCCCAGAATAAACACGAGTAAAAGTAAGCTTTCCCACATATGGGTCAGTCATAATTTTAAATGCAAGTGCAGAAAAAGGCGCGTTTACATCCGCTTCTCTTGTTACTTCTTCATCTGTTTTTGGGTCAATACCAACAACAGGAGGAACATCTAAAGGACTTGGCATAAAAGAGATAACTCTATCAAGCATAGCTTGTACACCTTTGTTCTTTAGAGCAGTACCACACATAACAGGGGTAATATCTTTAGCGATGGTAGCCTTACGGATAGCAGCAAGAATTTCTTCTTCAGAAATCTCTTCTTCCATGAGGTATTTTTCCATCAAGCTCTCGTCATGATCAGCAATTGCTTCAAGCATTTTTGCTCTATACTCAACTGCTTTATCAGCTAATTCTTCTGGAATATCGATTTCGTCGTACTTAGCACCTAAAGAAGCTTCATCCCAAACGATACCACGCATATTGATCAAATCAACAACACCTACAAAATTTTCTTCAGCGCCAATAGGAATCTGAATAGGAATAGGATTTGCGTGTAATTTAGTATCAAGCTGACCTACAACATTGTAAAAATCTGCACCAGTACGGTCCATTTTATTTACAAAGGCCATGCATGGAACTTTATACTTAGTAGCTTGGCGCCATACAGTTTCAGACTGTGGCTGTACCGCCCCTACTGAACACAATACAAAAACAGCACCATCAAGAACACGCAAAGAGCGCTCAACCTCTACTGTAAAATCAACGTGACCTGGAGTATCAATAATATTAATTCTATGATCTTTCCAAATACAATGAGTTGCAGCAGATGTAATGGTAATACCACGTTCCTGCTCCTGCTCCATCCAATCCATAGTTGCAGCACCATCATGCACCTCACCAATACGGTGACTACGACCGGTATAAAAAAGAATTCGCTCAGACACAGTTGTTTTACCTGCATCAATATGCGCCATAATACCAATGTTGCGCGTTCGGCGCATTAGGTCCATAACTTTGGAATTTTGAGCTGTGTTAACTTCTGACATAACTATTTATAAAAACTATTAAAATCTAAAATGAGCGAAAGCTTTGTTGGCTTCAGCCATACGATGCACTTCATCTTTCTTACGAACTGCGCCACCATCATTATTGGAAGCATCAATAAGTTCGCGAGATAAACGCAATGACATTGATTTATCATTACGGCTACGAGCTGAACGAATCAACCAGCGCATCCCTAAAGCAACACCTCGTTCTTGACGAACTTCCATTGGCACCTGATAGGTAGCACCACCAACACGGCGAGACTTAACCTCAACTACCGGAGTTGCATTCTGAAGAGCTGACTTAAAAACATCAAGCCCACCCTCTCCAGTTTTCTCTTCGATAATTTCAAATGCCTGATATACAATCTTACGGGCTACGTTCTTTTTACCATCCCGCATTAAATTATTTACAAAACGAGTGATAATTTTATCCTCAAATATTGGATCTGGTTGTACGTCTCGTTTTTCTGCTGTTCTTCTACGCATGCTCGATTAATCTAAAATTCTTTGTTTACTATCCTTTTGGACGCTTTGTACCGTACAAGCTTCGGCTCTGAGTACGTCCATTCACACCTGCAGTATCAAGTGTACCACGGATGATGTGGTAACGAACACCAGGTAAATCCTTTACACGTCCGCCACGAATCAAAACAATACTATGCTCTTGCAAGTTATGACCTTCACCTGGGATGTAGGCTGAAACTTCTATTCCGTTTGTTAAACGAACACGAGCTACTTTACGAAGTGCTGAGTTCGGCTTTTTAGGAGTAGTTGTGTAAACTCGAGTACAAACACCACGCTTCTGTGGACAGCTTTGCATAGCAGGAGCTGTTGTTTTTCGAACTTTACTTTTTCTACCTTTTCTAATGAGTTGTTGTATAGTTGGCACGGTTCACATTGTTTGGTTATCGCCATCAAATCGAGAGCCCGCTAATATAGCAAACATTTGATGAGTACTACAAAATATTTCTTCACATTATTTCATAAAAACACATATAATCACCTAGAGATGCTTCATATCAGCTTTTTTTAGCTCTTTTTTCTATTTATATACAACCAGAGATACATATCAATATATCAGTTGAATTTTTCTAAACTACATAATCTCACTCCAAAAAAGCTCGAAGCCTTGCAATCAGTCGGCATTCAGAGGATGCTCGATTTACTTAATTTTTTCCCTAGGCGTTATTTAGACAGGAGCAACAACCAAAAAATTGGCCATCTTCTAGGTTCTGGAGAGGAAGTTACTATAATGGGAAAAGTAACCTCTATACAAATGGTGGGGTTCAAAAAGAGTAAAAGACTAGAGGTTACCATAAAGGACGAATCAGGTTCTTTAAAAGGAGTTTGGTTTAGAGGGAGTTCTTACTTCCAAAAGTATTTTAACGAAGGGGATTTAGTTGCTTTTTATGGACAAGCTAAACGTTATGGCAAATCTATTACTATTGCCCACCCTGAGGTTGATAAAATATCTGAAGAATCAGATATCAACACTTTTTCTAGAATTGTACCAGTTTACCCTAGTAATAAAGAGTTTAGCAAAGCACGCCTTACTAGTAAAATAATTAGCGGTTGGGTTCAGCAACTTTTAAGTACAACTACTATAACTGAATTTTTACCACCATCTATTATAAAGGAATACAAATTTCCACCACGGAGTGAGGCTTACAGAATGATTCATTTCCCAAATGATCATATAGAAAGGAAGCGAGCTCTTGAGAGATTTAAATTTGAAGAGCTTTTTCTTTTTGAATTAAGCATGGAGAAGATTCACCATACTGTAGAAGAACGAAAGAGTGGTCACATTTTTACTTCTTCAGGAAAATTAACTTCCACATACTTTAATGAGCTTCTACCTTTCGAGCTTACAGTGGGCCAGAAATCGTCTTTAGCAGACATAAAGAAAGACGTGCGTTCCGGTAGGCAAATGAATAGACTTATACAAGGTGATGTAGGCGCCGGAAAAACCATTGTTGCAATTGGCGCATTATTAATGGCGCTTGACAGTGGTTTCCAAGCAGCATTTCTTGCCCCTACTGAGATTTTAGCCGAACAGCATTACAGAACTCTTACCTCTCAATTAGAAGGCTTAGGGATTAACGTTCGATTACTAGTTGGTGGCCAAAAATCTAAACTCCGAATGGATGTACTTACTGATATTGAAGGAGGGAACTGCCATATTGTTGTTGGAACTCACGCTATCATCCAGCAGGATGTCCGATTCTTTAACCTCGGCTTAGCTGTTATTGATGAACAGCATCGCTTTGGTGTTAAACAACGCGCTGAACTTCTAAACAAAGGTGAACATCCTCACATTTTAGTAATGAGCGCTACGCCAATTCCGAGATCATTAGCGATGACTGTTTACGCCGATTTAGATATCTCTATTATTAAAGGATTACCAGCAGGAAGAAAACCTATCCGTACGGCTATCAGAACACAAAAGAAAAGAGACTCTGTATATCAATTTGTAGAAAGCGAGGTGGCAGACGGTGGACAAGTGTATATCATTTTCCCGCTAGTGGAGGAATCTGAGGTATTGGATTTAAAGGATGCCACAGCTGGTTTTGAAAAGATTCAAAAACGCTTCCCAAATTTTAAAGTAGGCTTGCTTCATGGCAGGATGAAATCGAATGAAAAAGATGCCGTAATGAAAGCCTTCATCCGAAACGAACTTCAGATTTTAGTATCAACTACGGTTATTGAAGTTGGAGTTGATGTACCTAACGCCTCCATTATGATTATAGAACATGCCGAACGGTTTGGCCTTTCACAGCTACACCAGCTACGTGGCAGAATTGGCCGTGGCGAGCGCCAAAGCTATTGTATACTGATGCCTGACGTGAAGATTAGTAAGGATGGCGCATTTCGCCTTAAGACAATGGAAGAAACCAGCGATGGCTTCAAGATAGCCGAAGCTGATTTAAAACTTCGTGGACCAGGCGATTTCCTCGGCACTAAGCAAAGTGGACTTCCTGATTTTAAAGTCGCTGATATTGTAGAAGATCAATTTATTCTGGCAAATGCTAAAGACAAAGCTCGTGATATAATGACAACCGATGCAGAATTAAATCTTCCAGAGCATCAATCACTTAAAAAGATTTTTGCACCTTACCATAAAGAGAAGGCTGAATTTTATGGAATGGGCTAACTAATTTTTATGACTTAAATATTCTTTTGGTGGCATTCCATACATCTTTTTAAAAGCTCTTGAAAAATAGGATAGGTTGGAAAACCCAACAGCGTATGATGCTTCAGATATATTGAAGCTTTCTTCTTTTATGAGTTTTAAAGCTTCTTCAAATCTGAGTTTATTAATAATCTGATTTATAGTTTCATCATTTTCATTCTTCCACTTTCTATATAATGATGCGCTACTCATAGATAACGCCTCAGCAATCAAATCTATATTAAGATCTGGGTTGCCAAGATGTCTCTGAATAATCTCAGTTGTTTTTTTACTAAAAGTGTTATTGACTATTTGCTTTGATTTTTCTCCGCTTGCTTTAAGAGTTCTTTCTCTTCGCAGCAAAACCTTAATCTGCGCTAACAGAAGCTTATTCTTAACAGGTTTAGTTAAATAAATATCTGCCCCCATATTAAGCCCCATTTGCACATCGTAGTCACTGTCTTTTGCAGACAAGAAAATAAAAGGGATATGCTTATAGGTGTCTATAGTTCTTATCTTCTTCATCATTTCAAACCCATCCATTTCTGGCATCATTATATCTGATAGAATAATATCGGGTCGAAAATCATCCAGAGCTTCTAATCCTAGTTTTCCATTTGAAGCAACCTTTACATTGTAATCTCTTGAAATAAGCGAGTGAAGATAAACTCGAAAATCTTCATTATCCTCAACAAGAAGTACTTTTGGAGCATTTTCATTACTTTTTTGATTTACGATTACTTCAGCTTCAGTAATTGTATTAATAGAACTAGTTCGCTCTTTACTTATTTCATTAATAGGTTCATAAATTATTTTGTGTTTTTCTGAAATATGCCCCTTGCCTTTTCTAACAGTTATTTCAAAAACAGTACCTTCACCTTTTACTGAATGAACGAGTATCTCCCCTTTCATTTTTTCTATCATACCCTTTACAATCGCTAGACCAATGCCTGTACCACCCGACTTTGTTATGGATGAATCTCCTTGATAATAAGGATCAAAAATAAACGGTAAATCTGGCTTTGCAATACCCGAGCCAGAATCCTCAATTAATACTTTAACAAATCCATATTCATCATGTATACGAATGGAAACTCTGCCGCCCTTAGGAGTAAATTTTAGAGTATTTCCTAATAGATTAGTACAAATATGCTCCCAAGCACTTACATCTAAAAAAACAAAGTTTGGTTTACTCTCGTACTCTATCGAAAACTGGATTTTCTTTTTTTTGAACGCATGTTCAAACTGTGCCGATATATGTTGGGTTATTTCTATAATATCCACTTTATGATAAGTAAGACTAATTTCTCCTGAACTAAGCTTAGACACATCTAGCAGCTGATTAACAAGACTTTTCAAGCGATTTGCACTTCGCATCATTAAGGAAAGAGGTGCTTGATCCCCATTTGTTTTTACGGATTTATTCTCCAACATCTCCTCCAAAGGACTTAGAATTAAAGAAAGAGGTGTTCTAAGTTCATGAGTAAAATTGGTGAAAAACTGAGATTTTGATTCATCTAGTTTTTTGATCACTTCTAGAGCTTCTTCTGTTTTCTCTTTTTCATCCAACAGTTCTTTTGTTCTGTCATTGACTAGTTCTTCTAATTTGATTTCTCGCAATTTTGATTGCTTTAACAGCGCTTTATAACCGAGATAAAAAACACCTACTAGTAAACAGATTGAAAGGATGTAGAACCAAATTGTTTCATAAATATAGGGCTTAACATTTATAATCATTGAAGCTTCGGAGTATTCGTCAGTCCCTACTAAAGAACCACGAACAAACAACCTGTTTTCTCCAGATGGGATATTCGTAAACAAGGCTATCTTCTCAGAATTAGCATTCTCCCAAAATTCATTTACTCCCTCCATCTTATATTGGAGTTTTAGATTTCGATTTTCTTCAAACGTAGGTAGAGTAAATTTTACTTGAATATTTCTCACTTCCCTTGAAAAATTAATTTCAGATATATTCTGAATATTTTTAATAGAATCTGAAAAAGAAATGGTTTCAAATACAGGTTTAATCAGTCCCATTTTGTTTTTATAAACATGCCATTCCGGTCTTGTAAATATAATTCCTGCCTGATTCGGAAAAAGTAGTTTCCCATCTTTAGTAAGTAATCCTGCATTTTGTACACCACCGTTTCCTTCAATATTTTCTAATCCATCTTCCCCTGTAAAACTCTGTATTTCCAACTCATTTATCTTATCATCTAAATAGTCGTTCAGGTTTCTTTTGTTGACTCTCATAATTCCACTATTTGAGTTTATCCAGAAATAGCCAAACTCATCTTCAATAATTTTATGCAAGGAATTATCAATTAACCCATCAGACATCAATACATATTCAACTTTTTCAATATTTCCATCCTTACTGTGAATTACTCTATTTAACCCTCTATCTTCACTAACAACCCACAATGTATCGTTACTTGTTTCATATATATCGCGGATAAGATTACTACTTAGCCCATGGTCTTTATTAATAAACCTGAATAACGAATCGTTACCCAAAATTGCTACACCTTTACCTGCAGTAGATATCGCAAGTTCACCCGTAGAAAGTTCTTTAATACTCCTTATTCCCTCTAATTCTTGACCAGATACATCTTTAAAAGGCTGATATTGATCTCTATTAAAGTTGTACAAACGCTTAGAAGTACCAATCCATTGTCTTTTTTTAGAGTCTTCAAATATCACATCTACTAAATCACCATCATTAATAAAAGCGGATTCTTGTTGCCACTGTTCATTTTTATACGCCCAAAGATCAAAATTACCTGCAAATACGGTTTCATTTTCATCTACATAAATAGATCTAAAAAAAGTGTAGTCAAGTGTGCTATTAGTACGGTTCCAATTTGTAGCTTTCTTTTCTGAAATCTTAAAAATGTTATTTTCAAAACTTGAAGCCCAAATATTATTATTCGACTCCTGTAAGCCATAAACATTAATTAACCCAGGTACTTCTTCCTCTCCAATGGTTATTATTTTCTTTTTAGTGATGTGGTAAATCCCATCGCCGTTTGTAGCTACCCAAAATCCTTCTTCTTTATCTGACGCCAAATAGACAACGCCTCTAAGAGTTATAAGAGCTTCTTTGCCTTCTATATAAATTGTTTTTTCAAATTCTAGAATCGTTTCTAACAACTGAGGTTGTTGCCAATCAATACCTTCAAAGTAGTTTTCTAAGTTTGTTTTTTGGGGTAGCTCATTAAAAATCCCCATCTCTCTATTAAAACTTAAATAACCTTCTTTGGTATCAACCAACAACTCTTTTTCATTCATCTCTATGAAATCCCAAAGTACAATGGGGCTGTCATTGTAGTATGTATAGAGATCTTGGTTATTATTCTCATCTACTTTCAATAGTTGATTTTTATACCCTAAAAGCCATCTTGCTCCATCTTTTGTTATTTTCATTTTGAAAACATCTTCAACGGGAATCAACAATGACTCAGCGCTCATTACTTTTGTCACTTTCTCTTCACGCACATAAAACCATCCATTCTCTGTAAGAAAGTCTAACCTGTTTCCATCAACCAAAAAGCTGTTTTTTATTTTTGCTTGAGTATTTTTGTCGCTGAATCTTACGAACTCGACTCCTTCTTTCTGCAAGTATAGCCCTTTACTTGTTGTAATAATGACGCTTCCATCCACTATAACATCCAATTTCAAAACATCTACATCTTTGAAACCTTCCTCTTTTTGAAACCATACAATCTCACCATATTGTAGCATATAGAGGTTACCATTTACATCTGCAAACCATAGCTCGTCATTCACCCCGCTCTCCAACCATGAAATTCTATTGCTCTGCATTGTTGGATCAGAGTTAGTATCAAAAATAACAAATCGATCCCCATCAAATCTGACTAGTCCATCGTTAGTGGCTATATAAATGAAGCCATCAGAGTGATGGATAATTTGATTTGCTGAATTTATCGGTAACCCGTCCTTAATAGAATAATTCCGAACCTGATACTGGTTTGAAATATCGTCCCAATTAAATGGAATTGGCTTTGATTGATAAGCAAAAACCTGCGCTGAAGAAATCAATAAAACAGTAAACGCAACGGCTTTTAACACCATAATAAAGCAACTTTGAGAGAATAAGTAAAATAACTGATGGGATAGTATAAGATAAATCCAGTTTCAATTTTATATCATTTGGAAAAATTAATACTTCGGCGACATAATTAAAGGTTAGTATTTGCTGATGGTTTATTAGTAAGGGGTAAAGAACCTTTTTAAATAGATTAATTACAGCTCCGTATCACTTTGGCTGCCCATAAATTTATTTAAGAAATTTAAAGACACTTCTATTCCTACTGATATAACTAATTAGTCTTTCTTTGAGAAAAATATGCTGGGGTTTACTGATAAAACTAAGACGGAATTAGTGATGAAAAACAACTCAAGAATTACACGGCGTACAAATCTTTTACTAGTTTTTTTATTGACTTTTTTAGTTTCTAGCTATGGATACTCTCAAACAGCCATTGCACCAAGCGGTAGTGGTACTTCAGGATCACCTTACTTAATTGGCTCGCTTGAAAACCTATACTGGATTTCTCAAAACACTTCGAGCTGGGGATCTTACTTTGAACAAACGGTAGATATTGATGCCTCGGCAACTGTAGCTTGGGACGATAGCAGCGGCTTTAAGCCCATTGGAACAATTACCACAAGTTTTACAGGAACCTATAATGGTTCAGGATTCACTATTTCCAATCTAGTTATAAACAGAGATACAATTTATGTGGGCTTATTCGGGTATACACTAGAAGAGGCTCTTTTAGATAGTATAACAATGACAAATGCGCAAATTACAAACATTCAAGCCAGAACCGGGGCATTAGTCGGTTTTAATCGGGGTACCATTTCTAATTGTAGTATTGCGGGCACTGTAAATTCTAGCGGTCTTCATACTGGTGGAGTTGCGGGGTTTAATTACTCTGGATATAACGGTACCGCAAGTATTAATAACTGCAGTTTCTCAGGAGTAGTAAACAGTAATAAATACAGCGGTGGTTTAGTAGGCGAGAACGATGGCAATATTTCTAATAGTACGGCTTCCGTGATAATAAATGCCGGTAATTCCTCTGGGGGATTAGTAGGACGAAATTATGGTTCTATCGACAGTAGTTCTTCATCAGGAAGTGTTATAGGAACACAAATATCTCCTACTAGTCTTGGCGGGCTTGTTGGTACTAATCGAGATGCAGGGGTTATAACAAACAGTTTCTCTTCTTCAAACGTAGATGGGAATGTAATAATCGGAGGATTGGTAGGTGTTAATTATGGGGCTATCTCTAAGAGTTATGCAAATGGAACGTTAACCATTGGCTATGGAAGAGCTGGAGGATTAGTTGGTAGAAGTTATAAAGGAACAATATCAAAAAGTTTTGCCTCAATATCTATAAATGGCAACTCTTTTCTTGGTGGGTTAGTTGGACAAATAACCGAAGGTGATATTACCGAGTCTTATGCTACAGGAGATATTACAGGCAACTCGTTTGTAGGAGGGTTAATTGGATATTCCGAAAGCGGAACTTTCATATCAAATAGTTATGCTACTGGTAATGTAATTGCAGGAAGAATTGCAGGAGGACTTGTTGGAGGGAATAGTAGTACCATACAAAACAGCTTCTCAATGGGTGCTGTAAGTAGTGGAACTGAAACGGGCGGTTTTATAGGAAGAAGTTATGCAGGGGATATCTCCGGATCATACTGGAACACAAAAACCAGTGGACAATCGGTGGGCATTGGCGTAAATGACAACTCACATACAGTTACAGGAGTTACGTCTGTAATGATGATGCAGGATAATAGTTTTACAACATGGAATTTTGACAGTGTTTGGGTTCGTCAAAATTATACATATCCTACTTTACAATCTAATCAAGAACAAAACCCATCATTAACATCTACTAACTTTATACCATCAGGAAGTGGCTCCGGGGGAAATCCTTATCAAATCTCAACTGTTGAAAATTTATTTTGGTTAAGTGAAAATGTAAGTGCTTGGGACAATCACATCATACAAACATCCGATATTGATGCTTCAGAAACAGTAGCCTGGTACGACAGCCTTGGCTTCTCGCCAGTCGGTACAATTAACTCCGCTCGTTTTCAAGGAGAATACGATGGTGACGGATATACCATATCCGGGCTTACCATACATCGTGAAAACCAAGATAATGTAGGGCTTTTTGGATATGTAAATAACTTTGGAAAAGTAGAAAATGTCGGCTTGATTGATGCCAATATAACCGGTCGGTCTAACATAGGAGGGCTTATTGGGCAATCAATCAATGCAACTGTAACCAATAGTTATTCAACTGGAAAGGTAACATCTTCAAGCTTTAGAACGGGAGGATTAATTGGCTACGCCAATAGCACTACCATTACGGGAACTTATTCTAAAGCATCTGTACAATCTGATGGAGGAAGTAATATTGGCGGGCTCATCGGTGAACTTGACAATAGTACTCTTTCCCTAAGTTATGCTACGGGAGATGTAAGTGGTGGAGTTAGAGTAGGTGGATTAATTGGAACCTCCCCTACCAATGTTATCACAGATAGTTATGCTACCGGGAATATACAATCATCAAGTTTTTACGCCGGTGGATTAATAGGCGGTTTTGGAACACAATTCACAACAGAAGATTCTCTTATGAACAGCTACTCAACGGGAACTGTTAGTGGGTCATCAGCGGGTGGATTAATCGGCCAAAACCGTGGCACTGTTCTTGGTAGTTATTGGGATACCGAATCCAGTGGTTTAAACGATGGAATTGGTGAAGATTATAACTCGCAATCGGTAGCTGGGCTTACTTCTCAACAAATGGTTCAGCAAAGCAGTTTTTCAGCCTTTGACTTTGAAAGCATTTGGAGCATAGAATCTTATTTCACTACACCGTATATAACATCGAACAAACCGGATTCTATAAATGGATATGATTACGGTACTTTTTTAATTGAAGGTAGTGGAACCGAAGCCGATCCTTACCAAATTGGTTCGTTGGCAAATATGTACTGGCTAACTCAAAATAATTCAGAATGGGATAAACACTATGAACAAATGGTAGATATCGATTTCTCAAAATCATCTATTTGGAATGATGGTGCAGGGTTTTCACCAATTGGTAACGCCACTACAAGGTTCACTGGTTCATTTGATGGAAATGGATATTCAATATCAAACCTAACTGTAAAAAATGAGACTAGTGGTTATATCGGCTTTTTTGGAAACGCTCGAAATGCTGAGTTTTCTAATATCAGTATAAAGAATGCTGATATCATAGGTGGAGGTAGTTATGTGGGTGTACTACTAGGTTTTGGGAATATAGTAACAGCTAACAATATTGAAGTTGATGGAACTGTTTCTGGAAAAAATCAAGCCGGTGGACTGGCAGGTACAATTTGGACAGGAACTATTTCTCGTGTTAAATCCTCAGTAAATGTAACATCAACCGGATCCGGACAGGTTGGGGGGATTATTGGTGCTGCCTCAAGCGTTCAGTTATCTGAAAGTTTTTCAACGGGTATCATTACAGGGGCTTCTAATTATACTGGAGGTTTAATTGGGTATACTTCCCAATACACAACCGTAGAGAAAAGTTTTACTTCAGGAAGCGTTAATGGGACTGGCCTTGTAGGCGGGCTTGTTGGCGGTAATACTTATAATTCGAGTATTAGTAATAGCTACTCAATAGCTAAAGTTACTGGAAATTCGAATACTGGAGCTATTACAGGATATAATAATACTAACGCCACAGTTTCTGGAACTTACTGGAATTCTGAAAGGTCTGGTTTAGCTGTTGGGATAGATTATGATGATAACGCTCAATCATCAACAAGCTTAACTATTGAAGAGTTAAAGAATCCAGATAAATTCTCAAACTGGGATTTTGACAACACTTGGGTAAGACCAAACGGTTCGGTATTACCCACATTACAGTGGAACGATTACCGACTTGCCGGCCCTGAAATTAAAGGTTCTCAGGGTTGGAGGATGTTCGGAGTTCCGTTTGCGAATGCAACTTTTGGCTCTATAACCGATTCTTTATGGACTCAAGGAATTGCCGGAGGATCAACATCCAAAGGAAGACCAAATATGTTTACTTGGAACGAGGCTACTCAATCATGGGAAGTTCCAGATTCAATTAATGCTTCTGCGTCTTCAGGAAAAGGATTTATGATGTATGTTTTTGAAGATGATAAATATCAGGAAGAGGGAACACAAGGTGGTTTTCCAAAGTCGATAATTGCGGAGGGTAAAGCTAATCCACTGCCACAAACAATTCCTTTAAGCTATACCGAAGGGGCCTTATCTAACTTGAATGGAATTAATTTTGTGTCTAATCCAAGCTTTTCAACCCTTAACTGGGAAGAGATAAGTAAAACTAACACAACAGGAATTTATTACGTTTGGGATGGCGCTAATTCACATTACGATGCGTACCAAACGGGTGTTGGCGGTACAAATTCAGCAACCAAATATATTGCTCCTTTTCAGGGATTTTATGTGAAGGCCACAGAAGCATCTGCAGAACTAAACATAGATTCTACGGCAATTGCTTCTACTGATACTATCGCTTATAAATCCAACGTCAATAATGAAATATTTTCTGTGTTATTACATCTGGAAAATAAAAATGGGCTATCTGACGAACTTCGTTTGGTTGTAAGAGAAGATGCTCTTATTGAATATGACGAATTTGACGCACCTGAATTTGGTTCTTTTGCGGAAAGTTTTTTAAACATTTCTAGTTTATTAGATTCAATTGATCTTGTTATTGACTCAAGACCTCTTACTGAAACTCTTTCTTTTGATCTTGTTTTCGAAGCTCAAAATACTTCTGGGCAAACTTTACTTTCCATTGCTGAAAACAAACTTCCGGAAAAATGGACCATTGAACTTCTAAATTCAGTAACGGATGAACGATTCGATCTTACACAAGAAGAAGTGTCACTATCTATATCTGAAACCAATGCGAAACCTTCTTCCGAACCAACAGAGTTAAAAATAAAATCTTCCAGTATTAGTCCGATATGGAAAGTGGTTATAAATACTGCCGGAATTGCCACAAGTGCAGATGAAGAAATAGGCTTACCAGATAAATTTTCACTAAGCCAAAATTATCCGAATCCATTCAACCCTTCTACAACTATTAAGTATGATCTACCAGAAGCTAGTGTCGTAAAATTAACTGTTTTTGATATTCTAGGAAGAAAAGTCGCAACGCTAGCTAATGAAAGAAAGGAAGCTGGTTATCACCAAGTTGTTTTCGATGCTAGAGCATTAGCATCTGGAGTGTACTTATATCGCTTAGAAGCAGGAAACAACATATTTATCAAAAAATTAACCCTTATTAAATAATATTGAGACTTTAGTATTGAGTATTGAGACTACCTCCCTATTACTCAATACTTATATCTCAGTACTAAATACTATCCTTATGAAAACACTCCTATTCACATTCTTCATACTTACAATCATGTTAATTGCAACCATCGTTGTTGCTGCACAACCACCAGGACTTCCTTCAACTCCAGATCAAGCTCCAATTGATGGCGGACTTGGACTACTGGCAGCTGCTGGTGGCGCCTATGCTTGGAAGAAACTTCGCAAGATTAATTCAGAGGATTAAACCTCAACACTATTGGCAGTATCGTTAACTGGATTAATAAGCCTAAATCAACCTTTTTAAACTTATTTCTTTTCATTCACGCTACCCTCTTCGCTTTCAATTTCTTTAACAATTACTACATGGCTGTATGGCTTGATTAAACTCCCTCTTTCACGAGAATACTCTACTGTAAACTGAGCACCCAACAGTAGAATTACGGACGAGTAGTACACCCAAATTAAGAGTAGAACTAGCGAACCAGCTGCTCCGTAAATTGAGCCCAGTGGACTACTAGCCAAATACATGCTGATTAGATATTTACCTATAGTGAATAAAGTTGTGGTGAAAAAAGCACCTGCCCATACATCTTTCCATTTAATATGGACTTCAGGCAGCACCTTTAAGATTACAGATAGGACTCCGGATGTTAGGAAAAATGAAAGGACAAAATTGAACGCCTTAATTAACGAAATTGGTGCATCTTTGAATCCTACAAAAACGTTTTCATTTAATAAGGCCACTGTTGTATCTAATGCTAGGGAAACAATTAGTATAAAACTTATGCTGATAATCATAGCAAAAGACAGCAACCTGTTTAGTACAAATTTTATGAAATTTTTCTCTGGTTTTGCCTTTACTCCCCAAATACTATTTAGGCCATCTTGCAAAGAGATAAAAACAGTAGTGGCACTAAATATCAGAACAAATGCCCCTGTTATCTTTGCGATTAATGTATTTCCAACACCTTGAGTGTTTTCCAATATCCTTTCAGTAGCATTAGCACTTTCTCCACCAAACAGGTTTTTCACTTCTTGAATCAGAGTTTGCCGTACAACTTCATCTTCAAAAACAGTTCCTGCAATAGCGATTATTATCATAAGCATAGCGGGTAACGATAGAATCACATAAAATGCGATCGATGAGCTATAACTCATCGGCTTATTCTCGATAAACTCTAATACGGTCTGCTTTCCAATTTTTAAATAATTCACTGATTTACTCATTTTCTTCCCGAATACCAATTTTAACAGTTAATACTCAGCTATGAAAATTTGGTTCCTAATATGGAAAATGGTGCCTTGACGCAGATTATGATTATAGCCGATTGATTAGTGGTGAATTGAAATACTAAATGATTTGGGATTCTTCAGTATCTAAGAATCTGTAGCTAGACTCGTCTTTCCTAGTCAAATTTTTGAATTCCAATATCCTGATTCAAAAGAACACGTTTTCCCATTGTCAAAACTCATGCCAGATTCTTACATCCCTAGGAATTGGCTAGCTGCTAATAATCATACCTCAATAAATTTAACAGTTTTAACCTTTATTAAGAGGCATGAGAAAAGAGTTTTATCTAACATCCGCTCATATCAGATTCTTCAACATTACAAATAACACTTATGCGTACGCCTCCTAATTCATTTATGTCCAAAAAGTGGACTATCCTAACCGCGCTCTTCACTCTCAGTTTTCTATTTATTAGTTCCAGCTCTTTTGCACAATTTGCAGGAGGTTCTGGTACACAAGCAGATCCTTACCAAATTAGCACACTGCAGCAACTTCAGGATATGAAAAACAATCTTGGTGCTCATTACATTCTGATTAATGACATCAATGCTGCGGAAACTAAAAACTGGAACTCTGGAGATGGTTTTGAACCTATTGGTTCGGGTAGCTCAAATAGTTTTACAGGTAATTTCAATGGACAGCATTTTACCATAGACAGCCTTTTTATTGATAGGTCTTCATATGTAGGGCTTTTCGGTTACACCCAAAACAACACCATTTCGAATGTTAATTTAACAAACGTCGATATTGCTGGGCTTTCAACTACTGGTTCAATAGCTGGTGAAACACGTTCTACTACATTAACTAATATTTCAGTTACAGGTAGAGTTTCTGGTTCTACTGCAACGGGAGGGTTAGTTGGCCGTGCTTTAGGGTCAATTAATAATAGTTTCGCTGATGTAAGAGTTACAGGAAGTACATATTCAGGAGGACTAGTTGGTAGAGGCGCTCCCAACATCACAAACAGCTACGCTTTAGGAAACGTATCTGCATCTAATAGAGATGCCGGTGGGTTAATTGCTTTAAGCGGTGGAGTTATTACCAATTCTTACTCTAAAGGTAGTGTAACAAGTGCTGGCACAAAAGGTGGTTTGGTAGGAAGCTCTTCTGGTGATGATGCGAAGGTTGTTAATAGTTTTTGGGATATAGAAACATCAGGACTTACAAACTCTGCTGGTGGAGTAGGTAAAACCACCGCTGAAATGACATCTCCTACTACATACATTCAAGGAGGATGGGATATTTACGCCGTTTGGGCAACACTAGCAGATTCTAATGGTGGTTATCCAATTTTGCGTGTTTTTGAAGATTTTCAAGTATCTGCTAATGCGCCGGGAGCCTCCAATCTTTCTATTTCTGGAGCTATTGAAGTGGATAGCACCTTAACACTATCATACGATTATTTTGATGCCGACGGCGACCATGAGTATGTGCCAGAAATTCAATGGTACCGCTCTACTGACGAAGCTAGTACAGACAGAGTTTTAATTCCTAGTGCAGTTGATACAACCTACACGATAACAGGCGCTGATAGAGCTCATTTCATTGGTGTTGAAATTATTCCTCATGATGTAACTAGCGCTGGAGAAGCCGTTTTTGCATCCACAACTCAAAGCGTTGCCAATATATTTGCAGGTGGATTAGGAACCAAAGAGGATCCATTTCAGATTGAAACAGTAGAACAATTGCAAAACATTAACACTGGCCTAGATTCGTATTACATACTCAACAACAACATCGATGCTTCGGCTACTACTACATGGAATGGTGGTTTAGGATTCATTCCTCTTGGTAATGACAGCGTTGCATTTTCAGGTGGATTTGATGGTGCAAATTTCATTATATCCGGTCTTACAATAAATCGTCCTTCTGAAGAAATGATTGGTCTGTTTGGTGTTACTTCCTCAACTGCAGAAATAACTAACACTATGATATCTAGTGCAGATTTAACAGGTGATACAATAGTAGGTACAATTGTTGGAAAAAATGGTGGCTCTATTTCAAAAAGCTATGCTGAAAACATCCAAATCCAATCAATCGACTATTTAGGTGGTTTAGTTGGAGAAAATTCGGGTTTTATTTCAGAAAGTTATGCAATTGGAGATTTAGTAGGTGAAAATGCTCTTGGTGGACTAGTTGGCCATAACAAAAACGGGAGTATTGTTAATAGCTTCGCAAATGTTCACGTAGACGGTAATTCACAATCTGGTGGTTTAGTTGGATTAAATGATGGTGGAGAAATTACCGATAGCTATTCCTATGGTGTGGTGGACAATGGCATTAGTGACATAGGTGGATTAGTTGGATCTTCATCAAGCGGATCAATAACGAATAGTTATTGGGACACACAAATAAGTGGACAAACAACATCTGCTGAAGGTATTGGCAAAACTACGTCAGAACTGACAATAATTCATACTTTTATTGATTGGGACCTTAAAGAAGTATGGGGATTGCATCCTTTATATAGTGATGGAATCCCGTTTCTAAGAGCTTTTGCAACTCCTACCACAAATGCACCTGTTGCAAGCGATCTTTCTATTTCAGGAACAGTGGATGTAGGAAATACTCTTAGCGTTACCTATACATTCACTGATGCTGATAACGATCCCGAATTCCTTTCTGAATTTCAATGGTACCGATCTAAAGATGCTTCAGGTGCAGAAAAAGAGATTATTGAGGGCGCAGATTCTGTTTCTTATGTAATTCAGGAAGAAGACAAAGCTTACTTTTTAAGTGTAGTAGTTACCCCAAGCGATGTATTTAATCAAGGAGAAAGTGTAGAAAAATTTGCTACTGAAGCAGTGCCTTCGAGTGTTTTTGCTGGCGGTTTCGGCTCTGAGGAGTTTCCTTACCAAATTTCTACCGTAGAGCATCTTCAAGCAATGAATACTGATTTAGAGGCGCATTATGTATTGATTAATGATATTGATGCATCAGCTACAAGCTCTTGGAATTCAGGAGCTGGCTTTGTGCCCATCGCCTTCCCAAATGGCAGATTTGAAGGAAGTTTAAACGGAAATAATTTTGAAATTGACGGCTTATACATTAATCGACCTGACGATAACTATGTAGGACTATTTAGTACCATCAGAGGAGGATCGGTTTCAAACCTTGGCCTTACGAATGTGAACATAACGGGTGATTATTATACGGGCGGTCTAGTTGGTGATCTTGATGGAGATTCTATAACTAATGTTTTTGTTTCCGGTTCTGTTACTGGTAATTGGGATGTAGGTGGATTAATAGGATCGTCCTATGCCGCATCTGTTGTTCAAGGTTGTTATTCTACTGCCACCGTTGTTGGAAGCAGCGAAGTTGGAGGCCTAATTGGTGATAGTCATGTTACTATAATCGATAGTTATTCAACTGGTAACGTTACTTCAACAAACCTTTATGGCGGTGGACTTGTAGGAACTAACAATGGTTCAATAATAAATAGTTATGCAACTGGTAATTTAGATGGCAGAAGTTATAGTGGAGGCTTAGTTGGTAATAATAAAGGAGATATTTATTACAGTTACTCCAGAGGAGATGTACACTCAACATTTTATGCCGGTGGCTTTGTGGGTACTAACGATAGTACTATAGTTAATTCATATTCTACCGGAGCTGTTACTAGTAATTTTGATCCCTCAGGATTTATTGCCTATGCTTATTCGAACAGCAAAGTGATAAGCAGTTTTTGGGATAAAGAATCTAGTGGTGTAAATATTGCAGTGGATAATGGAAGTTCAGAAGGAATAACTGGCGTTACCACCGCAGAAATGTATCAAAGAGCAACCTACACAAACTGGGATTTTGCCACAACATGGTCTATTGATGAAGGTTTTGGATATCCATTCCATCAAGAATCTGATTACAATACACTGGCAATTACTGGTAACGAAGGTTGGAGATTATTTGCTAGTCCTGTTGAAGGAGCAACACTTGATAGTCTTCTTTCAACCATTCGCACACAAGGTTTTGCAGGAACAAATGTTACTGCCGATACATCCAACGTTTACCTTTGGAATGCAGGCACTCAGAGCTGGGACGTTCCTACTTCTATGGCACAGCCACTTGCCAACGGACAAGGTTTTGCAGTGTATGTTTTTGCTGATGATGATAACGACGGAACTCCAGAGACTTTCCCAAAACAATTACGCACTAGCTTGCCACCTCATATTGGTACTACCAATGCTAACCTAGCATACACAACTCCAAGCGAAGGTGAAGAAACTGGCTGGAATTTAGTTGGCAATCCGTATGCTGAAACTATTGATTGGGATGCTCCAACTGGTTGGACAAAAAACAACATCAGCAATACGTTCTATGTTTGGAGCGATTCTGCCGGTGGTGGACAAGGTGCTTACCTCAATTGGAATGGAATCACTGGAACGTTGCCTGATGGGAAAATTGCTCCTTGGCAAGGATTTTGGGTTAAAGCGACAGCAGAAAATCCAGAATTGGTGTTCACAGATTCAGTAAAAACTTCGAATGGTGTGTTCCAAAAAGAAGCACCTGTATCACAAATTGAGTTTACTCTTTCTGATGGCGAATTCTTTTCGAAGTCTATAATACTTTATGATGATAATGCACTTTTAGAAGACGATGAATTAGATGCTTTTACACTTTCATCATTTAATGATACAACGCTCTCTATAGCCACCTCATTTCAGGATGGTCCACCAATGAGTATTCAAGCTGTTCCTCATCCTGTAGGTACAGTTTATAGTTATAACCTTCATATAGATGCATCAAATGTCTCAAATACGATGAGCCTATCTATGAAACAGCAAAATATTATGTTAATAGATGTTATACTCCATAATACCGAAACGGATGAAAGAATTACTCTCGATGACAGACAACCCATTACTATTGATTTTGAAGGTTCTTCATTTGCTTCAACATCTTTTAAAAAACCGACTTCACCGTTTAAGTTTCTAAGGGCTGATTCAACAACTACTACTAAATATAAACTCCTTCTAGAACCTATTGGCTTGTCTTCGGAAGATGAACTTGGAATACCAAATTCAGTAGAACTTCAACAGAACTACCCGAATCCATTTAACCCAAGCACTTATATTAACTTTGGTGTGCCAACTTCGGGGAAAGTAACGTTAGAAGTATTTGATGTTCTCGGTAGAAAAGTAGCTACGCTTATTAATGGCGAAAACCGAGTTGCCGGTCGACATACTATAAACTTCGATGCTCAAAATTTAGCCTCAGGGATGTATATCTATCGCTTGCAGGCAGGGAATTCAGTTCTCACAAAAAAGCTGACGTTAATTAAGTAATCAACTTACATTAAATAGATTTAAGATTATGAATTTTGAATTACAACTTTGTCAATTCAAAATTCATAATTCAACTTTACTCATTTAGAAGTCTGCTCTAGGCAGATCGTTTGGTTTCATCTGAAAGAAGTCAACAATTAGTATAAATACTATTTCTGTTTAATCAGTGTAGAAGGAGGGTACCCAAACTCTTGTTTGAAGCTCGTTGAAAAGTAATTGGCATCGGCATACCCAACCGCACGAGCAGCTTCTTGAACAGTAAACCCCTTTTCTTTCAAAAGTATTTGGGCTTCATTAAGGCGAGTCTTTTTTATGAATTCGTTTACCGAAACCTTACTTACCTTTCTCCATTCTGAATACAGTTTAGAACGGCTAATGTATAGAGCATCAGCAAGTTGCCCCACATTTAATGAAGGATTAGCTAACTGACGGAAAATAATTTCTCGTACTTGTCGTAAAAATTTAGGCTCCTTTTCTTTAATTTTTGAACTTGTAAACCTGTTCTGTATTATATGTTCGCGTCTAAGAATGGCTACTATTTGAGCAAGGAGCATGGAACTCCTAATCGGTTTAGAAAGATACACATCTGCTCCAGTAGATAAACCCGCTTTTACATCTTGTTCATCATTTTTAGCAGATAAGAAAATAACGGGTAGATGTTGATACTTCTTTTGAGATCGTAATGAATTAACAAATTCCAATCCATTCATTTCAGGCATCATGATATCAGAAATAATTAAATCAGGTACTTCTTTCTTGAGAATTTTTAACGCTTCTTTACCATTTTTTGCCAATAATACATCATACTGCTCTTCTAGTATAGATTGTAGATAGCCTCTAAAATCATAATTATCTTCTACTACTAATATTCGATGCTCATGTGAGGAGTTCTGCAAAATAGTTGATTCGGTTTTTTGCTCCGTTTTATCAAAAAGCAATTTATCGTCACTTAAAAGCGGGTCATGAAGTAACGTATGTTTTAATCCAACATGTTGATATCCTTTTTTCAAGGTAAGTATAAACTCAGCTCCTTCTCCAAGTTCAGAACTAAGAGTAATAGAACCTCCCATTTCTTCCATTAATCCTTTCACCAAAAACAAGCCTATTCCTGTTCCTTCAACGGCTTTATCACCTTCCACTTGATACAAATAATTAAAGATTTTGTGCTGATTTTCTGATGAAATCCCCTTGCCTTCATCTTTAATTTTGACTTGAATCTCAGATTCATGTTCCACAAAAGAAACCTTTATTATGCTTTTAGCTGGAGAAAATTTAATCGCATTACTCATCAAGTTAATGACAATACGTTCCCAAGCTTCTTTATCAACATAGATAAGCTCATCAGATTCATTGGTTGAAATCTCTATCGAAATTTCTTCTTGTTCCAATTTAGAATGAAACTGGCCTATTATCTGACGTGTAAGACTAAATAAATTTATTGGCTGAATTTTCAACGATATGGCATCTGCATTCAATTTTGATACATCCAGAATTTGATCTACTAAATTTTTAAGTCGGTAACTGTTGCGTTGTATAAGAGGTAGCATTTTTATTGCTGAATCAAGTGAACCAGACTTTGATTTCTCCATTAAGTCATCAATTGGGCTGATTATAAGTGAGAGTGGGGTCTTTAATTCGTGCGTAATTCCCGTAAAAAAGCGTGACTTTTGCTCTATGGCTTCTTTAAGCTCATGTGTTTTCTCATCAACTAAATTAGCAAGCATTTTTTGCTTTTGTTCTAAGCTCCGAACTCTGTACACATATCCTAAGAGTAGAATGCTAAACCCTAACAAACTAATTAAAATTTTAAACCATAACGTTTCATAAAAAAAATATGGAACTGTAATGGTTAATATTTTTTCAATAGGGTTACTTCCAATTCTAGCAGAGGATACGACAAAGGTATGCGTACCTGGAGGTAAATTTGTAAACACTGCTTGACGAGTTATTTTTGCATTTTCCCAATCTGTATTAACTCCTTTTAGTTTATATCGTAACTCTACTCTGTCTTGTTGCGCAAAATTAGGGGCTGATATGTTAATTCTGAGATTCCGTTCATTTTTTGGAAGGGTTATTTCTGAATTTTCTTCAGTCTTCAAAACCTTATTAGAAAGCTCAATAGATTCTATAATAGGGGTTGGTGAACCAAGAACAGTGCTATTCCCAAACATAAAGGGATCTATAATTGAGATGCCTTTTTGGTTTGGAAACCATAATTTACCATCTGAAGCCCGAATTCCAGATGACTGAACTCCACCATTTGCTTCTCTATTTACCATGCCATCTTTTTCATCAAAGTTTAATACATGTAGCTCAGATATATCCCCATTTGCATAAGCATTTAATTCTTTTTGGGAAACTCGCATAATTCCGCTATTTCCACTTATCCAAAAATATCCAAGTCCATCATCTAGAATTCGATGGAGAGAGTTTTGTGAAAGACCATCGTTTACGGTTATAGATTTTGATGAAAGCACTTGTCCTTCTTTGTTAAAAACGATTCGATTTAACCCTAGGCTTTCGTTTACAACCCAAAGGGTATCATCTGATTGAAGGAAAATATCTCTTATAGCATTGCTATTTAGCACCCCATTTTTGGTAGTATAATTTATATAAGATTCGCCGTCAATCCTTGAAATTCCATTCCCTTTAGTTCCAACAAAAATAATTCCATTAAAGGATTCTCGAAATACTTGAATTCTAGATAATTCCTGTGGTTGTGATTCATCAAAATAGCTGAACTCATTATTTTCAAAAATAATTAAAGAATTAGCGTTTGATATTAATAGTTGACTTCCTTTACGATGCAATGCCTCAACCGTTTTATCGTATTCTTTTAATAATAGATTTAATTCTTTAAGATTTTGCCAATCGTTACCTACAAGTTTCCATAACCCTCCATTATTTGTACTGGCAAATATAGTTCCATCAGTATCTTCAAAAAGATACTTACATAAACTATTTGGCAACTTACTGTTTAAATTATTCCAGTTTTTATACTCACCCTCAGATATGCTATAAATTCCATTCTTAAAACTGCATGCCCATTTTCTATTTTCTTTATCTTCGAGTATCGTATAGATATTTGTAAAACCAGGAATCTCTTCATTTGTTAAGTTTACAAAACTGCTTTTCCTAATTTGATATACTCCATCTTCATCTGTACCAAGCCAAATTGAGCCTTCGATATCTACCATGGCATATTTTACTTTAGGACCATCTAAAACAATTTGGTTATCGATAATTACTTTGTTTTCACCAATTAAAATATCCTCTTCATTTTTACCTTTTAAATAGATACCCAAGTTGAAATCCGCAGGAGTATATGTGTTATCTAGTATTTTATAAGGTTGGTTATCTGCCCCTAATACAAAAAATTTTGAATCAACATTAATTATACTTTTTCCTTCTTTTTGGGTTGTCATAGAAGAAAGAAACATTCCAGTACTTTTTTGATGTACAGTTTCTTCAATTTTGTCCTCATCAATACTATAAAGAAATGCCGCTTCAGTACTAATAATCCATATATAATTCTCGTCTACAACCTGTATATCACGTACATCCGTCACTGGGGTGGTAAATTCCTTTTCAGTTAATAAAACTTCAACAGATTTATTTTTAACTGAATACAAACCATTATTATTTACTACAAATAGTGCTCCACTTGGAGATGGCATTAATACCTTTACGAATGATTTTAACTTAGAATCCTCAATCTTTTTAAATACCGAATCTTCCTTCGAAAAAAATGCTAGGCCTTCACTTCCTCCAATCCAAATTTGTCCATTAAAATCTTCAACTATTCGTGTTGATAAACCTGGCAATTCTGATTCGGAAAATGTTTTAAAAACATTTCGTTTTTTGGAAGTAACCGTACCCACTTCATTAAAAAGCCAAACCGTTCCATCAGATGAGCTTAATAATCCTGCAATTCTATTCGTACGCATTTCAGGAATATTACCAGAATTATAAATTTCAAATTTATATCCATCATACCTAACCAAACCATCATATGTAGAAAAATATAGATAGCCGTCGTTATCTTGCTCAATCCCATTTACTGCATTTACGGGCAATCCATCTTCAATATCATATTGACGAATAAGATAATTAGGATTGCTATCTATCAAAATTTCAATAGGTTGATAAAATAATAATACTAAAAAAAGGAGGATATTTGACACAGACTAATCAAGTAATTTGAAGCTAATTTATAAACGATTTTAAAGAATATATATACATATTCAAAGATGATTACGGATAGTTTACAAATAATAATTATTGAATTTTTAAAACTATCTTAAACCTTTCATGAACCCAAATAACTACTTCAACTCTGTATTGAGTTTTCATGTTAAAACTAAATTCCGTACTCATTTTTTAGTATTAATTGCATTCACATTGTTGCTATCTACCAATTCAATAGCACAGCAACTCACTTTCGATTTATCTGATTTAGATGGAACAAACGGAACAGCATTCAATGGGCCAAGTGCTAACATCTATTCTGGTCGTGCAATTACAACTGGAGACTTTAATGACGATGGAAAAACTGATATAGCAATAGGTGCTGCACTTGCAAGTACAAATGGTTCGAGTTCTGGTGCTGTATATATTGCTTATGGGTCTGATACTCCTTTTACTTCCGATTATGAACTTTCATCCATCGATAGTTTAACGGGGTTTACTGTTAAATCAATAGATCAAAATGATAAAATTGGCACTAGTTTAGCAACAGGTGATATTAATGGAGATGGAATAGACGATTTAATTATTGGAGCAGGATCTGCAGGCACTGGAAACGCAAACGGTCCAGGTCATGTTTATGTGATCTTTGGAAAAGACACAACCTACTCTGAAGCCTTTTCTTTATCAAATTTGGCTGGCACAAATGGATTTATCTTAACTGGAGAAACGAATGGTGATAACTTTGGCCAATCGGTTGCCACAGGAGATGTAAATAATGATGGATATGATGATATACTGATTGGTGCTAGTAATTTTGAAGATGTAAATGGCATATATAGCGCAAACGGTGCGGTATATTTATATTATGGTAAGCCTTCGGGATACAGCAACTCTACTGCCATAGCTGATGAAATAACGAATTCTAATGCGACTTTCTTTGAAGGAAAATTTGCGATAAGACTGGGGTCGCAAATCGAAATAGGAGATATCAATAATGACAACTATGGCGACATAATTATTGGCTCTGAAAACGATTCTCCTAATGGAGGGGCTTCAGGTAGTATTTACGTTGTTTATGGCTCTGGTACAAAATTTTCATCTAAAGTTATACTTGGTGATATTTCTTCAAATGGAACTGGCTTACAAATAAAAGGGGCTGCTGGCAATCACCGGATTGGCACGTCAGTTAGTTACGGCGATATTAATAATGATGGAATCAATGATATTTTGTTCGGTGCCGCTTCATTAAATAAAGCTTTTGTAGTTTATGGCAAAAATAATCTTCCTTCTACAATAGAAATGTCCGCTTTTGCTGATAGTATTGGATTTACTATTGAATCTGATATTGTAGGACAAAGAATTGGGTATTCAATAGCAAGTGGTGATCTAAACAACGATTCCATTGATGACATCTTAATTGGGGCATATTATTCAGATTTAAATGGTACAGATACAGGTACTTCATATATAATTTTTGGTAAAAAAAGTTCTTTTGGCGATGGAGTTAATGTCACCGACTTAAAAGCTCGAGAAGGATTAGTCATTTATGGAGAAAACACCTATGATCGAAGTGGAGAAAAAGTTGCAATAGGTGATGTTAACAATGATGGAATAGAGGATGCATTAATTGGATCGTCAGGATCTGACCCAAATGGAAGTTCATCGGGTGCTGTATTTGCATATTTCAATTCACCTACTTTAACCTTAGATGTTTCAGAAGGATCTCTTTCTTTAGATGGAATAGACGATTATGCCACCATCGCTCATTCAAGCGATTTTGATAATCTCTCTGAGTTTACGATCGAAACATGGGTGTATTTAAATAGCTATAAACGAAATGGAATTATTGAGAAACATAATAGTCTTTATAATGGTTGGTGGCTTCATGTAGAGACTGATATAAAATCTGTAATTGTAACTAATAACGGAGAGCTTTATATAAATTCTACTGCCAGTCCTCAACTGAATACATGGAATCATATTGCTGTCACTTATAATGGTACAAATTTGGCGATCTATCTAAATGGGGAGAATGTATCGGGTTCTAATATAGGTGTTGGAAGTGGAGTAATTGTTAACAATACAAATGACATTCATATTGGTGTTTTAAATTGGACGGATTCAAATTTGAATGGCAAATTGGATGAAATTCGAATTTGGAACACTGCACGCACCGAAGATGAAATTAAATCAACGATGTTCGAATCGTTAAGCGGAGATGAAACAAACCTGATTGGCTATTGGAGCTTTGACAAAGTAAATAGCAATTCATCAGATGACCTTTCTAAAAACAATAATACAGTAACTCTTAATGGAGCAACACATTCATCCACAAATCATCCTTATGGTGCGTTTATAAATGGAGACGAAGGTTGGCGAATGATGAGTATTCCTGTTTCTGGTGTTTCTTATGGGGAAGTTTTGGACACTCTATGGACCCAAGGATTTACAGGTGCCGATGTATCCACTGGTAGTTCGAATGTGTTAGTGTGGAATGAAAACTCAAGTTCATTCACCTCAATTTCAAATGCTAGCGATATTCCAACCGCTGGCTCTGGTTTTATCACGTATGTGTATGATGATCATGACTTTGATGGCACCGGTGATGGTTTCCCCAAAATGATAAAAACCAATAGTTCGCAAAATAACGGTTCTATTTCCCCAACTATTTCCTTTACAGATTCAGGCATTCTTGCAAATGATGGATGGAATCTTGTTGGAAATCCTTATGGATCAACGGTTCAATGGGATGTTGCAAATGGATGGAATTCAACTAATTTAGATGCGTCATTCTATGTTTGGAGTGATTCTGCAAACTCAGGTTCTGGAGCATATCTTACTTGGAATGGAATTACAGGCACTTTTGGTAATGGAGAATTAGCACCTTGGCAAGGATTTTGGGTGAAAGCGAATGCAGAAAATCCATCACTCTCTATCAACGATAATGTTAGAAGTACTGGCGGTATTCTTCGTAAGCAAGCACCCGTTTCTCAAATTAAATTTTCTTTGGAAGGAGAAACACTTTCTTCTCAAGCCCTTATCATGTTTAACGAAAATGCATCAATAGAAAAAGACAGATACGATGCTTACAAACTTCAATCACTTAATAAAGATTATTTAAACTTATTTACTACACTAGAAGATGGATCTGCACTAGATATTAACGCGCTGCCGGCTTCTTTAGAAGAAGCCATTTCTATTCCTTTAGATTTGGATGGTTCAGATTTGGTTGGCTCATTCAATCTTTCTTGGAACACCAAAGTATTACCTCAAGATTGGAGTTTTACCTTGGTTGATAATTTTATGGGAGAAGAAATAGATATGATGGAAGTTTCAAGTGTTGAATTCGAACTTCAAAAAAGTAGTAAAGCTACAGGAAAAGAAAATACTGATGAAGAATCCTTGCACCCAATACATAGGCTCGTACGTCCTTCAGTAGTTTCAAAAACAAAGTCGGAGCAAAGCAGGTTTACTCTTCGAATTGTTCCGTTTAGCGCTGTGACGAATGAAACGGGTCTTGAATTGCCTGTCACAGTAGAACTTCAGCAAAACTATCCAAATCCATTTAATCCTACTACTACCATTGCTTTTGGAATTCCTGAAAGCGGAAAAGTAACTTTAGAAGTATTCGATGTATTAGGTAGAAAGGTGGCTACGCTTATAAATGGCGAAAACAAAGTTGCTGGTCGACATACTATAAACTTCGATGCTCAAAACTTAGCCTCAGGAATGTATATCTATCGCTTGCAAGCAGGGAATTCGATAATAACTAAGAAACTGACTCTTATTAAGTAAACTGCCTCTAGAAATTCAAAATGTAGAATGTTGAGTGAAGAACTTTGCACATCGCTTATTCTTAATTCAACATTCTACATCCTCTTCAGAAATTAAACCTTAGCTCAAACCTTAAAGTAGCAAAAGATAGTTTTTTCGATTATAATCAGTACTTTGGTCAACAATTGAGATAATGCTGCTAAATAAGATTCGGGGTTTACTCTTACTTACTTTTTTGATACTCATTTCTGACTCTGCTTTAGCACAGAAAAACTCTCCTATTACTATTAGTCTTGCTGATACTAATTCCTTCGGATATATTTCCTTACATAATTTCGATGGGTGGCAATTTTCTTATGATGAACCCGATGAAATCAAAGATCAACGAAATCTTAAAAACGCTATTCCAGTTGATATAAGAAATCTTGACGACATCAAAGCTGATTCGAGATGGCGTAATTATGGATGGTTTGAGTTAGAAATAATTGCCGATTCTAGCATTGCTGGTTTCCCTAGAAAATTATCTTATCAAGGCCATGAACCAATAAAAATTTGGCTAAACGGAGTAGAAGTCTTCAAAAATGGAAACCCTACAAAAAATGCAGACAAAGAAGTTCTGTCTAGATTTCTTAACAAAGTTCAAACAGGAATCATACTCCGCCCTGGCTCTAATTATTTTTTAATAGAATATTCTGACCATACAATCCCTACATACTTTACTTATGGGAAGTGGTTTAATAATGGGCTCTTTCTAACTCTATATAGTAATTACGAAATTTACCTTCGAAGACACCGTGCTTTTATATTCGGCGGTGCACTTATGCTATTGTTATTAGTTGTTCTTATTCACACATATTTAGCTTTCAAATTTAAAGGACAATACCATACCTATGTTTCTTTAACAGCTTTTTTTATGCTTCTATTAGCTTTTGTTACCTTAAGTGATACTTTGTTCGATTGGTCGTATTCTTATATTTACTTTTTTGAGTTTGGATATGATATTTTCCTTGTTCTAATCGCTTATTTCTTCTTGATATCGGTTAGGATGATATTCGCTTTATCTATTCCTTGGCGTACTTTAACTGTACTATGTATTCTATTTATTTGCTTAGGTATCGCATCAAGTTTCATAAATCGTAACTGGTTGAATGTAATTCATCCCACTTTGTTAATTGCTACGCTTATTTATGTATTCTTTTCACTAAGAGAATCGAAAAAAAAGAATCCAGATTCAAAAATCTGGATTATATCTATTGGAATAATAGGTACAGTAGTAGGAAGCATTTTATATACACTGGCCTACTTTGCCTCTGGAGAACATATCCATTGGTTATTTATAACATCCGTAATTCTGTCTTTTGTTGGGATTCCCGTATCCCTAACTTTTCATGTGGCGAAAAGTTATGCAAGTCTTATCAGTACTCTAGAGCATAAAGTTCTAGAACGCACAACAGATTTGGAATCTGCTAACGAGTACCAAAAACGATTCTTTGCTAATATCTCTCACGAATTTAGAACACCACTTACCATAAGTGGAGGTTTGGTTGATAAGCTACTTAAAGAAAAAGAAACCGATCCAACTAAACTGCAATATAGCTTATCGGTGGTGAAAAGAAATATGCTCCGGTTAGACGATATGGTAAACCAGATTATAGATCTAACTAAATCGGATCAAAATCACCTAGCTCTTAACAAAAAGTACTACAAAGCTGACAACCTAACCTCTATTTCGGTTGAGTCTTTTCGGTCTCTTGCCGAGTACCATGGGCATAGTTTTGAGTTTTACCCCGATGCAGAAAATGCCATTCTGTTCGCCGATCGTTCCAAAGTAGAAATCATGATTAACAACTTGATATCTAATGCTGTGAAATTCACTCCTGATGGAGGCTCCATCCAAATAACAACTTCAATTGAAGGGAATACCTTTGTACTAAAAGTTCAGGATACAGGGCCTGGCATTCCTGAAGGTGAAGAAGAAATTATCTTTGAACGCTTTCACAGAATCAAAAGAGATGACGTAGATTATGTAGAAGGCATGGGTGTTGGCTTAGAATTAAGCAGAGCATTAGCTAGGCTCCATAACGGTAATATTGAGGCCATCCCTAACCTTAAAGTAGGTTCTTGTTTTAAGTTAGAATTGCCTATTGAACAAATAAAAGCAGGCGAAGTAACACCTATTGTAGATGAATTGGAAGACGAAATCATACTTAGTTCTAGCTCTGAGAAGCAAGTAATAGAAAACGCCTCTTTCAACATTCTACTTGTTGAAGATAATCAAGACATGATGGATTATATATCTGATACACTGTCTAATTTGGGTAACATCAAAAAAGCTAAAAATGGTAAGGAAGCATTAAATCTTCTCGATAGCTTCACTCCAGATATCATTATTACCGACTTGATGATGCCTGTTATGGGCGGACAAGAATTAGTGGCAAATCTGTTCCAACATTCAAAATGGAATCAAATTCCTGTTGTTGTACTTACAGCAAAAGCTTTGGAAGAAGACAAACTGAATTTGCTCCGTATTGGCGTAGTAGATTATATAACCAAGCCGTTTTTACCTGAACAATTGGTGCTAAAAACCAAAAATCTACTTACCTACTACACCCGAAGAAAAAAACTAAAACTAAGTATTACTACAGAAACGCCAGAGTCTGAACCTGATTTTTCAAAAAAAGTGGGAGAATTTGTTTCTAAGAATATGAGTAATAGCCAACTTTCGGTTGATATGATGGCGGAAGAATTTTCTCAGAGCCGAAGATCATTTTACCGAAATCTACAACTAGAAACAGGCATGACCCCCGCTGAGTTTATTCGGGAAATTCGATTAACCACCGCCCAATCACTGATAGCTAAAAACAAGAATCTTCGCCTCGAAGAACTCGCTAATGCCGTTGGATATAAAAGTGCTACCAGCTTCCGAAAAGTGTATGAAGAACGTTTTGGAAAACATCCGTTGGGTTGAACATTGCTTGTTCGAGAATTAATAATGAATATTTAAGAATTAGACGATGTTCCCAATTTTATAAATTGGATTATGAATTTTGAATTGCTGCTAGGCTCTAATTCAAAATTCATAATCCATAATTTACAGCTACTTAATAAGTGTTAATTTTTTGGTTACAACTAAGTTCCCCGCTTGCAAACGATAGATGTACATGCCCGATGCCAAATGTTTTGCATCGAATTGTATTTGGTAGCGCCCAGCTACTATCGACTCACCATTAATCAAAGTGGCTACTTTTCGTCCAAGTACATCAAACACCTCTAAGTGAACTTTACTTGTTGATGGAACTCCAAATGCAATGGTCGTACTTGGGTTGAACGGATTCGGGTAGTTTTGTTTTAGCTCAACTTCCTGTGGAAGGTTAGACATGAGTTCGCTTGCCACGGCTTGAGTGGGCTTTATTTTTAGCACAAACCTTGTTGATGTAGCTTCCTTCGATTTATTCTTACTTACAACACTCGCAATACTTGGCACGGTGTTTAAACTCTGCGCAGCCTTTGCTTTTGATTGAGTTACCGTAAATACATACGCTTCTTTTAAGTTCGAGCTAATTGCAGTTTCACCATCATAAAGTTCTATTTCCCAATCCTCAGGAAAATTGACATCTTCAATAGAGAATGTATGTGTGCCTTCTTCTGTGCTAATGAGTTCGAGCGGTATCTCGATGACTTCCGTAATAAAAGGCATACTATTGATATCAAGCTTGGTAGTGTCATTAAGAACCGACGCTAAACTTACATAGTGAGAGGAAAGTGGGGTGAGTTGGTAAGCATCTGAAGCATCAATACCGAACTCCCCTTCTTCCGAAAACTGGAACCAAGCTTTGTTAGCCAGCCCCGAATCACTTTTAACTTCTAGCGAGAAGTAAAAAGGATCTACTTTTACCACTTGCTTTCCAAGAAAGCTTTTTGCGGAATCTTGTTTAGCACTAGCTGGAATAACAATACTTGGATCAGCACCCGTTGTTTGGACAAAAAATCCATTAAAAGCCCCAATAACACCATCTGTTAAGCTGCCTAAGGTTCCGTTCCATGATTTCCATCCTGCTGAATTATTATCATAAACATATACAGAATTAGAAAGATTGGTTTTAGTGAAATCATCCCAATCCACATCCCTTTTGAAAGGATTTCCCAATAGAGCATATCCATTTATATTACTGTTTAGAAGAGATGTTAGCGTTTGGTCTCCGATGGGTTCAATGCCGTCAATCTGTAAGGTTTTTGGAAATCCTGCATCCCCGGGTTCCAAATAATTATCATCACTAAATACGTACACCAGAGAACCAGAACCTACCCCAGGAGAATTTGCAATATCAGTTAATGCAGTCCAATTAGCATCACCACTACTTGCTGTAGACCATGTGTATACATTGGAACTGCCTGAAGTTGCTTTAGCACCCGTAAATCCTTGAGTCCAGATATTTCTTAGCAATGGTGCAATTGTAGAATCGACAATTGGTACAGAAAGTAATCTCCATCCTTCGGTTCCTGTAAGTGTCACTTGTACACTAGATTCATCCACAAAAGTTGTACTTGAGGCTATCCATCCATTATTAGCATCAAACTCAAAGTTCTGGAGAGTTCCATTCAATCCCGATATTTTGTCGACTACAGTTGTTCCTGTTGCTTCATTCAATTGCCAGTACGCAATCATATCTTGATAATTTGATTGAATCGGTTTACTCATGTATTCATTAATTTGCTCCTGCGTTCTAGCCGTGTTCCAAATCCGTACCTCGTCAATTTTGCCAGTATAACTATAGCTTTCGTCATCATCACTATACCTTCCTATTCTAAGGTTATTTACAGGAGTATAATTTATAGTTCCTGTCCCATTTGTGGATGAAGCTACTTCAACCCCATTTATATAAATTCGCTTGGTATTTCCATCATAGGTTCCTGCCACATGTTGCCATTCATTTAAGTTGATACCTCCTCCACTTGATAAGTATTCAATAACTCCAGATTGTGTTTTCACAGCAAAGAAAAGCCCTCCATTGCCATCCATTGTTAAACCATATCCACTTTCTGTAATACCCGTATCATGGATGTTACCTATAATCTGGGCGAATGCGGTATTTTCAGTTGGGTTGATCCATGCTTCAAGGCTAAGTGTTGAACTAGTATTTATAACCGAGTTTATAGGAATAACAACTTCCTCATCAGTACCCCCAAATTTCAAAGCTGACCCAGATAATTTTTCTGGGATGCTTGAGATAGTGTTTTCTGAAAAACTTAATACAGAACTTGTTAGATATTCTGTTTCATCCGTTCCATTGTATTCAAACACTGAAAAGTGGTATTCTTCACCAGTATCTAACCCTGTAATAGAAAAAGTTGAATCAATTGCGTTGTATACCACAAAATTTCCACTTCCAATTTCAGCTCCTGACCCAAACACTGAACTAGATGCATAGATTTGCCCATCAACAGGTTGAGCATCTACTGCGCTTCCTTTTTTAGCGAGTATAATTCGTTTCCTTCCATTTCCTTTAGAAACACTTCCGCTTATGCTTGTGGTAGAAATTTCAGAGATAATGGGCAATGAGCTTATAATAGTCGGTTCAGAAATTACTCTTTCAATACTTGACTCATAAGTTCCGAACTCATTAGTGACCACCACTTTGTAATAGTACTCAGCGCTAAGATCGAGTCCGTTAAGTGGTACAGCTAGGGTTTTCTCTGCAGTCTCTCCAGTGAAATTTACTGTGGCTGTTGTTTCAGAAAGGTTTGAGTTATTTGAACCATGAGCGATGTAATAAGAACCCGAAACCCCGAAGGTTGTGATTTCAGCATTCACAGTAAATGAGGAGTTATTGGTATCAGATGCATCTAAAAGAGATATAACCGATGAGTTCAAATTAGATTCATTATAATCATAAAAATCGGCTTCATTCGTTGCCGAGTTTGCATCTTCGCCTGTTCCAAAGCTAACATTGGAGGATAAGATCACACCCTGGTAATTAAAAATAGCACCACCGTATTCACTTCCATTGCTTGGCGTTGTTTCATTTCCGCCTACACCTCCTGTAACAGAATTAGCGGTGAAAGATGAATTCCTGATGACGACATTCCCAAATCTGTTGAAAACAGCCCCACCCATTCCGGCTCCGCCTCCACCTCGTGTATAATAAGTGTCATAGCTAATTCCATTACCTCCGCCAAAACCACCCATGCCTTGTATTCCTGAAACTGCAGCAGCATTGATAAAGCCATGTCCGCCACCGCCGCCGCCAAAACCTCCGTCTCCACCAATGGTAGTAGCTCCATAAGTAATTACATATAATGCCCCTGCGCCACCGGCACCAAAACCTCCATCTCCTGCAACATAAGCGTCCCCTAAACCTCCGGCCCCCGGCCCTCCATTTCCGCCTGGGGAAGTTGGAACCTCACCTCCAAGATATCCACTTGTTCCAGCTGTTGAACTATTACCATTTCCTGCAAAACCGCCCCCACCTCCGGAACCATAAGAAGCTCCGGCATTTCCTCCTTGGGCTTTGTTTTCAGAGAAATTAAGGCCTTCAAGAGTAACCGCACCATCATTAATAAAAAGAGCACCTCCCATTCCAGCAGCTCCACCCCCTGCACTATTTCCGTTACCACCTTTTCCTAATCCATTAGCAATAGTAAAATCCTGTAGCGTTACTGTTGGTGATGCGGGTTCTTCCGCGCTAAAAGGTGCAGTACCTGCTCCGATAAAGAATGGGCGATACTGATCATTTCCACTGATGGTCAGGTTTTCGGCACCAGGCCCCTTAATATTGGTGTTGTAATTTATGGGTGGAAGGTCGCTGGTTAAAGTGATGGTTCCTGAGATCGAAGTCATATCCACAAAAACAGTAGAATCAGGAGCTTCTGTGTTGATGGTGTTTAGTACATAGCGTAAAGTCCCCGATTTTCCCGATCCAGTATTTGCATCAGAGGTACTACTTACAAAATAATAAGGTAATTCAACACTGTATTTTTCTGCTAAATACAGCTCAACCTTTTTCCGCTGAATGTCGGTTAGATCGGTGTTATAGATTATCACTTCGGCAATATCTCCGTCTAAAGGAAGTACTCCTCCTTTTCTGGAACCAAGTACCAAACTGGCCACCGAGCTGGAACGTGCATTAACGCCAGAAGTAACGGTAGTTCCATCCACTCTTAACGCACCTTCGGTATCAGTAGCTTTCATATTTATGATGTGGAACGCTCCATCGGTGGTGTTCATTGAGTTATCGATGTAGGTAGCCGTCTTTGGGATAAATCGGGTTCCTGATGCGGTTGATAAATGAGTTTCGTATTGCTCCCCGTCTCCAGCTATCAGAAACGCAACTTCTTCTTCCGAACTTCGGGCAACAATGAACATTTCGTAATTGGAATCATTGATTCCTAAGGAATCTGCACGAGGTAGGTTTAAATTATCGTCCGAACCATCAAACCTTACAAAACTTACTTCTGATTCTGTAATAAATTGCGGTTGACTTGCTGAGATTGATTGTTCTGCACTAAATCTTCCAGCCTGACTCACCCATGTACTCACTGGATCACCCGAGTTTGTGGCAAAGGTGGCTCCATCACCCGCCAACCAAAACTGTAGCGATGCCAAACTGATGTCTTCGTTATACACAAAACTGGATATCTCGGAATTGGTAGTACCGCCCTGGTTTGTAGCCGATATCTTGTAGTAATAAAGAACGCCCTCTGTAAGCCCAGTAAGTGAGGTACTCATTGCCTGTGCCGTTGATTGACTTCCGACAGACTGAGATGTAGTAGAAGAACTCAGGTTCGAGGCATCTGTGCCATAAAAAACTTGAATAGAGGTTTGATCACTATTTGGATTGATCAATGAATTAATGGTTGCTGAAATAGCACCCAGATTGGTTACCCCCGTTAACTGTACGATAGGAGAAGCCACATTCTGGGTAGTTTGAGAAGCAGAGTTCGGTGAGCTTAACATATATTGTGGATCAAGCTCCATATTATTGTATTCGTATACATCTATGGTGTATTCTGAATTAACAGAGAGGCCTGTGATGGCTACGCTGCTCCCGGTTCCATCGTAAACCACATAGTTGTTGTTGCCCAAATCCGAACCGCTGCCGAAGTGGGCATTCGCTGTATATACACTATTAGAGGTGGGAGCTGTTTTAGCAGAGCTGCTTAAACGGGCTACTACTATTCGGCGCTCGCCATCTCCTTGAGTAAAGCTAACATCAAAATTGGTAGCACCTACATTGTTAAATACGAGTTCACTTGCTGGGGTTTCAGGAACAGAAGGAATGAACATAGAAACGGCATACCGATCCGAAAGGTATTGAGCAATTTCCTGGCGTTGCTCAAAAGGTAGTTCCGCGTTAAAGAAGAATACTTCTGCTATTTGGCCATCAAACCCATCTCCTTGAGAGATAGGGTAACCAAGATATATGTTACCACTTACATCAATTTTCCCCGCACGATTATTAATTTCTAGTATTTCATCATCAATCCGAACAATAGTCTGACTATTGTTTCCTTTATAGTGTAGGATATGTGCATTGCCATCGGTATAATCCCCTGAGGCTCCAAATTTGTTTTCCCCTCCAAATTGATGGGCTAATGTGACATTGATCCCAAATCCATTATTAAAGACAATTCTGGGTGTGTACTGAGAATGCCCCAGAATATGCTGCCTGCCTGAACTGGATGATTTAAAAACAAGATACATCTCTAAGTCGGTATTCAATATCCCAAGCCCATTCGCAGTAAATTTAAAGCCTTGTGAACCATTGAACGACACAGCAGCCTTCCCATTAATCGAATTTAGGGCATGAGATGCATTATAATCTAGCTCTAAATCACGTCCTAATGATGATAAATCTGTCCAATCATAAACGATTGTTCCTGAAATTTGTGCAACATCCCCTCTATACCAACCTGCTATGGAACTAAGGTTTAATGGTACCAAAGTGACCGTAGCCGACTCCACCGAACCCCGCAGGTTAGTGGCTTTTATTCGTGCGTAATAGGTTTGTCCGGTTGTAAGCCCGGTTAGCTCCACACCTACTGAGTCTGATGTACTTCCCGAACCCAGATTCTGAGGTGTAGTACTGCTGCTCAGATTTCCCGGATCGGTGCCGTAAATTATTTCTACCGTGGTTTCGTAGCTATTTGGGTTTACCCATCCCGAAATTACCCGAGAGGTGGATGTCCCAGTTCCAAAAGTAGCTCCACTTATAGTTGGATAAGGAACCACTGTAGTACTTTGTGAACCAGTAGCCGGACTCGTGGTTAAGTAGGAAGTTACCCCACCATATTCACTGTATTCATATACCGCAAAATGGTAGGTAGTGGAATTCTCCAGGCCTGTTATAGTAACCGAACTTCCTGAACCGTCATAAACAACATAATTCCCTGACCCCAAGTCTGTTCCGCTTCCAAATGTACTGCTAGCAGTGTAGCTTTGACCATTCGTTGGCGCTATTGATACAGCAGTCCCTTCGCGTGCAACAATGATTCGTTTGTTTCCATTTCCAGGATTAGCAGAAACCGTCATTTCATTCAGACCGACTCCCGAAAACTGAATGTTGCTTGCTGGTGTTCCGGGGAAGGTAATATTTGAAGCGGTAGGTGCACCTGAAATAAGGTACTTGTGTGCGCCATTAAAAATTGAATATTCATACACAGCTAAATGGTATGTAGTACTGGCATCGAGATTGGTCATGCTAAAACTGCTTCCATCTGAACCATCATAAATAACATAATTTCCTGAGCCGATTTGGGAACCACTGCCAAAATTTGCATCAGCAATATATCCTACACCATCAGTTGGGCTTTGATTTACAGCACCACCCTGTCGGGCTACGATCAAACGAGCACCTCCACTTCCTTGGGTTAGGCTACCCGAAAATGAATTGGCTGTTCTTCCTGAAATCTGCAGGTTACTGGATTGAGTAATAGTTGGTGTAGTTTGACTTGCCGTAGTTACCTGGGAATACTGTGGAACACCATTGATTAAATAATACTCATAGACCGCAAAATGATAGGTTTCATCGAATAATAAATTAGTAATTGAGTTTGAAGTACCTTCAGTTCCTGCATACATCACATAATTTCCGCTACCAACTTGATTGCCTAAGCTGTAAGCTAAATTACCAGTGTAGGAAACTCCGTCTACAGGAGTAGCATTTACAGGACTGCCTTTTCTGGCAATCACTAATCTATGTGTGCCACCTCCCTTAGTCAGATTTAGATTCATTGTATTTGACGTTACAGATGTAAAGTTTAGGTTGCTAGCCGGTGTTCCCGGGGCAGCATAAGCTGTAAAAGGAGTAGAATATTTATCTCTGAGATATTCAGTTACCTGCATGTTTTCTTGAGAATTCAATTTCCGGTTATAAATTATAATCTCGGCGATGTCACCAATAAGCCTGTAACTACCGTCTGCCCGGGTGCCCAGATTGAGTGCTAGGTTTTGGGAATTGGTAGCGTCTCCACTAGTTACAGAATACACCCCATCTACTCCTAATGTAGATTCTGTGGTGGTAGCGGTAGAATTTATAAGATGGAAGCTTCCGTCGTCAGCTCGTTCTGTGTTATTTATATTTCTCGTTGAATTGGCTATAAATTTAACCCCACTCGCTCCATTAAGATGAATCTCATTAAAATTCACACCAACTGAGCTTACAAACTGTACAGCATCTGAGGAGGAGCGAGTAACAACAAAAATTTCATAATTCGAATTTTGAATACCTAACACCGATGTTGTTGGTAGGTTTAGGGAGGTTAACCCAGACGACCCAAATCGAACGGCGGGAATTCCACCGTCATTCACATACAAGGGTTGTTCGAATCCTGGTGCAACTGCATGATTTCCCAATCCGCTTTGGTCGTTCCATTGGGTGATGCCACTTCCCGGGGTTGTGGTAGATGTCCCGGCATCGGCTTTAAGATGTAAACGCAAACCAGAGCTTGGAATTTGTGCCTGTACCAAAGTTGAAAACATTACTAGAAGCACAAAAATGGAAAAAGAAATACTGAGCTTTTTCATGGTATCCAATGGATTTAAGTTGGAAATAATTCAAACCGAAATTATTCAAATCCATCTGTGTAGGTGTGCCAATTTTCTGTGTAAACGTGCCAAAAGTTGCTCAAAATAGCTTAAAAAGACTTTTTTGCGGCTTTTTATAGATTAATGTACAGCCACCAAATTGACATCATTTTATTATTAAAAGAGAGATTTTTGTATCAATTTTTGAAAGCTTGATTACCCCAACGGGTGCTGGCCAAAGCGTTCTTTACAGGTTTCTGCGGTTCTGAAAAGAGAGAAAGTTTTAAAACAAAAAGCTAAAGCAGAGCCCATTAAAAATGTTGAACCTTAACTAACTCAGGAGCTGCGAAATTTGGTGTACCGCCAGATGGCAAATCCATCCCTTAACGTAAACATGCTCGCTGATAGTTTATACACGAGCAGGTCTAAGTTGTATAGAGAGTGGAAAAAAGTCAGCGAGATATCTATCACTGACTTCATAAAAAGTATAAGATTTGAAGAGGCTATATCGCTTATTAAAGAACAAGGATTTTCAATTCATGAAGCCGCTCGGGCTACAGGCTTTTCGAATACTAAATACTTCTCCACCAGCTTTAAAAAAGAGTTCGGATATTCTCCATCAGAAATAAAAACCTGATTATTCTTCGCTTTTATTTTTCAATTTCTTCCATGCATAAGCACCACCCGCAGCGGCAAGTAATCCGAGTCCGCCGTCAATTGGAGCTTGATCGGGTGTGGATGGAAGCCCTGGTTGAGCAACAACAACGATGGTTACAATTAACATGATTGTAAGTGTGAAAAATGTGATTTTGAGTGTTTTCATAATGGATATAGATGTAAGATATAAGATGTAAGATATAAGACAACTCTTACATCTTATGTCTTGTGTCTATTGTCTTTTATTTGATAAGGGTTAATTTTTTGGTAATGATGCTATTTCCTGCTTGTAAGCGATAGATATACATGCCTGAAGCCAAATGTCTAGCGTCAAAATTTATGGTATATCGACCTGCAGTTATGGTTTCATGGTTAATTAAAGTGGCTACTTTTCTGCCAAGTATGTCAAATACTTCAAGAGATACTTTTCCATTTTCTGGAATTCCGAACGTAATAGTTGTACTAGGGTTGAACGGATTTGGATAATTTTGTTGTAGCTCTACAGTTTTTGGTAAATTAGAAACTACTTCATTTCCAACAGCTGTTGAAGGGGTAATTCTAATAGAAAAGCGAGGTGAAATATCTTTCGTTTTACTTTCATTTATTATGTTTGAAATCGATATAGGAACAAGAGCATCTTGACTCTGTGTGGCCTTAATTTTACTGCTTTTCATTTCAAAAGCATATTCTTCCTCTAAAGTAGAATTTATATTGGTTTCATTGTCAATGAGCTCTATTTGCCAATCTTCAGGAAAGTTAACATCCTTTAGAGCAAGAGTATGAGTTCCTTTCTCTGTGGTATTAAGTTCTAGCGGAATCTCCAAAGATTCGGTAATAAATGGCAAACTGTTGATGTCCAGCTTAGTGGTATCGTTAAGGATAGAAGCTAAACTCACATAACTTGCCGATAGCGAAGCAAACTCGAAAGCATCTGTAGCATCAATACCTAATTCGCCATCATCAGAAAACTGGAACCAAGCTTTGTTGGCTAGTCCAGAATCACTTTTCGCTTCAAGCGAGAAATAGTATGGGTCTACTTGTACTACTTGTTTACCTAAAAAGTTTGTTGAATCGGTTTTCGCACTTTCAGGGATTTCTAAACTTGGATTTTCATCGATGGTTTGAACAAAGAAACCGTTAAAGGCTCCAATTTTACCAGCCGTTAAACTTCCAATCATTCCATTCCAACTTTTCCAGCCTGAACTGTTATGGTCATAAACATACACAGAGTTGGACAATCCAGTTTTTGCAAAATCGTCCCAATCAATATCGGTGCGGAAGGGATTACCCAGCATAGCCCAACCATTTGTATTCGAATTTAAAAGTGAAGTTAACGATTGAGTTCCTATTGGTTCTCGCCCTTCTAAACTTAATGTTTTTGGAAACCCTGCGTTACCTTCTACTCCAGGGCCGTTGTCATCGCTAAATACATACATTAAAATTCCTTCCCCTGGATTAAATGAATCTGAGATATCATCAATGGCGATCCAGTTAGTATCCGACAAACTAATGGCAGTATTTGGCCAACGATACACATTGGAAGCTCCTCCTGAATAATCGGCACCGGTAAATCCTTGAGTCCAAAGATTGTCTAATAATGGAGCAAATGAAGAATCTGCGACTGGACTTGTAAGTAACCGCCACCCTTCGGTTCCTGTTAATTGCCCTGTTGATTCTTTGTAATTTTGAATAGCGTATTTCTTGAATAAGTAGGATTCTACTTTATTACGATCACTATTACTAAGTACATTATTATAGATAATAACTTCTGAGATGTAGCCATCAAACTGAAGGGTATTATTATTTCGAATGCCTAAATACAGAGGTCCGGAATAAGAGCCATGAGCATTAGAACTGTCTATAGTTGAGAGCGAGCGATTTACTTTTACCTTTCCGTATGTACTAGTAGCTTCAATGTTGAAAAGATGAGCCTCGGCATCAGAAAAATCACTTATACTTCCAGTATCAATATATTTGCTAGTATTTGGAATAAATCGTGCTCCAGCTGAACCGTTAATGTGTAGTTCAAATTGCTCAAGACCTCCTGCTATCAAAAAGGCAGTATTGGAATTACTGGTTCTAGTTTTGGCGACTATAAACATTTCGTAATCATTGTTTTGAATTCCTAAATCTACTGATGTGGGCAGGGCGATGTAATTTAATCCACTTCGTATTCGCAGTGCTGCATGCTGGTTAAAAGCACTGTCTTGTACAACCGGACGACGAGATAAATTATCTTGTGTAGCATGGTGACTGTTACCGCTAAGATCTGCCCACACAGAAATGGAATCGTTGCTAGTGGTAAAACCACGACTAGCGTCTAAATGCATAGCTAAATTTGTAGTAGGGATGGGAGACGTTAACCAATTAAAATTAGCTATGGGTTGAGGGGTTAAGATACCAGATTCGGGTAACCCATTGCCTAGACCTCCTAACCTCTTCAAAGTCGATGTATTTGATCCAAAGCTTAATATTGTACCTTCATCCATAATAACTAATCCATGGTCATTATGTGAACTTATTGCAATAGCCTTTTTTCCTAAAATCTCACTGTTGTCTAACAAAGTTGGTTCGGTTTTGTCGGTAATTGTTGAGCCATCAATGCCAACTCTATACGTATTCCCGAAACTAAATACAGAGCCATCCTGCATTAACAACATAGATGATCTATTTCCGGCACTTACCGCAATCGGTTTTTTACCGGAAATGTTAGAGCTAGTGATTTTAGTGGGGATGTAATTGTCTGTTTTGTTACCAAGCCCTAATTGGCCGTCGCTATTTTCTCCAAATCCGTACACCGAAGAATCAGAAGCGATTAGTATGAAATATGTACCAGCAGTATTGTTTTGGCCTATATCACCAGCAATAAATTGTTTTCCCAGCGCCGTTAAATGGGTAGCTTCGGTTGGAACATTCACATCGTTAGTATTGCCATATCCCATTTCTCCCTTACCACCATTTCCCCAAATAAATACAGTTCCATCTGTTGTAATAACCATACTATTTTGGGCACCTACAGCAATTTCAGAAATCGTTTTCCCGGATAGATTTGCATGTGAAATTTCTGTTGGAATCGCTCGGTCTTCATTATCTCCAAGCCCCAACTGCCCTTCACTATTGTCTCCAAATCCAAAAAGTGTACCGTCTTCGGCTAGTAACAACGTATGTGAACTTGCATTAGAACTCACTGACGTATTTGAAGCTGTTGCAATTTCTACAATTTTCTTACTTCCAATATTGCTATGGTCAATCAAAGTTGGCGTATGAATATTCAGTGAATCACCGGTTCCTAAATACCCATTAATACCTAAACCGAATGCATAGACTTTCCCCTCATCGGTTAGTAGAAAAGTACGTTCTCCGGCCGCAACAGCTTTGATGAAGGTTTTATTGTTAATTTCAGAATCACTCAACAAGGTTGGTCTGGCAATGGTTCTTTTAGCAGTTCTACCTAGGTAACTAATGGTAGAGTCGGCGTATGTGCCACCAAAGCTATAAACTTTACCACTATCTGATATTAAAAAGCTCGATCCATAAGAGGCTTGAATACCTTTAATTCTATCATTTTTGTAATTGATAGAATCTACATACATTGGAATTAGAGAAGTTTCTGCATATCTCGAACCAAGCTCTCCATCTAGCCCTCGACCAGTACTAAATAGGGTGCCATCACTTGCTAAAAATAGCGTATGATACAGCCCGCTACTTACTGAAGTAATCTTCTTTCCTCCGAATAAAGATTGTGGAATAGCTGTTGGATTCATAACATCGGAATTAGCTTTCAACCCAAGTGCTTTTCTTCAACTCCAAAAGCATAAACTACTCCTTCTTTATCTACTAAAAAACCATTGTGCTGGCTTATGGAAATATCAATGATTTTTTTTCCGGAAATATTAGCATGTGTAATTTGAGTTGGAGTAGTTATATCAGCGCTTAAAGTTCCTTGCCCTAACCCTCCTCTATGATTCCCCCAACTGTAAACGGTGCTATCAGCCATTAAAAATAAACTACTGTAAAGAGTAATACTCATTTTGGTAATGCGTTTACCCCCGAATTGGGAGCTGTTAATTATGGTTGGCACTGTTTTTGTTACGGTTGTTCCATCGCCTTGTTGTCCATTTTTATTTTCACCAAATGCAAAAAGGGTATCGTTGGAAGCAAGTAAAAATGCATGAGTGCCGCCTGCCGCAATTTTAGATATGGTATATCCATTTAAATTACTATGTGTAAGTTTTGTAGGGACTAACAACATATCGGGAGTAATAGTCCCAATCCCTAAATATCCATTATTATTGTTTCCCATTACATAAACATCACCCGAATCTGATAGTAGTATACTGTTCGATCTACCAGCCTGAATATCGATAATTTTCACCCCGGCTAAACTATCATGTGTAATAGGTGTAGGTTCAAATCTTTCTACCTGATCTCCGAGTCCTAATTGCCCATAGCTATTTTTCCCAAAGCTAAATACAGTTCCGTCATCGGCCAATAATAATACAAATGTATCAAACTCATCATTTGACACGGCTACATCAATAATATTATACCCATTCAAATTTGGATGTGAAAGTGCCGTAGCAATTTCGTTATGCGAAAGTGATGATTGCCCCAAGCTACCATAGCTACCTGACCCAAACGTGTATACTTTTCCCTTATCATTGATGATCACACTTTGTGATTTGCCTACCGCTACCTGTGGCTCTACACTTTGCGCAGATGCACTACTAATAGTTAATGAGATTAGAATTATTTCAATAATTATAAGATGTAATGATTTCATAATTGTGAGGTAAAAATGGTTAATCTTCATTCACAAAAATCTATGATTTCTTATCTTCGCAGATGTGCCAACTTTCTATGTAAATGTGCCAAATATTGGTTTTTAATGCTCCAAAAGCACTTTCCGCAAAACTCAGGGGGTGAGTTTCGTTTATATAAATTTACAGTAGTTACTTCTGGGCTGAAATTTTGGCACTACCTTACTTTACATAGCGGTTTTAGGAACCATATTTATTAGTAAGATTTGAAATCTCTATATCTATCTTACGTCTAGATTATTAGACTTCATTTCTAAAAACTTAAAAAACCTCACCTCTTTTCATCTTATTCTCACTAGCTAGCCCCCACCAGTTGTTTTTTTATTTGGGGCTTTCTTTCTTTTAAAATATTCTTGAGGCGGAATACCATACATTTTTTTGAATGCTTTTGAGAAGTATGAAAGGTGTTTATAACCTACCGAATAAATGGCCTCAGAAATACTTAGTCCTTCTTCTTCAATAAGTTTAATTGCCTCTTCGAACCTAAGTCTTGTTATCGCTTGGTTGATACTTTCATCACTTACTCCCCTCCATTTTCGATAAAGGGTTGGCTTACTCATTGTAATGGCCTCTGCAATTAGCTCGATATTAAGGTCTGGATTACCTAAGTGTCTTTGTATAATTTCTCTCACATCTCTAACAAGCGGTGGCACAGCCTCATTCAGCTTTATTTGAGCATTTTGCCCTAGGTTTTCCTCTCGCCTTAAAAGCACCTTTATTTGCGTGAGCAGTACTTTATTATCTACAGGTTTGGGTAAGTAAATATCTGCGCCAATATTTAGGCCAGCTTCAATATCTACGGCGCTGTCTTTTGCGCTCAGAAAAATGAATGGAATATTTTTAAACTCTTCAATGCTTCGTATCGACTTCATCATTTCGTAACCATCCATTTCAGGCATCATAATATCAGACACGATAATATCAGGATTGAATGAAGCTAGTGCCTCTAATCCTTCAATACCGTTCGTTGCCACCTCAATATTATAATCAGCACCGATAACTGAACTCAAATAGGCTCTAAAATCCTCATTATCTTCTACTAAAAGCACTTTTTTGGCTTGGAGATTTTTCTTTTTTACCGCTTTTTGGGATGCTCTCTTAGTTCTTGGGTGAGTAGATTTCAATTCAGGTGTTAGGTCTGGAACAAGTTCTTTTTGCGGTACAGTTCTAATCATATCTGTTGAAGGGATGTGTTCTTTCCCCACTTTAAGTCGGATTCGAAATATTGTTCCAACTCCTTCTTTTGAACTTGCTGAAATTTCACCACCCATTCTTTCAACTAAGCCTTTTACCAAAGCTAATCCAATGCCTGTTCCCCCTGCTTTTGTTATCGAAGTTTCACCTTGGTAATAAGTATCGAAGATAAAAGGAAGATCTTGCTCACTTATACCAACTCCAGAGTCCTCAATAGAAATTTCTACCAATCGGTTGTCTACTTCTGCAAAGTCTAAAGATATAGATCCATTTTCAGGTGTGAATTTCAGTGCATTGCCAAATATATTGCTACAAATGTGATTCCATGCATTACTATCAATATAAAGGGGTGTTATTTGGGAGGTATTCGAGATTTTGAATTTAATTCCTTTCTTTGAAAAAGCATGTTCAAACTGCGTAGCTACTTGTTTGGTGAGTTTAATAATATCAACAAGTTCGAATTTGAGTTTAAGTTCTCCTGCGTTAAGTTTAGATATATCCAGTAGCTGATTTACTAAGTCCTTTAACCGAATGGCATTCCGTTTTACAAGAGCTAAAGAATCTCGGCTTTCGCTTTTTGTGTGAAATACTTCTTCGCTTGCAAGAACATCTTCAATAGGATTCAGAATTAGTGAAAGAGGTGTTCTTAATTCGTGAGTGAAATTGGTGAAAAACTGAGACTTTGCCTTATCCAGCTTCTGAATTCTGTATAATGCTTGTTCTGTTTTTTCCTTTTCAAGTACAAGTTCTTTGGTTCTTTCGTTTACAATATTATTGAGTTTTGTTTCTGTATACTTAGCTCGTTTAAGAATCAACTCTATTCCCCACCCAAAGCAGATAATAAATACCAATGCCATTAACACTATAAACCATACGGTTTCGTAGAAAAAAGCAGGTACTTTTATTACAATGGTACTTACGGAATATTTACTTCCTCCATCTAACCTTCCTCGCACACGTAATGTATGTTCACCAGCTGGTAAATTCGTAAATATCGCCAAGCGGTCTGTACCTGCCTTTTGCCACTGTTCACTTACCTCATCAATTCTATACTCAAGCTTCATTTTTTGCGACTCTATAAAAGTAGGAATGGTAACCTTCACTTGAATATCTCTGACATTTTTTGGCAATGTTAGGTGCTCTCGTCCAAACAAAAGCTGCCTGCTCCCTTTATAGTTTATAGATTCAAATATTGGGCTTACGAGCGTGCCCCCGTTATCTGTCAAAAACCACTCTGGTCGGGTATACACAACACCATCTTGATTGGGAAACAACAATTTTCCATCCGAGGTAAGTATTCCAGCACTTTGTACACCTCCGTTTCCTTCCACATTTAACAAACCATCTCTTTTCCCATAAACTTGAATTTGTGCGTCTTTACTCGTTCCATCTAAAAAAGCATTCAGCGCTTTTTCCTGAACTCGCATAATCCCTTTGTTTGCATTAATCCAAAAAAAGCCGAATTGATCTTTTATTATCCGATGAAGAGAGTTATCTACTAGGCCACCTTCAGTTGTAAGAACCCTAACCTCTACTACCTCTTTCTCCTTGTTAAATACAACCCTATTCAACCCTCGGTCTTCTGAGGCAACCCAAAATGTATCTGGGCTGGCAATTAAGATGTCTCTAATCAAATTGCTACTCAACCCTTGCTGTGTAGTTATAAAGCGGAATTCATGATTTTTCGATAAAATTGCTATACCATGCTCAACAGTTGCTATTACAAGTTCTTCTTTATTCTCCTGAATTGTTTTTACGTTTGTTAATCCAGTGCCGTTAATATCTTTGAATACCTCTCTACGTTCTGGATGAAGCGTGTATAAATTGGCATCCGTTCCCACCCAAAAACGACCATTTCGATCTTCATATAAAGCGTCTACCTGTTCATATCCAGGTTCAAAACTTGGGATTAAGTTCCAATCTTCGTCCTCAAACTCCCATAAATTATAACTCCCTGCGTATTTCTTTCCATCATTATTAACATATACCGAGCGGAAATACATATAGCCGAGTTTGCTGTTATCTACATTCCAGTTTGTTATGGTAGTATCAGTTATCCTGAAAACGTTATTCTCATAACTGGCAAGCCAAATGTCTGCCCCATCTTCAACTATTCCGTAAACATTCTCTAAGCCAGGGTAAACGTCATTGCCAATGGTTATTAGTTTTTTTTGAATAATTTGATAGAGTCCATCACCATTAGTTGCTACCCAAATTCCACCTTCTTTATCCGCCGTTAAAAAGGGAATTGGCTTATCCGATTCTAAAACCTTTGCACCGTTTATAAATACAGTTCCACCAACTTTAGTTATTAACCTATCATTTACAGCAACCCATGCGTTATCTTCAAAGTATGCTTCTGCCTCTGATTCGTACTGAAACTTTTTGAAGGATTCTTTTTGCCTATTAAAAATCAAATAGCCTTTTTTTGTACTAATAATTAGTTCGTTGCTATTCAGTTCTTTGAAGTCCCAGAATCTAAATTCCCCTATATTTTTGTTTTCATATAAAGTTTGTTTGTTGTTATCTATACGTAGCAATTCACTCTTATTTCCTAAAAACCAAGTCGTTCCGTCTTTGGTAGAAATAACGTTAAATGTTTCATCCTGTTTGAGTAGTAAATCTTCTGTGCTAATCTGCTGAGTTACAATACCGTTATCTAGATTCTGAAATCCTCGATTATTAAAGAATGATATGGTTTTGCCATCTAACACGAAGCTATTTAGAATTGGAATTTCTGTTTCACCCTCTGTCTGCCACTCTCCATTCTCATCTTGAATTAAGAATCCTATATTTGAAGTAATGATTACGCGGCCGTCAGCAAACCAATCTATTTTTTGAACCTTAAGGTCTTTGTTTTTTTCTTCTTCTTGAAACCAAGTTACTTCTCCATTTTTTAACCGATATAAGTTCTCACTGATATCTAGAAACCATAGCTCATTTGCATTCCCACTTCCTATCCATTTAATTCGATTACTCTGCATTTTTGGAGAGTTGGAAGTGTTATATACAAAAAACCTATCTCCATCAAAACGGGCCAACCCATCATTGGTGGCAACATATAAATATCCATCACCATGATGCGCAATGTAATTGATAGAATTTATCGGCAAACCATCGTCTACTGTGTAATTTCTAACTAAATATTGATCCGATATATCAACCCAATTAAAGGGTTTTAAGCTACCCTGGAATGCTTTTGCTTGAGATGAGCAGAGAAATCCCATACAAACTGCCCAAAAAAGTATACCCCGCATATTAACCTGTTTTGATAGAATACTTCAAATTATAGATACAATAGTATAAGTGAATTCTATGTGTGATTCACTATTATTTAAGTATTAGAAATAGGGAATGACTAATACTTTCTCTCTTAGGGGAGAGAAAAAATGGGGTACATAGGAGCTATTGAGATACGTTTATTTTCATAGCACGACACACATAACTTGTCCGTCAAGAGAGAGACGATCCTCAGGTAGAGATATCTGGGGATTTTTTTTGCTTCCATTTTTGATGTTTCTCTTCTACCAAAAAATAAGAACAAAAAAAGCCCGCTTTGAATGAACAAAACGGGCTTTTAATATTTATTTGTGTGTTATAAGCTTACTTATCCCACCAGATGGCATCATAAATACCATCACTTCCACCAAACTGACGTTGAATAGCTTCGTTATAATTCTCAGTATTATTAAACGATTCTGTTTCAGTATAGCTTTGTCTTAATGGAACAGCGTTACCGTTTGAAAGTGCAAAAGCAGGGAATCCTGTTCTTCTCCATTCTGCCCACGCTTCATAACCATGCATAAACAAGTGAACATAACGTTGAGTTGCAATTTGCTCTATAGCTGTTGCGGCGTTGTATGCGATATCTGGTTCAGCCATAAAAGCAGCTAGGCCATTTGTACTTCCTGTCCACTGCAAGAAAGATTGCTCAATAGCAGCGTTATAATTGGTTTCAGCATCTTCAGTAATCCATGTTAACTCTTTTGCCTCAGCTTTAGCAAAAAGAACTTGTGCATAGGTAACCAAATAAACAGGAGCGTCTTGTTCTCTAATGGCAGCACCTAAAAGAGAGAATGCTTCAGTGTTTTGTCCTGCAGCAGCAGAGCCTATTGGTAAGCCTACATAATCGCCAGTGGTTCTAGCAGGATCTCCATAAACTTCCAGCCTTGGATCGCCATAAGGCTCCATTAAATCAACTAGAGTTTTAGTAAGTGCCCACCATTCTCTACCTTCGACTTCAATTTGGCTGTGCCAGTAATTCTGGTTATTCGCATCAGCTAAATGCTTGTAAACGAAGTTATCATCGTTTGAACTCATCACACCAGCTGTTAAGGCTGCATTGAATTCTGTTTTACCAGTTGCTGCGTCTACTTCAGATAAACGTAAAGCCATCAATAAACGGATAGTGTTACCTAGCTTTTTCCATTTACTCATGTCTCCAGAGTAAATTAAGTCGCTTGGAATAGTACCTGTAACATCAATCTGTGCATCTGCTTCTTTTAATAAAGCGAACAGATTTGTGTAGATAGATTTCTGAGTATCGTAAGCAGGAGCGATATTCTCACCACCTTTTAACGCTTCAGTAAAAGGCACATCACCCCATCTATCAGTTAGATGCCAGAAGTAGTAAGCCTTAAGAATTTTGGCTACTGCTAATTGGTTGTCAGAAGTTACTGTACTGAATTCGTCAGTTAATACCGACTCTAAGTTAATGAGTGGCCCTTGGTACCATCCATAAAAGCTTACACCGCCGCTAGGATAGCGGGATGATACTACATACTGAGTTTCAGCAAGGTATTGTCCTAAAAATTCACCTGTAGTGCTTGAACTTACACCCGAGAGCGACATCATTGCATTTGCTAAAAGCTGCTGCGCTGCCGCTTGACTTGGGGAGTTCGGGCTGTTATTAATTGAGTCGTCAAACTCCAAAATATCACAGCTAGCTACAAGAAAGAGTGCTATAAGTGTTATATATAATTTCTTCATAATTAAAATCCTTAAAAAGTGATGTTTATATCGATACCGTACGAACGCACAGTATTGAGCTGGCCAGATTCATACCAACTAATAGATTGACTTCCTGTTGAAAGTTCAGATGGATCTAGACCAGCAGGAGCGTCTTGCCAAATAGTGAATGGATTACGAACTATTAAACCTACTCTTACTTTTTCAAAAGGAAGTTTAGTCATTATATCCGCACCAAGGTCATAGCCAAGACGAACCTCACGAAGTTTCACATAAGAAGCATCATAAATGTAATCCTCAACTATACGACGAGCTACAACATTGTAATAAGCTTTTGGATCAACATATGCTGTTACTTCTTCGCCTGTTGCATTTGAAATACCAGTAACTTTAATACCACCGCCATCAGCAACAGCGTCTCTAATATTAAAGCCTTTATCATTTATTGCTGCAGATTCTTTAGATAATCCGGTTCTATCCGCAAGTGATTTAGAACGGCTAAAGAATTTACCACCAATTTGGAAGTCAATCATTGCACCAAGGTTAAACCCTTTATAGCTAAAGGTGTTTTGGAATCCACCAGTGAAATCAGGAAGTACACTTCCGAAGTTATGAGTGGCATCCGTATACATTGGTAAGTTGTTGCCATCTAAGAGGATTTTGCCAGTGGCTGGGTCTCTTTGATAAGCTTGCCCAACAATGCTACCAAAAGCTTTTCCTTCGTAAGAGTTTATATAAGTAGAAACACTAGAATATCTTGTTGAACTGTATTGATATACATCTATACCTGGGTATAGCTCAACAACTTGACTTTCGTTTTTACTAATATTGAATGATGCATCCCAAACGAAATCTTTTGTTTCAACAGGAGTACCATTTAAACTTACTTCGATACCATTATTTTCAATTAAACCAGCATTAATGGTTGTAGCAGCATAACCACTTGTACCAGAAACATCTAGGTTAATAATTTGGTCTTCATTTCTTTGTAAGTAGTAAGTAAACTCTAAACCAAATCTGTTAAAGAATCTTAGATCTACACCACCTTCATACGAATGAGTAAATGATGGCTTAATGTTCGGATTGTTAAGAGTGTTAGGAATACTTAGTGTACTTGTAGAACCGTAGTTTGTACCTACAGTATAAACTGGAGTTGTTTGGTATGGGCTTAAATCTGAACCAGCTTTTGCATAGCTCAATCTTAACTTACCAAAACTTAGTGGCTCCCAATCAATCAACTCACTAAATACGAAACTACCTGAAGCAGAATAGTACCAGTATGAATTGTCGTTTTTAGGAAGAGCAGAAGACTTATCGTTTCTAAGAGAAAAATCTACGTAGTAAGTATCTTGATAGCCAAGAGAAACTAAACTATATGCACTTAATACTTTTTTCTCTAGTAAGTATGAACTTGTGTTTGGACGATCGATAGATGCGTCAATGTTATAAAAACCAGGTGATGAAAGGCCTCCAACAGTAGCTTGATATACAGAAGTGTATCTTCTATCATATGCATTCCCACCAAGGCTAGCACTTAATGAGATTTCATCCCATCGTTTATCATACTGAGCCATGATTTCATAATTCATCTCTTTATTCTGATACTTTCCTACTGAGTAGCCTGGTGTATCAGTTCCACCAAAAGCAGTTTTGCTCTCAATATTTTGGATGTACATATCTGTACGGATGAAACCATTAACAACTAGGTTAGGCATTACTTTGTAGGTTACACCAACATCTCCAAACAAACGGTCTCTTCTATCTTCAGATGTATTTTCATACGCGTTGAAGTATGGGTTGTTGAAGTAAAGAGGTGTTAAGTTTGAAATCTCACCTGTTGATGAACTTGGTGTTCTCAAATTCCAATGTAGGAAAGTTCCATCATCGTACTTGTAATCCTTAAGTCTGTTCATGTCTAAGTTACGCTCAAACCACTGACCAAAATATCTTGATCCAGCCTCAACACCTTGGCTTGGTCTACGTGCGCTATTAGTTGCAAAATTAAGGTTAGTAGAAAATCTCCACTTTTCATTTACATCAATACCAGCACTAACACCAACATTGTTACGATCTAGGAACGTGTTTGGCTCTACACCTTCAATGTTTGTGTTGTTAAAACTCAATCTGAAATTCGTTTTCTCTCCACCACCAGAAACTGTGATACCTTGGCTGAAATTAGTTCCAGTTTCGTAATAGTCTTTAATATTGTCTGGCTGTGGGCTAAATGGAGCCAACTGGCCATACTCAGGATCTTGTGGATAAAAACTGTTGAAGTGACGTACTAAGGTGCCATCCATTTTAGGTCCCCAGCTCTCATCAATCATACGTACATATTTATCTCCATTTGGAAGAGTAGACCAAGTTTGGCTTGAACCCGCACCATATAAGTTTTGATATGGCATGATGTTTCCAACTTTTTCAAAAGAAAGAGCACTGCTAAACTCAACAGTATATTTATCTCCACCTTTTTGGCCTTTTTTAGTGGTAATCATAACCACACCAAATTGTCCTCTAATACCATAAAGAGCAGAAGCAGCTGGGCCTTTTAATACGTTTACTGACTCAATATCCTCTGGGTTGATATCCTGTGCAAGGTTACCATAATCTCGCCCTGTACTACCTGCAAAGTTTGCGTTTGAAATTGGAGTACCATCAACAACAATAAGAGGCTGATCTCCACCATTAATAGAGTTTACTCCACGAATTTTTATTTTCTGTGTACCTCCCATACTAGCTCCTGAAGCTCCTATCACTTGAACTCCAGCAATTTTACCAGCTAGAGATCCTAGTACATTTTTCTCTTTGGTCAATGTTAAGTTCTCACCGTCCACAACTTGTGTTGAGTAACCAATAGACCGCTGCTCTCTAGAAATCCCAAGTGCGGTTACAATAACATCATCTAATAGCGTTGTTGCTAAAGAGAATTCAAAATCTAGTGTAGAAACTTGGCCATCTACTACCGTTATAGCCTTGGTAATAGTTTCATAACCAATGTAGCGTGCTTCTATATTGTAGGTGCCGGCATTAACACCTGTTAATTCGTATTGTCCTTCCCCATTAGTAGGTGTACCTGTTTGTGTTCCAGATATCACGATATTTACTCCTGCTAATGGCTCTCCAGTTTCTGCATCTGTCACAGTCCCTTTTATAGAACCTTGTGCAAAAATCAAACTAGGTATAAGCAAAAAGATAAATAGTAATACCTCTTTCTTACAGTGTATAAGATTACATTTCATATTGCTGATTTATTAAATTGAATTTTATGCTGTATTTATAGTGAATACATATATATCCACAACTAGTGATTATATACATTCAAACTCGCACTGCAAACATCTAAACGGAATAAATTATCTTGAGAATCCTCATTCCAAAACCTTTGCAGCGTTGACTTTTATTAAATAAGCTTAACAAAAAGCCCTTCCACAAAGAAAACACTTCTTATTGCTCAATATCAACTATTATTATTGATTTTCGGCGTCTACACACTCGCCTTGTGTTTTCAAGTTTTTACAACAAACCTACTTCGTAAAATATTCTTAACAGAAGGAAACTTCATCTAAAATTCAACATCATCCTGACAATACAAATAAAATCCTCTTAGCCCCTACCGATTTAAACTTCGATAGAGTAACTATGAAACGAATATTAATTATCAAAAAATCATTCTAACTATGGAATTTCAAGTCCACATGCGTTAGATTGCATTAGGACAAAATAATATTACGGGTAATTTATAATAAGTTGGGAAAATGGATAAAGGGACAGAATTGCATACTGAAAACAGTTGCGACTATTGCAACTCTATTGAAGGCAAACTCAGGCCAGTAGGTCAATACATAGTAAAATTATCAACGGCTAAAATTAATGGACAAACATATAAAGCATGCCAGTCATGCAGGGTAACTAATAAAGAGTTTCTTGAAGCTTTAAAAACACAAACTAATAACTCAAGAGCTGTTTGATTGAATTGAGCAGCAGTTCAACCTACTATTTACTTCAGATTAGCTTATAGCTATCACCTAGAAGTATATCTTATTTTGAACGTTGCATAACCAACGCAGTAAATGACTGTGCCAATAGTTTGAGCTGATTTTTTTATAGAATAAAAAAAAAGCATCCTAAAATTAGGATGCTTTTTTGCTTAACTAGGTAGTTACTTTTTTCTTCTCTTCTCGCTTACGCTCATTATGATCTAAGAATTTTTTCCTAATTCTTAAACTCTTTGGCGTCACCTCTAGCAACTCATCATTACCAATAAACTCAATACACTCTTCCAAGCTCATCTTTTTAGCTTGGGAAATTCGTATTGCATCAGCTGTAATGGAAGCCCTGTGGTTAGTAAGTGCTTTCTTCTTGGCAACATTAACAACCATATCATCGCTACGGTTATTAATACCAATCACCATTCCCATATAAACAGGGTCACCTGGTTCTACAAAAAATGTTCCTCTATCCTGTACACCTTCTAAGGCGTAACCAGTAGCGTCACCTAACTCAAGTGCAATTAAAGCACCACGGTTTCTGCCAGGAATATCACCAGCGTGAGGCTCATAGCCATCAAACTGCTGATGCATAATACCAGTTCCACGAGTTTCGGTAAGCATCTCGCCTCTAAAACCAATCAATCCACGAGAAGGAACTCTAAACTCAATCCGGTTATTCTCACCTTCCTGACTCATTCCCTGCATAATACCTTTACGTTTCTGCAAGTTGTCAATTACTTTGTTACTGTAATCAGTGTGCACATCAACAACTACTTCTTCCACCGGCTCATGAATAACACCATCAATCTCTTGGAACAATACTTCAGGACGAGAAACTGCAAACTCAAAACCTTCACGACGCATCGTTTCGATTAGAATCGCCATTTGTAATTCGCCACGGCCAGAAACTTTATAAGCATCAGGGCTATCCGTTGGCTCAACTCTCATCGCAACATTCGTTCTTGTTTCTCTTTCTAAACGATCTTTAATCATATTAGAAGTAACGTAATCACCTTCCTTTCCAGCAAATGGAGAATTGTTAACTCTGAAATACATAGCAATGGTTGGCTTATCTAAATCCACATACTCAAGCGGAGTTAAATCTGAAGCCGCTGTTAGAGTATCGCCAATATTTACTGTATCGTAACCTGCTAATGCTACAATATCACCTGCAAAAGCTTCTTCAACTGGCTCGCGCTGTAATCCTTTAAAAGTAAACAGTTTTGTAGCGCGACCTTTCATTTTTTGTACGCCTTTTCCAGTAACTAACGCAATTTCTTGGTTTAGCTTTACTGAACCTTGCTCAATTCTACCAACAGCAATACGACCTACATAATCATTCCAGTCAATACTACTAACTAGCATTTTGAATGTTTTATCTAGAGGTTGAGCTGGGCTTGGAACGTGAGATACAATAGTATCCAAAAGTGGAGCTAAGCTTTCACCTTCTTCGTCTAAACTTAATTTTGCCTTTCCTTCTTTAGCGATTGCGTACAATACAGGGAAATCCAATTGCTCGTTTGTGGCATCTAGCATCACAAACAGGTCAAAAACTTCATCCAACACTGCGTCTGGACGAGCATCACTTCGGTCAATTTTATTAATAACTACAATTGGTTTGTACCCAAGGCTTAATGACTTACGGAGTACAAATTTAGTTTGTGGGAGAGGACCTTCAGCAGCATCTACCAAAAGTATTACGCCATTCACCATTTTTAAAATACGCTCTACTTCTCCACCAAAATCGGCGTGACCAGGAGTATCAATAATATTAATTTTGGTGTCTTTCCACCAAACGGCGGTGTTCTTAGAGCTGATTGTAATCCCGCGTTCTCTCTCTAAATCGCCAGAATCCATTACTCTATCTTCTACTTCTTGATTCTCTCTAAAAGTTCCACTTTGTTTAAGAATCTGATCTACAAGGGTTGTTTTACCATGATCTACGTGAGCAATGATGGCAATATTTCTAAGCTGTTGTGACATTAACGTGTTTATGAATGAAATTTTGATAGCCTTAAATATACGGCTATTTAAAACAAATAATGATTATGAAATCCTTAATTCTTTTAGCTCTTTAAAACCTCAAATTTAGAAAGATTATGCGCCTTAGGATCACTCAATTATCTCCCGAAAACTAGTTGATATGTACATATAACTTTCGCTTGCAAATTTCACCTCAAAGTAGCTTTAGTAACAATTCATACCACACTTAAAAACTCTCCACTTATAACACACAACGAGATTTACTCTATTCAAATTTATAAACAGCCGTTATCATATAAAGACTTCACTCCTTAAATAGCATTCTAGTAATTGACCAAAGCGCCGGTCACCCAGCATGGCACGATAACTCAAAAGTAAGAAGGGCTTAGAAATTGAAAGAAAAGGTTACTGCCTTTATTCATAAGGGTACACTAACCGACTTTCGAAATACAATTAACTACATCTATTAAGAGAAGCACCCTAGCTCTGATTAAAGTAGCAACCACCAACCACACTTTGTAAGTTGGGAAACAAATACCGAATGATTAAAAATTCTGAGACCGAAGAAGAGGTTTGGGTACTCATCAAAAAAACATCACTAAGTCCTTATTTTCTCTTTTATACTATATGATAGGACACAGCCCACTCAATTTTTACAATATTAAATAATTATATCATTTCTTTTAAAATAGGCGCTCACACAGCGTACTGAACCTTTTTCGTCTTTTTCATAGTTAAGTAATACTAAAAACTTACACTCTTATTTATGGTTTCAAACAAAAAACTATTAAATGAAAATTAATAATAGTATCTTAAGACTATGCTGATCAATTAGCATAATTAATTTAAAATAATGAGTAAGATATAGTGAATAAAGGCACAGTAAAATTCTTCAATGAATCTAAAGGTTTTGGATTTATAAGTGAAGACGGATCAAAACAAGAATACTTCGTACATGCTTCTGGATTAATCGATGAAATCCGTGAAGGTGACACCGTTGAGTTCGAACTTAAGGAAGGTAAAAAAGGATTGAATGCAGTAAATGTCAAAGTAATTTAATACTTACTCATTAATTTTTTTCCGAAAGAAAAGCCTATCAATATTGATGGGCTTTTTTCATATCTGTCTACCTGACAACCCCTTTTAACGTTAACACTAGCAGAGTTGCTAAACTCTACTCGTTGATTTAACACCATAACATATTAAGCCGGTTAATTTCTATTAAGCATTTCTTTCCGGCACATGATTTTATTAGCTAACTAATCTCCTACTTCAACCCTTGAAGTATTCAGTTACCTATCGTGACTTAGGATCAAATTAATCAATCAGCCAAATTTTAAGCAGTATTACTGCATTTATAAACCAAAGAATGACTTTTAAAGAATTAGAAATTATTGACCCCATCCTTCAAGCACTTGAAGCCCAAGGTTACACGCAACCAACTCCTATTCAGGAGCAATCCATACCAATTTTATTATCTCGTAAAGATTTATTAGGATGCGCTCAAACAGGAACTGGAAAAACAGCTGCTTTTGCAATTCCAATATTACAACACCTTTTTAACGAGAAAGAAGACACTCGCAATCAGCGAAAAGTAAAAGCCCTTATTGTAACTCCTACAAGAGAGTTAGCTATACAAATTGCCGACAGTTTTACCGCTTACGGAAAATTCACAGGCATTAGAAATACCGTTATTTTTGGGGGCGTAAAACAAGGCTCCCAAACTCAGGCCCTCCGCAGAGGTGTAGACGTTTTAGTTGCTACCCCTGGCCGTCTGCTAGATTTAATGTCGCAAGGCTTTATTTCCTTGAGCGATATAAAATACTTTGTACTTGATGAAGCTGACCACATGCTTGACATGGGCTTCATCCACGATATTCGAAAAATTATCGCAAAGCTACCTAACAAGCGTCAGTCTTTGTTCTTTTCTGCTACTATGCCACCAGATATTGTTGAGCTTTCTCACAAAATATTAGGCAAGCCAGAAAAGGTTACTGTTAAACCAGAACAAGCCACAGCTGAAAAAGTAGATCAACTTTTATACTTGGTTACCAAAAAGTATAAAACTAGTTTATTAATTCACCTTCTTAAAACAGAAGACTTTGACTCCGCCTTAGTATTCTCTAGAACTAAACACGGCGCAAATAAGATTGTTAAATTTCTTGAAAAAGCAGGCATTAATGCAGACGCAATTCATGGAAACAAATCTCAAGGAGCACGCCAACGTGCACTCGCTGGTTTTAAAAACGGCGAAATAAAAGTTCTTGTAGCTACTGATATTGCCGCTCGTGGAATTGACGTTTCTCAGCTTTCATTAGTAATCAACTACGATTTACCAAACGTACCGGAAACTTATGTTCACCGAATTGGCCGAACAGGTAGAGCCAAAGCAAGCGGTGTAGCTATGTCGTTCTGCGATTTTGAGCAAAAACCTTTACTTCGCGATATTCAGAAACTAATTGGGCAAGAAATTCCTGTAGTTAACGATCATCCTTTTGTTGACGATGGCTCTGAAGATGTAGCAACGCCTGCAAAACAACAGCGTTCAAAAAGTTCTCGAGCTCCAAGAAGTCGTAGTTCAAACTCAAACCCAGCTGCACGAAAGAGCTTCAGAGCAAAAAAACGCTAGAACTGTTTTTTACTTGAAATAAAAGGGCTTTATACTTCTAAAAGCCTTAATTTGATGCCTTCAATTACCAGAATACCTTAATTCTGGTGAAGCATCATTATTTATATTATTTCAGGAAATCCTCAATGAGCATTAAACAACTTCTTTTAGATCGTAGCGAATCAAAATGTGAACTTTGTGCAAGCACAGAAAACTTGCAAGTATATGCAGTCCCGCCATCATCTTCAGAAACATTAGACGACAGCGTACTCCTTTGTGAAACTTGTTTTAACAATGTTGATGCTCCGGATGCTATTGATACAAACCACTGGAGATGTCTAAATGATAGCATGTGGAATCCAAACCCTGCGGTACAAGTAACAGCTTGGAGAATCTTAAACAATTTACGCGGCGAAGGCTGGCCTCTCGACTTATTGGATATGCTCTATTTAGATGATGAAACTCTAGCTTGGGCAAAAAAAACAATTACAGAAGAAAATCCAGAAGACACAGCTAAGCATGTTGATAGCAACGGCGCTGTGCTCGAATCGGGCGATACGGTTGTTCTTATCAAAGACCTGAACGTAAAAGGCGCAAACTTTACTGCCAAAAGAGGAACGCCCGTTCGTAACATCTCTCTAGTTCACGACAACGTTGAACATATTGAAGGTCGTGTAAACGGTCAACAGATTGTTATTTTGACAAAATTTGTGAAAAAATAACAACCCACTCAAACACCTTACGAGTCCATATTTCAAAAGCTAACTCCACAAAGTTAGCTTTTGAAATATACCCCAATTTTTACATTTTAAAATTGGAACTAATATAAGGTGATTGCCAGATGACGACTTTCGATTGTAATGCTGACTATATTTTAGAAAATGATATAGTGCTAATTCGGCCTCTCACTACTGATGACTTTGAGCACTTAAAAGACTTTTCGCTAAACGAACCCGAGCTTTGGCAATATTCGCTTACCCCTGCCAATGGCTTAGAGAATCTCAAAAATTATATTGATGTTGCTCTCCAAAATAAGTCAGAGGGTACCTCTTTCCCATTTATAGTATTTGACAAACGAACTGATGAATATGCTGGAAGCACTCGTTTCTATGATTATCAAAAAAAACACAATACTATACAATTGGGTTACACTTGGTATGGCAAGAAATTTCAAAGAACAGGTTTAAATAGGCACTGCAAATTTTTAATGCTCGAATTTGCCTTCGAAATTATTGGCGTAGAAAGAGTTGAATTTCGAGCTGATTTCAACAATAAGCGAAGTATAGCCGCTATGAAAAGCATTGGTTGTATTGAAGAAGGCGTACTTAGGCAGAATTGTGAAGGTTTAAATGGCAGAAGAGATAGCATAGTTTTAAGCATTCTGAAACAGGAGTGGTTCTCTCATATCAAATCTCACATTCATCAAAAAATTGAACGTTCTTAGTTTCTCGTAGGTTCTTTCTATCGTTGCTGTGTTGGCTTTCTATCACAACACCTAGATTTTGTTTATCCTTTTTCGAATTTAATTAGCAAATTATCTATCTATGAAACATGTACTACGTTTTATTTTTGCACTGGCTGGGGCTTTCATTCTTTTCTATCTCCTCTTTATTTTTCCAATTTGGAGCCTAATTGGCCTAGGTGGCATTATTGTTATTATTGGCTTATATGATGTTCTTCAAAAAGAACACACTATTCTTCGAAACTTCCCCATTGTTGGTCATTTCAGGTATTTGCTAGAAGGTATTGGCCCCGAAATTCGTCAATATTTTGTTGAAGCAGACACCGAAGGGAAACCTTTAGATAGGAACCAACGCACCTATATTTATTCTCGTGCAAAGCTAGATAATCGATCTCATCCTTTTGGTACAGAACACGATTTACAGAAAGAAGGAATGGAGTGGGTTAAACATTCTATTTATCCCGCAAAAATGCCGACCAAAGTACCTCGTGTATTAATTGGAGGCTCCGACTGTAAACAACCTTATTCTGCGAGTTTATTGAATGTCTCGGCGATGAGCTTTGGCTCTCTCAGTAAAAACGCAATAAAAGCACTTAATCTAGGAGCAAAAGCTGGTAAATTTTATCACAACACTGGTGAGGGTAGCATTTCTGATTACCATAAAATGGGTGGCGATATAGTCTATCAAATAGGAACTGGATATTTTGGTTGCCGTGCTGATGACGGAACATTTTCTGAATCAAAATTCAAAGAATCAGCCTCCATTCCACAAGTAAAAATGATTGAGATAAAACTTTCTCAAGGCGCTAAACCTGGACATGGTGGTATTTTACCAGCTTCTAAAAACAATGAAGAAATTGCCCGTATTAGAGGTGTAGTTCCGCATACTATGGTCCTTTCTCCTCCTGGTCATTCAGCCTTTAATTCAGCTAAAGGGCTTTTAGAATTTGTTCAAAAATTGAGAAATCTATCTGAAGGAAAACCAGTTGGATTTAAATTATGTGTGGGTAGCCGAGAGGAATTCGAAGATATTTGTATCGCGATGGTGGAAACTGGAATTAAGCCAGATTTCATTACCGTTGATGGAGCTGAAGGTGGAACTGGTGCCGCACCCATTACTTTTTCCGATCATGTTGGGATGCCGTGGGAAAACGCACTTATTTTTGTGGTCGACACCTTGAACAAGCATAATCTTAAGAAGGACATCAAAATCATAACATCCTCAAAGATTATTGATGGATTCGATATTCTAAAAGCACTTTGTTTAGGTGCAGATCTTTGTAACTCAGCCCGCGCAATGATGTTGGCACTAGGTTGTATTCAAGCTTTAGAATGCCACGAAAATACATGCCCAACAGGTGTTGCAACTAATAATGAACGCCTTATGCGTGGGTTAGTGGTTCAAGATAAATGGGAGCGCGTAAAAAATTATCAGAAAGAAGCAGTTCACGATTTCTTAGAGCTAATGACCGCGGCTGGCTGTTCTGATTTAAGCCAATTAAATCGTTCATTGATATATCGCCAAGTAGGTGGGAAATCTATTTCCTTTTCTGAAATGGGCTCTCAAGTAACGGCTTAAATTAGTGAGCAAAAAAAAGACCTAGCATTTTTAAATACTAGGTCTCTATCTATAAAAGATTCTCTTAGTTATTCAAACTAGCTTGTAAAGCATCCCAATCTGATAAGAATTTTGCCAAGCCACTGTCGGTTAGAGGATGGTTTAACATTCCCATAATTACATTTAGAGGCATTGTTCCAACATCGGCACCAGCTTTAGCACAAGCAACTACGTGCATTGGGTGGCGAATACTAGCCGCTAAAACTTCGGTTGGAAAACAATAGTTCTCATAAATTTGTACAATATCTTCTATCAATTGCATTCCATCGGTAGAGATATCATCTAAGCGCCCGATGAATGGAGAGATATAAGTTGCACCGGCTTTAGCAGCAATTAGCGCCTGTGTAGGAGAAAAACATAACGTACAGTTCGTTTTAATACCTTGGTCAGAAAAAGTCTTAATTGCTTTAATACCATCTTTAATGAGAGGAATTTTTACAACTACATTATCCGCAATTTTGGCAATTTTTGTTCCCTCTTCAATCATTTCATTATAAGTAGTTGAAACAACTTCCGCAGAAACGTCACCCTCAACAATATCACAAATCTTTTTAATGTGCCCTTCAAAGTCTCTAACGCCCACTTTGGCACATAAACTAGGGTTTGTTGTTACTCCATCTAAAACACCAAGGTCGTTAGCTTCTTGGATTTCTTCTAGATTTGCAGTGTCGATAAAAAATTTCATTTTATTGCGTGATTTTTGTGTGAGGTTTGTCGTCCAATTTACGCAATCAATTCAAGCTTTTCATAATGTAAAAACATTCATTGAATTGCGTTTTTTTACAAGCTTAGCTAAAAATTACAGAACGAAACCCCGAACTTTGGGTTTTAGCTCATACAATTAAATAACAAACAATACGACGTGAAAAAATCTCTTTTAGTAGTCATCCTACTGCCTTTAATCTTTATTGGGTGTAATAATAAAACCGATTCTCAAAATACCCCTCAAAGCCGCCAAGGTTTTGGAGCCCCTCGTGGTGCTGGTGGATTTGGCCAAAGAACTACAAGTGTTGAGGCTCAACCTGTAACCATTGGCACCATTTCAGAACAAGTTCGCTCATATGGAAATATAAAAGCTCAAAATGTAGTACAAGTTACTCCGCAGGTTAGCAATCGTATCGTCAAAATTTATGTTGACTTAGGCGATACTGTTCGAGCTGGTCAAGTTCTTGCTAAAATTTATGATGCTACTTTTAAGGATCAATTAAACCAAGCAAAATCTCAATTAGAACAAAGTAAAGTTGCTCTTAAAAGAGATAGCACTCAATTTGCTCGTCAAAAATCTTTATACGATCGTGGGCTTAGTAGTGATGCAGAGTACGATGTTGCTCTAGCTACTTTTAGAAGTTCTAACGCTCAGTATCTATCTGCTGTAGCTTCTCTTACGCAAGCGCAAGAGAGTTTCAATAACACCTTGGTTAAATCTCCTGTAAATGGAGTGGTTGTTGCTAGGAACTTTGAAGAAGGAGATCTTGCCAGTTCGGGGCAGGCTTTGTTTGAAATTGCGAATACCACTGGTTACGAGTCGCGCATCTTTGTTCCTGTACAAGATTGGCGTGAAGTTACCATTGGCCAAGAAGTAAGCCTTCGGGTATCTAACGAACCTGAAGCTACTGCGTTTGGCGTTGTATCTAAAAAAAGCCCCCAACTTGACCCAACAACCGGCCTAGGAGAAGTTGTTGTTACGCTTAATAAAGTTGGCTCCTCTATTTATCCAGGAGTTTTGGTAGAAAATGTAATTAATATTGTTACTAAAGAACGCGCAATTACTGTTCCAAGAAGTGCATTAGTAGAGAAAATTGAAACCGTTGTAAACCCTGAATCTAATACCATCGACCTTAACAAAAGTTATGCGGTGTTTGTATCTAAGGGAGATTCTGTAGCTGAGCGCAGAGAGTTACAATTAGGTATTGAGCAAGGTGACAAAATTGAAGTACTAAGCGGCCTTCGACCTAACGATAAAATCATTGTTATTGGTCAGCAAGGCTTAGAAGATGGCTCTCGAATTGTTGTTGCCACAGGCGAACGTTTTTCTAGCCCTGTACAACAACCTATAGAAGGAGATTCTGATTCTAACGCTCGTGTCCGTGGCCCAAGAAATGGCGGTGGCCAACCAGGAGGCCCTAACCCCTTCGGTAATATGAGTGAAGAAGAACAGGCCAAGATTCGTAAACAAATGGAAGGTCTTTCTCCTGAAGAACGACGTGCATTTATGCAAAAACTTCGCGCGCAATCAGCAGATTCAACTTCAAAAAACTAGGCGTTCGTAATGGGATCTTTATCCAAACTGGCGGTAGACCGCCCGATAACTTTTACGATGATTACCCTAATCCTTCTTGGATTTGGGATTTTCGGATTGAAAAATCTTAGACTTAACCTTTACCCAGACGTTTCTTTTCCTACGATTACAGTTTACACTAGTTATGAAGGTGTTGCTCCTGAGGATATTGAAACCCTTGTAACTCGTCCTATTGAAGAGTCTATTGGTAGTATTTCTGGGATAAGAAAAATCCGTTCGCTTTCTAGCCAAGGCGCCTCTGTTGTAAAGTTGAACTTTAACTGGGGAACTGATTTATATGAAGCCGAAAACGATGTTAGAAAACAGTTAGGCTTCGTAGAACGCTCCATTCCTGATGATGCTGAATCTCCTCTTGTATTCTCTTACGATCCAAACCAAGAGCCGATAGTTGTTTTAACTGTAACTTCAAATGCTAGAAGTGCACGTGAACTCCGAACTTATGCAAAGCAAGTTCTTGAACAACGCTTAGAACGTGTTAACGGCATTGCCTCTGCTGAGACTTCTGGTGGATTAGAGCGCCAGATAAACGTGACAATCAACAACGAACAGATGAGGTTATATAACCTCACAATTTCTGATATTTCAAACAAATTACGCCAAGAAAACATTCAAGTTCCTGCTGGTCAACTTACTGAAGGGAATACCATTTATTCACTCCGAACAATTGGCGAATTTAAGAATGTAGACCAAATCAGAAATACCATTGTTGCTGTAAGAGATGGGCAAACTTTATTACTTAAGGATGTTGCTAAAGTAGAAGATGGCATTGCTCAACCTATTGGTAATGTTAATATTGATGGCAAAAACGGTGTTGTTGTAAACGTTTATCGCCAAAGTGATGCCAACGTAGTTTCGGCTGCAAGTGAAGTTATTAATGGCTTAGATGAAATCAAGAAAAGCCTTCCTAACGATGTTGAGATTAATGTTTTAACCAACAAAGCCGACTTCATTGAGCAATCAATAGACAACCTTTTGCTTACAGGTCTTCAAGCCGTAATTCTTGTAGTACTTATTCTTTTAGCCTTTTTAAGAAGTGGACGTTCCGCTTTGATAATCGCTATCTCCATACCTGTATCTATCATTACAACATTTACTGTAATGGATTTTACCGATTTGAGTTTGAATATCATCTCACTTTCTGGTTTAACGTTAGCCGTAGGTATGGTTGTTGATGATGCTGTAGTTGTGTTGGAAAATATATTCCGATTCCGAGAACAAGGTGCCGACCGATTAACGGCATCCATTAAAGGTGCCAAAGAAGTGGCTGTTCCTGTAGTAATCTCTACATTAACAACGCTCGTTGTATTCTTACCGATTTTATTTGTACCAGGAATCGCCGGTTTTCTTTTCAGAGATTTGGCGCTAACTATTTCGTTTTCGCTATCTATCTCATCTCTAGTAGCGCTTACGTTAATCCCACTGATGACCTCTCAGTTTTTTAAAGATTCTACAGAAAGCTTTGAAGCAAAAAATAGCATCGCCAACTTCTTCAGTCGTTTACTCGATAATCTGGAAGCATGGTACAGCCGAAACTTAGATAAAGCTCTACATAAAAGCGGTATCATCGTAACGGCTTCAGTGATTCTATTTGCAGCATCATTGCCAATATTCTACCAACTAGGTGGTGAGTTTTTCCCTCGAGTTGACGAAAACGCATTTACGCTAGAAGTTCAACGTGAACCTGGAGTAAATCTATTCGAAATTGAACGTTCTATTAAGCAAGTAGAGTCAATTATCAAACAAGAAGTTCCTGAAGCTCGCCTTGTAGTTTCCGATTATGGCGACAAGGAAGGAATTGAAGGTGCCGATAGCCCTGGTGGATACCAAGGAACCGTTCGTGTAGAGCTTATTCCTCAAGACGAACGTTCACGATCTCAATTCGAAATCACTTCTTCTCTACTTAAAGCATTAGAAATTGTGCCTGGTGTAGAAATAAAAGAATTAATCATCGATCCACTTAGCCCTGATGGCGAAAATGGCTTGATTGTTCAAATTTTTGGTTACGATGCTGAGGTAAAGAAAGAACTTGCTGAAGGTGTTAAAGAAAAAATACTTTCTATTGATGGTATTAACACTGTTTTTAGCACATCAGATCAAGGCCGACCAGAACTACGTTTAGTGATGGATCGCGAGCGCATTTCAAGAATTGGAATGACAACCAACCAAGTTGCATCTGCTGTTAGCGATGCCGTTCAAGGAAGTATCGCTACTACTTTTGTAGACCAAGGTGTAGAGTTTGAAGTTCTTGTAGAACTAGACCCTCTTGATAAATCTCAATCTGTTGATTTAGCAAACATCCAAATTCAAACACCAAGTGGTGATTGGATGCCTCTAAAAAATCTAGCTCAACTTCAGCGTTATACAGGTCCAACAAATGTGCTTCGTATAAACCAAGAACGTGTTGTAGAAATTACGGCCGACTTATCTGAAATGGATTTAAAAACTGCAACGGCTGAAGCACGTCTTTTGTTAGACGATGTTGAATGGCCTGATGGTTACAGATATGAAATGGCTGGTACGGCAGAAGAACAATCTGAGTCGTTTAACTTCTTAATGATTGCCTTCGCTATTGCAGGAATTTTAACCTATATGGTTATGGCTTCCCAATTTGAAAGTCTTGTTGAGCCGTTCGTTATTATCTTTACTATTCCATTAGCACTTACTGGTGTATTACTCATTCTTTGGGCAACAAGCACATCCATTAGTGTTACTTCAATGGTTGGTTTAATACTTCTTACTGGGATTGTGGTAAATAATGGTATTGTGATGATTGATTACATCAAAATTCTACAAGCACGTGGAATTGATAGGCACCTAGCTATTGTTGACGGCGCAACACGACGTTTACGCCCTATCCTGATGACTGCATTTACCACCATTCTATCTATGGTACCACTTGCACTTGAAATTGGTTCTGGTTCAGAAACTTGGAGCCCAATGGCACGAACAGTAATTGGAGGCCTTACAATGTCTACAATTCTTATGCTCTTTGTAGTTCCTTGTTTATACATGTTAATAAACTCTGGTGTAGAAAAACTTGGGTTCGATGCTGTTCACAAAATTGACCCTTTAGCAAATGAAGGCGAGGTAAACTCATGAAAAAATTCACGGTTGCTGACTCAATTCTAAGACGCCCAATCACGGTTATTATGATAACCCTGATTGTGGTATTCTTTGGGATGTTTGCACTTACAAATTTACGTGTAACGCTATATCCTTCAATCAATATTCCGGTACTTGCCATTTCCTCTGGTTATGCAAACGTAGCTCCAGAAGATATCAATCGGATTATTGTTAATCCGATTGAGGGAGCTGTTTCCGCTATTGAAGGAATTGAATCATTGGAAGCTCGTGTTAGCCGAGGTAGCGCATTTGTAATGCTACGTCTTAAAGACGGCACTGATATTCGCAAAACGGAATTGAAGGTCCGTAAAGCCATCGACCAAATAAAAAACGAACTTCCAACACAAGCTCGTGAACCTGTTCTTTTCCAGTTTGATCCAGAAAGTCGGCCAATCATGAAGTTGAGTATTTCTGCATCTAACAGAGGCCTAGATGAACTTAGAAACATAGGGCTCGAAATGGTTGAGCCTCGCTTAGAGCGTATTGATGGGCTTGCTTCTGCGGAAACCCAAGGTGGTTTAGAGCGTCGTATCTATGTAGATATTTCTCCGATGGCACTAGCTCAATACAAGCTCGTTCCTTCTGAAATTGAAAACGCTTTGAGTGCAAATAACTCTCAGCAACCTATTGGTAATATTGTTACCGATCGCCTTAGTTACAGTATTAGAGCTGAATCCACTTTCGAGAATGTTGAAGAAATCAAGAAAACAATTATAAAGATTTCAGAAAACGGAGTACCAATTCGTGTTCAAGATGTTGCTGAAGTATCTGATGGTTTTACCGAAATAACCAACTTAGTAAAAGTAAACGGAAACAATAGTGTTTCAGTAGATATTCAAAAAAATTCTGACGCCAACACTCTCGATATTGTTAATGCTGTAAAAGATGCCATTCCTGAGCTCAATGAAATTTTACCTCCAGGTGTTACAATACAGGTTCTTTCCGATGAAGGTCGCTCCATAGACGACTCCATAAGTAACCTTTCTCAATCGGCAGTTGGTGCTTTGATTGTTGTTATTATTGTAATCTTCATTTTTATGGGCGGATGGAGAATTTCACTAGTAGTTGCCTGCTCTATCCCAGTTTCTATAGCCGCTAGTTTTGCTGCTATGTATTTTGCCGACTTAACGCTTAATATTCTTACAATTTCAGCCCTTGCACTTGCTATCGGTTTATTAGTTGACAACTCCATTGTGGTAACCGAAAGTATTGCTCGAAAGCTCGAGGAAGGAGCTTCTAGGTTTGAGGCAGCCTTACAAGGTACCAACGAAGTTATTGGTGCTTTACTTGGCTCTACCTTAACAACATTAGGAGTGTTCGTTCCAATCATTATGCTTACAGGCACACAAGCCGCTTTTTATAAAGAGTTTGCCTATACCATCTGTTTTGCAATTGGCTTCTCCTTTTTATCATCCATCATTTTAGTTCCTGTAATTTCGCTTTTGGTACTCGATAGAAATCAATTTAACAGCAAAAACTTAGCTTTTAGAGGCATTGCTAAATTAGAACGTGGCTACACCAAGGCTCTTACGTGGTTGCTACATCACAAATTGATCCCTTTTATTGTAATGATTGGCTTAATTGGCGGGTCTTACTTCTTATATCAAAACATCAACAAGGAAGGCTTCCCAGAAACTGATTCTGGACAAATTGACGTAAACATCACTCTTCCTCAAGGTAGTAAGTTGGTTAAAACGGTAGAGATTATGGAAGACTTTGCTGCCAGAATTGATTCTCTTCCCGAAGTTGAAACAATTATTACATCTATTGGAAGAAGTAGATTCACTACCCAAAGCAACCGAGGAGAAATTAGTTTAACTCTTGTTGGTGAAGAAGAAAGAGAAAGAAGCACTAATGATATTTCTGTTTGGCTACGAGAAAATATTACATCGCCAGGAGTTACCGTTCGTGTTTCTGTTGAAGGCGGTGGCTTGCAATTTGGACGCGGTTACAGATCTGGCGGCGGAGCAATACGACTTAGCTTAATTGGTCCTGAAATTGATAAACTTGTTTCAATTTCTGACAAAATTGAAGCTAAACTTCTCGAAGACCCCAAAATAATTTCTGTAGATAATGGTAGAACAGATCCAACTCCCGAATTGCACTTCTATGCAGATAGAGAACGTTTAGGTTTACTCGGTTCTAATTTAAATACCATTGCTAGTGCGCTAAGAACTCAAACACTTGGTAACCAAGCAGGTTTCTTTATTGATGGTGGAAGAGAAATCCCAATCGAAGTTAGAACTCGAAAAGAAGCTCTTCAAAGTCGAGACGATTTGTTTGACGTTGAGGTGTTAGAAGTTAATGGCCAACGTATTCCTATTGTTGCCGTTGGTGAGTTTGTTCCCACAATGGGAGTAGATTCCTTCCAACGCCGAGATCGAGAAACATTACTTGATGTAAACATTCAAGTTCAAGGAGATGCTATAGCTTACCGTGAACTGATTACCGATTTCATACAAAACGAGATTATTATGCCAGAAGGCTACCGTTTTGAATTTACAGGAGCCACAAGAGAAAGCGAACAAGGTGCTAGTGAATTCTTTTTGGCTATAATTACAGCAATTGTTTTAATGTTTATGATTATGGCCTCTTTGTTTGAAAATTTCCGCGATCCATTCGTTATTTGGTTATGCATTTTTATGGCAGCTTTTGGCGCTCTAATATTTTTAACCGTTTTGGGCGATCCACTTTCAACTACTGCACAAATTGGACTATTAATGCTAGTAGGTATTATTGTGAATAATGGGATTGTACTTGTTGATTATATGCATCTTTATTCTAAAGGAAATGAATTTAATACAAAACGAGACTCTCCGTTTATGGTTCATATCATAGAAGCTTGTAGACGAAGAATGCGTCCGATCTTGTTAACAGCATTAACCACCATTTGCTCGATGATTCCACTTTCCTTAGAACTTGGTGCTGGCGCAGAAGTTTGGTCGCCACTTGGTAAAGCTGTAATTGGCGGGTTAGCATTTGGAGCAGTCCTCACTTTATTTATTACCCCTGCATTATCGGTGGGTTTTAACCAAGTGATTAACTGGATTAAAGATTTTTTTACTAAAAAGGATGTTGTTGCTGAAGCTGATTCAATTCAAATTACTGAATAAATATTCCTTGCTAATTAGTGGTAATTGGAGTTCCAATTAACTATTCTTAGAAAAGACTATTGATATTAAAAAGGGAATATTATGAGTAAATCAGGAAATTTTATAGCAGGTTTTATAAGTGGTGCATTAGCTGGTACTGTTCTGGCTTTACTTTATGCCCCCGATACAGGTAAAAATACACGGGATCGTCTTTCATACCGTCTTAGCAATTATAAAGATGAGTTAAATGAATTGATTGATCAGTTACGTGAAGAAAAAAGACACTTAGTTTCGGAGGCTAAAGACAAGGGCGATAAAGTTGTTCAAGAAGCAAAGCAAAAAGCCGACGATTTGATAAAAGAAGCTGAAGGCCTTTTGTCTACCATCGAAAAAACTAAATAATTTATTTAGCCATTTTTACTACTGTGCTTTTTTAAATCGCACATTTCTAATTTCAAAAATCAGATTGGGTTTGCCCTAATCTGATTTTTTTTGAGCATAATTTTCGCCCCTCCCCCTCTTTTGCTTCATCTAAAACTAGTACATTTTATTTAATCAATTAAATTGATTAATATCGGATAGAGGCTTTTTGAACATCCTCATTCAATTTCAGCACACATTTTTAGTTTTATGTTTTTACGCAAAATAACTCCCTATTTCAGCCTAATTATTATACTCTTGTTGAGCTCCTTCAATGCTCATGCACAAATTTCTGTATCAAAGATGTTCAACAACAGAATGGTTCTGCAACGTGATATAGAAATCCCTGTTTGGGGCTGGGGCGAAACAGGAACAGAAGTGAATGTTACCTTCGCAGACTCTATTCGAACTACAGTAGTCGACTCAAGTGGTAGATGGAAGGTTTTCTTCCCTGCTAAAGAAGCAGGTGGCCCTTATACCATGCAAATTACAAGTGGCGAACAATCTTATTCCTATTCAGATATTCTTATTGGTGATGTATTTTTAGTTACAGGGCAATCTAATATGGAGTGGCGCCTAAGTAACGCAACAGGTGGAGAGCTTGAAGCTGCAACGGCAAACTTCCCAGATATTCGTCAATTTAAAATCCCCAAATCTACCGCAACCGAAATCTCAGAAAAACTTTCTTCAGGAAGTTGGACTAAAGGTAACACTTATTCTTCTACTGCAGCATTTTCTGCCGTTGCATATTACTTCGCTAAAGACATTTATGCCCAAACTGGAGTACCAATTGGGCTAATTAATAATACGTACGGTGGTGCCCGTATTGAGGCATTTATGAGCGAACAAATGCTGGGCTACGATGAGAAAGACCGCGTGATTGGGAGCGGTATTACTGAACAGCAACCCACTTTGATTTACAACAAAATGGTTCACCCTATTTTACAAGCTAGATACAAAGGATGGCTTTGGTATCAAGGTGAAACAAATGGTTATTACTCAGTAGATGCTCTCGCCTACGAAGAACAATTTCAAACTATGATTACCGCCATTAGAGATAGTATCGGACAAGGAGACTTGCCAACAATTTGGGTTCAAACTCAGAACTTCGACGACCCACCAGGCGACAAACCCTCTACTCGTTTAGGGTTCCCTGAACTCCGAGCTTCGCTCTCTGCAGCACTAGCCTTGCCTAATACTGGCGAGGCACTAGCTATCGACCTTGGAACGGTTACAGTTCATCCTCCTAATAAAAAACCTGTGGGAGAACGCTTAGCACTTGTTGCACGCAAGCTAATTTATGGCGAAGATATCGTAGCGTCTGGTCCGCGTTACAGAAGCAATACATTAGCAGACAGCGGAAGAGTTATTATCTCTTTCGATGAAATTGGAAGTGGACTTGTTGCCCGCGGCTCAGAAAACGGCGAACTTTATATGTTTGCAATAGCTGGAGAAGATGAAGACTTTGAATGGGCTAATGCCGTTTTAGATGGCGACAAAGTTGTTATTTGGCATGATGATATTCCTGAACCTCTCTACATTCGTTTTGCATGGGAGTTCAACCCTCAAACTCTGAATCTCTATAATGTTGAAGGCTTACCAGCAGCTCCTTTTAAAGCAGAAATTAATCCAGGTTTCAAAATTGGGAAATTTGTTAGTGCACGCACCGCTATAGAAGAAGGCCAGAGCACTTCCCTAAACTGGAAAGTTTACAATGCTTCATCAATCACATTAGATGGAGAACCTGTTGATAGCGTGGGAACTAAACAGGTATCACCAGACTCAACCACAACATATAGCTTAATTGCTGTAAATAGAGATAATCCCGCTGAAACTGATACTGCTTTTGTTACAGTAGAAGTTTTAGATCCAACACAAACAAATCGTGCTCTTGGGCGCCCAGTTACTGCTTCTACTTTTGAAAATTGCTGCAGTTTAGAACGTGTGCCAGAATTTGCCGTTGACGGTGATTTAGAAACCCGATGGAGTAGTGCTTGGAGTGATGGAACAGGTAGCACGAAGCTAGATCCTAACTATGATGGAAATGCTGATGACGAATGGATTTCCATTGATCTCGGAGCTTATTATGACTTGAACCGTGTAATTCTACAATGGGAAGGTGCTTATGGTTCTGCTTACGATGTCCAAGTTTCTTTGGATGGTTTTCTGTGGAGAACTGTATATGAGGAACGTAGTGGAAACGGTGGTGAAGATAATATCACTTTAGATACACCAGCTACAGGTCGTTACCTTAAAATACAGGGCATACAGAGAGCTACAAAGTTTGGTTACTCTCTATTTGAAATTGCGGCTTATGGTGCAATTTCAGCAATTGAACCTCCTACTATCTCTTTAGATACAGATTTTGGAAACTTGGTTGGACTAGGAAGTACCTCGGCTACAGTAAATGCAGAAATTGAAACAACCATAAGTTCCGTTAAGAATGTTCAATTTTATGCGAATGAAGAACTGATTGGTACTGACACAGAGGCTCCCTACTCTGCCGATGTTACCATTGGGGACTTAGCAGAATATTCTATTTCTGCAATTGTTACTGATAATGATGACATCCAAGTACAGTCAGCGCCATTTATTATTTACGTAGACCAAGGAAATTTCACACGGCTTGAAGCTGAAAATGCTGAACTCACTGATGGAGCAACTGTTGAGGATGATGCTTCAACAAGTGGGAAAAAATATGTGAAGTTAAAAAGCGGTTGGTCGATGACGTTCCCAAAATTTACGCTGGCTAATCCGGGTAAGAAATTAGTTAACATTCGTTATCAACTTACTTATGCCTCGCCAAAGTATCAATACCTTGTAGTTGATGGTGATACTCTTCGGAACATCAAATTTACGGCACCAGATAAAACTAGCTGGCTAAATAAGATTATTCCTGTAGAATTTGATGACAGTGAGTCTCATGAAATAGCAATACATACTAGTTGGGGATGGATGAGCATCGATTATATTGAGATCTCTGATTTAGAAAGTGTTGTTGCTAACGAGGAGGAAAGCCAACTTCCTACTTCTGTTGACTTGAAACAAAACTATCCGAATCCTTTTAATCCAACCACACAAATATCATTCCAGTTACCCAGTAACCAATCTGTAGAATTGAATGTTTATGATTCTACAGGTAGGTTAGTACAAACATTATTGGATGGTGAAAAAACGGCTGGTTCTCACACTTTGCAGTTTGATGCCAGCAATTTGGCTAGTGGCGTTTACTTTTATAGATTGATGGGGAATTTCGGTACCAAAACCAGACAAATGGTTTTGATAAAGTGATGTTAACTCTATTTACAAATTGTATGCCATCTACTCGTAGAGTATAATCTCCTTACCGATGGTTTATTTTATGCCCATCAACCATTTGGTTGATGCGCATGAATTTCCTCGACGTTGCGCAACCATTATTTATTTATACTAGAAGCCTTTTAAAACAGTATAAATCCTAATAGTTTGAGTATTGGGATAACATTGATTCTTTATAGGAATAGATTTTCTATTTAATAGACTATTAAATAGAAGTCATTCTTTCACAGAATTTTTCGCACAAAAAAAGCCTCTTCTGAAAAAACAGAAGAGGCTTTGATTTTCTATATCGAAATTAGATTAAACTTCAGCTGGCTCCTCACCATTTCCGCCTAATTCTTCGAATACTTTAGCAACTTCAACATCGCCTTCTTCCATGTCTTTCTTAGCACCAACGATAATATCGTTGTACTGACGAAGACCTGTACCAGCTGGCACTTTGTGTCCAACTACTACGTTTTCTTTCAAGCCACGTAAGAAATCTTTCTTAGCTTCGATGGAAGCCTGAGTAAGTACTTTCGTAGTTTCCTGGAAGGATGCTGCTGATAACCAACTTTCAGTAGAAAGAGCCGCACGAGTAATACCGAGCAAGATTGGCTTAGAAATAGCCGGTTCTGCTTCACGTGTTTCTAGTTCTTCTTTTCCTTCTTTAATAAGCTGGTTATTAAGATCACGTACTTCACGACGATCAAGGATTGCTCCTTTTTTGAGTTCGCTTCCGCCTGGGTTTGTAACCACAAACTTACCAATCAATTCATCGTTTTTACGGTTCACTTCAAAGCGATCTTCTTTATCGCCTTCAAGGAACATTGTGTCGCCTGGATCCGTAATTTCAACTTTCTGCATCATGGTGCTTACGATAACTTCAATATGCTTATCGTTAATTTTTACACCCTGAAGACGGTAAACTTCCTGAATCTCATTTACTAAATAAGACTGTACAGCGTAGGGCCCAAGTATGTTTAGGATATCCTGCGCTGGGATAGTTCCATCAGACAATGGCTGACCTGCTTTCACAAAGTCGTTAGACTGTACTAGAATGTGCTTACTAAGAGATATTAAGTATTTCTTCTCGTCAGTACCGTCTTTAGATTTTACGAATACTTCTTGAGAACCTCTCTTACGGCCGCCCATTTCAACAATACCATCAATCTCAGATACAATGGCTGGATCGCTTGGAGACCTAGCTTCGAAAAGCTCGGTAACACGAGGCAGACCCGCTGTAATATCTTTAGATTTAGATGTTGCTCTAGGAATCTTAGCAATTACTTGACCAGAGAATACCTTATCACCATGATCAACCATGATGTGAGTATCTACAGGTAGAGTACTTTCTCTTAAGATGTCACCTTCACCTTTAACAACAAGTGTTGGCACGAGTGTACGATCTTTAGAGTCAGAAATTACTTTTTCACGGTGACCAGTTTGAGAATCTGTATCCTCAGTAAAGGTTACGCCAGAAATAATATCTTTGTACTCAACAGTACCATCAATTTCAGAATAAATAAGGGCGTTATAAGGATCCCACTTACAGAGCTGAGCTCCTTTTGGTACAGTGTCACCTTCTTCCACCATCATTTCACAACCGTAAGGCACGTTGTAACTGATAAGCATTTTTCCTTCGTCATCAACGATTTTAAGTTCACCTGCACGGCTTAGAACAATGTTATGCTCTTCTTCGCCATCGTCGTAAACAACAACTCTTACATTTTCAAATTCAACTTTACCGTCGAATTTTGCTTTATGCTGAGAGTCTGCCTCTAAACGAGAAGCTGTACCACCAACGTGGAAAGTACGAAGTGTAAGCTGAGTACCCGGCTCACCAATAGATTGGGCAGCAATTACCCCTACAGCTTCACCAGTTTCTACAACGCTACCACGTGCTAAATCACGTCCGTAACATTTTGCACAAACACCACGGCCAGTCTCACAAGTAAGTACTGAACGAATTTCAACTTCTTCGATAGATGTTTCAGCTATTTTCTTAGAAACAGCTTCATCAATCATCTGATTTGCTTCACAAATTAGCTCATCAGAAATTGGATCGTAGATATCATGTAACGAGAAGCGACCAATAATACGATCTTCTAAACGCTCGATTACATCTTCATTGTCTTTAAGTGCTGACATTTTGATACCACGAAGAGTACCACAGTCATCTTCAGTGATAATTACATCTTGAGCAACATCAACTAAACGACGGGTTAGGTAACCAGCATCGGCAGTTTTAAGAGCTGTATCGGCAAGACCTTTACGAGCACCGTGAGTAGAGATAAAGTACTCGAGAACCGAAAGACCTTCTTTGAAAGAAGATAAAATCGGGTTTTCAATTACTTCATTACCCTGCTGCATGGAGCTTTTTTGAGGCTTAGCCATCAAACCACGAAGACCACCTAACTGACGAATTTGCTCTTTAGAACCACGGGCTCCAGAGTCAGCCATCATAAACACAGGGTTGAACCCGTCTCTATCGTTAGCTAGTGCTGTAAATAATGTTTCAGATACTCTGTTTGTGGTACTTGTCCACTTATCGATTACCTGATTATAGCGTTCGTTATCAGTAATGAAACCCATTTCATAACGATTCTGGATTTCAGCAACTTCATCTTTCGCACTGTTAATGAGTTGAGCTTTAGCGTCAGGAATGATGATATCATTCAAGCTAAATGAAAGCCCACCTAAAGTTGCGTTTTCAAAACCAAGTTTCTTCATGTCATCCAAGAAAGCAGCAGCACGAGTTGTTCCTGCTTCACTGTGGATATCACCAATCAAAATACGTAGCTCTTTCTTGCCAAACGTTTTGTTGATGAAGCCCATTTGCTTAGGCACAATTTGGTTGAAAATTACACGACCTGTAGAAGTTTTAATGACCTCAACGATGTCATTTCCTTCCTCATCAATCGTTTCAACTCTAACATTAATTTTCGCGTGAAGATCAAGTTCACCTTGATCGTAAGCTATAAGAACTTCATCAGCACTAGAGAAAGTTTTGCCTTCTCCTTTCATGCCATTACCTAACTTGGTTAAGTAATAAAGTCCTAAAATCATATCCTGAGAAGGAACCGCAATTGGACCACCGTTTGCAGGGCTCATAATGTTATGAGAGCCTAGCATAAGAACAGATGCTTCAAGAATTGCATCGTTACTTAACGGAAGGTGAACGGCCATCTGATCACCATCAAAATCGGCATTGAAAGCCGTACATGCTAATGGGTGAAGACGGATTGCTTTTTCTTCAATAAGAACTGGTTGGAATGCTTGAATACCTAAACGGTGAAGAGTAGGTGCACGGTTAAGCATCACAGGATGCCCATCGATTACATTTTCAAGAACTTCCCAAACTACTTGATCTCTACGATCAACTACTTTCTTCGCACTTTTCACGGTTTTAACATAACCGCGTTCAATCAATCGGCGAATAATAAATGGTTTGTATAATTCTACCGCCATCTCTTTTGGTAAACCACACTCATGCATTTTCAGCTCAGGGCCTACCACAATTACAGAACGTCCAGAATAATCAACACGCTTACCTAAAAGGTTTTGGCGGAAACGACCACTCTTACCTTTTAGCATATCGCTTAAAGATTTAAGCGGACGGTTGTTATTACGTACTGCATTAGACTTGCGTGAGTTATCATATAATGAATCCACTGCTTCCTGAAGCATACGCTTTTCGTTACGTAAAATAACGTCAGGAGCCTTGATGTCCATTAATCGTTTTAAACGATTATTTCTGATGATAACACGACGGTAAAGATCGTTCAAATCTGAAGTTGCAAAACGTCCACCTTCTAAAGGTACTAATGGACGTAATTCTGGTGGAATTACAGGAATAACACTTTGAGCCATCCATTCAGGACGGTTTTCTGTGTGTTTTGCAGCAGAACGGAACGATTCAATAACTTGAAGACGCTTTAATTTTTTCTTCTTACGCATTTGTGAAGTTTCGTTCTTCACTTCGTGGCGTAATTGATAAGCTAATTCATCTAAATCAAGGTCGGCAAGCATAGCTTCAACAGCTTCAGCTCCTTCCTTTACAATAAATTTATCTTCGTCGTCATCGTCTAATTCGAAGTTATCTTCTGGTAATTGATCGAAGATATCATACTTCTCTTCTTCAGAAATCATATCACCTTTAGCGTAACCCAAATCGCGAGCCACACCAGGATTAATAATCACGAAAGTTTCGTAGTAAATGATTCGGTCAAGATTCTTTGATGACAATCCTAACAGATATGCAATTTTGTTTGGTAATGATTTGAAGTACCAAATATGCACTACAGGAACGGTTAGGGTAATATGCCCCATGCGCTCACGACGTACAGCTTTTCTTGTTACTTCAACACCACAACGGTCGCAAATAATACCTTTATAACGAATACGCTTGTACTTACCACAATGGCATTCGTAATCCTTAACCGGTCCGAAAATCTTTTCACAGAAAAGACCGTCCATCTCTGGTTTAAAGGTTCTGTAATTAATAGTCTCTGGAGTTAATACTTCTCCATGAGAGCGCGACAAAATAGTCTCAGCAGAAGCTAGTGATACACCGATACTGCTGAAGTCGTTAGTGACTGCTAATGTTTTAGTTATAGGCAAGGGTTTTCCTCCATTACTTTATTAACAGTAAATTAATCTATGTGAATTTCAAGGCCGAGACCCATAAGCTCTCGTAACAATACCTTAAATGATTCTGGTACGTCTCCATCAGGAAGGTTCTCACCTTTTACAATGGCTTCATAAACTTTGGAACGCCCTTTTACATCATCACTTTTTACAGTGAGCATTTCTTTTAGGATACTAGATGCACCGTATGCATAAAGAGCCCAAACTTCCATCTCACCAAGACGCTGACCACCAAATTGAGCTTTACCACCCAATGGCTGTTGCGTAATTAACGAGTATGGTCCGATAGAACGAGAGTGCATCTTATCTTGAACCAAGTGATTCAATTTAATCATGTACACATGACCTACGGTTGTTTTCTGAGCAAAAGGCTCGCCAGTACGTCCATCATGTAGTGTTACACGGCCATCTTCTGGTAAACCAGCTTCTCTAAGCTTTTCTTGTACATCTTCCATTGTTGCACCGTCAAAAATTGGTGACGCGAAAGTAACACCAAGTTTTTTACCAGCCCAACCAAGAATAGTCTCATAAATTTGACCAAGGTTCATACGAGAAGGTACACCAAGTGGGTTCAAGCAGATATCAACAGGAGTTCCGTCGGCCATAAATGGCATATCTTCTTGAGGTACAATTTTAGCAACCACACCTTTGTTACCGTGACGACCAGCCATTTTATCACCTACTTGAAGCTTACGCTTTTTAGCGATGTAGACCTTAGTCTTCTGAATGATTCCAGGAGGGAGCTCATCTCCTACTTGGATTGCAAACTTACGTCGTTTTGCTTCGCTATCAATAGAACGGCGAAGTTCACGATAGTTATGGAATAATACACGTACATGTGCTACTAATTCCTGATCAGTAGCCCAATCAATATTTTCATTAATATTAACTGGATCAATTTCTTCAAATACAGATTTCTTGTATTTCTCACCTTTAGGAATTAGCTCTACATTGCTGTAGTCGTAAACACCTGGAGATGTTTTATCTCTTAAGAGAGAATACATTTTGTCTGCCCATTGCTGGTTTAGGTCAGCTATTTGTTGAGCATGTCGTTCATTTTCTTGTTCAACACGTTTTTTCTCTTCTTTTCGAGAAACGAGTTCATCTCTTTTGCGGCTAAATAATCTGGTATCGATTACAGTTCCAGAAACACCTGGAGGTGTTTTTAGAGATGCATCTTTAACATCACCAGCTTTATCACCGAAAATAGCACGTAAAAGTTTTTCTTCAGGAGTAGGATCAGATTCACCTTTAGGAGTAATCTTACCAACAAGTATATCGCCTGGATTTACTTTAGCACCAACTCGGATGATACCTTGCTCATTCAAGTTTCGTGTAGCTTCTTCACTTACGTTAGGAATCTCACGTGTAAGCTCTTCTTCACCACGTTTAGTGTCACGAACTTGTTGTTCAAACTCTGTAATGTGGATTGAAGTGTAAATATCGTCTTGTACAATTCTTTCACTAACTACAATCGCATCCTCAAAGTTATAACCTCTCCATGGTAGGAAAGCAACTAATAGGTTACGACCAAGTGCTAGCTCACCACCATCAGTAGAGCAACCATCAGCAATAGCTTGACCTGCTTTTACCCTGTCGCCAACTTTTACAATAGCGCGTTGGTTTGTACAAGTATCTTGGTTAGTACGTGTGAATTTTTCTAGGAAGTATGATTTAACACCGCCATCAAAATAGCAATTTTGCTCAACGTCACTACGATCGTATTTGATACGAATTTCAGTAGCACTTACGTAAACAACTTCACCGCTAGTATCTGCAGTAATAATTGCACGAGAGTCACGAGCAGCTCTATGTTCCAAACCTGTACCTACAATAGGAGCTTCTGGACGAAGCAATGGTACTGCTTGACGCTGCATGTTAGAGCCCATCAATGCACGGTTTGCATCATCATGCTCAATAAATGGAATCATCGCTGCTGCAAGAGATGTAATCTGATTTGTAGCAACATCCATATATTCAATCTCTTCTGGCTTGGCAACAATATAGTTACCTTCGCGCATACGAGAGAATATAGTCTCATTTACAAAGCTGTTATTTTCATCAAGTTCAGCATTTGCCTGTGCAATTACTGTTTCATCTTCTTGTTCTGCTGCTAAATATTCAACTTCAGCAGATACTACACTATCCTTAACTTTACGATAAGGTGTTTCAATAAAACCGAAGTTGTTAATTTTTGCATGAACACATAAAGAAGAAATCAAACCAATGTTTGGACCTTCAGGAGTTTCAATTGGGCAAAGACGTCCGTAGTGAGTGTAATGAACATCACGAACCTCGAAACCAGCCCTTTCACGAGTCAAACCACCAGGTCCAAGAGCAGACATACGACGCTTGTGCGTTAGCTCTGCTAAAGGGTTAGTTTGATCCATAAACTGAGAAAGCTGATTGGTACCAAAGAATGTGTTAATAACACTAGAAATAGTACGTGCATTAACAAGATCCTGAGGAGTTAACTGCTCAGCATCACGAGAGTTCATTCTTTCTTTAATGGTTCTAGCCATTCTAGCTAAACCAATCGCAAATTGCTGACCAAGCTGTTCGCCAACAGTTCTAACACGTCTGTTGCTCAAGTGATCAATATCATCCACTTGAGATTTCATATTTTTAAGGCGAATCACTTCTCTTACAATAGCAACGATATCTTCTTTCGTTAGGTACTGTATATCTTCATTACCTTCAAGGCGCAAACGTTTGTTTAATCGGTAACGACCAACTTCGCCTAAGTCATACTTCTTATCACTAAAGAAAAGACGCTCTAGAATTGCACGAGCTGTTTCTGGATCAGGCATTTCACCAGAACGAATCTGCTGATATACTTCACCAAGAGCTGAATGCTCATCCCAAGTTGGATCTTTACGTAATGTATTCATAATTACAGAACGCTCAGATTCTTCAGCAGAAATTGTTTGAACTAAAAGAGATTTAGTTTCAATTTCTTTCAACATTCCGTAATCATCTTCCGTCAACTCATGGTCGCGTTCGAAAATAATTTTTCTGTTAAGAGCTTCTGATACTTCACCAGTTTCATCATCAACAACTTCTTCAAGTTCTTCAACAATGATGTTTTGGGCAAGGCGTTTTCCAACAAGCTTTTTATTAAAATCTGGTTTAGAACCGAATTTAATCTCCTCAGACATTTCAAAAAGGCCAAGTAACTCGATATCAGACGAGAAACCTAATGCTCTTAAGAGGGTAGTTGCTGGAATCTTTTTCTTACGATCAATATAAGCCCAAAGTACGTCTCTAATATCAGTAGTGAACTCAATCCAAGAACCTTTAAATGGAATTACTCTTGCAGAATAAAGTTGAGTACCATTAGGGTGAACTGATTGACCAAAGAAAACACCAGGAGAACGATGAAGTTGAGATACGATAACACGTTCAGCGCCATTTATAATAAATGTACCACGGTTAGTCATCCAAGGTAAGTCTCCTAAAAAGACTTCCTGCTCAATGGTTTCACTAGCTTCATCACTATCATCCACTGATGAAAGACGAAGTTTAGCTTTAAGTGGAACAGAATAAGTTAATCCACGTTCTTGGCATTCTTTAATAGTATATCGTGGAACGTCCACGTTATAGTAAAGAAATTCAAGGATATGAGTTTCGCGAGTATCTTGTACTGGGAAATTCTCCAAAAATATTCGTTGTAGGCCTTGATTTGCACGCTCGTTTGGTGCAATATCAAGCTGGACGAATTTCTCAAATGACTCTAATTGGATATCCAGAAAATCTGGGTAATCTAAAACGTGTTGGGTACGCCCAAATGATTGGCGTTCCGTGTGCGGAATAGTTTGCATCTTCTTGCTCAAAAGGAACCTCTCCTTTTTGTTGAAGGTAAAATGAACGGTAAAAACCCTTGATAACCAAGGGTTAAGTGATATAGACGCCAATAGCCAATACCGTTTTCACGATATTGGCTACGAACGAATGTAATACAAGTGCTTACTTGAGCTCTACAATAGCACCAGCTTCTTCAAGCTTAGCTTTGATTTGCTCTGCTTCGTCTTTAGAAACGCCTTCTTTAACAGCGCCAGGAGCACCGTCAACAAGTTCTTTAGCTTCTTTTAGACCAAGGCCAGTGATACCGCGAACTTCTTTAATAACCGCGATTTTCTTGTCACCAGCTGAAGTTAGAATAACGTCAAACTCTGTTTGCTCTTCACCAGCAGCAGCATCGCCACCAGCAGCAGGGCCAGCAACAGCAACAGCTGCAGCAGCAGGTTTAATACCGTATTCGTCTTCTAATACTTGTGCAAGCTCATTAGCTTCTTTGATAGTTAGGTTGACAAGCTGTTCAGCTAGATCTTTTACGTCAGCCATTTTTATCTCCAGTGTGTTTTTTAGTAAAAAATTTTCTGTCTAAAATAGACAGGATTAATAAGGGTGTTATTCGCCTTTTTCAGCGATAGTTTTTAAAGCACCAACAATGTTAGAGCCCTGCGCTGTAAGCGCGCCCACTACGTTTGTAGCAGGTGATAGTAGTAAGCCAATGATATCGCCAATAACTTCGTCTTTCGACTTCATTGCGGCCAAGGCTTCCAATTTATCTGGTCCATAAAATTCACCATCAATAAAAGCGCCTTTAAATTCAGGCTTCTTTTTATCTTTAGCGAACTCTTTCAACACTTTAGCTGGTGCAGACAATTCGTCTTCTACAAATGCAAAAGCATTTTGATCAACTAAGGAAGGGAATACTTTATCGTAACCTCCGATTTCTTCCATAGCTAATTTCATTAGCTTATTTTTATAAACTTTGTAGAAAATATTTCCCTTACGGAATACTCCACGCAGTTCGTTGGCATCGGCTACCGACATACCTGTATACTTAGCGATATAAACGCCATTAGCATTTTTCAGATTTTCGGTAATCTCATTAAGAACTGCTTGCTTTTCTGCAGTAGGCATAATTCAATTCCTCCTAGTTAAGGGATGTTACTGCGGTTCTGCTTATGGGAATGCTTGGCCCCATGGTACTACTCATAAATACACTTTTAACGTAGATACCTTTAGCGGAAGATGGCTTTAAGCGCATAACTGTTGCAAGAAATGCCGCGGCATTTTCTTTCAAGTCGTTCACATTAAAACTTACCTTACCAACAGATGTATGTAAAATACCAAACTTATCAACTCTGAAGTCGATTTGCCCTGCTTTAACCTGCTTTACAGCAGCAGCAACATCCATTGTTACGGTTCCACTTTTTGGGTTCGGCATGAGACCGCGAGGCCCCAGAAAACGTCCAAGTTTACCGAGTTTTCCCATTACATCAGGTGTAGCAATAATCACGTCGATTTCTGCCCACCCATCTTCAATCTTTTTTATGTAATCATCTAAACCGACATGGTCGGCACCTGCTTCTCTGGCTTCGTCTTGTTTAGACTCATTTACGAGTGCTAAAACGCGTACTTCCTTACCAGTTCCATGAGGTAAACTCACGGTACCACGTACCATTTGATCAGCATGTCGAGGATCTACACCCAAACGGATGTCTATATCAACAGATGCATCAAAATTAGTATTGGAAGTTTTCTTAACCAGATCGCATGCTTCTTCCAAGGTATATTCCGCCCCTGGATTAAGTAGTGCCACAGCCTGTTCGTATTTTTTTCCTTTTTTTGCCATGATCACATTTCCTTATTTGTCGCGATTTACTCTAAGACCCATACTTCGAGCCGTACCTGCAATCATTTCTGCTCCAGCTTCAATGTCAAACGCATTTAAGTCTTCCATCTTTTCTTGAGCAATTTCCTTGCATTGGCTCCAGGTAACCGTTCCTATTTTCTTTAGGTTTGGTTCGCCTGATCCGGACTGTATTTTTGCTGCTTTCTTGAGCAATACTGGTGCTGGAGGAGTTTTCGTTTTGAAGCTAAACGATTTATCCGCATACACTGTAATCTCTACAGGGGTAACAGTTCCGGCTTTTTCCTGAGTCTTAGCATTAAAGGCTTTACAAAACTCCATGATATTAATACCTGCTTGACCGAGTGCCGGTCCAACAGGTGGGGCAGGGGTTGCCTGTCCGCCTACTATCTGGAGCTTCAGGATTCTTTCAACTTTTTTAGCCATGGATTATCAGGATCCTAATAATTAGTAACTTCTGTTTATTCGCGTAATAGCTAGATTAACTAGTTTCTTTTTAAGTAGCCGATTCAACTTGGTTCACGTCTACTTCTACAGGGGTTCGGCGTCCAAATATTGACACTAACACTCTCAATTTTAATTTATCGGTGTTTACTTCCTGTACAGTTCCATCAAAATCTTTGAATGGTCCTGAAATAACTTTTACTAAATCCCCTTCACTATATGGGATTTTAATATTCTGAGTATCTTCTTCGCTTTCTTTTACTCGTCCTATTATTCTTTTTACTTCGTGTTTTTTTAATGGATGTGGAACTAATTGAGTTTTACCCACTTTTAAAAACCCCAAGCATGATGGTGCACTTTGCACAAGGTTATTTACTTCTTCATCATAATGTGTATTAATGAGTATATAACCTGGAAAAAAATTCTTTTCTCGCGTTCTTTTCTTACCACCTCGAATTTCAATCACAGTTTCTGTAGGAACTAGAACTTCACTTACCTTATCCTGTAGGCCTAGCTCTTCTATTTCTCGATCTAAGAATTCTTTTACCTTTTTCTCATGACTGGAAAAACATCTTACCACATACCAATCATGTACCAATTCGCTACTCATCTCTTGTAAATAAATTCTAAGGCTGCGCTGTACACTTGGTCAACGCCAAAAATAAATATCGATAGTATTATTGAAAACACTACCACTATTATAGTGTTATCAATGAGTTCTTTCTGAGACGGCCAAGAGACCTTTTTAAACTCAGTTACTACTCCGTCAAAAATTCCAGATAATTTAGCCATATTGCGTTTTTAAAATTAATGCACGGGCGGAGAGACTCGAACTCCCGACACCTGGTTTTGGAGACCAGTGCTCTACCAACTGAGCTACGCCCGTAAATACGCGGAAGAGTAGATAGCAATAACTACCTACTCTTGGACCGCAATTTCAATAAATTATTGTGTGGATTAGTCTAAGATTTTAGTTACCACACCAGCACCTACTGTACGACCGCCTTCACGAATCGCAAAACGTAGACCTTCTTCCATTGCCACTGGCTGGATTAATGTCACTTCCAACTTCACGTTGTCTCCTGG
>JBLWXC010000014.1:0-68495 GCA_048267645.1 Balneola sp.
TCCATTGCGGACGTAGATATCTCCGGTCGCCCTTCTGACACCTGGAGCAGGTTCATAAAAACGACCATCTTTTACCATAATTTTCTCATTCTCTTCAAAACCATATACAGGGATTTTGAACATTATATCTCCTTTGGTATTGAACTTCTTAATTTCGTTTATGTATAGAGGAGCATGGTAGAGATATTCGTTTTCATCACAGCTTAACTTACCGTCAGTATAGTATGGAAAACGCTTTTCAAAACTTTTTATCTTAAAAAAAGAGTTCTGCAACTTTCCTTCGTTACTCATCCTATGGAAGATTCCTTTTTTACCGTATTGGTCAGAAAGCACATATAAAGTTCCATTAGGGCACTTCGTTAATCTAGCTGGAGATGGTAAATTTTTATTTGGCTTGAACTCCTTTATAAATTCACCTGATGTATTCCATTGGACCAAAGTTCCTTTATTTCTATCGGTTAAATAAATATTACCCTCGTCATCAAGCGTTAAATCTTTGACCATTTCAAACTCAGCAGGACCACGTCCTCGTCCTCCTCTATCAAAGAATTTAAAATCTAGGTTATCAATAGTTGAGTAAGCAATTTTGAACTCTCCATAATCAAAAAAGGCGATTTCACCCTTATCATTTGCAGAAACTAAACCTTCTTCATAAATACCGTAATCAGATAATTTTATTTCACTTACTAAGGTAAGTCCTATATCTTTATATATTCGATCTTGAGACCTTAAGCTTGTGCTAAATAAAAATATAGTTATTACTATGTAGTGATATATATAATTCATAGTCCTATAGTATTTAATTAAACATTTTATAAAGATTAGTATTTTTATCTCTCTCCCAAACCCAAATAATCATATTGATTAGTCCATTAACAAATGATTTAAATAAATCTAAATTAGCTTTAGTTGATTAGACAATAATTGTATTTATTTAAAAGGCATCCAATTAAGGATGCCTTAATCTTATCTATCACATTGGAACTATTTCGTCATCATCATTTCGCTTAATACCACTACAGTACCTTACAACCTGAATTCCACCTATTTCTAAAACCACATATGAGGTACAAAAACCTTCTTTTCCTGTACACCCCCTATTTCCACAAGGGCCAGCGTAGGCTTCTTCAATACCAATTGCAGATTCAATAGTATTAACCATTCCATCGTTAGTACTTATTTGGAATCCACTTACAAGAGTAACAAATGTTAGAATTGCTACAAATTGATTGATATAATTCTTAATCCTCATAGTTATCGCCTATTTGTTATTGTTTGTTAGCTCACTCCGAGCTTCTTCTCTTTCTTGGTTTGGTAATACAACCATATAGACATCCCTGCTAAAATTGCATTTCTCAGTACCATCTTAATATCAAACCTACCAAATGAAAAACGTCCTAAACACCCGCAGGCAAATTCCCAACCATTACTATATCCTACAATCGCAATTAACAAGAATAGGCCACATAATAGAACAACAAAAACATGCACCAACTTTTTTTGTTCCTCTCTAAATAAGAAAATGGCTAATATAATTTCTATGGATGCAGCAGTGAAAACCAAAAACTTTGCAGTGCTTTCTGGGTATACCCCAAAAAAGAGAAGTACCTCAATCATATCATCTGGGTCAATGATTTTAAGGATACCAGCAGCAGCTAGAACAGCGCCCAAAATCCATCTAAAATAATCAGTTATTCTTCTATTGCCCATGTTTCTTTATTTTAGTAATTGTACGCTTCGGGAATAATATTTTATATCGCAATTAAATAATCAATAACTTTAAGTATCTATTTTTACTATCTAAAATAGATATCTAATTAAGGTAATCAGCCCCTATTAGTATGTGGTTGGTTCGCTAGATTTTCCAAAACAAGTCTGGTTAGTATTTCCATTCATTGAAGGCATTGGTTCTAGTAAATCTATTTAAATTTGAATTAATGAAACCATTGAATGGTGTACACACAAAATGCCTAGGCAATGAGTAGTTACAATTTGATGAACATTTTATACCAGAGAGTTATCAATTCTATTTTGAAATATGTAGGTGACGCACCTAACAATCTGCAAGTAACTCTTTTGATAATTCTCCTCACCCCTTTCCCAATCAATAAAAGTTCCTCCTTTTTATTCTTTCATAATTAGGCTGTCGAAGAAGCTCCTTTTTTTGTAAACTCCATGCCCTAATTTAATAACTCCAATTGGGCTAGGTTGATGGTGTTATCCACTTCTTGGCTTGGAGACTCATTCCTAATTTTAGTTTACGCATGGCAACAGATACTCCAAAAATTATTTATACCAAAACCGACGAAGCTCCCGCTTTGGCTACTTACTCTTTACTACCCATAGTTCAGGCTTTTACAAAAGCTGCCGGTGTGGTTGTAGAAACCCGTGATATCTCTCTTGCTGGGCGAATTATTGCCAACTTCCCTGAGTATTTAACCGAAGAACAACGTATCTCTGATGCTTTAGCTGAATTAGGTGAACTTACACAGTTTGAAGAAGCTAACATCATTAAACTGCCAAACATTAGCGCTTCTATCCCACAGTTAGTGGCTGCTATCAAAGAACTTCAAAGCAAAGGTTATGCACTACCAGATTATCCTGTTGAGCCGCAGAACGCTGAAGAAAAAGAAGCGAAATCTCGCTACGACAAAATTAAAGGAAGTGCAGTAAACCCAGTTTTACGTGAAGGAAACTCAGACCGTAGAGCTCCAAAAGCTGTGAAAGAATATGCACGTACTAACCCTCATTCAATGGGAGCTTGGAGTGCAGATTCAAAATCGAATGTGGCAACAATGAATGGCGGCGATTTTTATGCTAATGAAAAATCTGTTGAAGTTGCTGATGCGGATACTGTCCGTATTGAACATGTAGCTGAAGACGGAACTATTACGGTTTTAAAAGAAAAAACTGAACTTCTACCTAAAGAAGTAATTGACGCTACTGTGATGAACAAAAAAGCGCTCGTTAGCTTTTTGGATGAACAAGTAGAACGTGCTAAAAAAGATGGTGTGTTGTTTTCTCTTCATATGAAAGCAACCATGATGAAAGTTTCCGATCCAATTATATTTGGACATGGTGTAGAAGTATTTTTTGCTCCTGTTTTTGAAAAACATGCTGATACCTTCAAAACATTAGGTGTTGATGTTAGAAACGGTTTTGCTGATTTATTAGCTAAAATTGAAACCCTTCCTGCTGACAAAAAAGCTGAAATTGAAGCTGATATAGAAGCTTGTTACGCTGCTCGTCCAGATGTTGCAATGGTAAATTCCGACAAAGGAATCACCAACCTGCACGTTCCAAGTGATGTTATTATCGATGCATCAATGCCTGCTATGATTAGAAATGGTGGACAGATGTGGAACAAAGAAGGTAAATCTCAAGATACTTTAGCTGTTATTCCAGATAACAGTTACGCAACTATGTATCAAGTTGTGATTGATGATTGCAAGAAAAATGGTGCTTTTGATCCTACTACAATGGGAACTGTCCCTAATGTTGGTTTAATGGCTCAAAAAGCAGAAGAATATGGATCTCACGATAAAACGTTCGAAGTGCCTGCAAAAGGTAGCGTTCGTGTTGTTGACTCTAAAGGAACAACTTTACTAGAGCATTCAGTTGAAGCTGGAGACATTTGGAGAATGTGCCAAGTAAAAGACGAGCCAGTAAAAGATTGGATTAAATTGGCGGTAAATCGTGCTAAAGCAACAGGCGCTCCTGCTGTATTCTGGTTAGACGAAAACAGAGCTCATGATGCTCAAATCATCAAAAAAGTAAATACTTACTTAGCTGATTATGACACAAGCGGATTAGAAATCCATATTATGGCACCACAAGAAGCCATGGCATTCTCTTTAGAACGTATCAGAGCTGGTAAAGATACAATTTCTGTAACAGGAAATGTACTTCGTGATTACCTCACCGACCTCTTCCCTATTATGGAACTTGGTACCAGTGCCAAAATGCTTTCTATCGTTCCTTTAATGAAAGGTGGTGGCTTGTTTGAAACTGGTGCTGGTGGATCTGCTCCAAAGCATGTTCAACAGTTCGTTGAAGAAAATTACTTACGTTGGGATTCGCTTGGTGAATTTTTAGCCTTAGCAGTTTCACTAGAACATTTAAGTGATACTTTCGGTAACCCAAAAGCAAAAGTATTGGCAGAAACCCTAGATACTGCGACTTCAAAATTCTTGGCAAATGATAAATCACCTGCTCGTAGAATTGGTAAAATTGACAACCGTGGAAGTCATTTTTACTTAGCTATGTACTGGGCTGAAGCGTTAGCAAATCAAGATGCAGATGCTGAGTTAAAAGCAACTTTTGCTCCAGTTGCAGAAGCATTGCAAAGTAACGAAGCTAAGATAAACGAAGAGCTAATTGGTGTTCAAGGTCAGCCTGTTGATATAGAAGGCTACTATCTACCAAGTGAAGAAGCTGTAGCCAAAGCTATGCGTCCAAGTGTTACACTCAACACCATTATTGATGCTATCTAAAAATTAGCTAATTCGCATTTAGATTATGGTTATTCATTAATCAAATCTATAATAGATTCTTTAAGCCCGGATGTCCTCATTCGGGCTTTTTTTATGTGGATGACTTACAAGGATTGGTACAATTCTTTTCAAATCACTTTAATCTTCTATTCATTTAGGCAATAAGAACTGTTATTTTAATTGAGTGAAACACTAATCACCACATTAGAAAAAGGTCTTAGAATGTCCCAAAACTACGTAATTCCATCCCAAACAAGAATTGGTCACGTTCACTTAAAAGTTGCAGATTTACAACGCTCTCTCGACTTCTACTGCGGATTACTCGGCTTTGAACTAACCACCATGTATGGCACACAAGCTGCATTCATTTCAGCAGGTGGATATCATCATCATATTGGACTAAATACGTGGCAAAGCAAAGGAATGCCTCCTGCTCCCACTCAAAGTGTCGGATTATTTCACACTGCAATTTTATATCCAGAAAGAAAAGATCTAGCCGAAATATTTGTGCGTATTCGCGATGCTAAATATCCGCTTACTGGTGCAAGTGATCATGGCGTTTCGGAAGCGTTATACTTAAACGACCCCGATGAAAATGGCGTTGAATTATACTGGGATCGACCTAAAGAATTATGGCCTCACAATGCTGACGGCTCTATAGAAATGTATACCAACGCACTTGATATCCACGATTTGTTAACTGAGTTAGATTAGCTAGTTTATTAGATATGGAAGCACATGTAAATCTTTCTGATGACGAATTTGAAAATCAATTCAAACGATGTGAACTGCCTCCAGCTGTTTTCAGTCATAAAGCACATCTAAGATTAGTATGGATACATATTACCCGTTACGGCTTTGAGAAAGCTTTACAAACCATCCCAGAGCATATTAAGCGTTATGTTTATTCGCTTGGTGCACAGGATAAATATAATACTACGCTAACTGTTGCTGCGGTGAATATCGTCAACAACTTTATGATGAAGGGAAATTCAGAATCTTTCAGTGATTTCATTAATGAGTTCCCCCGGTTAAAAACACATTTCAAAGATTTGATTACTCAACATTACAAAGTTGATATTTTCAATTCTGACGAAGCAAAAATGTCATTTATCGAACCCGATTTACTTCCCTTCAGTAATTAAGCTGTTATTCTAATACCTAAGGCCAGCCTCCGCAGGAATGACGGTTTTGTTTTTGGTTTGGATATAATTAAAAAACCTTCCCTTCCATTACTAAAAACAAACAATCCAGAAAATTATGTCCAAACTTGAAAATAAATATTTGTTCTTAAATTTATTCATCGTAATATTACAATGAATCAAATGAAACAGAATGGGCTCAGCTAAAACAGAAATATTTACCGACAAACAAAACCAGATTGCTCTTTTAGCAAAAGCATTTGGGCATCCGGCTAGAGTAGCAATTATTCAACATTTGTTTAACAAAAACGCATGTGTTTGTGGCGATTTAGTGGAAGAAATTGGCCTAGCTCAAGCAACCATTTCACAACACTTAAAAGAGCTCAAAAATATGGGTTTAATCAAAGGAAATGTGGAAGGTACAAGTGTTTGTTATTGTATAGATGATAAAAACTGGGAAGGAATGAAAGCATTATTACTTGAATTTCTAGACCAAGACATCAACACTAAAAATAACTGCTGCTAAAAAAATTTGTCTTTATTAATCGTATAATTACAATAAAAGGAATTTTATGAAACTATCAGAAATTAAAACCGCCCTCAGCCAATTAGAAACTATCGCTTTCCAATTACCAAATGGGGAATTAGTACCTAGCCATTTTCATGTTACAGAGGTAGGTAAAATCACCAAGCACTTTATTGATTGTGGTGGAACCATCAGAAACGAAGAAGTTGTAAACTTTCAGTTGTGGAATGCTGACGATTATAACCACAGACTACATCCAGAAAAGCTAATTGATATTATTGAGCTCTCTGAAGAAAAACTAGGTATTCAAGATTCTGAAATCGAAGTAGAGTACCAAGGAGAAACGATTGGTAAGTTTGGGTTAGACTTTGATGGAACGAACTTTTTACTCACCACCAAACAAACCGATTGCTTAGCAAAAGAAAACTGTGGCATTCCTGTACCTAAACCATCCTTGCAAATGAGTGGATCTGCTAAGTCTAACGCTTGCACCCCAAACAGCGGTTGCTGCTAAAACTATCACTATGAAATTAAATCCTGATTTAGAGGAGCTTATATCTTCATTAGATGTAAGCTCCATTTCCGAAACAAGAAAAGCTGTGCTACAAGAGGTTTCTGAGTACATAAACGCTAAAATATCTAACAGCCAATCTGTTAGAATGAACTTCATCTGTACACACAATTCCAGAAGAAGTCATTTATCCCAAATTTGGGCTCAAGCCTTAGCATCCTATTTTAATATCAACAATGTATTTTGTTACTCTGGAGGAACAGAAGCTACCGCACTTTTTCCAAAAATTGCAGAAACTATAAGCAACCATGGCTTTAAAGTTAGCAAGCTCTCTGAAGGCTCTAACCCAGTTTACAGCATTAAATATGCCTCAAACGAACCATCGATAATTGGGTTCTCCAAAGAGATGGATCACCCTTTTAATCCGAGTTCTGAGTTTCTAGCAATCATGACTTGCTCTCAGGCCGATGAAGGCTGTCCCTTTGTTCCTGGTGCAGAAAAGAGAATCTCTTTACCATTCGACGATCCAAAAGCATTCGACGATACACCTCAACAAACGCAAAAGTATCATGAACGAAGCTTACAGATTGCTACCGAATTATTCTTTGTATTTTCAAATCTCAATAAATAACAATGTCTCAAAACAAACAACTTAGTTTCTTAGATCGCTTCCTTACACTATGGATTTTTATCGCCATGGCCGTGGGAGTTGGAATCGGTTATTTCATTCCTTCATTTGCAGATAACATCAATGCGTTAAGCAGTGGAACCACAAATATTCCTATCGCTATCGGCTTAATTTTGATGATGTACCCTCCTTTAGCAAAAGTTAATTACGCGCTATTACCAAAGGTTTTCCGTAATACTAAAATCTTATCTGTCTCTCTTATCCTTAATTGGATAATCGGTCCAGTTTTAATGTTCTTTTTAGCCATTACTTTTCTGCGAGATTATCCAGAATATATGGTCGGCTTAATTTTGATTGGATTAGCCCGTTGTATCGCAATGGTTCTAGTTTGGAACGATCTTGCTGAAGGAAATAGTGAGTATGGAGCCGGATTAGTAGCTCTAAATAGCATTTTCCAAGTGTTTGCGTACAGTTTTTACGCATGGATTTTCATCACCGTATTGCCTCCTTTTTTCGGCTTTGATGGTGCAATTGTTGACATCTCTGTAGCTACGATTGCCGAAAGTGTAGCCATCTATTTAGGAATTCCTTTCTTGATGGGAATAATGAGTCGACTCATCTTAGTTAAACTCAAAGGCGAAGAATGGTACACCACTGTATTTATTCCAAAGATTTCGCCAATGACCTTAATCGCTCTTCTCTTTACCATTGTTGTAATGTTTTCTTTAAAGGGGGAACTCATTGTAGAAATACCTATGGATGTTGTAATTATTGCAATTCCACTTCTCATTTATTTTAGCTTAATGTTCGCGATTGGATTTTTCGTTACCAAAGCGATGGGCGCCGAATACGATAAAACAACAGCGGTAGCTTTTACAGCCGCTGGGAATAACTTTGAGCTCGCTATTGCAGTAGCAATTGCAGTTTTTGGAATCAACTCAGGTCAAGCTTTTGCTGGAGTTATCGGCCCACTAGTTGAAGTACCAGCTTTAATCCTACTTGTAAGAGTTTCATTCTGGTTACGTAATAAATACTTCAACGGTAATAAACTTAAGGAAGCTGTATCTCGCTAATTAGCGAACTACTTCCCCACTGTTTTAATCTGTATAAAAAATCTCCACCTAAGGACTTGGAATAATCATTCCAAGTCCTTACTTTTTATTTATGGGAAAAAAAGAACACATCTTACAAGCAGCTTTAGAACTTTTAGTTGAAAACGGAATTCACGCTACTCCGGTTTCTATGATTTCTAAAAAAGCTAAAACGGGAATGGGAACGATTTATAATTATTTCCAGAACAAAGATGTACTTATAAACGCCATCTATGTAGATATTAAAACAAAAGAGAAAAACGTACTTGAATCCGTTTTTGAAAGTGAGCTTCCAGTAAAAGTTCAGTTCGAAAACTATTATCGTTCAATGGTTCAATTTTTTATTGAAAACCCACTTTTCTTTAGTTTTATGGATCAATTACAAGCATCTCCTATTATCACAACTGAAACTAAAGAGGTTGGATTAGATGCTATTGAACACGTGCTAGAATTAATTGCTAAAGGCAAAAAAGAACACATCATCAAGAATATTGACAATAATGAGTTACTACAATTTATTGGTGGCTCAATGCTTTCCTATCTACGCTGGATTAACCGTTCTAATGAATCAAGCAACTTCGAAGACACTCTTTCAAATCAAATCCGTTTAGTTTGGGACGGTATTAAGGAATAAAAAAATTTAATCATTAATTGGAATGAATATTCACTCTATAATACTATTATGAAAAAAAACGTCTTAATTACAGGAACCTCAACAGGTATTGGCTTTGATGCCTCCCTTCTATTCGCAAGAAATGGCTATAAAGTTTATGCAACCATGCGTAACCTCGCAAAAAGTTCAGCATTACAAGCGCACATTAACAATGAACAGCTCGATATTGAAATTCTAGAACTGGATGTTACAAAGACAGAAACCATCCAGAAAGTGGTTGATTACATAATTGAAAAAGATGGCACCATTGACACGCTTATCAACAATGCTGGTGCAGGGTTTGCTAAAACGGTTGAAGAATCATCTATCGACGAAATTAAGTGGGTTACCGATGTAAACTATTTGGGTGTGGTCTATTGTACAAAAGCAGTACTTCCATATATGAGAAAGCAAAAAAGTGGACACATACTAACGGTTAGCTCTGTGGGCGGCTTAGTCGGCCAACCTTTTAACGAGCTATACTGTGGTGCAAAGTTTGCAGTTGAAGGCTTTATAGAGGCTTTAGCCACTTATGTAGGTTCAAATTTTAATATTAATTTTTCACTTATAGAACCAGGTGGAATTGCTACTGAGTTCATGAAGTCTGCAACAGATAAAACGGTGGTTGATGGACAATTCGCTACTGGAGAGTATCTTCCAATCTTTGAAAAATATCTATCAGGTATTCAACAAAGAGCAAGCGAATCAGAAATTCAGATTTATCAAACTTCAGAAGATGTTGCTCAAGTAATTCTTGATGTGGCAAACAGCGCTAATCCTCCTTTAAGAAAGAGAACTTCTAAATGGGCAGAAGAGTTTACAAAACTAAAAACAGTTTCTGATCCAACCGGAAATGCATTGATTGCTCAGATTAAATCAGACTTTCTATAGCAAAGATAGAAGAAATCGTAGCTTTTATTGCTTCAAATTGCACTTATACTAACTTTCATTCGCTGTTTACATTCGTCATTTCTGCATTTTCAGGAATGACGGCTTTATTTTTGGTTTGGAAGAAATATAAGCCACAGTCATCTCGTAGCGAAAACCCGACATCTAGATGATTAGTGAAGGGCTACTTGTATTATAAATCCAGATTCGTGCCTTAGTAGGAATGAATACCTCCACACTTTGAACTTGGTGTATATTTATAGATTTTACCAAATCAAACATCTCCTTAAAATACACCTCGTAAACTTATGCCCTCGGATAAAGAAAACATGCTTAACGGTAAAACTTTCAGAGCTTTTGATAAAGAGTTAACCCAAGAGCGTGCATTTGCAAAAGAAATCCTGTTTGAATACAACACCCTTCGCCCAACAGAATACGCAAAAAGAAATGAGCTCCTAAAACAGCTGATAGGCCTCAAACCGAAATCGTGTTACATTGAGCCTCCCTTCTATTGCGATTACGGCTACAACATCGAAATTGGTAATAAATTCTACGCAAATACAAACCTCACCATTTTAGACTCAGGTAAAGTAACTATCGGTAAGAATGTTTTTATTGGTCCTAATGTTGGAATTTATTCGGTTTCCCATCCCATTCATCACGAACCAAGAAATCAATATTTAGAATTTGCTCGACCAATAAGCATTGGTGATAATGTTTGGATTGGAGGCTCCGTTGTTATAAATCCTGGCGTAAACATTGGAGCTAACACCGTGATTGGTTCAGGAAGTGTAGTTACAAAAAGCATCCCTGAAAATGTAATTGCAGCAGGAAATCCTTGTAAAGTAATTCGAGAAATCACAGACGAAGACAAGTCGTTTTTGCCGAGTATTTAACCAAATCTAAATACACACATTCGTTTTCACATATAAGGCCATTAAAAAAGTGGATATTTTTTTTGGTAAGGGCTCCCAAATAAGACAATAACCTCGTACATTTTTATTCTATATTGGACTAAAATTGATACTAAAGATCAGGATTTGACATGGGAAGAATTTTTGAAGTTAGAAAGGCTGCTAAATTTGCAAGATGGGATAGATTAGCAAAGACTTTCTCGCGTATTGGTAAAGAAATTGTAATAGCAGCTAAAGCAGGCGGCCCTGATCCGGATACAAATCCAATGCTTCGCCGAGCAATTCAGAACGGTAAGGGCGCTAACATGCCCAAAGACCTCATTGAACGCGCCATTAAACGCTCTCAGTCTAAGGATGTTGAAGATTACGCAGAGGTTTTATTTGAAGGTTATGCTCCTCATGGCGTAGCAGTACTTGTTGAGACAGCTACTAACAATAATACACGAACTGTTGGTAATGTTCGCCCAATTTTTACAAAATATGGTGGGAATTTAGGAAATTCAGGAAGTGTAGCTTTTCAGTTTAATAAAGTAGGTTCATTCAAAATTGAACCTGCCGATCTCGATGAAGAAGAACTAGAGCTTCATTTGATTGATTATGGTTTAACAGAAATGGGAGAATCCGAAACCGATGACGGCGAACGAATTTTAGTAATCCGTTGTGAATTTGTTGAGTTTGGAAATATGCAGCATGCTCTTGAAGAGATGGGCATCACTCCTCTTAGCGCAGAAACAGATTGGATTCCTTTAACCACCGTTTCTTTAAATGAAGAAGAATCTGAAGAAGTACTAAAACTTATTGACAAACTCGAGCAAGACGACGACGTTCAACGAGTTTTCCATAATTTAGTGTAAAGGGTTATTCTTCTACATATTAGATAATTCGATGACGGATTTTATAAGACTTAAAGCCTCTGTCACCCCGAAATTATTTCGCGATTTTTTCGAATAAGCCATGAAATCGATTATCGAATAAGTGTGCGCTAAAGTAAGGAGTATATTCCCAACCTTATTGGCCCACAGTCCTCACCCTGTGCCAAAACAAGTTTTAACCCTGTCCCTCCCCAAGGAGGGACACTCTGGTTTTAGCTTTTTGCAAATATGTAATTCAACGCAAAGTGCCAAGATAATTTCAAACATCAGATTATGAATGTGTCCACCAAACCACATCGACGTTTAGAATTATTGGCGAAGAAAGAACGCAATGAAATCGACGTCTCCGATAGGAGCAATTATTCCACACCGGCTCGGGTTTGAATGTGGCAAAAGGCGATGTAGACCTTTGGAATAATTGAGTCGATGTAATGAAGTTCGCACCAATAATTCTTTTCGAGAGCTTTTGGTACTTTTGGCGTCCCATAAGTACAACCATTAATAAGATGATTGTATTAGCGAGTACGAAAATAATATGAAGGTATGCTCAGCTATTGCCTATAAACAAAATAATGGTTTAGAAGAAGAGGAATGACTCTTTATGACTTACAAGTACAACTAGCCGAGAATAGACCACAGAAGCTTTGCAAACCAATCACAAAAACCAGTTAAAAACTCCCATACAAAAATAAAGGTGTACTATTATCACTACTAATCGTATATTTGCGATTAGAGATATGAAAAGAAATTTAGAACATATTGAATACGAAAAAGATACTGAGGCTTTAGCTAAATTCGCTAAGGCTTTAGGTCATCCTACTCGTATTGCGATCTTAAAGCATCTTGAGAAACAGTCTTGTTGTTTCACTGGCGACTTAGTTAATGAATTCCCATTGGCCCAATCAACTGTTTCCCAGCATCTTAAAGAGTTAAAAAACGCAGGTCTCATTCAAGGTGAATTGAAACCGCCCAAAATCAAATACTGTATCAATCAGGAAAATTGGAAAATTGCTAAAGACTTATTCCAACAATTCTTTGATTGATATTTTTTTATGAATCACATCGCCTATTGGCGATAAACAAAATACTATAATGGCAAAAGTAATAAAAATATTAGGCTCTGGATGTCCTAAATGTCAAACACTTACAGGAGTTGTTAAAGAAGTAATTTCTGAAAACAGCATTGATGCAACCATCGAAAAGGTTGAGGATGTCATGGAAATAATGAAATATGATGTCATGATTACCCCTGCCTTAGTTGTGGATGATGTAGTTACAATTAAAGGTAGAATTCCTTCAAAAGATGAAGTCCTAGAGCTTCTGAATTAAAAGAATTTTCTAGTACTACTAGATTCTTAGATTTTTAATAAGGAACTGAAATGTTTGATTGGATACAACATTTAGCCGATTGGCTAGTGTACGAAGTATTGAGCTTAGGAAAAGGCAATCATTTATCCGAAGCTCTTAATTTCTTTATTTACGATACTACAAAAATTTTAATTCTGCTTTTTGTAATCATCTTTTTGATGGGAATTGTTAATAGCTACTTCCCCATTGATAAAGTAAAAAACTTCCTCTCCAGAAATAAACTTTACGGTCTGGAATACCTGATGGCAAGTCTCTTTGGTGTTGTAACTCCTTTCTGTTCCTGTTCTTCAGTTCCATTGTTTATTGGATTTGTTAAAGGTGGCATACCGCTTGGTGTAACATTCGCCTTTTTGATTACCTCGCCTTTAGTGAATGAAGTGGCAATTGGACTTTTCCTAGGTTTATTCGGCCTGAAAACAACCATCATATATGTTATAAGTGGTATTTTATTAGGTACTGTTTCAGGAATAATCTTACAAAAATTAAAGTTAGAACCCTATCTAACACCTTGGGTGAAAGAAGTTTTAGAAACGTCACAAAGAGAACAAGAACTTTTTATTGCAGAAAAACAAAGCTTCAAGCATCGAATGCCTGTTATTTGGGATGAAGTTCGAAAAATATTAAAAGGCATTATTCCTTATGTGTTAATTGGTATCGCCATAGGTGGTCTAATGCATGGTTATATTCCAGAAGGTTTTTTTGAAAAATACATGGACAAAGACAATCTCTTTGCTGTACCCATTGCTACCATTTTTGCTGTTCCAATGTACTCTAACGCCTCCGGGATATTACCAGTGGTTCAAGTGTTAGTTGCGAAAGGAATTCCTTTAGGAACAGCTATAGCATTCATGATGGGAGTTGTTGGACTTTCCTTACCAGAAGCCATGCTTCTAAAAAAAGTAATGACTATAAAACTCACTGCCATTTTCTTTGGTGTAGTTACACTTTGTATCATCCTTTCAGGATATCTGTTTAATGTGCTATTGTGAGTATGAGGAATCCATATTTTAAGAAATAGCATGTAATCAATTGAGAAAATATTATGGCTCATTCACATAATCATACCCCATCTTCTTTACAGTCTGATGATATTAACCGCTCTTTCTTAATCGGTATCGCCTTAAATGTTATTTACGTAGTTATTGAATTAGGTTATGGCTGGAAAATTGGTTCAACCGCTTTACTCTCTGATGCAGTTCATAATATTGGAGATATTTCAGGTTTATTATTGGCGTTTTTTGCTTTTCGTTTACTACGCTTTAAACCAACTAAATTATTCACGTATGGATTAAAAAAAGGATCCGTAGTCGCTTCTTTTATTAATTCAATATTATTGGCTTTTGCTATTGGTGCTATTGCTTGGGAAGGCTTTCGCCATATTCTAAACCCTAGCCCCATCAATGGAAATGTGGTGATGGTTGTAGCTGCAATTGGGATTGTAGTTAATTTCTCCTCTGCTCTTATATTTCGAAAACGTGAGAAAGAAGATTTAAACATCAAGGCAGCGTATTGGCACTTAATGGCAGATGCTCTAGTATCTTTAGGTGTGGTACTTTCAGGACTTATTATAAAATATACAGGCTGGGATTTTATAGATGGTGTTACTGCAATTTTAGTTGCTCTTATAATACTAATCAGCACTTGGAGTCTTTTTAAAGACAGTATTATTGCTATGCTTGATGGTGTACCCGCTGATATTACTACCGATGAAATTACGGAACACTTATCGGAAGTTGACGGAGTTTTAGGAATTCATCACGTTCATATATGGAGTATGAGTACTAGCGAGAATGCGCTAACCTCCCATGTTGTAGTTGATAATCTTGAAGACATTCCAACAATTAAAGAAGCCATTAAAAAAGAATTGGCAGAACATCATATTGCACATAGCACTTTAGAATTTGAAACAACGGATGAAAATTGTGAGGGATAAGTTCAACAATTCATCTCGTTCCGTTTCTAAGAGTAAATCACTTACCTTCGTCCAGTAGTTTAGCTGCGGAATGCCTACCAGAAGCCCTACTTCCAATACTGATAATACCTTCTTTCGCCCCTTCTGTAAAACATATTTCATTGATAGATACGAGTATCTATTATTTTGAAAAATGAACTGTTTTAAACATCTTAATAATTAACTGGATAACATAGAAATACCCGAATGAAAGTTAAAAAAAGCCTCTTTAGAATCTCTCTTGTAGCGTTGTTCCAGAATTTTTTAATGATTGCTATACCCTTAAACGTAATACTTTTTGTATTCACTTTTCTGTCAGGAGAACCAAGGTCAATGATATATGATTCATCTTGGATAATACAGCTTGCACTCCCTCTATTAATTTCAATTGTTCAAGTATCAACCTACTCTAGGAGTGCCGTTTTACTTTTAAGTGAGTACAATGACTCATCAACTTTGATTAAAAAGATAGAATCAATTCTATTAAAAAAAGGATATATAAAAGTTGATTCAGAGCCCGAATCTGTTAAATACATTGACCCTAGAAAACGGTTTCTCTTTAGAAACAACCTTTTCAACTATGACGTAATTATTAAACCTACAGCAAACACCGTTGAAATTTATTCGAAAAACGTCATTCTTATTCCCATTGAAAGCAAACTTAAGTATGATAATTCATATTGGTTGCCCTAAATTTAATATAGAAAATCAGAATTTTGGTAAAGAGTTACTTATATGAATGCGATTCGTAACACAGTATTCTAACTCATCCAACCACACATCCTAATTCTTAATTATCACTTCTACTCTCCCCCTCCTGTATAACAAAATCATCTACAGATATCACTAACTCCCATTTTGAAATCAAATTGGTTTTGTTCATCTTATCCCCTGAATTTTGAAGAATAAACTGAATAACAACTACACATTAAGCTGGGATATGATGAATAGAGTTCATGATATTCTGTTGTTGTACACCATTTGAGAAAAACCTTGTGAAATAGATGAAGAAAAGAGTTTTTATAAGTTATTCATATCAAGATAAGGAGTTTGTCGAATGGTTAAAAGCCGAATTACAAGACTTAGGACTTGAAATTTGGTATGATGAATCGGAAATCCTTGTTGGCGAAAATATCCAAAAGAAAGTTAATGAAGGAATTCAATCAAGTAGCGCCTTCATTTTAGTACTTAGTAATTCTTCAAAAAATTCTGATTGGGTTCGCTACGAAATGAATTCAGCAATACTCTTAAATGCAATCAAAAAAGGAATTTCAATTCTACCAATAAAAATTGATGATTCTGAAGTTCCTTCAGATTTGTCAGGTTATTTATATGCAGACTTTTCAGATGATAGGAAAAAAGGGCTTGAAATTTTAAAACGCTCATTATTAAAGCAAAATAAAGTTGATTTTGAATTTAAAGACTGGTCAGGTTTTAGTGGTAGAAAATTTGAAGATTTGATTTTTGACCTTTTAAACTATGAAGGTTTTAAAGTTCAAAGAACTCCTCCTACAAGAGATGGAGGATATGATTTTATAGCAAAAACAGAAAATATATTAGGCTCATCAGAAAAAATAATAATTGAATCAAAATTTTATAAAAGTCAAAAAATATCAATAGATGTACTTAGAAGATTATATGCAGTTGCTTCAATTGAAAAAGTTAATAAAGTACTGCTTATTACTAATTCGGAGCTTACCACATCGTCTAGAAATTTTTTAGCTCACTCTACTTCAAATATTATAGTTTGGGAAGGACACGAGCTTATTCGAAGATTATTTTCGTATCCTGACTTGATAGAAAAATATTTCCCGAAAGGAAGCTCAACTAATAAGGTGCAATCAAAACTTATTGACAGGGAATTACAAAAGGTTCAAGAGCTTATTAAAAAATTGGACAATTGCCCAGAAGGAAAGGAAGGCTGGAGAACTTATGAGGACATTTGCATTGAAGTATTAAATTATCTTTTTGTTCCTCCACTTGGTGAACCAAAAATTCAATCAAGAAGAGAATCTGGAATAGATATTAGAGATGCTATTTATCCTAATCGCAATAGCAATGAAAATTGGAAATTTATAAGAGACGATTATGATGCAAAATATATAGTATTTGAATTTAAGAATTATTCAGAAAACGGAAGTGAAATTGACAAGCAGGTATTATTACAAATAGATGATTATCTAAAAAAAACAATTGGACGTTTTGGAATAATTTGTAGTAAAAAAGCTCCGAATAGAAGTGGTCTAGAAAAACGGAAAGATGTTTTCATTGAAAATAACAAATTGATTCTATTTGTAAGTAATGAAAATTTAAAAGAGATGCTTTTAAGAAAGCATAAAGAACTAGACCCTTCAGATGTTATTATAGATTTGATAGATGATTTTAATCTTAAGTTCTAAAAAAACGGTGTACAACAGTGTATATAAAAAATAGCCTAAGTCTATGCTAAAACGATGGCTTGGGCATATTTGGAAAGTCGTCAAATTTTTAAATTTGACGATTTCCAATAAAAAGATAAATAGTAAAATTTAAAAATTCGGCTTGTGTTAATCCGAAAAGTTATCGCTTATTTTCAGCGCTACTTTTCATATACGAGACGTTACATGCCACGTTTCACTCAATTAAAGCTCCCCTGTCTCCCGCTTCACTATTTCTCCAGCTAAAGAAATTTTTCCTTTTAGCTTTATTGAATTAGATTAAACTATGTATTAACTCATTCGGAGATAAAATGAAACTAGCATTCATAGTTGTTATAGTGGCTTTAAAAAGCTCACTCTTGTTAGCCCAAACCGAGTATAGCCCTACAAAAGAAAATCCTTTTGGGAAACCAAATCCCAATGCCCCATCTGAGATAATGGATTATGAGCCTCTTATTGGTTTGTCTGATTGCAATTCATACAGAATTGGAAACGATAATAAATGGTTGCCTCCCGTAAAAATGACTTGGGAATTTAAGTACATCATGAATGGCATGGCAGTTCAAGATCAGACTTTAAAAGAAGATGGCATTCACTCTGGAAGTATTCGGCAATTTAATGCCGATAGCAGTGCTTGGTATGTTCACTATTACACCACAGCAAGCGCGAGCTCAAGCCTGAAAACTTGGACCGGAGGCAAAAACAACGATAAAATCATTCTCTACAGCGATCAAAAAGCACCAAATGGTATGGACGGTTTATATAAAATCAGCTTTTATGATATCTCTACAGAAGGATTTAACTGGATTGGAGAATGGGTTAACCAAGATGAGTCCATTATCTTCCCCACCTGGCGAATTGAGTGTAAAAAGAAAATGTAAGGGAGTTGTTGTTGAGGAAAGTTAGAGTATTAAACCTCATAATAAGGAACATAATTCGATTATAAGAACAGTGATTAATCTTTTTCGAGTATAAAAAGACGTATTCCTACACTTCAACAACAAAAATTTGAAATTGGAAATACTGATCGTAGTGTTCCTCTAGCTCTATGAATAACTCATGAAGCTCTTCCAATTCATCCGTTTCAACTCTAGCAATTCTAATTGGTCGGTCTTTGGTTACAATATCTAGAGTGAACCACTCTTTGGTTGTTAAACCACGTTCAGCAAGGGCTTTTCCTGTATCCTGATTAGAAAGCAGAATTTGCTGAACTTCACCAAAAGAAATTACTCTTCGGCTAAATCTAAAGTAGCTAAATACTCTTATGTAGTACCTAACTTGATAGGTATCGGTATCAAACTCAAAATCATGGCTCGTAAAAAGTTTTATGAATACCGCAGCCGCAAACATCCATAAAAAAAGAGCGAAGAAAATCCCCAGTAAAAAACAAGCAAACAGCAGCATGAAGTCGATGAGCGTAAAACTAGCCTCAACGTTCAATCTTCGGAAATCACTTTCATTGGAGAGTTTGTATCTCATAGGAGAAACTCATCAAATACGAAATTAGAGTCAATTGTTTTAGAGCTTCTGTTAATAATTCTCTTATTTTGTGTCTGGCAGCTTTGCACTATATACTTATTTAGATTATGAACACACGGAACAAATTTTTATCACTTATTCTAGGGCTAGTATGTCTTTCCTTAACTTCATGCGATTTAGGCGGAGACGAGCTAAAACCTATTACTGAGGGCGTTAACTTCACTGTTGGTGAATATTATCAATACTCAAACTCCTATCCTATCCCTGCACTTGGTTTTTACACTAACGAACTTTTCTCGTGCAAGAATAATCTACTGTACCAATATTTAGAATCTACAGCTACATCAATTACTGTTACTTTCCGAGGTTACCGCGCTAATGATTCCTGTACTGGTGGCTCTTCTCCTGCTTCTTCATTAATTCCTCTGTATCAAAATAATGGCACCTATGACTTGAATCTCAAATACAAAGATGCTGAAGATCATTACAAGCTTACCATTACAGATTCTACCTTATCTGTTGTACCAGATGAAACTTTTACTTTTTCAACACCTAACAATACTATGTATTGGAAGTACCCGCCATATTCGTTTGCTATTTTTTCAGGAACGCAATTTGGAGCCGACTCTCTTTACACACAGCTATTTGACTCGTTAGAACAAAATTTCGATTTCACCGAGTTTACATTTCCTGATTCAGGTCTCACTCCTTATCCAGATTCTCTTTCTGGCTTTGAAGTAAATTATCCCACTCGATTTTTTAAATACGAGGATGTTCAAAATGTTTACCGAGCGGGAGCTTTTATAAGAGAGTTTGGTGTTAACAAAATCGCTGATAGAGACCACAATCGCTTTATCCTTTTGGATTGGGTAAATGTATACTTTACAACAAGCGACCTATAATTAAACTTGGATTACACCTGTTTTATAGGTTTCAATCTCTGGATTTAGGTTTGCGCAGGTTAAAGCTTTTGATATTCGAGCTCTAGTTTCGAGGGGATGAATAATCCCATCAACCCAAATTCTTGATGCAGCATAACGCACATCAGTTTGTTTGTTATATCTCTCAGTTATTTCTTTCATCAATGCATCTTTGTCAACTTCGCTTACCTCTTGTCCTTTCTTTTTCATTGAGGCAATTTGAATTTGAAGCAACGTTTTTGCTGCCGAAGCACCACTCATAACTGCAATTTGAGCCGTTGGCCAAGCGTACATAAAACGAGGATCGTAAGCTCTTCCACACATGGCGTAATTACCTGCTCCATAACTATTACCGATAACAATAGTGATTTTTGGTACCGTGCTGTTGCTCATGGCATTTACCATTTTCGCACCATCTTTGATGATGCCACCATGTTCGCTTCGCTTACCTACCATAAAGCCCGATACATCTTGTAGAAAAATAAGCGGTATCTTCTTCTGGTTACAATTCATGATAAATCGAGCTGCTTTATCAGCGCTATCTGAGTAAATAACCCCACCAATCTGCATTTCACCTTGTTTAGTTTTCGAAATTGAACGCTGATTGGCTACAATACCAACACTCCACCCATCAATTCGAGCATAGCCAGTAATCATAGTTTGGCCATATCCTTTTTTAAACTCGGTGAAACTATCCGCATCAATAATGCATTCTAAAATCTCATTCATATCATAAGGAGCCGTTCTTGACTCTGGCAAAATCTGAAAAATATCAGTTGCTGGTCTCGCTGGTTCTTTTGCTTCGGTTCTGTTAAATCCAGCTGTTTTATATGGACCAAACTTATCAACTAAATCACGAATGGTTTGCAAACACTCCTGATCATCTTTCATTTTGTAATCTGTAACACCACTAATTTCAGTATGAGTGGTTGCTCCACCTAACGTTTCGTTGTCTACAGATTCGCCAATGGCAGCTTTTACAAGATAACTTCCTGCAAGAAAAACACTTCCTGTACCATCAACAATAAGAGCTTCATCACTCATTATGGGTAAATAAGCTCCGCCTGCAACACAGCTTCCCATTATTGCGGCTATCTGTGGGATTCCTTTTGCAGAAATGACCGCATTATTTCTAAACATCCGCCCAAAGTGCTCTTTATCAGGGAATATTTCGTCTTGCATTGGTAGAAATACGCCCGCAGAATCAACTAAATATATGAGCGGAATATGATTTTCTATTGCAATTTCTTGTGCTCTCAAATTCTTTTTTGCTGTGATAGGGAACCAAGCTCCCGCTTTTACCGTGGCATCATTTGCTACAATCATGCAATCACGTCCACTAACAACACCTATTCCCGTTACAACGCCACCAGAGGGGCATCCGCCTTCCTCTTCGTACATTTCATAACCTGCCCACAAATTGAGCTCCTGAAAGTCGCTATCTTTATCAATTAACAAGTCTATACGTTCTCTAGCGGTTAACTTCCCTTTGGCGTGTTCTTTCTCAATTCTAGATAATCCCCCTCCCAGTTTTATCTGTTCTTCTTGGGCATTAATCTCTTCGATAAGTTGTTGTAGCCAGTGGTTGGTAGCGCTTCCAGTAGTTTTGCTCATATTTCTAGAAAAAACATTTAAATTATAATACCTATTCTTATTCGCACGTTGAAAGTAGGTATTTTATATTAGTGAAAATGCGATATTGATGTAATTGAATTTAAAATCTGCTTACAATGAAAAAAGCTTTATTCATCTTCTTCACCACCCTTTTTATTTCTGCTCCGTTATTTGCACAGCAGAGAGGCCGAGGAAGACAAATTAATTATGCGTCGCTTGCTAACCGAGCTGCAACGCCCGTATTCTTTTTTGAAGAAGTAACTATTCCAGGTAAAACTGATAGTACAACAACTATCGCGTTTATCTTTCGCATGGACAATAATTTCCTTCCCTTTAAAAAAATACATTTTGAAGATGATTTAAACCAACCCGAAGGTTACGAATTTTTTAGTACAGCTCGAATCAATTCCGAAATATTTAAAGGAGAACTTACTAAGAAAAGTGGTTTAAACTCGACGTTAGTATATAGAGATGCTTGGCAAGACACAATGTTTGCCAAAACTTTTGATGACACCCAATCTAAGAATATTTATACCTCTGGAATCTTAACTGCCGATTTAGCCCCAGGGTTTTATAACTACCTTCTTCAGTTAAGTATGATGGAAGAAACTAATGATAGGAATTCGACAAGAAGGAATATTAGAATTGAGAACTTAAGTAAGAAAAAAACAGGCGAGATACATCTTATTAAAACGGTTCAGGATGCTGGTACCAAAAAATCACTTACTCTACTCAACATGGGCGACAATGTGCTCTATGGAAAGGATTTCTTTTCGTTAGTTCGCATCCCTAATTACGATGCCAATGCTGAATATTCTATAGAGATGTACAAGGCTCAAATTGGAAAAAAAGACACTACCAATCAGGAATCAGTGTTCAAAACAACACTTAGCAACAACGATATCTTTGATAAGTCTACTCTTACTCTAGAAAAAAGCTCTGATCCATCTCTAATACTTAAAACAGGTGCTTACTCATTCACCTATGCTCTAGTAAAAATTCCAAATGCGAAGTTAGAGAACTCACTTTATAAAATTGTGGTTAAAAAAGAAGGAGATGCCAAACCTTTTGCCACACGCTTAATACGATCTTACTGGCCAGATATGCCACCTAGCCTGCTGAATTTGGATATAGCTATAGATATGCTGAAATACATTATCCCTGAAAAAAGCGTAGATGCATTGAAGAAAGGCAGTGACTTAGAAAAAGAAACAAAATTCCGTGAATTTTGGGCAAGCAAAGACCCTACTCCTGAGACTGAATACAACGAATTGATGAGTGAGTATTACAGAAGAGTTGACTACGCATTTAAAGAATTTAGAAACCCTGAAAATCCTGATGGGCAAGATACCGACAGAGGCACCGTGTATATAAAATATGGCCCTCCTATTTCAACAGAACGCCAATTCCCATCAAAAGGGAGAGTTTTGGAGACTTGGAAATATAAAGACAGAACCTTTGTATTTGAAAAAGGAGCCGGTTTTTCCGATTTCATATTACTTGGTAAATAATGACTATGCGTTTTTAAGGCGTTAGCTGTACCTTTAGCTTTATGAAACCAATTATCGGCATAACACTTGGAGACTGCAATGGAATAGGCCCTGAGGTAATTCTCAAAGGACTTAGTGATATTGATTTTATGCAGTCAATTCCTGTGGTAATTGCTCCAACATATATTTTAGAATTTTATAAAGACTTGCTTGGGCTTTCAACAGAGCTTAATGAGATTTCAGAAATCCATCAGGCAAAACCATCTTTAATAAACGTTTTTCCGAATTCATTCAGCACCACATTCACTCCTACCCCTGGCAAGCAAAATAAAGAAAGTGGATTAGTGGCGATGAAATCGATTGAGGGGGCTATTGAGTTTTGTTTATCCGAAAAAATTAGCGCGATGGTAACTGCTCCTATTTCAAAAGAAGCAGTAAACCTTGCTGGCTATAAAATACCAGGACACACTGAATTTCTTGCTGAAAAGACAAAAGCCGATTCAGTATTAATGATGCTTGTAAACCGGGATTTAAGAGTTGCACTTACTACAGTTCACATTCCAATTCGAGCTGTTGCTGACGCTATCACTGAAGAAGTTATTATTGAACGGCTAAAAGTTCTGAATAAAAGCCTTACTGACGATTTCTTAATCCCAGCGCCTCGAATTGCTGTTCTTGGTCTTAATCCACATGCAGGCGATGGCGGTGTGATTGGAATGGAAGAAATTGAAATTATAAAGCCTGCAATCACAAACTCAAGAAAAGAAGGCATTAACACTGATGGTCCATTCCCTGCTGATGGTTTTTTTGGCCAAAAGCTTTATGAAAATTATGACGCTGTACTTGCTATGTATCACGACCAAGGGCTAGCCCCTTTTAAACTAGCATCTTTCGGAAATGGTGTTAATTTTACCGCAGGCTTGCCTATAATTAGAACCTCGCCAGATCACGGTACAGCTTTTGACATAGCAGGAAATGGTGTTGCTGATCCTTCTTCATTCAAACAGGCGTATAACTTGGCAGTAAAATTAGCCCACAAAAAGATTGTTCATGACTAAATCCGATAATTACACATCTCTAGCACCTCTATACGATCGTTTGATGGAGGATGTAGACTATGATGCTTGGGCGGATTATATCGATGAGATTCTTCAACTTCATCATCCCTACCCCGAAAAAATATTAGAATTAGCTTGTGGAACAGGTTCTGTTGCAATCTCTCTTGATGAATTTGGCTATTATTTTATTACAGCTACCGACTTATCCCCGCAGATGGTTGAAATTGCTGCCATAAAAGCTCGTAATGCTGAGGTTAATGTTCAATTCAGGGATATGGATTTTCTGAATATTGACATTGATGATTCTTTCGATGCCATTTACTCTTTATTTGACAGTGTAAATTATCTGCATAGCGAGCAAGAAATAATCACCATGCTCAACCAATGCCAAAAGGTGTTAAAACCTGGAGGCCTACTCATTTTTGATTTTTCAACACCAAAAAATTCGATGGAAGCTGTAGACTATCTCAATAACGAAGAAGCTACATCTGGAAATTATCGCTTTTTTAGAACAAGCCGTTACGATCACCAGAATCGAATGCATTACAACGAATTTGAGATTGAAGAATTAGCTGATGATGGAAAAACCGTAATTAAAGAGCTTAAAGAAGTTCACGAACAACGTATATATTCCTTACAGGAAATGTTGTCAATTGTGGAACAAACCTCCTATCATCTAGTAGCCAAGTATGGCGACTTTGAACTGCTAGATGCAGATGAACAAAGCTCAAGAGTAACCATTGTACTTAGATGTCAGACACCGCAGTAATAGAACTTAGAAATGTTAGTTTAAATTTTGAGCATCGCCCGATTCTCAAAAATATCAACTTTAAACTCCATAATGGTGAGTTTGCCTATTTAATAGGCGCTACAGGAATTGGTAAAAGCTCTTTCCTGAAGTTACTTTATAGAGATATCGTGCCCGATTCAGGCTCGGTTAGAGTTACTGATTATCCTGTAAATAAAATCAGTTTAAAAGAAGTACCGATGCTACGTCGGCGACTAGGAATTGTATTTCAAGACTTTCAGCTTTTACAAGATAGAGACGTTTTCGACAATGTGGCATTTGCCCTTCAAGTTACAGGAGAAAAACCCAAGTTCATTAAACAACGTGTAATCGAAGTCCTCACAATGGTTGGGCTAAGCCATCGGCGTAAGCATATGCCTGATGAACTATCTGGCGGTGAGCAACAACGTGTGGTTATTGCTCGTGCATTAGCCAATGAGCCTCGTATTCTCCTCGCAGATGAGCCAACGGGAAATCTTGACCCAGTAGCTAGCAAAAACATCATGGAGCTTCTTAAACAAATTAACAATCGTGGAATGGCTGTACTCATGGTAACTCACGATTATGCACTTGTAAAGAAATATCCCTTCCGTACGGTACGAATGATTGACGGGGCTTTACAAGAACTTCAATGGAAAGGCGATAAACTTGTGCCTGTTCAGCCTAAATAATTTTTGTTAGTATTATGAACTCAGCAGAGCTTACCGCCAAGATTAGATCTAAGGCATTAGATCTTGGCTTTGAAGCCTGTGGTTTCGCTAAGGCTGGTTTTATGGAGCCTGAAGCTCGACGACTCGAGGAATGGCTAAACCAACAACGAAATGCTTCTATGAGTTGGATGGAAAACCATTTCGAAAAAAGAACAGACCCAACTTTGCTTGTTCCAGGAGCTAAATCTGTGATATCAGTTCTGGCAAGTTATCATCATCCCTCCCACAAAGAAATTCACCAAAACAGTGAATTGAAAATTGCCAAATACGCACTTGGCAGAGATTATCACAAAGTTGTAAAAAAGCAGATTAAACTACTTTATCAGTTTATTGAAGAAACTGTTGGTAATATTGAAGGGCGATTCTTTGTTGACTCAGCTCCCGTACTAGACAAAGCATGGGCGGTACGAGCTGGCCTTGGCTGGATTGGAAAGCACTCTAATCTTATAAGCCAAGAAATTGGTTCCTACTTTTTTATTGGGGAGATTATTCTAGATGTTGATTTAGTTTATGATGCACCAAAAACAGATCATTGTGGCTCTTGCACTCGTTGCATTGATGCGTGCCCTACAAATGCGATTTACGAGCCTTACCGCGTTGATGCAGGGAAATGTATCTCATATCAAACCATTGAGCATAGTGGAGATTTCATCAAAGACCAAGGTAAAGATTTAAATGGCTGGATTTTCGGTTGTGATATCTGCCAAGATGTGTGCCCTTGGAACTCGAGAGCTACTCTATCAAAGTATGAAGATTTATTTCCTAGGGAACGAGTTACAAATATGAGTTACCAGGAATGGCAGGATTTAAACGAAGATCAATTCAATATTCTATTTGAGGGAAGTCCGGTTAAAAGAACTAAATACGAAGGTTTAATCAGAAACATCAAACACGCTTCAAGGGGTTAATAACAAATAATGTTATTGAGGTTTTCATCCCAGCATATTTTGCTATTTCTTTCCTCTAAATAACCTCTTGAGGTTTCGTTATCTAATGCTACTGAGAATTGAGAATATAGGTTCGCAAATTCAACCAAGTTAATTTTTTCTGTTTTTTCGATGCTAACTTTGATGTCTTCTTTAGAGTTGTTGCTCAAAAAAGAAACTTCCATTTTATCTTCAATACGTTCTGCACTTACGGTATGCACAACACTTTGTGGTGAGCTTATCTTCCAATTTAAAATCTTTCCTAAACCGTCATTGGTACCATTCATAATTTGAACAGCCTCTGCTCCAGAAGTCTTATAAGTCATTTCCCAATTCATAAAACCAGCAAGTAACTCACCAGTTAATGTAAACTCGCCGTTATACTTTCCAAAAGAAATGTATTTAGTAGTGCTAACTTCACTTTTGTTGAAGTTCTTGATAGAATTTGCTAGTTCATTAAAAATACTAACCTCTACTTCTACATATTCAGAAAAGTAGCTGTGGGCTAACTCTAATCTATATGCTGCATTAGCTGCATTCTTAGAAGTTCCTTCAGTTCTATTTGAAGCTTTAGATTTAAATAAAGTGTAATTGAAATCTAAGGCTTCAAAGTCTGGAACAAGTACTTCTTGAGATTCTTCATTATCAACTAGTGCAGGAACACATGCAATGTTCGCGAAGAGTAATAGAAATAATAGATAGGTAATTTTCATGTCTGCCTTTGTTTATTTCTAAACTTTACGGCAGAAATGATTTTATATTAAGATTCTCTAATATTAGAATTTCTTAATATTTCATAAGTAACTCTAAAAAGTATCCTTACGGTCAATTAAGGCTTTGTATAAAAGCTCTCTTGCTCTAAAAATATGAGCTTTTACTGTGCCCAATGGTAAATCAAGTTTTTCTGAAATTTCATCGTAACTCAATTCTTCCATGTGGCGCATTTGAATAACCAACCTGTACTTCTCGGGCAAGTTATTTATAGCATCATGTACAATAACCTTACGCTCTTGCTTGATAATCTTCTTGTCGGTTGCATAAGTTTCGTCTGGCAACTGAACTTCCACTTCCCCATCTTTTGTTTTGTAGGGATCGTTAATGGAGAGCGTTTTAAGCTTCTTTTTTCTGAGATAATCGATAGTATGATTTGTAGCAATACGATAAAGCCACGTTGAAAAAGCGTATTCGTTACTGTACGTCTTAAGGTTGTTAAACGCTTTCATGAATACTTCTTGAACAAGATCTTCTACTAATTCTTGTTCACGTATCATTTTCTTTATGTGGAAATAAATCGGACGGTCGTATTTATCTACTAGTTTCTTATACGCACTTTCATTGCCCGATAAGGCCGAACTAACCAATTTATCATCTTCAATGCTACTCGATGATGCATTTTCTCTTGGCGATGGGTTATTTGTAGTGATGACGTCAGACATTCATTATAATTTGATACTAAAATACAAAGCTTGAGCTAAATGAAAATTCCATTTCTAAGAATTTTTATTTTTTAGGATTGCACCGTGCCTAATCCCTCCTGTAGATACTAAAATCTCCTCTAAACTATAGAATTTCATAAACTCTTCTAAAATTAAAAGTCCTGCAAGGAAAATATCTTCTCTACCCTTCATTAAATTAGGGCTTAGCTCCAATAATTGATCGTGAGTGTGTAAACTAAACAGCTCGATTCCTTTACTGAGTTTATCTTGTCTAATTAAATGACCATTTAGCTTTTCGGTATCGTATGTCTCTAACTGCAAATCAATAGCCGCTAATGAAGTCATTGTACCCGCTACACCAATTGCAGTACATTTTTTACGTGGACGGAATTTATGAGAGTTTAAAAGTTCTTTAATCTGCTCTTTGCATTGTCTTATTTCTTCTTGAAATGGAGGATCTTGTTTTAGATAACGCTCTGTAAACCGAACACACCCCATATCAAAAGAATAGGAATCAACAAGTTGACCCTTCCTTCCGAGAGCAATTTCAGTACTTCCACCACCTATATCTAATACAAATATATCTTCTTCTGATTCTGAATAATTCGTATCAAAAACAGCAAGTGCACCTGAATAGGTATAATCTGCCTCTTCCTTTCCTGATAAAAGTTGAACTGCAAAACCAGTTTTAGTTAAAACTTGGTTTAAAAAGTCTTCTCTGTTTGATGCATCTCTAACCGCACTAGTTGCAGTTACAATAACATCACATCCTGCATACTCAGCATCTATTATATCTTTGTATTCTTTAAGTACATCTACAACACGAGCCGTACTCTCTTCTGTGATGTTACCATCGGCGTCAACCCCTTTTCCAAGTCTTGGTAACCTATGCTCTTCTCTAAGAACTTGTAGTTGTTGGCCGTTTTCTTCTGCTACTAGCAAAAGTACTGTATTTGTGCCTATATCTATTGCAGCTTTCATGAAGTAAATAATAGTGCGATCCACTCTTGTTGTTGGCGCGTTTCAATATGAGTTAACGATTTTAGAGATGGCTGAAGAAGCATTGTTTCTTCGTCATTTTCAAGTAATCCTGAAAGTAGTAATTTTCCGCCTTCGCTCAAATGTGTTAAAAGAACCGGTAAAAGTTCTATCAAAGCATTTCTATTGATGTTAGCGAGGATTACATCATACTTTGCATTCTGAGGAATTACTTCTGTTGAACCTAACTTTACCTCAAATCCAGTAACGTTATTAAGTTCTATATTTTCTTTGCAATTATCTTCGCTCCATTCGTCAATATCAAAGCCAAAAACGTAGCTTGCTCCTAGCTTTAAAGTAGCGATTCCTAAAATTCCAGTACCAGTTCCGGCGTCAAGCACAGTATCGCCAGGTGTTATAATATCTTGTAAGAATTCGAGTACAAGTCTTGTTGTTGCATGATAGCCTGTACCAAACGCCATTTTAGGATCAATGAAAATCTTTGTCAATTCAGAATCCTCACTTAAAGGCGCTCCCCAAGTTGGTGTTACATAAAACTTACCAATTGTTTGGGGTTGAATGGTTTTTTCCCATTCGCTATTCCAATTTTGAGGCTCTATAATCTCTTCCTGCTTTATCTCAGCGCCTTCAATGCCCGAAAGAGCTATTTCAATTTCTTGGCGTTTAACATCATCAAATTGATTTGAAGCGATTGATGCTATCAACAGATTATTCTCTTCCTCAAAACCATCGAAATCTAAATCAAAAAGCTCAGCAATTAGTAGCTCTTGAAAATCATTTGGGCAAGTAATATGCAGACGAATATAGTTCATTAAATACGGTTATAAATAAGTTCTGAAAGCACTTCACCAACAACTTGAAGTGTATTTTTATCGATAATTGGCAAGTCATCTTTATGTGTGTGCCAATGTGGTGCAAAACGGATATTCCCTTCAGCATCACGTGTATGGTTGATAATATCTATCATCGGAATTTTAGTCTCGTTTGTAACGATATAATGATCATCGAGTACAGCAGCACCAACCTCATCTAGAAAGATATCACCGAAACCTTTTTCACCAGCAATACTCCAAATTTCTTCCATTAAATTAGGTGCGTAAGCAATTGAATATTCTTCTTTAGGGAAGTATGCATTTTCAGCTCCAACCATATCTAATAAAATCCCAAAACGAGGACTATAACCCGGAACGGGAGGATTTTCGGACCAGTATCGTGAACCCAAAAAGTAATTAGACAAATCCCCTGAGGTTCCATAATCCTCACCATCAAACAAAACAATATCTACTCCTATTGGTGGTGGATTTTCGGAAAACAATCGAGCGAGTTCAAGTAACACCCCAACACCACTGGCTCCGTCATCAGCGCCAGCAATGGCATCTACGGTTCGGACTGAATCTTGATCTGCTCTTGGTCTTGTATCCCAATGCGCTGCCAACATAATCCTATCTGGTGAGGTAGTGTTGAATGCTGCAATTACATTTGCTAATTGTAGAGTATCTGAAGAATAGCCTTCCGCCTGAAAATACTGAGTAAATACAGCGTTTGAGCCTGCATAAGCTTTTAAAGCCTCAGTAAGATACTCTCTGGTTTTAACATGACCATAAGTATTTGGAACTCTCGGTCCATTTTCCAATTGTTTCTCGATAAATGAATATGCTGAATCGGCTAAGAAACTTGGAACATCTCTACCTTTATCTGAAAATTGGAGTTTATTTTTATCCGTATTGGAACATGAAAGCAGCACCAATAAAACAATGATTAAAAACTTAGGCATCTCGATGAACTAAACTAGGTGATGATTGGTATACAGGATACACAATTGTATCCATAATATTTACGTGTTCTGGACGGTTGGCAATAAAAACTATAATCTCAGCGATGTCCTCCGCTGTGAGTGGATCTAAACCTTTATAAACAGAGCCTGCCTTTTCTTTATCTCCTTTGAAACGCACAGTACTAAACTCGGTATCAACTAAGCCTGGGGAAATCATACCTACCCGCACTCTTGTCCCATGAAGGTCCAATTTTGTGGATTCTGTAATTGCTTTAACGGCGTGTTTAGTAGCGCAATAAATCGCACCACCTGCATATGCACCATGCCCAGCTGTTGACCCTAAGTTTATGACGTGCCCATAGTTACGAGCTTTCATTTTAGGAGTGATTAACCGAGTTAAGTTAAGCAGGGCTTTAACATTGGTATCTATCATACCATGCATATCTTCCTGCTCAAAATTGAATACGGCATCCATTCCTATGGCGAGGCCTGCGTTATTAACAAGTACATCTATCTCTCTTTTTAAAGAGTCAACAAATTCGACACAAGCATTATAATCTCTTATGTCAAAATCATGAGAAGAAATATCCACCCCAAATTCTTTAGCAAGGTTCTTACTAATTTCAGTAAGGCGTTCTTTTCGTCTCCCCGTTAATATTAGGTTGGCACCATGTTGTGCAAAAAGGCGAGCAGAAGCAGCGCCAATTCCAGAGGTAGCACCTGTTATTAGTACAGTTTTTCCTATAATTCTGTTCATTGCTACCTCCTTTCTTTACTACGATGTATTGCTGTCTAGTTATTTTTTAACTCAACTAAACGAGCTGCGTTCAAAATATTTAGCTCCTTAAAAGTATCTCCCATAAACTGGATTCCATAAGGTAAACCATTTGAATGTGTACCTGCTGGCAAACTTATGCCACAAATACCGGCTAAATTAGCAGAAATAGTGTACACATCATTTAGGTACATCTGAACTGGATCTTCAATTTTAGCTCCAATATCAAATGCGGTGGTAGGTGCAGTTGGGCTTACAATTACATCTACTTGTTCAAATGCTTTTTTGTAATCTTGCTGAATGAGTCGTCTAACTTTTTGTGCTTTTGCATAGTAAGCATCGTAGTAACCAGAACTAAGAACATATGTACCTAGCATAATTCTGCGTTTTACTTCAGTGCCAAAACCCTCTGTACGTGATTTTTTATATAAACGTACAAGTTGAGAGTCCATTTTTGCTAACTCTAGCTCTAACTCAGCTAATTCACTTTCGCTGGCAGTTTTCATTTTCTCATTAAGAGCCGCTTCTTCTGCCTTTAGCTCATCTATAACAGCGCCTTTATCAGCTCTGTGTCCAAATCTAATGCCATCATATCGCGCTAAGTTGCTAGATGCTTCAGCAGTCGCTAGTATATAATAGCTAGCAATGCCATACTTAGCATGTGGTAAATGTATAGGCACAAGTTCTGCACCGTCAGCTTCAAGTTCGGCTAGGATATTCTTGACACCTGCTTCAATTTCCGGATCTAATCCTTCTCCAAAATACTCTTCAGGAACACCAATTTTGATGGTTTTAGTTGGATTAGAAACTACCGAGAGGTAATTATCAACTTCAACATTAGCAGAAGTGTTATCTCTTTCGTCGAAGCCAGCAATAGACTGAAGAACTCTGGCAACATCTTCTACGGTATGAGCAAAAGGCCCGATACTATCAAACGATGAAGCATAAGCAATAAGACCGTATCGAGAAACACGGCCATAAGTTGGTTTTAGCCCAACAACACCACAATAAGAAGCTGGTTGACGAATTGAACCACCAGTATCTGAACCTAAAGTAGCAGTAGCCATACCTGCAGCAATAGCAGCTGCACTTCCACCAGAAGAACCACCAGGCACTTTAGTAAGGTTGTGCGGGTTTCTTGTAGGGCCGAATTTACTATTCTCGTTAGATGAACCCATTGCAAATTCATCCATATTTAACCGACCAATAAAGATTGCATCGTCTCTTTTAAGACGCTCAATTACGGTGGCATCGTACACACTTTCAAAATTCTCTAATATCCCAGATGCGCACGTTGCCTGCTTCCCGCGCTCACAAATAAGATCTTTTATACCCAACACTGCACCCGCTAACGGTCCGGCAGTACCTTTTTTTATCTTCTTTTCAACAGCTTCTGCTTGTTCTAAAACCTCATCATAATAGGTCGAAACAAACGCGTTTACTTCTGGATTTTTGGCTTCAATTTGTGAGATATACTCTTGTACAATCTCTTTAAATGTGGTTTCTCCATGAAGAATTTTATCATGGATCTCGGCAATACTGTACGTCTTCAAACTAGATTTATTTATTTCGAGATTCTGTTTTTTCTGTATTTATGGCATCTTCGATATCTCTAGAACTTTCTTCTATTTCTTTTTTGATATCTTGAGATGCTTTTCTGAATTCTTTAATTCCTTGTCCTAAGCCCTTAGCAAAATCAGGGATTCTTTTCGCGCCAAATAGCACCAAAAAAACGATTGCTATGATGACCCATTCCGTTACTCCCATGCTTCCAAACATAAAATAATCCTCTTTGGATTTAGTTGATGTATTTGTGCGAAGATAACAATATTTTCGGCACGATTTATGATCAAAAAAAATTTAAATGATACTTGTATAATTTACACACAATTGTATTATTCATCACTTACTTATTTAACAAAATAAAAATACTATGATTTGGACAGTTGAACTTGCGGCAGCACTTGACGAAGCTCCCTTCCCAGCAGATAGAGATGAGCTTATAGAATGGGCTGAACGAAATGGCCTTCCACAACAGGTTCTTATTAATCTCGAAGAGTTAGAAGAGATTGATGAGGGAGAAAATACCATTTATGAAGGTATTGAGGATATTTGGCCTGATTACATTCAGAAAGAAGACTTTTTCCATAATGAGGAAGATGAAGGCTTCGATTATGATGACGTTTAACTTTATGCAAAGGCTTTAGAATAACCTAACGCCTTTTTTAGTAACGAGAACACCTCACCCCTTTATATCTAATACTATTAAAGTAGCTTGGCTCTTTCTTATAATATTTATAGTTCCAGCGCATATTTTTGCGCAGGAAGCACCTATCAATGAACCTCCTTCTTCTCAGGATGTTGTAAGGAGGTTACGCTTTTCAGGCAATAAACACATTAAAGATAGAACCTTAGAAACTCTTATCCGTACTAGAACCAATCGTGAATTTCTGGGTATTTCTAGATTTACACCATGGTATTATATCTGGAAAGCTAGCGGTGGCAAGTTCGGTGAAAAACCCGTGTATCTTGATCGCCAAGTTGTTATTAATGATATGGAGCGTCTAACGCTTTATTATAACTCTTTAGGTTATCGTGGGGTTAAAGTTGATACTACCATTATCACTTTCAAAAAAAACCAAGTAGAAGTCTCTTTTCTGATAGATGAAGGAAAACCCTCTCATTTAAATACAATTTCTTATTCAGGAATACCCAATTTCGAAGAAGCAGACAAAAAAACTAATTTTCTAAGGAATAGTTCTTTAACCAAAAACCGAATTGACGACACCACCTTTGTTGTTAATCGCCAATTCAATTTGCAGGAATTGAGACAAGAACAATTACGTATTATAGATTTCTTAAAGAATAATGGGTATGCATCAATTCAAAAAGATTCAGTAATTGCGCTTATTCGCCCAATGCCTGAAGATACAACTCAGTTAGATGTCCAATTTCGGATAAATGCAGGGAAGATATTCCGTTTTGGTGAAGTTCACCTCAAGCTTGCTGATGCTATTCTTCCTGATAATTATACAAGAAGAGATACTTTAGATACCCCAAAGTTTACGAATGATAGCACAAAAAAAATCTATCGTTCTCTAGAGAAGGAAACTCAAACGAAGCCTTCTTTGCTAAGCGATCAAATACTTTTTAAGCCTGGCGATATTTATAATCACGATCAATATCTGAACACAGTTAGAGAGTTCCAGAATCTTGGAATGCTTTTTATTCGTCGATTTGGACAAAGTGAAAGCTCGGTGTTGCCAGACTATAAAAAAGATTATATACCAACCTATATAGATCTTCAAACTGTTACTAAACATAGTTTTAATACTGAGCTTTTTGGGATGAAGAGATACGGATATGGTACAGGTTTAGGAGTAGATTACACGAACAACAACGTGTTTGGAAAGGCCGAAAATTTCACACTCAGCGCAAATACAAGTTTTGAATTTGTGAGTCAATCGGTGTTAGAAAATATTGCCGATACAGCTACTCAGTCTTCGGTTTTCAGAAGTTATGAGATTCGTGGTGATTATACCGTACCTCGATTAAACTTCCCTTTTGCATTCCTTGACAATACAAAATACTTCACTCGTGGAATAACCAGATACTCGCTTTCATACAGCCGTTCCGATCAGCTTTATTTTGATATCAACTCGGACATTCAGTTCAATCTAAGTTATGAAGTAACGCATTCGCCAAGATTTTCAAGTTTTCTGGATTTAATTGAATTAGATGTTGTTGATGCTAGCCCAACAGATGAATTTCGCCAGAATCTAAACAATGAATTTGGAGTTGAAGATGGCGACCCCAAACCTATTGAACTTTTGAGAATTCTAGAAGATTTTGAACCTCAAGTTTCCTCCGTAGTGCGCTACTCGTTTAGAAGCCAGCGAACGGATATGATAAAACGGAATTACGGATATTTTAGCGAATACTCAATCTCCTCTGGTGGAAATATTCCATTTTTAACAGATAAATATATTATCACCCCGGGCACGCTTGAAGGCGATTTACCTTCACTATTTAACCTCAGTAACAACTCGTTAACCTATAGCCAATATTTTAAAATTACTGCCGATTATAGAAGATATTACTCATTATCAAACTCTTCCGTTTTTGCATGGCGCCTTTTTGGAGGCTTGGCTCATCCTTATGGGAAAAATCCTTCTATTCCGCTCAATAGACGTTTCTTTGCAGGGGGAAGTAATGATATTAGAGGCTGGGCTCCTTTCCAGCTTGGCCCTGGTGGTTTATCTGGAACAAACGTTACTGTTAATGGTGGAGAAATTAAACTGGCTGCTTTTACAGAGGCTAGACAAATTTTTCTAAGAAATTTCTTAAAAGCTAACTGGCATGCAGCTTGGTATGTAGATGCAGGTAATATTTGGTACGGTCCCCGAAATGAAGCCGCACGCTCTGAAGGTCGTTTTAAAGTAGATGAGTTTTATAATCAAATTGCAGTTGGTTCTGGTTTAGGACTTAGGTTAGATTGGAACTATGTTATCGTTAGATTTGATTTTACCTTTAGAGCACACGACCTCGATGTAGGTTGGTTAAATAACAAAAAACTCTATTTTAGTTTTGGCATCGGTCATTCCTTCTAATTACATGTATTATGAGCAAACTTAAAAGGATAAAACAACAAGTTAATATTGTTTTTAACTCCCGTTTTCTAAAAAACCTCTCTACTGCAGAGCGGTATGAATTCTTACAGCTTTGCCACCACAGAACATATAAAGAAGGCGAATATGTGTTTTATAGAAATGATCCAGGTACAGGCATGTACTTCATTCAAGAAGGTAAAATTGTACTTACCATAGATACTTACGACGAAAACTCTACGGAAGACCAAAAGGAAGGCTTTTTATTAGAAGCCCCCGAAAGTTTTGGCGCACTTTCTATTGGCTACAGCTTGCGCCGAAAATCAACGGCAAAATGTTTAACCGATTGTAAACTGCTCGGCTTCTTTAAACCAGATTTTGAAGTTTTAAGAGATCGACATCCTCAAATAGCGGTTAAATTCTTACAAACTTTGTCTAATATTGCATTAAGACAGCTCGAAAGAGCAACCCAAACAATTGAAGAACTATCAGATCAGCATCATGCATTGCGTGTTCAGTTCGATTCATACTACGAAGATCAAAACGAAGAATAAAAAATGGCTTTAAAAAAAGGCGTTGAACTCACGCTAACTATAGATGGTGCAGCGTTTAAAGGAAAAGGTGTAGGTAAACATGAAGGATTGGCTGTTTTTGTACACGGAACAGCTCCCGGAGATGTTGTTAGAGCACGCGTAATTAAGAAAAAGAAAAGCTACTGCGAAGCTAAACTTTTAGAAATTATTGAACCAAGCCCTGACCGAATTACACCAAAGTGTCAACACGCTCCAGTTTGTGGTGGATGTAGTTGGCAACATCTACCCTATGCAAAACAAACCGAGTATAAAGGGCAACAAGTTAAAGACCATGTTCAACGAATTGCTGGCCTAAAAGAGACCATTGTACACCCAACTTTAGCGTGCGACCAAGACTTCTACTATCGTAATAAAATGGAGTATAGTTTTGCTACACGACGTTGGTTAACTGAAGAAGAAATTAATAGCGAGGACTTTGTTGACGACAATGGTTTTGCCGGTGGTTTACACGCTCCTGGAAGGTTTGACAAAATCCTGAACCTCAATGAATGTCATCTTCAAAAACCCGAATCGTTTGAGATTTTAGATTTTGTTCGAAATTATTGTTTGGAACATGATTTACCAGCTTTTGATCACATGAACCATGAAGGCTTTCTAAGAAATGTGATGATTCGTAACTCTCAGCATACCGCTGATTTTATGGTTAATTTGGTTACATACAAAGATGAGCCAGAAATTGTACAAAAACTTTCTGAAGCACTTTTAGAACAGTTCCCAATAATTACTACCATCGTAAACAACATAAATGATACAAGAAGCCCAACTTCTGTAGGACGCATTGAGAAGGTAATTTACGGTCCTGGTTTTATTGTTGACCACATTGGTAAACATTCCTTCAAAATTCATCCAAACGCCTTTTTCCAAACAAATACATTACAGGCTGAAAAGTTATACGCTGTTGCTCGAGATTTTGCTGAGATCAAACAAGACGATATCGTTTACGATTTATACTGCGGTGTGGGAACACTGAGCTTATTTGTAAGCGAGCCTGCTAAAAAAGTATTAGGAATTGAGCTTGTTGATGTTGCCGTTAAAAATGCAAAGTTCAACGCAAAAGAAAACAAAGTTGGAAATGTATCATTCATAAAAGGTGATATGAAAGATGTTTTCACTCAAGAGATTGTAGATGAGTTCGGTGCACCTGACGTTCTGATTACAGACCCTCCAAGAGTAGGAATGCACCCTGATGTAGTTACGCGTCTTTGCGAGCTTAAGGTGCCGCGTATCGTTTATGTGAGCTGTAATACCAGCACTATGGCACGCGACTTAAAAGAGTTGGCTGAAGTGTACGACATCGTAGAAGTTCAACCCGTTGATATGTTTCCACAAACCTATCACGTTGAAGCTGTCGCAAAACTGAGGTTAAAAGAACAACTTTAGTCTGAATTTATAAAAGCCATTGGTAAAGATGGCTTTTATTTAGAATCTGTCACCATAATATTGAGATACTCGTTTTGGAAAATGATTTAGATAAAACTTCAGAACTCCCTAATAGCAACTTTGATGAAAAGCTCAATAAATTTGATGCTAGAGGTGTTCAAACTTTATTTCGAACGTTATTAAGGAACCATTACAACCTGTTAAAAATGGTTGATAGCAAATCGAGTATTATTCTAACAATTAACTCGATTATCATTTCGCTGCTTATGGGTGCATTATATGTTGCCCCAGATACTCAAATCGAAGTTTTAGAAGTAAGTACTAAAATCCTCATTAATTTTAGTATGCTTTCCATGCTTTTTGCTTTAATTAGCATGTTACCACATCGCTACATTGGCAAAAGGTTCGATAGAAGCGGTTATAAAGGAAGTCTTTATGCTGCGAACTTTTCGACTCAATCTCTTGAGGAATTCCAAACAGAGATTGTAAGAATTATGCAAAATGGGAAAAGTCTGTATGATGAAATGACAAAGGACTTATACTTTCTTGGCAAAGTTATTTCCTATAAACAGCGAATGCTTTGGCTTTCCGTACTTGTTTTTTTAGCAGGAATTTTGACTGTACTAATAACCACAAGTCTTTATAATTTGGAAATTTTATAGTGCTCGGCTACATTTTATAGCTTTTAGACTGCCATCTTTAGTTGTACAGAAAACCAAGAACGTCTCTCCCCCATCCTTCAGCTTAAAACGCTTTTTCAAATCTGTTGCTCCTTCAGGATAGTTACGAACAACCACATTTACTTTACCAGAAGAAAATCGTTTTTTTATTTCTTTTTTTGAAGGTTTGAATACTTCATCAATGTTAAAAATCCGACCTGGAAAATCAGCAACTAGAACATCTGAAGTATACAAATGTGTACTCGAATGAAGTTTTTTCAAACCATTCCTAAACGCTATAAGCTGATATGGTCCTGCTTTCATTAATGCAGAGTTTGGCTCATATAAATATTTCAAAGGTTCGCTTAATTCAGAATAAGAAACCTTCTCTTCAGAATAATTAAAAGAAAAGAACGAATCTTCTTTCTTGTCAGAGATATTCCAGGCTTCTATAATTGTCTCTCCATCAAAGCTTTCTTCCAGATAAAAAAGAAGTTCTTTCACTTCATTATCTACTGCTAGAACTTGGACTTTAAAACAACCTTTAAGATCTCTCAGTGTTCTTTTTATATCTAGCATGGGCGAAGCTTTTAAAAGTACTTTATGTCCAGCTTTTAGCAACTCTGTACTAATTTCTATCACGTTGGGAACACAATCCTCAAGTGCATAAAACCTTTTCTTAGCCCCATCTCTCCTCGAAGGATCTATAAAAGCCCAATCGTATTTAAACGTATTTGAAAACAAAAACTCTTCCGCTGTGCTTGAAATAATCTCAACTTGTGCTCCTAGTTTTTCGAAATTGTATTTAGAGATTTCACAAAGATGGGCGTTTGGTTCCACATAGCTTGCGGAATCGAATTTCTTGGAGAGATAGAACGTATCTATACCTGAGCCCCCTGTTAAATCAACAAAGCTTTTTCCTTCTAAAAACCGAGATTTAAACTTGGCTGTAATTTCAGAAGAAGCTTGTTCCAAGTTTTCTTTGGGAGGAAAAATAATTTCTGAATTTGAAAACCATTGAGGAAGCTTTTGCTTTCCTTTTTGTCGAGATGCAATTTGAGAAGAAATATACTTCATCGGTAAATCAGGGAATTTACCCGCAGATAACATCAACGTTGCGGTATCTGTTTCCAAATGAGCCTGAATGAACTCAACCACTTCTTTTCTGGTAGCGTCAGTAAAGCTCATCATAATATTTTCCAAAAGAGATTGATGAAGTAAAAACTAATAAGTCTCTGCTCTAGAGCCTAAATTTACAACTTCCACATTGTGCAGTTTTCCAGCCTCAATCCCAAAACGGATGATTGTCCGTTCTTGTTGGAAACCATGTCTTCCCGCTGCTCCAGGGTTCATATAAAGCATTTTCTCTAGCTCTTGATCGCGCGCAATTTTAAGAATGTGAGAGTGCCCACACACAAATAGCTCTGGCGTATTACGCTCAATCTCTTGGCGGATTGGAATACAGTAACGTCCAGGAATTCCACCGATATGAGTCATCCAAATATCGAGTCCTTCGCGCACAAACCTTTGGTGTAATGGATATTCTTGTCGGATATCTTGTCCATCAATATTACCATAAACACCTATTAACGGAGCAACTTCTTTGAGTTGATCTGCAATTTTGAGCGTACCGAAATCGCCGGCATGCCAAATTTCATCTCTATCAGAAAAGTAATCTAATACTTGAGGATCAAGATAGCTATGAGTATCCGAAATAAGCCCTATTTTGATCATACTTTTTTGGTATCATCCTTCATTAATTCATTGGGAACAAAGAAAACACATTTTCTTAAATTCTCCTATTCTAATTCTTATAACAAACGTTTTAACTTTTTCATTCTTTGCAAGGTTTCAGCATCATCATAGTTACATGGAATGGTCTTCATCATTTAAAGACCTTTTTGCCCTCAGTAGCATCTACTACCTATCCGAACTATGAGATTATTTTAGCTGATAATGCATCAACGGATGAAACCAGAATGTGGGTATCTAAGAATTACCCAGAAGTGAAGATAGCTACTTTTGATGATAATTATGGATACTGTGGTGGCAACAATCGAGCTGCTAAGTTAGCTCAGAAAGAGATTCTTCTTTTCCTAAATAATGATGTTGAAGTTACACCGGGCTGGCTTAACGATATCAGCGATGCTTTTGAGAAGGATATGAGAATAGGTGCAGCACAGCCAAAAATCCTTGCTTACGAGCGCAAAGATCATTTTGAATATGCAGGTGCAGGTGGTGGCTTAATTGACGGCTGGGGCTATACATTCTGCAGAGGACGAATTTTTGATCATGTTGAAGATGACCATGGCCAATTTGAAGAACAGTCTGATATTTTCTGGGCAAGTGGTGCTGCATTAGCTATCCGAAGAAACCTTTTTAATGAGCTAGGCGGTTTCGACGAAGATTTTGAATTTCACATGGAAGAAATTGACTTATGCTGGAGAGTTCAGCGCGCAGGCCTTAAAGTTAGTTATATCCCAAAAAGTAGAGTGTATCATCTTGGCGGAGGCTCTTTACCAATGGGTTCTTCACGAAAGGTCTACTACAATTTCAGGAATAATCTATTCATGCTTTGGAAAAATGCTTCTCCAAAATTCATGCTTACTAGGTTTCCAATTCGTTTTTTGTTGGATATAGTCGCTGCGTGGAAGTCGTTATTAACAAAAAAACCTCACGATTTTCTAGCCATAGCTAAGGCTCATTATCATTTTTTCCTGCTGTTAAAAAAAATCCACAGAAAACGTAAATCAAGCCCTCTACCGCATCCGAATTCACTTACAGGTCAGTTCAACTTCATGCTTATCTGGAATTATTTCTTTATGGGGAAAAGGGATTTTGACGAATTACCAATAGATGATGCCTAGCTTAGATATCCATCAAATATGGCTTTTTCTTAAGAAATGGGGACTAAGCGTTATTTTAGTTTTCTTTTCTTGGTTCATCATCAAACAATTCTGGTGGGCTCTTAAGTTTAATATCTTTTTTGCGGTTAACTACGATCACGTTGCAGGTTTTAATGCCATTTATTTTTTGATGGATAATTTAACCCTCATAATCCACGAAGCGGGACACACCATACTCGGTATATTCGGATGGAGATTACTTACGATTTTGGGAGGAACTCTTTTTCAGATTCTGCTTCCGCTTCTTGTTTTTATTTTTGGATGGCTAAATAGGAAAACAATCACAACCCAACTTGCCCTTTTTTGGCTAGGGTTTAGCTGGCTTGATACTTCGGCCTATTGTGCAGATGCTAGCCTCCGCCAACTCCCATTGGTCGGAAATCTTCCTAAAAGCGCTCACGATTTTTTCAATATTCTAAACAGTCTAAATCTTCTTGAGCACTATAGAGCTATTGCTTGGAGCTTGTATGCCTTTGGGGTTCTAATACTAATTACAGCAATTCTTTGGCCTTTGTTAACTCCCAAAGAAACAGAATACACACATCTTGATTTAGGATTGTAGAATTTTATTCATTCTCCTTTTTGGGATACACAAATAACGGAGCCTGTTCGTACCATTTATCTGTTGTAAGTTGGCGAGGATTAGAGCCATCGGCATTCATAATGTAGATGTTGTAATTTCCATCCCATTCCGTTGCATTATAAGCAATTAGCTTTTTATCTCTCGACCATGAATGCCATCCTTCGTTTGCGGGGTAACCCTCTTTTGTTGTGTCTGGTGTACTTTGAATTGATTCACCTCCATCTGGCGAAACTGAAAAAATACTATAGTTACCATTCTGTTTAGACATGTACGTTATCTTTTTAGAATCTACCCATTGTGGTGGCCCAACATGGTACTCCCAATCTTTTGCTGTTGAGTCGTCATCAGGATAGTTAGTAAGCTGTCGAAGGTTTGAGCCATCTGCATCAACAATAAATAATTCATCTATTCCTTCCCTATAGGATCTATAAACAATCTGTAATCCATCTGGTGAGAATTGAGGATCCGTATTCTGGTAATCATCATCAGTAACACGCGAAAGAATGTTTCCATTAATATCGATAATAAATAAATCTCTCGTATCAGCATCATCTTCTAAGTTGGCAGAAATCACAAACTCACTACCATTTTTACGGCTTCCAATCCAAGAATCATGAACCAAAAAGTCTGTAACTCTTCTAACTTCACTGCCATCCCATTTCATTTCATATAAGAAATATTTTCTGGAAGTTGAGTCTCTATCTGATATAAAATAGAGTTTATCATCATATGCATAATAAACCCAGTCGATTCCAGGGCTATTTGAAATATTAGTTTGTTCAGAACCATCGGCATTCATTACAAAAATTTCGTAATTATCCGAATACCCATCATAAAGTACGTTGTATGCAATTTTGTAGTCGGCTGTATTCTTTACAGAAGAAGAGCAAGCACTTAGGCTTGCTCCAAGAAAAACTAAAAGTAATAAGTGTTTGATAGCTCTACCTCCAAGCTCCAATGATTAATCCCATAAGTGTGAACACTACTGACCAAAAGCCACCAGTGATAAGAATATACTTGAAAGAACGCTGTTCATAAAGGGCATTTACACCAATTGATAAAGATACCCAAGCAAAGCCAGCTAAGAAGCCGTAAAGAGCTCCATCCATGGCGTCAACGTTATTACCAAAAAACATTGCTAAACAATAGGCCATGATAAACTGGAAGATTGCGGTAAAACCAAAGATTTTAGCCATATTTCCATTTTTAGCATCTTCTTCCGTTAACCCTATCTCTTTCATCCAAGCCTTCCCAAATAACGGGCCATACCAAACAAAACCAACTGCAAAACCGACAAGTGTTGCTGCTATAATTGCATACCAATTAATGATGACATCTTCCATAATTCTCCTTTTTTATTTATAAAAAAAACAGTTCAAATAGCTTATAACTATTGTACCACAATGAATTAACAAAATTATTAGATTACGAACAATTCAATTCTATTATGACTATCTCTATAAACACATGCTTAGGCAAAAGATATTTATCAAAATGAGAGATGATTATTAAAAAAATGTATTGTTTTGTTGATTCCCATTTTATCCAAATGTTGAGTACCTTAAAAGCCGACTAAGTTCCAATTCCCTATAATATTATGAGCGTACAAAGTTTTTTAAAAATTACCCCAATCGATCAAGTTGCTGTTGAAGAAAAAGTAAGTCGATTGAATAAACGTAGCATTAAAAAAGAGTCTAAAGTTCAAGCTTTGAAATTAGCTTTAAGTATGATGGACCTTACTACGTTAGAGGGAAAAGATTCTGTCGGTAAAGTGAAACAACTTTGCCAAAAAGCACGCCAGCCACACCCTGCAATGCCAAATTTACCAAGTGTAGCTGCTGTTTGTGTGTACCCGAGCATGGTTAAAGTTGCTAAAGATAGCCTAAAAGGCACAAAAATTAATGTAGCAAGTGTAGCAACGGCTTTCCCAAGTGGCATGTCTCCTCTTAGTATTCGTCTCGACGATACAAGATTTGCCGTTAGCGAAGGCGCTGATGAAGTGGATATGGTAATTAGCCGTGGTGCTTTTTTACAAGGCGAGTACAACCAAGTATTCGACGAGATTGCAGCGGTTAAAGAAGCTTGTGGTAAAGCTCATTTAAAAGTTATCCTAGAAACTGGTGAGCTCCACACCTATGAAAATGTACGATTAGCAAGTGATATTGCAATGCATGCTGGCGCTGATTTCATAAAAACATCTACTGGTAAAATTAGCCCTGCGGCAACACAGCCCGTTACTCTGGTCATGCTAGAAGCTATTCGCGATTACTACTACGCCACTAACAAAATGATTGGAATGAAACCAGCAGGTGGAATTAGAACAGCCAAACAAGCAATACAGTATTTGGTTCTTGTGAAAGAAACATTGGGTGCAGCTTGGCTTACTCCTGATTACTTCCGTTTTGGTGCAAGTTCTTTAGCTAACGATGTTCTAAAACAAATTGTGAAACAAGAAACTGGAATCTACCAAGGATCCGACTATTTTTCTTTGGACTGATGGAATACAACAACACACCCGAAATATAAACTTGAATAAGCTTCGTGGTACTGAAGTGTTCTTGATGAATATTTAATCATACAACTATGTCTGAATCAACACCGAAAGAAACTAATTACAAACCAACATCTCCTACTTCTAAGCTAGACTTTGCTTCTTTATGGGAATATGCTCCAGCGCCAGAAAGTGCGGCTAATCTGGAAGTAAAGAAAAGATACGAGCTTTTTATTGATGGCAAGTTTGTTAAACCCGCTAAAGGTAGATATTTCAAAAGCACCAACCCTGCTAATGGTGAGGAAGTTTCTGAATTTGCAGAAGCTACCCAAAAGGATATCGACAAAGCCGTTAAATCAGCTCGAAAAGCTTTTGATGGTGAGTGGTCTAAAGTTTCTGCAAAAACTAGAGGTAAATATATTTATCGTATTGCTCGTATGTTGCAAGAAAGAGCTCGTGAGTTTGCTATCGCTGAATCGTTAGATGGTGGTAAACCTATTCGCGAATCTAGAGATGTAGATGTTCCTCTAGCTGCTGCTCACTTCTTCTATTATGCAGGTTGGGCAGATAAACTCGATTTTGCTTTCCCTGGTAAAAAGCCAGAACCTCTTGGTGTTTGTGGTCAAATTATTCCATGGAATTTCCCACTATTAATGCTCGCTTGGAAAATAGCCCCCGCTTTAGCTTGTGGAAATACCGTTGTTCTTAAGCCAGCCGAAACAACCTCATTAACAGCAATGCTTTTCGCTGAACTTGTGAAAGATGCTGGTTTACCTGATGGCGTTGTTAATATTGTTACAGGCGCTGGACAAACAGGTGCAGAACTTGTTAACCATAAAGACATCAACAAAGTAGCCTTTACTGGTTCTACTAAAGTTGGTAAGATTATTAAGCGCTCGCTTGCAGGAACTGACAAGAAATATACTCTTGAATTAGGCGGTAAAGGCGCACTAATTATTTTCGAAGATGCTGCAATAGATCAAGCTGTTGAAGGAATTATTAATGCAATTTACTTTAACCAAGGCCATGTTTGCTGTGCTGGTTCTCGCCTTTTTGTACAAGAAGGTGTTGCTGATAAGGTTATCCAAAAACTTAAAGACAGATTGGAAACTCTAATTGTTGGCGATCCTTTAGATAAAAACACTGATATTGGAGCCATCAACTCTCGTCAACAGTTCGAAAATATTAACAAATATCTAGAAATTGGTTTAGAAGAAGGCGCGGATGTTTATCAAAGTAGCTGTAATGTTCCAGAAACTGGCTACTTTATCCGCCCTACTCTACTTACCAACGTATCTCAATCTAATCGAGTAGTTCAAGAAGAAATTTTTGGCCCCGTATTAACTGTTCAAACTTTTAGAACAGCCGACGAAGCCATAGAAAAAGCAAATAATACTCCATACGGTCTCGCAAGTGGCGTATGGACAGATAAAGGCTCCAAGATTTTCAAAGTTGGAAGTGGTCTACGTTCTGGTGTTGTTTGGGCGAATACTTATAACAAGTTCGACCCAACTTCTCCGTTTGGTGGATATAAAGAAAGTGGTGTAGGCCGTGAAGGTGGACTACACGGATTAGCAGCCTACGTTAACCTGAAATAATTAGAATCATGTCTGAAAGAATAGAAGTTCAAAAAACGTATAAAACTTATGTTGGCGGCCAATTCCCTCGAAGCGAATCTGGACACTACTACAAAGTTCATTCCAACGATGGAGAATTACTAGCCAATGCATGCCGTTGTAGCCGTAAAGATGTTAGAGATGCTGTATCAGTAGCTCGAAGTGCATTTTCTGGGTGGAAATCACGCAGTGCTTACAATCGTGGGCAAATTCTTTACCGCATTGCAGAGATGATGGAAACTCGTCGTGGTGAATTTATCACAAGTCTTAGCCGAATTGGTTTTAGTGCCGAAGAAGCTGCCGCTGATGTTAACGCATCCATCGACCGTCTTATTTATTACGCAGGCTGGACAGATAAATACCAGCAAGTATTTGGCTCGGTAAACCCAGTAGCAAGCGCACATTTTAATTTTAGCTTACTTGAGCCAACAGGTGTAGTAACAATTTTAGCACCAGAGCAAAGTCCACTTTTAGGCTTGGTATCTGTTATTGCTCCTGTAATTGCTGGAGGAAACACATGTGTTGTTCTTGCTTCAGAGCCTTATCCGCTTACTTCTATCACTTTTGGCGAAGTTCTTAACTCTTCGGACGTTCCTGGTGGGGTTGTAAACATCCTTACAGGAATTAGAAAAGAATTAGTGGAACATTTTGCCTCTCATATGGATGTAAATGCTGTATTCTTTACTGATAATCTGGATAAAGAAACGGTAGTACTAATTGACGAAATCTCTACCGAGAATATGAAAAGAGTTATTAAAACTCCGGTAGAAGATTGGTACCATAAGGAATCTGAAAGTCCATATTTTATCGTTGATTTCCAGGAAACAAAAACCACATGGCATCCCGTCGGATATTAATGAACTTTAAAACTTCTTTTTTAATTATAAGCTCCTTTTTACTTTTTGGCTGGAGCTGTTCTTCATCACAACCTGTAACAAATAGCTTAGACAATTCAAGCTCTAACAATACTGAAACTTATTCAAATACGAATTCTAGTGTTGATAACACTGTAAATGAATCTGAACTTTATATAAGCAGTTTGAGCGATCTCTATTCCTCACAACAAAACGAGATTCCTGAGGTTTTTGAAAAAATAAAAACCTATAAAGAACAGGAATTTGATGTATCGAAAGGATATCGCATTCAGATTTATTCAGGCGAAAGTGTAGCTGAAGCTGATACTATTGCTGCGAAATTTCGAGGATGGATAAATAACTCGATAGTAGGTTATCAGGCTGAAACATATACCTTTTTTAAATCCCCACATTATCGTGTTCATGTGGGCGATTTCCATAATAGAGAGCAAGCTCTAAATTACTCTCGACTGGTAAAAAGAGAATTCAAGGATGCTTGGGTTGTATACGACACTGTTGACCCATTCATGGTTCCAGCTGATACAGTAACATTCTCAATTCGGTAAATTATTGATAAAGTAGATATTTCGTATAGATTCATATATTCCCTTAACTTAATTTTGTGGGAATGATTAAATACGTTGTACTTATATTTACTGGTTTTATTCTACTTGGACTCAGTTTTATATCTAATAACACATCATTAGATGAATCTATTTTACTCTCAACCACGCTTGATAGTAACATTGTTTATGGTACTGTGACCCTACCGAGTACGACGGTTGCACAGCGGTCTTTTCGTGGGAGAGCTTACAGAAGTAGAGGCAATACCTCTACAGAGAACAAGTCAAAAGAAAGTTCCAATAGCAATCCTCTTCTAGATACGATTATCAGCCTTCATCCAACTAGTTATAAACTAGATGTAGAACCTTTACCAAAACCTTCAATCATTCAACAAAAGAATGCAGAATTCATTCCAAATGTAACTCCTGTAACAGTGGGCTCTATTGTTCAATTTTTGAATGATGACACATTCTATCATAATGTTTTTAGCCTCACTCCTGGCGCTCGGTTTAACATTGGTCGTCGCCCCACTGGCGATGTTTATGAGAAAAAGATTCCAGCAACAAGCTGGAAAGTTGAAGGTTTAGGAGAAATCCAACTTTTCTGCGATATCCATTCGCAAATGAACGCTGTTATTTTAAGCCTTGATACCCCATACTTTACGCGAGTGAATGAAAAAGGAGAATTCAAGCTAGAAAACATCCCTGATGGTGAATATGAGCTCAGAGCTTATCACCCACGCCATGAACTGGATTCGCAAACCATTACCTTGAAAAATGAGCAACATCTATCTTTAGATATAAATTTTAGTAATTGAGCACCTCTGGCTTAAATATTAAAACCAAGCTCTTCCTTTTACTCTCGGGGCTCACTATTTCCGTTTTAATTCTGGTATTAGTTGCTGTAAATCATACTTCATCAACTACCATTAGAAACGACATTTTAAATAATTTTTCTCAACTACAGAATTTCTTCAAAACCCAGCAGCAACTTCAATATGATAGGTTTTTAGAAACCGCCATTCTACTAGCCGAAAACTCAACATTTAAAGGCAATGTAGAGACGGGAGACTCATCAACCGTTTCATTTAGTGTGTTAGAGTTCTCACAATTTGCAAAAGCTGATTTATTCATAGTAACTGACGAGAAAGGCAAAACTTTGGGATGGTTTACACATCCTGAATATTTTGGGAGAGATATTTCCGATAGAATAGGTGTTCGAGATGCTCTAAGAGGTATTCCTCCTCCTTATGAACCAGAATGGGCTGAGCTCTGGTATATTGATAATCAGCTTTATCAAACAGCTACAGCAGCAATTTATACACCAACTAGCCAGATTATGGGCTCTATAACAGTTGGTTCTGAATTTAGAACTTTTGATGCAAAAGCTCTTCGCGAAGATTTTCCCGTTGATGTTACTTTTTTCTATGATAATCAATTAATCGCCACCTCCATTGATAATCCAGACACCACAGAGTTTATCCAAATTGCAAATCAGCTTGCAAGTACTATTGATTCCGTAACTCAGAATACTTCCATCACTGAGCCCTTTCAGTTAGTAATAAATGGTGAGGAAAATTTGGCCTTCATTAGCCCTTTAGGAACTGGTGAACGCGCTTATTATTTGGCAAGTACTCCCATTGCCAAAGAGTTCGAGTCATTAGCAGATATGAGAAGAAATATTTTCATTATCGCAGCAATCTCTATCATTGCAATTATGGTGATTGCCTATTCATTAGGAAGCTTTGTTTCTACACCAATTAACAATCTTACCCACGCAATGTTAAAAGTCCAAGAAGGTGATTTGGAAGTTACTGTTAAATCGACTTCTAAGGATGAAATTGGCATTCTTACCAATGCTTTTAATACCATGATTATTGGATTGAGAGAACGCTTTGCCTTAACCAAATATGTTGGTGACCACACCCTCAAGATGATTCAGAATAACGAAGAAGTGGATCTTAATGACGGTGGTACTCGCCAAACACTAGCCATTTTATTTACTGACATTCGAGGCTCAACTAATAAGATTTCTACCACATCCCCAGAGCAATTTATAAACATGCTAAATAGAACATTAAGCGACCAGTCGGATGCGGTTCTTTTGCACGATGGCTCCATTGATAAATTTGTTGGAGATTCGCTTATTGCCCTTTTTGCTGGTAAAGATGCCCTCAAAAGAGCCATTCAAGCTTCCATCGACATCCAGAAATCATATTATTCTGACAAAGAGGTTTCTTCATTTTTTAATGGCTTAGGCGTGGGTGTTAATTATGGTAGCATGGTGTTAGGAAATATGGGCGCAAAAGAAAGAATGGATTACACTGTAATTGGAGCTCAAGTAAATCTTTGTGCACGGTTATGTCATGAGGCAAAACCTGGTCAGATTCTAATTCCAGAGCACTTAATTAAAGAAAATAACTTGGACAAACTCTTCAGCCTACGTCCTGTAGAAAGCAAAAATTTAAAAGGGTTTTCAAGCCCAGTAAATACTGTAGAGGTACTTTATGAATAAACGTATTCTTTTAATCGCTGGATTATTTGCAGTGCTTTCCATTCAAAGCGTTGCACAAATTCAATTTAACGGTTCTATTGATCTCGGTTTACGAAGCGGAGGGTCTAATTCATCCTTTGTTAAAAATGGTATTGAATCCGAATTCAAATATCTGCATCTAGATATTACTCAAGTAAATTTGTTCTTGTTTGCCCCCATAAACGACGACTTTTTTGTTGAAGCTCGCCTTCAGTCGGATACTTGGGGAACAGGAACTTTAAATGATCCCCGTTTTACTCTAGCCAACATCACATGGGCGAAACCAAGTAACAGCTACGCAATTACGGCAGGACGTTTTGTAAATCCTGTGGGCTTTTTCTCAAAAAGAAATCTAATTCTAGATCGTACTTTTTTCGAACTTCCACTTAGCTATAGTTACTTCACAAATATTTCCGATCAACGTGGATTCTGGCCACTTGCAGGCGAGCAAGGAGCTTACACCTCTTCGGATGTTGGATTAACCACCATCTATTTTGGAGGCTATTCCACTGGTATTCTTTTAGATTGGGAAATTACACCCGATCGAGTTCGGTTAGAAACAGCTGTGACATCAGTCGCTCCTGCTTCCGCAGAAAATTATACTAATTTAGCCAACGCAGCCATCCTAACCCACTTAACAATGAACCCCAATATCTACTGGCAACTTGGTGTTAGCGGCAGTTATGGAAGCTTTATGCGCCAATCTAATATCAATGCCTTTTACCGTCCATATAATCCACTTGAGCAATATAGACAAGCTATTATTGGTGTTGATGTGAAATATGCTTTCGGTTTTTGGGAAATTATTTCTGAAGCAATTTATTCGAACTGGAGCGTTCCAAGTTATAGTGGCGGTGGTTTTCAAACAGTTGGACTTTCAGATACGTTTGAAGAGTTTAATCTTTCAAACATAGGTGTAAATGTTGACCTCCGTTTTGAACCACCTTTCTTTACAGGAAGTTATATTGCTGTTAGGTTCGATTATCTTAATTTCATGAATGAATCTTCAGAAGATTATCTAGCTACCAAAGACTGGGATGAAGATATAACTCGTCTTTCAGCAGCATTGGGCTATAAATTGGGTAGAAATATTGAAGCTAAAATTTCAGTAAGCGACCAAACCCCTTTCGATTATTCTTATTATACATTTAGAACAACAATCTCAGCCTTCTTTTGATAATTTACATTTGTTGAATACACTTGAACTAAAAGGGTGATATTTTCCTTTTACTCTTCATATCTCTTACAATAAATTCAGATAAATGAACCGTAAAACCTTTTTGAAATCCATTCCAGCCTTAGGTATAGCAGGTGGGCTTACACTTTCGGGCTGTAGCACTGGTACTGGAGTAGATTCTAACTCAGATTTATCTGGAGATAATGCCATACTAAAATTGGCAGCCGAACGTGAAGCCGTTGCTATTAAAACATATGTTACTGCTACCGAATCTGGTATTATTACAAGCCAAGAAATTTTAGATAAGGCGCTTTACTATAAACAACATCATTATGAACATATTGCTATATTTAACAATTTACTAGAGGAAGTTGGGGCTAGTATTGTCAATCTAGATGATTTTTCAGCAGATGGAAGAGTATCCGAAGTTACTTCCGAGGAAGAAGCCGTAATTTTAGCAATGACATTAGAAATGGAAGCAGCAAAATCGTATTTCAGTAATGCAATACTTGAGTTACAAAGTCCGGTTGCCCGAGAGATTATGGGCAGTATTTTCCCTATTGAGCTGGCTCATTTTATTAGTTTAAAAGCAGCTTTAGGCAGAAACCCAGCCATTAACGCCTCTACTTTTGGAGATATAAATTTCGGTGAGTAGTTCAACCCCATCACCGATACTCAATTCCGCTTGGTATTACAGAATCTATTTATGAAACCCATTATTAAGTTTGCAGTTATTCTTGGAGGATTTTTTACTCTTACCCTACTTGTTTTCAAAGTTTTTGATTTACTTACAGTAGAAGATATTAAAGCATGGCTTATTCAGTTACAGTATGCGCCACATTGGATTATTGGGATGGTCATCATAACACTTCTTGTGGTAGATTTATTCATTGCTGTCCCTACTCTTTCCCTTACCATTTTGTCGGGATTTTTTGTTGGAGTTGAATTTGGCGTTCTGTATTCATCTATTGGCATGGCTGGTGCAGGAAGTTTAGGCTATGGTATCAGCCGGTATAAAGGAGAACGATTTTTGAGAAAGCTTTGCAAGAATGATGACGAGCTTTTGGAAATGAAATCATTATTCTCAGCACATGGGCCGATGGCACTTAGTTTATGCCGTGCCGCTCCTATGCTCCCAGAAATTTCTAGTTGTTTGGCTGGTGTTACCAAAATGCCTTTTAGCAGATACATTCTTTTCTATCTCTTAGGAACCATTCCATATGCTATTATTGCCGCCTATGCTGGCTCAATAAGTTCTTTAGACAATCCCTCTCCTGCATTTTATACATTTATCGGGATGTTTGCTGTATTAAGCTTAGCTTGGGGAGTATTTCTGATTTATAAGAGAAGTAAAAAGGCTTCCAAACGGAAAAACCTCCAGTAGCTTAACTAAGTAGAGTATTGTTAAAGGGAAATTTTAGATAGCTTAGAGTAACCTATACAAACTCTACTATTTTGAAACTTTACGGATTTTCTGGACTTGGTGCTGATGAAAGGGTTTTTAAGTTTCTTTCTCTTAATTGTAAGTTTATCCCAATTAAATGGATTAAACCGATTTCTGAAGAATCAATAGAAGAGTATTCTTTACGTATATCAAAAATTATAAATACTGATGAAGAATTTGGTTTATTAGGTGTAAGTTTTGGAGGTTTAATAGCTGTAGAAGTCAGCAAGATATTAACCCCAAAAATAACCATTTTGATTTCTTCAGCAGAAACCTATCAGGACCTTCCATTTTTAATCCGACTATTTGGATTCACTAAAGTCATAAATATTTTACCAAAAACCACTTTTCGAATTCCTCCAATCATCGCTCAATATTTTTTTAGCACTCCTAATAAAACATTACTAAAGGCTATTCTAAAAGATTCCGATTTAGATTTTACAAAATGGGCTATTAAAGAGCTTTCTTCGTGGAAAAATGTTCAATACTTAAGCCAGTCTTTGAAAATTTCAGGATCGAAAGACAAGGTTATACCACCCAAAAATAATCGTGATATATATATAATTGAAGATGGTGGTCACTTTATGATTGTTGACAAAGCCGATGAAGTAAGCTCAATTATAAATCAATGTCTAATTTCTAAGAATTAATCATGTCCGAACACATCCATTACGATAAAACTTTCGAAGGCATTGTCTATTCCGACAAAGAAACTAAAAATCGAGAGTTTGATTCTTGTACATTTATAAACTGCGACTTTTCTAACGGACAATTTACTTCTAGCACTTTTACCCGATGCACCTTCACAGGCTGTAATTTAACTTCTACAAAGCTCGTAGATTGCAAGCTTGATAAGATTACCTTTAAAGACTGCAAGCTTTTAGGAGTGAATTTCAGTGAGGCTAATGATCTCCTTTTCTCTGTAAATTTTGAGGGATGTATTTTGGATTACTGTTCTTTTAACCGAAAAAAAATACGCAACACCCCTTTCCGAAATTGCTCAATTAAAGAAGTAGATTTTAGCGACTCCGACCTCACAAACTGTGTATTTGATAATTCTGATTTAAGCCGTTCTGTTTTTGATAGAACTAATTTAAGGCATGCAGATTTTAGAACTGCAGAGAACTTTAGCATCGATCCTGAAAAAAATAATATCCAAAAAGCGAAATTCTCTTTTAATGGACTCGAAGGTTTACTTCATAAATACAACATCATCATCAGCTGATTCCATAATTAAACCACTTTATATACGCATATGCAGGAAAATCCCGATTTACAATTTCTAAAAGAGAAATTTTTTGACGCTTGCTCTTTAGTACTTAGTGCCTATCAAACCGATGAAGAAAGTAGCGAGTATTTCGCCTGCTCGTACAAATTGGACAGCTTAAACATCCTTGGGAGAAGTGCTAAGAAAACTCCTATCAAATCAGGATTCTTTGTTACTCTTTGGAAGCGTAAAAGCGATGGTCCAATCCGACCTTTAGAATCCGCTGATGAATTCGATTACACTATTGTTTCTGTAAAAGAAGAAAGTAATTATGGAGTGTTCATTTTTCCAAAATCTACACTAGCTAAGAATGGTGTTATAAAAAGTTCCTCTAAGGAAGGAAAACGAGCATTTCGTCTCTATCCACCTTGGGAAAAAACGAATAGTAAGCTGGCTCAAAAATCACAAACATGGCAACAAGATTACTTCATGGAAATTGATTCCTCTAAAGCAATAGATTGTCAACTTGCCAAAAGCCTTTTAAGTTTTAGATAATTATTTTGAAACTTTAACTTAAAAGTTGCTTTATCATCCACACTTTCAAGAATTTTTATGAAATTTTCAGACATTAAAGACACCATTGGTGCTGTTCCTCACATGACTCCCAGCCAAGGAGAGTTGATTTATAACATGATTCTGGATAATGATATCTTTGATATTCTAGAGCTTGGTATAGCACATGGAACGGGAAGTTGTTATATGGCAGCTGCTTTACATGAAAAAAACAAAGGATCTGTAACAACAATTGACAATAAGAGTGCATTATTACGAAAACCCGATGTTTTTGAGCTTCTTAAGAAGTGTGATTTAGAATCTTATGTCTCTCCCATTTTTGCTGACAGTAGCTACAACTGGGAACTCATGAAACTCATCAAACAGCAAACTAAAGATGGGTTTTGCGAACCTTTATTCGATTTCTGTTTTATTGATGGTGCACATAACTTCGAAATTGATAACAGTGCATTCTTTCTTGTAGACAAACTTCTAAAGCCTAGCGGTTTTATCCTATTTGATGATGTTAATTGGACTTATGCTAGTAGCGCAGGACTTAAAGATACTGAGTGGGTTAAAAATATGAGTGAAGATGAAAAAACGACACCTCATATTAAAACTTTAGTAGAGCTTATTGTGATGGGTCACCCAAATTATATAGATTTCCAATTTCAGGAGAATTGGTTTTTAACTCGAAAAAAATCTAATTCAAAACAAGAAAATCAGACGCCTGTATTACTTGAGAAATATAAACCACATACCAGCATTGCTCAAGATTCGAAAGCCTTATTACGCAAAGTCGCTAAGAAACTATTGGGAAGAGGCTAAAACCAGTACGCACCTCAATAAAAAAAGCCTGCTCTATGCACTACAGAACAGGCTTTCATATCTAGCTTTAAATCGATTTACTTTTCAGTAGTCGTTTCCGTAGGAAGTTCCCACGTATTATTACTCAAATTCACATCAGGGAATTCCCCTTTTGGATCAATTTGAATTTTGGTAACAGATGAAGTAGATGGATATTTAAAAGTCCAGCTATTGGTTGTATACCAAACCTCAACAGGTAGTTTTACCATTTTTGGAGCTTTACCCTCTTCTGTTATTTCAACATGAACAGGCATCACCAAATCAAAGTTATTAGCAATGGTAATTAAAGTACCATCTTTAGGGTTGTCACTTACTGCCTCTACACTTTCCACTGCTTGGTCAAGTTTAGATGTAGTTTTGAACCAACCTCTCCAAAACCAATCCAAATTGTAGCCAGAGACATCTTCAATAGTATTGAAGAAATCGTTTGGTGTTGGATGTTTGTAAGCCCAGCGATTTATGTACGTTTTGAAAGCTTCGTCAAAAAGTTCAGGTCCAATAATAGACTCACGCAACATTCTTAAACCAAGACCTGGTTTGTAATAAGCAACTGTTCCCAAGTTACCTGGTTGAACTTGATCGGGAGCGGTCATAAGAGGCTCAGCAAGTGGCCCATCCATCCATTTAACAATTCCGCTAGTGTTTGTTCTTCTAGGCTGATACTCGCCATCATTGAATTTCTCGGTACTGTAACCATTTATAAAGGTGTTAAACCCTTCATCCATCCAAGCATATTCTCGCTCATTAGAGCCTACAATCATCGGGAACCAAGTGTGTCCAAATTCGTGATCGGTTACACCCCAAAGTCTGCCTTCTTTAGATTTCCAGCTACAGAAAACGATACCAGGATATTCCATTCCTCCAACAATTCCAGCTACGTTTACTGCAGCAGGATATGGATACTGAAACCAATTTTTAGAATAACCTTCAATCGAAGCCTTTACATATTCTGTAGATCTAGACCATGCTAAATCACCTGAACTTTCAACAGGATAAACAGACATTGCGAGTGACTTTTTCCCATCAGGAAGATTCATTCTAGCGGCATCCCAAACAAAAGCTTTTGAAGCTGCCCAAGCAATATCACGCGCGTTTTCAATTTTAAAATGCCACGTTAAATTCTTGGCTTTAGGTCTGGAATCTTTACTTCCCACTTCTTCTGGCTTTACAATATATACGGTTTTATCGCTCTTTTGAGCTTTTTCGTAGCGCTTTAACTGTTCTTTTGTCAAAACTTCTTCAGGGTTTTGTAACTCTCCAGAACCGGCTACAATAAAGTCGGAAGGTGCAGTTATTGTATAATCGAAAGAACCGTAGTCTAAATAGAACTCACCACTTCCAAGATATGGAAGCACGTTCCAGCCTTTCACATCATCGTATACAACCATGCGAGGATACCATTGAGCAATCTCATAAACCCAGCCATTCTTGGTTTCTAGACGGCCCATTCTATCAGAGCCATATTCTGGGATATTAAATTGAAAATCGATGGTGATAGTAACATCACCACCTTTTGGCGAAATACCTTGCTCTAAGTTCAACTTCATATTGGTATCTACAATATGAAATTGTGGAGTGTAGGATTTTCCATTTTGAGTAACTCTGATTTTATCCAACTCAAAACCACCATCAAATGCTTGGTTACCAAAACGTGCTCCTGAAAATGGTGTTGTTTTAGCTCCCCAAGATGAAGTTTTAAAAAGATTTTGATCGAGTTGTAACCATACAAAGTCTAATACATCAGGGCTATTGTTTGTGTAATGAATAGTAACCGAACCACTCACCTGATGCTTATCAGGATTAAGTTTAGTTTTGATAGTGTAATTAGGAACATTCTGCCAATAGGCTTCGCCTGGTGCTCCACTTGCACTTCTATAAGGTGTGCTAACTCCCGTGTCGAATGGTAAAAACGCTTCTTGCACGTTTGGGTTCTGTGAATGTTGGGCATAAACCGAAAAGCACATGCTCAACATAAAAGACAAAACCACTAATTTTTTTGATAACATTGTTCTTATATAATTTAAGATTTTAGATAATTTTGGAGGTTGAATTTATCACACATATTTCTCAGAAATCTACACTTTATAATCTTTTACAAAACTCTACGAATTAGGCAGTTATAAATGAAATAAAAAACCTACCATTCCTTTCTATTTTTAAATAATTCTATGGAAAATAAGCATCTTCTATTCTCTTATGGAACGCTTCAACTTGAATCCGTTCAACAACAAACCTACGGACGTTTACTTGTTGGCTCTAAAGACACTTTACAAGGCTACAAGATTGAACAACTTGAGATAACAGACTCAGAAGTACTCAAAACTAGTAATCAGCGGTTTCATCCCATAGCAATTAAAACGGGTAATCTTAAAGACTGTGTTGATGGAATGATTTTTGAACTAACCGAGAAAGAAATTCTCCAAACAGACAAGTACGAAGTTTCAGATTATGTGCGAATTTTAGAGATTTTCCTGTCAGGAAAAAAAGCTTGGATTTATGTATCTCAATAGAAATAAAGAACAACATTAGTACTTAAAACTCTTATTTTTCGAATACTTTAAGATTTTAATTAAACCATTTTATGATTATTCGAATTTCAGTTCTTTCTATCTGTCTTCTCATTCTTACTAATTGTTCATCCAATAATCGAAAAACACCCGAAAACCTTGCTGGCAATGAGCGGACTTCCCTAGATTGGGCTGCACATTATCGCGGCGTTCTACCTTGTGCCAGTTGCTCAGGAATAGATACCGAAATTAAGCTTTTTCAAGATTCAACTTATGTGATTTCTAGAAAATACAAAGGTGCTAACGAGTCTGTTATAAAAGATTTTGGAAGGTTTTCTTGGAGTGATAATAGACAGAATATCATCCTAGAGCATGAGTCTGACAGCAGCCAAAATCAAGCCTACAAAGTTGGTGAAAACGGACTTACTCACCTAGACCAAAATGGTAACGAAATTGAAGGTGAGTTAGCTGAACATTATTTCTTAAAAAAGATTCCTTTCAGCCAATCTATTAGCGGAAAATATTGGAAGTTAATTGAACTCCGAGGGCAAAAAGTAACAGCAGATTTAGGTCAACGACGAGATATACATATAACTCTAACAGCTAATTCTACAACATTTCTAGGTTTTGGTGGCTGCAATCCTATTATGGGAACTTATAATACAGAAGCTGGAAATAGAATTAAATTTTCTAAAATAGCCGTCACTTTGCGGGCCTGTAAAATCCAAGATTTTGAAAAAACATTTCTAAATACTTTAGAAGAAGCCGATAATTACGCCATTAAGAATGATACACTTTCCTTAAACAAAGCAAGGATGTCTCCTATGGCTAATTTTGAAGCCGTTTATTTATACTAAAACTTAAAGGCTCAATAGTTTCTATTGAGCCGACACATAACCATCGTGTTCTAATGACACTCACACTTATTCTATTGCTCCTTTTACTCGGCCTAATTACAGGATTTTATTCGGGGTTAATAGGTACGGGTGGCAACATCATTCTTATTCCAGCATTAGATATTCTCTTTGTTTATTTCGATGTTACCCCACACGACTCGGTTAAGCTCATTATTGCTCATTCTCTTTTTATTACAGTTTTTTTGGGAATTTCTGTCAGCATCAAGCAAATCAAAATTGGGAATTTTCATCTCAAGGAAATCCTATTTATTGGAATTCCTGGAATGTTCACAGCATTCATTCTTACCGAACTTATCAAAACATCAAATTGGTACGATAAAACCTATTTTGATGTCATTTTTCTTTTCTTGATGATCATGCTTGCTTTACGAATGCTCTTCTTTCATCCCCAACCATACACCCAACTAGAAGAAGACAACAAACCACTTAAAAAAGGTTGGTTAGCAAGCTTGGGTTTATTTACTGGCGGTGTCACCTCGTTATCAGGACTTGGCGGTGGTGTAATTCTTATTCCTTTTCTTACCGATATACTTAAAAAACCCATCACCAAAGCAAGCTCTATTTCCATTGGAGTAATCACACTTCTTGCACTTTCCGTAAGTGTGAGCTATTTGTTTGTAAACAACTCAAGTGGTGTGCCTTCAGATCTTCCCTACCAAACAGGATACATTTCCATTCCATTGGTAATACCTGTTGTAATTGGCTTATTCCTCTCCTCTTCGCTCGGTGTGAGAGCAGCACATAAAGCTAGCCCAAAAACACTCCGCGTTACTTTTGGTGCAATTATACTTCTACTCACAACCAAAATGGTTTATAGTATTTTCTTTTCTTGATTTGGGAAGAGGTTATTTTATAAAGGTTAATGGGGAATTGAGGGTTTTTACTAGCTAATTGATCAGTCTCCTTTGTCATAGGCATTTTATCTTACATCTTATATTAGTCTTCCATTTTGAAATATAATTGGGTTTGTTCATCTTATTCCAAAATTCTAAATAGTGGTAAATCACTACAAAATTAGCTAAAGATGTTCATCCCAATCATAATTAGTGTCCGTGGATCAATTTTAGCTTCTCTTATAGTAATAGGCATAGGAATTTTTGTAGTCTTGAATAATTCTAAGGAAAAATCTGAATACGTTAAATCTACAGGTATAATCCAATATTTAGACAACGAATTTCAAAGCCTTCCGATGCGAAATAAAGGTGATTACAAATACTTAAAAATTGACAGTTATTCATACTTTTTTGAAATTTTCGAGCCTAATAGTAAGCCGAGTGATAAAACTATTGATGATTTAAAGGTAGGAGACAATATTGATATTTATTATTACGAGACAGCTGACACCAAAGTTAGTGGCCTAAATCGCTACGTTCAATTCATCGACAGCAATGGAAACTCCTATTTCATTAGGAATGGGTTTCAACGACAACTTGGATTTTTACTCATAGGACTTAGCTTTCCAATAAACATAATGGCCTTTTTATTCTGGAAAAAAGGGAAATTGAACTGGTGAATCAAAATAGTACCAGTATAAAGTCGCATACACATAGCTTGGACTTCCATTCCTCTCCCTTAAAGAACGCTTCTTATAGAGTATTTTATCAATGAATATATAAACTGATCACATGGCATTAACATGTAGTAAGAACTAAAATCGTATTGAATTAGATTTAAAAGAATAACCGTAGTCATTGGAACATAAATTAAACCGTTGCTTTGAGTTCGTAGTATTTCTTACAAACTATATTAGCCATCCAAAAAAAATCCTATGAAGCACCTGAATAAGTATTTAGTAGTTTTAATTCTGTTATCAATATTAGGCTGTAATGAAGAATCAGGCAAGTTCAACGAAATAGACCAGATGGGTGCCTTATTAGAGTCACAAGTAGGTAGACTAAATTCAAATCAGAACTCAGATCAGAATTTAGAAAGGAAATTAGTAACACAGGGTGAAGTAGAGTTTGAGACCGATAATTTAATTTCTACAAGGGATATCATTTTTGAGGCCGTTGAAAAAACCAAAGCGTACGTTTCTTCTGACCGAGAATATAAATCATCGTATCGTGAAAGTAATACAATCACTATTCGAGTTCCCGCTGAAAATTTTGACGATTTCCTAAACTACGCTACTAGAGGAGTTAAGAAGTTTGATCGTAAAGAAATCATAGTCCATGATGTAACGGTAGAATTTCTAGACATTGAAGCGCGGCTTAAAACGAAAAAAGAACTTGAAAAGCGTTACCTAGAACTCCTAAAAAAAGCTAAAAACGTAACTGAAATTCTAGAAATTGAAAAGGAAGCTGGCAAGTTACGCTCGGAAATAGAATCTACGGAAGGAAGGCTTAATTATTTACAAAACAGCATTTCATTCTCAGTATTAGAAATGACTTTTTATGAAAGTAGTCCTAGCCAAACTGAATTTGGACAAAATTTCAAAAAGGGTTTCAAAAACGGATGGGATAACTTGATTTTGTTTTTTGTTATCCTGATTAATATTTGGCCGTTTATAATTGCTGTTCTTGGTGTCATATTCGGAATTAGAGTTTATAGAAAAAAAAGAACAATGAGTTGAAATTAAAAATTTCATCTTATTCCCAAACTTGGATAGTAACTTGATGGAGCTTAAACTCCATCAAAGTAATTTTAAATGGAAAACCTACCTCCAATACCATGCACTATAACAGAGAGAGACCTTCTTCGTAAGGTCTTATTCGAGTTTTATGTAGATAAAGCTTTACTATTGAATATCGAATCCTCTCCTACCATGTATTCTGGAATTGGAAACCTTGAGCTAGCAGAATTAACACTTCTTGATTTAAACATTTTCGCTGAAATTTATAAAAAAAGAAGCTCTATTGAGTTCAGTTTGAATAGCGAAGAGTATTACGAGAATAGTGATAAGTACTTTCTAAATAAAAAATTTAATCGCTCAAATTCCTGGCTCGTGAACACAAGCCGTGCAAAGCATTACTGCTATTTAGATGATTATCAATTAATCGAAGTAATGGTTTTTTATAACCAACTTTCTAACTCTACAATTGTTTCTATAACTAGTGAGGCATTAAAGCAGGATTTTAAGAAAGAACAAAATTTCAACTTGTCTGGTACCCTATTTTTCGAAGACAATGCATTTCCGAACTTTAACCTTGTTGTTACACAGTTTGAAAAAGATGACTTTCCTCATAATACGTCGGGAAATAAAGAACTTCATAAGAAAGTTAGTAAGTTAAAAGAAGAACTAACCCAGCCTCTAAAAGGTTTGAAATACTCTGATTTCTATCACAACGAAAGAGAAATCCAATTCATCTACTACTCTAACGAGATTTACGAAGCTCTAAAATTGGAAGGATTGAATCTTGGCAACAACATTATCGACATCCAAGCAAATATTACACGATTTGATGATAACTCGATAATTATTGATAAACTTATTTCCGCAAATATTGTTAACCAATAGGAATCGCATTCATCTAAAATATCAAATCCCCCCTACTTCATCTTACCTTTATTAGGGGTTTAGTTGATTTCCCTATCTAAATACTCAATCTCTTTCATTGAAATAACCTTAGCCTTGAATTCGAAATCACGCGGTGATGTTCTACTTTGAATTTAAATCCCTTTTATTCATCTTAGCCTCACTTTTCTAAGAATAACATGAATAGAGTATGTTATTCGATTGTTCTATGTCATTTCAAAATGTATCGATGAAAAATTTACTACACTATATTAATTCAAGATTTCAAATATCAGACGTTGAAATTAGTCACCTAGAAAAGTTTTTTATTGCTGAAGATGTTCCTGCTCAAACCAAACTTTTAGAAGCAGGGAAAATAGAACGTTATGTTTATTTTTTAAGTAGTGGAATAGTTAAAGGGTATCAAAACATTGATGGAAAAATTGTAATTCAACATCTTGTAGCTGAACACGATTTCTTCACTTCGTTAGACAGTTTCATGACCGAAACACCTGCTTTAGATTATTACGAAACCATTACAGATTGTACCGTTATTAAAATTTCGAAACCTGATTTCGAACTCTTACAAGAAACCACCACCTTTTGGAGTGAATTTATTAACACGGTAACTAATGAGCACTTAAACTGTAAATTAGAACGTGTTAAAGATTTTCAGATTTTGACTGCAAAAGAACGCTACATAAAATTTATAACTCAAAGTCCAAAGTTAGCTTTAAACGTTTCCGTAGATAATATTGCCTCTTTTTTAGGTATAGAGCCTCAATCTTTAAGTCGAATACGTAAACAAGTCACTTTCTAACAAATGTTATATTTTAATTCTTAAAAGCTCCTGACATTTGCTCAAACTAAAAAACAGGATATGAGCAACGAAATTTCATTAGTGACAGGCGCAAACGGACATTTAGGCAATAACTTGGTTAGGTTATTACTTTCTGAAAACCATAAGGTAAGAGCAACTACACGAAACATTGATAACCTAAAACCTTTTGAAGGATTAGCTTGCGAAGTAATACAAGCTGATATTACGGACAGAGAATCACTACGAAAAGCATTTAAAGGGATTACAAACTTATATGCTGTAGGTGCAAACTTTAGTATGTGGGCCAAAAATCCTAAAGTTGAAATCTATGATAACAATGTCCAAGGAACTCAAAACGTATTTGATATTGCAAAAGAATGCGGCATTAAAAACATTGTATATGTAAGCTCAGTAGCATCTTTAGACTTTACAAAGTTACCTGCACATGTTGATAATGGCTATAATAGAGATAGAAGAAACTGGTATTACAACTCTAAAAATGATTCGGATAAACTAGCTATTGAGTTAGGCAAAAAATATGGAATCAGAACGGTTATAATTTTACCCTCTGCTATGATTGGCAGCAAAGCTTTTAAATTAAGCTACACCAACAACCTAGTGTATCAAATTTTAAACGGAGAGATTCCTGTAGATACAAACGTTACGTTAAATTGGATAGACGTAAAAGATGTTGCTTTTGGAGCCTATAGAGCTATGCAAAAAGGTAAAAATGGAGAACGTTACATCCTCGCTAACGAACAGCATACAACGTTACAAGAAAGTGTGAAAATAGCATCAGAATTATATCCTGAGTTAAAACTACAAACACCTAAAAAAGTACCCAAATGTTTACTCTATTCTGTTGCAGGATTGATGGAGTTTGGAAGTAAACTAACAGGGAAAGAACCGCTATTACAACGACATTATTTAGATATGTTTTATGGATTAAAACAAGATTACGATATAACTAAATCAAGACAAGAATTAGGGTTCAATCCTAAATCTTCAAAAATAGCTCTGATTGATGCTTTAGAATATCTGAAGAACAACTGGGAAAAGGAAAAAGCATAGTATTTGAATTCGAAATCACGTGGTGATGTTCGTAGTTTGAAATTAAATCCCTTTTATTCATCTTATTCCCTGAAATTTGAATCCTAAACTGACTAACTCTTAAACATGCAATTGAGATAAAGTGAGTAAAGTTCGCTTTGCATTTTTAGTGGCAAACATTTAAAACAAATAAATGAAGAAGATCATAACTGTATTCTTATTTCTAACTTTAACCTCTTGTAAGGCTCAAACAGCTTTCCATTCAACCATTGAATTTACATCAGATTTAGAAAGTTTTGGAACCTTATCAGAACTAAAAAAATCATTACGAGATGTTGAAATAATAGCTCTTGGTGAGAATACACATGGCCTTGGAGAAGTCTTTAAAGCAAAAACTGAATTGGTGAAATTTTTACATCAAGAAATGGGATTTAATCTAGTTCTATTTGAATCAGGTTTTGGAGATGGAGCTTTAGCATGGGAACAATTGGATTCGTTATCCTCAACAGAATTTACTAGCTATTTTAGCTCAAATTTCTATTACAATTCAGAAGAAATAAGAGAACTTGTCGAGTATGTTAAGTCTCAAAAAAAGAACTTAAAGCTTCAAGGTTTTGATTCTCAACCACAACAAAACTATCTAATTAAGCGAATGACTGAAATTGCTCAACCATTGGACTCAGTGTTGGCAAAATCAGTTATGTTGGAGATGAGAAATTTTAACAACCTATATCAATTTGAAAATGCCAAAGACACATTGGCTTTCAATAAACAAAGAGACGTATTTAAGGCTTTTTTAACTGATTATGATGCTTTTTTAGATCAAAATGAACAAGAATTGTATACGTCAGGAACGACAAAAGATGAAATTGAAGCTATCAAGAAATCAAACGAAATATTTATTAAAACATACTCAAATATTGAAATTGGGAGTATGATGGGGTGGCCTGCATCAGATAACTTGAGAGATAATTCCATGTTTGAAACCATAAAGTGGTTCAAAGAGAGAAATCCTGAATCTAAAATCATTATTTGGGCACAAAACAGTCATATCGAGAATAAGACAAAGCCCAACTATAATGTGAATTGGATGGGACACAGTCTTAAAGAGACTTACGGCAACAAGTATTATTCAATTGGAGCATTTGTTTACAGCGGCAAAAACCTGAGTTACAATGGAACTTTTGATTTTGAACATAACGATAAAAAATATCTGGCTTATCACTTAAACCAATTTAATAAGGACCGATTTGTTTTAGATTTAAGTAATTATGATAAAGTCGACTTTACTAGTCAGCTACTTTTAGGGATGGAAAATAATGGAAATACTGCTGAATCTATTGTCAAAGAGAGATTTGATGGATTACTTTTTATAAAGTATAGTGATAGCCCAAAACTTATTTTAAAAGAATAAAATAACATTTTGCCAACAATGGCTATTACTAGCTTCTTCTCTCCTACTTCTGAAAAATCTTACTTATGATAAGTTTTGTGTGTACTTGCAAAAGTAAATTGCGAGACCACAAAACTACACATAGCCCAGCACGCAATCACTTATAAAACTCACTATACGAACTTAAAATCAGCAACGGACAAATTGCATTTGAAGAAGCCAACGCTGCATTGCATACTTACGGAGTTCCACGAAGAAATAATGTGGACTTTTTCACTCTCATTAAAGAGGATGGTGTTTGGAATATTTTTAACATTTCGCACACCTCTACCCCATTGCCCGATGACGAGAATGTATTCAACATGGCAACTTTCGACAGAAGCTATACTCGAGTGTTGAGTGGCGTTCGTCCTGAGTTCGTTGCTAAGTTCTTTAAAGAAAATGGGACGTTACAATTAAATGAAAATCAACCTACTGTGGGAAGATCTCAAATTGTATTAATGGCCAAAAGTTTAATGCACGGCCTTCAAAATATGGTAGTGAATTATGACAGCCTTGTAACCAAATCAACAGGAACTGAATTTCATTAGACATTTACGGCAACAAATTGTGGCCCTGCCGGCACAGGTAAAAAAGTTGAAGTAAGTGGATATGAGCTATGGCAAATGGGAAAAAATAGCCTGATTTTAAAGACGGAAGGACATTTCCCAACAGAGAAGTACAACCGCCAACTTGAATTTGGAGTAGAAATTTAACTGAGTAATGGAAAATTTGAAGAATAAAGTTCTAAAGAGTCTAGCTTTATTGATAGACCAAAATAGAGAGGCTATTGTAAGTGCTAATAAAGCGGATGTTTTGGCGGTGCAAGATATTGACCCCTCTCTTTTGGATAGACTAAAAGTTGATTTCGATAAAGTTGATGGGATGATTACTGCCGTAGAGCAGCTTATAAACCTCCCTGATCCTGAAGGAGTTGTACTCTCATCGTATACTCATCCAAATGGCATGTTAGTCGAAAACAAGCGAGTAGCTTTTGGAACTATACTTATCATCTATGAATCTCGTCCTGATGTTACCATCGAAGCAGCAATTACTGCATTCAAAGCAGGAAATAAAATCATTCTAAAAGGTGGCAAAGAAGCTAGATTGACTAACCTAAAACTAGTTGAACTTTGGCATAACGCTCTTGAACAAAATGGCTTTGACAAGTCGTATATCCAATACTTGGATTTAGGTAGAGCTGAAGTTCAAAAATTGATTAAGAATGAGAGAGAAAAGATCGATTTAATTATTCCACGAGGCGGAGAAGGACTTATAAATTACATTAAAGAGAATTCTTTAGTACCAGTAATTGTATCTGGTAGAGGGAATAATTTCATGTTCGTTGATGAGTCTTTTGATTTCGATATGCTGAAGAATGTGGCTTTAAATGGAAAAAGCAGACTTAGTGTTTGCAACGCTTTAGATAAAGTTATTTTTAGCTCTAACATTGAAAACCTAGACCAGATAATTACTGAGTTGGCCAACAGCTTTAAATCGATAGGCATTGAGGTTTATGGGCCTTCGAAGATTGCGGAAAAGTGCGATTCAATCATAGTTGATGATAGTGAAGAAATCCTTTACGAAGAGTTTTTGTCAGAAAAAATATACTTCACATTAGCTGACACACTTGATGCCGGAATAGAGTTGATTAACAAGTATTCTGGTGGTCATTCAGCAACAATAATCAGTTCGGATAAAGCCAATGCAGAAACCTTCCAAAAAGAAGTAGACTGTGCAGCGGTTTATCACAATGTCTCTACAAGATTTACAGACGGAGGACAGTTTGGTTTTGGTGCTGAGATTGCAATTTCTACACAAAAGCTACACTTCAGAGGTCCTTTAGGATTAGGCGAATTATTGACAAACAAATGGTTTATTTCAGGGAATGGTCAAACAAGATAAAATGAGTGAAGTCCAGAAAAAAAGATTAGTTATAAAACTAGGAACTTCAACTCTAACCGCAGGTACTGACCGTATTTCTAGAGGAAAGATAGAAGACTTAGCAAAGGAAATTTTAAAGCTTAAAGAGGATTATGAAATAATTCTTGTTTCATCAGGGGCTATTGCCGCGGCTAATCAATTAATAATTCAACATAATTGGTCGCATGATGTAAAGTCTAAGCAAGCCAAAGCAGCAATTGGTCAGCCTATACTCTTACAAATCTACAATGAAGTTTTTAGAGACTTTGATCTACGAACTGCCCAGTGTTTATTGACCTATGATGATTTTTCAAGGAAAAATAGTCGAAATAACACCTTCAATACGATTAATGAACTTCTATATCATTCGTATATACCAATTGTTAACGAAAACGATACCGTTTCAGTAAGTGAAATTATGGTAGGCGATAATGACAAGCTATCAGCCTATGTTGCCAAATTATTGAATGCCGATAAGCTGATATTAGTTTCTGATATAGATGGGATTTACGACAAAAACCCTCACTTACACGCTGATGCGCAACTTATTGAAAGAGTTAGTGCTGTTGAAGACGTGATGCATTGTATTGAAGAAAAAGAAAGTGATCTTGGTACTGGTGGAATGACAACCAAGCTTGAAGCTGCCCAAATATGTCTCGATAATGATATCGAAATGTATATACTTAATGGCAATGAGACTTCTTTTATCAGTAACGCCTTTAACGGAAATAAGAAATATACTCTGTTTAAAAAGTAGGTTTAAGCAGAGTATGCCAAACCTCTTGTTTACAGAGGTGATTATTATTTAAGACTCAGTCATCCCTGTAGGGGTTAGAAAATTCGTTGACAGTTTTAATAAATTAAACAAAGCCCACCGTCATCCTGAAGATACTTCTGAAGGATCTTCCCAGCTATTAAAAAGCAATGGTTTTATTCGCC
>JBLWXC010000015.1:0-65167 GCA_048267645.1 Balneola sp.
GTGGTAGAGTAGGTCGCCGCCTTCTCCTTTTTTATCTCGAGCCACTTGGTTTTATATCCAAGTGGCTCTTTTTTTGCCCTATCCCCAACGATATTTATTTTGCAGGTTTTAGCCAAAATCCCTCTATCAGTAATAAGTAATCTTCCAAACTTAGTAAATATCCTAAATTCTTGAGATGGAAATTGATGTTTACTTATTTAAAAGCATCATGTTATTAATACTAAATAATGAATATTTATTTTGAAAAAGTTAATAAGGATACTTGAGTTACTGCTTTAATTAAAAATTAAGGTGTTCGTATTATAATTCTTGGTGATAATAAGATGGTATTAAAGGCGTTATTGCATAACTGCTAATTATCTATTTATACCATTTTAACCAAACTTTCCATAAAAGAGTGGTATATTGTAGTCTTACATAATACATGTAAGGAAATCAAATTGTATAAAATGCCGAAATTGAATTTTTCCGAGTTTTTAATAGAATATAAAAACCGACTGTCTAATATCTTCGCTACTGAAGATGAAAAACATGCTGACAGCTTAAAACGTGGTATCGATCCATCCACGCTAAATAAGATCGTAGAGTTAGCGCCACTTAGCGCATTTATTCCATCGCAATATGGTGGCTATGGCGGTCACACTCAAGAAGCTTTGGCAATGCTTGAGGCGAGTTCTTATCAATCTTTACCCCTTTCTTTAATGATGGGTATCAACGGTGCTTTATTTTTGCAACCAATTGCTAATTATGGCAGTGAAGAGGTAAAAACAGAGGTTTATGATAGAGTAATTAATGCAGGTAAAATGGGTGGCTTAATGATTACTGAACCTGATTACGGTTCAGATGCGCTCAAAATGCAAACTTCATTCACGAAGAATAATGATACCTATAACATTAAAGGGACTAAGCATTGGGCTGGACTTACAGGAATGGCTGATTATTGGCTTATGACCGCTCGTGGTGTAGGTAAAAATGAAAATCTAGATAGAGATATTTCTTTCTTTATTCATGACACCCGAAATGGTGGTATTGAAGTTGAAGAGTATTACAATAATCTTGGTTTATACATGCTGCCATATGGCCGTAATAAAGTCGATATCAATGTAAAAGAGTCTTATAAACTTCAGCCTAGCAGCACTGGTATAACAATGATGCTTGATTTACTTCACCGAAGTAGATTGCAGTTCCCAGGAATGGGAATGGGTTTTCTAAAGCGTATGCTGGATGAAGCGGTTACTCATTGTAAAGAGCGTTTTGTTGGAGGTCAAAGTTTGTTTAATTACGAGCAGGTAAAAAGCCGTATTTCAGAGCTTCAAGCTTATTTTACTGTATGTTCCGCAATGTGTAATTACACCGGAAGTAACATCCATCTTTCAGATAATACATCAAAAATGGATCTGGAAGCAAATGCTATTAAATCGGTAGTAACTGATTTCATGCAAAGAGCATCTCAATCACTTCTGCAGTTAACTGGAGCTAAAGGTTACAGATTAGATCATATTGCGGGTCGTTCAACGGTTGATAGCCGTCCGTTCCAGATTTTTGAAGGTTCTAACGATATTCTTTATCAGCAGATTTCAGAATCTGTAATGAAAATGATGCGTAGAGTTAAGAGTACAAACTTGTACGATTTCTTAAGTGAATATAAATTCACCACTAAGTCTTCTGAACATTTTAAAGACTTGCTAAACTTCGAACTTGATGTCAAAATGCCACAGAATAAGCTTGTAGAGCTTGGTCGTGCAATTGGTAGAATGGTTTCTATGGAATTTACTATCGATTTAGGTGAGCAAGGCTTTAACAAAGATCTTATCGATAATGCAGTTGTTACAATGAAGGATGAGATCAACACCATCATGAAAATGTTTGATGTAGGTGGTACAGCTAAAGTTGTTGAGGACTATGAAATGGATAGTTCTTGGTTTAACCTTCAAACAGTGAATGCATAAAAAGAAGCTTGCAGTATTAACAGGAGCCGGAATTAGCGCTGAAAGTGGTTTAGCTACTTTCAGGGATTCTGGCGGGCTTTGGGAAGGCTTCGATGTAAATGAAGTTGCAACTCCCGAAGCTTGGGAATTGAACCCTAAAAAGGTTTTAGATTTCTATAACTTAAGACGTACTCAGGCTTTATCTGCTCAACCAAATCGAGCTCATAAAGGGCTGGTAGAGTTAGAGGCTTATTTCGATGTGCAAGTTATAACACAAAATGTGGATGATTTGCACGAAAGAGCTGGAAGCAAAAATGTATTGCACCTTCATGGCGAACTTCGAAAAGCACGAAGTGAATTAAACGAGAACCTAATCGTTGATATCGGAAGCTCTCCAATAAATATTGGAGATTTAGCTGAAGACGGTGCACAACTTCGTCCGCATATTGTATGGTTTGGCGAAATGGTTCCTATGCTAGAAAAAGCTGCGGTAATTATAGAAAACGCCGACATCCTTGTTGTAATTGGCTCTTCCTTAGTAGTATATCCTGCGGCGGGTTTAGTCCATTATGCTAAACCAAATATCCCAAAGTATATCATTGATCCATCTACTCCTGAGCTTACTAGTTATAATGGTTGGGTTCATATTAAAGAGTGTGGAACTAAGGGAGTTGAACAACTAATAAAGAAATTGAAAGAAGATTATGAGTAAAGCATCAGCTGAAGAAAGAGAAATACTTGAACAATTTATGTTGCCTTTTTTGCATCTAAAAAAGAGGCATCCGCTACTTCCTGGTAAAGAAAATGAAGAGGCAGAAGCTTTACTTATGGGCATTTCTGTGGAAGAGTTGAAGAAATATCGTTTGAATTTTGACGAGAATGCGAAGCAAGCAGCCTTAGAACTTCTGAAAGAAGATGAAATTGTAGATATAATTACCAACTTACCTTTAGATGGCACCGAAACCTTTGCTGCTTTAGGAGATTCAATTACAGAAGATGCTCAAGGTTGGTTTGAAATATTACGTCACCTCCTCACAATTTCCGTAGAGAAAGAAAACTTTACCTTTATAAATGCGGGTGTTGCTTACAATACCACAACTGATGCATTAAGAAGAATTGATAGAGATGTTTTAATTCAAGAGCCTGATTGGGTTTTTGTAGCTCTGGGTACTTTTGATGCGCAACGTCTAAACATCGCACCAGACAGAACATTGGTTCCTCTTTCTGAGAGCTGGGAAAATTTTGAAACAATTCAGAATATTCTTGACGAAACCATATCGAATCCTGTTTTTTGGATTACGCCTGCTCCAGTTCTGAATGAACTTTTATCTGCAAATCCTTTATATGAGTATTCTATAGAACCTTATGACTTAGCACAAGTTCAACAACTTGTAGCGGGTAAGTCTGGGGTAATCATCGATTCTTTAGGAACACGAATGGGCAAAGATGGCCCCGAAGCTTGGAATTACCAGAATGATGGTTTGCATCATTCGCTTTCAGGGCACATGAATGTAGTAAGGCTGATTCTTAAAAAAATGGCCGATTCGGAAATTCCTAAAAGTTAATTCTTAGGTTCATAACATCAACTGCTGGTGATAGTGAGTAGCTAAAATCAGCAGATTTTGTTTGAATGACAGTAGGATTCATAAATCCTAAACTTGTTCCGTTTTCGAAGTTCAAACCGAGCAATCCGCTTGCAGTACTAGGAGGGGTGTATGTAGCCATTGAAGGAGCAGATGATCTTTTAGCTAATACAAAAGTATCGAATAAACCGAAGCCAAATCCTGCCCAAGCGCCAATAGAGGCTCCATATTGTAACCCATCTAGAATAGGTTCGTTTGCCACAAGCATCACAGAGGTTACAACAACAGAACCAACCGCAGCTCCATAAAAGGTATCAAGTAAAACAATTATACTACTATTGTTTCCGTCATTAAAAAGCCCCGAAACAACAATAGAGCGTCCGCCTGCTTGGGAAATATCATAAGCGCCCATTCCAAGTCCGTAAAGAGTTCCAAGCCCTACACCAACTCTTAAAGCACCAAAATCATCGCTATTAGAAAGTCCCATAGCAGCTCCTCCTAATAAGGTTCCTTGAAGAGCTCCATTAAGTGTGTTTCCAGCTACAATCTCAACAGATTGAGCCTGAATTTTTGGTGTAGTGGTTGCTAATAGAAATAGAAAAGTGAGCGAAAACGCAAAAATCTTTTTCATGTTTTAAGATGGTTTATTTTTTTAAAGAAGGTAGTAATTAATAATAGGGTTTACCAAGCCTAATCGGGATTATTAAGAGCAACAGGTAGAATTTTCCCATTAAAGAATTGATGCCCCGAAACAATGAAATCTGAAATATATTCACCCATCTGTTCTGGTTTTACAGGGGCTTCATATCCAGGAAAGGCTTTTGCAAGCATTTCGGTTTGAACAGCACCAAGACATAAACAATTAACTGTAATCTGCGAAGAAGATAATTCAGCGCTTAAACATTCCGTAAGAATAGCTAGAGCTCCTTTCGAGGCTGAATATGTAGACAATCCAGCAAATTTGGAGCTGCCTTGAAAACCACCCATGCTACTAATATTAAGGATGTGAGATCCCTTAGCCATGAATGGTAAAAGTGCTTGGGTAAGTTGTACAGCAGAAAATACATTCACTTCGAAAACAGAACGCCACTCAGCAATATTCGTTTCTTCAAAAGATTTATTAAGAACTATACCAGCATTATTGATGAGGCCAGAAATTGGAGCTAATTTTGAAATCTTTTCTTTTACGAATGCGATATCATCAGAAAGTGTTAGATCGGCAGTAATTGTTACTAAATCTACTGAATTAGATTCCGATTGAAGTTTTTCGAGTTTCTCAGCAGACCTAGCAATAGCCACTACTCGGTGATTTTTCTTAATAAGTGAAAGTGCTGTTTGATATCCAATCCCTTTACTTGCACCAGTAACAATGTATGTTTTCATAGAAATGTAATAACCTCATTTTGTTAAAAGGTACGGAATGCAAATTGTTTACAAAACATTAAACAATAGAAGCTTGAATGGATGGAAAAAGCGCTTTTTTATAGCTATCTTAATAGTCTGATAATTAAACAAATTTACTTATATACTAAATGAGTCAACGTCCGAATAAGCCTCTTGTGCCCAATAATATTGAACAGTTAAGTCGTTATGTTGCGGGTAAAACTATTGCTGAGGTTGAGGAGGTTTATAATCCCAAACGCATTGCAAAATTAGCGTCTAACGAGAACCGATTAGGCTTTAGTCCGAAAGTAAAAGAAAGTATTGAAAAGGCTCTGTCGGGTGCTCATAATTATCCAGATCCAATTGCTCGTGAATTAAGAAAAGCAATTGCAGCTAGAAATGGAGTTAAGGAAACAGAAGTAATTGTTGCTTCAGGTTCGGAGAGTATTATTGCAATGCTTTGCCGTACGTTCTTTCTAAATAAACAGAACGCAATTACTGCAGATGCTACATTTGTAGGTTTTTTTGTACAGATGGGGGTAAGAGGAGCTCATTTAAAGAAAATTCCTGTTACCAAAGACTATAAATTCGATATAAAAGCCATCGTAAATGCCATTGATGAAGACACAAAGATGGTGTATATCGCCAATCCCAATAACCCAACTGGTACCTATATCACCAAAACGGAATATGAGTGGATGATGGAAAAAATCTCGAGCGACGTCTTGGTTGTTATGGATGAAGCTTATTATGAGTTTTCGGAAGAGGTTGATGATTATCCTCATGCACTCGATTATAATTACGAAAATGTGATAGTGCTCCGTACTTTTTCAAAAGCGTATGGCTTGGCTGGATTTAGGGTGGGATACGCAATAGCTCGCGAAGAGATTATCAACTATTTATTAAAGACGAAGCTCACTTTTGAGCCCTCAGCGCTTGGTCAAGCTGCCGCTTTAGCCGCATATCAAGACACTGATTTTTTAAGAAAAGGACTGGCCGTTATTGAGGAAGGTAAGCAGAGATTATACACCTTCTTTGATAAGCACGAAGTAGAATATGTACGCTCTATTTCCAATTCAGTAATGATGGTGTTTCAAACCGAAGAAGAAGCAATAGATTTTACACAATCAATGTTGGAGAAAGGTGTGGTTTTACGGCGTATTAATGCATTTGGGTTGCCAAATTGTGTACGAATTAGCATTGGCTTAAAAGAAGATATGGATCAGTTCGAGTGGGCATTCGAAGAAATATTAGCATCAAAAAAGAACTAAGATATAATGGCGAAGACTCAACGTGTTTCAAAAAAGAAAGTACAACCCAATGCTACTAATGTAGATTGGAAGGATGTTGCTCGCTTGATGCTAATTTCTCGAGCTATGGATGAGAAAGAAGAATCAGAGTTAGTACCCCAGAAAAAAGTATTGTATCAATTTTCTGCCAGAGGGCATGAGCTTGGACAGATTCTATTAGCAAAATTGTTAACTAACAATAATGATGCAGCAAGTGCATACTACCGTTCAAGACCTGTTCTCTTAACACTTGGGTTAGATTTAGAAGACGCAATGGCAGCACCAATGGGTAAGTCTGGTGGATATAGCAACGGTAGAGATATTGGTGTTGTTTGTAACAAGCCTGATGCAAATAGTCCAAAAGTGCTACCTATGGCGGGAGACGTTGGTTCGCAATACACACCCGCAATTGGTTGGGCTCAGGCTATAGAATACCGTAAAAATGTACTCAAAGAAAAAGAGTATGGCGACGCAATTTCGGTAATCTTAGGTGGTGACGGTTCCGTTGCAACCAATGGTTTTTGGTCGGCACTAACAATTGCTACCACACAGAATTTGCCTGTTCTATTTTATATTGAAGATAACGGGTATGGAATTTCAGTAACTAGCGATTTTCAAACTCCAGGCGGTGTTATTACAAATAACCTGCAATCGTTTAAAAATCTAAAAATTATAGAGGGTGATGGAACCGAGCCAGAAGAAGCAGCTAATCTGATGGAAGAAGCGGTTTCGTATGTTCGTAATAGAAAAGGCCCTGCAATGATTCGCTTACGAGTGCCAAGACTAAACGGTCATTCCTACCAAGATAACCAAGCGTATAAGCCTAACGAGTTTGTTGAAGAAGAAAAGGAAAGAGATCCCTTAACTAAGCTTCAAAAATATTTAGTTCCAAAGCATCTTTCAAAAAGAACTTGGAATGCACTGGAAAAGAAAGCAAAAGAAACGGTTGATGAAGTAGCTGAAGCAGCATTTAACCGGCCAGAGCCAGATGCAGAGCTGACAGAAAAACATGCTTTTTATGAAGAGAATGAGCTCCAAACAATTGGCGGGTTAATGGTTAATGGGCATGAATTTCCTTCAGAAAGTGAAGTTGCAAAACCTGAAAAACAACGGATTAATATTGTTGAGGGAATTAGAAAGACATTAGATTATGAACTCTCAACAAACCCAAAGTTATTAGTTTTTGGAGAGGATGTTGGCCTAAAAGGTGGTGTTCATGCTGCTACGATGGACCTTCAGTCAAAATTTGGGACCGAGAGAGTTTTTGATACAAGCCTATCGGAAGAAGGTATTATTGGAAGAGCGGTAGGTATGGCGTACGCAGGATTAATGCCTGTTGCTGAAATTCAATTTCGAAAATATGCCGACCCAGCAACAGAACAGCTAAATAATTGTGGAACTGTACGCTGGAGAACCGCCAACCGTTTTGCCGCACCTATTGTAGTTCGGATGCCTGGTGGTTTCGCAAAATGTGGCGATCCGTGGCACAGTATGAGTAACGAAGTATTTTTTACACACGCAATTGGTTGGCAAGTAGCTATGCCAAGTAACGCAGAAGACGCAGTTGGACTTTTACGGACTGCAATGCGCTCAAATAACCCAACTATCTTTTTTGAGCACCGAAATCTCTTAGATGCCAAATATGCCCGCAAGCCTTATCCTGGAGATGAGTTTGTAGTTCCATTTGGGAAAGCAAAAAAGCTTAAAGAGGGGGATGATGTTACCGTTATTACTTGGGGGGCTATGTGCGAACGCAGTGAACAAGCAGTGGAAGAAATGGGAATTTCAGCGGATGTGATTGATTTAAGAACACTCATGCCATGGGACAAAGAAGCGTGTCTAAAATCGCTGAAAAAAACCAATAAATGCCTAATTGTTCACGAAGATAATAAGACGGCTGGCTTCGGTGCAGAAATCGCTTCGGTTCTTACAAACGAAGCATTTGAATACCTCGACGCACCCATAACCAGACTCACCATGCCAGACATACCTGTACCCTATAATTTAGGACTCATGGATTCTGTGCTACCAAATGTTCGAAAAATCACCATAAAGCTCGATTACCTACTCTCGTATTAGTACCAAACCAATTTGTTACATGTTTTTTTTATAATTCTTAGTCGTGGTTATTAATACTGTCTTTAAATAACTTTATTTGCTAGAAACAAATAAGGGTTAAAGTTGAGCCTAGGTAAAAAAATTGTATTGAGCTTTGTATTCCTCAGTGTCTTATTGGGGGGCTTGGGAATACTATGGGAAGTTTACTATGAGAAGATTATAAATGAACAACTCAAGGAAAGTAGAGAGGCTTCATTATTAGTGGAATACACTAATAGTATGGAAATTAGTTTATACCAGAGCCTACTGTATTTGAATTCTATCCGTGAAGTAACCCAAATACCAGACAAAGAACTGGAAATACGAATAACGCCTACCACAGCTCTTCTTACTGATGGATTTAATGAAGAAACTCAAAAGTTCAATATGGCTTTTGATACGCTCGAAGTTATTTTGGGGAAAAACCCACCCTTTTTTAATGAAATCTCGGAACTTAGAAATAGGTTTCTCTTATATATATCGCTCTCTAATGAATGGCTAGGTCTTGTAAAAGAGGATAATGGGTTGGCTAATGAGATGTTCATGTCGTCTCTAGAGCCTTATTTCAGAACGCATATTATGCCCAAGGTTTCTGAAATAAGGAAAAAAGCGGTAGCTAGGCAAGAAGAGAAAATAAAGGATTTAGATGATGAGCTATCTCTAGCTCGAAAAGCGAATTTGATAGCAAGCTCCTTAGCTTTGCTTCTAGGTTTTTTACTCGCTCTCTATATCTATAATTCAATAGCCCGACCTTTAAAGGGATTAACAAAAGCTGTTAATAAACTTGGCGAAGGTGATCTGAAGTTTAGAATTGATAAAATTTCAAAAGATGAGTTCGGGCAATTGGCTTCGGCATTTAATGAAATGGCTCATAATCTTGAGACAAAAACAATTTCAGTAGATTATCTAGATAACTTATTAGAGTCTATTGAAGAAGCAATTTTTGTTGCTGATGAGGAAGGGAATGTCACTAAGGTTAATAGCGCTGCCGCTGAAATGTTAGATTATAGTAGAAATAAATTGCTTGGTAAGAAGCTAAAGAATTTCTTTTATCTGACAGATATGGAAGAAGGCAATAATCAATCGTTGAATAAAAAATTCTCTAAAGAGTACAATTTAGTTACAAGCAAGAATATTCAAATCCCGATATTATTCTCCCAAGCTGACTTGATCGAAAACGGTGTTAAGAAAGGAACTGTAAATGTAGCTAGTGATATTAGTGAACTTAAAGCAGCTGAATTAGAGCTGAAAGTTGCTCTTCAAGAAAAAGGCCTTATGTTGGCGGAAATTCACCACAGGGTTAAGAATAACTTGGCCGTGATTTCAGGGCTATTGCAATTGCAGAGTTTTCAGAGTGATAATGAAGAGGTAAGTAAAGCATTAACCGACAGCCAATATCGAGTACAGTCGATTGCTTTGGTTCATGAAATGCTGTATCAAAGTGAATCGCTGGCTTATATCAATTACGATCAGTATGTAAAAGACCTTATGCAAAACATAAGAGCTATGCATTTATCTGAGCATAAGGATATTGAACTTATTGCCGAGGTTGAGCCTTTTTCATTGAATATCAATCAGGCAATATCCTGTTCTCTGTTAATAAACGAGGTGTTAGTAAATTCGTTTAAACATGCTTTTACAGACCAAGATAGTGGATTTATAAAAGTACAAGCTCGCGAAGTTGATGGAAGTATTATTATCAATATATCTGATGATGGTAAAGGTGTAAACAATGAGGATTTTTATAAATCATCCTCTTTAGGTGCAACGTTAATCAAAACATTGACGAGCCAATTATATGGCACTTTTGAAGTGCAAGAGCTCCCTGAAGGTGAAGGATCGATGTTTGTATTTAGCTTCGAGAAAGAATCAACCGAGTAGATAGTGGAGCCGTAGGGGTTCTTCAAATTTCTCAATAGCATATCTCAACATTGTACGGGGCATTTTCTTAAAGTGCTTATCAAGAAATTGTTTTTCGGTTTCTAAATCTCTATTCCCAATTTCACGAACCATCCATCCAACTGCTTTGTGAATTAAATCGTGCTTGTCGTTCAGCAAAATTTCAGCAATAGCTAGGGCGTCATTAAAGTCATTTTTCTTGATAAAGTAAAAGCAGGTAATCATTGCGATTCTTCTTTCCCAAAGGCTCTCCGATTTTGCTAAATCATAGAGTAAATCCCGTTCTTTATGCTCTAGAAATCGCCCAAGTATTTGATGACAAGAACTATCAACTAAATCCCAATTATTTACAAATTCTAAGTTTTTTAGATAGAGTTGTACAACAGGTTCAAGCTCTAAATCGCTACAAGTATTAATTCGGTATACAAGTAGCATTACAGCAGTTAATCTTGCTTCATGGTATTTGTTCTGTAAAAGTATTTCTATTTCAGAGAGAGGCATCTGAGCATATTTTTTGGCTATTTTCCTTTGGTTGGGAACATTGATGCCTAAAAATATTTCACCTTCTCCATACTCTCCTTTTCCACTTTTAAAAAATCGTTTTGAATGTTCTGCTTTAATGGGGTCAGCAAATTGTTGTAATTCAGAAAGGGCGAGTTGGGCAGTCATAGAAGAGAGTTTCAGGATTTTGAATAACTTATTATAGCAACCCCTGTTATAATTATCAAAGCGCCAAGAAATTGGACGAGAGTAAGCGCTTCTCCTAAGAAAACCATGGAGAGTAGAATGGTGGAAACAGGGCCTAAACTACCAACAATGGAGACACTAGGAGCTCCAATTCTACTGATGGCTTCAACAATTAGAAAAGATGGGATCACCGTGGCAAAAATAGCCATAGCAAACGCAATAGCATAAACTTGAATTGGATAACCCCAAAGAGTTGCTCCATCTGTAAGTAAGAAATGAATAATCACCGCAAGGCACGAAGTAATTAATGAAAATGTAGTTAAGCGTTGACTTCCTACTCTAGCAATCAGAAAGTTACTCCCCACCAAGTATAATGCGTAAGTGAAAGCACTTAATAAGATTAAACCCACTCCAACAAAAACGTCATGTCTTGTACCTGTTACAATACCAGTACTTCCATTAGAAAATATAATAGCTAAGCCAACATAAGTGATAAAAATGGCGCCAATCTGGGCTTTTGTAATTTTCTTTTTAAGTACAAAGATGCTAAGTATTAAAACGATTGTTGGATATGTAAATAATACAAGACGTTCTAAACTCGCCCCAATAAAAGTGAGACCTTTAAAGTCGAAAAAACTAGCAAGGTAATAGCCAATTATCCCAAGTAGAATTATTAATCCATACTCTTTTTTGTGAAGTGGGGTGTCTTGCCATTTCTTAAAATTAAAAGCCCATACTAGTAAATAGAATGGGAGGGAGAATAGCATACGAAGTAGCAATAAAGAAACTTCATCAATAGGATGTTTATAAGCCAGTTTAACCATTACAGCTTTGGAGGAAAAAAGAATTACTCCGCATGCAGCAATGAGTACTGCGGTGGTTTTTTGTTTATCGATGAGAGTGAGAATGAAAGAGTGAGTAAAGAGTCTGTTGTCAATCCATCAAAATACAGAGAATCTGATAATGATGACGAAATAAATTAGGCAGATGAGATGTTTTGCCTTCTATCTTAATTAGATATATGGGGGTATTAATTTCTATATTCTAGGATAATTTCGGTGGGATAAAAAATATTATAAACAAGGTGAAAAATGTTTATAGATAGAAGTTTCGGGTGTTTTCAATATTGTTGGATAAATTAAAGCTACTACTAATTGTTTTATTGGCGCTACTTCTTAAAGATGTCTCTGCACAGAAGTACAATATTAAAACATACTCGGTGAATGACGGTCTGCCGTCAAGCCAAGTTTATGATGTTCATCTTGATGACAATGGCTACGTGTGGCTTGCAACTGCTAGTGGCTTAGTGAAGTTTGATGGAATTACTTATAAAACTTACGACAAAAGTGACGGTTTAAAAGATGAGCTTACCCTAGGCATATTTGAAGATAGCAACAAAAATATGTGGGTTAACACTGAAGTGGGTGGTGTTGGGCTTTTCAAAGAAGACTCCTTGATTTATATACCAGAGCTCGCATTGTTAGATACTATATTGGTAAACTATATTTCTGAATCTCCATCAGGAGAGCTTTGGTTTAGCACAAATTCACATGGGGTTATAATCTGGAATCCCAATTCGCATACATTTTCTAGCATATCTACAAAAGAAGGGCTACCAAGCAATCAGATTTGGGATGTCTTCTTTGATAACAACGAAACGGCTTGGATAGCTACCATGTATGGCGTTGTTGAATATAAAAAAGAGGAAGGTCTAACTAGATCGTGGACTAAAGAAACGGGGCTAAGTGGGGATGTTAGCTATCAGATTTTTGGTGCATCAGATGGTACTAAATGGGTAGCAACAAACAGTGGTATTACGCTAATAAACAGTGATGGTTCGATTGAAACAATAACTGAGATTAATGGCGAACCTTTAGAGTCTGTGTATTATATAAATCAAGATGATGACGGGCTAATATGGATTGGCACTGAACGAAAAGGGCTATATTGGTTCGATGGAGAAACGTATACGCACATCACAAAAAATAATGGATTAAGTAGCAATTATATCTATCGGTTAATTAAAGCAAATGATGGAACAATTTGGGTTGCTACAGATGGTAATGGCGTAAATATTTTCAAAGACAAACAGTTTAGATTTTTTGATGCCAATACCGAATTTGGAGCAAATTCGGTTTATGGAATGTTAAGAAGTCGAAACAATACGTTGTGGTTTGCCAGCGAAAAAGGACTCACAAAATATGAAAATGGTGTTTTTGAATCCTTTGATATTCCCAAAGAACTATTTGATGACGATGAAATATGGGATATCGAGGAGCTCAGTAATGGCAACCTGCTTCTACTTTCATATAACTATGTTTTAGCCGTTTTTAACGGTTCTCGATTCTATGAGTTTGATGGTGGTGTAGACTTATCGCCGTACTATGTAAACGATATTTATATTGACGATAACGGGGTTATTTATTTTGGAATTTCGAATGGGTTATTGAAATATGAGAATGGCGAACTAGAGGATTACAAATTGAAAGAAGGTTACTGGGGAAGCATGGTAATCTCAATATTTAAAGATTCTGAAAATAACTTTTGGTTAGGAACTTATGATGGGCTAGTAAAATTTGATGGAAATGATTTCTCACCTTACAGTGCAAAGCGTGGAATTATCGGAGAAAGTATCTACGAGATAGCAGAAGACGATAATGGGACAATTTGGGTAGGTACAAGCGAAGGGATTTACTATTCCTTAAGTGAGGGCACCTCATCTGATTCTCTAGAATTCCGAGTGCTAGACGAAGAACATTACGGAGCTGATGAGACAATCTCTTTACAGTTTGATAAGAATGGTGGCCTATGGCAAGGAACAAATGCAGGTTTGAATTTTTATGATTTGAATGTATGGAGAGAAACAAATTCTATCTCACGCATTCATTACGCATTACAGGACTATGGTAAAGGCATTGAATTGAATGGAGCCTCATCACTTTTAGATGAAAATGGAAGATTATGGTTTGGTTCCGCTCGAAATGGATTGGTCATTCACGATTTTAGCTTCCAAAAAGAAAAAAAGGTTAGAGTAGATCTCGCACCAAATACTTTTATCCGATCTATAACAGCGAGCGGAATAACAGTATTTGAACAAAATGAAAATACGACGGATTCGACAGCGAAAGTTATATTGAGTTATGACAGAAATAGTGTTGAATTTAGGTTTGGCGCTATGAATTATGCCGATCCATTAAGAGTATTCTATAAGTATCGTCTGAAGGGATTTGAGGAAACTTGGAATGAAGTGTTTAACCTTCGCGAAGCTACATACACAAATCTTAATCCTGGGAAGTATACTTTCGAAGTGATGGCAAAGTCCATGAAATCAGGATGGAGCCCAGTATCAAAATTCGATGTAACAATTGAAAAGCCATTTTGGTTAAGCTTATGGTTCTTTTCTATCATAGGTATTTCTGTAATCATGTTAGTGTTGGCTTACATTCATGCAAGGCTTGGCCGTTTAGAAAAGAAAAAGCTAAAACAATTAGTTGATGAAAGGACAAAAGAGCTAACAGACGCGCTTTCTGAGAAAGAAATTCTGATTAAAGAGATTCATCATCGGGTGAAAAATAACTTAGCGGTAATATCTGGCTTGTTCGAATTACAGCTTTGGAATACAAATGATGCTGCGGTGATAAATATTTTGAAGAATAGCCAAATGCGCATTCGGTCGATGGCCATTATTCACGAGCAACTATATCAGAGTAAGAATTTTTCAAAAATAAATTTAAGTGATTATATGAGGAAACTGATTCAAGCAGTTTCTGATACAATGGATAATGGCTTATCAAAGATATCACTGTCTATTGAAATTGATACTGATGTTGAAATGACAATCGTTCAAAGTGTGCCGTGTGGACTTATTTTAAACGAACTGTTAAGCAACGCTTATGAACATGCTTTTAAAGAACGAAGTGCTGGAAATATTGAAGTGATATTGAAAGAAGAGCGTGGTCATATAGTTATGCTAGTTAGCGATGATGGCGTCGGAATGCCTTCTAACGACCCTGATGAATATAAAGATTCCTTGGGGTTAACATTAGTCACCACGCTTGTTTCTCAGTTAAATGGCACCTTAAAAATTGATAATAAGTCAGGAACAAACTTTCATATAGCCTTCGAAAAAGTAAAAATAACAGCCGACTATATTAGACCTTCTACTTAGCTTTGAACTGCTGAATGAAGTTCTTAGTGTATTCTGAAAGCACTAAACGGCCACTAACTTCAGCACGTTGTTCTAGTAGTTTCCCCCACTTTTTAGTGCCTTTCCATAAAACTCTTTTCAAATCTAGCATTGCTTCGGGACTACTTTTGGCAAGTTGTGTTGCTAATGCAGAAACAGCAGAATCTAACTCTTCAGTAGTTTCATGAACTTGGTTAAACAGTCCATTTTTTAGAGCCCAATCGGATGAGTACCAGTTCGTGGCATCAACAGCGAGGGCCGCAAATGCTGAAGTTCCTACTTTCCGTTCTACTGCGGGGCCAACTACGAATGGCCCAATACCCAAAGCTAGCTCACTAAGTTTAACTGAAGCTCCTGTTTTGGCAAAGGTGTAATCACCAGCTGAGGCAATACCAACGCCTCCACCAACAGTTTTGCCATGTACGCGAACAATAATCAACTTCGGAGAAGTTCGCATTGCATTTAGAACTAATGCAAAACCCATAAAGAATTTTTTCCCAGTTTCGTAATCTTCAATAGCAATGAGCTCATCAAAAGACGCGCCTGCGCAAAATGCACCTTCGCCAGTACTTTTAATCACAATTACTCGGATATTTTCATTCTTGCCCGCAACGGTAATAGTTTCGGCAAGTTTACGAAGAATTGCTCCTGGTAATGAATTTCCTTTCGGATGATAGAACTCAATCGTTCCGATATTATTTGCGATTGATAAGCTTACGGATCCGTTTTGTTCAGGCATGGTATTATGATTCAGTATGTTGGTATTAATGTTTTGTATTCAGAACTCTGATTTCAAGGCATAGACTTTATGATGGCTATCGAATATCCATCCAAAGTTTGCTTACTTCTTCCTATTCCTCATCAATTTCTAATCGGTGTTTACGTTTCACTAACGTCAAAATAGTATATTCAGCTACTAGGTCGTTATCTTGGTTGGTTACCTCAACATCCCAGTAAACAACTCCAAATGGGAATTTATCAACAGCTCTTTTTTGACGAACTGTTTTACGTTTCACAATCAACTTGGCTTGGATGGTGTCGCCCGGTGCAACAGGTGCAAGAAAACTGAGTGACTCTAACCCGTAATTCAGCATTACGGGGCCTTCATCGGGATGAACAAACAATCCCGCAGCCGCTGATAGTACGAAATAGCCATGTGCAACAATCTTTCCGAATTGTGAACGTGCGGCAGCATCTGGATTTGTGTGTGCATAAAATTTATCACCAGTTAATTCCGCAAAATCTACCACGTCTTTGTCGGTAACCGTTCTTTTTTCGGTAATATGAGCTTGCCCAATCTCAATCTCTTCAAAAAACATCATGAAAGGATGCTTTGGTGGGAGTTGAGTTTCAGCACCTTTTACGTGTTGTTGTACGATATTTCTTAAGGTTGTTGGAGAACCTTGAAGAGCAATTCGTTGCATGTTGTGTAATACAGAACGAGCACCACCCAACTCTTCGCCGCCACCAGCACGTCCAGGTCCGCCATGGACCATATGCGGCATTGGAGATCCATGACCTGTTGATTCACCTGCTGAGTTTTTATTAATCACCATGAATCGTCCGTGATATGGAGCACAACCAAAAGTGATTTTAGCGGCAATGTCATCATTAGCTGTAAAAAGAGAAGCTACAAGAGAGCCATCTGATTTATTTGCAATGGCAATTGCTTGTTCTACGGAATCGTAAGGCATAACGGTTGTTAGCGGCCCGAATGCCTCAATGCGGTGTACTTCATCAACTTGCATGGGTTGGTGGCAGAGAAGTACTCTAGGACTGGTAAACGCACCTGTCTGTGTGTCCCCAGCATACATGGTATCGGTAACATCAGAAAGTATGGCGAGTTGTTCATCAAAACGTTTTGACTGCAGTTCTGAAGCCAGTGGTCCCATTCGTGTTTCTTTTTGGGAAGGATCGCCAATGGTAGTTTTGGATAGGAATTGTTTTAGTGACGCTACTACATCTTCTACACGTTCGCGAGGGACGATGGCGCGGCGAATGGCAGTACATTTTTGCCCCGTTTTTACTGTCATCTCCATTCCAACTTCCTTTATGAAAAGTCCGAACTCTTCCATATCTGGTGTGACATCTGGCCCTAAAATGGATGCGTTTAAAGAATCGGCTTCCAAATTAAACTGAACGCTGTTAGCTACAATATTAGGATGTGATTTAAGCATTTTACCAGTATGTGCAGAGCCAGTAAAGGAAACAGAATCTTGGCTAGTTAGATGTTCAAGCAAATCGCCAGGTTTATCGGCAGCAATAAATTGTACACTTCCTTCAGGTAAAATATTTGATTCAATAATATCTTTAAAAACGGCGTGAGCCAAATATGAGCCAACAGGAGATGGCTTTATAATACAAGGAAGCCCTGCCATAATTGCCGGCGCTAATTTCTCTACCATTCCCCAAACGGGGAAGTTAAATGCATTGATGTGAACAGCGATGCCGTGTTTTGGAACACAAATATGTTGGCCAACAAAAGTTCCTCCTCTAGAAAGGCGCTCCGTACCACCTTCAACATGAAAGGGGAGATCCGAAAGTTCGCGTCTGGCTTTACTCGAAAGTACAAACATGGATCCAAAACCACCTTCAATATCAATCCAAGAATCTTTGCGAGTAGCCCCTGTCTGTGTAGAAAGCTCGTAATAATGTTCCTTTCGCTCCATCAAATAGGCTGCTAGGAATTTAATTTTAAAAGCTCGCTGATGGATTGTTAGTTCTCGTAAAGCAGGTCCTCCAACAGTGCGGCCATAATCTAGTGCAGACTTGTAGTCAATATCTGCTTCAACAAGTTGAGCAATGGGTTTTCCTGTAACTGCACTAATTAAATCAGTTTCGCTACCAGATGGCAGCCATTTTCCTTGGATGTAGCTTTGTATTTTCATCATTGAACTCATAATAATGGATTAACCGTGTTATTGTTGGCGTTCTTTGTTCTGCGAAGTCCCCATATTCTCACCCAATCTTTTAGGATGTTGGTCTTCTTCTTGTAACTCATCAAAAGCTTTTTGAAAAGTGTGCATTAGCTCCATGTATTTTTCAGAATCTTGATACTGATGCTCTAATTTTCGACTAGCTAAACTTTCGTTTTTGGCTACCTTTATAAAGCGGAAGAACTCAAATCGTACAATGTTTTCGTCGTGTTCTAAATATATATAACCTTGTCCATCCACCGATTTATAAGAGAAAGTGCCTTTTCCATATCCAGAGGAACCGTGATCTAGATATTTATAAAAATCTTGAGGTTTTGCCTTTGCATATCCAATCGCCTTGGCAATATTCCAACAGAAAATTTTATCGCCTTCCCGCCAATGTAAAATATCGGGATACCAAGTATGAGGGGCTTTTCCTTTCTTTTTGTTAGTAAATAGTCCCATTACTCTTTTTCCTTTGTTGGAAGTGGTTGCTGAGCATTGTTAGGTAAAGAACCCAATCTTTTAGGATGTTGATCTTCCTCTTGTAGCTCGTTAAAAGCTTGCTGAAAACTCTTCATCAACTCCATATAGTTCTCGGTTCCTGTCACCCGATCTTGAATCATTCGGTTAACCAAACTCTCATTTCTAGCTTTTTTAATAAATCTATAGAAATCAAATTCTAAAAGATTTTCCTTTTCGTCTTTAACAAAGATTTTTCCCTCAGAATTTACCCCAACAAATACGAAGTGTGCTTTTGCAAATCCGCCACCTTCAGGTGTATATCGATGTACTTCAGCCCAAGAATTTTTACCGCCTAGTGCAGTAAGAACATTCCAGCAATATAGTTTGTCACCTTCTTGCCAATGCAAGATATCGGGATACCAAGTATGTGGAGCTTTTCCTTTTTTCTTATTGGTGAATAAGCCCATTTAGTCGATTAATTTAGGATTATCAGATTCTTCGAGTTCTTTGTATGCAGTTTGGAACGATTCAATCAGTTCCATGTAATCTTGATTGTGTGCTAAATCTTGTTGAATTGTTCGGTTAATTAAACTCAGATTCTTAGCTGTTTTGATAAATTTTTTAAAAGGCACTTTATGTAAATGTCCCGTTTTTTTTTCTGAAATAATGATAAATCCATCGCGAGTAATAGCTTTGAAATTATAGATTATATTCAGATTGCCATCTTCAAAAGCCACGATAATTGAAAGTGGGTTATTTAGAACAACATTGCGTGCCTTAATTTCGTCACCTTCTTGCCAGTGTAAAATTTCTGGATGAAGTTTATGTGGCGGAATATGTTTTGAAAAAATGCCCATTATGATTTCTTTTTATTTCCCCAAGTTGAATAGTCAGCATTCTGATCTTTTCTATCCTCAGGAACTTCCCTTAACGGCTCGCATTCTATCAAGGTTTCATGCAATTCTTTTGGCAAACGTTGGTACCATCCGGTGCCTTCGGTTTTCCATTTCAGCATTTCGTCAGAGACGTCTTTAATTATCTTTGCAGGATTTCCAACTACTACTTTTCTATCTGGAATTTGGGTGCCTTCCTTAATAAAAGTAAGTGCGCCAACAATACAACCAGCTCCAATTTTTACATTATCCATCACAACAGCATTCATTCCAATTAAGCAATTTTTACCCAAATGTGCTCCGTGAATAATTGCGCCATGACCAACATGAGCTCCTTTTTCTAACAAAACCGTAGTGCCAGGGAACATGTGAATTGTACAATTCTCTTGAACATTACAGCCATCTTCGATAATAATTTTTCCCCAATCTCCACGAATCGCAGCTCCAGGACCGATATACACATCTTTGCCGATAATCACATTTCCAGTTACCGCCGCCAGTGGATGGATGTATGCACTTTCGTGAATTACGGGTTTATATCCTTTGTATGAGTAGAGCATTTTTGGTTGTGTGAGTAATTTAGTTATTAAGAGATTGAGTGATTAGGTGGATTTTTTGGCTTTTTTAAGGTATTGAACATAGCCATTTAATATTTTTAAACATTCCAAAATTAGCTCATTGGTATTGTTGAATTGTTGAATTGTTCGTCATTTATAAAGCCTTCATCTTTCGCACACATTAAGTGTTCTAATGTTTCATATAGTGAGCCTCGTGCTATTCTACAAAACTGAATGTTTTCTTGATAATGAAATCTTCCAAACCCCTCAGCAATATTTGCTGCGACCGATCTTGAAGATCGAAGTATTTGATCCTTAAGCCTAAATTTTTCATCATCAGGAAAAGATTTAGCCAACTCAGAAATGGCAAGTCTCAATCTCCTTGATGATTTCCATGATTCTAGCTCAGATAGTTTATACATGGTGTAGACTCAATAACTCAATCTCTTAATAACCATTACCCAACAACTACCCCCCAACCTTCTCCAGAACAACAGCAAAACCTTGTCCAACGCCTATACATAATGTACAAAGGGCATATTTTGCATCTTCTCTTTCGTGGAGTTCTACCGTTGCGGTTTGAAGTAATCGTGCGCCCGTCATTCCTAAAGGATGACCAAGAGCAATGGCTCCTCCGTTTGGATTCAATCGCGCGTCGTCATCTTTTAAACCTAAAGTTCTAGTAACGCCTAAAGATTGGCCTGCAAAGGCTTCGTTTAGCTCAATAATGTCCATGTCGGCAAGAGTGAGACCTGCTCGCTGAAGTACTTTTTGGGTTGCTTCTACAGGCCCGAGTCCCATTATACGAGGCTCAATTCCAGAAACAGCTGTCGCTACAATTCGTGATTTTGGCTTCAATCCGTATTTGTTTACGGCAGTATCTGATGCAATAAGCAAAGCCGCTGCACCATCGTTTAATCCCGAGGCATTTCCAGCAGTTACACTTCCATCTTTTTTGAAAGCAGGACGAAGTTTCGCTAAAATTTCTGTGGTCGTACCAGCACGAATAAATTCATCATCCTTAAAAATAATAGGCTCGCCTTTACGCTGAGGAATTTCAACAGGGACGATTTCTTTAGCAAGTCGGCCAGAACTTTGTGCAGCAGTTGCTTTTTGTTGGCTCCATGCGGCAAATGCATCTTGGTCTTCGCGAGAAATATTGTGCATTGCTACTACATTTTCAGCTGTAATTCCCATGCCATCAGTTCCAAACATATCGTGCATTTTGGGATTAACAAAACGCCACCCAAAAGTAGAATCGTGCATTTCGGTAGTGCCAGAATATGGAGAAGAACCTTTACCAAGAACGATTGGTCCACGAGTCATGTGTTCAACTCCTCCAGTAATAAATAAATCTCCTTCGCCTGCCTTTATAGCATGGAAAGCACGAGCGGTGGCACTCATACCAGAAGCACAAAGTCGATTCACAGTTTCTCCAGGAACCGAAACAGGGAGTCCCGCAAGTAAAGCTGCCATTCGCGCAATGTTTCTATTGTCTTCGCCTGCTTGATTTGCACATCCAAAAATTACATCCTCAATTGCAGTTTGATCAATCTCAGGGTTTCTTCGTAATAATTCCTTGATTGGAATTGTAGCTAAATCATCAGCTCTAACTGGCGAAAGAGCTCCTTTTAAATTCCCAATGGGAGTTCTGATTGCGTCAATAATATATGCGGCGTTTATAGACATATGACTTAAGATGTAAGATGAAGGATATAGGCTGTGAGGCCTAAGAAAATTTTTGGATTAGTTTGTAAATAATTTTTTGAATATCAGTAACCTCTTTGCACAAAAAAGAAAACTCATCCTTAGAAATATACCCTAATTTGTTACTAATGATTAGTTGTGTTTCAATCTCAGAACAGGAACCGAAAGTGATATTTAGAAAATGACGAAATTCTTTATCCGAATTACGCCCTGCGCCTTCTGCAATGTTTGAACTAATAGATACAGCTGCTCTTCTGAGTTGAGAGGTAAGCCCATATAATTCATCCTCGGGGAAATCTTTTGTAACAACGTAGATTTTTGTGGCAAAATCTATTGCTTTATTCCAAACAGTAAGTTTTTTGTAATTATGCATATCGTAAATCTTATATCTTAAGTCATATGTCTATTTGTTCTATAAACCGTCCCTCTAAACTCTGCTACAAGTTGGGTATTTTGATTGGTGATTTTGACTTTATAAACACCAAGAGTTCGTCCATTCTGAATTTCTTCAGTTTCAGCGGTTAATGTGTCGCCCACCGAGACTTTTTTGGTGTAATTGATATTGTTTTCGATAGCCACAGATGTAGCCCCTCGAGAATTGGAGGCAAAAGCGAGAGCACTATCTGCAAAGGCGAATGTTACCCCTCCATGGCAAACTCCAAAACCATTCGTCATATCGTCTCGAACAAGCATTGAAAGTTTTGCATACCCAGATTGAATGTCTACAATTTTGACATCCAACCATTTTGAGAATGTATCTTTTTCAAGCAATTGCTGAACTTCGGTTTTTGGATTTTTACTCATTATTAGAAATTAACTGTGCTTGGTTTTATACTATCTCGTAGAAATTTCGTCCTTCTCGTACCATTCGTTTTAATAGCGGATTTGGACGATATCTATCTTCACGATATTCTACTTGTAATGCAGTCATCATATCTAGCACTTTAGGTAATCCAATTTCATCGGCCCAAGCGAGCAAGCCTTTTGGATAGTTTACTCCATTCTGCATCGCTAAATCTACATCTTCTACTGAACCAATATTCATGAATACGGCATCGCAAGCTTCGTTTATAAGCATCACCAACACTCTATTTAGGATTTTTGTGCCTAATTCTTTGTCGGTTGTAGGAGAGGGATTTGTAGAACCATCACGGTAGTCATAAAAACCGCGACCTGATTTACGACCTAACCAACCAGCTTCAACCAATCTTTTTTGGGTGAAAGAAGGTTTAAATCTAGGATCGTAATAAAACTCTTTAAAAACAGAGCTAGTTACTTCGTAATTAACATCGTGGCCAATTAAATCCATCAGCTCAAAAGGGCCCATTCTAAACCCGCCAATTTCTTTCATTGCCCAGTCTATGGTAGCTACATCTGCCACACCTTCCTCCAAAATACGGAGTGCTTCTCCATAAAAAGGTCGCGCCACTCTATTTACGATAAAGCCAGGAGTGTCTTTACTAGTTACAATTGTTTTTCCCCAAGCCTTAATAAGCTCTTTTGTTTGATTTGTAATATCAGGAGCTGTAGCAATGCCAGGAATAATTTCAACCAATTTCATTAATGGAGCCGGGTTGAAGAAATGAACTCCTAAAAAACGACCTGGTTTTTTTAAAGAAGAAGAGATGGATGCAATTGAAAGGGAAGAAGTATTTGATGCAAGTATACAATCACGAGATACAATAGCTTCAAGTCGAGCAAATACGTCTTTTTTAACGTCTGGATTTTCTACCACGGCTTCAATCACAAAACCACATTCTCCAAACATGGTGATATTGTCTACAAACTTGATTCGATTTAAAATATCATCCACTTCTTGTTGAGACATTCGACCCTTTTCTACTTGTCTGGCTAGGATGCTTTTAAGGGCTTTTTCGGCCTTTACGAGTTGTTCTGAGAACGCGTCATAAATATATACTTGGTGGCCATGCGTAGCAGCTACTTGTGCAATGCCAGTTCCCATTGTTCCGGCGCCAATAACGCCAATGGTTGCCTGTGTATTTGTCATAGAAAATCTTTGTTATAATTATAGAAAATCGCTTCCAAGATAATAATTCTGAGTTGTAATAACGTTTAAAAATAGAAAAAATAGCAGGGAGTATATTTTGAATTGTTCAGTAATTATGATGTCATATCAGCAGAAAATCATGCGGTAAATGGAGGTTCCTTAGTATTAAAAATAATAAGTGATTAAATATTGAATGAAGTAATATTTATTCATAGCATATTGTGTAGTAGTCTTCATTCTTTAATTCATGATTCAATGAAATCTATTTTAAAACTGAATATTTGCTAAAGAATCAGAGAGGGATTATTTAATAGATAAAAGACGGGTAAGAATTAGAATTGGGATGAAATTATTTACTTCCATTCAGCGACGGTTGTTTTAAGAAGTTTAAATAAACAGAAATAATAATAGTATAACTTTGGACTAGGGATAGTGGCAAATAAGACAAATCACGTCATCATTATAGGCGCTGGTATTGCGGGTTTAACAACGGCCTATTATTTAAATAAAAGTGGGGTAAAGGTCACCATCTGTGACAAAACGGATGGCAGCGACAACTGTTCTTACGGGAATGCAGGTCTTATTGCCCCTCGGCATATTATACCATTATCATCTCCTGGAGTTATTAGCCAAGGGTTGCGATGGATGTTTAAGGCAGAAAGTCCCTTTTATATTAAACCTCGTTTGAATGCAGACCTGATTAGTTGGTTATGGAAATTTAGAAATAATGCTACCGTAAAACATGTTGAGGAGGCTGGACCAATACTCAGAGATATGCTTCTTAGAAACCAAGAATTACTTATTGATTTAGAAAAGTCTGAAGCCATGAATTTTGGACTGCAAAGAAACGGACATCTATCTATCTGTGAAACAGAAAAAGGGCTTAAAAGCGAGATTGCAAGCGCAGAGAAAGCAAAATCCTTAGGTGTACCAACTCAGGTCTTGTCTGCCAAGGAAGCTCAAGAACTAGAGCCTAACATGCAGTTAGATATCTATGGAGCTGTTTACTATCCGAACGATGCACACGTCCATCCTGGTCAGTTGATGAGCGAGCTAAAAGCTCTACTGCTGAAGCAAGGTGTAACGTTCATTTTTAATACCAAGGTCGTTGACATCAAAGAAAAAGCAGATGGAAGCTTAGATATTATAAGCTCCGATCGTCAAAAAATAAGCGGAACGCATGTTGTAGTATGTTCTGGGACTTGGACACCCGATTTGATGAAGAAACTAGATATTAAACTTCCTGTTCAAGCAGGTAAAGGGTATAGCATAACTCTTAAAGCACCGTCAAAAATCCCAAAGATAAACGTTGTACTAGCGGAGCGTAAAGTAGCGATAACACCAATCAATGGAGATCTACGATTTGCTGGAACAATGGAAGTTGCCGGTCATGACACCTCTGTAACTGCAGCTAAAATAAATGCTCTTAAAAAATCTGTTCTTCCCTACTTTCCTGAATACTCCTTAGAGGATTTAGATAAACAGTCGGTTTGGGTGGGGCTACGTCCTTGTTCCCCTGATGGCTTGCCTTATGTAGGTAAGATAAACTCTCGTAGAAATGTGTATGTTTCCACGGGCCACTCCATGGTTGGGATGAGCCTAAGCTTTGCTAATGGCGAAACAATCAGCCAATTAATAACGCAGGGCCAAGCTAAACTTTCTCATCCATTGACAGACCCTAATCGTTATATGTGATATTCATTTAAATCAATAATTACTTTATATCCGGATGCATTATGCCAGAAGCAAAAAAAATATGGTTCTCTTCAGTTTCCAAAAATAACCGAATAAATCTAGCCATCACCTTTTTTCTTATTGCCTTGGGTTTAGTCTTTACTGGTCGGTTCCCAGATCAAGGTGGGCATTTTGGTTTTTGGTCTATTCTGCCACCGTTGGTTGCAATCGGGTTAGCATTTTGGACTAAAGAAGTCATTAGTTCTTTATTTGTGGGAATAGCTTTAGGTGGGGTTATTTCTGGTAAACTCAATATCATTCAAGAATTTTTAATCCCATCGATTGGAACCGAGAGTTTTGCACTTATTTTATTGGTGTATCTGTGGGCGCTGGGTGGACTTATTGGTATTTGGACACGAACAGGTGGGGCCGAACGGTTTGCAGAATGGGCGGGGGCGAAGATTGTACGTGGACCTAAAAGTGCTAAGTTTTTTACGTGGATGATGGGACTTATTTTTCACCAAGGCGGTACCATCAGCACCGTGCTTACTGGCGCTACTGTACGTCCTATTGCTGATAAACATGGAGTAGCCCACGAAGAACTTGCGTATATGGTGGATTCCACAGCTTCACCAGCGGCTACTATCATTCCATTTAATGTGTGGCCCATTTATATAGCCGGACTTGTTGTCGGTACCATTCCACTTTTTGAAACGAGTCAGGATGGGATTAACTTTTTTATTCAAGCATTGCCATATAATTTTTACGGTATTTTTGCTTTGCTCATCACCCTTTTCTTTGCTTTTGAGTTGCTTCCTTGGATTCCTGGAAAGAAGATGCGAGAGGCAATTAAGCGAGTAAAAACTACGGGAAGGCTTGATAGAGAGGGCTCCATGCCTATGTCGTCGCGAGAGTTGACGGAAATGAAAGTTCCAGAAGGATATCGTTCTGGCTTAGTTGATTTTTTAGGGCCTATTGGTACCCTTTTGGGAGTAGCTATTATTCCGTATTTCGTCACCTTTTATATTATGGGGCAAACAGAAAACCCAATGCTACTTATCGGTGAAGCTTTTGTACTAGCCGTACTAACGAGCGTTTTCATTGCCCTAGCCAAAGGGATGGATTTACAAACAGTGATGGATGGTTTCTTAGATGGTTGTAAAGGAGTAACTATTGGAGCCATTATCTTAGCACTTGCGGTAACACTTAAAGAGGTGGCGCAAGCAGTAGGTACGGCAGAATATGTTGTAGATCTTGTGGGGAATGCTATATCACCAGTCGCTTTACCAGCTATTTTAATGGCTATGTGTATGCTCATTGCTTTTTCGGCAGGTACATCGTGGGGCACCTATGCGGTAGTTTTCCCAGTGGCGATGCCACTTGCTTGGGCCATATTACCAGATCCATTCTTTATTACTATTTGCTTTGGTGCAGTGGTAGGTGGTGGCGTGTTTGGAGATCAATGCTCGCCTATCTCTGATACCACGATATTATCATCGCTAGCAACGGGGTGTGACCTTATGGATCATGTAAAAACACAGATTCCGTTGGCACTTACAGCTGCTGCTCTAGGTGGAATATGTTCCACGCTCGCTGTATTCTTTTTTGTGTAGAGGTAACTACTAGGTTATCCCATTTCTAAATCAGAGTATTTGATATTTAAAGGAATAAAAAAGGCTAGTTATCGATATGTGATAACTAGCCTTTTGACTATTAATGCTTTTTTATCTCATGAAGAGATTATTTCTTCATAATCGGCAACTTAATTTGAGACGGATATTTTGAAGAGTGGTGAATGCTGTTGTTAGCAACAACGCCTTCTTTTTCGTCATAATTTTTGCCACCTGTATTTAAGTTTCTCGCAAAACGAGGGAAGTTACTACTCGATACTTCAATGCGAATACGATGTCCTTTTTTGAAGTAATTACTGGTAGACATTGGTGTTAAGTCTACTTTATATACATTGCCTTTTTCCATAAAGACTTCTTTATCATATCCCTCTCGGTAACGAACTCGTTGTATGGTTTCGTCTAAGTTATAAGCGGTTCCGTCTGGATAAACGTCAATCAATTTGATAGTTACGTCGGTGTCTTTCACATCAGATGATAGATATAAGGTCGACTCAATAAATCCAGAAACTTCGATTCCTTCCTCTAGAGGATCAGAAGTGTAGACTAAAATATCGTGGCGGGTTTCCATTCCTTTTTGATCATAAGCACCAGCGCCAACTGCTCCACCAATACAACAAACATTTCCACCAAGAGATGGTACAGGATTCATTGGATTATAAGTGAAACTATCAGGATTGTCCTTTTTAGGCTTTTTGGAAACGAGTTTACCGTCGCCGTATAAGCTGTTCGCCTTTCCGTTGCTACTTAGGTAGAAAGGAGTCATTTCAACACCAGCTGGTGGCCATTGATCCGCTTTTTGCCACTCGTTGCTTCCCATGGTGTAGTACTGAACGCGAGGGGTGTTTTCCTTGAAATTCGTTTTCTCGCCTTTCAACCACATGTCAAACCAGTCGTAGATTTGTTCGTTGTAGTTTAAGCGAGCGTCGCCCACACTTCGTTCACCAACAACGGTATTTTCGGTGGCACGTGTAAATCCGCAATGAAGGGTTGGGGCGATGACTAAATATTGGTTGTCACGAACTTCTTTATCGGAAGCGTTATTTCGCACATGATTGAAAAGTGCCAAATTTGGGCTTGAGGCAATATCATACCAAGAAACGAACCAAAAACTAGGAACACCAAAGTCCATGTCAACATGGTATAAACCTCCGCTGTACCAAGCTTCGTCGTTTGGTGTGCGGGTAACCATATCAAAGAAGAGCTCATTTTTCCCATTGATATTTTTTATGAAATCCTGAATTGGAAGATGAGCAAGGGCCTCAGACATATCAACTTTTGGATTTTCTGGTCCGAGATCATAGAATCGAGAAATGCGAATCAGGTCTTCTTGTGTAGCACCTGCTGGGATTCTAGGCTTGAATTTGTCTTGTTCAACGCCGTACAACCAAGGGAACCACATCATTTGTTCAACACCGCCACGATACCAGTTTCCTTGTTCGTAAAATTCTCCAATTTTACCAACACCGGCGCCAAAGCCTTGTGCAACCATTGCTGCATGCCCTGGATGGTCAAGTGCGGCAACAGCCATTTGCCATTCCGCTGTAGAAGAGCAACCAAGTGTCCCAATTTTTCCATTCGACCAAGACTGATCTTGCATCCAGCTAAAAGCATCATATCCGTCGGTGAGAGGTACTCCTAAGATTCCCCATTCGCCTTCAGAAAAATAGCGACCACGTTCGTTCTGAACTACATAAGCGTAACCACGCTTAACGGCGTCATAAGCGCTTTGTGCGGTTCTGGTACGTTGCTCACCATCGCCCCACGAGTTAAAATTGTAAGGTGTTCTTGAGAAGATAATCGGAACTTTTTTGTCTGTTTTAGGACGATAAATATCAGTAGCAAGTCGAACACCGTCGCGCATAGGCATCATCACTTTTTGATCAATGATGGCAATTTCTTCGAGTTTTTCGAAGATATCAGATTGAGCCTGTACAGCGATGGTTCCAACAAAACTAAGAACGAAAAGAAAAGCAGAAACAATGCGTATAGAATACTTTTTCATGAGTTAGTTTATTATTTATAGTTGTGCTGTGTTAGTTAGCTCGATTGTAACTAGAATCCTTCGATTAACCCAAAGTAGGAGGGTTACAATTTGTAAATAGAACAAGTTTTAACGTCTATTTAACAATGTTAAAATAGCTATTAAAGGCTATAAGAGTAGCGAAAATAATATCTAGAGGGGTCTCTAAATTTTATTTTTCGGAAGGGGAGTTATTACCAATAAACCCTAAATGGGTATGGTTAAAACTATCGGAATATTTAAGTCCATAACCAAAGAGGCGGTCGAATGCAGCATGACCTGTAAATACTATTCCTAGCCCTAAAAGCCATTCTATTTCTGAATAAAAGCCTAAAATGGAAATGAAAATCCAAATGCCTTGATGATGAAGGAGGTTATAGAATACAGCACCAATTTTCGTGTTTATAGCATAAGCGATAAAGGAAATATCTGGTACAAAAAACAAAGCTGCGTAAAAATACCAAGGTAAGTCCGTGATTTCTGAAAACAGAATGATGGAAAACAGAAAAAGAGCGACTTGCTCAAGTTTGAGAATGAATTTCATATTATTTGCCAGAAAATTTAGGTTTTCTTTTTTCTAGAAATGCCTGTACTCCTTCGTTATAATCTTTTGAAGCACCTGCTTTTGCTTGGAGCTCAGCTTCGAGCTCCATTTGTTCTTCAAGGGAATTACTAAAGCCAGCATTAAATCCTCGTTTTGTGAGCCCTAAGCCATATGTTGGCATGTTCGCCAAATGTTTACATAGTGTTAAAGCTTCATCCATTAATTCATCAGCGGGAACCGATTTATAAATCATACCCATATCAACAGCTTCGGGAGCTTTAACAGGGCGTCCGGTAAAAGTGAGTTCTGTTGCTCTAGCTAAACCAATTAAACGAGGTAAAATATAAGTTCCTGCGCTATCAGGAATCAAACCAATATTTGAAAATGATTGAATGAATTTGGCGTCTTCGTTAGCAATAACCATATCGCAGGCAAGGGCAATATTGGCACCAGCTCCAGCGGCTGTACCATTTACAGCACAGATTACTGGCTTCTCTAAATTCCGAATAGCTTTTATAATTGGATTGTAGGTGTGATGAACCACTTCGCTTAACTTGCGAGTTGGGTCTTTACCAATTTCAACAACTTCTTCTAAATCTTGACCTGCGCAAAAAGCACGTCCCATTCCTGTAAGTAAAACGCAACGAATTTCAGTGTTTGAAGCGGCTTCGATAAATGCATCTTGAACTTCTTCAGCCATTCCGTAATTAAAACTGTTTAGTTTGTCAGGACGATTAAGAACGATTTTAAGAACGCCAGATTCTAAAGAGGAAGTAATAAATTGTTGACTCATTTTACGGGCTTTGTAGGATTCAAAAGTAAATAATTGGTTTCAATAAGGTCCGAATAAGAGCTGAATGAGGTTGGTTCAAATCCACGTGTATCAAAAGGAGCGGTAGCATTGAATTGATCAACCGCATTACGAAATTTTAAGCCTTGGAGTATATAACCTGTTCCCAAAAGGAAGTTGTTTTTTTTGTTCTCGTACTTTGTAGCAACTTGAAAAGAAAGTGAAGAAATCGGGCTTATTTGAGAGCTTGGTAAGAAACTAAGCTCAGAATCTCCGGTGTTGAGATTTTGTTGTTGTTCGATAGCTTGGGCAAAGCCTGGAACAGAAAGTAACAGTACAAAAAAAACAGTAGAAACTAGATGAAATTTCATTTTGGAGAACTTAATGTATGATTTCAATAGAATAATATAGTTGAAATTATAGAAATTATTTTTAGATTTTATATTTATGTATAATGCTGAAATTAAACAACTTGACATAAATGAAATTAGAGTTACTAAAAAACATGCCCTTACAAGTTTTAATCCTAGTCGTTTATGCTGTACTCATTAAAAGTGATTGGGTTTCAAAAGGAGAAATTAAAGCAAATATATACGACCCAGATCAAATTTGGGTAGCCGACGACGGAAATGTAATTGTAAATGATCATGCGCAAAGGGAGGCTCCAATTCAGAAGATAGATTTTGAAAAAGATGAAGTGATTGCATTTTTAAAAAAGGGGAGAGGTCCTGGAGAAGTAAGTGAAATATTCTATAAGAATATCACGCAATTTTCAGATGGGAAAATATTTTTATGGGATGCTGGGTTAGGCCGTATCACGGTATTCAATTCAGATTTAGAATATATAACCAATATTAATGGAGACGCTTTAAAAACCTTCTTCCAGCATATAGAATTAATTAACGATAGTACAGTTATAACATTTAGTTCGAAAGATCCTTTCTTAAAGGCTTGGAGAATGAATGACTACACAATTAATAAAAGTGATTTGTTATGGGAAAAATCGGTTAAGGATTTTCCACAACTTTCATCTTTAGAAAACCCAGTTATGATGCAGACATTATTCTTTCATAACTATAAAGGAGTTCTTTACACAAGCTTTGAGTATTCGTCACTTCTTATGGCTGTAGATGAAAAGGGGATAAAATTTATCACTGACGGCCCAGATGAGATACCCATTCCCGATCCGAGGTCAGGCGGTAAATATACATTGCCATCAATAGGAGAAGACCCTGAGGGGGCTCGCGATATCACAGTGGATGATAAATATGTGTATGTAGTTTTTAGTGGGGAGAATATCTCCAAGTCTGAGCAAATGAAATATGCGCATAATGTTGAAGCTTTAATTGAAAGGGTGAAACATGCTAAACGGCTATGGATTTTCGAAAGAGAATCTGGTGAGTTTATAAAAGAAGTTGAACTACCATTATCTGCAAAATCATTTCAAGTATTTAATAACGAAGCGTATCTCCTAAATACCACAAACGACGAACCTAATATAGTTAGATATCAATTACCTGATGATTTATGAGATTACCAAGACTGTTTGAAAGACTTATGGAGGAGGCGAGTTGGAGATTATCGAGCTGCTAACCAGATTCTATTCTTTACGGTTATCTCATTAACACTATTGGAAATATAAATTTATATACTATTATTATTGTGATATAAATTATAAACATTGTTATAACTTAGATGGCAAAAGTTACTTTTATTATAGTTTTCTCTTTGCTTGTGTTTAAAACTGGTTGGGTAAAACTTGGTGAACTCAAAGAAACAGTTTTTGATCCAGAACAAACGTTAATCCTAGACAAAGATAGAATCTTAATAAACGACCATGCGTTAAAAGAATTTCCAATACGCAATATCAGCTTTAGTTCGGATTCGTTGATATCCGAATTGAGACATGGTAGAGGACCTGGAGAGGTGAGTAGTATTTTCTATAAAGCGTTTACTAAGTTTACAAATGGCGATATTTTATTATGGGTTGCGGGGTTAAATAGGGTAACTGTTTTCAATACTAATTTAGAGTATAAATACGACGTTACTGGCAAGGCGTTACAAAAAAGAGTATATCAGGCCGCCCTAATTAATGATAGTACACTAGTAACAATAGAGTATGAAGATTTTTTCTTAAAGGCGTGGAGATTTAATGACAAAAGAATAGAAGAATCAGATTTACTTTGGAAGCACTCTTTGAAAGAAATTCCTGAGCTAGAATCTCTTAGAAACCCCATAATGCTTCAAACCTTATATTTCACTAATTATGATAACGAGTTATATATAGCCTTTGAGTATTCATCTTTGCTTATGGGAATTAACGAAGAGGGTATTAAATTCTTAAAAGATGGACCAGATGCTATTCCTATCCCTAACCCAAGAATAGATGGTCAGTTTAGCCTGCCTATTATGGGAGAACATCCTGAGGGAGCTCGCGATATTACAGCGGATGATAAACACGTGTATGTAGTTTTTAGTGGGAAAAATGTTTCAAAATTTGAACAGATGAGGTATTCATTCAAATTTGAAGATTTAATTGATAAAATTAAGCATTCCAAAAGGTTATGGATCTTTGATAGAAATAATGGCTCATTTATTAGGGAAGAAAAATTGCCATTAGCAGCCAGAACATTTCAGATATATCAGGATGAGGCTTACATACTTAACACCATTGAAAATCATCCAAAGATAATAAAGTATCAACTACCCAAAGATTTGTAAATAATCAGTTTAAATGCACTTAAAGTGCTCGAAAGGTTGGTGGCAGGAATTGCAAAAATATTGTGATTTACATGCTGTTGAGCCAAACTGGCTTTGAAGTTCTGTTTCAAAAGAATCACAAAAAGGACATGGGACAATTTTAGTGGCTGAGAGGCTGTTCAAAAAATCATCATCACTTGTCGATTTTTCTGGCGGAGCAATTCCATAATCTTTCAATTTGGCTTTTGCCTCTTCCGTCATCCAGTCGGTGGTCCATGCTTCAGAATAATCTAGTTGCACATCAAATGCTTCTACTCGTTTTTCTTCCAGCTTTTCGCGAACCATATTTTCAATGGCACTCATTGCTGGGCAACCAGAATATGTTGGGGTAATTTTAACTAGAACCTTTCCATCGCTATCTATATCTACACTTCGGGCAATTCCCATCTCAATAATATTAAGCACAGGAATTTCGGGATCAGTCACCTCTCGGATGTAATCCCAAATCTGCTCTTTGGTATGTGTTGCTTTAACTGGCATTTAGTGTCAATCAGATACTAATGGTGCGTTTTAAATTCTTGAACGAAATACTAAAATCTAATATCTAAATACTCAGTACTAAATACTAAATACTAAATTCTATATCACTTCCAAACGGCATCTGGATGAGAGCGTCTCAAAAATTGCATAGTTGAAAGAATATGTCCAAGGTGTTCAGTATGCATTCCGTTTCGACTTCCTGTCATCATAAATTGCTCCCAATCGGGAACTGAAAGTGTTGCTTCAGTGAGTGTTTCTTCCACTAACGTTTTCCATTTAGAGTGAAAAGAACTTAAGTCTGCTCCGTTTCCATCATTCAGAACTACTTCGTCCACTTCATCCATAAAAAATAATTCACCCACGTACATCCAAATTTCGTCAAATGCATCTTGAATGCGTTTGTGGCTTTCTTCGGTTCCATCACCTAAACGAAGAACCCAATCTCTAGAATGGCGGAGGTGATATTTCACTTCTTTAAGGTGTTTTTCGGCCATACCTTTAAACTGTGGATTAGAAACTTTTTGAAGTTCTTCATAGAGGAAATAACCAAAAGCACTAAAAAGGAAGAGCCGAGCAATCGTAAAAGCGTAATCATTATTGGGTAGCTCGCAAAGTTGCAAATTGGTGAAATCTGCATCATCACGGAAATAAGCAAAATGGTCTTCGTCGTGGCCTTCACCTTCAACAATTCCAGCCAATTCATATAATGCGGATGCATGGCCAATGAGGTCGAGTGCAATATTGGTAAGAGCTAAATCTTCTTCAAGTTCAGGACCATGTCCACACCATTCAGAAACACGTTGTCCAAGAATTAAGCGGTCGTCAGCTAAACGGAGCAAGTAACTTATTAAAGCTTCTTGATTGGATAATTTGTTGGTTGTTGTCATAAATATAAATTCAACTGTAAAGGTTAAAAGCAATCTTTAGTGGCAAGACCAGTTTTTAAGAGTTCGCGATTAACAAACTTAAGTTCTTTTTTTTACGGCTCGTGGAACACTGTAAAATTGAGGATGACGATAAGGTTTATCACTTGCTGGGTCGAAAAAAGATCCCATATCTTCAGGGGTTGAAGCTGTAATTTGGTCAGATGGAACTACCCAAATACTTACAGCTTCATTACGTCTAGAGTATACATCACGAGCATTTTGAAGGGCATTTTCGGCATCTACGGCATGTAAACTACCTGCGTGCTCATGAGGTTTGCCTGATTTTGGTTGTGTGAAAACCTCCCAAAGAGGCCATTCTGCATTATTATTTGAATGATTATCTGCCATTGTTCAATATTGTTTTAAACTTGTAGGAACTCAGAATGTTAGTTTCTGAATTTTATAACTGATTTCTAACTATGATGCCTTTTCTTCTTTCAGTCGTTTTTTCCGAGCATAAGCTTGTGCGGCTTCACGTACCCATGCACCATTTTCGTAAGCATTACGACGTGCTTTCATACGCTCGCGGTTCATTACACCATTTCCTTTAACTACGTCCCAAAACTCATCCCAAGGGATATCACCAAAATCCCAATGGCCAGTTTCTTCATTAAATCTTAAATCAGGATCTGGTAAAGTTACTCCAATAGCATCGGCTTCCATCACAACTCGGTCTACAAAATGTTGACGAAGTTCGTCGTTTGATTTCAGCTTTACCTGCCATTTAATGAGTTCGGCACTGTTCGGAGATTCTGAATCATTTGGGCCAAACATCATTAACGTTGGCCACCAAAGTCTATCAACCGACTCTTGCACCATTTTGCGCTGTGCTGGTGTTCCTTCCATCATACGAGCTACCATTTCGTAACCCTGTTTTTTGTGGAAGCTTTCTTCGCGACAAATTCTAAGGTTAGCGCGAGAATATGGCCCGTAAGAAGAATGAGCCAACATAGTTTGATTTACTATGGCAGCGCCATCAACAAGCCATCCAATTACGCACACATCAGCGTAACTAAGTGTTGGATAGTTGAAAATACTCGAATATTTAGCTTTGCCGTATAGATATTGCCGCACTAACTCATCACGGCTTACACCAAGAGTTTCTGTTCCGCTGTATAAATACAATCCATGGCCAGCTTCGTCTTGAACTTTGGCAAGTAATACCAGTTTTCGCTTTAGAGAAGGTGCACGCTGAATCCAATTTCCTTCCGGAAGCATTCCTACAACTTCAGAATGGGCATGCTGACTTGAAATACGAATAAGTTGCTGCCGATAGCGTTCGGGCATCCAATCTTTGGGTTCAATTTTTTCGCCGGTGTCAATACGGGCTTGAAAGTCGTCTAATTGCTTTTGTGTATCCATATTCAAATATACAATTTTTTTGGAAGCGCTTTTTAATATCCAACGAGAATTTAAAAAGGGAAGTTCACTTTAGAAAATTATCGGTTTGTTGAATGTTATAGTGTTACAAAATTTTATCTAGGAAGATAACAGATTTAATGTATGGAAGCGCTTTTTTTTATACATTAAGGCAATAAAATTGAATTTACATAAAGAGACGAACATGGCAGAGTTACAAGATATTCTAGAGCGCCCCATAGAAGAGAAATTTGATGATCATCTTGGTTTGCAAGATGTAGACTATGTTGAACATTATGTGAGTAACGCGAAACAAGCCGCACATTATTACATAACTACCTTTGGATTCGAGTTAAAGGCATATTCGGGTTTAGAAACGGGAGTTCGAGATCGCTCTTCCTTCTATTTGGAACAAGGAAATATCCGTTTTGTACTTACGGCTCCATTAAATAGTGCTTCACCCATTTCGGAATTTATTCATAAACACGGTGATGGCATTAAGGATATTGCGATGCACGTTGAAGATGTTGATCGTGCTTTTAACGAAAGTGTCAAACGTGGGGCTGTTGCGGTGGAAGCACCTCATACCATTTCTGACGAAACAGGGACCATTCGCAAAGCAGCTATAAAAACCTACGGAGATGTGATACATACCTTCATAAATCGCTCTGAGTACAACGGAGTTTTCCTTCCAGGCTATACGGCAAAAGAAAGCGCATTGAAATCTAGTTCAGTAGGTATTCAATTTGTAGACCATTGTGTTGGAAATGTTGAGCTCGGAAAGATGGATGATTGGGTGGCCTTTTATCGTGATGTGTTAGGCTTTACGCAATACATCAGTTTTGATGACAAAGATATTTCTACGGAATACTCTGCGCTTATGAGTAAAGTGATGGCGGGTGGACGTGGAATGATAAAATTCCCAATTAATGAGCCTGCCGATGGAGTTAAGAAATCGCAAATTGAAGAATATCTCGACTTTTTTGAAGGGCCGGGTGTACAGCATTTGGCACTTCTAACAGGTGATATTATAGATACCGTTACAAAGCTTAGAGATAGAGGCCTTGAGTTTTTAACCATTCCCACAAGTTATTATGAAGAACTTGAAGAGAGAGTAGGCAAAATTGATGAACCCATTGATAAGTTAGCTGAGCTTGGTATTCTTGTTGATTGTGATGATGAGGGCTATCTCTTGCAAATATTCAGCAAGCCTGTTGTAGACCGCCCAACACTTTTCTATGAAATCATTCAAAGAAAAGGTGCTCGTGGTTTTGGTAAAGGAAATTTTAAAGCTTTGTTCGAAGCTATTGAACGAGAGCAGGATTTGAGAGGAAATCTCTAAGAAATTTGAAATTTCAAACTTTTCATTCTTAATTCATTGTCATGTATTACCATTCTTTAGGTACCATTCCTCATAAAAGGCATACCGTTTTTCGACGCCCAGATGGCGAGCTTTTTACCGAAGAGCTTTTCGGGGCGGAAGGATTTCATGGTAACAGTTCGCTCCTTTACCATTATCACATGCCTACTAGAGTTATTAGGATTGAGGCAGGCGAGGCTATTGAGCTAAAAGCGACAGATACTCACCTTTTGAGGCATAGGCATCTTAAAACGAAGGATATTCCTGCTGGCGGAGATCCCATTACAGCAAGAAAAGTCCTCATGTTCAATAACGATATTCAAATTGGTGTGGCTCGCCCAACCGATTCTATGAATTATTTCTATAGAAATGGAGAGCACGACGAACTTCTGTTCATCCACGAAGGAAAAGGCCACGTTCAAACTAATTTCGGTAGACTCGATTTTGAATATGGAGATTACATTTACATTCCTCGAGGAACCACTTACCAAATGAATTTTGAAACCACTGAAAATCGGTTTCTTTGTGTAGATTCAACCGGGCCCATTGGTTTTCCGAAACGGTACCTTTCTGAAATGGGACAGTTGATGGAAAATTCTCCGTTTTGTGAACGAGATTTTCGTCTTCCTTCCGAACAATTGTATTTCGAAGAGAAAGGTGAATTTGAAGTTCGAATAAAAAAAGGAGGGAGGATGCATCACTATTGGTTCGATCATCATCCGATGGATGTAGTTGGTTGGGATGGCTATTTGTATCCTTGGATTTTTAATATCAAAGATTTTGAGCCGATTACAGGGAGAGTGCATCAGCCGCCACCCGTACACCAAACTTTTGCAGCTCATAACTATGTGGTGTGTAGCTTTTGTCCTCGTAAATTCGATTATCATCCTGATGCTATTCCTGCGCCTTATAATCACTCCAATGTAGATTCAGACGAAATGCTTTACTACGTTGAAGGCGATTTTATGAGTAGAAAAGGGATGGATTTTGCGAGTATCACTCTTCATCCTGGAGGTATTCCTCATGGGCCACATCCAGGGAAAGCGGAGGCAAGCATTGGTGCAGAAGCAACGGATGAATACGCCGTGATGATAGATACTTTTAAGCCACTTTTTGTAACCGAAGAAGGAATGCGTTTAGACGATCCGAGTTATCCGTATTCTTGGCTAGAAGGGAAGTGAGTTTTTGAAAAGCACTCGAACTTAATTATTGAGTAGCGCTAATTCAGAAGGTAAACCTTAAGTATTAACCCAAAAAAAGTCTCACCCTTTTGAGGATGAGACTTTAACTAAAAACTCAGAAATCTCATTTATGAAGAAAAGATTTCAACGGCTTAACGAATGATAGTTTCCGTGCGTTTTGGTCCAGTTGAGATGATAGTGAACTTAACGTTTAGGTAGTTCTCTACAAATAAGATGTATGATTTTGCACTATCTGGTAAATCATCCCAGCTCGTCATACCTGAAATATCAATATCCCAACCAGGAAGAGAAGTGTAAACAGGTTCAACCTGCTCAATTTCATCTAAGCAAAGTGGGAAAGTGGTAGTTTCAACGCCGTTGATTTTATAACTAGTACAAACTTTAATTTCTTTAAAGCCGTCCATCACATCCATTTTTGTGAGTGTGAGCTCATTAATTCCATTTATACGGCAAGCATATTTCAAAGCAACTAAATCCAACCAACCACAGCGACGTGGACGTCCTGTTGTTGCACCAAATTCGGAACCTTTTTTGCGAAGTTCGTCACCAGTTTCGTCAAGTAATTCAGTTGGGAAAGGACCGTTGCCGACACGTGTGCAATACGCTTTGGTAATACCCATAACATGAGTAATTGCTGTTGGTGGAATTCCAGAGCCTGTACAAGCACCACCAGAAGTTGGCGAAGATGAGGTTACAAAAGGGTAGGTTCCGTGGTCAACATCCAATAAACAACCTTGAGCACCTTCTAGAAGAATTGACTTATCATCATCTAGAGCTTCGTGCAATACATTAGTTGTATTGATGATGTATGGAGAAAGAGTTGTGATGGCATCGTCAAGTTCAGCCAATAATTTTTCTGACGATAATTTATTTTCGTGGTAAAGATTTTCGAGTGCAAAGTTGATGTCAGCAATATTTTGAGAAATCTTTTTAAGAAGAACCTCTTTATCGAGTAAATCTACCATTCTGATACCAACTCGAGAAACTTTACTTACATAAGCGGGGCCAATACCACGTCCAGTAGTGCCGATGGCATCGCCACCACGTTTTTTCTCTTTTAGTTGGTCAAGTAATTTGTGGTACGGCAAAATAACATGTGCCGTTTGGCTAATAAAAAATCGGCCTTCTAGATTAAAGCCAAGGTCAGTTACACCTTTTAGTTCTTTAACAAGAGCAATGGGATCAATAACCACACCATTACCGATGATACAGTGAGCATCACCGTTAAAAATACCTGATGGAATAAGATGAAGAACCACCTTTTTGTCATCAAATTTTAAGGTGTGTCCAGCATTTGCGCCACCTTGATAACGAACTACGAAATCAGTTTTATCGCTGAGTAAATCAACGATTTTTCCTTTTCCTTCATCGCCCCATTGGGCTCCAATAATAACACGAACTGACATAATAGAATAAGTTTGCAATAAAAAAGGGGTGTAGCAATCTACACCCCTTAAGAGTTTTGTTTAGAAACGAATCATTTAAGCTTCGTTGAATGATTCAGCAGCTTCTTCAACCGATTTGAAGTGTTTGAATACCGTAATCAGCTTAGTAACAATTAATAAGCTTTCGATTTTATCGGTTGCGTTAGCAATGCGGAGGTCGCCACCAGCTTTACGCATGGTTGTTAGCGCGCCAATCAGCATACCAAGTCCTGAGGAATTCATAAACTTTACTTTGCCAAGGTCCACAACAATGTTGTTTTTCCCAGCGTCGATTAGCTCATGAAGTTTTTCGTTGAGGCTAACCGCATCAGGGCCACCCATTACGTTACCTTTAAATTCGATAACGATACTATTGTAACGTTCAGACGTATTAAAGCTCATATCTTCCTTTTATTTTATCTTTAGGATTTCTTTGTCTTGGCTTCAAGTTCAACCACTAATGAACTGGCAACAAATAAAGAACTATAAGTACCAAGAACAATACCGATTATAAGGGCAAAAGAAAATCCTTTTAACACCTCACCCCCGAAAATAAACAGCACAAGAACCACAAACAAGGTAGTTAATGAAGTGATTACAGTTCGGCTTAAAGTATCGTTTAGACTCTTATTAACCATCGGAATATAGTCCATTCCTTTGTGAACATTGTTGTTTTCTCTAATTCTATCGTACACAACTACTGTATCGTTGAGCGAGTAACCCACAATAGTTAAAAATGCAGCAATTATGTTTTGATCAATCAAAAGACTGAAACTAACAAAATTACTGAGAATGGTAAAGGCTCCTAGTGTAATGATAACGTCGTGCATTAAAGCGATTACAGCCCCAGCAGAGAATGTCCAATTACGGAAGCGTAATAGAATGTATAAGAAGATAATAGCAATGGCATAAATTACCGACTCCAAAGCACTCGCTTTGAGATCTTCAGCAAATTTAGGCCCTACTGTATCTGATTTTTCTACCGTTACGCTAAAGCCAGGGTAAGCTTCTTTTGAAGTGGTAACGATTAGACTTTCTATTACGTCCATCTCCGATAAATTTTCTGTACGGATAAGAACTTCGTTGTCAGAACCAAAAAGCTTTACTTCTGGAGTTGAACCTAAAGGCTCGGTAAGCACGTTTCTTATGTTTGTGGCATCTACTGGTTGATCGAACTTAAGGATAATTTCCTTACCGCCCTTAAAGTCGATTCCGTACTGTAGACCTTTTGTAACTATTGCGCCTATAGATATCAAAACTAAAACTGCTGATACTATGTAAGCGACCTTTCTGTTACCTACAAAATTGATGTTTGGTGATTCAAACCATCTCATAATCTATTCCTTTAAATCGTTTAAATTTCTTGTGATTACCCGAAGCTAACAGCGTCGGAGTTGTTGCGGGTTAAGTAATCGATTACTACACGTGTAATAATGATTGCGCTAAATAATGAGCAGCAGATACCTGCTAATAGAGTTACAGCGAAACCTTTAATTGGGCCTACACCAAAACTCAACAGGATGATGGCTACGAAACCAGTAGTTACGTTAGCATCAATAATTGCACTCATGGCATTTGAATAACCCGCCGAGATGGCAGCTTTCATAGTTTTACCACTACGTTGCTCTTCCCTAATTCGATCAAAAATCAGCACATTCGCATCTACCGCCATACCGATGGTTAATACGATACCTGCGATACCAGGAAGTGTTAGGGTAGCTCTGAAACCGGCAAGAATACCGAGTATAAATACAATATTTAGGAGTAGTGCAAGATCAGCAACTGCACCACCTGTGCGGTAATAAACAATCATAAAGATGGCAACAATACCTAAACCAATAAACACAGAGTTTAAACCAGCATTAATAGAAGCTTCACCAAGTGTAGCACCTACTGTACGCTCTTCTAGGATTTCAAGTGGAGCTGGAAGTGCACCAGAAAGAAGAATGTTTACAAGGTCATCAGCTTCCTGAACATTTTCCATACCTTCGATAGTGGAACGACCACCAGTAATTTTTGTGTTCACGTTTGGATATGTGTAAACGTAACCATCAAGAACAACAGCAACTGGTTTGCCAATATTGGCTCCAGTAATAATGCCCCAACGGCGAGCCCCTGCTGCGTTCATTGTCATAGAAACTTCAGGAACGTTGGTTGCTGGGTCAAACTGAACACTCGCTTCTTCAATAACATCACCAGTTAGCTCAACTTGAGTTCTTACGCCATAAAGTGGGTAACCAATGCTTACACCAGAATTGTTTTTGGTAGGTTTTGCTCCCCACATAACAGTAGTGTTTCTTGGCAACATTCTTTGAACAACAGGATCTTTAATCAAAGCCATTACACGAGCGGTATCTGCATCTTGAGCATAGCCAAGAACGTAGGAGTTGTCGCCAGGTGTTAATACTTCCATTAATGGATTAGAAAAAGTTTGTTCTAAACTGTCTGCACCAGCTTCCTGTACTTGAGAGTAATGGTCGTACACCTTTTGGATAAAGGATAGGAAGTCTTTTCCATCAGCAGCTAATCTAAATTCAAGACGAGCAGTTCCTTTTAGAAGGTTACGAACACGTTCTTTGTCATCTACACCAGGAAGCTCAACCACAATGCGGTCGTTTCCTTGTTTAATGATAGAAGGCTCAGTTACGCCAAAGCGATCCACACGAGTTCTGATAATTTCAATCGCTCTGTCTAAAGCTTCAGTACGTTGAGCTTTAAGAAAAGTAATGATTTCGTCGTTGGTTGAACGGCGAGTGATGTTAGCTGCATCGTTACGGTAGTAACGGCTTAAACGTGCATTAGGGTCACGTTTTTCGTATGCAGAAAGCATTTCGTCAATAAAGTCGGTGTCATTAGCTAATGCATTTGCACGTGCTTCAGCAACAATATTATTGAGAACGCTATCGCGATCAGAGCCAGCTAATTCGAGAACTAATTGTGGAGTTCCTACTTCAAGCGTTACGTGCATACCACCTTGGAGATCAAGACCAAGATTTAGTGTGCGTTCTTTAATACTTTGTAGACGTTCGTCGTTTTCAACTTGATACTGAGCGCGCTCTTCTGTTGTGAGTTCGCTCATTTGTTTCTGTTCCAATCCCCAAATTACGGTTGGATACAGGTAGTAGAGAGTCATGGCCACAAAAGCTACTATAAGGCCAATTTTGAATCCGTTTCCTTGCATGGTATGTTAGATTATATATTAAATTTTAGTTTAAAAAAGTAAATTCGAAAGAGTATAAGAACATCAGGCAACAGCTAGATTCTCTATGAAACTAGAAATTAGATAGAGCAAGTTTAAATAGTCAACCGCTCTCAAATAGCACCTGAAGTTACTTATTAGTTGCTAAGGGGCGCCTATAGCAATCCCAAAGGGAAGAGGCTCAGTTGTAGAACTAACTGATAAAGCCTTTTGAAAGCGAATGGAGTTTGAAAGGTAAACTTTGTGTGAGTTTACATCAGGAAAAGTTGTTTTAAAAAGTGTTTTACCTTCATTCTGCTGAATAGCATTTGATTTTAGAGAGGTAATAACAACCCCTTTTGCCATACCTTGCTGAGAATCCATATAAGAATTCCATTCAGTAAGCAAAAGTTTGAATATTTCGTTCTGGTCAGACTTTTGAAAATCAAGCTCGAAGTCTTCTGCATTTGTTGTAACAAGTTCAGAAGCTTTCCTAATAATTGATTCTAGCTCATCATTTGAATTCCCCAATTCCTTAAGTTGTTTACGCACATTGGCATCGTCATCGCTGATTAGATGGGTACCTAACCACGAAGTAAACGCAGCATGCTTAGCCGACTCGCTAGCCGGTTGCATAAAATGTAGCGCAAAGCTTATTAAGAGCGTAAGCGTTACATAGATTTTGGGGATATTTGAACGAAATAAATTCATTTAGATAGATAAGATACAGAAACGGAGCGATTAATTGCGAACTGGAAGTACAAATTATCTAAAATTGATGATTTCCATTAAAAAAGGAAGAAAGAACACTTCTCAAAATTAATATCTAGCTAGTATTTAGCATCATTTCTCTGAGCCTATTTAGCAGTAATTCATAAATACCCTAATTCGGGTATTTAAAGCCGAGCACTACTGAGCAATATTAAGCCGTCATTAATAACTAGCTATCAGTGTGCAAAATAATACAGTTGGTAGTTCAACTCAGGAGTACAAAATGAAAAGAAATAGAAAAATAGGCTTAGGAATGCTTTTTGCAATTCTTATTGCCATAACATCAAATTCAGTATATGCGCAGAGTGCAGAAGACCTGTACGATAGCGGGAAGTATAAACAAGCTGCTATTAAATATGAACAATATGCAGATGATGACCCAGAATTTTATTTATGGGCAGCTAAAAGTTATACTGGTGCAAAAAACTGGGATAAAGCTATCGAGATGTATGAGCAATATCGCGATAATTTTAAAGATGCTGATAAAGCTCAAGTAAATGAACTTATTACCATCCTTCGCAGACCCGTTGAAGGTATAAAAGTTGAAAATCTTGGAGGGAAAGTAAACTCAAAATATGGAGAAATCAGTCCTAGAATCAGTTCTGATGGCAACACATTATATTTCTTCTCTAGTGACAGACCTGGAGGTAGAGGTGGCGAAGATGTATGGATGTCTAGTCGTAATGCAAATGGAGAATGGCAACAACCTACATTAATGCCATCACCTATTTCTACTACAACTAATGAGGCTCCAGAAATCATCAGTAATGATGGTAATATGATGATTCTGTTCGGTAACTATGATGGTTCTTTTGGGGGCGGAGATTTGTTCTATAGTTATAACCAAGGCAACCGTTGGACTACACCATGTAATATGGGGGGCGGAATAAACTCTTCTTACTTTGAAGCTGACATTACTATTTCTCCAGATGGCAAAACTGCATTGTTTACATCAGAAGAAAATAGAGTTGGACGCGGTAATGCCGATTATTTTGATATTTATATTACCCATTTAATTAATGGATCTTGGACTTCACCAAAAAAATTACCTTCTAATATTAACTTACCAAACACTGACCAACGTGGCGCATTTTTGAGTTCCGATGGAAGAACTCTATACTTTTCTTCTCGCGGACATGCTAGCTTAGGTGGGTATGATTTATTCGTAACTCGACGAATTGGTGACGGATGGGATAACTGGACTACCCCAGAAAATATGGGGAAAGAAGTTAACACCGTATTAAACGACCTTTATATAACCGTTCCTTCTTCAGGATCTAGCTTATATTTTAGTAGAAACACAACCGGTAATAACAACGATGGTTATGGTGCTAGCGACATGTTTAGCTTGGAAATTCCACAAGAATTCCGCCCAGAGCCTGTTGTTAATGTAACTGGAATTATCACAAATCAAGATGATGCCCCAATTAAAGCAACTCTATTTTGGAGTGACCTTGATACAGGAGAGCAATTGGGTTACATCACAAGCGACTCTGAAGATGGTGAATACATTGTAACCCTTCCTTATGGTAAGCGTTACCTAATCACCGTAAATCAAAAAGGATTTCTTTTCCAAACTCAAGTACTTGATTTAACTTCTAACAATAATACTGAAATAGAATCTGGTGAAATAGAAAAAAATATTCAGCTTAGCGAAGCAACAGAAGGTGCCCGTATTGTTCTTCGTAATATATATTTTGATACTGGTAGTGCAAATCTAAGAGATGAAAGCCAACAAGAGCTAGATCGTCTGTATGATATCATGGAAAAATCAGGGTTAGTTATCGAGATTGGTGGTCATACCGACAATGTGGGTAGAGAAGAAACCAACGAAAGTTTAAGCCAAGCTAGAGCTGAATCGGTAATGAATTATGTTATTAACCGTGGTATTGATGCAGAACGCATCCAAGCTAAGGGGTATGGAGAATCTGAACCCATTGCTACCAACGATACTGAAGAAGGACGTCAAGAAAATCGACGTGTAGAAATTAAAGTTCTAAGCAACAATTACCAACGTGAAGGTACCGGAGACGTACTTGATGAAGGTAGTATTGATTTAGGCCAAACAGAAGAAAAGGAAGAAGAAGCAACCCAACAAAATCTATATCAATTATATAGAACTGCTGCATTCAATGGTGGAATTCCAGCAAGATCGGCATGCTATGGAGATATTCCTAATTATGTAAGAATTGGATCTTCATCATCAACTACCACAGCTATAGCTGGTAACAATGCCTTTACAGGAAAAAGCCTTTCTTTCATTACTCATACTGGAAAAGGAGCACATGCTTACCCTGAAATTAAAGGTGCTGGTGCTGCTTATTTCAGCGGTGACGAAAATGGTGAACGAAATTTCTGGGCTTACTTTTTAGGTGGCGCAATGGGTGGCGGAATTGAATGGAACAAGTATAGCGATTTAACAGAATTAACTTCTTTACCACTATCCTTTGATTATGGATTAAGTGCCTTCTTTGTTGTTAATAAAGAAGAAAATGAAATTGATGTTCCAGGAGGAAATTTTGTTAATCAAACAATTTATCGAGGAGCTTTAGGCGTACCTTTAATGGCCAGATTAAGATACAACATGGTTGTTTCGGATATTAAAATTTCCCCTTACGCTTCTTACAACTACAACCTTTTGAGTTTGGTAGATTTTGAACCAAACACAGAAACCGACGGTAACGGAAATATTACTACTGGTATGGCTACAGCCGAAAGTTGGTTAGAACTTGGTGCGCGTGCTCGCTTTAAATTTATTACTGGCGGAATAGCACTTCAAAACAGTAGCGCCGGAAGTGGAATTATGCTAAGAGCAGGACTTTCGTTCTAAACTAATAAACTTAAACTAGAAAGGAGACCTTAACGGTCACTCCTGAACGGGTTGCAGACTAATAATCTGCAGCCTTTTTTTGTTTGTGGGCAGACATGATACACCTGTTTTAGTGCCTTAGTGTGAACTCGGAAGTTTGTCTGTCGTTTTCTAACCAGTAGAGTCGCTTAATGTATTAACTCAATAGCCAACGATTACTTCGGGGAGCCCGTGATGGCCGATTTCAAGTAGTTAGTAACTTGAATAAGAATCCTTATAAACATACCCAATAAGGAGATGAGTGTATTAGCCAGCTCGGAAGTATTATAAAGGCTCGGCCAGCTAACACCCGAAGCAATAAATTGGTTTTTAATGGCGGTGAAGATTCTTCAGAAGTATCCTCAGGATTACCGTGTTCGGTGTTTAATCAACTAAACCCTTAGACATTGCAAATCGTACTGCGGAAGCTCTGGAATGTACGTGCAATTTTTTATAGATATTTTTGATGTGAGTTCTAACTGTATGATGGCTAATAAAGAGCTTTTCACCAATCTTTTCTTCGGTTAGATCTTCTACAATACCTTTCAGGATATCGATTTCACGGTCGGATAAAGAGAATTCTTTTTGGGTAAGTTTGGCTTGTTCTTGTTTTGAATCAGCCGACTGCTTAAAAAAATTCATCAATTTTGCAGCCACAAGGGGTGAAAGTGCTGCTTTCCCATCAACCAGCTCGTGAATTGCATCCACATATTTTTGGATGGGATCGTCTTTGAGGAGGTACCCTGAAGCGCCAGCTTCAATAGATTGAAAAATCTTTTCATCATCTTCAAAAACCGTTTGAATCAGAATATCAATTTGAGGGAACTTAGATTTGATTTCTCTGGTGGCTTCGATTCCCGATTTCCCTGGCATTTCAATATCCATCAGAATGACATGAGGCAATTCGTTTTCAGGCAACTTAGATAGCTTTACAAGCGCAATTTCGGCATTTTCGCCCTCAACTATTAGACTCAAATTGTCATAGAAATTTAACCGTGCTTTAAGCCGGTCTCGAATTTTCTTTTGATCTTCTACTATTCCGATTCTAATATTCATAATAATTAATAAACGGTATTTCTAAAAAAACAGTAATACCCTATTCAGGGTATAAAGGCAACGAAAGCGAAATAGTTGTGCCAATATTCAGTTCGCTATGGAGATTAAATTCGCCGGCTATCAATTCGGTGCGAGATCGCATATTGTTAATTCCATTTCCACCAGTATTTACTTTAGCTGATGTAGTATCCATACCAATACCATTGTCCTTAAGTTCGATAGTAAGGGAGTCTCCCTCTTTTGCAAAAGAGATGCTAAAGTGTGTGGCTTCCGAATATTTACGAGCATTATTAAGAGCTTCTTGAATGATGCGCATTAAGTTTAGGGATTGAGTTGGGTTTAAAACTAAATCAGGAGAAACAGATGATAGAACCTCGACTTTTAATCCTTTTAGGTAGTGCTGCTGCCGCTTGACGTAACCCTTTAAATGATTCACAAACTGCTCGAATTCAACGTGAGTTTTATCCATTAACCAAATGGTTTCTCTGAGGTCTGTCATCGTATTTCGGGCATCTATATCTAATGAGGAAAGAATTTCTTCTGCTTGTTGGTGCTGGCTTTTCTTTATATGAAGGTTACTAATCTCAATTCCCGTAATCAGGTTGGTGATTTGAGAACCCACATTATCATGTAAATCTCTAGAAATACGCTCTTTTTCAGCATGTAATTTCTGTTGGTATTGCATCTCTCTATTTAAGGCTTTCATTTTTACGTTTGTGCGTAGTTGCATTAAACCAGCAATGAAACCACCGAATGCAATTACAGAGAGCGAATAAAACCACCACGTTTTATAAAAAGGAGGGAGTACTACAAAAGAGATCTCTGCTGTTCTATCACTCCATTGACCATCGGGGCCGGCAGCAGAAACAGAAAATGTATAATTTCCAGCAGGTAAATAATCATAATAAGCGGTGGTGCGTTGGTCGTAGAAGTCCCAATCCGTATCTAAATCGCTAAGTTTTATTCTGAATTTTGTCTTATGAGGCGCTGAGAAGTTTAAGGCAGAGAAGTCAATGCTGACCTTCGTTTCTTTAGGGCTTAGTATTATAGACTGGTTTGAATCTAAAGTTCTACCATTAGCAGTAATGCACTCTATATATGGAAAAAAGTCAGAGTTTGAGAAGTCACTCTTTTGAGGATTTATAACCACAACCCCTGAAGAAGTAGCGAAAAGGATATCTCCATTTTTTAGAACTTCAATGGTAGCGTTATTAGCTGTTTGCATATTATCGATTAACATGCCGTCTTGTTGGACGTACAATTGAAATGGTACTTTGGTTAATTCGCCATCTAAATAATCTTGAATGAATTTTAACCGAGTTCGAATGATTCCATTTCCCGTTGCTATCCAAAAGTTTCCATCTAAATCTTCAACAAACCCAGCATAATTAGCTTGTGGAAGTCCAGAATTCTCATCAAAAATGATACTCTGCTCTCCTGTTATTCGAGTAAGACCGTGGTTTAGAGTGCCTATCCAAATATGTTGATTTGAGTCTTCGTAGACAGATATAACTTGATCTGATTTTAAACCATTTTCGGTATTGAATACTATGATACTATCTGGTGTTATATGAACTGCGCCTCCCCCAAAAGAACCAGCCCAAATGGAACCATCTTTTTTAGATACAACGATATCGGTACAGAAAGGGTTTGGGAGATGTTCTTCACTAAAGCTCTCTACAACCTCGAAATCCAAATTAAGTTTGTTAATTCCGTTATTAGTGCAAACCCATAAATTACCTTCTTCATCAAACTCTATCCCACGAACATAATCGTCAAGTAGACCATCTTTCATAGTTATCTGGCGGGTGATTTTGTCTTGTCGAACTTCTATAATTCCTGAGCCTTGTGTTCCAAACCAAACAGCTCCATTTTTATGGACAGTTGCTGATTGTGTATAGCCATTAGTTTTTTCTGGTGGAGATTCGAAACTCTGCCATTTTTCCCCATCAAACGTTCTAAAGCCATTACTATAACTACCAAACCATATTTTTTGGGAACTATCTTGTTTTACTAGAACGGTTTCAAAACTTAAAATTCCTTCTTCAGGAATGGAGACCATGTCAATTTTTTTGGGGCTTAAAAAAGATAATCCAGCTTCGGTTGCTATTGCAATTTCACCCTGCTTTAGGAATAAAATCTTGTTGATTTGATTTGAAATTAGCCCATCGTCAGTTGTATAAAACTCAGATCCACTTTCGCTAAGTCTTGTAATGCCCCCATCGCCTTGGTGCCCAATCCAAATTGTGGAATCGGAAGGGTTTTGAGTAATAGTGTAAATGAAATTATTTTTCAGCCCATCTGCTGCGGTTATGATTTCATGAATTTTGTAATCTCTAAACACAACAATTCCGCCGCCATCGGTACCTATCCACATATCTCCATTTAGCATTTCTTGTACGGCTCTTATTGGGCTATCGGGAAAACCTTCGGAGTTCGAGTAGTTGGTTATGTTGGAACCTTGGATAATGCTCAACCCGCCATTAGTTGCAACCCAAATTGCGCCATTTATGTCGCGGTGTAGTTTCCACACATTATTATTTACTAAGCCTTCCTCGGTTGTAATTCTATTTACGATGGAGTCATTCTTAACTATAAATACTCCATCTCCGTAAGAACCGATAAAGAGTGAATCTTTGGTGATAAGCTCAATACTTTTTACAGACTCACTAGTTTTCCAAGGAGCGATGCGAAGCGAATCTTCTGAAAATAAATAGGTGCCAACTCCAAATGATGGCATAATAAATTCACCATTTCTATCAACGTTTATTTCGTACAAAGTGCCCCCCACGAAACCATTGGAGTAAGTTCTGAGATTTATACCATCATATTTCAAAACCTCGATGGTACTAATAAGCCATAAGAAGCCCTGCTTATCTTGGTAAAGGTCGTGAACTTGGATACCATGAATACCTTCATCACTTCCAAGGTTGGTAATTCTGTAATTCTCTATTGAAGAAGAATATTGGACAAGCCCTTGCCCAAAAGTTGGCAAGCCCACCAATATTAGGAAAACAGTAATGTAGTATTTCATATCCCCGTTGCTCAGTACCCTGATTTTTTCTATAAAATCTATAAAAAAAACCAGTTTGAAAAACCGATTACAGAAATTTTATTAGAGAGATTAAACGAGAATATTTATGCTTTAAACAGGGGTTTTAGGTGTTTTTAGGCGTTCAAGCTCTTGTTTTAGGAAGATTCCAGTATAGGAGTGACTGTTTTCAGCAACTTCGGTGGGCGTACCTGTTGCTATAATTGTGCCGCCACCTTTGCCACCTTCTGGGCCCACATCTATAACTAAATCTGATGCTTTAATTAGATCGAGATTGTGTTCAATTACAACAACAGTATTTCCTTTGTCTACTAGTTTCTGAATTACGTTAACAAGCATTTGTACATCTTGAAAGTGCAAACCTGTAGTTGGTTCATCCATTACGTAGAGCGTATCTCCAGTTCCAATTTTGGAAAGTTCTCTGGCTAGCTTTATACGCTGAGCTTCTCCACCAGAAAGGGTAGTGCTAGATTGTCCAAGTGTTAAATATCCTAAACCAACCGATGTTAAAGTTTTAAGAACACGGCTTATGGTTGGTTGAGCATCAAAAAATTCAGCGGCATCAGAAACAGGCATATTAAGCACATCTGAAATATTTTTATGCTTATAGTATATTTCTAGCGTTTCTCGGTTATAGCGCTTGCCATTGCATGTTTCGCAGGTTACGTACACATCTGGTAAGAAATTCATTTCTATTTTTCTAACGCCATCGCCTTGGCAGGTCTCGCAACGTCCACCTTTCACATTAAAAGAAAAACGGCCTTGGTCATAGCCTCTAATTTTTGCTTCGGGAAGTTCGGCAAAAAGGCGACGAATATGGTCAAATACTTTGGTGTATGTTCCTGGGTTGGATCTTGGAGTTCGCCCAATAGGACTTTGATCGATGGAAATTATTTTATCGATGTTATCAATTCCTTCTACCGAATCGTAAGGAAGAGGCACCGCCTTTGATTTATAAAAGTGATTAGAAAGAATAGGAACCAAGGTTTGATTGATGAGAGAACTCTTGCCACTACCACTTACTCCAGTTATGGAGATAAATTTACCAAGTGGAATTTCTAAATCTACATTTTTAAGGTTATGACCTCTAGCATTTTTTATAGCAAGCTTTTTGCCATTTCCTTTTCTAAATGAGGAAGGGATTTCAATACGTTCTTCATCGTTAAGAAAACGCATGGTGAGGGTAGTTGGGTCGAGCTCGCTAGGCTTTCCGGAAGTAACAATTTCACCACCGTTAACGCCGGCGCCTGGCCCCATATCTACTACAAAATCTGCGTGTTCAATTGTTTCTCTATCATGTTCAACTACAAGTACACTGTTTCCCAAATCGCGTAACATTTCTAGCGATTTAATCAGTTTGATGTTATCTCGTTGATGGAGACCAATACTTGGTTCATCCAAAATATAGAGCACTCCAACTAATTGTGTACCAATTTGAGTTGCCAGGCGAATACGCTGCGCTTCACCACCACTTAGTGTTTGAGCTTCACGATCTAAATTCAAATAATTAAGCCCCACGTTGAGAAGGAAATCGAGACGATCTCGTATTTCTTTGAGAACTTGGCTACCAATAAGTTGTTGTCGCTCAGTCAACTTAATATTATAAAGTGTATCGCGGAGTTGCTCAATATCGAGCTTTACTAAGTCGTGAATGTTGTGCCCATCAATTTTATAGGAAAGGGCTTCTTTTTTGAGTCGTCCGCCTTTACAAGTAGGGCAAACCACTTTGCTCATATACGCTTTGGCTTTCTCGCGCTGCTTTGGCGACTTGCTGTTTTCGTATTGCTCAATAATCATGTGGCGTAAACCTTCAAACTTATGTTTGTAGGTTACGGAGTTGTCTTTAAAGTCGTAACTAACCGAGTATTTGGTGTCGCCACCACCATGCATTAAAATATCAAAAGCTTCTTCTGGATACTTTTTGAAAGGAGTTTCAAAACTTAGTTTTAGCTCATCTAAAACGGCTTTTAATTGTTTGAAAACAAAAACATCTCTAGGGATTCCTAGAAATCTGAGCCCGCCATCAGCAATGGATTGTTCTTTATTGGGAACTAGTAAATCCCAGCTAACATCGTAACTGTGCCCTAAACCACTACAGCTTTTACATGCGCCGTATGGTGAGTTAAATGAAAAAAGGTTAGGAGCAGGGTCTTCGTAAGCAATACCACTTTCTTGGTCGAAAAGCTTTTGAGAGAACAAGCGATCTTTAAATTCATCACCTTCTTTTCTTGCAATAATTACATTTCCATCTGCCATTTCAAGGGCTAAACGGATGCTTTCGGCAATGCGTTTTTCGCTTTTAGGGCTAATTACAAATCGATCTACAATTACATCAATATTGTGAGTTTTATAGCGATCAATCATCATGCCTTTTTCGAGCTCTTGTAGCTCTCCATCAACTCTAGCAGTTAGAAAGCCCTGCTTAATAGTTTGCTCAAAAAGTTCTCTATAATGCCCTTTTCTACCTCTTACAACAGGCGCGAGGCAGTAGGCTTTGGTGCCTTGTGGCATAGCCATAATAGAGGCAACCACTTGTTCGGCCGATTGCTTTTCCATCACATTACCAGAAACGTACGAGTAAGGAACACCAACTCTGGCATAAAGTAGCCTTAGAAAATCATAAATCTCAGTAACCGTACCAACCGTTGAGCGAGGATTTCGGTTTGTGGTTTTTTGATCGATGGAGATTACTGGAGAGAGTCCGTCTATAAAATCTACAGCAGGGCGCTCCATCATACCCAAAAATTGGCGTGCGTAAGCTGAAAGAGATTCTAGAAATCGTCGTTGTCCTTCAGCATAAATGGTGTCGAAAGCTAAAGATGACTTTCCTGAGCCAGATAAACCTGTAATTACTACAAGTTGATCTCGAGGAATATCAATGTCGAAATTTTTAAGATTGTGTTCGCGAGCTCCGCGTATTACAATATTTTGTTGCAATGGAATATGTCATTTTAGAAGTTCGGACGACCTGAATAATACGTAACAGCGAGCAGAAAAACCCCATTCCTTCTTAACAAAACTGGCAAGGCCAACTAAAACTGTTTTCTAGTAAGCATATTATAACTTCGTACAAACAAGCGGTTTGGGAAAAGTCCGTCTTCATCTTCAGAAAGCTCTTCTTTAATACGTTTTACGTAGTACATCGGTACTTTGCCAATATTGCGAGCTTCAATTTCACCACGGCTTTCACAATCGAAAAAGTCTTTTACTCTTAGATAGGTCGCTTCAGAAATATTTATTGCGTTATGGTCAGAGTGTTGCTCCATTCTGGCAGCGAGGTTTACTGTGTTGCCCCAAATGTCGTAAGCAAAACGGCGTTTACCAATTACCCCAACCACAGCTGGCCCTGTATGGATGCCAATTCGCAGCGGCAAAAATGGAATGGAAGAGCTAGCTCTTTCTTCTAATCTAGAAATGAAATGCTGCATTTTTAGTGCAGTTAATACAGTATCTATGGGGTGAGTTTCTGTGCGTTCTGGAAGTCCACCGGCAGCCATATAGCTGTCGCCAATAGTTTTAATTTTGATAAGGTTATGCTGGTCGGCATAGTTATCGAATTCATCAAAATAGAATGAAAGGCTTTCGATTAATTCTTCTGGAGATAATGTTGGCACAACTTTGCTAAAGCCATCAAAATCAGTAAACATGATAGTTACGTCGTCATATCGCTCGGGCGAAACCGTTCCGTAAGCGAGTAGGCTATCTGCTATTTTATGAGGAAAAACATTTTGAATAAGTTCTTCGTGCTCATTTTTTGCGTACTCAAGGTCTTTGTTAATGGAGTTCAACTCCTGTTTCACTTTTTCGAGCTGTGCATTTTGAGCTAAAGTATTCTTATAAGTAGATACAAAAAGGTTGATAAGGTGGCTATAATCGGCTCTTACTTTATAAGTTATGTTCTCAATAGTAACTTCAATTTCTTCTTTCTCGTGGTGAGGTTGAATGATGCTGTTGAGTAGTTCTTCAACTTTAGTGAATAAAGTGTCGTCATCGTAAGGCTTAGTAAGGTAGTTGTCAGCGCCACTTGCAATCCCATTCATCAAGTATTCTGTTGTAACCATAGAGGTAACGAGAATTACTGGAATCTGACAAAGTCTTGAATCGTTTTTAATTTTCGAACACAATTCATAGCCATTCATAACAGGCATTTCTACATCGCTTAACACTAAGTCTGGGTATTCTGTGCGTGCTAACTCGAGCGCATCTTGTCCATTCTGTGCGGTAATTACTTCGTACCCTTTTTGAAGCAATTTGTGTCTTGTAAGTGTTACTAAGGCTGGATAATCGTCAACCAGTAATATTTTTGATTTGGTTTGTAGCATTTTCCTATCAATTATTTTGCGCCCTTAATATATCTATATTTTAATAAGTAAGGGGGAGGGAATATTTAGGAAGCATTAACTTTAAAAAACTGATACTTTAGAGCTCTCACAACTCAAAAGAATATGCATAAGATACCAGATACTAAGTGGTCACCCACTTCATGGCAAAATAAAGCCATTAAACAATTACCAAAATACCCAGACACTGAGCTTCTTGAACAGAGCTTTACAACACTGAAAAATTTACCTCCTTTGGTTACCTCATGGGAAATTGAGGCGTTGAAGCATAAGCTAGCCAATGTAGCTGCTGGGAAATCATTTTTACTACAAGGTGGCGATTGCGCCGAAAGCTTTGATCATACCACATCTACCAAGATTGTGAATATGTTAAAAGTGCTCTTACAAATGAGCTTTATACTGATTCACGAAATGGGAGTTCCCGTTTTACGAGTTGGTAGAATTGCTGGCCAATACGCAAAACCTCGCTCTCAGGATTTTGAAACTGTGAATGGTGAAGAAATCCATAATTACCGAGGCGACCTCATAAATGGGTTTGAACCCAATGCTGACGCAAGAATGCCAGATCCTAAACGCTTGGTTGAGGGCTACCACAAAGCAGGACTTACATTGAATTTCTTGCGCGCTCTTTCGGATGAAGGTTTTGCCGATTTGAATCATCCTGAGCAATGGGAATTAAACTTCATGCTTAACAACCAGTATTATAAAGAATACGAAGCGATGGTAAATTCTATTACCAAAGCGGTGAAGTTTATGGAAACTATTTCTCCTGATACTTTCTCATCAATTCAAAAAGTAGACTTCTTTACTTCGCACGAAGCTCTAAATTTATACTACGATGCGGCACAAACTCGCAAAGTTCCTAGAAAGCCAGGGTTTTTTAATCTAAGCTCTCACCTAGTTTGGGTGGGTAATAGAACAAGAGATTTAGATGGCGCACACGCAGAATATTTAAGTGGCATTGAGAATCCTATCGGGATTAAAGTAGGACCCCCTTTCGAAATTGACGAAACATTACGCCTAATTGAGAAATTGAATCCGAATAGAGAAGAGGGTAAAATCTTAATGATTACCCGCTTTGGTAGAGACAAAATTGAAGAGCAGATGCCTGCTTTAATCCGTGCCGTTAAGAAAGAAGGGTTTCCTGTAGTTTGGAGTTCAGATCCAATGCATGGCAATACGTTCTCTACTAGAGAAGCTATCAAAACCAGAAATTTTGACGATATCCTTCAAGAGATAAAATCAGCATTCGCTATTCATCGCGCAGAAGGTAGTTACCTTGGTGGTGTACATTTAGAGCTTACGGGCGATAATGTTACCGAATGTGTTGGTGGTGCTAATGGCCTTACTGAAACGGGACTTGGTCAGAATTATGAAACGTTCTGCGATCCTCGACTAAATTACGAGCAAAGCCTCGAAATGGCATTTTTAGTAGCTAAAGAATGGAAACTTAGTAATTCATAATACTAGTACGCTTTATCTCAAGCTTTTAAAAAGTTTTGAGGAAAACCTTTTAAGCCATCTCTATTTTTATAGAGATGGCTTTTTTTATGAGTGGAATATTCAACCCATCAAATTTTGAAATACATATTTTCCACTCATTAACTGTCAGTTTTTCGGTACCCTGCCTTACCGTCAACTTAACGCTGACAAGCTTTCTTACCCTAAAAAAGTGGCCTGAAAATAATTCATTACTTCATTGTCGCGATGTCAGTTTCATGCCACTGTAAATCTCATGGCATATTCGTTGCATATTTTTTTGTGAATTTTGAAATCAAATAATAAAAAAAGTGAGAGGTTTAATTATGGCACTTATTAAATATTCAAGACCAAATGAAGATGTATTTTCTAGAACTTTTAACGAAGTATTAGATGAGCTTTTTAATCCAGCTACAAACAGTTATCGAAAAGATCACTTTATGCCAAACATAGATGTAGCAGAAACAGATTCTCAGTTTGAGATTTCAGTTGAACTACCAGGTGTAAAGAAAGAAGATATCAAAGTTGATTTAGAGAGAGGGCGACTAACTATTAGTGGTGAACGCATCCTTAAGAATGAAGAAGATGGTAAAAACTATCATAGAGTTGAAACTAACTATGGTAAATTTACTCGAGTTCTTCATCTACCAGATGGTATTGATGAAGAAAGCATTGTAGCTAAATATGAGGATGGTGTATTAAATATTACCATTAATAAAACCGCAGAGAAAGCAAAAAAACAGATAGAGATATCCTAGAAAATAGTTATTAGTGACAGGTCAGAGTGGTGTGATAGCCACTCTGGCATTTTTTAGGTTGAGAGCCTAAAAAAATATACAATATGTGAGATTTTTATCGTTGTAAAGGCAGTTCAGAAACTATAAAAAAGGAAACGAAAATGAACACAGCAGTAAAAAATATATTTGGGGTTGCCGCCGCAATAATAGCATTACTTGGCTTTAGTGCAATTACAGATAAAGCCACAACTCCAACAGAAAGTACTAACGAAAGTACTAATGTAACTACGATTACTCCAGCAGCAGATCGTCCGGTCTCCACATTGATGGACTTTAATAATGCAATTGTAGATATAGCAAGTAAAACAAACCCTGCAGTGGTAATGATTACCACCGAAAAAACACAAGAAGTAAAAGTAATAAATCCCTTTTCTCAATTTTTTGGAAGCCCATTTGGCAATCAAAGAAATGAAACCAAAGAATATACTCAGCGAGGTTTAGGTTCTGGCGTTATTATCTCTGAAGAAGGATATGTACTAACAAACAACCATGTAATTGAAAATACCGACAAAATTAAAGTCAGGTTGTTTAATAATGAAGAAATTGATGCGACTTTGGTAGGTACAGATCCTCAAACAGATATCGCTGTACTAAAAATTGATGTTAAAGATGTGCCAACCGTTAAAATGGGCGATAGCGAGAACTTAAAGGTTGGGTCTTTTGTATTAGCAATTGGTAGCCCTCTAAGCGAGAATTTAGCCCATACCGTTTCTTTCGGTATTGTTTCTGCAAAAGGAAGAAGTATAAACATTCTAGGTGATGTTGGCGGGTATGAAGATTTTATCCAAACTGATGCCGCTATAAACCCAGGTAACTCTGGTGGTGCTTTAATTGATATGAATGGCGAATTAGTAGGTATTAACTCTGCAATAGCTTCGCGTTCTGGTGGAAATGATGGGATTGGATTTGCTATTCCTATTAATCTTGCAAAGCGTATAATGGACGACCTTATTGAAGATGGTAAAGTTTCACGCGGCTATTTAGGTTTATACTTTGGTGGCGAAGTTGACCGTACCATGGCAAAAGCTCTTGGTTTAGGTGACGCTCGTGGAATCATCGTTGCAAAAGTTGAAGAGGATGGCCCAGCTAAATTAGCAGGACTAAGAGAACAAGACGTAATTGTATCAATTGATGGCAAACAAGTGAAAGATTGGAACTCTTTCCGATCAATGATTGCTTCAAAAAGACCAAACGATAAAGTTGAACTTGGCATAATTAGAGATGGAGATGACAAGAAAATAGTTGTAACTTTAGGCGAAAGAGATGGAGATGAAATAGCAAGTGCTCCATCAGTGAAGTCGAAAAGCTTACGAGAAAAGCTAGGTTTTGATGTTGCCGATTTAAATTCTAATATCAAACAACAGCTTAAATTAGATTCTGCAACAGATGGTGTTGTGGTTAGTAAAATTGAAGAATCGAGCAATGCTTACGAGCGAGGGTTACGCCGAGGCGATGTCATCACTTCCGTTAAGAATAGAAAAATTGAAGATGCCGATGATTTCTACAACGAGTTAGATAAGTTGGCTAAAAAAGGAGATGAAGTGGTGCTTTTGAGTATTTTGAGAAGCGGAGCGAAACAATTCATTGCCTTCGAACTATAAGAATTTATTGTACCCCGAAAAAACCAAAGCCCAGGTCTTGATCGATCTGGGTTTTTTTTATGAAAGAATTATGGAAACTCCGTTTAGGCAGTTATAACATTTTTCAAAGCTTCATTTTTATTGCGTAAATCAAGTCCGCCTTCTAGTACTGATTTTAGATTCGTTAAGTAAAAAATCCAGCCTCTCGAATCACCCACAAAATGCTGTAATCCCTTACCGTCTTCAGTTGGGAGTTCGCTTTCTACCAGTTCACATATAATTTCATCACCATCTCTGAAAATAGAAATGCTAACAGGGCAACCCAGTGAAAAAGTGAAGGCGAAAGTATCTACGCCATTGGCTTTTATTACGGAGCCTTTTTCACGAACATCATCAGAGTGGCCGAACCAATTCCAAACATAAGTATCGGAAGGCTGAATGAAATCACTAGGCTCTCTTTGTGTTCCTTCCTGCGATTTAAAATCGGCTTTACTTAAGAACCAAGATTCTAAGCCGGCAGTGGTAGCCCAAGCTCTATACACATCTTTGATAGTAGATTTAATATTAACCCGAAGTCGAAATTTGCTGAAATCCTGCATAATGGTCTTTTTTTAATTATTGATGGTGAACAAATCATAAATAGGAAGTTCAAACAGAATAAACCTATCGAAAATTGATAATTTTTTGTTTTACGAAATCGGATGGGCTCTTACCAAATCGTCTCTTAAATAGTGAACTAAATGAAGTTTCGCTTGAATAACCAACGGCATTACACACTTCGGAGACACTTAATGGATTGGGTTGGGCAAAGAGTGCATGAGCTTTCTGTAGCCTAAGTTCGATGAGATATTGGTTGGGAGAAACTCCAAAAGCGACTTTAAAGAGGCGTATAAAGTGCTCCGTGCTTATGGAGCTAATTCTAGAAAGCTCTTCAATCCGAATTGGATTGGAGTAGTTACTCTGTAGCCATTCTCTAGCAAAATCTAATCCTTTGAAAATTTCAATTTGGCTGGATCTCTTTATTACAGGTAATTGTTGCACTGCTTTTTCAGCCTCAAGTAATTTTGCAATTAGAGATTTGTAAATAGATCGAACTAATAAATCTGCCTTTAATGCATGGAAAGATGCACAGGAAGTACTCAACTCGAATAATTCAGAAAGCGATGACACCATATTTCCTAATGGGCCCAAATGAAGACGCTCTAGTAGCTGAAATTCGGGGATGTTGGTTGAGTTTTTATACAATAACGGTGGGACGTTAGATAGCTCTGCAAGAAGTTGTGAACTGAAAACGAGTATCAAAGGAATACACTTAGCTTCTATGTGCATAGAAACCACGCTGTCAGAATTTACAAGTAAATAATTTGTGCCACCCAGTAGGTAATTTTTATTATTGATAGAAAAGCGTCCTGCCCCTTTTAAAAGAGCAAATAGACAAAGACTTGATGTGGTGTTTTGGAATCGGTATTCCTGATGTAATTCTTCCACGTAAAGAAGCGACTCTCTTGTAGAACAAGAAAGAAAAGCCTCTTTATTCTGAGATTGTGGTAGATTTTTAAGAATCATAAAACAAACATTCTGCTCTTTGTAAGAAAGTTATTTAAGCGTAGAAATGCTAAAACTGCAATTCAGTCAGGTAAAAAATTTGGCACGGTTTTGGACTTATCTATTTCAGAATAAACCAAGAGGACCGACAAATGAACTTGAATAAATATACTTTAAAAGCACAAGAAGCTGTACAAAAAGCCTTAGAGCTTGCACAAGAAGGGAATAACCAAGCGTTAGAGCCTGAGCATGTTTTAAAAGCTTTTTTAAGCGATAATGAGAGCATCGTTAATACATTACTAAGTAAGTTGGGTGCTAATAGCTCAGCTATTGATGAAGTTGTAACTCGTAGTATTTCTAGGCTACCAAAAGTTCAAGGTGCATCTGTTTCTGGGCAATACTTATCGAATGCAACGAAAGAGGTATTCGACAAAGCACAGAAGGAAGCAACCGCACTAAATGACGAATACATTAGCTCCGAACACGTTCTTATTGGGCTTACCGAAACAAAGGGAGATGTAAGCGCATTACTAAACGACCAAGGTGTTACTAAGAAGAACATCCTAAAAGTATTGAAGGATGTACGTGGTAACCAAACAGTAGACGACCCCAATGCTGAAAGTCGATATGGAGCTTTGAAAAAATATGCTCGTGATTTAAACGAACTTGCCGAAAAGAATAAACTCGACCCCGTAATTGGTCGCGATCAAGAGATTCGGCGCGTAATGCAAATTCTTACTCGTAGAACAAAAAATAATCCCATTCTTATTGGTGAGCCTGGAGTTGGTAAAACAGCAATTGCTGAAGGAATGGCTTTGCGTATTGTTAGGGGTGACGTTCCCGAAGGCCTAAAGTCTAAACGCATTATGGCGCTAGATATGGGTGCACTCGTAGCTGGAACTAAATTCCGTGGTGAATTTGAAGAACGTTTAAAAGCCGTAGTTAAAGAAGTAACCGATTCCGACGGTCAACTCATCCTGTTTATTGATGAGATTCATACGTTAGTTGGAGCTGGTGCTACCGAAGGTGCAATGGATGCTGCTAATATTCTAAAACCAGCCCTCGCCCGAGGCGAAATGCACGCCATTGGCGCAACTACGTTGGATGAATACCGAAAATACATTGAGAAAGACAAAGCTTTAGCCCGCCGTTTACAAACGGTTGTTATTGGGGAACCTTCTGTTGAAGATACTGTCTCTATATTGCGTGGTTTGCAGGAGCGCTACGAAGTTCACCATGGTGTGCGTATTACCGATGCTGCCATTGTAGCTTCTGCGGAACTTTCACATCGTTATATTTCCGATCGTTTTCTTCCAGATAAAGCCATCGATTTAATTGATGAAGCCGCTTCGCGATTACGCCTTCAAATTGATTCACTTCCTGAAGAATTGGACGCCATAGAGCGACAAATTCGCCAGTTAGAAATTGAACGAGAAGCTTTGAAGCGTGAGAAAGACAAAGGCAAAATTAAAGGCATTGAGAAAGAGCTTGCCGACTTGGAAGAAAAGCGTAGCAATATGCGAGTGCATTGGGAGCAAGAACGCGATCTCATCCAAAAAGCGAGAGAATTAAAGCAAGCTATTGAAACCACGCGGAACGAAGCTGATAAAGCCGAACGTAAAGGCGATTACGAAAAAGTAGCAGAACTCCGTTATGGAACCATCACACAACTAGAAAAGGAACTCAAAGAGTCGAAAGTTAAGCTAGACGAGATGCAAGAACATCACGCACTTCTAAAAGAAGAAGTAGATGCAGAAGACATTGCAGATATCGTAGCTCGCTGGACGGGAATTCCTGTAAAAAGAATGTTGGAAAGTGAGCGCCAAAAATTGTTACTCCTAGAAGAAGAATTGCACAAGCGTGTGATTGGACAGGATATTGCAATTGAAGCCGTTTCTAATGCTATTAGAAGATCGCGAGCTGGTCTGCAAGACGAAGGTAGGCCAATAGGCTCGTTTTTCTTCCTTGGCTCAACAGGTGTGGGTAAAACCGAGCTTGCTAGAACTTTGGCAGAGTTTCTATTCAACGATCAAAACGCCATGATTCGAATTGATATGAGTGAATACATGGAGAAACATAGTGTGAGCCGTTTGGTAGGAGCGCCTCCAGGATATGTAGGTTACGAAGAAGGCGGCCAGCTTACTGAAGCCGTTCGTCGCCATCCATACTCTGTGGTATTGCTTGATGAAATCGAAAAAGCACACCCTGACGTGTTCAATATTTTGTTACAAGTATTGGATGAAGGTCGCTTAACCGATAACAAAGGCGTTACTGTAGATTTCAAAAATACCATCATTGTGATGACTAGTAATATTGGTTCTCATCTGATTGTTCAGGAAATGGAGAAATCCAATGGCGAGCTTAGCGATGAGAAGTATGAAGAGCTTCAAAATCAGCTAATCGATCAATTGAAGAAAACAATACGCCCAGAGTTCTTAAACCGTGTAGATGATACCATCGTATTCCATCCACTTGGTAAAGAACATATCCGCTCTATTGTAGACATTCAATTAAAACATGTGTACGCATTGCTAGAAAGAAACAAAGTGAAACTAGATGTGCCAGATAACATTAAAGATTGGTTGGCAATAAGAGGTTATGACCCCGTGTATGGGGCACGACCACTTAAACGAGTGATTCAACAAAACATCACCAATAAGTTAGCCACTAAACTCATTATGCGAGATAACGACGAACCTATTGAATACGAAGCAACACTAAGTAAAGACGGAAATAGCATCGACTTTGCTGAAGTGATTAACGATGTAGAAAAATGGGTTGAGTAATCTTCAAATAACTATCTGAATTCCGACAGTTTTTTACACTAGTTACTAGAACAGTAATAATGTTTAAACCTGTCTAGGGTAGGAATATCATTTCAAAGTGAGACCGGTATTTAACCACTCTTCAAAGCTTGTAAAACCTAGTGTTTTGCAAGCTTTGTTTTGTTATACTTTTCGAAACTTAAAAATCGCCTTATGAAATCTATTCTCTCTACACTATTTCTATTCCTAGTTGTAGGAACGTCTTCTTTATTTGCGCAGTGGAGCGCTGATTTAATTACTACTCCAGAAAAGACAAATTACACCGAAACATCTACCTATAACGATGTAATGAATTTTATAAAAGCAGTTCAGGACAAAACTGAATTGGTGCATCTTGAGTTTATGGGAACAAGCCTTGAAGGAAAAGGAATTCCTGTAGTTGTGATGGCTAATCCTAAAATCACAACTCCTGAACAAGCTAAAGCTTCTGGAAAACCCGTAATGTACATCCAAGGGAATATCCATTCGGGAGAAGTTGAAGGAAAAGAAGCTCTTCAGATTTTGATGCGAGAAATTCTTTTTGGCGATAAAAAAGACCTTCTAGATAATCAAATTATACTTTTTGCGCCCATCTATAATTCCGATTCTAACGACAAAATGGAACAAGGCCGGCGCCCATCACAAGAAGATAGTCCTGTGAAAGTGGGTATTCGTGCAAACAGCCAAGGTTGGGATTTAAACCGAGACGGAATAAAGATGGAAGCGCTCGAGACTAACGGACTTGTTCAGAATGTGATTAATAAGTGGGATCCCGAGATTTTTGTGGATTTACACACCACCAATGGAACCTGGCATGGCTATTCTTTGACATGGGCGCCAAGTTATCAATATGCTGGAGAGCCAGGCCCTTATAATTTCACATGGGATAAAATGCTTCCAGAAATCACAAAAACGGTAAAAGAGAAATACGATTTATATTTTGGCCCATATGGCGGTTACAGTTTACGCCAAGGGTGGCCACCAAAGGCAATTTACACTTACAATCACCATCCACGATATATGGTAAACCAAATGGGTTTACGTAATAAAATCGGAATTTTGAGTGAGTCTTTTGCTCACGAGCGCCTATACCAACGCATTGATGCAACCCATGCTTTTGTAACAGAGATTTTAAACTTTACCAACAAAAACGGCAAAGAAATAGCTCGTATTAACGATAAAGCGGAGCAAGACGCCATTGCTAACGTGAAGAATAATGCAGGAAAAGTAAAAAAAGGGGTTCGTTTTAAAATGGTTCCGCTAGAAGAAACTTTTACTCTTCGTACTTACAATTACACTGCATATACCGATGAGAATAACGAGACAAAATATCTTCGTTCAGGCAGAATTATTGACGTTCCTGATGTTCAAAATTACAGCAAGTTTGAGGCAACAGTAGAAAGTACGTTACCTCGTGGATATCTAATACCTGCTGAGTTAAGCTACATCGCCGAGCATTTGGAAAAGCAAGGAGCTATTGTTCAGAAACTTACCAAGAATGTGAAAGCAGAAGGGGAAGTATTCAAGGCTACGGCGCTGAACAAAAGTAAGAGAGAGTTTGAAGGTCACTACATGGCAACCGTTGATGGTGAATTTAAGTCGGCAACAAAATCCTTCAAAAAAGGAGATTATTGGATTGATTTAGCCCAACCACTCGCTAATCTTATCTTTTACACACTAGAGCCACAGTCGGATGATGGACTTGTAACTTGGAACTTCTTTGATGAATACTTAGAAACTAAAGGAATCGATAAGAAAAGTGTAGACTACCCTGTGTTTAAGTATTTCAAATTGAAGTAGAATGCTGATGGAGCAATCTTTTTAGGCACTAAGTAATGCGGTTACAAAATTGGTAGTTTTTAGGCCTCGGTCCTTGTAGATGTTAGATAATTCGTTGACAGAAATAACTATTTGATTCCTGACAAAGCACCTAGTTATTTTTAAAACCCA
>JBLWXC010000016.1:0-46846 GCA_048267645.1 Balneola sp.
ATTCAAAAGAATAACTTCTAAGCTCGCACAAACAATCTGTTTTATGCTTTTACATCTCTTCAAAGAACATTTTTTTCAGACAAAAAAAGCTGACTTAACAGCTTTGATTTTGAATTGTTTTCCTTTTGTTGAAAGGATTACAAAGGTAAGGCATTACTCAGTTCGGGGCAAGTTTTATTTTAAATTTATTTCACTTTTTTTGCTTTTTTTTCTGTCTCAATCGAATCCATTTTCACTAAACCTTTTAACTTCAATCTCTTCTTCAAATTCCTTAAAAATTTTAACTCCAAAATAAAAAAGAGGAGTGTCTAAAAGGGCAAAGAAAAACTTGAATAGGTACGAATTAATAATCAAAATTATTAGCGCTCCAACAGTATCTATATTCGATCCCAACTTATTGGTGAAATAAAGAATACTTAGTATTGCCGTTGAGTCTACAAGTTGACTTACCATTGTTGACCCATTATTTCGAAGCCACAGATGTTTACCTTTTGTTTTCATCTTCCAAAAATGAAATAACTTCACATCTACTGATTGGGCAACTAAATAAGCCACCATACTTGCAATGGTATTACCAACCATAAACTCATAAACACCTTCAAATAAATTTAGTCCACCACTTACACCCGCCGCATTTGGAAGCCAATGATTTATCGTCATTAGAAAAAGCATGAATATATTCATGAAGAAACCAACCCAAACTACTAACTGCGCTTTCTTTCTTCCAAATAGCTCGGAAATCAGATCCGTTGCTAAAAAGGTAAACGGATATGCAATTACACCCGCAGGCACACTCATCGTATATATACTTTCATTCCTAATGATGGCGGGAGTAATAGATTTGAGCCACCCTGGCATATCAAAACTAAAAATGGTCACGAACTTTGTTGTTCCAATTACGTTACCTAATACCAACGAGGTTAAAAATATACCCGCTAATGTCAGAAATAAAACGTCTCTTTGATGTTGCTTACTCATATTTATTTACTTGAGGAACTAATTAAAGAAAGTTGTCTACTACTTATTGGTAATTTTCGCTTCAGAATGAACTGTTTTTATCATTCATTCGTTTAGCCATTCTAATCTAATATTTTGATATGACTACTGATCAACTAAATCTTAAATTTTTTCTTTGCGAGTCTGCTATAGACCTGTATTTGGAAAATGGCCGATTTACAATCTCCAACTTGATTGACAAAACTGAACTGTCTGCTACAGAGATTTACGATTTATTTCCGAATAAAAAAGCCATCCTAGACTTTTACTACCCCTCTTTAATACTTCGATATTCTGCAATGATTGAGGAAATCGAGGATTTCGACAGTTATTCCATCAGCGAAAAACTATCCAATTTCATTTTTACGATGTTCGACATGATGAATGAACGTAGAGAATTTGTTGAGGATACTTTTGATCAAAGTGTAATCAAAGCCGGTTCTAAGTCTGAGTTTTTCATCCAGACCAAACAATTGTTTCATCGGTTTTTTACTACAGATCCCAATATAGCTGTTAGCGCCGGTTTACTACTTAAAGATTATTTCTATCATTTTTTAACTAATGAGTTTTATCACATTACTAAGTATTGGATAAAAGATGGCTCGGAAGGTTACGAAAGAAGCATGGCTTTAACCGATAAGCTCACCGTTTTTGTTGAAGAAGCTGTTTACAACAAAGTATTAGATAAAGGCTTCGATTTAGTAAAACATTTGGTTGCCCAAGAGGGCCTTGCCAAAAACATACCAATTGTTGGTGATTGGATTACCAGCTTCTTTAAAGATGAGGATACCGTTAATGAGTGATTTTCCTTCATCCAAGTTTGAGCGTGGCAAAATAATTGCGAAAACTGGAATCAAAGTGGGTACCAATTATGCCCAACGTTATATAAAGAAGAAAGTGACGGGCAAAGACAGTAGCGATGCAGATTTCCATACAGATAATGCAAAGCATGTATTTAAGGAGTTTACCAAACTTCGTGGAACTGCTTTAAAAATAGCTCAGGGGATGAGTATGGACCAGGGCTTTTTGCCTGAAGAGTTTGCTGAAGTTATGACCCAAGCTCAATATTCGGTTCCTCCAATTAATAAAGCACTTGTTCGCTCTATTATAAAAAGAGAACTCGGTGATTATCCCGAACGATTATTCGCAAAATTCGAGTCCGAAGCTTTTGCTGCGGCATCAATTGGGCAAGTGCACCGCGCTGAACTAAAAGATGGTCGTAAAGTGGCAGTGAAAATTCAATACCCGAATGTAAGGGAAACCATCAGCTCGGATATGGCCGTTGCAAAATCTCTGGCAAAAAGACTTATAAAAAAAGGCTCTGATATTGATCCATATTTTCTTGAAATAAAGAATACGCTTCTTGAGGAAACTGATTATCATCACGAAGGCTCTCAGATTGACCAATTTAGAGTTCGGTTTGGTTCCGATGAAGTTCTGATTCCCGAATGGATTCAAGAATTTTCTACAAATCGTGTCTTATGTATGACCTTTATTGAAGGCCTACACCTCGGCGATTTTTTAAAACAAGAACCTAGCCAAGAAGAACGCAACCACTTTGGGCAACTTCTTTGGGATTTTTTTCATGAGGAAATTAAAGTGGGAGGATACGTTCATGCCGATACACATCCTGGAAATTTCTTATTTACTCCAGATGGCAAACTTGGAGTTATTGATTTCGGCTGTGTTAAAAAATTTCCTGAAGAATTTTTCACTAATTACTTAAAACTACTTCCAACACATTTGGCTGATGATCAGCAAGCCATACGAGACTTATATATTAAGTTAGATGTAGTAAATCCTAATGCCGAAAACCAAGACCGAGAAGAAGAGTATTACAATTTCGCTCGAAATTATGGCATAATGTTTTCCAAGCCATATAAAGAAGAGGTTTTTGATTTTCGAGATCCCGAATATGATAAAACTCTCCGCCACTTCACCAAAGAAGCACCACTCTCGAATGAACTTCGAGGTTCTAAGCATTTTCTTTATACTAGTAGAGTGCATACTGGATTGTACAGCATCTTAATAAAATTAGGAGCACAAATATCTACCACAAAAAGTAAACGTATTTTGAGTGATCTTTTAGGAATGGAATTTCAATAGTCTTTAAGATTCCTGTTTGCTAGGTAAGCGCTCTTTAATTACTATAAGTTCAATTTCATAAACTTAGCCTAAACTTTGAAGAACTACCGGAGTGCATTATTAGGGATTCTACTTATCGGGATTTTTATTTCATCTATCTTCATATATAGAATTGAATCCCAAAAAAGAATTTTAGAGTTAGAGTTAATCGAGCTTTCGAATGTTAAATACGGTCTACTTAATGTAGACGAATGGAAAGTTGCGCTTTCAGAAATCTTAGTAAGGCGCATAAACGAGTTTGAAATTGAACCTGCTAAGGAAGAAGAACTCAGAGAAAAAATCGCAGGTTTTCTTGCCACTGCCATTGATGAACTTGAAAAAAGCTTCTTTGAGAAGAACTCAGGGAGCTTTACAGGATTCATAAAAGGGAGTATTGCCAACATAACCGACGTTTATGGTGTAATGCGGAAAGACATTCCACTTATTACAGAGAGCATTTTAGACTTTGTGAAAAATCCCGAGAATAAAGAGCTAGCTAAGGATTTTCTTCTTAACAAAATGGATGAGTACTCCGACAAAACTTTCTCAGAAATCGATTACTCTTTATATGATCAAATTCTTACCAAGCATGGGGCTTCCAGCAAACAAGAAGCCATCGTCATCATCAAAAATAAAGTTTCGAAACTTGTTGAACTTAGGGCACCCTATTCAATTGCTATTTTCTCGATGGTAGTTTTACTTTTTATTGGTGTGGCACTTTCTAAGAATTTCACCCCATTCGAGTTTTTCCTGTTAAGTGTAACCTGCGCTGTTCTGATATTGGTAGGATTACTTCTCCCTATGATAAATATAGATGCTCGTATTTCTAAAATGGAGTTCCAATTATTGGGGGAGTCCATTCTCTTCACCGACCAAGTGCTCTATTTTAAAAGTAAAAGTATTCTAGCAGTTGTTCGGCTAATGCTCACAAGTTCAAAACCGGATGTATTTATTGTTGGGGCATTAGTTTTTGCATTCAGTGTACTTTTCCCGATTAGTAAGCTCATTGCATCTGTTTTTTATATCTATTCAGAAAAACTAAAAGAAAAAATTTGGATGGAGTTTTTGGTTTTCAGGATTTCGAAATGGTCAATGGCTGACGTTATGGTCATTGCCATATTTATGGCATTTATTGGTTTTAGTGGGATTATTTCTGACCAGTTAATCGGGTTGGAAAATATTACTACCCATGTAAATATTATGACTACAAACGCATCCAGTCTCCAAATTGGATTCTTCCTTTTTACCTCATTTGCGGTCTTAGGCTTATTAGTGTCTCATAAACTAAAATACAGCCCGCTATCATCACCTGATTCATAACCATTAAGCACTTGTTTGGTATATTTTTACGAACTTATTTTATATAGATAAGTCCCAAAGTTTTTATCTATAAAATCTATCGCCATTTTCAAGTCAAAATGTATTTAAATCATCGCAATTCTTTGTACCATTAATTAATGGTTAACGATGAACACTCTACTTAATCATGGGTTAGGATTTCGCCAAAACAGGCGAGAGAACATAACCAAAACGTCCCAATACTTATTACAGCAATGGCTAACAAATTTAAACAACCAGCTCAAGCACAAACTAAATCAAATGCTAAATCTGCTGCACCACAGAAGAAAGTAGCTCAGATGAATAAAAGCGGTAAAAAATAACCCCGTAGCTTGCTCTGAAGTTTATAGAACTTAGATAGAAAGTCGCCTCGTTTTGGGGCGACTTTTTTATTTACCCTTACGACGTGTGTATTCAAATACCATTTCTCTAACACTTCCATCTGCTCTATCCATCGCTAGGTAGATTGTGTACTCATTCTTTCCTTTTTTTACGATAGTAAACCCTTCAAACCAAGCCGTGTTCTTATCGATTTTAACTAAGGGAAAATCCTGAGTAATACCTTTTTCCTCCCAGGCTGTTAAGTCTGCATTGAAATGTCTCAAGCGTAGCATTAATGACCCTTCGAATTCCGAAATCGTAAATAACTCGTAGAAACCAACTTCACCTTTTGTAATCGAACGGAACATTCCCATCATGGCACCACCTGCTGGGTCCGACCAAATATCCTCTGCCAAACCTCCAAAGGCTTCCGCTACCCAATTACCAGACAACCATGCAACATCGCTGATTTTAGCCTCTGGCATCTTCGCTAAGCTATCTAACCGAAGAGTGTGTTCAGTATATTCACTTTGTGCTTGAACTGCACTAGCACCTAAGCTTATCAGCACTGTTACTAACAATAGTTTTTTCATGGTTGATTTACTTTTTTAATTTGATAGATAATTATGCTTGTCACATTCTTGAATTTTCTTTTGGATGAAGTCTCTTTCTGCATCGTTTGTAATGTAGTCTAACGCAACTGAGTAATAAGCTTTTGCCTTGTCATAATTTTCTGCGCTCAAATTCATTTCTGCTTTAGCAGCAAAATACAAGGATTGAAACGGTTCACTTTCTTCAATTTCTTCCAAAATTTTTAGTCCTGCAGCTGGACCATCTAACTTACTTAACGCAATAGCGTAGTTCAGTTTGGTTAAATCTGTTTCCTGTAACTTGAGTAACATTCTATAGCAACTTACAATTAGCTTCCAGTCTGTTTCTTTATAGTGGCTAGCTAGAGCATGTGCGGATGCAATGGTGGCTTCTAAATGATATTTACTTAAACTTGTACTAACTCTAGATCTCCTTAAATAATACACACCCGCTTTAATTAAGTTTCTGTCCCATTTTAACCTATTCTGGTTTTCAAAATTTTCAATCTCGCCAAAATCATTTAATCTTGTATCCAATCGAGCTACGTTAAAATGCATGAGTGCTAGCAATGCAAGTAATTTCCCTTGTTCGATATTTGGGACGCTCTCAAGAAGCAGCCCCAACTTTATAGCTTCCTCACAAATCTCTTCGTTAAAAACTAATGCCCCATGGCTACTTTTATAGCCTTCATTAAAGATTAAGTAAATAACTGTGAGAGCTGTTTCAAAGCGGTTTTCAACTTCAGGAACAAAAGGTATTTGAAGTGTTTCACCTGAATTTCTTAGAAGCTGCTTTGCTCTAAATATGCTTTTCTTAACTGCATGCTCACTCATTAGCAGAGCATTAGCAATCACGGCATCGCTAAAGCCCGAAACAATCTTCAGAGTAAGCATTATTTGAACTTTGGGTTTTAAATTGGGATTACAGCAGGCAAATAACGTCCTAAGTTGGCTATCTTTTATTTCATGATCCAGAAATAGCTCGTCAATTTGTTCTTCGGTTTGATAATCTACCAAAGCTTGATGCTTCTTTTCAGAACGTTTTAGCCTCTTCAATTCATTAAGAAGCTTATTCTTTGCAACGGTCATCAGCCAGGCTACAGGTTCTTCCGGTTCACCTTTGAGTGGCCATGTTTTCATCGCGGCAATAAAGGTTTCTTGGATAATATCATCAACCAATTCAGAGTTATGGAATCCAAACACTCTGGTTAGCACCGAAGACATCCTTCCCGATTGCTCTCGGAAAAGATGTTCTACAGCTTTTGAAGGACTATATGAGTCTGTTTTATTCAATCAGAACTTCATTATCTCACGTACTTCAACTTTACCACCCATTCTCAAAACAGGACAGCCTTTTGCTAATTCAGTAGCTTCATCCATGCTATTGGCATTTACAATATAAAAGCCACTTACCAGCTCTTTCGACTCGATATAAGGTCCATCGGTTACAACTTTATCTTTCCCTGCTACTGTTTTTGCAGGTTGATGTAAAGGCTCCCCTGAATAAAATTTATCACCAAGTTCTTGTATCCAAGCTCCATGAAGTTCAATATCAGCCTGCATTTCTTCTGGTGTGAGTTCTGCATACGCGTTTTCGTGTTCAAAAAGAATTAACATATATTTGTTCATGTGGTCTCCACATTAAGTTTAGGTTTGCCTATATAACACCCGCCGTTTCAAGATGGGGACAATTTTATTAAAGAAGAAAAAAATCTATCTATGTATACACCAAGCTCCTTTAAAGAGGAAAACCCATCTATACTCTTCGAGTTAATACGTAATTATAATTTTGGGGTGTTATTCAGCCAGCATCAACAAGAGCCAGATGCAACACACCTTCCATTTCTGATAGATACAACAAAGGGAGAAAAGGGAACTTTAATCGCTCATTTTGCAAAGGCTAATAAACATTGGAAGAAGCTAGACACTAACAAAGATGTGCTTTGTGTATTTCAAGGACCACATACATATGTATCTCCCAGCTGGTATAAGAATAGAGAAACGGTTCCTACTTGGAATTATGCAACTGTGCATGCTTATGGGAAACCGAAGTTGATTCATGAGCCTGAAGAATTGCGAGAAATGGTAACTAAACTCACTCATTATCATGAAAGTCAGCTACCATCAGATTGGAGCCTAGAAGAAAGTGCGACTATTTTTGAAAAAGAATTAAAAGCCATTGTAGGCTTGGAAATTGAAATCACTAAACTGGAAGGAAAGTTTAAATTCAATCAGAATAGATCAAAAGAAGACCAAGAAGGAGTTATAGAACATTTGGATGAAGAAACTGCACCCGGCGTTAAAGCCATCATGCTACAAAATCTAGGTTGCCCTAGAGGTTAGCCTTTGGTGTATTCAACCAATTTCTTTTTTAAATCTACTGGGTTGAATGGTTTTGTAATGTAGCCATTCATTCCTGAAGCGTAAACATGGCCTCGAACTTCTTTAAGTGCTGCTGCTGTTAATGCTACAATTGGCACTCTTCTTTTCTGAGGATCATCCATTTTTCTAATTTGGGAAGCCGCCTCGTACCCATCCATCACTGGCATCTGTAAATCCATCAAAATGATGTCAAAGTTATTTTTACGAACCTGTTCTACCGCTTCTTCTCCGTTTGATACAATGGCCATTTCAACATTCCATCGTTCTAAAAAGCGCTTCATAACTTTTTGGTTCACCAAATTATCTTCAGCTAAAAGGATTTTCATCCCATTTATATTTACCTCTTCTGTTTCAGTGTAGATACCAGCATTTACTTTTTCGTCGCTGGTGCCACGCCCAAACGAAAGCTCAATAGTAAAAGTACTACCTACACCTACTTCACTCTCTGCATAAATTTTACCGTTTTGTAGTTCGGTAAGCTGTTTACTGATGCTTAGCCCAAGTCCTGTACCACCAAACAACCTCTTAGTTTGCTTATTAGCTTGAGTAAAACTATCGAAAATAAATTCTAGTCTATCACTTTCAATGCCAATACCATGATCATACACTTTGAATTGAATAGTCACAGTTTTTTCATCTCCACCTAGAGCAGTTACAATTAAACCAACCTCTCCCTTTTCAGTAAATTTAAGAGCGTTGCTAATCAAATTATTTAGAATCTGTGTTAGCCTAGCTGGATCACCAATTAATATATTTGGGATATCTTCTTTTATTTCAGCTATTAGTTTTACGCCTTTATTATTTGCCGTAACTCTAAAAGTTTCTGTAATTGTACTAACTAGTTCTTTTAGCTCGAACTCAACCTGTTCAAATTCAATTTTACCGGCTTCAATTTTAGAGAAATCTAAAATATCATCAATTAAGGCTAAGAGTGTTTTACCAGAAAAATCAAGAATGTTGATAGACTCCAGCTGATCTTCTCTTGGGTTATCCTGTTTAAGTAGGTGAGTCATGCCTAAAATAGCATTCATTGGAGTGCGGATTTCATGACTCATTGTAGCTAAGAAATCTGATTTTGCGCTAGCACTTTTCACCAATTCATCGCTAGTTACTTCAAGCTGTTTTATATATTCCTCAAGCTTTGCTTGGTTGGCGCTCAATTCTTTATTCAAAGCCTTTTCTTTTTCAAGAAGTTCAATAGTTCTTGATTCAGCTAGTTCTTTTGAATCGGAGAACGTATTGAAAATCAGCCATGTTGTGACAAAAGAGGCTGTAAGTACACTCCATCTAATAATTGATTCGCCATCTGCGGAGAGCCTGACTTCCTCAAAATTGATAAAATCGGTTACAAAATAAGATATAATCGAAAGCAGGATGGCAATATTCCGCAAATTCACATTCTTTTGCTCGTACAATAAAATTGATAACCCCATAGCTGGGACAAAAAATGCCTGTATTAATATTTCACTCCCAAAGCTGTTGCTTAAAATTATAATACCAACATCGGCATAAATAATAAGAAGAAGTTTTGCCGTATTTATAAAGCCTTGGCGTGCTAAGATTGGTATTAAAAGAAAAGCGAGAGCTTCAGCTACAAAGAACCATGTAAGAGATAGAGAATTACCAACCTTGAATGATACTACAAACAGAATACTTACACCTGCAAGAAAAAAAGAAACTGAGTTAAGTATCGTTAAACTCGACTTCGCAAGACCCTCGACTTCGTTACGCTTAAGATCTTTCCCGAAGGCTATATCCGAAATCCCCGTAAATGATAATTTATTAGCCATTGTTCCGAATTTTATTCTCGTATATAAGTAATTAAATGACTGTAATCCACAGCCTATTTATTTTTTGCCTTATAGGCCATGGCATAAATCTTCATTTGTTTAACCATTGCCGATAGACCATTAGCTCGTGTTGGAGACAAATGTTGCGCCATGCCAATCTTCTCGATAAAATCTGGATTTGTATTTAGAATAGTTTCTGGAGTGTTATTCGAGTAAAAACGAACCATCAAAGAAACCAATCCCTTTGTTATAGCAGCATCACTATCTGCTTTAAAAATAATTTTCCCGTCTTCGTAGCTCGCTGTAAGCCACACTTGACTCTGACATCCTTTAACTAAATTTGATTCAATTTTATCAGACTCAGGCAGATCCTCCATTTTACTGCCGTGCTTAATGATGTACTTGTACCTTTCGGTCCAATCACCCATTAATTCAAATTCTCTAACAATACGTTCTTGTGTACTTTTTATGTCCATAATACTTTAAGATAAAACAATGGTTTTTTTAAATGAAAAAAGCCCGCTTAAAAACGGGCTTTGTTAGGAAGGTTTAATAAAACTAGTGCTATTTTTCTTGTTCTAGCAACGCAACCGACTTCACCGCATCAACCAATGATGTTACACTATTTTTTATTGGCTTGAAAGACTGAATAACTGAAATTATTGAGCCATCATTTTTTACATACAAGCACTTCACTGTTGAAAATTCACCTTCAAATGCATCCGAAATATGTTTTTTTACTAAAGTTGCGCTTTTTGGGTGCACGATTTCACTTATATCGCCTCCCAAAACCTTAGTACATTCATGGCCAGTTATATTTCTGAAGGTCTCAGAAACATGGCAACAAACTATATCTTCCTCAACCTTTTTAAATTTCAAACTAAACTCGTCATTCTTTACCAGCAACGATTCTAAATTCAGCGTTTTTTGTTTCAACGCTTCAATCAATTTATTTCTTAAAGATAAATTCTCGAATTGTAAGCGAATTTTGGTCTCGCCTTCAATTTTGCGACAATTAAGGCATACTACTAAAACTGTAGCGTTTCCATCTTTAGTTATAAAATCCCACTTATAACTCTCAGCTTTTTCTAGTTCGGGGTTAAATTCGCCAAAAAGAAACTCAACTTCTTCTTTGTGCTCTTCGGTTACTAAATCCCAAATTTTCACCGATACTAAATCATCACTATGAAAGCCTACTGCTTCACGAAAAGATCTACTACTCGATAGAATTGTCCCTGTATCATCGAGCTCAACATAAGTTCGAATGGAATCCTCTTCCAACATCTCGAAATCAATTTTAGCTTCGCTCAGTATTTTATTGCACTTATCCCGGTCAGTAATATCGCTCTGATAAGAAACCCAATGTGTAATTTCACCACGCATATTAGTAAGTGGATGAATATCCCATTGATTTATAAACTCAGTGCCGTCTTTTTTATAATTAACAGTGTGTCCAAAAAAGGCTTGGCCGTCAATCAACCGTTGCTTTAATCGATCTAACACACGGCGATCTGTTTTGGGACCTTGTAAAATTCTAGGTGTTTTTCCGAGCACTTCCGCTTTAGTGTAACCTGTCATCTTAGTAAACCCATCGTTCACGTACACAATTTTCGGACCTGGGTATTCTAAATCTAATTCGGTAATTAAAATCGAGTCATAGTCACGAGTAATGGCTCGTTCTAGTAATCCAAGTTGTCTATTAGTTTCAATTACTTTTGAATATAATTCACTAAATAACTCTTCTAGTTTTGATTGAGAGACCTCATCCTTGCTACATTTCCGTAACTGCTCTTTAATCTTAGAATCCAATCTGATTTTACTCTTTTTCAAAACCTTGCCTAATAAAAATAACTTTTTTCGCCTTGCTTAACTTATAAAACTCTTAGTGCTTCTTCTTCATTCCTTTTAGTGGAAATTAAATTCATAAATACTATCTTAATAGTATAATTAAATATTGATTCATGTTTCTAAAGCGAATTGCACTCTTATTTCTAATTGTACTAATTGGCGCCGGTTGTTCAATTTTCAAGCAACCCCGAAATCCACATAAACCCAAACTTATAAAAGTTAAGGGAGGCGAATTTCTTTTTGGTGATTTTTTCGAGGGAGAAAATACGGATGCACTTCCATTACACAAAGTGAAAGTTAAGGATTTCAAAATAAGCCCTTATGAAATCACCTACGAACAGTTTGATTACTACTCAACCCTCAAAGGGGAACCTCTCATTGACTCTCAGTTATTGGAGCGAGGAAACAGAGCTGCCGCTTATGTAACATGGGATCAAGCAGTCGAGTTTTGTGAATTTTACGGGATGCGCCTCCCGAGTGAAGTGGAATGGGAATATGCCGCACGGTCGGGAGGGAAAAAAGAACTTTACGCAGGAACCTCAAATCCAGATTCTCTTCAATATTATGGAATAACTATTTTAGATGATCTACATGCTTCGGCACAGGTTGGACTTAAAAAACCAAATGGAATTGGTTTGTATGATATGACGGGAAACGTTTTTGAGTGGGTTGGTGAATTTTACCAATTTTACACCATGCCAAAACAACTACACGATAACGAAAAAGATGCCGTAAGAGCTTTTAGGGGGGGAAGTTTTGCAGAAAAGAAATTCACCAATCGCACATATTGGAGATTAGGTACATTACGAAGTATTGCTGCTGGAGATATTGGTTTTAGATGTGCTCAATAAAAATTATTGCAATAAAAAAGGGGGCCGAAGCCCCCTCTTTTCTCACTCACTCATCGAAGTAGCAACTTAGCTATTGTGCTCAGCTGCATGTTCGTTGTACCCTCGTAGATTTTACCGATCTTAGCATCTCGGTAAAATTTTTCTACTGGATATTCTTTTACGTAGCCATTCCCTCCAAAAAGGTCTATAGCCATAGAAGCAACACGTTCGGCCACTTCCGATGAATAAAATTTCGCCATGGCTGCTTCTTTAAGGAAATTTTGACCAGACATTTTTATTCTTGCGGCATTATAAACTAGAAGTCGAGCAGTTTCAACATCTGTAGCCATACGTGCTAACTGAAACTGAACTCCTTGAAATTCGCCAATCGCCTTTCCAAACTGCTTGCGCTCTTGCACATACGCTAATGCAGCATCCAATGCTCCTTGGGCAATCCCAACCATTTGAGCACCAATACCTATTCTACCTTCATTTAGCGTTTCAATAGCTACTTTGTAACCTTTACCAAGTTCACCCAATATATTCTCTTTTGGAACACGGCAATCTTCTAATAAAATCTCGCAAGTTGAACTTGCTCTGATTCCCATTTTATTTTCTTTCTTTGAAACTGAGAATCCTTCGAAACCACGTTCTACAACAAATGCGGTAATTCCTTTATAACCGGCTTCCGGATTTACATTCGCTAAAACAATAAAAATATCTGCTTCGTTAGCATTGGTAATCCAGAGTTTGGCACCATTAAGAACGTAAGAGTCGCCATCTTCAACAGCCTTACATTTAAGGGCAAAAGCATCACTACCTGAGCCTGCTTCTGAGAGACAGTACGCTCCAACTTTTTCAGTAGCTAGTTGAGGAAGATATTTCTCTCTCAAAAACTCTGATGCGTAGTTCACAAACGCATTGTTTACAAGAGTGTTTTGAACATCCATAAACACACCAGCTGATGCATCAACTCTCGATATTTGCTCAATAGCTACTATCGACATCATGAAAGTTCCACCACCACCAGAGTATTTTTCTGGGATATCGATTCCCATCAAACCCATTTCAAAAAATTGCTTGATTAAGTCTGGATTGAGCTTAGCTTGTTCATCCATCTCCTGCACAAGGGGCTTAATTGCCATATTTGCAAATTCTGAAGTCGCCTCTTTAAGCATCTGCTCGTCTTCTGTGAGTTGCGTTAAAGGTGGTATTATTTGCTCAACCTGCATCATAAGTATCTTCTGGGGTCTTTAAGGGTTTTTAAAAAAATAATATAAACAATTTGGAAGCGCTTTTCCTCAAACTAGGAAACTTTTTTTAGCTAGTAAAGAACAATTCCTCTATTTATTTTCTAGAGAATTAATATGCACCAATTAGCAATTCCGTGGCGTCAATATTTCAGAAAAATAAGCTTTCTTTTACAGAGTTTCCTAAACCTTCTCTCAAAGATTGGGAAAATAAAATTACAGCCGACTTAAAAGGCGTAGATTATAAAACTAAGTTTAATTGGCAAACGCTGGAGGGAATTTCTCATCTCCCTTTTTATAGCGACGAAAAACATAGTGGATTCGTCTCTCAATCAGAAAATAGCATTTCAAATGAATGGGATATTTGCCAAAAAATTTCAATTGACGATTGTAGCTCAGCAAATACATTCGCAAAGCAAGCACTAGTAAATGGTGCGTCCAGCCTTTATTTCGACTTATCATATAGTACGATTTCATCACTATCCGATTTAGAGGTTTTATTGGATGGCATCATGCTAGAGATTTTAACAATCCATTTTAGTTCTTCAATATCTTCTCAAAAACATCTTTCTCTTTTTGAAGAGTATATTGAAAAGAATAAACTATCCCCCCAAACATATAGTTTTAAATTCAACTCTGATCCTTTTGCAGATGGGCTAGCAACGGGGAAATTACTCTCCAAGTCAGATTTAAGCACCAATACTATTTTCGATTCTTTCTGTATTAATGCAAAATTTTACGGTGATGCTGGAGCAACAATGGTTGATCAACTCGCTTTTGCACTTGCAACAGGTAATGAATATTTAGGTTTGGGAGATTCTCCTGAACAAACCGCTAAAAGTATTCATTTTAACTTTGCCGTTTCATCCGACTACTTCTTAGAAATGTCTAAGCTTCGCGCCTTTCGATTGCTTTGGTCTCAGATATTAGATGCCTACAAATCCGGTTTATCTATAGAACATCCCGCGTATATCCATGCTGAAACATCTCAAATTAATTTCTCTCTAAAAGATCCACATAATAACATTCTTCGAACAACAACAGAGGCAATGGCAGCAGCAATTGGCGGTGCTAATACCATCACAGTAACTCCATTCGATGAGCTATATAATGAGGAGAATTCCTTTTCGGATAGAGTGGCTCGTAACATTCAGCTTATCCTAAAAGAAGAAGCTTATTTTGATAAGGTCGCCGATCCTGGCTCAGGCTCTTATTATATAGAGCACCTCACTAATCAATTAGCAGAGAAAGCTTGGAGTGTTTTCCAAGAAATAGAACGCCTTGGTGGATTTCATGAAGCCATTAAACAAGACTGGGTTCAAAAACGAGTAAAAGATGCTCAAAAAGCCCGAATTGAAGCTTCTAAAAATGGTGACTTGGTTTTAATTGGGGTAAACAAATATCCTTTAAAAAATGAAGAAATAAGAACCCCACGTCCTAAAACAGAGGATGAAACACCAAATTCTAAAAACAGCGAATCCATAGAAACAATTTCGACACTCCGAATTGCGGAAGCATTTGAAATGGAGGCTCAATCATGAAAAAAGATTTTTCCAACATTCCATTCTCTCCACAAAATTCTAAAAGTACGCCTAAAAATGACGCTGAAATTTGGGAGACTCCAGAAAAAATTCCTGTTAAACAACATTTCTCTGCTAAAGACATCTCAAGACTAGAGCACTTAGATTTTGTTGCAGGTATTCCACCTTATTTAAGAGGGCCATACTCTACGATGTATGCGGTTCGTCCGTGGACTATTCGTCAATATGCGGGATTTTCTACTGCCGAAGAGTCTAATGCATTTTATAGAAGGAATTTGGCGGCAGGACAAAAAGGTCTTTCAGTAGCATTTGATTTAGCAACTCACCGAGGCTACGATTCTGATCATGAAAGAGTAACTGGCGATGTTGGTAAAGCTGGTGTTGCAATCGATTCTGTAGAGGACATGAAAATCCTTTTCGATCAAATTCCTCTCGACAAAATGTCCGTTTCTATGACCATGAATGGAGCTGTAATTCCAGTCTTAGCATTCTACATAGTTGCTGCAGAAGAACAAGGAGTTGCTCCAGAGTTACTAAGTGGAACAATACAGAATGATATCCTAAAGGAATTCATGGTGAGGAATACTTACATCTATCCGCCATTACCTTCCATGAAAATTATTGGCGACATTTTTGAATACACAGCTCAAAACATGCCACGCTTCAACTCTATTAGCATTAGCGGTTACCACATGCAAGAAGCTGGCGCTACCGCTGATATTGAACTTGCTTACACCCTTGCCGATGGGCTTGAATACATCCGAACAGGAATTGCAGCTGGCATGGACATTGATCAATTTGCTCCGCGACTTTCGTTTTTCTGGGCAATTGGAATGAATCACTTTATGGAAATTGCAAAGATGCGAGCTGGACGTTTACTCTGGGCCAAAATCGTAAAATCGTTCAATCCAAAAAATGATAAATCTATGTCGTTGAGGACACATTGCCAGACATCAGGATGGAGCCTTACCGAACAAGATCCTTTTAACAACGTTGCCAGAACTTGCATAGAGGCGATGGCTGCCGCGCTCGGCCATACACAATCTCTACACACAAACGCACTGGATGAAGCCATTGCCCTGCCTACTGATTTTTCTGCAAGAATTGCACGAAACACACAACTTTATCTTCAGCACGAAACTTCTATTACCAAAGCTGTTGATCCTTGGGCGGGATCTTATTACGTAGAATATTTAACCGATCAGATTGCAAATAGAGCTTGGGAACTCATCCAAGAAGTTGAAGAACTTGGAGGAATGGCTAAAGCTATCGAGACTGGTCTGCCTAAAATGCGCATCGAAGAAGCTGCTGCAAGAAAACAAGCTCGTATCGATTCTGGAAAGGACACCATTGTTGGTGTAAACAAATTCCAGACTGACGAAAAAGAGACCTTCGACATTCTAGAAGTGGATAACGATAAAGTTCGGAAATCGCAGATTGAACGCCTTAAAAAAATGAAAGCGGAAAGGAATGAGGCGGAAACACAAGCTTCTTTAGATGCTATCACAGCGGCCGCAAAATCTGGCAAAGGAAATTTATTAGCCCTTGCTGTTGAAGCCGCAAGAAAACGTGCGAGTTTGGGAGAGATTTCCTATGCTATGGAGAAAGTCTTCGGGCGTTATAAAGCAACTATAAAATCTATATCTGGCGTGTATTCTTCAGAATCATCAAACAACGAAAATTTTAAAACTGCACAGAAACTAGCCGACAAATTTGCTGAACTTGATGGGCGTCGTCCTAGAATTATGGTAGCAAAAATGGGCCAAGATGGCCATGATCGAGGAGCAAAGGTAATCTCAACCAGTTTTGCTGATCTTGGCTTTGATGTAGATATCGGTCCACTTTTCCAAACACCAGAAGAGGCCGCACGCCAAGCTGTAGAAAACGATGTGCATATTTTGGGAGTTTCGAGCCTTGCGGCAGGACATAAAACACTTGTTCCACAAGTAATCGCCGAACTTAAAAAGCACGATCGCGAAGATATTATCGTAATTGCTGGCGGAGTAATTCCTCAACAAGATTATGAATTTTTGTACAAGGCAGGAGTCACTGCTATTTTTGGCCCAGGAACTATCATTCCTAAAGCTGCAACAGAAATCCTGAATGTTTTAATTAAAAACTATTCTGACTAATTAGTTTTCCAATAGAAATCTAAAACTCTTTGAACCTTTTACTCACTCTTGAAGAACATTAAGCCACAACAGTACATTGATGGTATTTTAGCAGGCAACCGCACCTTGCTTAGTAGAGCTATTACTTTAGTAGAAAGCACTAAAATAGAACATCGAAACTTAGCTCAAGAAATTATTGATGGCTGTTTACCTCATACTGGAAATTCCATTAGAATTGGTATAACTGGTGTACCAGGGGTTGGGAAAAGTACTTTTATTGAAGCTTTTGGAATTCATATTATTGAGAAAGAGAATCGCTCTTTGGCTGTTCTGGCGGTTGACCCTAGTAGCTCACGCACGCATGGCAGTATTCTGGGAGATAAAACCAGAATGGAAACACTCTCTAATCATCCCAAAGCATATATCCGACCTACGCCCTCTTCAGGCTCTTTAGGTGGAGTAGCAAGGAACACAAGAGAAACTATCTTGCTTTGTGAAGCCGCTGGCTTTGATACAATATTGATTGAAACAGTCGGCGTTGGCCAGTCTGAAACGGCTGTGCATTCTATGGTCGATTTCTTTCTGTTACTGATGTTGGCCGGTGCTGGTGATGAACTGCAAGGCATCAAGCGTGGCATTATGGAAATGGCGGATTCTATTGTTATAAATAAATCCGATTCAGGAAATGAAACGGCATCTCGGCGGGCTATGCTTGAGTACAAAAATGCCCTTCATCTTTTCCCACCAACCGAATCTGGGTGGATTCCTAAAGTAGCCAAATGTTCCGCACTACATAACACTGGAATTGCAGAGGTTTGGGAAATTATTGACGAATATGTACGCCATACCAAAGCGAAAGGCTATTTTGAACAGAGAAGAAAAGAACAGTCTATTTACTGGCTAAACGAGCACATCAAAGAAGACCTTCACAATGCTTTTTATGGAAATGAGGAAATCATTCGGGATATAGATGACATTCGGAAAAGTATCCTAGCGGGAGAAATCACCTCATATAATGCTGCGCAAAATCTTGTTCAAAAATTCTTAAAGGCTACCAAATAAAGCTAGCCCTACCATATCTTAATTCATTTCTATTCCAAATTATCCCACAATGAGAGTAAAGAAAATTCGTGGCCACAAGCACATCTGGAAAAGAATTGACCAATGGGTGAATGAGCGCAAAATACTTGATGCAGAAACACTAGCGTATTACCAGCGTGATTATGTGAAAATTTACATTCATCCTTGGAGTAGCATCTCAATGCTTAATAGCTCCGTTGTTGAACCTAAAGGCAAAACACGTAAGAAGATTCTCGAAGGATTGATTACAATTTATGAGGCTTGGGAATTACAACTCAAAGAATTGGGAGTACCATACTACCTTAAGATTTGGCTATATGAACCTCATTTTTCAAATTCTCAAGTTGTTTGTGCTATTGGCGATCACATAGATTTTTATGAAATTACCTTTCATAGACCCGAAGAGACGAAACAACTCAATCTCAATAATTTCGGCAACCTTTCCTCTAAAATGGCTGAGTTCGACTGGGAATTCCGACTAGATGAAACACACTTGAGTGACACTGAAATTGGAAGTCCAGACGATTATTACAATATAGAAGATTATAACCAAGAGTTAGCATGGTTCAATAAAATGCTAACGAAAAAACATCGTGTTACTATATCAAACGACCCTCGAGTTGATGCCAAAGAATACTACTCATTCAAAATTGGCGAAGTCTGGTTAGGTGGGAAGAAATAATATCCTAACTTCATCATAAAAAGCGAGCTCCTTTAATCTCTAAAGAAGCTCGTTTATAGAATCTATTTAGCTTTTCTGTATTTCTTTTTTAATTGAGGCACACCGTTTATCATCCAATCTGGTGCTTCAACTCCTTTCAGATGAAAATCAAAATACTGTTTCATACGAATCTGGAAATCAATCTGGTTTGCTTCATTCGCTAGATGATGTCCCTCTCCTGGATAAGAAAGGAATATCACTTCTTTTCCTAACCTTCTTGCGGCGTTATACAACTCAAGCCCTTGCGACCAATCCACTGCTCCATCATCTGTTCCATGTAGAATTAAAAACGGAGTTTCAATATTTGGAACATGAACCATTGGGCTTTCACGTCTATAATCTTCTGGGTTTGACCATGGTGTAACACCACGTCCCATCCTCACTTGTCCAAGTTCCATAATGCCGTGATGGTTTGTGCCTGAACTTCCATATATATTATTATAGAAACTCTCCAAATTTGTTGGTGGTGCTCCAATCACAATTGTTTTAAACATATTGGTTTGTGTAAGAATGAACGAAGTTTGGTAACCACCCCAGCTATGACCTTGCAATCCGATATTTTCTGGATCAGAATAACCTTGGTCAATTAAAGCTTTTGCCGCAGAAGTAATTCCATCTAGTGAACTTGTTCCAGCGCGCCCTTCTTCAAAATACACATCGGGCATAAACACCATATAACCATTGCTTGCATACGTAGACATATGTGGGCGGTCATCGTACGTTGGCATAGAATATTGATGATGACGATCCGACATTTTCTCATAGAAGTAAATAATAGTTGGATATCGTTTTCCTGGCTGATAATTCGCTGGAAGTGTTAATGTGCCTTGAACTGTTCTTCCTTTTCCGTTTTTAAACTCAACCAACTTACGAGAACCCCAAGCATACTCTGCTTGTTGTGGATTTGCATCAGTAACTTGTTTTAAGTTTTTGAATGACGTTGAGGTAGAATAATAATTCGGAAATTCAACGAATGTTTCTTTTGTGAGAATAACTCTATCAGTATTTTCAGCTTTCATCGGTCTACCAAATCGAACATCTTCAAAAAGTAAATTTTTAGGCTTATCCCCTACTTTCAGGCTATAAAAACCACTTTTCTTAGTTAACTCACCAAAAGCAGAAAGCAAGATTGGTTTTTTTGTGTCGATGAATTTCTCATTTCTATCTAAGTTTTGTACTCTGAAGATAATGTTGTTTTTCTCACCCTCTCCCTTCGTGATGTTAGTAGCTTTTGAACCATCCAATGCTAACATCCACAAATCATATTTGTGATTCACAATTACGCTTTTACCATCTTTTGTCCATCCTGCTACTCCAAAAGGTGGATTTTCATGTGGGTAGATGTGCTCTTCATTTGAAAAGCGAACTGGCGAATTTTTGGTCAAATCAATTACTTTACCAGACTGCAAATCGTAAACCAACATAGATGCTAACTCACCTTCCACTTTTTGATATAAGTAGTATCGGCCGTCAGGAGAGTAGCTCAACTTCCGATTAATCTCTTTTGCAAACAATGTTCTTTTACCATTTTCAAGATTTACTCGATATAAATCTGAAGGGCTAACACCCCAGTTTATGTCATCTATATAAGGAGTTTCATCCTCGGCAACCATAAAACCACTGTGGTTACTTATGTATAAATCTCGAACTGAGTCATCAGTAAGCCGAGTTAGCTTTTTGGTTTTTAAGTTGTAGCTAGCAACGTAAGTGAACCGAGCATCTCTATTATATTGTCGCATTTGCACAGTTTGAATACGTGGGTCTTTCCAATGCCAAACATCAACATTTGCTACGGTATCTTTACTAAGCTTAACTGTCTTCTCTTGCTCTTTCAAGCCAATTAAAAGCATATTGCCATTATCAGACCAGCTAATTGTTCGATCTTCACTAATAATTAATTCATCCGGAACTTTAGAAGGCTCTACCTCTGATACTTGTGCTTTATTTTCAACATCACTAATCACTAATAAAGAATTAACTCGGTGCTCAACCTTTTCTGGCTTTATACCTTTTAATACAGCAAGGGTACTTCCTTTTGAAGCCCAGCTCGATTTCGGAGCTCTTGAATCATCCCAACTAAGCCCTTCATACGTAGTAGTATCGGTATCAATAGCCTTAATAGTAGCCGACTTCAAATTAAAGGTATAAATACCGTTACCAACCTTATCGTTTGCATCCACCAAATACGCCAATAATGAAGCTTTCTTGTTTAGTGAGTATTCAGAAACGTTTCCGATATTAGTAACAGAACTATTGTTCAAATTGCGAACTACTAAATCACTTCCCTTGTGTTTGCTATCATCTTCATCGGGCTTTTTACGATGAACAATCCAAAAACCGCTATCATTTGAAAAGCTCGAAGCCTTAGCTCGCTCAACTTGTATTTTATCTCCTGTTACCAAGTTCATTAGCTCTGCTGTTTTATGAATTGGTTTTTTAGACTTAGAAAGCTTTTTTTGAGTTGCTTTATCTGGGCTTATTAAATAGCTAACCCATTTCCCATCTTTTGAAAATTCAGCGCCATTTGCATTAGGTACTTCAAAAAGTTTGTTACTGGTCAAAGATTGAACAAATAGTGTATCATCTCCTCCATTTGGACGAAGAGCATACGCCATCCACTCTCCATTTGCGGAAAGTTCCGTTCCAACAATTCGAGACCAAAGTGGGTAATCTTTAATATTTAAAACTTTCTGCTGTGCTTGAACAAAGTTGCTACCAACAAGAAGTAGTACTAAGGTTATACGTAGTAGAGTTTTTTTCATAATTCCATAGATTTATAAGAAGAAGAGCTTATTAATTACTTGTTTGATATTATCTTCCAAATGCATTTAATAAGCAATAATCAATATGTAAATGTATGTTTGGAAATTCGTAGCTTGTAGAAGCTATTAGTTGGTGCAGAAATTGTGTTATTAATAATTAATTCTAAGAAATAATAGAGTGGGTTTTTAGACCTTAATACCGACTTTATAGCACCTTGGGAGCTGTGTTCTTAAACTAAGAACATTTACTATTGTGGATAACAATGAAATTTATAAAATGAAACATTGATATCCATCAAAATTACCCCTATATTTTTCGACTTTCCAAGAAAACAAATAAAACGAGTTTAATCGTGGATACTTTAAGTTTTAAAACATACTCGGCAAAACACTCTGACATTGATAAGAAGTGGATTTTGATTGACGCTGAAGATCAGCCTTTAGGGCGCCTGAGTACTGTTGTAGCATCTATTTTGAGAGGCAAAAACAAGCCTACTTTCACTCCGCACATGGATATGGGTGACAATGTCATCGTTATCAATGCAGAGAAAGTAAAATTGACCGGTAAAAAAATGACCGACAAAATGTACTTCCGTCACACTTTCTACCCAGGTGGAGAGCGTTTTACTAGCGCAGAAGACATGTTGGCAAAAGATCCGACCTCTCTTATCACAAAAGCCGTAAAAGGTATGCTCCCAAAAAATAGATTAGGTCGCCAATTGCGAACTAATTTAAGAGTGTACGCAGGTCCTGTTCACCAACAGGCGGCACAAAACCCAGAAATCTTCGAGCTTTAATCGATTTATAAATGGCACAAGCTAATTACATCGGAAGAAGAAAAACCTCTACGGCGCGTCTTTACATCAAGCCGGGTAATGGTGAGTTTTTAATCAACAAAACTCCTATTGAAGAATACCTTCCTGAGAAAGCTATTCGCAACATCGCACTACTCCCTCTTACTCTTACTGACATGGAAGGGAAATATGACATCAAAGTTACAGTGCGTGGCGGTGGTAAATCAGGTCAAGCTGGTGCAGTACAACACGCTCTTGCCCGTGCAGTTGACGGCGAGAACGAAGAAGTACACAGCATCTTGAAAGAACATGGTCTTCTTACCCGTGATGATAGAATGGTTGAGCGTAAAAAATACGGCCAACCTAAAGCACGTAAGAAGTTTCAATTCTCTAAGCGTTAATATTTACGCTTTACAAACAATTTTAAACCACACATATGTGGCGACTCGTTGCCTGGTGTCTCGATTGTTATCGGGATTGGTATATGAGAATGACCCACATAGCGGATTAACCTAAACATATATACTAATATCATGCCTAAAGCAGCTTCTATTGAAGAACTTTTGAAGTCTGGTGCGCATTTTGGCCACTTGACTCGACGTTGGAACCCGAAAATGAAAGATTTTATTTTCATGCAACGCAACGGGATCCACATCATTGACCTCAAAAAAACCCAAACTTACTTGCAAGAATCTTTAGACCAGATTCAACAATTAGCAAGAGCTGGTAAAACAATTCTTTTTGTAGGTACTAAAAAACAATCTACTGACATCATCAAAACTGAAGCTGTGCGCTGCGGAATGCCGTTTGTTACACATCGTTGGTTAGGTGGTATGCTTACAAACTTCTCTACGGTACGTAAAAGTATTAGCCGTATGGAAGAAATTGAACGCATGAAAACCGATGGTACAACTAAAGAGTTGACCAAAAAAGAAGGTTTAATGCTAGATCGTGAGCAAGAAAAATTAAATAACACTCTTGGTGGTATCGCGAACATGAACCGCGTACCAGGTGCTATTTTTGTTGTTGATATTTTAAAAGAGCATTTAGCAGTAAACGAAGCTATCAAGCTTCACATCCCTGTTATTGCAATGGTTGATACGAATAGTGATCCTGACATCCCAGACTTTATCATTCCTTGTAATGATGACTCTGCACGTACTATTCAATTGATTTCTTCTCAAATAGCTGATGCTATTATTGAAGGCACAGCTGAACGTGACGCTCATGCTGAAGAAGAGCTACTTGAAAAAGCCGCTGTTGAAGCTAAAGAACCTAAAGAAGCGACTGACTCTAAAAATACTAATCTTCGTTCTCGCAAAAGAAAGCCTGCTACCCCTTCTGATGATTTACAACCAGAAGAAGCAAAAGCTGACAATGCTAGCGAAGAAAAATAATTTAACATCACAAAACACTATTCAGAATAATGAGTATTTCTGCTGCTGACGTAAAAAAACTTAGAGAAATGACTGGCGCTGGGATGATGGACTGTAAGAAAGCCCTCTCAGAAGCAAATGGCGATTTCGACCTTGCTGTTGAAGTTCTCCGTAAAAAAGGCCAAAAAGTTGCCGACAAACGTGCTGACCGTGAAGCGAAAGAAGGGCTTGTTCTTTCTCGCGTAAGCGAAGACGGAAAGAAAGCTGCTGCTATCGAAATCAACTGCGAAACTGATTTCGTTGCTCGTAACGAAGATTTCCAAGCACAAGCTAATTCTTTCTTAGATGCTGCTTTCGACAACGACATCGACCAATTAGAAGATTTACTTAAAGCTACTGTTGCTGGTAAAACTATTGCTGATCACCTCCAAGAGATGGTTGCAAAAATTGGCGAGAAAATCACTATTTCTAAATTAATCCTTCTAAATACTGAAGGTACAATTATTGATTACATCCACGCTGGAAACCAATTAGGTGTTCTTGCTGAGTTTGATGGTGATGTTAAAGAAACGGAAATAGCTCGCGATGTTGCTATGCAAGTTGCTGCTATGAACCCTATTGCCGCTACTCGTGATGAAGTAGATGCTTCTTTAATTGAAAAAGAATTAGAAATTGCCAAAGAGCAATTGATTAACGAAGGTAAGCCTGTGGAAATCGCTGAAAAAGCAGCTATCGGTAAACTTCGCAGATTCTATGAAGAGCGCGTACTATTGGAACAAAAATTTGTGAAAGATAACGGTATTACCGTAAAACAATATCTAGAGCAAAACAACACTCCTCTAGTTAAAGCATTCCACCGAATTCAATTAGGTGAAGAGGCTTAAGCTTTTTTTTTATACATTAGGCCGTCCCGATATTCGAGACGGCCTTTTTTTTGGACTATAATTAACTAACGGATAGAAAGTGGCAAACAAATACAAGAGAATTCTATTAAAACTAAGTGGCGAAGCTCTTTTGGGTAATCAAGGTCACGGTATAGATGGTGATATTTTAACCCAATATGCCGAAGAGATAAAAAGCGTTCAAGAAGCTGGCGTTGAAGTTTCCATCGTTATTGGCGGCGGTAACATCTTCCGCGGCGTTAAAGGAGCTACTGAAGGAATGGATCGGGTACAAGGCGATTACATGGGTATGCTAGCTACAATGATTAACAGCATGGCTTTACAAGATGCCCTAGAACGACAAGGCGTTAAAACTAGGCTTTTAAGTGCTATCCGTATGGAAGCAATTGCAGAACCTTTCATCCGCCGCCGAGCTGTTCGTCACTTAGAAAAAGGTCGCGTTGTTATCTTTGGGGCAGGTACAGGCAACCCGTACTTCACTACTGATACCGCTGGCGCTTTACGAGCCATTGAAGTTGAAGCCGATGTGATTCTAAAAGGAACGCGAGTTGATGGCATCTACAACACTGACCCAGAGAAAGATTCTTCAGCAGTTAAGTTTGATTACATCACTGGAGATGAAGTGATTAAGCAACGCCTCTCGGTAATGGACTTAACCGCATTTACTCTTTGCCGCGAAAATAACACCCCTATTATTGTATTTGATATGAATACTCGAGGCAATTTTAAGAAGATTGTTGTTGACGGCCAAGATTTGGGCACCACTGTTGTTTGGGAATAACAACTGAATATGAAAAACTACCTAGTGTAATGTTCATTCATTTCACTAGGTAGTTAACTACTCTCATTTATTGACAATTACGAAACGTGTCTACTTTCAGCACTTCCCTTCAGTTTCCGTTCCTTATCAAAGCTTAGCTCTATTAACACACCGGCGTTATTCTTAGTGAGGTTCATTTCTCCATACAACTGATTTGCCATAAGGCCCATAAGTTGAATACTTAGTTTTTGGCTGTGCATCTCTAACTTTTCTTCAACCGACTCTGTGCCAATTATTTGTAATGAAAGCCGAACTATACCCTCATTTTTCTTGCACCCCACAACACAAGTAGCATCATCTTTTTCTTCAAGAACATATTTATATAAATTCGCTACCGCTTCATTTATAAAAAGGGCGCACGAAACAGCTTGGTTTATATTCAAAACAATTGGTTCTAAATCATAACATATTTTCAAATTTGTTTTATCGGGATAATGCCCCGATATATCTTCAACCATCTGCTTTAAGTTTCTATCTAGCTTTATGCCGTTTAAGTTGTGCGAACGATACATTTGTTCGTGTATAAGAGCAATAGACTTAATCCGGCTTACACTATCAAACAGAATACTTCTAAGCATTGCGTCCTCAATTTCAAAAGCCTGAAGTTGCATTAGTCCGGAAATAATAGCCATGTTATTCTTCACACGATGATGAATTTCAGATAACAAGGCATTTTTCTCTCCAATAGTATTTTGGAGCATTTTCTCCTTATTCAACCGATCAGATATATCAATAGCTATAACCTGTACAGCCATTGCGTTATTTGATGTAAATGGAATTGAAATAATTTCAATAGGCTTATAATTACCTTTTACGGTCTTTATCTCTAATTCATAGGGGTATTTAAGCTTCTCCCCTTTTACAAATAAATTTTCACGCTCAAGAGTTTTATTTAAGTCTTTTGGATGAATGATATCCAAAACATCTAGCCCTAATAACTCTTCCTCAGATTTTGCCTCCAGTAATTCAACACCTACGGGGTTAGCAAATATAATTTTATTAAACTGATGAATTATAACTGCAAATGGCGACTCATCAACCAACAATTCATAACGCTCTTTGTGCTCTCGAACCCTATTTGCAGATTCAATTGTGTCGGTAATATCTGAGATGGTACAAGCGATTCCTTCTATTCTATCGCCTTCAACAAAAATTGGAGCTGCGTTTATTGATACATATTTATAATTACCCTCTTCCCCAATACGGTACTTTGTATCAAACACTGACTCTTTCGTTGCTAAAACCCTATTGAATGGTCGTTCAGACTCTGTTATCTGTTTACCATTCATTGTTCTAAAGCCCCAATCAATCTCATCATACTTATGAGTTAAAAAAGTATTGCTATCTATCCCTAAAATGTGCTCTGCCATTTCGTTTGTAAACCTGATACTACCGTCAGGTTCTATAAATACAATACCAGTTGGGCTTGCTTCCGCTAGTCGCTCTAGGTTAATTACTTCTTTTTCTGCCTCTTTTCTCGCTTCAAGAACATTATTCTCACTTATCTTTCCAAGAACATAAAACAAAACCGCTGACACTACAATAAAAAACAGCCCCTTAAGGGTTTGATACTTTGTAATTAGCTCAGCGTTCTTAAATAACAACTCCAAAAAATGATCCGAGTATATAATCCACAACGCTGCACCTACTAAATAAATAATAGCAGTTGTAAAAGGGTTTATAACGGATAGCGGGTGCTTCAAAAAGGATAATTTTTGCTGGGTTAATTTTTTAGTTCGACAAATCTAGTGTTTTTACCAACAATAACAAGTAGAAGCTATGTAAAGATAAGTTTAACGTATCTAATTGAACTAACTCGTTTATCGGCAAATAAAATGTTATTTAAATAGTCTTTTATCAAATAGATTTTTTTAATAACTCACTCATTTATCCGTTCATTCATTAAGAATTAAGTGCTAGTTTTATTAACTTCGCAAAGTCGAATAAAGCTTAAAATATACTGTTAAACTAGATTTTATGATATGCTAGCTGAAGAATTAAAAGAAATTATTGATGAAGCAGACATGAAAATGGATGATTCTGCTTTGTATCTAAAAAAAGAATTTTCACACATCCGTGCAGGAAAAGCAAACCCAGCGCTTATCGAGTCGGTTCAAGTTGAGTATTATGGCTCAATGACTCCATTACGCCAACTTGCAAGTATAACCGCACCAGAGCCTCGTATGCTTGTTGTTCAACCTTACGACAAAGCCTCTATGGGTGCCATCGAAAAAGCTATTATGGCTTCAGGCCTTGGGCTAAACCCAATGAATGATGGTACCTTGATAAGAATTCCATTACCTATCTTAACTGAGGAGCGCCGTAGAGAATTGGTGAAATTAGCTAAAGATAAAACCGAGAAGGCTCGTATTAGTATCCGTAACTCTCGCCGAGAAGCAAACGATGCTATTAAAAAAGCGATTGAAGAACACTCTTTGCCAGAAGATTCTAAATTTGAAGCAGAAGCAGAAATTCAAGCATTAACCGACGCCCACACTAAAAAAGTAGACGATATACTTTCTCACAAAGAAGACGAGATTATGACAGTTTAACCACTAAAGCGTGATAAGTTATATTTTCTAGAATTTGAAAGATATTTTATCATAAAGTGGTTGCAAGTTTTATTACACTCATTGCATGTATATATCCGAATTAAACTTACAAGGATTTAAAAGTTTTGCTCACAAAACGAAAGTCTCATTTGATAGTGGGATTACTTCTATTGTTGGGCCTAATGGGTGTGGTAAATCAAATATCGTTGATGCTCTCCGGTGGGTATTAGGAGAACAGCGACCATCGCTTTTGCGTTCTTCAGCAATGAGTAACGTTATCTTTAACGGTACCGCAAAAAAGAAAGCTCTTGGGATGGCAGAGGTCTCGCTCACATTTGTGAACGACAAAGGCCTTTTACCCATAGAGTATAGCGAAGTAACAATTACGCGCCGGCTTTACCGCTCAGGAGATAGTGAATATCTCATCAACAACACTTCCTGCCGTCTTAAAGATATCATGGAGCTCTTTATGGACACAGGAATGGGCTCGGATGCCTATTCGGTTATTGAGCTGAAAATGGTTGAAGAAATTCTAAACGACAAGAATAACGACCGCCGTAGGTTGTTTGAAGAAGCTGCCGGTGTTACACGCTACAAAGACCAACGCAAACGCACACTAAGAAAGCTTGAAGAAACTCGGAAAGATTTACAACGCGTAGACGATCTCCTTATAGAACTTCGGAAAAAAGCTCGCTCCTTGGAAATTCAAGCCGAAAAAGCTGAGAAGGCAAAAAAGTATAAAATCGAACTTGAAAATCTAGATAAAGCACTTACTCTACACGACTTCAACAAGATAAAGGAAGAACTAGAGCCTCTACAAACACGCATCGAAAATGCCGAAAAAGAGCGCAAAGAAATAAACACCAGCATTGAGACGCTTGAGGAAAATGATGAAAAAGCTCGAAGAGAATTATTAGATAAAGAAAAACTGCAATCTGAAGAGCAACGTCATGTAAACCAACTTCATAATGCTATTCGTGAAGCAGACACAACCCTACGCATTACCAGCGAAAAAATTGAAAACGAAAAAAAGGTAATTGCCGAATATTCAAAAGATATTGAACAGGGTGAAGTTGACCTAAAAGAGCTTATGGATATGCTTACTAATAGCAGAAATAAGCTAGAGTCTTTTGATGAAGAGCTCGAAAAATCTAATCGAATTCTAGAAGACTCAAAGAAACAGTATTCCCAAATTCAGCAGCAATACAACAAGGAACGGCATGAACTGTATGAAATTGAATTACAACTCAGCGCTGCCAATAACGAACTCGGCACTCTTCAAACTCAACGTATAAAAATTGAATCGCGCCTCGAGAATACTGAAGGCGATTTAGAGCGCATTAATGATGAGATTGTTGATTTAAATGACGAAATAGATAATTACAATGGCGAACAAGCCCTCATTGAAACTAAGCTTGAAGGCTTAACTATTGCGCGTGATGAGCTAGAAAAAGAATTGGAGTCAGCGCGAGAAAAAAGAGAAGGGTTTGCAGCAAAGCAAAATGAAATTAAAGATGAACTCCGAGTTCTAGAAAGTAAAAAAGCCTCTCTTGCTTCAGAAATTCAACTTCTCAATGATTTAGCCAGCTCGAATGAAGCATTTCCAAGTAGCGTAAAGTACCTTATCGATAAACATCGCTTTGAGTTTAAAGACTTAACTACGGTTTCTGAAATTTTCGATACGGACGAAAAACACGCAATTGCTCTGGAAGCTGCTCTTGGTGATGCCCTAAATTTTGTTGTTGTTAAAACATTAGCAGAAGCGCAAAGGGCCGCTCAAATTCTCAAAGAGAATAAAAAAGGCCGTGCTACTTTCATCCCACTCGATCAACTAGCGGCTACTTACGATGTTCAGAGTTCTAGTCTTTTCGACCATGTAAAATCAAAACGTGAATATTCTGCTCTAAAACAACTTCTTCTCGGAAATGTATTGGTTTTCAATACTGTTGAAGAATCATATCAGGCTCTCAAAACTACCGATGCCATTGGGGTAACTTATGATGGAGAAGTAGTAACTCAATCTCGTTTTTTCCAAAGTGGAAGCAAAAGCAAAAATGCAGGTATTAGAGTTGGGCTAAAAGATAAAATCGAAAAATTAGAAGCCGAAGAAGTTAAAACTTCAAAAGAGATTTCTAAACTTGGCGAGTATCTCAATCAAATTATAGAGAAGTACGAAAAACTCGATGTTGCTGCACTTAGCCAAGGCTTAAAAGAGAAAGAACAAGAAGTACGCCGATTAGAACAACAGCAACACAGTTTAAGTTCTAAAATTCAAGTTTATCAAAAGAATATAAGCGAGCTAGTAAATCGTAAAGACACGCTCAAAAGTAGCGAGGGAACCGCTCAAGAGGAGCTCGATTCCATCCAGCCTAAGCAAAAAGAATTGCAGAGAAAAATGCTGGAACTGGATGAGAAACAAAATCAGAAGAAAGATTTACTAGAAACTTTAGAAGATGATCGCGCTATTTCGCAAAGTAGATACAACGATGCCCAGCTAAAGCATCAGGATTTAAAGAATAAAGTAGAAAATCACGAACGTGATGTTCGCCGTGCTGAAACTGGTATTTCTGCTTTACAAGCTCGTATCGAAAATAGAGCCAAACTAACTGCAGAGAGTAAAGCCCGAATTGAAGGATTTACCACTCAAATTGAACAGTTAAAAGAAGAGCTAGAAATTAATCAAGAGCTAAAAGTAGACGCTGACGAAGCGTTAAAAAAAGCTGAGGAAGCGGCTAGTATACAGCGTGGAAAGATTAATGAGTACGAGAGGCAGCTTAAAGAGGTTCGAAGCCGTAAAGAGGTGAATATGGAGCTCGTGCATCATCTTTCTATGGCTAAGGAGAAGATGGAATTGCAAAGCCAAGCGCTTTCGGACCACATCTGGGAAACCTACGGCACGCTCATGAAGCAAGTTGAGAACGTTCTCCCAGAAAGCACAACACCAGAAGACGCCAAACAACGTATTAATTGGCTCCGCCAGAAATTAAATAGCATTGGTGAAGTTAATGCTCTTGCCATCGATGAGTATAAAGAAGAGAAAGAGCGCCTTGATTTCTACGAAGAACAAATCAATGATTTAAACCAGGCAGAAAAACAACTTCTCGAAACGATTGACGAAGTCAATACTACTGCCACAGAGCGTTTTAATACCACATTTGAAGAAATTCGCGGTAATTTCCAGAAAGTTTTCAAAACACTTTTCTTTGAAGACGATTACTGCGACCTAATTATTGAGAAAGATGTTGAAGATCCATTAGAGGCAAAAATTGAAATAAAAGCTCAACCTCGTGGCAAACGTCCATCTGGAATTTCACAGCTCTCTGGTGGAGAAAAAACACTAACAGCTATCGCTCTTCTTTTCGCAATTTATCTCGTTAAGCCATCTCCTTTTTGTGTGTTAGATGAAGTTGACGCCCCGCTAGATGATGCAAATATTGAACGTTTCGCTAAAATGATTAAAGAATTTAGCCAACAAACTCAGTTCATTATCATTACTCATAACAAAAAAACAATGAGTAAAGCAGAAATGATGTACGGCGTTACCATGCCCGAAACAGGTGTTAGTAGACTCGTTGGTGTACGAATGGATGAGGTTGCTTAATCTATATTCATTCATTTCTACTTTATCTTTCCAATTTTAAATTGGTTCCAACTAGTTATTGCAGATACCATTATCTTGAACTTACAAAACTAATTATTACAGAAAGCTGATATAGCTTTTAAGTAAACATTCAACCAATTACGAATAACACCACACCGTCTTGGCTCGTAAGCAATTCAACATCCCCGAAATGTATAAGTCGCCCATCATCCGAAAGGTGAAGGAAGCGACAAAAATAACTGACCCAATGAAAAAGGATTTGGAACCTAGCGTGCTAGATTTCGGTCCCGTTCAGTTTTTAATCCCTCGTTTTTTTGGTTTCTGCTACGGCGTTGAAAATGCCATTGATATCGCTTATAGAGCTGTTGAGGAACATTCTGACAAGAATATCTACCTGCTGAGTGAAATGATTCACAACCCAACGGTAAATGAAGATTTACTGGCTAAGGGCATTCAGTTCCTCTTTGATACAGATGGCACTGAGCGTATTCCTATTGCGTCATTAAGTGCCAACGACATTGTTATTGTTCCCGCTTTTGGTACTACTGTAGAAATTCAGAATCAACTTCAGGAAGTTGGGATTAATCCTTATGCGTTTAACACAACCTGCCCTTTTGTTGAGAAAGTTTGGAAACGTGGAAAGCAACTAGGCAAGAAAGAATACAGCTTAGTAATTCACGGCAAACACGCTCACGAAGAAACACGAGCTACGTTCTCTCAAAGTGCCCAACACTCTGCAGTAGTGGTTGTACTTAATGTTGATGAAGCAAAAATACTTGCTGAAATTATGACGGAAGAACGTCCAATTTCAGATTTCGAAACCTATTTTGGTCATAAGTCTACACCTGGGTTTAATCCCATAACAGATTTGGAGCGCTTTGGTGTAATTAACCAAACAACTATGCTAGCTACTGAAACTCAAGAAGTGATGGACGTTTTGAAAGAAGCTGCTGTAAAGCGTTTTGGTACTTCAGATATCTTAGATCACTTTGCTGACACTTCTGATACTCTTTGTTACGCTACAAATGAGAATCAATCTGCAACTTTAGCACTTGCAGAAAGCTCCGCTGACCTTGCCATAGTTGTGGGTGGATATAATTCATCGAATACCATGCATTTGGTTGAGATTTTGGAACACAGTTTCCCAACTTTTCATGTTAGAGATGCATCGGAATTAATTTCAGAAGAAAACATTCGCCATTTTGACCAATGGAAAAAAGAACTTTTAGAAACCACGAGTTGGCTCCCCAAAACTGACCAACCACTGAAAGTAGCCATCACCTCTGGTGCATCTTGCCCCGATGTACTTGTGGATGAAGTTGTTCTGAAATTACTCAGTTATTTTGATGGCGTTAAGGAAGTAGACGAAGCTATCAAACCATTCGAAGAATTAACAGTTTAACAAAGCTATTTTTAAGAAGCTTTCCCGACGTAATTATTGGTCGAGCACGCTAAAATAAGCCACCGCTTTAGGCTGAAAACTTCTAAGCTTAAGTGCGTATTGTGGCGTTACTAGTTCTATATCTGGAGTTACAAAGCCCGTAAAATCCTCTTCAATTTTGCTGTATGGCACATAAACTTCGTATGGTCTAATCCTCGAAATTTCAGCATACTGCTCAAGAGGAACATCATACTTGATAGTTATGGATGCTGGGTTATAGGTAATATTTTCGCCTCTAGGTAAATCTCTTGTTTTTATAAGAACGCTAATTTCGCTTTCAGTAAATTCCGAAACATCAGCGATATAGTGAACCTCATTTAAGGTTGTTGTAATAAGAGAGTTGTCATTTTTTATCGGGATAATTTCAAAAATATCATCTCTTACGCCAGTCATTTCAAGTGTATCTTCTAATACCCAATTTTGTATTGATTTAAGCTGCGACACCGCGCCTGTAATTTCAATACTATCAGGAACGAGCTTAGGAGTGCTTATTAATCCAAATCTATTTTCAAAAGCTACGTTAGCTTGTAAAATAATGGGTACTTTTTTGGATGTCTTTTTCTCGAGTTTAACTTCTACCAAAATCGGTTCAACTTTCACTACTTCCACTTCTTGGACCGTATTCATCCGTTGGCGAACTTGATTGAAAATATTTACTTCAGCTTCTTCAACGTCAATAGTTACTGATGGTGGATTATTATATAAGCTAATGAGAGGAAGTGCTGTACCGCTTAAACTAACTTCTACAAATTCTGGTAAGTCGTCGGTGAGTGCTAAATCACTTGGAACATTTCCAATTTCAACCGGCATTTTTATTGTGATATTGAAAATGCCATTGAGATTCACAATAAGCCACAAACAGAGCGCTATTATATACGCCATCGCAAAAACAAAAATTCGCTCTCGCTTGGCTAAAACAGCTTGCACCTCTTCCGTTCCAGGCTTTGTGCCTTTCTTTGCAACAGATGATAACCAGTCTTGAATTTTTTTGAAATAGTTGTCCGCCATAATTACCGAATATAGAACGAGAGTTTGCTTAAAACAACTAGCCTCGTACTATAATATCTCCTACAACTTGGCCTTTAACTTTAGCATTTAAACGCTTAGCAATACTAAACCGATTGGCGTGGATTTCATGCCTCCATACTTGGTTCTTAACTGTCATAACCAAGTTATTTCCTTCAAAGTGTAAATTTGAGACTTGTGAGGCAATTCGCTCTCCTGCAACTTCTTCCCAAATGGATAAAATCATACCTTGCTTAAGCTTCTTCTTTTGAGGAAAGCGATCCAAAAAATCTTGTAAAGCAAAGCTAATGGGTTTGGGTGTATCGAAGCGCAATTGATGTTTTGTTAAAGAATTAACTGTTAACTCAGAGTGTTTTTTTACCGAGGATTTCTCCATTACTCACGGTATAAAATCGATTTTTTTCGCCGTCAAAATCAACATATTGTTCAAAAGGTACCGGATTGGCAGACGTAATAAAAATCTGCCCTTGATGCTCTTGCAGTGTTTTTAGCAGTGCTTCTGTTTTTTTAGGATCTAAATCCCCAAAAACATCGTCTAACATTAAGATAGGTAAATCGTCGAGCTCATCCGAATAATAGTGTAATTGGGCTAATTTCAACGAAAGTGCAAACAGCCTGTGCTGGCCTTGAGATCCAAATCTACGTAGTTCAAAATCATCGAGGTAGAAGATGATTTCATCGCGATGAGGCCCAAGCAGAGTTTGTTCGCGTTCAATTTCCTTATCCATAATTGCTTCAAGCTTTTCTGCGTATTGCTTACTTACTTCTTCCGGATTTACAGATGGCTCACAAAAAGTCTCGTAAGCTAGATTGGTAGTTAAATCCATTCCCGAAATCATTGCATAATCTTTTGCTAAATACGCTTTAAAGTTTTCGAGTACTTCGAATCGTTTTGCCACTATTTTTGAACCTACATTAATCAATTGATCATTCCATGGTTCTAAATAGGTTTTCAATACTGAAGTCGGACCTTTAAAATCTTGAAGAAGAGCATTTCTCTGCCGCCTTATTTTTCGATAGCTCAGCAAATCTCTCAAGTAGGAATTTGAAATCTGGCTAATAAACGAATCAAGAAATGTTCGTCTTTCTGCAGGACCTTCGAGAGTAAGTTTTTTGTCATCTGGAGAAAGAGCAACTACAGGAACCATACCAATTAAATCTGAAAGCCGATCTAATGGAGAGTCATTCACAAAAATCTTTTTTCCATCACCTCTTGAATAGGTGCAAGAAACATCGAACTCTTTGCGGATATTTCCTTCAAAAAAGCCTTTAATCATAAAATAGGTTTCATCACTATTTATAACGTAAAGATCTGTATTAGAAACAAAACTGCGCGACATACACAGGTAATGGATGGCATCAATTAAGCTCGTTTTACCGGCGCCATTTGGCCCAGTTATAATATTAAGATGCGAGCCCCATTCAACCTCAGTCTTTTTATGATTCCTAAAATGTAGTAACTCGAGTCGCGAAATTTTCATGCTTCAATAGTACAAATAATCGAAGCAAAAAATGAAGTTCTAACAGCACTCACTTCTGTTTTTAGAAAGGCTCAATTTCGGGAGCGTTAAAAAGATTATCTCTTTGGGTAATTGAAATAAGGAAGGGAAATATTTTATGAGGCTTAGCCAAGATAAGAGTGAGAAACTCACTCTTATCTTAAACCAGCTCAATTTATTTAATTAGCATCATTTTTCTAAAGCTTGAAAAGCCCTCTGCATCTAGGCGATATAAATACACACCAGATGGCAAGTTGGTAGCATCAAAAGTTACAGAGTGAGTTCCTGCCGATTGCGTTCTATTTACTAATGTTGAAATCTCGTGGCCTAAAATATTATACACTTTTAGGTTTACCACACCAGCTTTAGTGATAGAGTAGCTAATGGTTGTTTGAGGATTGAAAGGATTCGGGTAATTCTGATTTAGAACTATAGTTGACGGAGTCTCAATTGATTCATCGTCATTACTAGTAACAATTTTTGGTTCAAAAGTGCCTATTGGCATTGGCTTTGTTGCCGCACTGTTTGAGCTAAATCCTTCAAACGCATCTACACCAGAAAATATCCAGTTATTGATATCGAACATATCTCCATCAGGACCTGTAAAGTCTTTTCTATATACCCAGCCATCAGTGTGTTTCCAGTCGCTTCCGCTACCATCAATATCACCGAATACATCCACTACAATTTCAGAACCAGAGAATGCTTTGGTAGAATCGTAGAATAACTCAATTGCATCATCACCGTTTACGGCAACTGCTCTATCATCTACTAAATCTGGATTAAAACCGAACCATGCATTAAAGTTAGCCTCTTCGGTAGCAATGTATAGGAAATCGCCTTGAGCAATAGAACCAGAAAGTTGAAGTTCAACGCCGTCACTTCCGCCGCCATTGTTAGCAGAGCCGATTCCAAAAGCACCTAAATCTTCGATGTTTTCGGTTGCAAATAGCTCCACACCTTTTGGAGTTCCTCCTGTTAATGTTGCATCAAAAACACCAGTTATGATTAGAGCATTTGAGCTTCCAGAACCTACAACCACGGTTGTGTCAGTTTTGCCAAAGGTAATCACCTTGATACTATCGGCAAACATACCGGCATCTTCGTTAGTCCACCACACAATGGCATCTTCAACAAAATCGTATTCGCTTAGGGTAATCTCCTTTCCGTCGGGATCGGTAGTTACCGTTTTGGCACCATATAAAATATTTTCGGCCGCTGTAGCACTTCCCTCATAAAGAGGATTTTCACCTTCTTTGGTTTCTGGATTGTAAGTGATTTCAAATGAGACATCTGTTATTTTTTTGAGCTCACCACGTAGAGGGTTAGAAATAACCACAGGTTCTTTTTCAAAAAGAATAACTTCCAAAATAGTTGCTGTGTATGTGCCTTCTTCACTTCCTTCTTCCCAAGTTACTTTGGCTTCTTCAATTTCTGAATAATTGGTAAGTGTAAATGGCTCGCCATCTGGATCTTTAGTTACAAAACCTTGCCCAACATCGAAACTTGCTGTAGCTGTACCTGTTGCTTTTGCGTATTCAATTTTGAATGAGTTGGCACTAATATCGGTAACTTTTCCTGTTACAGGATTTGGTGGATTAATTGCAGGGTTTGGAGTTCCACCAAAATAAGCTCGACGAACTAGTGTTGTATCATGTATAAAAGGATTTCTGTTTCCTTGAGCTTTCTCTACGCCTAAACTTCTCTCAACTTCAGCAGCGTCAACAGGGTCGGCGTCATGCCAAGTTAGAAGTACATCTTTCATTCCGTTAAAAAATGAAGCATCATCAGCAACATTCCCTTTGTCTTGATATATAGTCCAGAAATAGAAAATTGCTCTAGCAACATTTCCTTTATGATCTTCACGAGGTTCAAAAGAAGTACCGCTTAATAATTCACTATAATCATCAATGTTTGAATTTGGAATGCTAGATTGGCTTGTTGTGCCCACATACCAAGTACTTGTTTGGTTATCTGGTATTTCATCAAACTTATAGTTACTTCTTGCGCTATTTACCTCAATGCGTGTAGGGAATAAATGGTGAATATCACCTCTCATTGGCTCATTACTATCAAACTTACCTTGAGGCCATGTATGCTCGGTATTAATGCCTTTGTTGTACGCGTCACCACGACTACTTGTAGTTATTGTATAACCTGTGTAAACGCCAGAAACTTGTCCATTTTTGTTATCAATGGTACTGTACATCGCATCACGAGCCCCATTATACCCTAAAGGATTGGTTACCGAGTAATTTGCTTGCAACTCATCGATAAGCTCTGTACCCGTAAGCTCTGGAAAGATCTGATCTGATTGTGCAAAAATCTGAGTAGCTGTTATGAAAATAAAAGCTATAGTTGTAAAGATTTTCATGAAATAACTATTTGATGGAATAAATTAAAAAAGGGATTGAGCTATTAAACTCAATCCCTTAAAGGTACTAATTATTTTTAAAGTCCAAAGGTGTCACGACCAAGATAAATAGCATGTTCGCCCAACTCTTCTTCAATTCTGAGAAGTTGATTATACTTCGCAATACGATCGGTTCTGCTCATTGAACCAGTCTTAATTTGGCCAGCATTGGTTGCAACAGCTAAATCTGCAATAGTAACATCTTCAGTTTCGCCAGAGCGATGTGAAATTACAGCTGTGTAACTATTCTTGTGTGCCATTTCGATAGCATCAAGTGTTTCTGTAAGAGTACCAATTTGGTTTACTTTAATAAGAATTGAGTTCGCAATTCCTTTTTGGATTCCTGTTGCAAGGCGGTCAGTATTGGTTACGAATAAATCATCGCCAACTAATTGAACTTTATCGCCAATAGCATCGGTAAGTTTTTTCCAAGCATCCCAATCGTTCTCAGCTAAACCATCTTCAATAGAAATGATAGGGTATTTTTCTACCCAATCACTCCAGAAACCAACCATATCGTCAGTATCTTTAGTTGAGCCATCACTCCATTTAAATTCGTACAAACCAGTTTCTGCATTATAGAACTCAGATGCAGCTGGATCTAAAGCAATAAGCACATCATCTTTCGGAATGTAACCTGCTTTCTCTATTGCTTGAATGATAACTTCTAGCGCTTCTTCGTTTGATTTCAAATTTGGTGCAAAACCACCTTCATCACCAACCGCAGTACTGTAACCTTTTGCGCTCAATACTTTTTTAAGGTTATGAAATATTTCTGAACCAATTTGTAATGCATGGCTAAATGACTCAGCACCAGCTGGCATAATCATGAACTCTTGTAAATCAACGCTGTTGTCTGCATGTGAGCCACCATTAATGATGTTCATCATAGGTACTGGCATTACTTTAGCATTAACACCACCTACGTATCTCCATAAAGGCATTTCTAACTCAGCAGCAGCTGCTTTTGCACAAGCTAACGAAACTCCCAAAATAGCGTTGGCACCAAGATTTCCTTTATTTTCAGTACCATCAATTTCTAAAAGCAGGTCATCTAAACCAATTTGGTTAAATACCGGTAAACCTCTAAGCTCTTCTGCGATTACAGTGTTTACATTTTGCACTGCTTTTTGAACGCCCTTACCCATGTAATAAGCATTATCACCATCTCTTAACTCAACTGCTTCGTGCTCTCCTGTTGAGGCACCAGAAGGTACCGCTGCGCGTCCTATATTTCCACTTTCTAAAATTACATCCACTTCAACGGTTGGGTTACCACGCGAATCAATAATCTGACGGGCGGTTATGTCTTCAATAAAACTCATTAAATTTCTCCATTTATTATTTTGAGTGAGTACTAAAAGATACCACGATTTAACATGTTCTTAAAGCTTATTAATACAATCATTTTGTAAATTCTTCATGAATTTCTATCACACAAACTTACTTATTTTGAATTCAGTACATCCTTGGGTTATCCTTTTTGATATAGACGGCACTTTACTAACTGTAAACAGCGATTTTAATCGTCCTTTACTACGTGAAATTCTAGACGATCTCAACATCCATTACCCAAACATGGAGTCAGATCCTTTTTCTGGTCGTACCGATCACGATATTTTGACATCATTTCTTGCAAACCACAACTTTGATGAAGCTCTTTATCAAGAGCTTAAATCGGTTTACATAGAACGTATAACTAGTAGAATACAGAAAGCGCATGTAGTTCGTCAACCTCATATAGACCAAGCTATCTCCTTTTTTGATGAAATGGGAAGTTACATTGGCCTGCTAACAGGAAATTACCCTCCAGCAGCCTCAGCCAAACTAAAAGTAGCTGACATCCATTACGATTTTAGTTTCGGGGCTTTTGGCGAATTTGATACCGACCGCAATCAACTTCCTATGATTGCGATAGAAACCGTTCGCAAGAACTTGGGAATAGAACCAGATCCTTCGAAATTTGTAATTATTGGCGATACCCCAAGAGATATTGAATGTGCGAAATATGCGGGGATGAAGTCGGTAGCAGTAACTACTGGTAAATTTTCTAGAGAAGAGCTTTCCTCAAATGCCCCCGACCTTGTACTTGAAAACCTTGCCAATCCAGAGCGTTGGTTTAAGGAACTAACTTCTTAGTTAGTTCCACATCCAACCAAATACAAAGCTTATTTGAGCTGAGCCATAAAACTTTCGCTTGCCGTAAAAGTCTTCTAGTACAAGGTTGCCATTTCCATCGTATTGGAGCTGGCCATTAACATCTAAATCAGGGCGCTTAGGTTGCATAATTTGCAAGCCGTCTTTAAAGTAGTTGAAGGTATAACCAAATTGAAGGCTTTGTAAACTGGCGAAATTGCTACCAAAATCTATACCTAACTCTATATCTCCGTTCCAACCAAAATTAGGGTCGCCATTTTTCCATCCACCAAAAATGTCGTACGACTCTTCTTTCACTCCGTATATGTATGTATCATTTTCCTGAAAGCCGTTGTCATTAAAATCTTTAAAATAGGCAAAGGTATAAGCGAGTACTGGCCCACCACTAATAGATGTATACACTCGGAAATTATCTGATATTTGTTCAGCAAATAATCTTCGTTTTATCCCAAAGTTAAGAGGGAAAGACAGAACACGTTTGTATTTATCTGGAGTAGTTTTAAAACCAAAGTAGTAGTCAACGTAGGTCTGTTCTTTGGGATCTTTAATTCCGGTGATTCTCAAAGACATCAAACCTTCGGTATATGGGCCAAGAGCTTTTCTGTATTGTCCACCTACTCCAAATCCAAAATCATTAATGGTAAAAAGAAATCCGAACCCTGATTTGTACCCTTCATTAAATAAATTTCTTGGTTCAATTTTTTTCTGAACTGGCGGTTCACCAAATTGAGCAAATGCACTTCCACTAAAACATAGAGATACAAATAACAGACTGGTAAGTAATAATTTATTCATAATTGTACTATTTAGAGCGTTTTTTCACACTTCTGCCTTAAAGTAAGATACGAAGAACGAAAATTTACTCAATTTCTTATTGCCTTAATTGAATAACATGTTATTTTCAGCACAAATTCGCAAAGAGAAGATTTATTTAACTAAACTGCATCCTTATAGAATGAATTCACATACTACGTTTTACATATTCGGTCCAACAGCTACACTTCGCAGGATGTCTGACAAGATGTTCGCAGAACATCCGCCTAAATTTTTATACTCTCACCCACAAGCTGACCAAAAAGATAAGCTTTATGTAGCGGTTTATGAAGAGTACGAGAAACAAATTAACTCGAGTGTAACTTTAACGCTCATTTTAGAATCTACGGCTCAACATAATAAAGTTATACTGAAGAAAACCGGTGGCAGAATGGGTTTTCGAGGAAGTTCACTTTCTGAAGAACGTAATGTAGAAGCTAACATTATTTCATTTGTTCTAGATTTTGGAAAACGTTTTGGGCTTACTGTTCAAGAAGAATTAGTTTCAGACCAAAAAGAAGAAGTTTAGTTTCGAATGTCTTCTATACCTACAACATGGACGGTGTTGTCTATGTTGGAATGGACCACCAATTATTTTGAGCAAAAAGGAGTTAAAAGCCCGAGGCTAAGCATTGAGTGGCTTCTAGCTTTTGTATTGCAAAAAAAACGTCTCGATCTTTACCTCTGTTTCGACCGCCCATTAACAAGCGAAGAATTAGAAAAACTGCGCCCTCTTGTTAAACGTCGCTCTCAACACGAGCCTCTTCAGTACATTATTGGCGAAACAGATTTTTTCAACGTAGTTATTTCAGTAAACAAGCATGTTCTCATTCCTAGGCAAGAAACAGAACAACTTGTTCAGCGCATTCTTAATGAGCACTCTGGCTCTCAGCCACTGAATGTATTAGATATAGGTACAGGTTCTGGTTGTATTCCAATTTCTCTAAAAGCTGAAAATCCTGAATGGAATATTACGGCAACCGACATATCTACAGAGGCCTTAGCCTTAGCAACCTCAAATGCAGAAAAGAATAACACGGACATCACCTTTATTCATCAAGATTTATTTAACCCAAACTTTGAGAATCTTGAAGCTCCATTTGATATCATCATCTCTAATCCTCCCTATATTTTAAAAGAAGAAGAAAGCAGCTTAGATGAAGAAGTAAAAAGCTTTGAACCCCATCTTGCACTTTTCTGCGAAAACACTCAAAACATTTTCGCTGCGCTTGAGGATTATTGCTCCAAATTCTTAGCCAAAGACGGTAAAGCCTACTTTGAAATTCACGAACGCGAAGCTGCTCACACCGCACAAGTTTTTTCAGAAAAAGGATGGAATTTTGAAATAATAAAAGACTACGATTTAAAAGATCGGTTTTTGATTGCGCATAGATAACCCAATCAATTCAAGTGATACTAAAAATGGGTGTTTTTACAAAAATAAATTTTGTGGAAAACTTGTGGAAAAATAGTTCTTTAAATTTCACCCACTCAAATTTCCTTTATAATACAGTGTTAAGGCAATATTAACACAAGTCAAGCTCTTTTTTTAAACTCATTCATTTATTTTATAATTCATTGTCTACCAATATCTTACAGAGTTTATGCCAATGTGGATAACTTTTAATTATCAACAACAATCAGGTTTGACTTGTGGAAAATAAATCGTCATTTTCAAACAAGATAAATGAATGATCAGTGCATTATCACTGTGGATAACTAGCTTTCTGGTGGTAACAGAAAGTTTTTAAAAGATTAGGTACCTGGAGGTATTGAAGAATTGAGAATGATATCGGCTGAAGCAGCTTGGAATGAGTGCTTAGAAATTATTAAAGACAATATTAGCTACCAGAAGTTTAAGTCGTGGTTTGAGCCAATCAAGCCTGTAAATCTCTCAGAAAATACCTTAACTGTTCAAGTGCCTAGCCAGTTTTGGTACGAATGGCTAGAAGAACATTATTACACTATGCTCCGCTCTACCTTGGCTAAGGTTTTGGGCCCTGATGGTAAACTCGAGTATTCTATTGTTATGGAAAAATCTGAACAATTCGAAAACAACCGTTCTATCCGTTTACCTCAACGGCCAATGGCTCCTGTTCAACCTCAAGAGATGAGTGGTTTCCCATATTATCCAGAGCGAATTGAGAATCCGTTTGTAATTCCTGGAATTCGAAAATCGAAAGTAGATTCCAACCTGAACACCTCCTATGTTTTTGACCGATATATAGAAGGTGACTGTAATCGCCTTGCTCGTTCAGCTGCAATGGCAATAGCTGACAACCCAGGAAGCAATTCATTTAACCCCTTTTTCATTTATGGACCAACTGGTTTAGGAAAAACTCACTTGGTTCAAAGTATTGGTAATAAGATTAAAGAAAAGTTCGGCGAAGAAAAATCAGTTCTCTATATATCTTCCGAAGCTTTTACCAACGAGTTTGTACACGCTATCAGAAATAACCGAGCTAGCGAATTTTCTATGTTCTATAGAAATATTGATGTGCTGATGGTGGATGACATCCAATTTTTTAGTGGCAAAGAAAAAACACAGGAAGAGTTCTTCCATATTTTCAATGCGCTACACCAAGATGGCAAACAGATTATTTTAAGTAGCGACCGTGCTCCTAAAGATGTTCCCGATATCCAAGAGCGTTTAATTTCTCGTTTTGGATGGGGATTAAGTGCTGACCTTCAAATGCCTGAGTATGAAACTCGCTATGCAATCTTAGAACGCAAAGCACAAGACAACGGCATAGAAATAGACCCAGAGATTATTGAGTTTGTAGCTCATAATTTCAAATCGAATGTTCGTGATTTGGAAGGAGCTATCATCAAACTACTTGCACATGCATCACTTCAGAACATTGATGATATTGACCTTGCCATGGCAAAACGTGTACTCAAAGACATGGTACGCGAATCGAACACACAACTCTCCATAGAGTCTATTCAAAATTACGTTTGTGATTATTTCGGAATTGATACCAACAAGGTGCGTGAGAAAACACGGAAACAAGAAATTGTTGAAGCTCGCCAAATTGCCATGTACTTCTCCAAGAAGTTCACGAAATCTAGTTTAAAAACAATTGGTCTTCATTTTGGTGGTCGCGATCACTCTACTGTAATCCACGCCATTTCAACTGTTGAAGAACGCATGAGCACCAGTGTAAAGCACAAGCGCATGTTAGATGAACTACAACAACGCATTGAAGTAGCAAGCCTCTAAGTTATGGACAAGCTCACGCTTAAAAGTATGAGCTTCCATGCCCTACACGGGTACTTTGAGGAAGAAAAAGTCACTGGAAACGACTTTGAGGTCGATTTAGAATTTTCTCTTTCGCTTTTGGAAGCCGCGTTAAACGACGATCTCACCAAAACAATCGACTATTCTAAAGCAAGAGAGATTGTAACAAAGGTCATGAATGGCCCTTCATTACATCTCATTGAAACACTTTGTTATAAAATAGGCGAAGAGCTTTTTAAAGCCTTTTCTCCTCAAAATCTCCAAGTAAAAGTACGCAAACTCAATCCTCCGATGGATGGAGAAACACTTTACTCAGAAGTTTGTATGCAATGGCCAAGGTAGTAATAGCATTAGGCTCTAATCTAGATGACCCTCACCATCAACTAGTACAAGCAAAAGAATTTTTAGCATTTCTCTCGCTAGAAGAAATTACCGTTTCACCCATTTACCAATCAGAACCTATTGGTCCTAGCGATTCCGATTTTCTAAATGCAGTTGCGCTCATCACTACAGAGTTAAACCCTACGGAGCTACTTGAACAACTAAAATTACAAGAACAACGCCAAGGTCGGCCAACCCGTTATCCAAAATGGACCGCTCGCACACTCGATCTCGACATAATTGCTTATAATCGCTTGGTCATTGAAACAGATAGTCTTATCATTCCACATGCCGATTACACACAACGATTATTTGTTCTATTGCCCTTAAAGGATGTTTTCCAAAATTGGGAAGACCCGAAAACTGCGCAACATATAGACAAACTAATCGCATTGGCACCAGAAATCAGAATTTCAAAAACGAACTTAGACTGGTAGTTCATGTCCAATCAATTTGATTTTATTGCTATTGAAGGAGTGATTGGCGCAGGGAAAACTTCCTTGGCAAAATTGCTTGCGGAGCGAAAAAATGCCCGCATTGTTTTAGAAGAATTTGAAGACAATCCCTTTCTGCCAAAATTTTATGAAGAAAGAGAACGGTATGCTTTTCAAACTCAGCTCGCTTTTTTAGCTAGCCGTTTTAAACAGCAACAAAACATGATGACCAAAGATCTGTTTCATCAGCTTACTATTTCAGACTATATTTTTGATAAAGATCGTATTTTTGCCCGTTTGAACTTAGATGAAGACGAACTCGCTTTGTACGATACGATCTACAATATTATGGCGGGCATTGCCCCCCAACCCGACTTAATTATATTTATACAAAGCTCTGTTGAACGCTTGATAGACAACATAGACAAGCGAGGACGTAGTTACGAGCGCCACATTACACCCGATTACCTAAAGGAACTTAACGACGCTTACAACCATTTTTTCTACCACTATACTCGGTCGCCATTAATAACTATCAATGCCACCGAAATAGACTTTGTGAACAATCCCGATCATTTAGCGTATATAGAACGGCAAATTTTTGAAATGCCACTTCATTCTAATACGCACATTCACATAGCACCTTAAGACCATGCTTAAAATTCTATTTTTTATGGCTGTTTTTTATCTAGGAGTAAGATATATCTCTCGATTGTTCTTACCTTCCAGAAGTAAAAATAGCCAATTCAATCCCTTTCAAGGGGTAAACAACTCCAGAAACCGGAAGAAGGATTTCAACCAGATTGAAGAAGCTGAATACGAAGACCTGACCGATAAAGATAACTAACACTATGAATTTCGAAGAGAAACTAAATCACGGCTTTGAGCTACTTCAAGATAAAGATATAGACCACGCCCTAGATATAGCTCGCGAGCTACAAAAAGAAAATGACAAATCTCCCGAGGCGTTTTACTTAGAAGCTTTGATTATGCAACAGCTCAACCAATATGATTTGAGTATGCAGAACATTACCAAAGCTCTTGCTTTAGATGCCGAAAATGCTGCTTACTACAATCTTCGCGGAAGCATCTATATGCAAAAAGAAGAGCTTGAAAACGCTGAAGCTGACTTTAACAAAGCCGTAGAATTAACCGATTCTTCCTCTGCACATCGCAACATTGTAATGCTAATGTTGATGACCGATCGCGGTCCACAAGCTATTCCTTATTTAATCGATCGTATTAAAAAAGACCCTCGTGACGCTGAGAATTGGATTTTGATGGGCGACATGATTAAACGTGGTGGCCAAGCAGATAAAGCGCGCACTTATTATGAGCAAGCGCTAAACATCGATCCTGAAAACGATTACGCACGCCGCCAGTTAGAAGAATGATTGGCACCACACGCTGAACTTAAAACTTTAAGTGTTCCGAAATCGTCTTAGTTCTGATTTCGCCTACGCTTGTAGAAGCCTGTTTTTTTAACAGATTCTAGCGCAAACCCACCTTGTTAAAACTTGGTGGGTTTTTTGTTTTATAGCATTGAACTTTGAAGTATAAAAACGGTATATTTGACGCCTGCTACTGCTCACGTGGCGGAATTGGTAGACGCGCACGCTTGAGGGGCGTGTGACTTAACGGTCGTGCTGGTTCGACTCCAGTCGTGAGCACTTTAAAAGCCTGTTTCTTATTGAGACAGGCTTTTTTATTTT
>JBLWXC010000017.1:0-45574 GCA_048267645.1 Balneola sp.
TCCCGCTCAATTTAACCAAAACTGTCAGCGAATTACTTGACATCTACAAGGATGACTTTGAGCGTTGTTTAATTTATAAAAACTGTCAACGAATTATCTAACATCTACAGGGATGACGTTGTTTGGGGTTAGAGGGTAACAGTCAAGCATCTGCGATTAGCTCTTAACTCATCTATTATGCTTTAGAAAACCAATTAAATTTATCCTTCAGTTTAATAAATGCAGTAGTAATAAGAGCGGGGATAGTTATGAAAAGAGTAACTTTCACGAATGGCAGAATAAACCTCAACCAACCTTTGGATTCCCCATGTAAGCCTTTTTCTTTATGCTGTCCAGAGTTCAGACTAATATTTTCGGCCCAAGTGGTATATTTTAAAGTCCAGATAATAAATGATAAAACAACGCTAACAACAATAATAAGTAACAGAGAGCGATAGTGCTTTTTCAAAATCACTTTAATCTCACTTAAATTGTGCAAATCTGCCTTGAACTTGAAGTGTTCGAATACACCAACAATCCACTTCCAATGTAACGCGATATGAACTCCCAATGTGGCCATAAGTAGATTGGCGCTTATGTCGTGGAGGGTAGACCAAAAATGATTAGGTGTAAAATGTATGCCAATAGAAGGTAAAGCTGACTCAGAAATAACGATGCCAGAAACAGTTACAATCATCATTAATACATACAGTAACCAGTTTAATAAATAATCAAAAAGCTTTTTGTGGAGTTGCCGATTGAAAAATTTGCTGGAGTTAATTGAAATCCAATTCCAATTAATGGTGAGGTGTAATAGAAATGGAATGATGATAAAAAAACTAGCCCATTCATGAGTGGGGATTCCCGTGGTTTGTGGGACGAGCACTAGAACCATTAAGAGGAAGAAGAAGGAGTCAACATAGAATCGAACTTTGGAAATATTATTCCCTACAGGAGCATTATTCATGACTTTTAAAACCAGTATTTTTTATTGTTTTTAAGATAAGAAATAAAAGCGCCTATATCATAAATACTATTAATTTTAGGGAAAATAATATAGCCGCGTAAGTATCTTAAGTTTAATGCTCATTATACCACTAAGCTAAAGATTGTTTTGAACCTGCTGGGGTTGTTGATAACTATTAGTAATTAGCTGTTAGCGATTAGCTATAGTTTTGGCGGCAATCTAATGTTCTGTGGTAGATACTTAGAAAGGTGACGTCTTACATCTAATCCTATAAATCCTATTGGACCTCGTTACGTAGCTCTGCTCCAAATATATTTCACTGTTCAATTAGGAAAAGGTCTATTAAGCTATCGCCTACAAACAAAACCATTGCTTTTAAATGGCTTTGAAGGATCTTTAAAGTCTCTAATCCAATATGTTGCCAAACGAATGTGGAAAGAAGTCAGAGACTTCTTGTTTATGTATTCTTTCAAGTCTTCGCCGTCGCTAAAGACTTAAAAGAGCTTATGGGTATTGGAGTTTGGAATTCCTCGGTAAGGCTTCGGATAGAGAAGAGTAGTTGCTGTAATGTGATTACCTTGTACTATCCTTTATTCTTCCACCATCTTGTTGATCTTTGGTTGAAGAACCCAAATCCCGAAAGGATAAAACCAAATCATAAAAAATTCCCCAGCAAAGTCTGAAAAGCTTACCTCTCTTTGAAGTTCTACAGTTTTGATAGTTTTTGCTACAAAGTATAGAGTATAAAACATGCAAAACATTGATAATAAGTGAAGCGGGATTAGAACAAGAAACGTCAGTGGATTGTCTATAAAAACAGGCACTGATACTAAGAAAAATATTGAAAATAATACGATGTAGGCCAAGGGTATAAACAATAAAGTTTTGAACATCGTTATGTTCATTGTTATTCCCTCTGGAAGTTTCGATTGAAGTCCAATGGCTACCGACCAAAACCAACCGAATAGTACTCCCGCAAATAGAAACATCATTATAGGAAAGACAGTAACAAAGGAAAATAAAACGGAAGGGTTGGGCATGCTTTCGCTTAAAATGCTAATAAGTATTGAGCCCATAATTACAATCTGAAAAAGTAGTGGAATTCCGAATGTAAATAAGAAGAGTTGCCAGTGTTTAGCATTTAAAAATTTCTGAATCATTTTGCTAATATTGAGTGATATATCTGATGCCTAAATTGCTAAATATGAAGATGCCTAAAAGCTATTGTATTTCAAAATGGATGATTTGATTAGATTTGATGTAAGATTTTAGTTGAAGACTTTACAATGAATAGTAGAGACCTCTTTTTGGACTACTTTCGTCCATTCTGCCAACATTTTACTGAAACAAAAACACTTTAAATACGACTTACAGTGAGTCGATTATTTCAGTGTACATAAGATAGAACCTCATTCACCCCTAAGAACTCAAAACACCATTGTTTTGAGTATTAATACCTACTTCATGAGCCATTCAACAAAACTAATTACATTTTTCCTTACTAATCTATTACTCACAGTAGCGGTAAACGGACAATCCCTAACTCCCCAAAATGCTACTATCAAAAGTGAATTGATAAAGCCAGAATCCTACCAAATGAAATGGTTGATGCTGCAAGATTCTACCGAAATGCAATTAGCTGTTATAACAACAGAGATTCAACAAATGGCGGATGAATCTCTCTTTATCACGAAAGTAAATATGCCAAATGCCACTATGGAGTGGGTGGATAGTACCATTGTTAGAAGTGAGAATCTTGCGCCTATTTATCATTCATCTTATAACCAAAATAGAGATATGGTTATCAACTTTGGGGAGACTATAACAGGTTTCCATCTAGATAAGAAAACGAATGAGAGGATTGTACTTAATGAGAAGCCAACGGAACTATACTTTGACAGTAATAGCTATCAGCACTTAATCAGATGGCTGCCTTTAGAAGAAAACTACACTAAAACCATTTCCATTTTTGATTTTAACCCCGTTAAAAAGACAGGGATTCTAAATGCCATCATTAAAAGTGTGGTAAGTGATACGTTTCTAATTAATGGCAGTAAGAGAGAAGTGTGGAAAGTGTTGGTTGTAGATGGAATTTCTGATTACAAAGTCTTAAGCACTTTTTTTATAGATAAAGACACTAGAGAACTACTCAAACAAGAAATTGAAATGCCTGGTCGTAAGATGGCAATGGAGCTCATCGACAATTAAAGAACTCTAAACTCCTTAAAAAGGATTTTATCCACTTTATAGGACCAAAACTGTAGCGACATCACATCATGGTAAAGGGGAGAAGTGGTAGTTTCTTGAAATCGCCATTTTCGGGGGAGTTTCATCTCTAAATCAAAGTCGAGTTTGTTCTTCAATCCACTTATTAAAATGAGTACGGAATTAGTGTTACTACCAGTTACACCCTTAGTAAAAACACCGATTATTTGATTTTCTTTAGGCTTGATACTTAAAATCTTATCCAATGAAGAGATGTCGTCGAGTTGTTTGAGCGAGCTTTTATTCACTAACTCAAATTCCATTCCTTTTTCTAGGTCGTTAAACTGAATAATGAAAACCGATCCTATTTCTACTTCTTGGGCAAAAGTGGAAGTTGTTAAAACTAGAAGTAAGAATAGTATGTTTCTCATGGTTCAAATCAGCTGGATGCAGAAGTGTTCAGCATGATAGCAATTTAAGAGAAGTTATTCTGTTCTAATCTTGTTTTCCTTTTCCCAATCTTTCCAGGTTTCTGTTTTGCCATTTAGCCAGTCATGATAGTATTCTAAAATAACTCCAGACATATCTTCGGGGTGTGAAACACCTCGTTCTAAAAAATATTTCTGCAATCTTGAGCCTCCCCAAAGTCCCCAGCTATTTCTTAGAGTTCTACCAAAGCCTAAGTGATATTCTAGCATATCAGTACGGTTTGGCAAGGCTTTCATGGTTTCTTTGTCTTTTTGTTTGAGCATAGAATCGAGCTGGACAAAGCAATCACCTAGATTTGTAGGAATGTAAACACCATTAATTTTTTCTTGGGTAAGTCTCTCTTTATAAGCCTTTTCTTCTTCAATCTGCTCTTGGATTTTTTCTTTTTTGGCTTTTGATTTAGACTTATTTCGGAAATAGAGATAATCATTAAACCTCCATTTTTCTAAATTTTTAGGAATCCTAGTCATGTCATAAGTTTGAGCAGTTAGAAAGTCTCGGGTTTTCTGTTCGTCAAGCCCATCGTCAACCTTAAGTTCATTGATTTCCAATTTCCCAGCAGTATCAATAATTGCATTTACAACAACAGTGTAACTCTTATATTGAGAACTTTTCTTTCCATAGATATCCAAAGGAGCCATTCCCAAATGTTTAGCAAGTACATTCTGTACTGTTTCACCATTTATTAACAAAGGGAAATCAAGATATAGGACGTTATTTATTGTTTCTATTTCAATTTCGTTTGTTCTAGAGATACTTTGCAACCAAGAGTAAGAAGATTCGAAATTTGAGGTGTTTAGCAGATCTCCAGTTTTAAGATCAAAGCGTATTAATTGCTTGGCTTGGTTAATGAGGTAGGTGGTGTCGTTATGAGAAAATACATTTGAAGTGTTTGCAAATCTTTCAGCTTCAGAAGTACCCGCATTAAACCCCAAAAGCACAAGAGGACTTTGCCATTTTGTAGAATCGCGGTTGATAACCTCAACATTTCTATAAAGCAGAAAACAGTCTTTAATATTGCTATCACAGTCGTTGATGTCTGCAAGTGAATAGCTTTTTATCAGTTTGCCTTGGTTATACACGGTAATCGACTTCCTTTCCTCAATTCGATCATTTCCATAGTCGTCATTAATGTAGAGAATCGTTTGACCATCATTACTCAGATTGATTTTATTTGGAAAGCCATTATAATTGAAAAGCCTATTTACAGTGTAGAGAGGTGTGCTTTGCCCAACCTTAAACACATAGGTTTTACCAAGAATAGATTGCGCTTCATTATCGTAAGGAATGGAATGGAGGATATACTCACCATTCTCAGAAAAGAGTTTGTAGATGTATACGGAAGAAGTTGAAGTTTGTCCGTAAACCCCAGAACCCAACAAAAAGAAAGATATGATGATGTAAATATGTTTCATTTTTGGATGCAGTTAATTGCCGAATCCTGATTCATACAATTTTGAAAATACACTTCATTTATTCTTATCTAATAACTCTGTTACTTTCATCATCGTAACATTATAAATCTAGAGTAATATTAGCAATCCCAACTCTATTTCAAAATAAGAGTTAGTGGTAGGTGTTTGTGTCTTAAGATATAGGAGGTAAGATTTAGGAATATGCGACTACTCAATCCCCATTAACAAATAATCATTAACCAACAACCAATTCCTACTCCCCAATAACCTTCATCTGTTTGAGTGCATTGTAAGTAACTTCCTGGCGGATTGATGCAAACAAGCTCATGTCAAAGTCTTCTGTAGGCTCAACATTGGTAGCGAAGAAGTAGGTGTTATTTTGGGCTTCAATAAATCCTACAAACCAGCCATTATTAACTTCGTTATTGATTGACCAACCCGTTTTGCCACTAAGCTTATATTCTTCATTCTCATCTAAGACCATCATACTCTTTACTATCAATTCGGTGCGACTAGAAATGGGTAAATCTGACTGATAAAACCTCTTTAAGAAATCAACCTGCTGAAATTGATTGATACGAGATTCCCCGACCAACCAAAACATATCGATGTTGGAAGAGTCGACATCCATATTTCGGTATTCAAGCTTATCTAGATAATGGTTCATCTTTTCCGCTCCAATGTCTCTTGCCACCTCTTGATAGCAGGGGACACACGAATAACGGAATGCTTGTCTAAACGTCAAATCTTGTTCCCAAACATCGAAGTTTCTATCCTCCCCGGCCCATTCAAAAAGGGTACTATCGTTTGCAATGACCGTTGTTTCAAGAGCAATGATTGAGTTAGCTATTTTAAACGTAGAAGCGGGTAATTTGCCTTGCTTAGCCCATTCAAAATCATTGGAATAGTAGGTGTCGCCTAACAAATCATAAATCAGAACTCCGCCTTTTACTTTGGCAGCATCAAGAATTGACTGAAACTCTGCGACCGTCGTTTCCTGTTTTAATGCAGAATTCTTTTTCTGGTCAGAGTTCTTAGAATCGCTACAGGATATAAGCAGAATGAATACAAGAAGGAATTTAGGCATGAGGGACTGTTCTATAAAATTCCCGAATAAGATGAATAGAATCGATAGTATTTCAAAATGGGAGATGTGGTTAGCTAAGAGATGTAAGGAGAGTGAATTAGTAACTAACTAGTAACTGTTAACAAATGAGCTTTTTCACCCAAACATAAAAAAAGCCTTTCAAACGCATGTAAAACATGATTTAAAAGGCTTTTAGTAATTGTACCAAAGGTGGGAATCGAACCCACACTCCGTGAGGAACACGAGTTTGAGTCGTGCGCGTCTACCAGTTCCGCCACTTTGGCAATTGTGTTAAAGTAATGATAACCATTAGTTTAACTGAGTTTCTTTAAGGTACTCAATAAGAGTAATATCGTACTTTTCACCCTCAAAATAACCCCAGTTTAGTAACTGATTGGTAACTGTTTTGAGGAGATAATACCACTCACATTATTGTAAAGAACATTCTGTTTTTCAGCAGACACTAATATAAGAGTTTATGTATTACTTCTTCAACGTTCTTTTCCATTTTATAGGATTAATTTCGAAAATTTGAAAATATCTCTTAAATAGTAGATACTACTTAACTTCTATACAAACCTGGCAAGAGAAACTAAAATAATCTAGAAAATGAGTAGCAGGAAGAATGAAGGAAAAGGGAAACAGTGTTTCAATCAACTATATCAAATAATGTTTTTGTTTTTGATCTTGTTTAATTCGATTTGTATCGAATATATATGAAAGGTTTGTTTTATATACCCTTTATTATGTGTATAACCAGAAATTTATAAACAGTTTACTGAGTAGCATTAAGAGGTTGAAAGTTAATAGAATTAATGAGGTATTACGACATGTATTGTAAATCTGTGCAACAGCCAAAAATGTTCATGTACTTCACAGTGATGGAAATCATGATAATAATACTCCCATCAATCGAGTTAGATTATGTCAACGTTGCCATAGTTTAGTTCATAAATATCTTGGGGTAGCCGAGCCAGAAGAAATAGAGGAGATAGCAAAAAAAGCACAAGAAATGAACCCATCAAAACCCCCACCAAGTTTATTTGATAACCTAGATTAATGAGTCAAATTAAGTCTAGAATAGGAAAATATTGTTCGATTTATATTATTAAAATGTCTAGCTACAAGCCCCTAGTACGCAATGACATGTGGTTTAGAAAAAGTAAATGATATTTATTTTTTTATATATAAATCTAAGTATATATTGAGCCTGTAGGTTAAAAAATAATCTATATTCGGGAATACAATTAAATATACATTACATGGAATTTCTACGCTTTGTACCCTATGTCTTCATAGGGGCTTGGGGAATATTTGCAATAATATACATTAATAGGGCTGGCAGAGATTATAAGTCAGTAAACTCAATAATTCTAGATCATATACCAAGTGTATTTACCACACTGGGTGTATTTGGTACTTTTCTAGGAATAGCACTCGGTCTTGTCGACTTTAATGTTGATGATATTGATAAGAGTATTCCTGTACTTTTAGATGGGCTTTTTGTTGCTTTTTGGTCTTCAATCATCGGAATTGCCCTATCATTATTTTCGCAGGTATTTATACAAAAAATCCAAAACGGTGCGCTTTCTGAAGAAGGAGAACTTGCTACAGAAGAACAGCTCCTTAAATCTATTGCCTCTTCTTTAGAAGAGATTAGAAAAGCAATTTCAAGTGATAGTGATGGTAGTATAACTACTCATCTGGTTAAAATGAGAACATCAATTAATGATAATCTATCTCCTCTAAATTCGAATATTCAAAAGCTAACACAAGCGGTTGGTGGTGAGGGTGATACTAGCCTGTTAACTCAGATTCAAAATTTGAGACTGGAAAACAAAGAAGGGCAGGATTCATTTGTTTCAAATCAGCAAGAACAACTGACTTTTATGAAATCCAATACAGAGTTAGTTAAGACAAAGTTTGATGAGTTTACTGAGCTTCTCAAGCAATCTAATACTGAGGCATTGGTTGAAGTAATAGAAAAAGTGATTGGTGGATTTAATAAAAAACTCAACGACTTAATCGAACGATTAGTTAAGGAGAATTTTGAAGAACTGAATAAAAGTGTCGAAAATTTGAACAAATGGCAGCAGGCCAATAAAGAACAAGTTGAAGCACTACTGACTCAATATAAATCGCTTACTGAGCAATTAACATTATCAGCAAGCTCGATTGAAAATGTTTCGAAATCAACAGAAGTGTTAGTTGGTGGTGATAGCAAACTAGTTAAGTTGATTGAAGAGTTGAATACCATCACAAAAGATGGGGACAATGTATTAGTTAAAACTATTGAAAACTTAGAAGGCACTTCTAAGGACTATAAGGGTGTTTCGGAAGAACTCAAGAGCTGGTTTGAACAGCACGCAGGGTTTTCGGATAAGATCGAGAGCCTTGTTGATAAACTAAATGAGATTGAGCAATTAAGAAATAAAGCAGAAGGCTTCTTCGCAGATGTTAAAGAAGAGTTTGAAGCAGCAGCTACAATTCTAAAGCAATCAAACTCTAATGTAAAAGAACAAGTAGATGAGATGAGAGGTGCATTTACTGAAGGGATGGATCGAAGTTTTACTGCATTAGATAGTATTCTAAAAAAAATGGTTCTTGAGTATGCGGAAAGAATGAATCGTCTAAATGGTAATAACTAATTACTCTAATGATGAAATCTTTACCAACAAAAAAAGAAAATTATTGGGTTTCGCTTTCTGATATTATGACCGTATTAATGGTGATATTTATGTTTATCGCCATAACTTATATGCGTCAGATTAAGAAAGATCAAGAGAGTCAAAATCGAATTCTGATAGAATATCAAGAGACATATGTAGCTTTATATGATACTTTAAAAACGGAATTTGAGGAAGACTTTAAAGAATCGAAGTGGCATGCAGAGCTTAGCGAAGACTTGTCTATTCGATTCTTAAATGAAGAAGTATTGTTTGATTACAATAGCACAGTACTAAAAAATGAATTTCAGCAAATACTAGCGGAATTCTTTCCAAGGTATTTAGATATTCTACTTGATGAGCAGTTCAAAGATAAAATTGCGGAAGTGAGAATAGAAGGGCACACTGATTCAGTTGGGCCTTATATGTTTAATGTTCGTCTCTCTCAGAATAGAACCTCAAATGTGTTGGATTTTCTATTTAATAGAAGGAATGCAGAGTATGGAAACCTAAATAATAAAGACAAGGAGTTAGTACGGTACTGGTTTACAACTACGGGTTTCTCCTTCGGCCGTACATTGGATAGTTCTGGAGATTATACATTCGAAACTGGAAATAAAGAGAGTCCAGTTAGATCAAGAAGAGTTGAATTTCGAATAGTTATGAAATCGGATGAGGTTCTTAAGCAAATGTTGAGGTTGATGGATGAGTAGCTTTTACACTTTTACAAGCCTTCAATCAACAGTTGAAGAAGCTTTTGGTATCGAAATAGATCTTAATGGAGGAGATTTTAAAGTTCAACAGAAAATTGAGCGATTAGCTTCTCATGAAATAGACAAGGTTGTATTCAGAGATGGGGATATTTTTTTAAAAGATGGGGATGAGGAATTCAAAGGCTTTATTGTGAAAGAAGAAAATTATCGTAGAGCATATCTGGATAGAGAGATAGGGAGACCATCACATCTTCCTAAATTTCATACCACAGAATGTGATACACTTATCAAAATGAGGGAAAATAGGCGATTTGATGGGGTATATATTTTTGCGAATGCGGCACTTGAACGCAAGGAAGCTCCAGAAGGTGGAGGAATGATGAGCGATTTACGAGTTTGTAAGTATTGTTTGAATCAGGATAAAAAATTCTCTGAATTAGATGAAATAATCTTTACAAAACAATTCGTTGAAGAGCACTTAAATTCTATTGAGGGGCCGGGTGGGTTTCGTAATCATCAACTTCCAAAACAATACGAAAAAGATGAATGGGGCTATGTCAATGGATGGGATGAGATAAGCTTAAGCTATAGGGCAGAAAAAGAATATACTTGTGAAAAGTGTGGTATTAACTTATCAAAGAATAAATACTACTTAGAAGTTCATCATTTGAACGCGAATAAAACTGACAATCGAGAGTCTAATCTACAATGCCTATGCGTCAGTTGTCATGCAAATGTAGATGAGTTTCATAGAGAGAACTTTTATAACCAAGACAAGAATAGAGAAAAATTGATAGAGTTTAAGAGGTTATTTAAGAAATAGAATCCTTTCCTCATGATATCTTATGCATTTGATTTAAGAGTAGAATATTAGCAATTCAGCAACTTGCATTAAGAATAGATAGTCCATAAATGTCGTAATCGATGCGCTCGTTCTAAGAGATGGAAAGGAAGCCCGATACTTCCTAAACTAGCATCTCCAAGTTACGGTATATAAATTGGTGGCCACATTAGGAAAGGCAAAAGGTTACTCTAATAGTATAAAAATGCAATCTGTTATAAATATAAATAAAATATATTATGCAATAATTGTAGTTTATATTGCATTTACAACTGTTTCTTTGGCCCAGGAAAAAGAGCATCGCTCAAGACTAATACTTGAAAAATATTCGAATAATGAGAAACTAGATTTAAATCTGGATGACACTTTAATTGTGAAGAAGGGTAAGTTATTTACCGAAGAAGAAACAGCTTTAATTCTACGAGAGTTTAAAGAACACATTTTCTTGTTAGAAGTTTTCGAAAAATCAGGAAACAACTGGATAATAAAATTCTCTGATCAAGTTGAATTTGGCTTCTATCTCGGGATTGAGTTTAACGATGTTAATAAAGATGGTGTAAAAGATATAATCTTAAAAACTGCCTCAGGAAGAAGAGATGATATTCTGTACTTAAGTATAGAAAGTTTGAGGTTTAAACGCATTACCGGCTTGTATGAGATAAATTTGTTTCCCGAGAGTGAGAATTACATTTATACATATGTTGCGACAGGTTGTGCTGACCAATATTGGGAGTCTGATTTAATATCATTTAATGGTACAAAACTTAAAAAAGTTGCAAGAATTGAAGTTAATGAATGTGATGATATGAATTATAATTATCAAGCGTTTGTAGAGAAGGAATATAGCTTAAAACAGATAGATAAATTATGGCTAGCTCCAAAGAAGAGTCTGGAATTAAGCGAATATTGGGAAACATTTATAATACGCTATTTAAAAAGTACCAATTAATAACTTGATTCCAAGATTGGTAGAGTAGCAACTCAGCAACTTGCATTAAGAATAGATACTCCATAAATGCCGTAATCGATGTGTTCGTTCTAAGAGATGGAAAGAAAGTCCGAGACTTCCTAAACTAGCATCTCCAAGTTACAAACTTGAAAGATGGTATGGGAAAGAATTCAAACTGAACTATTTTCGAAAAATCTTTTAAATATAACCATACTTGGTCATACAAATACCTATTAAGCGTAAACAAATGAAAGTTAAAATTATACTAGTGTGTTGCCTTTTAGTCTGGGTAAAATGCAAACAAGAAACTACTCATAGGTTCGAATTGATAGAAGAATCTATGACTGAAAATTATAATTTTTATGCTCAACTATGGGAAGAAAAAGAAAAGGATGAGCTCTATTTTCAAGTAAAAATATTCAAAGTTTTAGATAAAGATGTAGAATCCCTTGTGTTAAGAGATTCTCTTGAAAACGAATACTTTGAAGGGAGAATAACAGATGACCCAGCTTCCATAGAAATAATTAATAACTTAAGGTTGAATTTTGATGATTACCCAGTGCTTAAGGATACTTTATATAAAAGTAGTATAGACAGTGTAAATTTCAAGCCTCATAATTTAAAAATGGTCATCGGATAAAAGAATATTGATTCTTAGACACCTTAATGAAGAAATAAAGTTTTAGTAATTGTTCAAATAGACAGTTTAAAGTGTCTAGTTTCCCAGCACCTAATCTAAGTATATAAAAAAACTGGTTCCAGCGTCTCGCTGGGACCTTTTTTGTTCAGGAGGAAGAAAGCAGCTATTGCGCCAAATGATATCTTACGTCTGTGACTTTAAACTAGTAGAGTAGCAAGCCTAAAACTTATACTAAGCGGAGTAAGATAAACCACAAAATTCCATCTAATATAAACTAGCTATTGTAGCCATTTGGATTGTTGGATTGCCAACGCCATCCATCTTCACACATTTCCTCAATGCCTCGCGTTGCTGTCCAACCAAGCTCTTTTTTAGCTTTGTCTGGTTTAGCATAACAAGATGCTACATCACCGGGGCGACGTGGAGCAATGCGGTAGGGCACAGGTTTTTGTGAGGCTTCTTCAAAAGCTTTGACCATGTCGAGTACACTCGAGCCTTTTCCTGTTCCTAAATTATATATAACTAAGCCAGGATTGGTTTGAAGTTTTTCAAGCGCTTTTAAATGTCCAAGCGCTAAATCTACTACGTGAATGTAATCACGAACACCAGTTCCATCGTGAGTTGGGTAATCATCACCAAAAATAGCAAGCTCTTTGAGTTTCCCAACAGCCACTTGTGAGATATAAGGAAGTAGGTTGTTTGGGATATCGTTTGGATCTTCACCAATTAATCCACTTTTATGAGCACCAGCAGGATTAAAGTAGCGGAGAAGGGCGATGTTCCATGAATCATCAGCAACATGGAAATCTTTTAAAATGTATTCAATAAATAGTTTGGTGCGACCGTAAGGGTTGGTTGCTGAAAGAGGAAAGTCTTCAGTAATTGGTACAGTTGCAGGGTCGCCATAAACAGTAGCTGAAGAACTGAAAACAAGATTCTTAACTCCATGCTTTTGCATCAGTTCACATAAAATAAGTGTACTGTCTATGTTATTCTGATAATATTTTAAAGGCTTCTGAACAGATTCCCCAACAGCTTTGTAGCCCGCAAAATGAATTACAGAATCAATTCTGTGTGCGAGAAAAACATCTTCAACTTTGTTTTTGTCAAGTAAATCGTAGTTGTAGAAGGAAACAGATTTACCGGTTATTTTAGCAACGCGATGTAGAGACTCTTCGCTACTATTTGAGAGGTTATCTATTACCACTACGTCGTGGTCAGCTTCAAGAAGTTCAAGTACAGTATGGCTACCAATATAGCCCGCACCGCCAGTTACTAATACAGTCATAAGTATGAATAAGTTTTTTCTTTAAGTTGCCAAATTTATGGCTGAGTTGAAACTAAAATGGTTAAAAAAGCTTAGCCTATTTGTTAGGGCTTTTAAAAACGGATAGGATGAATGTGTTGTTCAACTAATAATTAGGAAGAAAGATGATTGTAAATCATTCCCATTCTCTTTTTCGTATTTCATAATGCTAATAGCTTTAATTAGCTACTAACAATAATATCGTTAAGTTCAGACAAAACTTGATTACAGATGCCGTTCATTTTTTCGATAGAAGTATTCAAATCGGCATCAGGTTTTTTATCCCAAATGAGGGTTTTTGCAAACTCATATTCATCAATAATGAGTTGTAACCCTAGCATTTGGGCAACTGGTTTAATCTTATGACCCGCTTTTCTAAAATTGATTTCATCTCTTTCAGCTAGAAAAGAGCAGTAATTTTTTTGAAATTCATTAAAGGATATAACAGCCGCTTCGGCAAACTCCTTTATGTATTTCTTTTCGCCGTAAAGCATCTCAATTAGAGAAGAAAAATCAACTAGTTTATCAGAATTACTCAATCTTATTCCCTTTTAATTATTTGCAGGTTCTGTAACAAAGTGAGGTGTGGCTTTGCCAAACTCATCTACATGAACAAATACAATCTTATCGATAGTAATAATCGTTTTCTTTTCGAATTTCGTTCGAACTTCACATTTTACAGTTATTGAAGTTCTACCAAAATGAACAGTTTCCATTCCTATTTCTATAACTTCGCCAAGTGGAGCAGAATTCACAAAATTAATTTCAGACATGTACTTTGTAACGATATTGCCTTTACCTAATTGGCAGAGTACAAATATAGCGGCTTCCTCGTCAACCCAACTCAACACAGCTCCACCGAAGAGAGTGCCGTGTGCGTTTAAGTCTTGAGGTTTGATAAGTTTTCTACTGTGAAAATTCATGACTTTTTTTCAAATTTTGATAAATGTACGATTAAAATTATTTCTGAAACATTAAGGTTTAACGTCAAACGTATTTTTTTTGTAGAATACATTATTGTATTAGAAATTTATAAAAAAAAGAATAATACTAGCTTCTAAACTTTATGAAGTATACAATACAGATGTATTAGATGAAATTAAGTTTTTTGGTATGTAACAATGCACAGTAGGGATTCTCTCTATAGTTACTTAATTATAAAAAAATAGGCTCATTATCAAGCTTTCGCTATGAAGATTATCGCATTAACAAATCAGAAAGGAGGAGTAGGTAAAACAACTTCTACTATTAATTTGGGTGCTGGACTCGCCAAATTAGGTAAAAAAGTTCTCCTCATTGACCTAGATCCGCAGGCAAACCTTACGTATTCTCTAAAGATGCATTCTAATAGAATGGAAAAAACCGTATATCACGGACTTAAAGGAGAAGCTAGCTTAAAAGAAATTCTGATAAAGCATAATGGGTTCGATTTTATTCCTTCGTCGTTAGAACTTTCGGGTGCTGAGATGGAACTTGCTAATGAACCTGCTCGTGAAGGCCTACTCAAAAATTTATTAACTCAACTCAAACCAGATGAATACGACTTTGTGTTGATTGATTGCCCACCAAACTTAGGCTTACTTACCCTTAATGCATTTACAGCGGTTACGGAGATTTTTATTGTTCTTCAGTCTGAATACCTTGCATTACACGGTCTTTCTAAATTGCTCGACTTGATTAGAATTGTACAGCAGCGTTTAAATAAGCAACTTGAAGTAGGTGGTATAATTTGTACGATGTACGACAATAGAAAGAACTTAAACAAAGAAGTGGTAGGTCATATAAAAGACTATTTCGGGAAAAAAGTTTTTAAAACAATTATTCGCGATAATGTTGCATTGGCTGAAGCTCCCAGTCATCATAAAACAATATTTGAATACGACGGCGGTAGCGCAGGAGCTCAAGATTATTTTGCGTTGGCAAAGGAAATTAAAAACGGTCATTAAAAATGTCCAAAAAACCAAGTTTGGGTCACAATCCTTTAGCTCAGAACATAAGGAATCATGGTTCATTTGATTTTATAAAAGATACAGCCCCTAAAAAGGTGAGCTCTAAGAAGGCTAAGAAGAAGAATGCTTCCAAAAAGGTAGTAAGCTATTATCTTGAAGAAGAAATAATTGAAAAGATAAAGAATATTGCTAAAAACGAATCCAAATCTTTCTCAGCATTAGCTAACGAGCTTTTAAACATCTCTATCGAAAAGAAAGAAACAGACTGACTGCATTAGGGATTTCGGCGCTTCATTTTGTATACTTACAGCCGGAAATAATAGATGCTATGCTTTTTCATTATCAGTCAACATCCCTTACTCTTTTAGAAAATAAGTTTCAGGCTATTCGGTCTGATTTGCAGGGTGAGTCACCTTTTGCCCCTAGGTGGATTATAGTTCAGAATAGAGAAATGGAACAATGGCTTACTTTGAATGAAGCCAGAAGTTCTGGGATATCTGCAAACAACAAATTTGTATTTCCATTAGAGTTAATTTGGAAGCTATACCGCCTTAAAGATAATTCTATTCCCTCAGTACTACCTTTTGATTTGGTGCCCTTACAATGGAGTATATTCAGCTTATTGTTAGAACAACCGAACTTAGTGCAAGGCTACGGACTTAATTCCGAAGATTTAAATCCTGAGCGATTATTTCAGGTAAGTACGAACTTAGCTGATGTTTTTGATTTATATCAGGTATTTCGTCCTAGTATGATTTTGAACTGGCAAAAAGGGCAACAAAGTTTCAGTTCCAAAGAAGAAGCGTGGCAGGCCAAAGTTTGGGTAGCTCTTTGTGATAAAATTGGTGAAACCGAATTGCCGAGTAGGGCACAAGCTCTCACGAAGCTAATATCTTGGTTGGAGTCTGATCAATTTCCGATAGAGAGTTTACCGAAGGCGCTCTTTGTTTTTGGTGTTTCTCAAGTGTCGCAACCGTTTAGCGATTTGCTAGCTAGCCTTTCCAAAAAAATTGATGTCCATATTTTTAGCCAAAGTGTAAAAGAAGAACATACCGAAAGAGCGAGCTCTAGTTGGTTCGATTTCACTTCTAAACTCATCAAACCTGCGCTAGATCAAGAAAAAGTGTTTGCCAGAAGTTTGGGTAAATTTGGTGTTAAGCCTGTAAAGCAGGCAGTTTCTGATGATTCGATTGAAAACGACAATCTACTTTCGAACATAAAAAAAGCAATGTTGGGCAACGAAGTTGCTAGCTTTAAGTATGATTCGAGCTTTTCAATTCACTCCTGCCATAGTGTAAAAAGAGAAGTTGAGGTTTTGAAAGATGAGCTTCTCAAGGTATTGAATGAAGATAGCTCGCTTATGGCTCAAGATATTCTAGTGTTGGTTCCCGATATTGAAGATTACAGCTCCACTATTGAACAAGTTTTTAGTCTCAATCATTTAGATCCCAAACTTCCAATTTCAACGGCAAGGGTGATGTCTAAATCGGTAGGCATTGTTTTTGAGCAATTGATGGAGCAGATGAATGGCGACTTTAAGGCAACGGAAATTCTTTCGATTTTAGAGCACCCTATCATTTCACACAAAGTTGAACTATCAGATGTAGGCATTTCGATTCTAAGAAAATGGGTGGGAGAGTTACGCATTAGGAGAGGAAAAGGCGATGATATCTATACTTGGATTCATGGCTTAAACAGTCTGATGCTTGGTTATGCGATGGAAGCCGATGAGCTCGAAAGCTTCGGCCCATATATTCCATTTGAGGGTATTGGAAGTTCAGATTTAGCAGAAACAGCAGCTAAAGTGAATGGCTTTGTTTCTCAACTAAAAGACCTTTCAGATGTAGCTCAAAACAGTAAAAGTGTTCATGGTTGGTTAGACTTTGCAATTACAACTGCGCGTCAACTTATGATTCCAGCGTATAATGATGAATATGGCTGCAATCGATTAATTTCAAACTTAGAAAGACTTAAAGAACAGCTTAATGTTTCTGAATTTACTGGAGAAATTGAATACGCATTGTTCAAAGAGTGGTTGCTGACTCAATTGGCCAATATTAGCGCGAGTTCGGGTGGATTTGGGCATGGAATCACTGTAAGTACGTATGTTCCAAACCGTGGGCTTCCATACAAATACATTGCAGTTTTAGGATTTAATGAAGGTGTTTTCCCTAGGAAAGAAGTTCGCCCTAGTTACGATTTAATTCACAATTCACCACTTCCTGGTGATAGAATTTTGAAGGAAGATGATTCCTATCTGTTCTTTCAAATTGTACAAAGTGCGCAAGAGCGACTTTATTTTAGCTATCTAGGGCAGAATCAGTATTCAGAGAATAAACAGCTACCGTCTATTTTGTTGCAGCAACTGATGGATGTTCTCAAGAAATCGGGTTTGAAAGAAAAAGAGCTCGTTACATATCATAAACTGCATGGCTTTGATAAGAGTTATTTTAGTTCGGGTTCCAAGACCTTTTCTAAATTCAATGCCTCTATATCAAACAAAATATATGGGCAGTATGAAGAGGTAAAACCTTTTGTTGAAAGCCTAACAACTAACCAAATCGATACTCATAAGAAGGATTTAGAGCTTTCTGATTTGATAAGTTATTATCAAGCGCCATCTAAGTTCGTTGGGAGTAGGGCACTCGGAATTTCATCTTACCGAGATGAAATTGAGATTTCGGATAGAGAGCCATTTTCGGTTAATGGGTTAGAGAAATATTTAGTGAAGGAAGCTATTGCCACGGGCTTTCGCCGTGATTTAGATGCCAATGAGTTGCTCAAATTCTTACAACAAAAGGGAATTGTTCCTCAGAAATTACCGGGTGAAATTGTATTTGAAGATCTTTTATCGAGCATAAAACCGTTAGATGAAATCTTCAAGAAATATGCTCTTCAAGAGAAACGGATTTTAGAAGGCAAGGCAACAGTTTCGGACGTTCTTCTTCAAGGTGTAGTAAACGAGGTTTACGATAACGAATTTGTGCAAATCCGACTGGGAAATTTAAGAGGAAAGAACCTTGTTAGTTTATGGATTAACCATCTTTTTCTGAATATCACACATCCTGAAATTACTCGGAGCGTTCTTTACTATGTTAACAATGAGAATGTAGAGGAAGTATTTTTTACTCCTTTAGAAAATGCTGAAGAAATACTGGAGTCTCTAATTCAGCAATTTAAGCGAGGTTGTTTAGAGCCAACCGAATTTCCTTTTCTACCTGAAACAATGAAGGAATATGTTGAAGTTTTAGGAAGCGAGAAAGGCACACCGGAAAAAGCATTGTCTAAAGCTCAGTTTAAATGGACACCAACCCAACATAATGCGTATGCGGAAGGTGCTGACTATTTCAATCAGCTTTTTTGGCGAGGATTAGAACCTGTCAGTCAGCCTCGTTTTGAAGAAATCGCTAAAGAAATCTGGCTTCCAATCTTTGATTTTAAGAGGGGTGCTTAAAGATGAAAGCGTTAGCTATTTTTGAAGCACCCATCGAAGGATTGAGTCTTGTTGAAGCAGGGGCAGGTACCGGGAAAACGTATAATATCACCTCATTATATATTCGTAGCATTATTGAAAAGCAGCTTATGCCAGCTTCAATATTGGTGCTTACGTATACAGAAGCTGCAACTTCAGAATTAAAAAGCAGGATTAGAGATCGCATTAACGAATGCGTAGTGGCTTATGAAACCAAAGACGATGGCGGCGATAATTTCCTTGCTGATTTGTTGAAGGTGTTGGACGAAAAAAGCTATATCCATCTAAAAAAAGCACTGTACAGTTTTGATGATGCCGTTATTTCAACCATTCATGGATTTTGTCATCGTTTACTGAAAGAGGAATATCTTGCTTTTGGAATTCGTCCAGATTTTGAAATACTAGGTTCTTCTACGGTTTTACTAGATGATTGCATAGATGATTTTTGGCACCGATTTATTGCCACATATTCTTCAGGAGCGACTAAAAGGGAAGTTCTGAATTATCTCATTGTTCAGAAATTCAATCCAGAATCGATTCGAACTTATATCAACCCTGTTGTAAGCAAGCCGTATGCACAAATTCTCCCAGAAACGATTGAAATTGAAGCCTGTGAGCAGTTATTTACAGAACTGGAAAAGATATTTCAAGCTATTAAAGTAAGTTTTAAGCGCGATGAAGAAGCTTTAGTAGAACTTATTGAGAACAAATCAGGGGCTTTAAAAAAGAATGTTTATAGAGATGCTGCAGTAGCCGAAAATCTGCTACAGTTTTCAAAATGGATTAGCCAAGTTTCTGCGCCTGTAAATCCTTTTGAAAAATTGGTTCTTTTCGGTGCAGAAAAATTACAATTGAATTTCAAAAAAGGCCATGAAACTGAGGTTCCCGACACATCAATTCTAATTGATGAATATCTTGAACAGATAGCAAGCTTGGCTGTTGTTAGTGCTTCGTTCGTCAATACAGCTATACAAGAAATTATTCCTGCTTACAATGCCAAGAAGAAAGCGAATAATGTACTTTCGTATGATGATTTGATTCAGCTTGTTTCAGATGGAATTGCAAACGATTACTCAGGAACTCTGGCACAAAAAATTGCCGAGAAATATCCTGTCGCTTTAGTTGATGAATTTCAAGATACCGACCCTGTTCAGTATCATATTTTCAAATCAATTTATGCGAACGCGGATACTGGATTGTTTATGATTGGTGACCCTAAGCAAGCTATTTATAGTTTTAGAGGCGCCGATTTATTCACTTATTTATCTGCTAAATCGGATGCTAGTTCTGACCAACGATATTCTCTGGATGATAATTATCGTTCTAGTAAATCCGTAATTGGTGGTGTAAATACGTTGTTTCAACTAAATGAAACACCATTTTTGCTTGAGAACTTAGACTTCAGACCCGCAGGTTATCCTGAAAGAGATAAAGAGCCACCCAAGCTACTTTGCAATGGCGCAGAAGAAACTGCAATACAGTTTATCGAATTTGATGACGACCTTAAGAACAAAGGAGAAGCCGAGCCTATATTAGTTGGTGCTGTTGCTAACGAAATTCATCAGCTACTTTCTGGGGCATACACTTTAGATGATAAAAAAGTGCAAGCATCGGATATCGCTGTTCTAGTTCAAAATCATAGGCAAGCACAAAATATCCAAGATGCGCTGGCGGAATTGGGATTACGAAGTATATTAAAGAGCAAGCATTCAGTGTTTAGCTCTGAAGAAGCCTCTGATTTAGAAATTCTGCTTTCTGCAATACTAGCTCCTAGTTTTGAAGGTTTGATACGCGGTGCATTAATTACGTCGCTTATTGGTTATGATGCGAAAGCTCTTGTTCAGCTTAATGAGAATGAGAAGCAATGGGCTGACGTGGTGCTAAAGTTCTCAGAGTTACTTCGTACTTGGAAAGAACGTGGAATTCAAGCTTGCTTGGTGGAAGCTGATTCGGTATTTGGCATTATGGAGCGTTTGGCTGCTTTTAAAAATGGAGAGAGAAGAGTAACGAACTATAATCATTTAATAGAATTATTAGCGACTCAAGAATCCAATTTCCATTCAACACCGTCTTCATTGCTGCGCAACTTGCGAGATAAGATTAATGAGCAAACCAAAGACCAAGAAGATGAGTTGCTCCGATTAGAAAGCGACGAAGAGCTGATTCAAATTTCTACTATGCACAGTAGTAAAGGGTTGGAGTATCCTATTGTGTTTTTGCCCTATTTGTGGGAGTCGATAAAATTGACAAAACCATCAGTTTTTCAGTTTCATGAAAACAACCAAACCTACTTAAATATTGGTGGAAATTTAGCTGATCCGAATCAATTGCTACTTCATAAAAAAGAGGAGATGGCAGAGTCGATTCGGTTAGCATACGTTGCTTTAACACGGGCGAAATCTGCTAATTTCATTCCCTTTTTGGAAGTTAACAATGCTGGCTATTCATCTCTTTCTGCTATTACTGTTGGGGTAGAAATTGTGGAAGAAGCACTCACTTCAAAAATCATAAATAAAGGCAGACCAAACATTCCATCTATTGCTGATGCACTTCATGCCATTGTTGAAAAATCACCACATATTGAGATTAGAACTCCTCGTGAATCTGCACCTATTTCATTAGGAAAGGAATCTAAAAAAGAAGTTAGTTATATAGCTCAAACTCAAGAGCTACAAAGAGATGACTTATTTAGTTTCCCGAGGATGACAAGTTATTCAGCTCTAACAAAACACACATCTGCACCTACCGTTATTGAAGAAGACTTAGATAAGATAGGTTTCGATTTTGATGAAGTTGAAATTCCATCCACCGAAGAAATTCTTCCAAATCCAGATGAGAAAACGGTGTTTACTTTTCCCAAAGGAGCGGATGCAGGAAACTTTCTTCATGCTTTATTTGAAGAGGTAGAATTTGATACACAAAGCAATGTTGATGAAGTGGTAAGTAAGGAACTTAAACGAGCCAATATCGGAGACGATTGGCATCAAGTAGTAAAGCAATGGGTGGAGAAAACGCTTGCCCATCCGCTCACTTCCGAGAAGATAATTTTGGGGAATCTAACACCCGCGGAGCTGATTAAAGAAATGGCTTTTTATTTCCCAATTAATGGCATGTTAGCTTCCGATATCTTCAAAATAATACGAGAACAAGATGGTGAGTTTGAAACCGCCGTTTCCTTGATGTATGGTTTTATGAAAGGGTTTATTGATTTAACCTTTTATCATGGTGGGAAGTATTACATCCTAGATTATAAAAGTAATCACCTTGGAAGTTCGTATCAAAATTATGGCCATGATGAGCTTGCCAAAGAAATTCAATCGGCTAGCTATGATGTTCAATATCATGTGTACACAGTGGCGCTACATCGTTTTCTAAAATCAAGACTTCCCAATTATTCCTATGAGCAAGATTTTGGAGGTGTAATATATCTTTTCTTGCGAGGTTTGAACGATGAGGATACTACTCAAGGTGTTTTCTATGATTGCCCAAGTTTTGAAAAGATAGCTCAATTGGATGCATTGTTTAAAAATGGGAGGGAAGACTGATGCCCATCTTCGAAGAACTTTTAAAACTTAAAGAAGCAAAGCTCATATCAGACTTAGAAGTAGAATTTGCTCGTACGTTGTTAAGAATAAGCCCAGATTTGAGTCCAACTGTTATAGTTGTAGCGGTTATATGCTCATTTCATCAAACAAATGGCAATGTGTGCGTTTTCTTGGATAGAGTTCACCAAGATAAAAGAATTACGGATTTGATGAGTTTGATTCCTAGCCAGAACACTCAACTAGGTGTATTGCAGGACGAATTAAGAGCTTCAAGTGTTGTGGGAAGTCCAGGTGAATTTAAACCGCTTATTCTTGAAGAAAACAGATTGTACATTCAGCGTTACTGGAAATATGAAAACGAGTTGGTGACTTGGATTAAAGAGCGGGCTAGCCGAGAGAGTTCAAAACTCACCAAAGAGGTTGTTGAAACAGTTCAAGAGCAGTTCAGAAACAATCAAACTGAAGAAACAGATTGGCAAAAAGTAGCTGTATATCTTTCTATTCTAAAGGATTTTCTAATTATTTCGGGTGGACCAGGAACTGGTAAAACCTTTACCGTTCGTAAAATCATTGAAACCATTCAAAGTGCAGAATCTAATCAAGTGAGGATTGCCTTAGCTGCACCAACTGGTAAAGCGGCGCAGAGGCTGTCAGAATCCTTTCAGGATGGCGCAAGTTCAGATTTGGAGGCATACACTATCCATAAGCTTTTAGGCGCTAGAATGGACGGTAGCTTTGCGTATGGTAAAAATCGTAAGCTTCCTTACGATGTTGTTATAGTAGATGAAGCCTCTATGCTTGATATACGAATGTGGATTCAGTTAATCCGCGCATTATCGGATCATACCAAATTGATAGTTTTAGGCGATAAAGATCAACTTTCTTCAGTTGAAGCCGGAGCGGTATTGGGCGATATTTGTGATGGTGCTGAGAATGTGTTTTCTAACTCTTTGGCAGAAAGCCTAACGCAATGTGGTGTTCAGGTGAATGCAAAAGAGAATGCCAATGGAAGCCTCAATGATTGCATTGTACTTCTAACAAAATCCTATCGTTTTGGAGCAGACTCTGGATTGAAATTGCTTTCTGAAGCTATTAATACTGAAAATCCTACTCTGGCCTTTGAGATCCTTTCAAATCCCGAAATAAAAGATGTGCAATGGATAGAACCAGATAAAGGAACGGTTCCTTCAATCATAAAAAGCCATTGTGTTGATGTATTTGCAAAAAATTCTGCATTAAATCCTATTCAGCAGTTTGAAGCTTATTCCAACTCACAAATTCTCTGTGCTATCCGGAAGAGTGATTTTGGCGTGGAGCGTGTAAATCGTGAAGCGGAAGAAGCAATTAAAACTAAAGCGGGTATTTCAAGAAGTAGAGAGTGGTTTAATGGTCGTTTTGTACTATTCACAAAAAATGATGCGTTCCTAAAAGTTCAGAATGGAGAAACCGGCGTGTTTTTTACACATACGGCTTCCGAAGGGAAGGTTATGGTAGAAGGGAATGTAGAGCGACAGATTTCAGTTAGTAGAGTACAAGAATATCAGCCAGCCTACGCGATCACTGTTCATAAAAGCCAAGGTTCTGAATATGAAAATGTGGTTCTATTGCTACCAAATGAGCATAATCCCATAATAACTAAAGAACTTTTATATACAGCTGTAACAAGAGCACGCCAAAACCTTCTTGTAGTAGGAAACAAAGCATTGATTGAACAAGCAATTATGCAAAGGATTTCTAGAAATAGCGGGTTGGCAACAAAACTGTGGGGAATTCACTGATTTTTGTATCTCAAAAAAAAAGCTACAACTCAATGTTGTAGCTTAATTTGACTTTTTTGTACCCCGAAAAAGCCAACGTATTCATGGGAGGTTGGATGATATCCAATCTCCTTTTTTCTGAGGCAAATATCACTTTTTAAAAGATTAGTTTCCTGTTAGAACTTTTTAATAAAAATTGATAGACAAAAAAATGGCTCCCTGAAATCAGGAAGCCTTTTTACGTAGGGAAATAAAATCAACCACGGTAATTTTTGCGATCGATTAGTTTCTTGATTTTCTTGTTACCAATCCAAACTTTTTGATTGGTCTCAACATTAATAAACTCCAAATTGATAGTGTAAAAGATCACTACATGGCGTTTGTTAACGGTTTCATCAGCAATAGAGCTAATATTTCCAATCATCATAAAGTCGGCACCGAGCTCTTGAGCCATTTTTTTGGTAGTCTCGTAAGATGCATTTGTTTGCTGATCTTCGCGTTCATCACGTACATCTTCTCTTTCTTGTGAGTTGGCAACAACGCTAACTGTTCCAGAGTTTACGAAAGCACGTTCCATTTCTTTAGTGAAAACTTCAGTATCGATGTGTTCCATTGTTTCGTTACGCACACGACCTACTATCACCACAGGAGATGCTTGGTGTGTTCTACTAAACTGATTTAGCCAAGGCTTTGTAAGCGCATCGCTAATCATTTCGTCTGCTACTAAACGAGCATCGGTATCATTCCAACGACCAGATAGATCGGTAGTAGTGCCTGCGTCAATTCTAGTAATTTTGTTTGAAGGTTCGCAGGCTGTAAATAATACCGCGAAAAACATGGTTATAAGTAATGAGTATTTCATAATGATCAGTTTTGATTGTGATTAAGTTCTTATGTTAGTTTGAGTAAATGGATTCTATAAGTTCAAGCTGTGTTCGGTTCGTGATGTTTACATTGTATTCATCGAAATACAATACGTGGCCATATTCCGAGAGGTATTCAATACGAATGGTATGTTGACCTGGTGCTAATCTGATGGCGTGCATCCATGCACTTCCTGGCATGGTTTGCCAACTACGTAAATCAGCTTTTTCTGAGGCTTCTTGGGCTATAAAGCCTAATAATTCAATGATTCCAGCAAGATTTTTGTGCTCCTTCCTTACTGCTCCTGAAATCAATTTAGTGCCACCTGCTTTAAAACTAGCTCGCAATAATGCCCTACCATAAATGATAGACTGCTTTGCTTGATAAACCATCGAGGAAATGATATCCATTTCTTCAATCAAATTAAGTGGCACTTTTACACTATCGTTAATTATAGCGCGAACTCTGTATGTTTCGCTTGGATATAGATGAATAGTGGGGAAGGAGAATTTTAGATAAAAATCGTCGTTGTTTTCCTCGTTATCATCACCGCCAAACACTCTAACATCTTCTTGCTCTTTAAAAGGTGCCTGACCAGAAAATCCCGCTAGTAATACATTGTAACTTTCAGGATTTTTGAGATATTCGAATTCTTCAATAGGGCGCTTTCTAAATTCTGAAATGGTGCTTTGTTCTTCTAGAGCACTTCCTAATTTCTCGAACTCAATGCGTGCGTCATCAATATCTCCAGATTTAGCATAGAGTATTGAAGCTAAATAATGGCTAAGAGCACTGTTTTGAATGTTGACTTTTCCATCACCCCAGTCTACTCGCCCGGATGAATCCGATTTTGCAAATGCAGAAACCAAACCTTTTATCTTGATATCGAGTTGTTCCATTTTGTAGGCCATTCGTCGTGTTTCAACTAAGGCACCTTCAAAATCTTGCATATGGATGTAGTTGAGTGCATTAAAAGCATTAATGTAGATATCTTCGTAAGGCTCGCCATCGTAGGCTAACTTATTATCATTAACTAAAAAGGAAGTAATGCCTCGGGTGATACTCTTTGTATAATTTTCCTCTATCTCAGCCTCAGCTTTAGAAAGAAAAATGGTGCTAGAATCATGTTTTCCTGCGAAGTGATACACCATACCACTTTCAAGGTTATACAAAACATCGTCTTTAGATTTATATATATTTTTCTTTTTAAACTTCTCTAATTGTTCTTGTGTACGTTCAAAATCCCCAGCAGTAAAACTCTTGCGGATATCAACTTGGGCTTTGTCCAATGCATAAGAGTGGCAACCTGTTAGAAGCAACAGGAGTAACCCGAAAATTAAAAACCGTGATTGTGCGGTTGTCATAGTGTTGGAAAAATTCATCCGTAGTACAATTAAATCTAATTCGAAAATGTTTGTATTCCCATTGCTATATTTACAATTGCAAAGTTAAGTAAAAATGTACGTGAATAGTTTGAAATTGATGCATCACATAAACGTGTTATTAGTGGGGTTGTTATTTATTTCGTGTGCAACACCCATTGCGCCCACCGGTGGTCCGGCTGATAAAACAGGACCAACTGTTAATGCTACACACCCAAAATCGGGCACAGTGAACTATTCAGGTAATACTTTTGAGTTTGAGTTTTCTGAGTATGTAAACCGAGCAAGCTTTGAAAAAGCCTTAACCGTTGAGCCAGATTTAGGCATACAATACGATGTGAAGTGGAAAAAAAAGAAAGCAACTGTAAAGTTTAAAGATCCACTTCCTGATTCCACTACAGTTATTTTGACGCTCGGTGCTGGTGTAACCGACCTGAGAAGTAACAAAATGGGTAGTCCGGTTAAGCTGGCTGTTTCAACAGGTAATGAAATTGATAACGGTGAGATAATCGGAATAATTAAAGAAGCCACCGATGGCAGTTCTAGAAAGGAACAAAGAGTTCTTTTGTATCGCCAGCCTTTAGACTTATCTCAGAAAGCAGCATATAGTGCCGAAACCGATACCGGTGGAGTTTTTAGATTTGCCTACTTACGAGAGGGAAGGTATCAAGCTATTATGATAGACGACCGTAACCAAAACAAAATTTGGGATGCATCGGAAACGGCTCGACCATTTAACAAAGAATGGATTGATTTAGGAAAGGATGGAAGAGATACTTTGGGCGTTGCTTACTGGTTTGAAGCAGATACACTTCGTCCTGAGTTACAAGCTGTAGGGTTACTTTCATCACAGAAATTAAGACTACGTTTTAGCGAAGAAATTAAATTCACACCCCAAACAAATATTCAAATTAGCGATTCGCTTAATAACACAATTGGGAATGTAATTCCTCTGAATATCTCTGAAAAAGATCCCTTCATCGCTTTTGCATTTAGTAGTGAAGAATTGAATAATGAAAATTCATATTATATTGCAATACAAGGTATTACAGATTTTAGCGGTAATGAGGCATTAACTTTAGAAACGCCCTTTAAAGGAAGTAATCAGGCGGATACAACGCAGCAACGCATCATCGCAAATAATGCGACAAACGGTCTGTTTCCGAACGAATCTTTCATCGTAGAGTATGCTGCTCCCATTCAAGATCAAGATGTTATTGACTCTATAGTTGTGGTAGAGGGAGATGTAAGTTTTGATGATTGGCCAAACATCACAGTGCAAGATAATAAGATTACGATTCCACCTCAGGACGAATGGATTGATGGCATTGATTATCAGTTTTTAATGTGGGATCCCGTAAAGAGAAAACGTCAACTTTTTACGCCAGTTACTTGGGACCCAATAGATTTTGGTGGAATAGAAGTTGAATTGAAATCATCGGATTCTACGAAAGTATATCACTTACTGTTATCCGATAAACAAAAAACCATCGATATTGATACCACATTCAGCGGAGTATATACAATCGATGACATTCCATCTATTTCGTATACACTTACTGTTTTCGAAGATTTGAATGGGAATAATAAATGGGACTTTGGAACAATAACACCATTTAAATCTCCTGAACCTTATTATATTCAAAGAGGTATAAAAGTTCAGAAAGGCTTTACTTCCGAAATACTAATAGATTTTAATTAATGCAAGATTTTCAAGAATTTATCCCAGTCGAATATCAGATCATTATAGAAATTGTAGCTATACTGTTGCTAACAGGTATTGCTGGAACGGTAACGGGGAAATTGTTTCGGTTAGGCATTCGTAAAGCTGAAACAGACGGCTCAAGCGATTTAACGAGCCTTAAGTTTCTAAAACGTGGAGTCACTTTCCTCATTTACTTGGTGGGAGTTAGCTTTGCGGTGTATATGGTGCCTCAGTTTAGATTCATTGCCAAATCCATCTTGGCTAGTGCTGGTTTGTTAGCTATTGCAGTAGGTTTTGCAGCTCAGCAGGCATTAGGGAACATTGTGAGCGGTATTTTTATAGTCATTTTTAAACCCTACAAAATTGGCGATCGTATTTTACTCCGTACTGATTTAACAGGAGTTATCGAGGATGTGAATTTACGCCACACCGTTATTCGAAACTTCGAGAATAAACGCATTATTATTCCAAACTCAGTAATTAGCAACGAGATTCTCATCAATTCGAATTACAACGATGATAAAATCATTAAGTGGGTTGAAATCGGTATTAGCTACGATTCAGATATCAAACTAGCTAGAAAGATTATGCAGGAGGAAATATTAGCCCATCCAAACTTTGTTGATGCTAGAACTGAAGAGCAAATAGAGAAGGGAGATGAGATTGTACCAGTTCGTTTAATCTCGTTAGGAGATTCGTCGGTGAATTTACGAGCCTTAGCTACAGCCGTCGATCCATCTTCTGCTTTTGTAATGGGATGTGATTTGCTAGAAAGTATTAAAGATCGCTTTGATGCCGAAGGAATCGAGATTCCATTCCCACATCGCACCATCGTATATAAAAATGAAGCTTCTAAGAACCTAGATTCAGGTTCAACCAACGCCTAAGTTCATCTATTAAACGTAAAAACACATTTACGTTTTTGCTAGGTGTATCGAAAGGGTTGAGTATTTCCTATTTTATGGAACCGCTTCCAATAACAGAAAAATTGATTGAAAGTATGTCTGTACAAACAGAACAAAAATCTTCGAAGAAGAAAATTGAATTTCCGTTCAGCTTAACTGAACCTCATAAGCCAACTAACAAAGTTCGTTTTGTAACTGCAGCTAGTTTGTTTGATGGTCATGATGCTAGTATAAATATCATGCGCCGTATTTTGCAAAGCAGTGGAGTGGAGGTAATTCACCTAGGTCACAACCGTTCGGTTCACGAAATTGTAAATTGCGCCATTCAAGAAGATGTGCAAGGTATTGCAATTAGTTCCTATCAGGGTGGACATGTTGAGTATTTTAAATACATGGTTGAATTGCTACGCGAACAAGGAGCGGAACACATAAAAGTGTTTGGCGGCGGCGGAGGTGTTATCGTTCAAGATGAAATCAAAGAACTCCATGATTTTGGTGTAGAGCGAATTTTTTCTGTAGAAGATGGAAGTACTATGGGATTGCAGGGAATGATTAATTATATGATTTATCACTGCGATTACGATACCGTTTCTAGGGATGATGTAAACCCAAATGATATATTAGATAAAGACCGTAAAGCATTGGCGCGCTGTATAACAGCTCTAGAGAATAAGAATGATGAATTGCTTTCTTTTAATGGTGATGCACTGCTAACCAAAGATGGTAAAGAACTAAAAGCTACCGCTACTAAAACTATTCCAGTGTTGGGAATAACCGGAACTGGAGGAGCAGGGAAAAGTTCGCTAACCGATGAATTGGTACTTCGCTTCATTACAGAATTTGAGAATTTGACCATTGGTATCATTTCGGTAGATCCTTCCAAAATTAAGACAGGAGGCGCGCTACTCGGTGATCGCATACGAATGAACAGCATAGACAACGAACGCGTTTTTATGCGCAGTTTAGCCACGCGAGAATCAAATCGTTCTACTAGTGCCGCCCTTGATGGTGTTATTGAGCTGTATAAGCTCGCTGGATTTGATCTTATCATCGTAGAAACAAGTGGAATTGGTCAAAGTGGAACAGAAATCGTGGATATTACAGATATTCCGATTTATGTAATGACGAGCGAATATGGTGCTGCAACACAGTTAGAGAAAATCAACATGCTTGATTTGGCTGAAGTTGTAGTTTTAAACAAATTCGAGAAGAAAGGCTCACTAGATGCATTACGAGATATCCGTAAGCAGATTTTACGCAATCGTGGAGATTGGCATGCTAAGCCAGAAGAAATGCCCGTTTACCCAACTATTGCGGCACAGTTTAACGACCAAGGAGTGAATAATTTATTCGCAGCCATTATTGGAAAAGTGAATGATCGCTTTGGAATGAATTGGGAAACGAAAATCTACACAAACCCAAAACCTGCAGAAGGAATTCAAGCTCAAGCTATTATTCCTGGAAAGAGAGTTCGTTATCTCTCTGAAATTTCTGATGCGGTTAGAGATTACCACGATTGGGTGAAGGAACAAGCGGATATTGCTTCTAAATTAGATCAGGTAACTGGTACGCTAAATCAATTAAATAGTTGGGAGCCAGAGCATAAAGAATTGATTGAAGAAGATCTTTCTAAGATGAAAGAACATTGGTTAAGCAAGCTTGATATCGCTCCAAGAAAGATTTTAGAGAATTGGGATGAGCTGTATGAGCGTTATACCAAAGAAGTGTTTGAGGTTAAAATTCGTGATCGTGTTATCAAGAATGATTTGTATAGAACATCGCTAAGTGGATTGAAAATTCCTCGTGTGGCATTGCCAAATACAAAGCATGCAGGCGAGCGTGTTAAGTTTGCATTAAAGGAAAATCTCCCAGGCTATTTTCCTTACACTGCTGGTGTATTTCCGTTTAAGCGAGAAGGAGAAGACCCAACGCGTATGTTTGCTGGTGAAGGAACTCCAGAGCGTACTAACAAACGCTTTCATTATGTTAGTGAAGGATTGGAAGCAGCTCGACTTTCTACCGCTTTTGATTCTGTAACCCTGTATGGCGAAGACCCAGGTTACCGTCCTGATATTTACGGGAAAATTGGTAACTCTGGCGTGAGTATTTGTACGCTAGACGATATGAAGAAGCTTTACTCAGGCTTTGAGCTTACGATGCCAACAACGTCTGTTTCTATGACTATCAACGGGCCGGCGCCGATGATTCTAGCTATGTACATGAATACTGCTATCGATCAAGAAGTAGAGCGTTACCTGAAAGCAGAGGGAAAGTGGGAAGAAGCTCAGAAGAAAATCGCTGATAAGTACAAACAACTTGGCGTTCCTATTCCGAAATACTCAAATGAAATTCCATCTGGTAATAATAGCTTTGGTCTTGGACTACTTGGAGTTACGGGAGATGAATTAATTGATAGTGAGCTGTACAATACCATTAAGGAACGTACTTTGAGTGTGGTTCGAGGAACGGTTCAGGCTGACATTTTAAAGGAAGATCAAGCTCAGAATACATGTATTTTTTCTACGGAATTTGCCCTCAAAATGATGGGAGATATTCAAGAGTATTTTACAGAACACAAGGTTCGTAACTACTATTCGGTATCTATTTCCGGGTATCATATTGCGGAAGCAGGAGCAAATCCTGTTACGCAGGCTGCACTTACATTAGCTAATGGATTCACATTTGTGGAATACTATTTGGCTCGGGGTCTAAGTGTGGATGATTTCGCCCATAACTTATCATTTTTCTTTAGCAACGGTTTAGATCCTGAATATGCAGTGATAGGGCGTGTAGCTCGTCGAATTTGGGCTATAGCAATGAAGAAAAAATATGGAGCAAACGATCGCTCGCAAAAGTTAAAATATCATATCCAAACAAGTGGTCGTTCTCTGCATGCACAAGAGATTCAGTTCAATGATATCAGAACGACCTTGCAGGCTTTGTTAGCTATTTATGATAATTGTAACTCATTGCATACCAATGCTTATGATGAAGCAATTACAACACCAACTGAAGAGTCTGTGCGTCGTGCTTTGGCTATTCAGATGATCATAAATAAAGAACTAGGTACGGCTAAAAACGAAAATATAAACCAAGGTTCTTATTTCATTGAAGAGCTTACCGATTTGGTGGAAGAAGCCATTCTTACTGAGTTCGATCGAATTACCGAACGAGGTGGTGTGTTGGGCGCTATGGAAAGCATGTACCAGCGCGGAAAGATTCAGGATGAAAGTTTGTACTACGAATCGCAAAAGCATAGTGGCGAACTTCCTATTATTGGTGTGAATACTTTCTTGAATGAAAAAGCGTCTGATGAAGAGCAAAAGCCAATTGAGTTAATCCGTTCTACAGAAGAAGAGAAGAAGCAACAGATTGACAACTTGGAGCTGTTCTGGAAACGTAATGAAGAAGCCCGTGACGCTGCCTTAGAACGACTCAAAGCGGTGGCGCGTAACAATGGTAATTTATTCGATGAACTGATGGAGACGGTAAAAGTAGCCTCGCTCGGACAAATATCTCACGCCCTCTACGAAGTCGGTGGGCAGTATAGACGGAATATGTAGATTGAGTAGTGAGTAGTGAGCTGGGTGAATGCTATAGATAGGGGCTTTGGGAAAGTAGTTGGAAATTCAAAAAGAGCTATGTTGGTTTACTCGTTTTTATTTTTTTAGGTATTAAAAGTACAATAGATCTAATGTTTCCGGATTTTCTTTTCCACAGTACACACATTTTTTTAACACCATGCCCACGACAGTCAGCTAGCGTTGTATTTCTGTATTTATGCGGTCTTTTACTTTTTTGATTTTATTTTCAATTTCTGAGTAATAATGAAGGATAAAGATTCTGTTGGTTTGAATTTTCCAGAGATATACGAGAAGTTGGTTTCTTTTATCCTTTTGAATATTTAGAGGCAAATCAATTCCAGAGATGTTGCCATTACTATCAATGTTAAAATTTGGGGCTAATGATTCGTTAATCTCTTTAAAATAGTTTTCTTGGAATTGCATCTCGGTATACTCTTCTTCTAACTTTCTTAAAGTGTTGTAGTCATATTCGTAAAGCGATATGATTTCTAGACGTAAAGAATCGTTGGTAATTAGCTCTAGGCCTTTAGATTTCAAAGTTTCATAGCCTGCTATATTTTGAATAGACACAAAATCACGAGTTAGATTGAAATAATGAAACATCAAAGAGTCAGTTTCAATGTTGTTACCAGCAAATAGTTCTCTGAAATAAATACAAGCAGAAATGCCAGATTTATGGCCATTGATGTTTAGTTTAATATCCTCTAGGTCTTTTTCAAGTCCGTTTGATATTTCTATAAGAATTTTGTTTTCAGAATTGGCATCTCTTCTGTTGTCATTCCAATTATTTAGTGCAAATGCAGTTACAACAGCAACGAAAATAGATAAAAACTCAAATCCGTATTTTTTCCAGTTAGTAGATTTAACTTTTCCCATATTAGTTCTCTGATGATTTGATGGTTTTTAATTCTGCGGGCTGCCCGCCATTTTTACTTCAGATTTCGGTCGACTAAATGCTTTTCCAAGTCTTTTCTATATTCAATGTCTTTCGGTTTATGAAATACTTTGAATGCAAAAAACAAAGGGATTAGAGTGAATAACCCAACCGTGTTTTTCAGAATACTGAAAATGATAACTCCAATCATGCAGCCAATTAATGTGGCATCGATTATAGAAGCTGATTTCATTTTTTTTGCTTCATCTAATAGTTCTTGATCTGTTAATTCGGATAACTTCAATTGTTGCATTTTAGGTATATAAGTTGAATAGAACATGATGATTGCATTAATTATTTATTGCAACCATGTTTAGGTGAGGCTAAGATTCTTTCACATAAGATGCCATTAAAAATTAAATCCAAAATGTAACCCAGGTTCACCGATGAAAAATTTGGACCATTTATCGTCTAACTTTTTAAAGGAATCGGGCATTTCGGTGTGGTATGGGCGATGTGTAACGGCAATGGAAGGTTCTATGAAAAAACGATCGTTAAACAGCTTTATGTGGTAACCAACCCGATAAGTATTAAAGATTTGAAAACCATCATCAATTTTTTGATTGTCATCATCTGAGAAGGTTTGCCAAGCATTCATTACGTGAACGCCTGTATATAATCCTTTCCATAAAAACCTTTGATAAGCTAAAGCAAAACCAAATTCACGAATATAGCCCGGAAATATTTCTTCGGGAGCTTGAAATGAATCTCCGTAGGGTATTCCTAAAGACCATGCATATCTCCACGTTTTTACTTCCAAAGAGACTGCATCGCGTGGGGTAATTCGATATCCTAAATTGAGTTGAACAAAATCAGGTGGATTTGAATCATCAGGAATAAAGTTACCAAGTATGAATGCGGTACTTCCAACAAAAAATTTACTATATGTTGTGTCCTGTTTACTGTATTGTGCGGTGAGGTTTGTGTTTACTGTAAATGTTAAAAACAATCCAATTATTATAGCCTTTAAGTGCATGTATTCTCTATTTAATTCCATTTATTGGAAAGTTAGGCAGGATTTTATCATCTCCACATTCACTTAAGTTAATAAATGAGGTTTAGCCCTTAGTTTTTTCGAGAATTCTTGACCTTAATCTACTTAGTGATTGAGGTTTTATACCTAAAAAGCTAGCCAATTGATGCTGAGGAACACGTTGAATAAGATCAGGTCTTTTTTCTAACACATTTAAATAACGTTGTTCGGGAGAAGAGGTTTTAAAGTCATCAAAATTGATTTGTTGTTTGGCTAATAGTTCTTCAGAAATAACCCTACACAAGGTTTCGAATTTCGGAAATTTCTCAAAAATCTCTGCTTCCATATCAGGATTTGAAATCGTAATAATTGAGTCTTCTACTGCAGCAATGTAATATTTAGATGGCTCTTTTGTGATTACACAATTGGGAGTTACACCTTCCATTTCAGTATAGAAAGCAGTTGTTTTTTCTTCACCATCAATAACATAATAAGTTCGTATACAGCCTTCTAAAACAAAATATCCCTCAGTTGATTGCTGTCCTTCTTTTAGTAAAATAGTTCCTTTTTTTACCGTATGGAAGATATTTAAAGAAAGGAGTGCGGTTTTTTCTTCCTCTGAAAGCGGAATGTATTTTGAAATAAAATCGAATAATAGATTTTGCATTAGACGTTTTGGAACTATTTTTTAAATTGAAATTTAAATGGTGATTAATCATCGCGGGTTAGTGAGGTTTATCACCGTGTGCCGTTCAGTATAAGGAGACAAGCATCAAAAGATGCATTAAAATTTATCCACATTATAATGCATCAAATAAATCATATAGCCTACTGAATGCATTTCGAATTTACGTTCCAGAGTTGCTAGATGTAATTATTTAATTCATTCAAGCTTTTGATTGTATAAGTAGCTTCTTTGGAAGGAATGATGCCGCTTCGTAAAATTTGTATTGTATCGATTCCGATATTATTCCCAGCCTGAATTTCTGAGTTTGGACTATCACCAACAACTAGTATCTCAGAAGTTTCATAATGATGTTTTTTTAAAATTAGCCTCATTATTTCTTCTTTGTCCTTCCATATGGGGACGATTGGATCATCAACATAGATTTCTGAAAACCAATCTCTGATACCTAAAGCGTCAATTTTTTGGTTCTGAAATTGAGTGGGCCCAGACGTAATTATATAATTTGTAGTGTTAATGGTTGGTACTATAAATACGTCACCATATGGTTCTAACTTGGGGAGGGCGGTTATGTTATTCAAACTTTGAACGAATCTTTCTTTTTCATCTTCATTCAAATATTGATTAATAAACGTTTTTAGAGAAAGCGAAAATAAGGCCTGTTGTAATTCGGCAAAGTTATAATCCGAAGCTTGCTCAACTTCCTTTAGAATATCGAAAGCAGAATGGAAAAGGGACTTATCTAAAGTATTGGGATCAAAAAGTGTGTAATCTAAGTCATATATAATCGCTTTCTTCATTTTCAAAAAGAAGATGTTGTTATTTTTTGAGCTGAGCGGATTTCTAATACCTGAATCTCAGTACTTTAAATTCTTAGAAAGAGTAGGCGTTCTAGATATTCCTTAGTTCGCTTTTCTCGTGCCTCCATGTCCACCAGCTACAACAAGCATTATTTTTATACTTAAATAAATGAACTTGAAAAACTGAATGACAGGATTCCCCATTTTAAACCGTTGATATTTTGAAATTCGTTGTGTCATGATATTTCTATTCAGGGATTAACCACCATAATGGTAGCATTTTAGCTTTGTAGATAAAGGCGTAATGCAATGCCAATTTTAACCAATGGCCTGCTAAACCAATTTCACCGAAGGTTTTACCAAGTTGCCGACCTTGTGTTTTGGAGTACTTTTCGTAGTCAGGAACTATAGGATAAGTTGTGATACTTACACCACTTCCTCCAAGCAATCCAAAACCGGCTGAAGCAATACAAGCAGCGCCCATATTTCCCATTGAACCTTTATGGTTTAAAACTTCTTTCCCGCTTTTTATGGATTCAATGATATTATCTGCCACCAACTTTGCGGTTATACCCGAAGGCATTCCTGTACGAGGAGGAGCAGGAGAGATATCAGTGCCATTTTTACTTTTTCGAGGTTTAGAGATAGCGTGAGGTGGTGCAAATGCAATTCCAGGAGCGAAAATGTTCTTGTAGTTTGGATTTTGATAGGTTTCCGGCCAGTCTTGTACCGACCATTCTTCGTATGGCTTTGGAGTATAATCAGCATCAACAATCATAAACCCTTTAAAGAGTTTATCTGTGATATCTTTTTCATCTTTATCAAATGCCTTAAATCCGTGGCCAGAAAATGAAGGGATAAGCATAGCGAAATCGTATTCTTCGGATTTGATTTCACCGTCAAGATTTTCGTAGTGAGCAATGCCGTCTTCAATTTTATTTACACCAGCTCCCAATATCCATTTAATGTCTCTATCTTCGAAAATCATTTCGACCATTTCATGAGATTTCATAGTTATGCTACCATAGCTTAATAGCATACCATCCATTCCAAAATCGCCTAATTGATATTCGTTAGAAATCCATGTGACTTCAGCCATGTCACGGACATTGTGTTTCCGTAGTTCGTGTTCCACATTTAAGATGTACTCAAATGCGGCTCCTTGGCAGGTTGATTTAGCATGTCCAGTTCCAATTAAAATTTTGGATTTTTTACCAGCTTTCATTTGCTGGATGACTTTATTTAAACCTTCCCAAGCGTGCTCGGCATGGGTATAAGTACAAACAGAATAGACTTTGTTCTTACCTGGAATTAAGCCTTCAGTCGCTTCAAAATTAAGTTTTGGACCTGTTGCATTAATGAGGTAATCGTAGGTTACTCTTTCTAGTTTACCTTTGTTTTCTCCTGCCACATATTCGGCTAAGACATAAGGTTTATCTTCAACTTTATCGCCCTCAGGATGAAAGGAAATGGCTTTTGCTTGCTTGAAATCGATGCCTTTTTTCTTGTAAAGAGGGGCTAGAGGAAAAAGTATTTTTTCTGATTTCATTCTACCAATGCCCACCCAAATGTTTGATGGAATCCATTGGTAATTACTATTTGGGGATACGACTACAACTTCATGTTTTTTTGAAAGTTTCCTACGGAGGTGAGTTGCTGCAACATGACCAGAGATACCAGCTCCTAAGATGACAATTCTTGACATAGCTTTTAGGTTTGATAACGTTTAACCAATGTAATCAAATTTGCTATAAAAAGATAATTAAGGTATTGATTGGTAGGAAGATAGGGTAGGTTGAATGTATTCCTAAAGATGCATTTAAAACTTTGATTCAAGGCTTATTAGAATTCATTTTAACATAAACCCATTTAATGAAAAGTAGTCCTAAAACCCCGCCAAGTGCTGAAACAAGACAGTTTATAATAAATAGAGAGCTATGAAAGGTTCCATTTGCCATAATGGACCATGGATCAAAGCCTAACCTTCCAAAAGATTTGATCAAAAATATACTACCAAAAACCCCAACTAAAGTGTTTCCAGTAAAACCAAAGGAAGAATTTCTATGAAAGTAACCAGTAAGGTTCGCCGAAATTATACCGATGAAAACACTAATTATAGATATCAGGGCGCCAGTCATAATAAACGAGGCTTTAGTTAATGTTCGCCATAGCCAACATCATCCATTTTGCCTTTAAATACTTTGTATTGAATAACCATGTACAATGCCACCAAAAGGGCTGCTATCACAAACCAATACACACCTACTGATAAACCGTAATTATGTGCAGCGACATTATATAAGGTTAAATCAGGATGTATAGAATTTGTGGATGGAAGCATTTTTGGGAAAATGGACATCGCAGTTGAAACTAAACCTCCAAATAGGAACAGTGAAGAAAACAAAAATCCCATTCCATGGTTTTTGAAGTCTTTTACTTTAAACAGTCCCAACAAGCCCGTAAATGTTATGATTGGGAAAATCCATAACAAAGGATTGTTTGTAAAGTTATGAAATGGTTGAGGTTCTATTACATGCCAAACCAAAAGTGATATAATTACTAATACTAGTAATACAAAATTCAGATTGAACACCACTTTTTTTAGTTTTTCGTTTATACTGGAGTTTGTCTTAAAAATAATCCAGTTGGAGCCATGAATCGTTAAAATTACTACTCCTATAATTCCAAGTAATAAGGTGAACCAATCAATAATACCTAATTGTTCGGCTTGTGGGCTAAGGCTTGGTACCCAAAGTGGTAAAAAGAAAAAGTGCCCTTCATAAGAAGAAACTCCGTTAACTACATTTCCTAAGTTAACGCCTCTTACTACGTTACCTAAGGCTACTCCGAAAAATAGCGCTAAGAGAAGGCTTGAGATGCCAAAAGCTTTATCCCAAACAGCTTCCCAAATTCTGTTTTGAACTTGACCTCTTAATTCTAAGCCTATAGCTCTAAAAATAAGTAGCCATAGAATGATCATTAGTGGTAAATAAAATCCACTAAAAGAAGATGCGTACAAGGTTGGAAAAGCAAAGAATAGAACTCCACCGGCAGCTATTAACCAAACTTCGTTGGCATCCCAGAAGGGGCCAATAGCGTTAGTGATTGCTTTTTTATCACTTTCTGTTTTAGCAAAGAAAAGATGAATAATTCCTGCCCCAAAATCGTAGCCATCTAAAATTACATAAACAGCTAGCATAGTCATTAAAACGATATACCAAAAGAGTTCCATAATTAGTGCGTATTAAGTTTAGGACCTTTATTAACAATCTTACCAGCTAACATTAAGAAGAGTAAGCCAAGGAGTATGTAGAGCCCTACAAAACCAAGCAAGGTAAATAATGTATTACCCGCTGAAACTGTTGGGGAAGCTCCATCGGCTGTACGCAATAAGTTGTATACTAACCAAGGTTGCCTCCCTAATTCAGCGGTGTACCAACCGGTAGTATTTGCTATATATGGAAATGGAAGCATTAACATAAGCGACCATAAAATCCATTTTGTTTCGTATAGTTTCTTTCTATACAACTGTAGAGCAGCTAAAAGCATTAATCCAATAAAGATTGTTCCTAAGCCAACCATAATGTGATATGCATAATATAAACCAGGAATATTGGTTGGATGAACACTTTCATCAAATTCATTCAATCCCTTTATTTCAGCATTCCAATCTTGATAGGTAAGAAAACTAAGAATATTTGGTACGGCTATTTTGTTATCTAGTTTTTTCTCAATCATGTTAGGTTGCCCAATTAATATGATTTCTGAGCCACCTTCTTCAGTTTCAAAAATACCTTCCATTCCTGCAAAAGCAGCAGGTTGATATTTTACTACATTTTTAGCTGCCCAATCGCCTGTTGGAAATGCAACAATCAGACTAGAAACTAAGCCAAAAACGACTCCAGTTTTCACAAATAGCTTTCCGAATTCATGATGTTTGTTGTTGAGTAAATAAAATGCCCCAATTCCAGCAACCACAAAGGAAGATGTTACCAAAGAAGCCGCTTGATTGTGCAAGTAAGAGGGGAGTAACCATGGATTAGAGAATAAAGCACCAAAATTATTCAGTACAAACTTTCCGTTTTCTATTATTTCGTAGCCCACAGGATTTTGCATCCAAGAATGTGTAGCGATGATTAAATAGCCACTTGCCCAAGAACCTAAAAAGACTAGAAATCCAGTGAGAAAATGTAGTTTATGTCCCAGTAATTTTTCCCCAAATAAAAAGAGTCCTAAAAATGAAGACTCTAAGAAGAAGGAAAACATGCCTTCCATTGCTAATGTTTGGCCAATAATACCACCTGTGAGCTCTGAGAACTTTGCCCAATTGGTGCCAAACTGAAATTCCATTGGAATACCTGTTACAACCCCCATCGCAAAATTGAGGGCGAAGATCTTCATCCAGAATTTTGCAGCATCGTTATATTTGTCAATCTTTGTTCGAAGGTATTGCCCTTTAAAAAAGACAATCATCAAAGATAAACCCATGGTTAGTTGTGGAAACAAGTAATGAAAAGTGATAGTAAATGCGAACTGTAACCTATCGTAAAGAAGTATGTCTTCCATCTCTTTTGTATTTAATATTGGGTAGCTAATATTTATAACAGGCAGGACAGGAGAAAGCTAAACACTTTCAAATTGAACTGAAGTGCTATAGATAGTTTGTTATTTACTCATCTTAATATTTTTATCATAAATCTCTTGGGTTATAAAGTAGACAAAAATTATTTTTAGTTCTCATATTTATTAATAATATAAATTCCAAAATTGCTTGGAAATCATTATCTGAATGGATATCAGTACACAAGAGCTTTAATATCCATTCAATAAGTATTTGCAGAGATTTAGAAATAAAAAAGGATGGCCAAATGACCATCCTTTTAAATCTAGTTCTTTTCTTCAACCCGTTTCACATTATCATCAGGGTTTCGGTCTACCAATTTATTGTATGGATCAACACCTGCTCTGATGGGTTTAGTATCAACGATTACGGTGAAGGTTTCATCACCACCAGAGATTTTATGCTTGGTTAAATAGAGTCGTTCTCCAAGTTCTCCAGTAGTCTCTGATTCTTCCCCAAAAACACCAATATCTATATAATCGGCGAACTCGATTTCCTGTTCAAGTCCAAGGCTATCAGCTCTAAGTTTTTTGGTATTGATAGTAAGAGATACTTTCCAAGTGCTATCAGGTAAAGCTGTAAACGTAGCCTCATTAGCTCGGTTTTCGTAGAGAGTTATAGTTTCGAACATATCTTCCACTAAATAAAGCATAGAATCAGGAACGGCAGCTTTTAGCCTGCTAACAAAATCTAGCGTGGTTGTATAGGGCGGTTCCTGGAATTTGTTGTCTTGCACAAAGTCCTTGATTACACTATTTACCAGCTCTTCTCCTAAATAGTCTTGCAGTGCATACATCACCACCGACCCTTTGCGATAATGTAGGTATTGTTGATTTTCTACTAGCATCAATGGAAGTTCTTTCTTTCGTTCAGAAGTTCTTCCTTGCAAATAGGAATTGAGTTCGTAGCGAAGAAATTTCTTCATCACATCCTCGCCATATTCCTTCTTCATCACCATCAGTGCACCATATTGAGCGAAGGTTTCGATTAGCATCGAATTGCCTTGTACATCTGCACCAACTACTTGATGGCCAAACCATTGGTGGGCAAGTTCATGTGCCGTTACATAGTAAGGATAATCAATATCGTCGTTGGTTTTTAGACGAGCGATAAAACCGATTCCTTCAGAGAATGGAACGGTATTAGGAAAGGATTGGGCAAAAGCCGCATATCTAGGAAACTCCAGAATACGTATTTGTTTGAACTGATATTCTCCAAACTCTTCTGAAAAATATTCAAATGAGTTTTCCAAGGACTCCATCATACGATCAGTATTGTAACCATGGGAAGAGTGATACATAATCTGCATTTTCACGTTGTTCCAATACTTTTCAATAACTTCGTAATCGGCACTTAAAAATGAAAAGAAGTATAGAATTGGCGCGTCCATTTTGTAATGGAAATAAGTTCGTCCGCCTTCTGTACGCTCACTTTGTAAGTAGCCAGGTGCAACAGCAATTTGTCCAACTTCAGTGCTTACTATGGTTTCGAAATTAACCCAGTCTGCTTGGCTTCCAAGTCCGTGATTCGCATAAGCAGTGGCATCATAAATAGAAGCTGTACGTTCTTTTTCAGCTAACCCTTGTTCTTTTCGATCATCATCAGCACTTAGCTCAATTCCGCTATTATAACCAATGCTTGGAAAGATGTTACTGTTTAGAAAAGTACCATTCCCAGCTATAGCTGTCGAGATTCCATTATTTGAAAAACCTTTAATCTTATAGTCAAAATCAAAAGCCAACTCAATACTATCTCCAGGCATTAGTGGTTTATCGAAAGCGTAGATACTAAAGTCATATGTCTCATTTCGATGAACTTCTTTAGCAGCTTTGTTAAAGCCAAGTTCTGAGTATTGATTATCTTTTTCCCAATTGAGCCAAACCGAATCGATGGGAGAGGTTGTCTTGTTTACAAGGATATTTCGACCCTTAACATGATATGCGAGGTCAGATGGATATAAATCTACTTCAACGTAAGTATCAACGATTTTTGGAGTTTTTAGATCTTCATATGATTTGTACGTTTTTTCGAATTGTGCACGAATATCATTTGTGTCATCAGTATTTCGAAATTCGTTAAGAACATTGGTGTTGTAATAAATGATAGAACTGGTAATCAAACTAGCCAATAGTAAAACAGCACCAATTGTAGCCGCCGATTTATTTAGCCTTAGTCCAATAGATTTGATTCTAAGCTTAAAACTGGATTCTGTCCCACGGACCCAAAACAAATTGGATAGGAAAAGGAAAAGGCCACCTACAAAGAACCAATGTAATTCCCATATCAACTTTGCACCAAGAAAGGGACCCCAACCATTCATATCCGAATAGGTGATTCCGATAGACGATCCGAATTCCCAAAGGTTGTGCTCAAATCCGATCTCGTTTAATACAATTTCGTTCAGAATAAAAAAGGCAACCATTGCAAAATGGCCAATGAACTTATTATTAATTAATGTGTGAATAAGAAATGCAATCATACAATAATTGAGGATGTTAGGAAGCTGCAAAAAGAGAAAGCCTCCTAGGTATACTGAAAAATCAATGTCAGTAAATCCTTTTGCAACCTGTACGACAGAGCCGATTGGTATGAGCAACAAGAATAAGAATGACATTGCAATGATCAGCGCTGTAAACTTACCTAGAAGCGTGGTGCTGTTCGGAAGATTGAGGGAATCGAAGGTTTGATCTAGTTTCAACTCTCGTTCGCGGTTAATCAATTCTCCAGCGTAAACCGTACTTAAAATAAGTAGGAATAAAGTGAATCCGCTGATTGCCTCTATCATGGCATGTGTAACCAACCATGTACTTGTTCCAAAAATGGAATCTGAGTAAATCGCCGACATGATGAAGTTTAGAATCCCAATAGCGCCAATTGCTAGAAATGGAATTTCTGTTACGATACTTTTTAAATAGAACTTTGTAAGGCTGATATATTGACTAACACGAGCTTTAAAGTCGAAATGAGTAACAACATTTGGAAGAGATAAATAGGTGCCTAAAAAATCTTCTTTTTCTTCGGAATGAATCTTTTTCTTTTTGGCTTTTCGAGACCCAATAGGTTGCACATTGAAATCGAAGAGGGTATAAGTTATAGCAAAGAGAGCTAAACTAATTCCAATCCAAAGTATTCTGTTCGAGAATATGTAACTATCAAAAAAGGAAAGTTGTAAAGCGTTTTGTTCAACAACGGTCCAATATTTTGTAACTAGTACAAAAGCCTCCCCACCAAAAGGGTCAATGAGAGAACTTATTCTATCGTTGTCTAAATCAACGGTTAACGTTTGAGCAATAGTTTGAGCTATTATTAGAATGATACCCTGAACGTAAACTAAAAAGATATTTCTGGTTAATGTTCCCACTGCAAAAAACAGAGCGCTTATAAAAAGAACGTTCGGGAAGATGAATACAAGAAAGCTATTCCAATAGGTAAGAAAATTGAATGCGCCCAGTTGTTCGGCATCAACCCAAGGCATGAGCTCTCCAAAAGCAAGACCAAAGAGAATCCCAGAGTAGGCAAATAACATGATTGCTACTACACCGATAAACCTGCCACAAAGGTATTGGGCTTTTGTGATTGGTTTGGTATAAAATAGCTCGTGGGTCTTTATCTGAAAATCTCTGATAATCGCTGTCCCAGCAATGGCTGTGGTGATGAAAGTTCCCACAAGTGTTAATATCATGGAAGCCTGAAAGAGAACAAACGGACTATTAAGGTTTACTTTTCCAATACCGCCGCCAATTTGTACGATGTCGGTGGCTATGAATAGAAAGGCAAATAGAAATAAGATAAAAAAGTAAATATAGGTAGCAGGACGACGTAACAAATACGAAATCTCAAATTTGGTAATATTCCACATGGCTTATGCCTCCACAGTTGCACGTGCGATATTGAGGAAGTATACATCCTCTAAATCAGCATCGGTGGCTTCAAAACTTGAATCTGGTTTGCTTTCGCTAAAAATATGAATCAATGGTTTGCCAGCCACCAATCTCGTAGATATTACCTCAAACTCTGTGTGCATAGCATCAAGCTGATCTTTATCTACAGAACGTTTCCAGATTTTACCTGAGAGCTCTTCAATGGCATCATCGGGAGAACCTTGGGTAAGTACATTTCCTTTGTTGATTACGGCCATTTTACGGCATAATTCTCTAACATCTTCAACAATATGCGTTGAAAGAATGACCACTACATTTTCCCCAATTTCACCCAGTAAGTTAAGAAAACGGTTTCTCTCGGTTGGATCTAATCCTGCCGTAGGTTCATCAACAATTACCAATTTAGGGTTTCCAAGAAGGGCAATGGCGATACCAAGGCGTTGTTTCATTCCTCCAGAATATCCACCCACTTTCTTTTTTCGCACATCCCACAAATTTGTTTGCTGAAGAAGGGCTTGAACGGTGTCTTTACGTTCACTGGAATTCGTAATTCCTTTTAATACAGCAAAATGGTCTAATATTAATTCTGCTTTAAGGTTGGGGTAGAGCCCAAACTCTTGGGGGAGATATCCCAATACTTTACGGACTTCTTCTTTTTGATTAAGAACATCAATATCTCCAAACTGAATGCTTCCTGAATCGGGCTCTTGAAGAGTTGATATGGTTCTCATTAAGGTGGATTTTCCTGCACCATTCGGACCAAGTAGACCGAACATTCCAGTTCCAATTTCGAGATTCACATGATCTAATGCTTTTACACCATTAGAATAGGTTTTTGATAAATTGGTGATTTTAAGTTCCATAGTCCCCGAATAAGATTAATGTTGTATGTAAAAATCAAATCATGATAATTCAATAAAATCGGAATTACTATTACTAATTTGTTCGGTAACTATATGAAAGGCAGTGATTTGTGGAGGGTGAATATTTTGACTTAAAAGTCAGGAGTGAGGTAAGAGATATAAATTAAGGTTTCCGCTAGTAGAACCTGCTATCGCATACAGACGATGTAATTGCTTTTAATGGCTGCGAAGATCTTTCGTCCCGAGGCTTCGGGATCAGGATTGTAGATGCTAGGTAATTCGTTGACAGATATGATAGTTCTTAGAGTCTCGGTCATCCCTGTAGATGTCAAGTAATTCGCTGACAGTTTTGGTTAAATTGAGCGGGAGTTTTTCCACCAATTCCTTGGTGAGCTCG
>JBLWXC010000018.1:0-33858 GCA_048267645.1 Balneola sp.
GATGTCCTCCTTAGATTTGTTGATGTCAGAGTTTACAATCTAGGTGAGGGCATCCTTTTTGTAAAGATCAAGCGTTTCAAATCAGATTTGGGTACTAGCTCCGCAAAATTTAATTTTCAGGTAACTGATTAATTCTGTTACTTTCACAAAAACTGAAAACCCTCGCCGCATAAACGCGGTGTCGTTATATGGCTTTAAAGTTTTATTTGTAAACCAAATTACTATTCAATGCTAAATCCCAAATACAGAAAATATGCAAATCGACTATAGGATCTCATTGAAGAAGGGAAAGAGGTTGCCAAGCTTGAAAAATCATCCTCAGGCGGAGCTTATATTCAAGGTATAGATAAAGTGAGGTTACAGAGTTGGTTAACACAATCCAGAAATATTTTAGGATCTGTTTTTGGGATACAAAGCTTTCACTATCGTCAGTTTGAAGATAATTTACCAAGTGAAAAAAAGGGAGGTGTTAGGGGTGTTTCTCGCTCTTATGACGTTTACCCACTTGTTGGTGTATTAAGCGGAGCTCTCGATGATTTAGAAAATGGTTTTTTAACTGGTCAAGAGTTTTTAATAGCTGGTGAGGTATTCGATTCCATTTTAGAACAAGCAAAAGAACTCAATAAAAATGGCTATAAAGACCCAGCTGCTGTTTTAACAAGAATTGTTCTTGAGAATGCTTTAAAAAGAATGGCGCAAAACTTTGACATCGACTCTACTAAAAAAGCATCATTCATAAATGATCAACTCAAGAAAATGAAAAGATATTCACAATCGCAGTGGCGATTTATACAAGCTTGGTTAGACATTGGAAATGCTGCTGCTCACGGTAAATTTGATGAATATAAGTCTGAAGATATTGAGAAGGTAATTCAAGATTTAGAGCGCTTTTTGGTTAGTAATTTTCATGAATAAAGTTAACGTGCCATCTAGGTTCAAGTTTGAAGTGCAACAATTAGTAATTCTAACACAGCTTTTAGCTAAAAAAACACAGTTTCACAATTAAGAAAGCATCCTACATATTTGAAATGGATGAATCTAGCCAAAGCAATCGGTTTTCAATCCATTCTTTCAAATAATCAACTTCCTGCTGGTATGTTTCGCCTACATAATTATTCGGACGAACGTAAACGCCAAGAACTTCCCAAACACTAAAATTCTTATCTACGGCTCCAGTTTCTTGAAGTAGCTTAGCATAAGCATCAATTTTTGCCATAATTTTAGATTCTGAAAACTGATTACTTCTAAGCTTTGTCCATCGTTCTTGAAGTTGTGTTACAAAAACAGGGTCTTCTAGAAGCTTAGTCCACCAAAAGGGCACTTGTTGGTAATGATTCCCACAGCGCTCGTTAAACTTGTACGCCCAAACGTCGGTATCACCAGAGTTACAATAGTCTACGTTGCCCAGCGCATAGTTGAAATCCCAGATTGGGCCCATTACTAGCTTTCCATTTTTCTCTTTATGCATGAATGTACTAAGTCGGTAAGCGTCCACATTATTGGCAAGTTCATTCATCAAGAAGAAATCGATAAAACTAGAAACATCTATGTATTTCAGGTAACCGTTAACTGGGTCGGCGAAATCATCTGAAGCGAGTGTTGATTCAAAGCTAGAGATATAATTGGTAATATAGTTTTTCTGTTGCGAAGTGATTTCACCTGGATCGGGATACTCAAATACGAAATTCACTTTTTGCCCTTCTGTAGCAAAAGGTGGTTCAAAAGAAGATGTGAAATATGAACCAGCTCCATCGGTGCGATCAATTTTCAAAATATATCCACCAGTGATGTCCTCACCAGAGTTTTCATCTGGATTTAGTTTTTTGATGTTAATTCGATTGTCATCACGTTTTAGCTTCTCAAGTAGTAGATATAAGCCCTGAAATTCCTCATTAATGCTTAATTCAACAAAAACGCCACGGCTGGCATATCTATCAATATCTCGAGATAGGTCGTACATCAGCATATTTCTCATAAGCGTTTTATCGCTATAAGGTCCATTCAAAATCCAATCTTCTTCTTCGGGGAGCTGTAATAAGGAAACGTCTAAATCGGCATTGTTTTCGTCTCTAGTTTCAAAACCGTATGACTTTTTAGGAAAGCCAAGGGATGATGAACCTCTTGTTTCAATTGCGATATTGCCTTGGTATAAAGTTACATCATCATTATAAACTCTAATTGTGGCATTAATTTTTGAGTCGTTTAGAATCTCTTTTCCAGCAGTAGAAATCTCTATGCTAGAAATGGTTTCGTTTAAATCAATTTCAGGTGGATCGTCATTTCCAGTTGCACAATTACTAAAAAGGATGATTGCGACTAAAAGAAGCCAAGAGGGAGGGAGTGGAATAGTTTTTTCTTTTTGATGGAGCATACTTCTAAAAATACCGATCTAAGATTTTATCCAGAAATAATTCCTGGTTTAATGTGCTAAATGTGTATGAATAGGATAAGGGGAGAGCCTCACTTTATCAATCGGAAAAGAGTTTAGTAATAGAGGTTGATTATTGTTTCCAGAATGAAGGAGAAAATATAATGAGTACGGTGAAAATTTCTAAACGGCCGATCATCATAAGCATGATAAGCACCCATTTACCGAGATAGGGCATTTTAGCAAAGCTATCAGTTGGTCCAAATTCACCCCAACCAGGACCAATATTTCCTAATGCAGATATGCTTGCGCCAATGGAAGACATGATATCATATCCGAAGAGGCTTATTATGAAGGCTCCGGTTCCGAAGATGAACATATATAGAATGAAAAAACTCAGTACTGTGCGTTGGATGTTTTGGCTGATCGTTTGTTCTCCAATACGTACAGGAAGAATAGCTTTCGGATGGATAATCTGCTTGATTTCTCTACCAGTGTTACGGATTAAAATCATCCAGCGAATCATTTTGATACCACCACCTGTTGAACCAGCGCTACCGCCCGTAAAGAAAAGAAGAAATAGGAAGAAAGCACCAAAGGAGTACCAAAGCTCGTAATCGTTAGTTCCAAAACCTGTGGTAGTGATAATAGAAACAGCTTGGAAAGCGCCATATCTAAGAGCTTCCAACAGCGAGTAGCCATCAAAATTCCAGAGGGAAAAAGTAATACCAACAATGCCGATTAAAGTGATGATGGTATAAAAACGAATTTCACGATTACCCAAAAATATTTTGTAATCACCTTTTAAAAGCCTGAAATGCATTGCAAAGTTAATCCCTGCCAGAAACATGAAAACTGTTATCACCCAATCAATGTAGATAGAGTTAAAAGCCTCTACACTAGCGTTTTTGGTAGAGAAACCACCGGTTGCTAATGTTGCCATGGAGTGATTTATAGCATCAAACCAATCCATAGAAGGGTGGGCCCAAAGCAATAGAAATTCTAAAAACGTAAATGCAAAATAGACAACCCAGAGTAGTTTAGCGGTTTCTTGTACTCTTGGTGTAAGTTTATCGGTTGTAGGGCCAGGCGACTCAGCTTGAAAGAGCTGCATCCCACCAATTCCTAATAAAGGAAGAATAGCGATGGATAAAACAATGATTCCCATACCACCAAGCCAGTGCGCAAGAGAACGCCAAAACAGAAAGCTTTTTGGAATGGATTCAATATCAGGATTTACAAAGCCATCAGAGGTTGTACCGCCTAGAATTGTTGAACCCGTGGTAGTAAGTCCACTCATGGTTTCAAAGACGGCATCGGTGTAATTTGGGAGAATACCAGAGATTGTAAACGGTAATGCGCCTACTAAGGAAAGAGCAATCCAAGTTAAACTCACAACCAAAAAGCCTTCTCGTATTCGAAGTTCTTCTTTTGGTCTGAAGAAAAACCAAAGAGTACCACCAGCTAGAAATGAAATTCCTGCAGAAATAAGAAATGCGCTCCAAGTATTTTCACCGTAAACAATATCGATGATAGCTGGTAAAAGAAGTGCAAAGCCCATAAAGAATACAAAGGCACCTAATACTCCTAGAACTACTAAAAAATCTATTTTCGGCCGATTGAAGGCATTAATTACACTTAAAGCCATTATTGAAAGAGTTGTGTTATCTTGTCTATAGCTTCAGGTAGGCAAAATACCATCACACGATCATTAACCTTTATTTGAGATGAGCCAGTCGCAATTTCTACGCAGCCATCACATAAAATCCCACCAATGATACATCCGTCGGGTAGTTTCAAATCCTGAATACGCTTTCCTAAAATTTTTGCACCAGGAGAGGCTATAAGTTCGAGTACCTCTGCTTTGATGCCTCTTAATTCTGTTACTGAAACAACACGTCCTTTTCTAACAAAACGATGAATCTCATTGGAAGCGGCAACTTTTTTATTCACAACGGCATCGAGGCCAATAGTTTGGCTTAACGGAATAAAGTCTGGCTTTGAAACTAAAGCTACCGTTTTCTTAACATCTAAATGCTTCGCCATTAGGCAGGAAATGATATTCGATTCCTCGTCATCAGTAACGGCAATGAATGCATCCATATCAGTGATGCCTTCGGTAGCAAGCAAATCAGGGTCAGTTGGGTTACCATGAAGAATCATTGCATTTTTGAGCTCAATGGCGAGTTCTTCAGCAATATCATAGTTTGGTTCAATGAGCTTAACCGACCAGTTTCTCTTCGTATCACTACAAAGTAGGCGTGCAATCATTGCTCCAATAGCCGAGCCACCTGCAATCATAATGCGGTTCAGTTCGGTTTCTTTTTTTCCGGTAGTTTTAATGATTTTAGGAATATCTTCTGTTTTCGCTAAAACAAAAACCTGATCAGAAGCTTGTAGCTTCACCGCACCTTTAGGCATTAAGGTTAAGCCACGTCTACCAATAGCTACAACCCTAAATGTTATGTTAGAATGCTCGGAAGCATAATCAATTAAAGATTTACCAATCAAAGGAGAATCTTTTCCAAGTCGAATACCTACCAACTGCATTTGACCTTCAGCAAGGTTTATTACATCGCTTGCAGCAGCTCGCATCAAAAGGCGAGTTATTTCCTGTGCGGCACTCATTTCGGGGTGAATCATTACATCAATGCCGAGATCGGTAGGCTTGATTGGGGCATCGGGTTGAGAAAATTCATCGTTACGCACCCGAGCAATAACCATTTTGGCACCAAGCTTTTTACTAATCATTGATGCAATCATGTTTACTTCATCAACGCTAGTTACAGCAATTGTGATATCAGAGGAGTCTACTCCTGCGTCCATTAAATCTTTTGCAGAAGTAGCATTACCTTCTTTAACTAAAACATCGAGAGTTTCTGAAACATGTGAAAGGCAATCCTTTTCACGATCCAAAACTATAACATCATGTTTTTCTTTAGAAAGTACGCTAGCAAGGTCGTAGCCAATTTCGCCGGCACCAATAATAATAATCTTCAAGTGGATCGCTGTTGAGTGATTAAAGAACTATGAAAACTAACACCTTTTTAGCTGAAATGAAAGAAACATGCTAAGCCATAAAGCTTAGCATGTTTCTGAAAAATATTGATTTTTATAGGGTGATGTAGATTACTCGGTAACTACTACAATGTCTATAGTAATAGGTTTAGATTGAAGAATAGTATTGTCTACTACTTCTACAGTGAATCTATTTTCGCCTTTAATTAGCTTTACACCAACTTGGAGGCCTTCGCCAATTACTTGTCCGCGTTGTTTCCATGTGTAGCTAACATCAGATAAATCTCTGTTTACTTCAGGAGCAGATAGTATGAAACTTGGATTAGCAGGATTCCACGCAATGCGTTTTGGTGCAACTTGTTGTGTGAATTGTAATGGACTCACAACTTCAATTTCGAAAGTTTGAGTAGTAAGTTCTTGGCCAGAAGGAACCCAAGCCAACGTAACAGTTGAAACACCTGGATTATATGCTATCCAGCGGTCTTCATAAATAGCTTGGTTTTTGAATTTCCAAGTTGGTGGAACCATAATGTCGGCGGTAGTTAGAGCACCACCAATAACTATTTTATTTGGCACCTGAGGTTTAATAACAGGGAAAGGAGTAGGAGTAAAAGTAACAACTGAAGAGTCAATGGAGTTTGGTAAACCACGTCCATCATTTTGGACTAATGTAATTTTATATCCGTTGGTGTCTTCTGCTTTAAAAGTAGGAGTTGGAACTGGTTTCCCATTAACAAACCAAGAGCTGCTTAGCATATCGTTATCACGATCTTGGGCGAGGCCACTTTGGAAAGTTACTGTTTGATTTTGATACACCACGCCAGCAGGCATAATTATAGATGGTGTTGGTGCACTATTAGCAAAAAATGTCTTTTCAGCGACTACCTTGTTGTTTTTAGCAAGAGAGTTATCAACAATTTCTAAGGTAACTTTATGCTGACCAGGAGTAATAGCTTTTATGATTTCAGAAGCATTGTAGCTTACAAAGCCATCATCCAAATACCATTTGTATTGTTTGATGTAACCATCGGGGTCGGTAGAGGCGAGGGCATCAAGTACTACATCGGTTCCAGCAGCTACTTTTTCTGGTAGATTCCAAGCTATTACAGGAGGTGCATTAACTTTGATGCTTTTTGTCTTAATTACAGAATTACAAGAAGTACCAGAGTTCGTAGTAAGTTCTAAAGTTACAAAATACTCGCCAGGAGTGTTGAAAGTGTAAGAACCTTTGATTCCAGAAACGGAGTCTTGTACTTGCTCACCATCAATAACCCAAGTTGCAGTTTTGATACCACCTTCAGCAGTTGAAGCAGAACCATCGAAAGTTATTGTTTGACCAGGTTCAGTCCAATCAGGAAGCTCAAAATTAGCTTCAGGGCCTTCAATAACTCTAACCGTTGCGGTAGTCTGGCTGATGTTACTGCAACGTCCAGAACCAGAACCTTCAACAGTTAAAGATACATTATAAACTCCAGGCTCAGTAAATACGTGATTAATTTTAGGACCAGTATTAGACTTGCCATCACCTGTATCCCAACTGAAGGATGGGAGTGCACCTGAAGGATCAGTACTTGCGGAACCATCAAAGGTTATGCTTGAGTTTACACAAATTGTAGTGTCGCTAATATTCAACTTCGCTACTGGCGATCCTTCAATAATTACAGGAATTTTGGTAATAGTTTTCTTGCCTGAAATTCCGTCATCAAGAGTTAATTGAGCGTTGTAAATGCCTGATTTCTCATATACGTAAGAAGGATTTGCTTCATCTGATGTTACTCCGTTTCCAAAGTCCCACTTAACACTAAAAGGATCTCCATCAGGATCGAAACTTTGTGAGCTATTAAATAACACAGTTTGACCGGTACAAGAAGCAATCTCAGGTTCAACCACAGCTTTTACGGCACGGTTAATAAGAACTCGGATAGATTCGGATGTTTTACTATTGCTAAGTCCTAAGCCATCATCTATTGTTAACCCGATGAAATGTACACCAGGTTCTGGAGCCAACCAATTGAAGCTAGCTTCATTCCGTTTAGAACCATCAGGAAGAGTCCATTCAAAACTCAATGAATTATTGTCTAAATCGTAGCTAGAAGCTGCATTAAGCTGAACGTTAAGAGAGTTTGAACGAATTAGTGTTTCTGTTACAATGTATGGCTGATGGTTTACATTTGTCTCGCCTTCAATGGTAACAGATGAGTTTGAAAGATCGTCATTATCTACAACTGTAAGTGTAAATTTCTGAACACCACTTTCTTTAAAAACTCGTTGAATTTGCTTGCCTCTAAGTCGAGTTCCATCTGCAAATTTCCAAATATATTCTTTTATAATTCCATCCGGATCGTAAGAGTCTTCTGCGGTGAATTTTATTTCCGTATCTGGTACAATTTGGTCAGGAATGGTTTTCCATTTTGGAACAGGAGGGGCGTTAACACGTACTGTTTTTGTGGCAATACCTTCAGCAAATTCATATCCCGAATCGTCTTTTACACGAAGCGATACCTTATGAGTACCAATGTTATTGAACGTGATAGATGCAGTAGATGAAGTTCCAACGTTCATTCCGTCAGCTAACCATAAATAACTGCTTATACTTCCATCGGCATCGGAGCTTAATGAGCCATCTGTAGTAAAAGCTTCACCAGGTGCAACCACTAATGGTGCAGTGAAATCTGGAGTAGGATATTGATTAATGATTAGAGAATGTTCTGTTGTACGAATACTGTTTGCTAAGCCTTCACCATCATTTACTGTTAATGTAACTCTATACTGGCCAGTTCTTTGGAAAGAATGTTCCACAGTAGGACCAGAGCCACGAGTTCCATCACCAAAGTCCCAATCGTATGATACAATAGCAGATTCAGCATCCGAGCTTTCGAGGGCAGAGAACTTAACGGTAGAAAGTGAGGTTATTCTATCAGCTGAAATTACAGGAACAGGAGCTGAGTTGATTCTAATTTTCTTGGCTAGCTGTTGTGATGAGTTTGAAACACTTCTTCCATCATTAACAACAAGTTTAAACTCAAATGTTCCAGGGTCGTTTATAGTATATGTTGTATTAGCTTCTTCAGAGATTAAACTGTTATTCAAAAACCACTTATAGTTCAATTTGTCTGAATTTGCATCGCTTGATTCTAAACCGTTAAGCTTGATGATATCTCCTGGTGCTGCTTTTTCAACTAAAGTGAAAACAGGAACAGGTGCGGCGTTTACTTCATATTTTTTTGAAATGGAATAAGATGAATTTGAAGAGCCCGAAGCATCATCCACAATCAAGTTAACATTGTAAATACCTGGTTTTGAGTGCGAAACAGAGACAGAAGAACCTGTTGCTTCACCTTTAATACCATCGCCCGACCATCTATAGCTTAAGCTATCATTATCCGAATCATTCTGATTTATGATGCTAATATTTTGAATTTCATCTGTACCAATTACTTGTACTAAATCTATTTCGGCATATGGTTGAGTGTTTACGCGGATGCGAACTTGTTTTTCATCGATACTACATATTGATGAGACTCCACCATCAGAAACACGAACTGAAATATTATACTGACCAGAAATTGAATTAGAAAATTCGAAAGTAGGTCCACTACCACGTTGAGCGCCATTTACAAACCAAGAATAACTAATTGGTTTACCTTCTAAATCGTAAGATTTTTCAGCTGAAAGAACGACTTTTTCAGAAGGGGAAATAATTAATTTCGGTGCATCTAAACGAGCAATAGGAGGGGTGTTTACAAAAATGTTTTCTCTATAAGTCCAATATTCAGGGAAATACGTTTTTTGGTTTGGAATAAGAATATCCATTCCTGTATTACCAGTATTTTGAAATCGAATAACAGGACGATTTCCTTTTCCTACATTCTCATTATTTAAAATCCATTGGGCGTTATTCAAATCAAATGCAGAGAGGTTTGTACCACTAAGCTCAAATCCTTTCTCAACACATTTATTGGAAGGAGTTTCGCTAATCACCAAGCTAGGTTTGGTAAGAATATCAGTTGCAATAGGTTCAAATAGCCAGAGAACTGGTTTTTCTGAGCCATATACAGTTAAAGTGTTTAACCAGTCTTTAGAGCCACGGATGGTTAATCCCCAATTGTTTTTTATACCAAAGCGAGTGGTAGGTAGATTGGAGTTATCGATTTCGTATTTATCTCCAAAAGAATCCATTTTTTCAACTTTGGAGTCTTCTTCGCCTGCGGCTGTTAGCTTTGGAGAACTGCCATCAGCAAGCAGATAGGGTTTTAACTGAAAAGATTTACTTACAGATGAGTTATATAAACCAACAGAGAGGTCTATAGCTATAATTTTCCAGCTAGTGCCTGATAATACATCACCGTTAGCCGATACAACACGGAAGTTAAAACTATTAATGTCATCACCCTCGTCTGCTGTAACTCTTATTATATAACCATTATTTTCGGAGGCATTAATTTCACTAATTGGAACCCAACGATTCTTAAAACGTTCTTCATCTTTTGTAATGAGGGAAGAGAGAGGGGATTGTTGACTGCTTTTTGCTTGAACTGAATTATCAACTACAGCATAGGTTGAAGCAAAGGGGAATAATTGAAAAGTTGTTGTGGTATTTGCGGTATTCTGGGCAATAACGTCTACTACGCCACCGAGACCCGCATCAAAAATTTGAAGGCTACCATTTTGTGCCCCGCTTTCGGGTTTTATCCATATGTCATACTGATGCCGAGTGTCTCCACTTTCAATTCCTGTACTTTTACCAGAAATAGAAAAATACATTTCCTGTGCGGTAACAGCCTTAGCAATAAGCAGTAATGAAACGACAAGCGCGAATCGTTTAATCATGTTTCCCCAATGTTGTAGTTACTTTACTATGTATGATTTGGTTGAAAAAGCTTCTTCAAAATTTACAGCCTTTAAGGTAATAGAAAGTTTCCCTTCTTGCATACTCATTGTTACGCCCCATCTGCCTTGAGAGTCAGTTTTTACAGTCTTTATAATATCATTATTAGAAATAATAACTTCCATCTCTGGGTAAGCTTTTCCTGTTATTGTTATCGGAGTAGCAGAGGAGTATACTTCTTCTGTAATTTTAGCACCATTAAGAGTGATGCTAAATAGAATTTCTGGAGTTAATTTAACAAGTCTTACTTTTTTTTCAGATTTATTTGATGAATTGTCAACTGATGTAATTACAAGACTTTGATCGTTTGAAGTAAGAGGTATAGTAGTGCTAAATACTCCGGATTTACTAACCGTAATTGGTTTCCCATCTATAGTAACTTTGGCATCTGGTTCTGTTACACCTTGAAGGGTAAAGTTGTCTTTTTTAGTAAATAAAATAGAACCCTTTAGTTGTTCTCCAAAAATTGGAGGTGCTTTTGTGTCAACATTTCTGATAACTCTGAGCGTTTCAGAGTATGGTCCACGTAATCCTAATTTATCTATAGATTGTACTTTTATATAGGTTGTGCCAAGCGCCAAATTTTCAATCTTCACTCTATTTAGATTTGTTTCTAAATCGAGAACATTTTCGTCAAAGTTATATGATTGGCTACTTTGGACATGATATTTTGAAGCTTTTGGAACAGGCTTAAAAGCGTAAATAAAACTATCTGAGTAAATAATGGTATCTCTTTTTGATGTTTGCAACTCTGGCGCATCTAGAAGCTTAATAGGAGGGAGAGGTGCATTATTCCCTTGTATTATTGTACCCTCATTTTTATTGATGGTAATAGTTATATCATTAGCTGTTACGTTAGCATTTCCATCGTAATTGGTAAGTTTTACGTTTTGATCACCTGAATTTTCAGCATAGAAATTTTGAGATTTTAGCTCAGTAGTTGATGCCCCTGCATTTAAGATGTAATTACTTTTTTCTCGCCCAACACTAGATAGCTTGGAGAGTAAGCCACCTTCAACAAGTGTAATTTCAGTATCAGAACTTTCATTAAGCTTATCGATTCTGGATTTTCTAATTACAGCGGTAGTGGATGGGTTTATAAGGATGTTACTTCCGTCGGTAAAAGAAAGTGTAGCAAAACTTTCTAGGTGAGTTTTTATGGCATCAGATTCTTGGAATAAATCACCTTCAATAGCAGCTAACCAAGAAGATAATAAACCTCGCCGTTTATCTACTTTGCCTTCTTTTTTAGATAATTGAGCTTGTACATTTACAAGTCGATTTCTATTCAAACTTGCTTCTAGAGAATCGGTTGCTGGTTTAAGTTCGGTTCCGATTGAAAGAATTTTCTCTAAATCACCATCATTTACAGCAATAAAGTAATCGGCAATTTTTGAGTTTACATATTCCATCTCTTTTTTTGCAAAAATTGTTGCCCCTTCTGAGATGAGAGTTTTTACTCTACTTTGTTGTTTTTCAAAGATGAGTGAGGTTTCGGATAAGCTTTTAAGCTGAGCTAGATCTGACTGTGTTAAAACAAATTTGTTGTTCGGGATATCATGGTCTGCTAGCTTAACCAAAACGGGCCAATTTAAAGAATTGCCACTATAGCGTTGAGCCATTTCTTGAAGTAACTCTGCAGAAAAGGAAACCTCGTTTTGAGCGAATGCATTAAATTGTACTATAACTACCAGAAAAAATGTTCCGAGAAAAACTTTCATATTCTATTTTATCTTTTCTTTGGGAAAATTATAGTGAATTTACTGCCAATCTCAGAATTTGATTCTAAAGTAATATCACCATTATGGCGAGTCATAATTTCTTTCACGTATGCTAAGCCTAAACCAGTACCTTTTTCGTTCGCTGCTTTAGCGTTAGATTTTACTCTAAAGAACTTGTCAAAAACTTTCTTTTGGTCTTCAACACTAATACCGAAGCCATAGTCAGTTACACTAACAGATACATTCGAAGCTGTTGAAATAACGTCAATTTGAATGGTACGAGCAGGGTCGCCATATTTAACGGCATTACTTACAAGGTTCTGTACGGCATCAAAAACGAGCTCTTTATTAGCAAGAATGCTAAAGTTTTTGCCAATAGAGCTGATATTGGTTTTCATTTTCTTGTTGGTAAGCAATGAATTAGATACCATTTTAACATCATTCACAACTTGAAGAATATCAACAGAGGTAAAGTCTAAATTGGTTTGACCAGCTTCTAGCTTTTGAACTTCTAAGAAACGATTTACGAGTTCGTTCATTCGCTCACCAGAGGCAAATACTTCTTTCAGGAGAACGGTAACTTCCTCTTTACTCATCGACTGATTATCAATAATAAGCTTAGTTAAACCAACAACGCCTGTAATTGGATTTTTCAGTTCATGAACAATCACGTTAATCATGTCATTTCGCTTGATATCTAATAAGCGATCTTCAGTTTTATCGTGAATGATGAGGTAAGCTCCTTTCTGAGTTTTGCTTTCATCAAGAATAGAAAGATGCTGGCAGTCATAATAATAAGTATTGCCGTTGGTGTGCATGTGCACTAACTCAGCTTGTTCAACCTTTACGGTAAAGGGGTCTGGGTAATGGAAAGATTGATTCGATTTACTGAGCTTCAGGTTTGGGTGGTCAAATACTTCTGTTATAGTAGACTCGGTTGGATTTATTTTTAAAGACTCAAGAAACTGAGTAAGCTGATTGTTTGCAAAACTGAATTTTTGATGTTCGTTAATTACACCGATTAAGTCATCTGAGTAGGTAACCATATAACGGTTCTTCCATTCTTCAAGAATAATTTTCTCAACATTCAGCTTGCGGTAGCGCTTTAAAGTAAGGCGAATGTTCTCTAAAGTATCGTGCATGGTTTGAAACTCAGGAAGCGATACTGTATTAATAGTGTGTTCAAAATCGAGTTTGGCAAGATGGTCAACATCAGCAAGTAGCGATTTTACCGGACGGTTAATTCTGTCGCTAACATACCAGCTAAAGATTAGCATAAGTATTAACACTGAGCCAGCAGCTATCAAAGAAAATCGAACGAGCTGATTAACGGGCTCTAAAATAAAACTGTCTTCAACAGCAATTACATGCCAAAATGGGATGGTTTCAAATCTGGATGAAAGAACAAACCAATTTTTTCCACCCAAAGGCATAACTTTTTCTTTTGAATAACTAGCTTCGCCAGCCAGTTCTTTTGGGAATAAAAAGGTGTTGTTGGGAACAATATTTTCGCCATCGGCGCTTACAATGTTTGCGACATAATTGCCGCCTAGCGGAATTTTTATCAGATTCTCGTTGAGTCTCTGAGAGTCGAAGTACATATCTAAGGTGTATACATCGCCGTCAATTTGTATAGCGTGCTGTGCAATAAAGAAATCTACTGATTGGGAATCGTCAGTTATCCAGCTAATACTAACTTGCTCATCAATACGAGAGGGGCGCCAGTTTGGTACAATAGTTTCAAAGTCTACATTTTGGTAAATCGAGCGAACAATATCGATATTTTGTTTTGTTTTGATGTCTGTAATCAAAATCCGCATTAAACCAGGAGTGTAGTTTACTGCTTTCGACACCAGAGATTCCGTTTCTCCAGGGCTAAGAACTAAGTCTTCAGCTAAACGATTTACCGAGTTTAGCCAATTATTGATAGTATTATCGGTTTGCCTGAGCGTGTACTCTTGTAGCTGAGATACAATGGTAGTGCGTTCTGATATGATTGTCCTTTTGTACTCGGGACGTACGAATAGCCATATCAATGCTACTGCAAGCAGTATTAAGCCTGAGGAAATAAAAAATATTCGCCCGCGAAGTGTAAGTTTCTGAAACATATCAATTAAATAGTATAAAAGAATAAGTTCTTGTAATTCTGCTTCAATTGCGATTAGAACATCTTAAAGAAAGTGCTTAACAATACCATAATATTTAGGTAACTATAACTTTAGCTAAGATTCGGATTCTTCTTGTACTAAAGTAAAAAAAGGATTCATGCTTATTGGAGCTGATTTTAATAGAAATGCACGTTTTTTACTAAAAGAACTAGCACAACATAGCAATAATACAGATGGGGTTGTTGTAGAAATAAATGCTATCTGTGAAAAAATGGAACTTGATAAAATTCAGGCAAAGAATTTATTGGAATACCTAGAGAATAAGGCGTGTATCGTAATTCATACTTATGGAGGGCCTTATTTGTACCATGATGTTTCAATCACAAAAAAAGGGTTGCAAAATATTTAACAAAAGAGGCTCCATGTGGAGCCTCTTTTAGTTCAGTATTATTTAGGATCTAGAATAGCATCTATACGCTCTAGAACATCTTTTAAGTGAGCTTGAGTTGCTCTATCAGTTCTGGAGCTTACTTTTCCAGCTACAGCTTTTCGTAAGGCATCTAGTTCGTATCTCAAAGCAGGGCGAATATCTGAGTCTTTTATATCAATACCTCTATAGCTATCATCTTCGAATGAGGATTGTACTAAACTCAGGTATTCACGTTGCAAACTTCTGCGATAGGCATCGATGTTATTGTTTCCAGATGAATAAACTTCGCTCCAAATTCCTTTTCTGAGATCTTCGAGCATTTCTTCAAGAGAATAAGCATTGCTATTAAAGGCAGCTTGCTCAGATAATCTCGTCATTATTCCCGGATTAACCGTTGAACGGAGAATTCCAGATTGAAGATTCTTAACTCTTTCGATAGCACCAGTTGGTTCTATTCTGCGTAAAATATCGGCATCTAACAACCATGTTGGTGTGCGGAAAGCATTTTCAATTAAAAACTCCATAGCACGTTGTTGGTCTTTTTTAGAAACAGCGGTGTACACCATTCCGTCTTGGTCAGAAGTTTTTCTGTTTTGATACACACCTCCAATGTTTGTTGCCACATGGCGGGCATATCTAGACCATTGCCCAATTAGCTCACCATAAATTTCTTCTAAATCTGAATAATCTTCGCCAGGGGTAGAAGTCCATTCTAGTAAGTTTGGTACAACACGTTTCAAGTTCATCAAACCGTAGGTGCTTGCTTTAACGGGGTCGTCTCCTAAATCTTCAGTTTGAGCAGAAGGGTCGTAGCCAGTACTTGATGCAAAGCGATAGATTGGGTCGTCTGCTTTTTCTTCAATCCAGCTATCCAAAATTGCTTTCTCATCTTCAGGAGTTTCAGCATCGGGAATTACACGGTATCCCCAGTTAATAGCGTAGCTATCGTATGGGCCAAGTTGACGAATAAAGCGAATTCCTTCATCACCAGGTTGAGCCACGTAGTTTTGGCGAGCATATTCCATGATGGTTGTAGCAATACCGTATTTTTGGGTGAAACTACCTGAACGAAGTGAATCTACAGGATATGCAGAGCTTGACTGCATATTATGAGGTAAGCCAAGTGCATGTCCAATTTCGTGAGAAATTACACGTCGCATGGTTTCACCAATTAATTCATCATCCAATTTTAATTTTCTTGCAGCAGGATTTGCAGCTCCAGTTTCAATCATTAATCTATTTCTGTAAGAGCGCATATGGTTATGATACCAAACGATATCACTTTCAATAATTTCTCCAGAACGAGGATCTGAGACACTTGGGCCAACAGCATTTCTAATGGTACTTGCCACCCAACGAACGGTAGAGTAGCGAATGTCTTCAGGGCTCCAATCTGGATCTTCTTCTTCAGATGGTGGTTCTTTAGCGATTATTGCATTTTTAAATCCAGCCGCTTCGAAAGCTTCTTGCCAATCTTCAATCCCTTGAATAATGTAGCTTCTGTATTTTGTAGGTGTGGCAGGGTCTAAATAATATACAATTGGCTTAACGGGCTCAACTAATTCACCTCGTGCATAAGCTTCAGGATCTTTTGGCTCTAATCTCCAACGTCGAATGTATTCTTTCGTAGCAGCTTTTTGTTCATCAGAACCGTAATCTATTTGTTTTACTGAAAACCAACCAACTCTATAATCAGCAAAGCGTTTGCGCATTGGTTCTTCTGGAAGTAGTACCATAGATTGGCTCATCATCATTGAGATAGTTGCCGTTTCTTGATCGGAGGGAGGGTTGCCAGCCATGTAAGTCATTACATGTCTTACTTCAATATTCTTAGGGAAACTCTTTACTGATTCAATATAGCTTCGTTTAGAATCTTGGCGGCGAACTTGATATTGCTTCCGCAGAAAGCTAACCAAACCGCTTATAGCCTCTACATCAGATTCATAAAAATCGGTTACATCTATAACAACTCCTGATGAATCTTTGCTTAAGGCTTCAATTGGGAATGCAGCAAGAATAGGTTCGAAATTATTGGCTCTTACCGATTTATAGACAGGTAGACTATCATTGGCTACGTTGTTGTAAGATTTTTTACGAATAAGGATTTGATCTTTTTGTCGGCTGAAAGTAATGACTTGTTCGCCTGTTTTAGCTCCTCCAGAAAAGAAACCAAAGAAATCAGAAGGAACTTCAGCTATTCTACTAACGAGTAAAAAATCTCTATTTAGTAGGCTGTTGGGTATTTCGTAAAACACCTTGTCGTCTTGCTGATATACATTAAAAACACCTTCGCTTAATTGGGCATCTTTATTTATAACTTTCGAAAAAGCCTTGATACCATCTTTGGGGCTAGGCTTTTTTACTTGGCTAGTAGCACTCATTTTGGTTGTATTTTTTGAAGATGTACAACTAGAGGCAAAAACGCCAACAGAGAGAATTGTAAATAGAAGTAGTAACCTGTGTCGCATAAAATTAGTAGTAGTTAATAAATATTTAGATTTTTAAAGTATAAAAATCCTGCTAAAACATTCGTAAAATGCTTTAATAAAGATAAACTTAACTTTTGTTTATAATTCTTTATTTAGAAAAACAATTAGGGCGTTTTTTTGTAATAAATTTCCCTAACTTTTCAGCCCAAAATTTTAGCTAAACAAACCCTCTCGTTATGATTATTGGTGTACCCAAAGAAATTAAAACACACGAAAACCGTGTTGCAATTCAGCCAGGCGGCGTATTATTAATGAAGCGTAATGGACATGACGTTCTGATTCAGAAAGGTGCTGGATTAGGTAGCGGCTTTACCGACCAAATGTATATGGACGCTGGCGCAACAATTTTAAGCGATGTTGAAGAATTATGGCAACGCGCAGAAATGATTATGAAAGTAAAGGAGCCAATTGCTGAAGAATACCCACGCATGCGAGAAGGCCAAGTTATTTTTACTTATTTCCACTTTGCAGCTGACGAAGCTCTTACCAAAGCTGTTATCGCTTCAAAATGTATTGCTATTGCATACGAAACTGTAGAAAAAGCAGACGGATCTCTTCCTTTATTAATCCCAATGAGTGAAGTTGCTGGTAGAATGGCTGCTCAAGAAGGTGCTGTTTTCTTAGAAAAACCTAAAGGTGGTCGTGGTATGCTTATGGGTGGAATCCCAGGTGTACAACCAGCTAAAGTATTAGTTCTTGGTGGTGGTATTGTTGGTGTTAATGCCGCAAAAATAGCTGCTGGTATGGGTGCTGATACAACCATTATGGATATCAACATGCCAAGACTTCGTTACTTGGATGATGTTATGCCAAAAAACATTCACACATTTTTCTCTTCAGAAGCTAACATTAGATCAATGCTTTCTAGCGTAGATTTGATTATTGGTGCTGTTCTAAAACCTGGTGCAAAAGCGCCAAACCTTATTACAAGAGAAATGCTTAAAGAAATGCGTCCTGGTACCGTTTTAGTAGATGTGGCTATTGATCAAGGCGGTTGCTTTGAAACTTCAAAACCAACTACTCACCAAGATCCAACTTTTGTTGTTGATGATGTTGTACACTACTGTGTGGCAAACATGCCTGGTGCAGTTCCTTATACTTCAACACTTGGTTTAACAAATGTTACTCTTCCTTATGCTGTTTCTCTAGCAAACAAAGGCTGGAAAAAAGCTCTTAAAGAAGACAAAGAATTACTTCAAGGTTTGAATATTGCAAACGGTACTATTGTTTATGACGATGTAGCTGAAGCATTTGGATTACCTTGGGAGCCTGTTGAAAACGTATTAAACTAATTAGTTTAACATTTTCAATCCGTTTTATACTAAAAATGGATTTTTATTTTATAAAAGCTGAATAGGAAACTATTCAGCTTTTTTTATGAAATGATGCTAGATTTAAAAATGCAGAATATTTTATTTATTTGTAGCCGAAACCAATGGAGAAGCCCAACTGCTGAAGCTGTTTGGCGTAAACATCCAGATGTGAATGTTCGCTCTGCTGGTACAAGCCCTCGCGCCAAAAGAACTGTGAATAGCGCTGATATAAAATGGGCTGATATCATTCTTGTGATGGAAAAAAAGCATAAAAATAGAATTATAGCCGAATTCACACAGATGATTAAGTTTAAACCTATTCACGTGCTGGATATCCCTGATGAATATCAATATATGGACCCTGAGCTGGTTGAAATTTTTGAGGATGTGGTTCCTACTTACCTACAGGGATGAAGTTCTTAGGAAATATGGAGCTTGGGATTTTAGCCACGAGGAAGGAGCCGAGGGTGGAAGCTCCTAGAAATCACCGTCCGTAAGAGATAACCTTTAGTGGATCCATTTTAGCAGCTACTCGTGCAGGAACCCACGAAGCGAGACCACAGAGAACAACTGTAACAACGGTTACAATTAGGAAGTCGATAGCGTGAGGTTCAACAGGGGCATAACTCATGTAATAGTTCTCTTCAGAAAGAGGGATAATTTGATACTTCAACTGTAAGAATGCAAAAAGAAGAGATATTCCCATTCCGATGATAAGCCCGACTATAGAGACTAAAATCCCTTCTAATAAGAAGATGCGTTGGACAATAGAAGCTCGTGAACCAATAGTTTTAAGGATTCCAATATCGCGAGTTCGTTCTAAAATCATCATTAAAACTGTGCCGATTAAATTAAAAGCGGCAACAATAATCATCACGCTAATAACTAAAGGTATCATATTTTCTTGAAGCTCAATCCACGCAAAAATATTAGCAAACTTGGTAAAAATAGATTCTACGAAATAAGGGAAATTGATTTTCTCATTTAAGGTAGCCTCAAACTCGTCAATCTTTTTTAAGTCTTTGATTTGTAACTCTATTCCTTGAGCTTGATTCTCAGAAAGTTTGAATAACTTACGAACATAAAAGCGCTCAACTAAGGCATACACATTATCAAATTGATCAATCCCTGTTTGGTAAATTCCCGTCAGCTGGAATTGTTGAATTTCTGGTGAATTGACTAAAGAAGGGGCTCCATCAACCGTAAAAACAGTAATGATATCTCCGACTTTTGCCGAAAGTTGTCGCGCTAATTTTGCGCCAATAACAACGCCAGGCATTCCATTAGGTTGTTTTCGTAAATCAAACGTTCCTTCAGTTACATATTCGTGCAACTTTGAAACACCGCCATCAACGCTTACACCTTTTAGGATGGTGCCGCTAACTTCTTCGCTAGTCTGAATCATAACCTGACCCTCGATAGCGGGTTGGACATTCTCAACCTCAGGAAAGCTCTGTAAATAGCTAACTAGTGTATCCGCACGTTCAATATATGGGTTGGCATAGGTTACAATGGTGAAGTGAGGTGCAAACCCAAGAACTTTTTCGTTTATAGTAGATTTGAACCCATGAACAATTGAAAGAGCAATAAGCAGTCCGGCAGAGCCAATGGCCACACCTGTGATAGACATCACTTTAATGAATGATAAAAAACGAGCACCTTTTCGGGTGCCCTTAAAGTAGCGTAGTGCTAAATACCATTCAAAACTCATGCGATGTAAATCAATTTATTCTGCTGAATGTAGTAAGAAGCGTTCTCAATATGAAAGGTTTATACATTGAGAACGCTTTTTAGATTTTTAAAGATTTGAACTTTACTGCGTAACCAATCTGATTACTAATTAAGTGCTATTCTGGCTTCATTTGAGGGAAAAACAGAACATCTCTGATTGACTTCGAATTCGTCATTATCATAGCTAAGCGATCGATTCCAATTCCGATACCAGCTGTTGGAGGCATTCCGTATTCAAGCGCACGAATGAAATCTTCATCAATAGTCATTGCTTCATCATCGCCATCAGCACGTAAGCTAGCTTGTTCTTCTAAGCGTTCACGTTGATCGATAGGGTCATTAAGCTCAGAGTAGCAATTTGCAATTTCTTTTCCATTACAAACACACTCGAAACGCTCAACCAAGCCTTCTTTTGAACGATGCTTTTTAGTTAGCGGGCTCATTTCAACAGGGTAATCAGTGATGAAGGTAGGTTGAATCAATTTTGCTTCAACAAATTCACCAAAAATTTCGTCGATGATTTTACCTTTTCCGTAAGAATTATCAACATGAACATTAAGTTCATTGGCAACAGCTTTCAACTCATCAAGATCTAAGCCAGATAAGTCTTTACCTGTTTCATTCTTGATTGCATCAAGAAGAGGAAGACGTGGCCAAGGTGCTTTGAAATCAATTTCATGCTCGCCACATTTCACTTTAGTAGTGCCATGAAGTTCTAGAGCAACTTTCTCAATCATTTGCTCAGTGAAGTCCATCATCCAATTGTAGTCTTTATAAGCAACGTACAATTCAACTTGAGTGAATTCTGGATTATGGAAGCGAGAAAGACCTTCGTTTCTAAAATCTTTTGAAAATTCGTAAACGCCATCAAAACCGCCAACAATTAATCTCTTTAGATATAATTCGTTCGCAATACGAAGATATAATTTCATATCTAAGGTATTGTGGTGTGTTACAAAAGGACGAGCTGCAGCACCACCATAAACAGGCTGTAAAATTGGTGTTTCAACTTCTAAGTAGCCTTTTTCATTCATCACGTTGCGCATAGTTTGCACAAGTTGAGTACGCTTTCTGAAAGTATCGCGCACTTCTGGGTTTACAATCAAATCCACATAACGTTGACGGTAACGCAATTCTTTATCAGCAAAGGCATCAAAAATTACTTTTTCACCGTCTTCGTTTTCAATTTCTTTTGGGATTGGAATAGGACGAAGAGTTTTAGATAGAAATTCAAATTCCTCAGCGTGAACTGTAATTTCTCCGGTTCTTGTTTTAAAAACAAAGCCTTTAATTCCTACAATATCGCCGATATCAACCAATTTCTTGAACACAGTGTTGTACGCTTCAACGCCAACGTCATCGCGACGAATGTATACCTGAATAGTACCTTCAGAATCTTGGAGATTAAAGAAAGCGGCTTTTCCCATGATGCGACGTGTCATCACGCGCCCAGCTATAGAAACAGTTTCCGTCTCAGGATTTGTTTCCTCGTCTCTAATTAGCTCAGGATTATCTTTAATCTGTTTACTATTTTGTGTTACATCAAATGAATAAGGGTAAGGGTTAATTCCTAACTCTTGAAGCTGAGATAATTTCTCTCTTCTAATTTCTTCTTGTTCAGAATGGGATAATTCCTGTTGAGACATGTATTTATTTTATTAAGATGTACTTTTCAAATCACAAGGTACAAAAATACCGAATTGTGCATAAAATTGTGACATTAACCTGAACATCTTTACGTATTCTTTTGCAAATCATAGATTCTAAAAATATTAACAGCTTTCCACCCAATACATTTTTGGGCTATGCTCCTATTAATGAAGGATTATCGCCGAGTATTTTAACCCCTAGAGAGCTTAAAGAATGGCAGGAATTTACTAGCCAAGCACGTAAAGAAGAGTTTTTAGCGGCTCGTCATTTGTTTCATTACTTGCTAAAACAGGGCGACTTAAACCCAAACTTTGAGTTAAAAAAAGAGCCTTTAGGAAAGCCATTTGCTCAATTTAATGATGAAATACTGAATGTGAGCTTTAGCCATTCGAAAGAAATGGTGATGTGTGCTATTTCTATTGAGAGCAATATTGGTCTAGATATTGAGTGGAGTAGGAGAGAAGTAAATGAGAGATTGGTAAGAAGATTTTTGAGCGAAAATGAGTGGAAAATATTTGGAGAAGAGAACCCAATTAAACTTTGGACAATGAAAGAAGCTGCTGTAAAATGCTTGGGTACAGGCTTAAGAACCAACTTAAATGAGTTGGAGCTTCGCAAACTACAAGACAATGAATTTTCTATAAGAATTAATGATGATAAAAGCTTTCAAATTTGTAGTTTCCAGTTGTTAGATCATCAGATTTCAATCGCTTATTAAAGCTCAAGCTAAATGTTCAGACTTTATAAACCTGAAGAGATGTACTCGTTCACGGGTAAGGTGTCTTCAGGTTTTTTTATGTCTATTACTTTGAATTAACCAATCAATCAGCACATGCCTTTTACTAGCCTAACCAAATTAGAACTTCAAGAATCGCTCCAAAGAGCAACCGCAAAGAATACAACATCAAAAGGGGTACGAATGCTTTTTGTGCCTACAAAAATCGAAGCCAAACAAGTGGATGACTTTACCGGCATCTACAAAAACTTAGCTGGAGATACTTTTGAGACTCTTGTTGTAATTGAATCTTATACTGGGGAATTAGAGAAGAAATTAAGTTTGCCTTCAAGCAGTAGTTTTGAAACTCCATTTGGAGTTGTTACTGTGGACGATAAACTCAGAGATGAGCTTTGTGATGAGGAAGATGATTTCTACATCAGCGATTCTGGAATGAGTGATAATGTTAGTTTATATACTCAGTTGATGATGTTTCAAGCGTATCAAGAGAAGTTTAATGTGGTAAGTGTACAAATTGGTGATTACGATACTGCTATCGTAAAGGAGCTTGCTTATGCGTTGGATGAACTTCTTAACAATAGAAATGCCTTGCTCGTTTTTTGTTGTGATATTCCTTCAGAAAACAAAGATGAACTTGCTGAATTGAAAGCACTCATCGAGCGTAATAATGAATCTGCTTTACATCATTACATCAATAGTAATCAAAAGAAAGTAAACGGAGCACGCGCTTTGATTACTGGTGTTATGGTGGCAAAAAGTTGGGGACTAGATATTCAGTTTATGGATGAAGACAACAACTCCAAATATATTGGTGGCTTTGCGTATACTGCCAAACATCAATTAGCGTAACCAAACTACTGTAGTGATAATGAATAAACCAACGGTAACCATTATAGGTTTTGGAAGAGTAGGGCAGGCGTTCTATCGCACTTTACCAAAAGCGGGTTACCAGGTGGTTTCGGTATTCTCGAAATCTCCTCACAATATCTCTGTTTTTGAAACAGGATTTCCTGCTAAGAAAGAACAGCTCGGTGAATTGATTTTACTTACCGTTCCAGACGACGAAATTGAAGCGATTTCAACAAAATTGAGTGATGCTTTTAGCTCATTTGAAGGGAAGAAAATAGTGCACTGCTCTGGAACTATCAGCTCTGATATTTTGATAGCTCTGAAAGAAAAAAAAGCTGCAATTGCATCGTTCCATCCAATCCAGGCAATCTCAATTGATACTGATAGTTTTGATTCAACTTGGTTTGACGTAGAAGGTGATGAGGAAGCAATTAAATATTTTGCTAGTCTATGTAAAGAACTAGGTGCCAATATATTACCGATTTCAAAAAGTGCTAAGCCATACTTACATGTAGCTGCTGTAGTTGCCTCAAATTACTTAGTTACTTTGATGAAAATTGCCGAAGAAATTGCTGAAATTGGAGGAATAGATAAAGCTCAAACCATGTCGGCAATGTTGCCTTTAATGCAGTCGGCTATAAACAATATTGAAGCAAATGGAACCCAGAATTCTTTAACAGGCCCCATCTCAAGAGGTGATGTTAAAACAGTTCAAAATCACATCGATATTCTGCAAAATCAGGAGCAACTTTTAGCGCTTTATAAAGCGTTAGGTTTAGCCACTGTTGATCTTTCAAAAGCTCCAGATGAAAGTCTTCAAGAAATTAAAAAACTACTTCAGTGACCAAACCCGAAACCAAAGACTTTTATCAAAAAGTGTACGAAGTGGTCGCACAAATTCCATATGGAAAAGTAACTAGCTATGGCGCAATTTCTAAGTATTTGGGAGTAGAGTCTGGAGCGAGGATGGTTGGCTATGCTCTAAACAATTATTCAAGTCGTGAGCTTGGTTACGAAATTCCAGCTCATAGAGTGTTAAACCGGTTTGGTCAGCTAAGTGGTAGAGGGCATTTTGAAGGAGATACTATGAAGGAGCGTTTGGAGCAAGAAGGAATCACTTTTAAAGATGAGAATACTGTAAATATTAAACAGTTCTTTTGGAATCCTTTTGAGCTCGATGAGAAATAACGCCTACAAATGATTTCCATTTACTGTATATTTAGTGATTAGAATAAATAAAAAGAATGCCGTGAAATTGTTTGTAAAGTCATTTTTAGTAGCCTTAATAATTGTAGCAAGCTCTGTTGGAAGCTTTGCCCAATCGGAATTGAGAATAGGAGCTAAAGCCCCTGTAATTAGCCAAAAAGTTGAGGATTACTCTGGAAGATCAATCACTCTTTCTGAGGCAAACGATCGTAATGGACTGATTGTGCTTTTTTCGTGTAATACTTGTCCTTGGGTATCTCGTTGGGAAGAGCGCTATGTAGAGGCTTCTAACTACGCAAAAGTCAACCAAATTGGGATGATTGCTCTGAATTCTAATGAGAGAATTAGAGAGCGTGGCGAATCTATGGAAGACATGAAAAAAAGAGCGAACAAAAAGGGCTATAATTTTTATTACGCGCTCGATAAAGACAACATTATTGCCGATGCTTTTGGCGCAAAGAATACTCCCCAAGTATTTCTTTTTAACCAAAACATGGAACTTGTTTACAAAGGTGCCATAGATGATAGCCCAAATTCGGCGAATGGAGTTAAAGAAAACCACCTTAGAGTAGCTATAGATGAGATGCTTCAAGGAAAAAAGGTTACCAAACCGATTACGAAATCAGTAGGCTGCCCAATAAAGCGAAAAGAGTAATTCTCTAGAAAAACCCGTATTTTTAAAGGCTCATCACAAAAGATGAGCCTTTTTTTTAGAACTGAGTAAAAATTTAAGATGCCAACCTGGACATTAAACACAGAATTTAAATTTGATGCTGCACATTCCATCGATGGATATGATGGAAAATGTGGCAGAATGCATGGACATTCCTATAAAGTTAGAATGACCGCGAAATCTCATAAACTAAACCCATCGCTTTATCTAGCTTCTGCGGATATGGTTTGTGATTTCAAAGAACTAAAATGGGCCGCTCGCGATTCAGAAAAGGGTGGACTCGATCACGGCACTCTCAACGATTTGATGGATATTACCACTACAGCTGAACGTATTGCGGAATACATCCATCAAGAAACAATGAAGAAAATCCCAGAGGGAATAGAGCTTACAGTTACTGTTTGGGAAACCGATACTTGCTGGGTTGAATACACGGATAAAGATGTCTGAGCCAAAACTCGATAATATTCCTTCTATCTCTAAAGAGACCTTGGATGTAGAATATCCCATTATGGAGCATTTTTACACCATTCAGGGTGAAGGTGCGCATACTGGTCGTGCTGCATATTTCATCCGTACGGCTGGCTGTGATGTTCAGTGTTGGTGGTGCGATGTAAAAGATAGCTGGAAAGAAGAAGGTCACCCACGTATGAAAGTGAGTGAGCTTATTGAGGAAGTTCAAAAAAGTGGAACAAAAATTGTGGTTATTACAGGAGGAGAACCTCTTTTACACGATTTGCTACCTCTTACTAGTGCGCTAAAAGAAATTGGAGTTCAAACGCATATCGAGACAAGCGGATCTTCTCCTCTTTCTGGTAAACTGGATTGGATTACACTTTCGCCAAAGCGTTTTAAAAAACCGACAGACGAAATTTTTCCTTACGTAGATGAATTGAAAGTAGTAGTGCTTACCAATAAAGATTTAGCTTGGGCTGAAGAAAACGCAGCCAAATGTCCATCTACTACACGACTTTTATTACAGCCAGAATGGGATACACCAAAATCTATTCCGCTAATTGTAGAATATGTGAAGAATAATCCTCAATGGGGAATTAGCCTTCAAACGCATAAATTTTTACAGGTTCCGTAATGAGCTTTGAGCAAACATCCGTTCTTATAACAGGTGGAAGTAAAGGCATTGGCTTAGCTATTGCCAAAGTGTTTGCTCACTCAACTAAGCATCCAATTGTGCTAATTGCACGGAATAAAGCCGAGCTGGAAACAGCAAAGCAAGCTTGTGAACAAAAAGGAGCCGTAAGTGTAACCACCATTTCTGCTGACCTAACAGATTCTGAGGCATTGTCTTCAATTGATTTTGAGGTTCTAAATCCTGGAATTATCGTTAATAATGCCGGATCATTTCTGTTTAAGAACTTGCAAGATAGCTCTACTTCTGAATTTGAAAGCCAGTTCAGAATTAATACACTGGGTGCTTTTAATATCAGCCAAGCGGTTTTGCCAGCACTTAAAAAACAAGACCGAGCTCTTATTGTGAATATTTGCTCTCAGGCTTCTCTAAAAGGCTATGGAGACAGTGGGGCTTACACAATGAGCAAACATGCGTTATTGGGTTATACACGCTCTCTCCGTAAAGAATTGATGGAAACAAACATTGCTGTTTCTGCGATTAATTTGGGGCAAACTTATTCTACATCATGGCATGAAGTAGATATTGACCCAAAAAAACTCATCGATCCAAAAGATGTTGGCCAGCTAATCGTTGCTCTGTCTCAATTAAGTGTCCAATCCGTAGTTGAAGAAATCAACTTGATGCCTCAAGGTGGCGAAGTAAACCCAATGTAGTGGGTTTAAATAGTTAAACGGTTTCTAGTTCTACACCAAGGCATTCTTCCAAAAAATGATGAAGATGAACCATTTGTTTGTGCCCAAATTTTTGACCCAAATAAGCGATTATATACAAGGATGCAAAAAGCATTAGAAGCAACGGGACAAACCACAAAATTCCCACACCTTTGCCAAGCGATAAAAATGATAAACCAACCAAAGTAATCATTAGAGTGGCAAAACCAATTACAGCGTAAAAGAAGATGAACATGGTCCAAACAGTGGGCTTTGGGCCGTATAAGCCACGTATTAAACTTCCTGATTCATTGCCTTCTATGGTGATAGTAAGCTGTGGAGACCAATAATGTTGGTCTGATTTTGTAGGATAGATAGTTGCAAAGCCATCTACAACTTGCCCATCAAGAGTGCTCTTTTTTTCTTTTAATTTGGCAGAAAATAGGGCAGATATTTCAGTGGAAGAGAGTGGTGTTTGGTAATAGATACGTGGTCGTATTCTATGAAATTCAATATGTCGTAATGAGTGTTCTGCCAAAGGTTGTTATATGTTTTAGGAATGTTTTTGAGAAGGCTTAATGTGAAAAAATTGAAAATACTTTCAAAATGGAAAATTGTACAAGCCGAATGGCTAAAAACGCCCGAAATATGTCCCGATATGAATTTAAAATTAGGGGGGATTTGCGGTAATGCCCAATCATTTTCACACCATTATCCGAATTGGTGAAAATGAATTTAATACGCAACGTAGAAACGCAATGCATTGCGTCTCTACCAACACCACCGAAACCACCGATATTGGCGATGTCAATTCACCCCGAAACCAATTCGGACTCCAATCCAAAAATTTGGTATCTATTATCCGTGGATTTAAATCCTTCGTTACAAGAAAGGCTCGTCAAATTCGCCGCGATTTCCAATGGCAATCACGATTCCATGAACATATCATTCGTGATGAAAAATCTCTGAATACAATTTCGGAATATATCTAGAATAATCCCGCTAATTGGGAAACAGATAAATTTTTCCGGTATGATTAAAATAACCACAAACGCCCCGTAAGAACGCAAGAATGGGATGAGGAAATGTATCCTCAACGTCAAAAAACGCAAGGTCAACATGAAAATAGGTTTGAGGAATCAAATAGTTATTTCCGTCAGCTAATTACCTAACATCTTAAGGGATAGCGGAGGCATAAAGAAATATCAACTCTAAATAATTAGCTAAATGCATTGATTTCAAAACTTGACAGTTATGTAATAAAGGGCTATGATTTAGCTATTAATTTTATAAAAAATTTCTTCAATTTTTTAATCATGTCAAGTTTCAATATAAATCTAAATCTAAATAGGTTTATACAGATGGTTTCTGATAAAAGGATTCTGCCTAATTTTGGTACTGGCATAAATAAACAAATATCGTTTACGAATTTACGTAAAGCGAGAATAATCTTTCCGAAGTAAGAAGCACCCGCGAGTGTGCTTTAAAGTCCTACAAATCTTATAAACTATATTCTCTAGGTTCAATGTTTGAATCTATCAACTCGCTATATAAGATGGTGATATGAAAATATCTTAGGGCTCGATTTAACAATAATTTAAACATCAAATAAATAATTGTAGAATCATGGCAAAGTTGAAAGATAAAAAAGCCAAAATGTTAGAACTAAAATTAAAAAGACAGCAAAAAGCACTTAAAAGATTAGAAGAAAAAAAAGCCAAAAAACGAAAATCTAGAGCATAAATAGAGTTATAGTTTTTGTCTAAGATAAGTGGCCTGTTGAGATAATCCTCGACAGGCCATTCTTATAAAAGGGAGTTAAAAATATATTATAAACTTTAAAAAAGTGACGAAATTATATTTCAATCTCTTTTAAATGAACACAGAAATGCTTTACCACTGGTTCAGTTAAAGCAATGATGTTTTTTGTATCAGCGGCTTTAGAAAATTCTATGGCATGTTCGTCTTCCAAAATCCAAATACTCTCGTTCTGATATTTGTACGCCTCGGTGTAACTTTGGTCAAAACTAAAATAATACTGCAAATTATCGTCGCCATAAGGCAAGCCCACTTTCTTTAGCGCTGCTTTCGTTTTTGCGTTTACTTTGGCTTTAATCTCATCAGTAGGGGCTTTGTCAAAAAAGGTAGTACGGAATAGAGATCTGTTGAGAAAACGTTTGCACAAATCAGATAGAATCTTGTCGTTATGCTTGGTCCAAAACTTGATACACAAATAAACATCATGATCGTCAAGTTGAGAATACTCATCAATCATTTTCTTGGTTAATCGCTTTTTAGCTGAAGGTTGTTCAACCAAAAAGTATTCCAGGCTAGAAGAGGCAAAGGGGAGAGCCACTCCACCATCAATTAAATGACGAACACGTTTGAATATATTTCTCAAGAGGGCATCGGCGCTGAGTACCGTTTTATGCAAATATACCTGCATATACATCAATCGTCGGGATATAATGTAGTTCTCAATAGCGTAAATTCCTTTTTTCTCAATTACGATATTTCCTTTATAAACTCGCATTGTTTTTAAAATGCGATTTATACCTACAGAGCCTTCCGAAACACCTGTAAAAAAGCTATCTCGTCTCAAATAATCCAAGCGATCTAAATCAAGCTGTGAGGAAATAAGTTGATGCAAAAACTTCTTTTTATACTGATTGGTGAAGATAGCAATAGCAGTATCTAAGGCTCCATTGAACTCTTTGTTGAGTTCTTTCATCAGTGCCAAGCTCATCATCTCATGGTTGAAATCTTGGATGAGAGAGTGCTCTAAAGTATGCGAAAGGGGACCATGACCAACATCATGCAACAAAATTGCAATCAAAGTAGCTTGATATTCTTTCTCACTAATGGTGGTGTCTTTTTCCCTTAAATTTGTGAGAACTCGTTGTCCCAATTCTAAAGCTCCTAAAGCGTGAGAAAAGCGAGAATGTTCTGCCGCAGGAAAAACCAAATAGCCTAATCCTAACTGCCTAACACGACGTAACCGTTGAACGTAAGGGTGATCAATTAATCGAAGTATCAGCCCTTTGGGGATGGAAATGAACCCATGAACTGGGTCGTTGAAAATTTTATAGCGAGTGCTTTTATCCATCAGTGGTCTGTTTTTATGAGCATCGCTTCCAAATTGGGTATCTCTGGAAGTTTTACTGGGCGCTGTTTGTTGATATCAAACCAAACGCCAGTGGTATTAGCCACACTCAATAGTTTTTTTGTTTCGGAATGATACATGCCCTGAGAGGCAACCATACTTGAATTGCCTACTTTGGTAATTCCCGTTCCAATTAAAAGTGTATCAGGGAATTTAACCTGACCAAGATATTCTATTTCGGAGCGAACCATCACAAAGGAACGTCCTTGTTCAAATTCTTGCGCCATAGAAGCGTTGTCGCCTAGAAAACGCAAACGGGCTTCTTCGTAATAGGTATTAAAAATGGCATTATTAACATGTTGAAGAGCATCAACATCACTAAAACGAACCGTTAAAGTGTGCCAATGGTAAAAAGCGTCTGGACTATAAGCTGGTTTATACATAGCCTTAAATTAGGAATATGGAGTGTAGGAATAAAGCGCCTTAATGAATAACCAATTGAACCATTGAGTTTCAGACCTAAGTTTTGCTAGAAGCTAGACTTTTTGCTCTTTCATAATTACTCCTCAAGTGGCTCGGTGTGTCCCCAAGGTGCAAAGGCGTATAGGTGGCGATTACTTTGGGCAAAAACTCGACCTTTTTCTACGGTTACCTCCCAAAAATAGGAACCTTTGGGAGGTCCGAATTTATGAACAATTTCACCTGTTTCAGCATCAATAATGTATATTGTGCCTGAATGATTTGTATATATATAACCGTATCCATAAGCGAGGGGACCTTCACCTACTCCGCTGAAATCACTTTTCCATAAAATTCTGCCATCCGATTTGTGAAGTTTGTGTACCCCACCTCCGTCATGTACATAAATATAATCATCAATAAGAACTGCTGAAAAGGTAAACATTCCCTCTCTGCGCCATAATTCTTCTCCTGTTGTGGCATCTAGTGCGAAGAATCCAGTTTTGTAGGCATTGGGCCCACCTGAAGTACCTATAAATACGACACCATCGTCTATTATTGGTTTAATTCGAGTTGCTGCAATAAACTCACCTGGTTCATAGCGCCATATGAGTTCCATTGTATCAAGATCATAGGCACTAAAAACCCCTACATCAGGATCCCTTCTACGCTGTCCAGCATATAACACACCCTCAGAAACAGTTGTTTCATAAGTGCGAGCATCTTGGGTATATACGGTTAGTTCACCCTCCATTGAAATTTTAAGTATGGCTGAATTACTTACCGCAATAAAAGAACCACCTGTTCCAGTAATGCCCTTAAATTGAGCTAAATTTATACTATCAGGAATAAAAACTTCCCACAAAAAAGTACCTGTTCTAATATCCCAAGCTAAAATTTTATCCGGAATACTTCCTGTTATAATATTATCTATAACTCCAAAAGAATCATTCATTAACTGTGTAGAAAAGTCATAGGGAGTTTTCCAAACCATTTCACCGGTTCTGTAATTAAGAGCTGCTATTTTAGCATCACCAGAAGTAATAACATTGTTTTCATGGATGAGGGGTTTTGCCCGAGGAGCACCGCCATCGAAATCATAAGCATACTCCCAGAGGACGTGCATTGTTTTTTCCTTTTCTTTTTCCTGAGTCGGAGAAGAAAAGCAGCCTGAAAGCATCAGGCTGCTAAGGGTAATAAGAAGGTGAAAATTCTTCATATAAAATTACAACCAACGTATACTTTCTTAGACAGAAGAGGTGTGTTAAGTTCTTTTGTTACAATGTGTTTATATCTATTTCAAGATTCGAGAGATAGAGTCTGATCTGATCAGGTCTATAAGTAAATTCACCTATGGAATAATTTCCCATCAAAAAGGGAATAGTGAGTACCACCACTTGTTTCTATTGACGTTAAAAAATTTAGTGTTCTTTGTGGGATTTAAATCCGAATGAGTATGAACGGGCAATTAAGCAATTGTAAAAATCCATTGTTCTTAAAGCTAATCTTCGTGATATTCCAACCCTAAATTAATCATATAAAATCAGCACATGTCGAACGCAACAGAGAAACAATTTTTAGAAGATCTTTTAATTACTCCAAGTCCAACGGGCTACGAAAGTGGTGGCGTTAAAGTATGGAAAGACTACGTTTCGAAATTTGCGAGTGAAGTTGTAACGGATGCTTACGGCTCTTGCGCAGCGAAATTAAATACCAGTGGCGATGTGGCCACAGTGATGCTAGAAGCTCATTGCGATGAGATTGGAATGGTAGTTCAACATATTTCAGACAATGGCTTTATCTATGTGAACAAACTTGGTGGGAGTGACTCAACCATCGCACGTGCAAAAAAAGTGTTCATCCATAACAAACGCGGTAGAGTAGTAGGCGTTACCGGAAACACTGCCATCCATTTGCAATCGGTTAAGAATGGCGGAGGCAAACAGCCTGCTTGGAAAGATATTTATGTTGAAATTGGAGTTTCATCCAAAGAGGAAGCTTTAGAGCTTGTTCAAGTTGGCGACCCAATTACTTACGCATCCGATTTAGAATTTTTGAACGAAGACATTCTTACAGCTCGCGCCATTGATAATAGAATGGGTGGTTATATAATTGCAGAAGCTATGCGAAAGTTGAGTGAACGCAAAAGCGAATTGAAAGTAAATGTAATTGCATTAAACTCTGTGCAAGAAGAAGTTGGCGGTTATGGTGCTCAGATGATGAGTTATCGTTTCATGCCCGATGTTGCCCTTGTAACCGATGTAACTCATGCAACCGATACTCCAGGCATCGATCAAAAAGAACACGGCACAGTGCTTATGGGTGGCGGACCAACCATTCAGCATGGTGGAGCAAATCACCCAAAAGTTGTTAGCTTTTTAGAAGATGTGTGCGAAAAAGCAAAAATTGAAATTCAACACGAAGCAACAAGTGTTAGAACTGGAACGGATACTGATAGCATTTTCAATCAACAAACAGGTATTCCAAGTGCACTAATTTCACTTCCTCTACGCTACATGCATTCACCTGTGGAAGTGTGTTCTATGGAAGATGTGAACGCGGTGATAAACGTTATGGTGGAAGCAGTACTCGCTATGCGACCTGACCAAACCTTTACTGTGTTTGAAGGATAATTTCCTCGCCCCAATGCATCGTTTCTGAATGATGAATTGCAGCACCATGTTTTGGACCTGTATTATTCGTTGGTTCCACACCCTGGGTAGAGACGCAATGCATTGCGTCTCTACGTTGCGTATTAAATTCATTTTCACCAATTCGGATAACGGGCTGTAGAAACGCAAGAACGTCCATCGGGAACGCAAGAATGGCCTGAAAAAATACAAGAACGTCCAGCAGGAATGCAAGAATGGCCTAAAAAAATGCAAGAACGTCCATCGGGAACACAAGAATGGCCTAAAAAACGCATGGTCAACGGTAAAAAATGGAAGAGTCACGTCTAAAAATGCTTGGGCAACGCTAAAAAATGGCTGAGGCACTATTATAGTTACCCAATGACCTGTTAGCGTTGTTTAGAATGTTGAGGAGACAAGCTCAAAAAACACTCGGTCATGCTGAACTTGTTTCAGCATCTTTGTGAGGGGAAGAATTGAGAATTAATAATTCAAAATTAAGAATTGGGAGAAGCTCATTTCTCACTACTCACTACTCACTACTAAAAAACCGCCAACCTCGTGCAAGCGTCTCGCTTGTACGTTCTCAAGCTCGTTTTGTCCCGTCCCTTTGAAGAATGGCAGCTGGAGCTTCCAGGCGGCATTACGCATCAGAGCTACGTAACAAGGTGCAATATAATCCGAAG
>JBLWXC010000019.1:0-30926 GCA_048267645.1 Balneola sp.
GAATTGGTGGAAAAACTCCCGCTCAATTTAACCAAAACTGTCAGCGAATTACTTGACATCTACAGGGATGACCGAGATGCTTTACAGGTCTTAAACTGATAACGAATTATCTGACATCTACTAGAGTGACCAAGTGAAAGCGTATTTGAAGCAGAGCTCCAAGGTGGCATTCCGCGGCAGAGCTGCGGAACGAGGTTTAAACATCTCGCTTGTTCTTTCCAGCTACAGCCTCTCATCTCTTCCTAATTACATTCACTCCATCTCGGATTGGGAGTAGGACTTGTTCTACTCTTGGGTCTTCGGCAACAAGTTGGTTAAAGTCGGCAATTGCTTGGGCTTTATGGTCTTCTGGGTTTAACACAGTTCCATCCCAAAGTACATTATCAGCTACAATCAATCCGTTGGGCTTTAGCTTTTGCAAGGTTTTTTCGTAGTACAACGAGTAGCGTAACTTGTCGCCATCTAAATACACCAAGTCGAATTCCCCTTCTAACTCATCCACGGTTTGTTGGGCGTTACCACAGATCATTGTGATTTTGTGTCCCACCGAAGATTCATCAAAATGCTTTTGCGCCAACTTCTGGTATCGCAAGTTCATCTCTAAGGTCACCACTTCGCCGTCTTCAGGAAGAGCTTCTGCCATTGTCACGGCCGAGAACCCCGTAAAGGTTCCAATCTCTAGAATGCGCTTTGCTCCAGATATTTGAACAAGAATTTTAAGTAATTCCCCTACAATCCTTCCGCTTAGCATGTCAATATATTGCAGCTCGGCATCGCTAGAAGCGATTAGAGCTAGAATTTCTTCACTTTCGGGTGTAGTGTGGGCTTCTGCATAGGCATCAATTGCAGAATCGGTAATGGGTACGATAGGTTTGCCTCGATGTTTTTTCATAGCCTGAAGATAAGAGGCTTAGCACTAATGTTGCCAACCTATCTACCTAAATATTTGTTGAGCGAAATTCCGTTGCTTTCCCCTATTTTTAGCGTTCGCACTAATAGGTATTTCTTACAAGTTTTAGGATTTGCTTTTTCTTCATTATCCTCTAAAATATACGCTTAATATAGTTTAAATATGCTTTTTATAAACTTTACTAATTTTCTACTTATAGTTTCATTTTAGTGCTGTGTTGGTCATATTAGCAATAGATGAAAGCAGTGATTGAAAAATATCTTAAGTACTTAAGTGTTGAGAAAAACTTCTCTGAACACACTATTATTAGCTATAAAACTGATTTGAATAGCTTTCTAGATTATTGTGCTTTGCAACAAGAGGTTGAGGTAGATAAAGTAGCTATTGAAAGCATCACGCGCATTAACATCAGGCTTTGGTTGGGCGAGCTTTCCTCCAACAATTTAGCCAAAAGCACCATTGCTAGAAAAGTAGCTTCCCTTCGCTCCTTTTTTAAATACGCTTTTAAACGCGGTTATGTACAAAAGAATCCCGCTCATCTGTTGGTAGTTCCCAAGAAAGACAAAGTACTACCAAAAACAGTTTCCTCGGATGATATAAAGCGTTTGATGGACTCAGTGAATACAGAGTCGGCAACAGGAAAACAAGATTTAGCTATTCTGGAACTTTTCTATGCTACGGGGATTCGTTTAAGTGAACTCGTTAACTTAGATGTTGAACATATTAATTTTCGTCAAAACCAGATTATTGTACTTGGGAAAGGCAATAAACAGCGAATTGTTCCATTAGGGAAAGACGCAGTAATTGCATTAAAAAATCATCTATCAGAAAAACCGAAACTATACGGAGCACGAACAAATACAGACGCACGGAGAGCCGCATTTATAGCCGCTAGTGGGCAACGGATGTATCAACGCGCAGCACAACGTATAGTGGAGAAATATCTAACTAAAACTAGTGAGGTAACACAAAAGAGCCCGCACGTTTTAAGACACAGTTTTGCAACTCATATGCTTAATAACGGGGCAGACATACGAATCATAAAAGAATTCCTGGGGCATGCGAGCTTAGCTGCTACCCAGATTTACACACATACTAGCGTGGAGCGTTTGAAAAATGTGTATGAACAAGCGCACCCAAGAGCGAAAACTTAAATTATTTTTTAAAGGAGACTTATGAATATTTCACTAACTGCTCGTCATTTTGAAGCAAGCCAAAACCTTAAAGATTTTTGTACTGATAGCGTTGATAAACTCAACCTATTCTACGATCGTATTGTCTCATGCGATATTATATTAGAACCTACACCTAGCGATAAAACACCACAAAAAGTTGAACTAATCATTAAAGTTCCTAAAAAAGTAATCACTGTTTCTGAAGCTGCAGAATCATACGAAAAAGCAATGACCACTGCCGTAGATATTGCCAGCAGACAACTAAAACGGTACAAAGAGAAACTTTACGCTACATCTTAATTTATTAACCTATGCCCTTTTCAGTCAATGAGCCCATACCTCGTAAAAACGAGATTAGCGTAAGCTACTTAGTAAAGCGATTGCAAGAACGAGTTAATCTAAACTTAATTTCTTGTACAAAAGGTGATTGTAGCGACCATCGTTTTGTTCGGGAAATTGAATTGCATCGCCCAGGTATGGCGCTCGCTGGCTATGTAGAGCTATTTACATATCAACGTATCCAAGTAATTGGGAACACTGAGTCCCAGTTCTTGGAACGTTTATCCAAAAAGAAACAAATTGAAGCGTTTTCAAATCTTACGAAGTTTGATATTCCTGTCATCTTCTTAACAGATGGCAATACCCTCCCCGACTACATCATTGAGATGTTGCAAGAGGCAAACATCCCAGTGTATTATGTTTCCAAAGAAACTACTCGCTTCATGTTTTTGCTTCGCGATTTTTTGGAAGATCAATTCGCTTTGCAGACGATGGTTCACGGCGCCATGGTTGATGTTTATGGAATTGGAATTCTGATTACCGGTAAGTCAGGAATTGGTAAAAGTGAGGTCGCACTAGACCTTATAGAACGAGGCCATCGCCTTGTGGCAGATGACGTTGTGATGCTTACCAAAAAGAATCATGTACTCATGAGTTCGGCTACAGAACTGAGTAAACACTTCATGGAAATCCGTGGTTTAGGCATTATTGATGTAATGTCGATGTTTGGTATTCGATCCATCCGATACCAAAAAAGATTAGAGGTGGTTTTAGAACTAACACTATGGGATGAAGCTCATGATGTTGAGCGCACAGGACTTAACCACGAGTCGGTTAACATCCTTGATTTAGATATTCCACTAATACAACTTCCCATAACCCCCGGAAAAAATATTACTGTAATTGCAGAAGTTATTGCCATGAACTACTTGCTTAAACATTACGGTTACGACCCCGCTGTGGCCTTTCAGCAACGAATTAAAGAAAGTATTGCAAACAAGACACCTGGCTCAGAAGAAGTAATGAAAAGAGCCATTGAATATTTCGAAGGTGATTTTGAGTAACATTAGAATATGTAACTACTCTTTGTATCATACGTCTAGTGTTGGTAATTTGTAACTTTTCGGGAACTAATACCCTATGCCGTTGAAAAACCATTATTATTACGACGAAAACTCTTGTGAATTCTTACCTATAGAATACAGCCGTTCTGAACAGGTTGTATATAATTTGTCTATTTGGATTCTCACAGGTGTAGTTCTTGCAAGCCTTGGTATAATTTTTCTATCCAATTATGCGGCCACCCCTGCCGAACTTAAGCTACAAGCTGAAAACCAAGTACTTATCGAACAATTAGAGTCTACTAAAGCTTCTATCTTAAACTTAGATGAGCAACTTAAACTTATTGCAAGCACTGATAATGAACTTTACAGATCGGTGTTAGGGATGGAAGAAATATCTTATGACGAACGTGAAGCTGGTATTGGTGGCTCCGATGCTTATTCAGAATTTGACACATATAGTGAATCTACAGCCGACTTACTTAAATGGACTGCAGAAAAGGTAGATAACTTAGAACGACGGATAAGTATACAGAAATTAAGTTTTGAAGAACTTAAAAGTGCTTATAACAACAACCGTGATGTTTTAAAACATCTTCCGGCCATTAAACCAGCTGGTGGCACTATTATTAGTGGTTATGGAATGCGAGATCATCCTATTTTGATGTACAAGAGAATGCATAATGGAACTGATTTCCGTGCAGATATTGGAACTCCTGTTTATTCTACAGCCGATGGTGTTGTAAAGTTTACTGGGCTTCGTGGAAATTTAGGTCGTGTTATAATCATCGATCACGGTTATGGCTACGAAACACTTTATGCACACCTATCTTCTTATCCAAAGAATATACGGAAAGGTGTTAAACTCAAACGTGGCGAACTCATCGCTTTTTCAGGCAATTCAGGCTTAACTGAAGGCCCTCACCTCCATTATGAGATTCATTTGAATGGCAAAACAGTTGATCCAATCAACTATCTTTTTGCAGACATCTCTCCAGAAGAGTTTAAAATGTATCAAGAGATTGCACAAAAGAACACCAAATCAATGGATTGAGTATTATCCACTTTTAATAACTTATTGCAACAATAAAAAAGCATAAGTCTTCCTTTTTGCCTTTATTTGCTCATTAAATAATTCAAAAATTATACCATGAAGCAAAGAACTTTTATATTTATTCTCACCCTACTTTTTGCATCTACCTCTTTAGTTGCGCAACCCGTACTTACCAAAGCTCAAGTTGAGAATGCTAAAAACCTAATGAATGCGTCTATTGAAAGCGACGAAGGCTTCAATCGCCTAACCGATTTAGTGGATACTTTTGGAGCTCGTTTTAGTGGTTCACAAGAACTTGAAGATGCCATCGATTGGATTGCCGAAAAAATGAAAGCAGATGGATTTGATAAAGTTTGGACTCAGCCTGTTAAAGTGCCACATTGGGTTCGTGGTAATGAATCTGCTACGCTAATTTTACCGCGCAAAAAGGATTTACCTATGCTAGGACTAGGCGGAAGCATTGGGACGCCTAAGGAAGGAATTAAAGCCGAAGTATTGGTGGTAAATAGTTTTGATGAACTCAATGAGAGAAGCGAAGAAGCTAAAGGCAAAATTGTGCTTTTCAACGTAAAGTTCACTAGCTATGGAAAAACAGTTTCGTACCGTGTTAACGGAGCCATCGAAGCTGCTAAATATGGTGCAGTAGCTAGTATTATCTCTTCTGTGGCGTCTTACTCTATTCAGACACCACATACTGGGGTTATGTATTATCAAGAAGGCACAAAGAAAATTCCGCACGCTGCAATAACCGTAGAAGATGCCAATATGATTCAGCGTATGGTTGATAAAGGTGAAAAAGTTGTAATTCAGCTTAACATGGAAGCTGAAACTCTTCCTGATGCAGATTCTAGAAATGTGATTGCTGAAATAACTGGTAGTGAGTTTCCCGACGAAATCATTGTAATGGGTGGCCATATTGATTCTTGGGATGTTGGACAAGGCGCCATGGATGATGGTGGTGGATGCGTTGCAGCTTGGGAAGCTTTGCGCTTAATTAAAGAAAGTGGAATCCGACCAAAAAGAACTATCCGAGTTGTACTTTGGACAAATGAAGAAAATGGTTCAAAAGGTGGATTAGAATACCATCGCTGGGTAAAGGAAAATGAGAAATCCTTAGACAATCACGTGCTCGCAATCGAATCGGATGGTGGCGTTTTTGACCCCATTGGATTTGGCTTTTCAGGAAGCGATGCCGCTTATGGTATGCTAAAAGAAATTGGAAGCATTCTTAAGCCAATTGAATCTGGCGAAGTTAGAAAAGGCGGTGGAGGTGCTGATATTGCTCCATTAATGCAAGACGGTGTACCAGGAATGGGGCTTATTGTTGAGGGAGAAAAATATTTTTGGTTTCACCACACTGATGCAGACACAATCGACAAATTAGATATCGACGAGTTTAACCAATGTGTAGCTACAATAGCTACTTTTGCTTATTCCGTAGCAGATATGAAAGTGAGATTACCTAGATAGTCTCTCGTTCTTTTAAAAATTTTTCTGCAAGTTGCTCTCCAGCTTTGATTGAACTTTTTAGCCACGATAGAAGAAGTTCGCTTCTTCTATCTTCGGTTAACTTCCAATCAATGTTGGATTTTTTTTGCCTTACCCTCGTGGTTAAATCATACATACATACTGCTGCACTTACCGAGATGTTGAAACTTTCCGAAAAACCATACATCGGAATTTTAACAAAACCATCAGCATGTTTTAGTACCGACTCGCTAAACCCATCTAATTCGTTGCCAAAAACCAAAGCTGTCGGCTTAGAAACGTCTAAATCGTTTAGATTAGATTCTCTTTCATGGGGCGTTGTTGCAATAATTTGATAACCTTTTTCTTTCAAGCTAGAAAGACAAATCTCAGTATTATCAACATTAGGCGTGTTGTATCGATTGATATCAAGCCACTGATCGGCACCGAGTGTAATTTGAACATGTGGGTCGAATTCACAGTTGTTTTCGATAACATGAACATCGTTGATGCCAAAGCCATCACAGCTTCTAAGAACAGCACTAGCGTTATGCGACTGATAAATGTCTTCTAGCACAACTGTAACATATTCAGTTCGTTGGTCAAGAACTTTGTTAATAGTTTCCCATCTACCTTCTCGAATAAATTCTTTCAAGTAGTTTATTGTTTCTAATCTTAAATCGTCTTCCATAAACAAAAAAGGCTGCCCAAGGCAGCCCGTAATAATCTATTCCTAAAATATTATTCGCAGCGGAAAGTAAATCCTTTCTTACGAACAGTTTCAATGTAATCAGTTTCAGTATACTCACGGATTTTCTTACGCAAGTAACTAATGTACACATTAATGTAATTTGTTTGGGTATCGAAGTGAATATCCCACACTTTTTCAGCAAGTTCTTCTTGAGTGATAATTCTATTTCTATTCTTCAAGAAATACACAAGTAGGTTAAACTCATTATTTGTGAGCTGAACTTTATCACTATTGATATGGAACTCTCTTCTGAGAAGATTAACCTTCAACTCGCCGCAGTTAATTATTTGGTCACCAGAAGCTTCCGATCTTCTTTTAATAGCTTCCAATCTTGCAATAAGTTCTTCCGTATTAAAAGGTTTAGTAAGGTAGTCATCTGCTCCTACTTTAAGACACTTTACTTTTACATCTGTTTCTTGTTCCCCTGAGAGAATTAGAACTGGAGTTGTAATGTTTTCATCTCTCAAATTTTTACAAACCTCATAACCATCGCCATCAGGTAAACCTAAGTCTAGAATGATCATATCATAATCATTTTCTGTAGCTTTAGCTTGACCATCAGTAGCCGTCTCTGACGTACTAACTTGGTTGCCATTATGCTCTAGTACCGCTTTAACTAAAGTCCTTACTGAGGGATCGTCTTCTACGACAAGTATATCCATACCTATATCTTCGTTATTAGTTCAATCACTTTCTTAATCGTACGCATTTATACGAAGCAAAGCAACAGTAGAATTAGAAAATATTAACAAACATTAGAAACCGCAACATTCTATTAAGCTTGTACTCTTTAATCAATATCCTGCCTTTTTTAACCAGTTTATAGACTCATCTATGAATGGTTTAGTAAGTTTATGTCCTTCTTGAACCTCTATAAAATCTGCTAAAAATCCTACTTTTTTTAGCTTTTCAATTTCTTTTTTCTGTGGTTGTGGGTACACATTGGTATCATCCTTGCCATGCAGAGCCAAAACTTTAATGTGTTTTGCCTGATCTAGTTTATCATCAAAAAGTTCAGTTTTAATTCTTGCACCAATTATAATTGTTTCCGAAACATGTTTCCATCTCGAAAGTGCAAAATATCCTGCTTGATAGCCCCCCATTGAATAACCAAAAAGGCACACTTTATTTATTTTGATAACATTGAACAGACCTTCAATAATCTCTTGGATAAATTCAGAGGTTACTTCTAAAGATTTAGCAAATTGCCCCCGTTTGCCGTCATATAAATACCAAGCTCTCCCCCATTTCGAAACATTAACTTTTCTCGTTTCATCGTAAACGGGGTACGGCCCTTGGATAAAAAGATGGTAAGCATCTAGCTCCATCATACCCTCAACCAAAGATTTAAAAATTTTTATGTTTTGTTTATATCCGTGAAGATAAACGATAAGCGGTTTTTCGCCTTTCGTGCCTGTTTCAATCAATTTATAAGGAACTTCAATTTTGAAAGAACTCTTCCCTGATATTAAAACTTCTTGTGCTGACATTAATTTGTGTTTATTAGTTTGTCGATAGCCTCTTTAGCTCCCATCAGAAGCAGTTTATCGCCTTCTTTAATTTTAAAAGACGGTTTTATGACTCCAAGAACGTCGTAAAGTTCTATTTTCTCTTCGGTAGTATTCTTTTCCAATTTCGGGCGCTTTATTGTGAGCAAATTCAAATTGTACCGCTGCCTAATCTTTAAATCTATCAGTGTATAGCCAATCATATCCTTGGGTGCCTCAATTTCAAAAATACCAACTTCATCGCTTAGTTTAAAATAATCAGTAACTGAAGAACTCATTAAGCTGGTAGCCATGCGAACACCTTCATCTTTCTCGGGATGAATTACTTCTTTAATACCTATTTTATTAAGTATCATTTGTTCTGTATTGCTAGAAGCACGGGCAATAATTCTTTTAACCTCTGCTTTTAAAAGCTCCATACAAATTAGAACAACTGGCTCAAAAGATTCACCAATAGCTACAATCACAACATCCGCATTAAAAATACCATGTTCTTTTAGTAACTTAGAGTTCGTTGCATCAAATTGAATGGCTTGGTCTACATAATTTTTGATTTCTTCAATTCGGGCTAAATCATGGTCTATAGCAATTACATAAGCGCCATTTTCTGCCAAAGATTTGGCTAGAGAAAAACCATATTCCCCTAAGCCTATTACTACAAATTGATTCTTTTTCACCGTTACCTCACTAATTATGCAACAATTACCGCTTCGGTCGGATAATTGTAATTGTAAATTCTTTTTCGGTTTGCAAAAGCTAGTGCCAAGGTAACACTTCCTACCCTGCCTATAAACATCGAAATCATAATGATATATTTCCCACCATCACTTAAAAGTGGTGTAATGCCCCGAGAAAGTCCAACTGTTGCAAAGGCTGAGAACTCTTCGAAAATCAAATCTAAGAATGGCAGATCTTCGGTTACCGTAAGTGCAAATGTGAACACAAATAAACAAACGGCTGCCAGTGTAAATGCTGTTAGAGCTGTCAAAATGGTTTGGGGCATTATGGTTCTTCGTGAGAACTCCACTTTATTCTTGCCTATAATAACGGCCCAAACAGTTAATAAAATAACTGATACCGTTGTTGTTTTGATACCGCCTGCTGTGGATGCTGGTGAAGCACCTATAATCATAAGTGTAAGAAAGATTACAGTAGTGCTCACACTTAGAGCTCCAATATCAACAGAGTTAAAACCTGCTGTTCTAGTAATTACACTTTGGAATAAGGAAACTAGGAGTTTATCTGAAGTAGCGTAGTCCTTCAAAATACCGTTCCATTCTAATGCTAGAAATGCAACCGTTCCACCAACTAACAACACAGCTGTAGAAATAAGCACCAAGCGCGTGTGGATAGATAAATTCCACTGATTAAAACTTCTATTCCTATTTCCTTTAACTAACTCCCAAATAGTTGTAAAGCCCAAGCCACCTACAACAACTAATAATATGGTTGTGATATTAACACCCCAATTAAGTGCATTTTCAGGATCAGCCATACTATTACTAAACACGGAAAAACCAGCGTTACAAAAAGCCGATACTGAATGGAAAACCGCGTAATAAAGTCTTAGCCCCGCATCGGGGAAAACCTCAACCCAACTGATATAATAGCCAACCACACCCAGTACTTGGATGAAAACTGACAATCCCAATATCTTCTTTATGGTATTGAGTGTTTCAGCAGTACTGTCTTCGCTTACAACGTCCTTTAAAAATGTCATTTGGCCAACACCTAAGCCTGAACTCAGAAATAGCGCAAACAAAGTGGCAAATGTTAAAATGCCTAACCCACCAATCTCAATAAGTAACAGTACTACAACTTGACCAAAGGTGGTTAAATGAGTGGCTGTATTTACTACCGCTAACCCAGTAACACATACCGCACTGGTAGAGGTAAAAAGCGCATCAATAAAATCTAGACCTTCGTTATTAACTGTTGAACGAGGAAGCATCAGAAGAATCATTCCCAACAGTATAAAAGAGAAATAGGACGTAACAACAACTTGAGCCGGATGTTGTTTTAACGCCAATAAAATAGGCAGTGCTTGAATAACCTTAACAACCAGATAGATAAGCAGATAAATCTTTGTAAGTAGTACTAGCAATGCAAAAGTACTTTCTGCACTAGTCAGTTTGAGTAAAGCCTCTAGAGCATTCTCGTAATTCATGAATACGAGAAACCCAGAAATAATCAAAAACACAAAGAGAATGGTTTCAAGCATCTTACTTTTAACCAATTCAATACGATTCGAAGTGAGAACAAGCCTAAAGAGATAATTGAATATGAAACCGATGACAATGGCAAATTCGAAGTAACTATTGATGAGCCCGTAATTGGAGTCTAACAATAGAATATCAGACATCACTAAGCTTATAATGGTAAGAGCAGCGAGTACAATATTTAGATTTCGAGAAAATGGAGCAGCTTTCTTATTGAGGTCATATAGTTCAACTTCAACATCTTTAAAGGAATTTCTCAGAGATTTAATCTTTGCTCGACTTTGCGACAGATTGTAAAGAAGAGTGCGTCTCCATTTTCTAGGTATATGCATATCTAAATATAAAAATTATCTTACAACAGTTAGGTAGGAAATTTTTTCTGTTTAATGGTATTTGCCGTTATTCCATCTTACTTTCTTAAAAATTTTAATGCAGGATATTCTATGGCGATGATTCGTAACAATTGGACAGAAGAAGAAATTACTGAGATTTATAACACCCCTTTGATGGAGCTTATTTATAGAGCTGCTACCGTTCATCGGGAATATCATGAAACGGGTGAAGTTCAAGTTTGTACGCTCTTATCGATTAAAACTGGTGGATGTTCTGAGGATTGCGCCTATTGCCCTCAATCTGCTCGATACAATACAGAGGTTAAAGCTGAGAAGCTGATGCCTAAAGAATTGATCCTGGCTTCTGCACAGCGTGCTAAAGATGCTGGTAGTACTCGTTTTTGTATGGGCGCAGCTTGGAGAAGCGCTAGAGAGAATAAAGATTTTGACCAAGTGTTAGATGTGGTTTCTGATGTTGCTTCTATGGGATTAGAAGTTTGTGCAACTTTAGGAATGCTTACCGACGATCAAGCTGCAAAACTCAAAAAAGCTGGACTATATGCTTATAACCACAATCTTGATTCAAGTGAGGATTTCTATAAAAAAATTATCACTACTAGAACTTATGATGATCGCTTAGATACCATTAGAAAAGTTCAGGATAATAATATCTCTGTTTGTTCTGGCGGTATTATTGGGATGGGTGAAACGCACGAAGATAGAATTGGTTTGCTATACACCCTTTCAAATTTAGATCAACACCCAGAGTCTGTTCCTGTAAATGCACTCATTGCTGTGGAAGGAACACCAATGGAAAATCAACCTAAAGTCCCTAGTTGGGATATGGCGCGTATGATAGCCACCGCTAGAATCTTAATGCCAGCTTCTATGGTTCGCCTCTCAGCTGGTCGTGTACGAATGAGTTTTGAAGAACAAGCTCTTTGTTTTATGGCAGGCGCTAATTCAATTTTTACTGGAGAAAAGCTATTAACAACAGACAATAATGAGTTGGATGAAGACATGCATATGTTTGAGCTTTTTGGTTTGAAACCTCGGCCCTCTTACAAAAACGCAAAACCAGAACATATGTCAGAATTAGTTTAGAAAAACTAATTTAATTTACTTTATTGATTCTGCACCTATAATAGGTTTCAATTACTCTTAAATAAGTCGAGAAAATGATAAAGCCAACTTACATTTTCTGTAGTTTTCTTCTGATACTATTTATTAGTTGCCAAAAGAAATTACCAGAAAGCTTTCAGCTCAATTTGAATCAACTTCAAGATTCAACAAAAATTGAATTTAGTGTAACTGGTTTAGCTGGTCCAGAGGCTGTACGTTATGACAATGACATGGATGTTTTCTTTATTTCTAACTTTAACGGCGGTGGGAATGTTAGAGATGAAAATGGCTTCATAACTATGGTTTCCCAGCGAGGTACAATCTTAGACATGAAGTATATGGTTGGGACTCAAGATCATCCACTTCACGCGCCAAGAGGAATGTTCATTGTGGACAAAGAATTGTTTGTGGCTGATATAGATGGAGTTCATGTATTCAAAAAAATCACTGGTGAATGGCTCCAGTTCATTGATTTCAGTTCATTCAATCCCGGCTTTTTAAATGATATTTCTTCTGATGGTAGCTCTACCCTATTTGTAACAGATACAGGAACTGCTAGAGTTTATAAGATTGAGAATTACATCCCTTCTGTATATCTAGATTCTCTTTCTATTTATCCAAACGGTATTACGTACAATTCGTCTACGAATGAATTCTTACTCTTACCTTGGCGAGGTGACAAATCGTTTTATAGTTTTAATGCAAGTATTGATACTCTCAAACTATTTTCGAGCTTAAGTGGCGGCTTTTTTGATGGAGCAGAGTATATTGGTAACACTTTGTTGGTTACCAGCCAACTTGATTCTGCCATCTATGCATTCGATGACAAACGGGAGGCATTAGTAATCAAGACGGTTGGAAGTCCTGCCGATATTGGATTAGATACAAGAAGACATGTTCTTGGGGTTCCATACATCAACCTTAATAGGGTTGACTTCTGGAAACTCCCAATGAACTAATATTATTTTGAGTAATAATTGTTTATTACTTAACCAACCAAGTTTCTGGTCCTTCTAGCAATTCATCTAGATTTGCTGGACTTTGAGTATCTTTTACATGCTGAATTTGAGCATTAGCCTCCACATCGTAACATGGACGATCAACTGCGTAAAGCACACCAAATGGACGAGGGAATGCCACTCCTTCCCCATTTCTTGGATGTTCAAAGAAACGAGATAACAAGTGTGCTTTTGTAGCATCTTGCTCGTCATGAACCCATAAATCATCTTTAGAGAAGTTCGCTCCTAGTTCGACAACTTCAGGCATTAAACCATTTAAGCGAACACCTTTTTCTTTGTCTTTACCAAAAACTAGAGGTTGTCCATGTTCAAGATAAATTGCTTCAGTTGGACGGCTTTTCTTATCTGTGAACAATTCGAATGCACCATCGTTGAATACAATACAATTCTGATAAATCTCTAGCATGGATGTACCTTGATGCTTGTGACTTCTCAAAATCATCTCTTTAAGATGCTTAGGATCTCTATCCATTGCACGGGCAACAAAAGTTCCATCCGCGCCTAAACTTAATGCTAGCGGGTTAAATGGATGATCAATAGAACCATACGGAGTAGATTTAAAAACAGAACCTTCTGGAGTTGTTGGAGAATATTGACCTTTTGTTAAGCCGTAAATCTGGTTGTTAAACAATAACAAATTCACATTCATATTACGACGTAATAACTGCACAAAATGGTTTGCTCCAATAGATAGTGAGTCACCATCTCCAGTAATAATCCAAACGGTTAAATCCGGGCGAGATACTTTTAAGCCAGAAGCAATTGCAGGTGCACGACCATGAATGGAGTGCATTCCAAACGTATCCATGTAATATGGAAAACGTGATGAACAACCAATTCCGGATATAAAAACAATATCCTTCTTGGCAATACCTAGTTCTGGCATCGCATTTTGAACCTGCTTCAAAATCGTATAATCTCCACAACCAGGACACCAACGCACATCTTGGTCGGAGGCAAAATCTTTGGAGGAATACGAAGGTAGAATATTCAAGTCAGCTTCGTTATTTGATACAAATTCGTCAATTAGAGTTTCAATAGACATAGTGATAGCAATTTAAGAGTGAGCTGATACTTGATCAGATTCAATAACTTTAATGATATCTTCTTTAAGTTCATGAACATTAAAAGGACGTCCTTTTACTCGGTTAATACCGATTGCATTCAACATAAATTCAGAACGAATTAAGCGAACAAGCTGACCATCATTAATTTCAGGAACTATAATTTGTTTATAGCTTTTTAGAAGATCGTATAGATTTTTAGGGAATGGACTTAGATAACGAACATGTATGTGAGAAACATCTCTTCCCTCTTTTCTAAGTTGGTGAACAACCGTACGCAGCGTACCATATGTTCCACCCCAACCTAAAACAAGTACGTCTCCGCCTACTGTACCTTGATCTATTTCCTGTTCAGGAATATTAAAGGCAACTTTATCACGCTTCCCTTTTCTTAGGTCTGTCATTTTTTGGTGATTATCAGGATCGTAGGAAACGTTTCCTGTTTTGTCTTCTTTTTCAAGACCACCTACGCGATGTTCAATTCCTTCTGTACCAGGAATAGCCCAGCGACGAACAAAGCGATCATCACGTTCATAAGGTAAATAAGCTTCTTCAGAATCTTTTCGGGCTTTCTGAAACTCAACATTTATATCGGCTAATTCTGCAGTAGTTGGGAATTTCCAAGGCTCAGAGCCATTAGCGATATAACCATCAGATAGATACATAACGGGAATCATATGCTCTAAAGATATCCTTACTGCTTCAAATGCCATTTCAAAACAATCAGCTGGAGATGCTGGGGCCACAATTACTAATGGACTTTCACCATTCCTTCCATAAAACGCTTGGAGTAAATCAGACTGCTCAGTTTTGGTTGGCATCCCTGTAGAAGGTCCAGCTCTTTGAACATTCAAAATAACCAACGGTAACTCAAGCATTACAGCAAGACCAATAGCCTCACCTTTCAATGCAATACCAGGTCCAGATGAACTAGTTACACCAATACTTCCACCAAAAGATGCTCCAATTGCTGAAGAAACAGCTGCAATTTCATCTTCCGCTTGGAAGGTTGTAATACCATATTTTTTATACTTGGAAAGCCCATGAAGCACATCCGAAGCAGGCGTAATAGGATATGAACCTAAAAACATAGGCAAATTACTTTTTCTTGCTGCAGCAACCAGACCTAAAACAGTGGCTTCATTCCCTGTGATATTTCGGTATCTACCAGGTTTTAAATCGGCTTGTTTTACAATAATTCTCGAACTGAATATCTCTGCGGTTTCACCATAGAAATATCCAGCTTTAAGCACTTTGATATTGGCTTCTGCAATACCAGGTTTTTTGCCAAATTTCTTATTTAGGAAATCTATTGTAGACTCCATAGGACGATTATACATCCAATAAAGTAGCCCTAACACGTACATGTTTTTAGTACGTTCTTCATCTTTGTAAGCAAGGTTTAAATCTTTAACAGATTCTTTAACCATCTTGTTTACATCAATTTTAATTAGCTCGTAATCCGATAGAGAGTCGTCTTCTAAAGGATTAACCCCTTCCGGATACTTGGCTAAATTCAAATTCTTTTTATCGAAACCAGCGGTATTCGCAATGATGATACCACCCCGTTTCAAAAGACTTAAATTAGCTTTAAGTGCGGCAGAGTTCATAACTACTAGAACGTCACAGACGTCGCCAGGAGTTAAAATTTCGTGGCTACCAAACTTCAACTGGAAAGAAGAAACACCAGGAACTGTTCCGGCAGGAGCGCGGATTTCAGCGGGGAATTCAGGAAGGGTTCTTAAATCGTTACCAAGAAGAGCTGCGGTATTGGTAAATAGTGAGCCGGTTAGTTGCATACCGTCTCCGGAGTCACCTGCAAATCGAATGGTGACTTCCTCTCTAATCTGATCTTTGATGCTCATTAGGAGTAAATTATGTTAGGACTAATTCGTCTACGTAAAATGTGCTTTTTTATAATTAAATGAAAACCATCTAGTACATCTCTTAAAAAAATAGATGGAACCGCTTCTTTATATTAAATCTAACATTTTAAGAGAGCCCCATCTAAATATTTTTAAAAGAAAGTTGAATAATCAGTCAAACATCTGTGAAACTTCCAGCATATTTCCGCTTCTATTTGTTAAGTATCTACGAGACTCGAGGTAGCGGTTGAAATTATACTCGTTGAAGTTTTCTGCATTCGGATCCATGCTGTTTATCTGCACACGAGATGAAGAATGGATGTACTCATTGTTTCCAATCCACATTCCAACATGCACAACTCGCTGTGGTTTATCCTCGGTTGCAGGAACACCAAAGAACAATAAATCTCCTGGCTGTAGATTTTCAAAATTCTTAGTTATATCTACTCTTTCACCAGCATTGATTTGCTGAGAAGCATCACGAGGAATTATCTCTCCATTCATCAAGTAAATAGTTTTTGTGAAGCCACTACAATCTACACCTTTTGTAGAAGTACCACCCCACAAATAAGGAACACCCATTAACTCTTTACCTGTTGCTACTAAGCTTTCTTGTGTTACTTTTAGTGACGCTCTCCAACGCTCAAAAGGCTGAGCTTCACTTCTATGAACATACCCTATTCTTCCATCTGGATATTTCACTTTATAGAACGTTTTTTGGGTTTCAAGCAATTGAAGCACATTTCCCATTACCAAATCGCCAACTTTAGGTCCGGTTTTTTTAGCAGTCTCATAACTGAAACCATAATTTGCGAGATAGATAATCTTGTCGGCTTTTTTCCAACTATCCAATTCTTCTTTATTCACTAGTTTGATACCGCCTTGATCAATCCAAGAGATGTAATCATCAGGTGATTGAACTAAATACCACCCTCCATTCTTCTTTAATACATTTAACGGCATTCCCAATAAAGCTTGTGTAGCAAGTTCCGCAGAGTGCTTTGGGTTAGAACGCATATTAACAACAGAATTATTGGCAATAGCGTAAACCTTATCCCCTAATTCTGAAGCTGGTAAAGTTTCAATTTCGTTTTCAAAGGTAATTCCAGCTTTCTTGAGCGAGTCTACAAACAACCCCAAACCTTCAACTTTGTCGGTTTCGCCAGTTAAGACGAGCGAACCGCCTTTTTGTTCAGCTTTAACATTAAACACAGCAACTCTTTTATCAGGAGCGTATTTAGTTTTAAAAACAGTAGCAATTTCGTTGGCTTTGTCTACAGTTTGGCCAGAGTTACAAGCTAACAAAAGCACTGCAAGAACAAGAGTTAAATGAGAGAGAAAAGTCTTTTTCACAGTAAAAAAATTATTTTGATTTAGATTTCACTGAAACGTACTAAACTTTTCGGAAAGCCACACAATCTCCTTATCTTTACCGCCATGAAAAAAGTAGCATTTGAAACTCTAGGCTGTAAACTCAACTTTTCTGAAACATCATCGATGCGCAGAGATTTTGAGAATGAAGGATTTGCATTGGGCGAATTCAATGAAGAAGCCGATATCTATATTATAAATACTTGCTCTGTTACTATGGATGCCAACAGTGCTTGTAGAAAAACCGTACGCCAAGCTTTACGCCGTAACCCTGAAGCTTTTGTAGCTGTTGTGGGATGTTACGCACAGCTCGAACCTGAAGAAATCGCTCAAATTGAAGGTGTGGATGTAGTTCTTGGCGCCAAAGATAAATTTAAGCTCCTCGACCTTTTCGATGATTTTGTGAAACAGGAAAAAACCATCATTCACAATACCGATGTTAATGAAGCGGTTGATTTCCATAACGCATTCTCATCCGATGATAGAACTCGTGCTTTCTTAAAAGTTCAGGATGGGTGTAATTATAAGTGCGCATTTTGTACGATTCCGTTAGCACGTGGTGCGAGCCGAAGTCCTAAAATTTCTACTGTTGTTAGAAACGCTCAACAATTAGTGGAAGAAGGTTTTCAAGAAATCATTATCACAGGAGTTAATTCCGGAGATTTTGGATACGGCACCGACGAGAACTTCTTTCAATTGCTGCAAGCTTTAGAACATGTTGAAGGACTTGAGCGATTACGAGTTTCTTCTATTGAGCCTAATTTGCTCCACGAGGATATTATCCATTTTGCGGCAGAATCAAAGAAATTACAACCTCATTTTCATCTCCCTCTACAAAGTGGCTCAGATGAAATGTTGAAAACCATGCGCCGACGCTATCGTTCAGATCTTTATCAAGGCCGTGTTGAGTTAATTCGCAAACTTATACCAGATGCTTGTATTGGTGTGGATGTAATCACTGGGCACCCAGGTGAAACTGAAGAACTTTTCCAAGAATCATTCGATTTTATTAACTCTCTTGATGTTTCTTACCTACATGTGTTTACCTATTCTGAACGTCCAAACACTCACGCCCTTACGTTACGGCCAATAGTGGACAAAGCCGACAGAAAAAAACGTACACACAAACTTCGTCGACTTTCTGAGATAAAACGGTTTGAATTTGATGCCCGTTTTGAGGGAGAAACTCGCCCTGTTTTATTTGAAGAAGAAAATAAAGATGGGTTTATGTTTGGCTGGACGAATAATTACGTTCGTGTAGCTACTCCTTTCAATCCTCGTTTAGTAAATACAATTTTAAATGTAGAAATTGGAGCTCGTTCTAAAGATGGTTTTCATTTTGGAAAACTTCCTAACGAAGTAATAGCCGAACAAAAAACTATTCAGGAGCTTATTGGTTAATGTCAGATTCTTTTAGCCCAGACGAACTTATTGAACGCTCAATCAGACTTATTAAACAGCAACGAGAACTATATGGCGATTTTTCAACTAACATTGATCCTCAAAACTCTATAGAAGAGCCTACGCCTAAATCTGTTACCGCTGAAGAGCCTACTGTTTCTTATGCCGAAACAACTCAAAATTCCACCCCACAAATAATTGCCACAATTCAAGAAAAGCCCGTTTCTATGCCTTCTAAATCAGATTTAATCGCTCAGTGCTCAACCTTAGATGAATTAAAAGCACTTTGTGAGAAGGAAGAAGTACTTAGAACGGATTTAGAGGATACAAACCTCGTTTTTGGTGTTGGTAACCCCAATGCCGACTTGTTAATTGTTGGTGAAGCTCCTGGCGCTAATGAAGACAAAGTTGGCGAGCCTTTTGTTGGTAGAGCTGGCAAATTGCTAGACCAAATCATGGAAGCAATTAATTTTAAGCGTGATGATATTTACATAGCAAATATTCTAAAACATCGTCCGCCAAATAACAGGGATCCAAAACCTGAAGAACGCCAAAGAAGCCTGCCTTACCTTCTGCGCCAAATTGAACTTATCAATCCAAAATTAGTGCTTTGTGTTGGTAGAATTTCAGCAACTACGCTTTTAGGCAAAGACCTCTCTCTTAAGGATATGCGCCAACAGTTTCATGAATTTCATGGACGCGAACTGATGGCCACTTACCATCCCGCAGCGCTCTTGAGAAACCCAAACTGGAAACGTCCAACTTGGGAAGATGTTCAGATGCTACGAAAACGCTACGATGAACTAGGTGGCAAGCCTTAAAAAACCTAAGTGTTAACAATTGTGTTGACATCGTGTGGATAGTTTGTTCAAAACAACTCAAATTTAGTTTTCAGTAATTAATTACTTTAGTTAATCTGCAAAGCTCCTTTTTCGAAACAATTTTAATCAAAGTGAATTTCATTTCTCTTCAATTGAAGTGAAAACTGCTATTTTAACTTTATGGCAAAAAACAACGGTTCAGGTTATAACAACAATAAGAAGAAAGATATAAATGCTCTTCTTGAACAAGAAGGAAGAGTTCCTCCGCAAGCTGTAGAGGTTGAGGAAGCGGTATTGGGTGCCATGCTTATTGAACATGGCGCGGCAACTATCGCTTTGCAAATGCTTAAGCCAGAAGATTTTTATAAACCTGCTCATCGGCATATTTACGAAACTCTTTCTAATCTTTTTGAACGTGATAATCCCTTAGACCTTTTAACGGTAGAAAATGAGCTTCGTGATCGTGGGCTCTTAGACGTTTGTGGTGGCTCAACTTATTTATCCGATTTAACACGTTCTGTTAGCTCTGCTGCAAATATTGAGTATCATGCCCAAATCATCACAGAGAAAGCTATCAAACGTAATTTAATACTTAGCTGTACCGATGTAATTAAAGACTCCTACGACTCTACTAGCGACGCATATGACGTATTAGATGATGCCGAGCAGAAAATTTTCGATTTAGCCAATCAAAAAAATAGAAGTGCCGCTCAACCTGTTTCAGATATCTTAAAAGATACCCTTCAGTATCTAGAAGATATGCGTGGTAAAAAGTATGGTATTACCGGAGTTCCTTCTGGTTTGGCAATCGATCAAATGACTGCTGGTTGGCAAAAAGGAGATTTGGTTATTATTGCAGCTCGTCCTTCGATGGGTAAAACGGCTTTTGTACTAACTGCCGCCCGAAATGCAGCAATGCACCCTGATGAAGAACTGAAAACTCCTGTGGCCATTTTCTCACTGGAGATGTCAAATCAATCGCTTGTACAACGTTTGCTTACGATGGAAGCTAGAGTTCGTGCAGATGAAGCTCGTAAGGGTACTCTAAACGACGAAAGCTTTAAACATCTAATTGATGCCGCTGGACGACTCTTTACCGCTGATTTATTTATTGATGACACCCCTGCTATTACACTAATGGAATTACGAACTAAGTGTCGTCGTTTGAAAAGTGAGCACAATATAGGAATGATTATTGTCGATTATCTCCAGTTGATGCAAGGCTCGGCTAAAGACTCTGGAAGCCGTGAACAAGAAATTGCTTCTATTTCTCGTGGGTTAAAATCGCTAGCAAAAGAACTGGATGTTCCTGTAATTGCATTGTCTCAGTTAAGCCGTGCTGTAGAACAACGTGGTGGCGATAAACGGCCACAGCTTAGTGATTTACGAGAATCAGGTTCTATTGAGCAGGATGCAGATATTGTAATGTTTTTATATCGTCCTGAGTATTACGGAATTACAACTACACCAGAAGGACAAAGTACCGCTGGGCTCGCCGAAGTAATTATAGGAAAACAACGTAACGGTCCAGTAGGAAGTAAATGGCATCAGTTTATTAAAGATTATGCTCGTTTCGAAAACCTATCCTCTGCCGACTCCGGTAATGCATTCTTAGGTGGAGGCGGAAGTGATATTAGTGGAGGCAACTTTACCCCTGCCGATGCTGCGCCAATTCCACATACTGTTGCACCCGACGAAGATGCTCCATTTTAATCCATAATCCTTTATACCAAATTCTACTTTCATTTAGAGGTCTACAATGAAAAAACTCTTTCTTCTTTTAAGTTTACTTTTAACTATCAATCTAAGTGTTTCTGCTCAAGTTCTAGAGTATGCTAAAGAAGTTGTTGGGACACTCGCTTCTGACGAATATAAAGGTAGAGGTTATGTTGGTAATGGAGATAAGCTAGCTGCAGAATACATTCGTGCTGAATTTGAAAAAATAGGAATCAAACCCTATTCAAAAAATTATACTCAAACATTTACTACTCCAGTAAATACTTTTCCTAATGCTATTTCTTTTAAACTGAATGGGAAAGAATTAGTACCAGGTAAAGACTTTCTTGTTGGACCAGGTTCGCCTTCTATCAAAGGAGCTTTTAGTACAATATCGCTAAGCCCTGAAGATATGATTAACGAAAAAGCATTTGTAGAAATACTTAATCAAGCTGCGGGAAAATTTATTGTTATTCCACCGTACGATAAAAGCACATTCAGTAAAGAAGAAAACGACCGAATAAATGGAGTAATCGGCTTTTTAACTTATCATGCTAATAACCCCGCAGTTGGGACAATTATCCAAACTGATAATAAGCTAACTTGGTCTGGCTCTACTTCTGTAAATCCGAAACCAATTTTTACAGTAAGTACCGAATCGTTTGATGATAAAATCATCAAGGTTGAAGTACAGTTAAAAAACAAGTTCTATAAAAATTACAAAACCCAAAATGTACTCGGTTATATAGAAGGTACAAATACCGACTCTTTAATCGTTTTAGTTGCCCACTATGATCACTTGGGTATGATGGGTAAAAAAGCAACTTTTAATGGCGCTAACGATAATGCTAGTGGTGTTGCAATGCTATTAAGTACTGCTAAATACTACGCTCAAAATAAGCCAAAATACACTACCGCTTTTATTGCTTTTGGTGCTGAAGAACTTGGAATACTAGGTTCAAAATATTTTACTGAAAACCCTTTATTTGACCTATCTACAATAAAATTTCTTGTCAACTTTGACTTAACCGGAACAGGTGAAGAAGGCATACAAGTGGTGAATGGCTCAGTTTACAAAGAGAAATTTGATAAACTTAAGGAGATTAATACTGAAAACGATCTCTTGGCTCAGGTAAAAATTCGAGGAGCTGCATGTAATAGCGATCACTGCATGTTCGACAAAAAAGACGTTCCCTCCTTCTTTATTTATACACTGGGAGGAATAAAAGCTTATCACGACATATATGACCGACCAGAAACTCTTCCATTAACGGAATTTGAAGACTATTACCGTCTTGTTATTCTCTTTGTAGAATCCATTTAATTAAAAATGGATTCTACTTGTTGGAAACCATCTCTTCAAAAAGAGTATCGTAGTCTTTTATTTTCTGGCTCCATTCAAGATGCTTATTAATCATCTGTAGAGATGATTTAGGCAATGCTTTTGTTTTAGCTGAAAGCAAATCTCTTAAGAAATAGAACAGCTCATCTTCAGTCTCATAAATTACAGGAGCATGAAGTAATGGCTTTTTAAGATGCTCTGGTATTAGTTCGGGGTAATGAAGCGTATTTGGTAATAAGGGATGACATCCACAATAAATGGCTTCTAATATCGGTGTGCAGAAAAACTCGTAAGTAGCCGTAGAGATAACAATATCGCCTGAGTGGAGCAATTTACTATAATTCTCTTTGTCCTCTACATACCCGAAGTGAGTAATTTGTTTTCCGTACCGTTGCCAAGCTCTTTCAAACTCAGCTGGTTTTTCATGTTTACTATCACCTGCCAAAATTAAATCGAACTTCAAATCTATGTCGTTAAGTCGATTTAAAACCCGAAAAAACATAGCGGGATTCCTATCAAACTGCCAACGCTGATTCCAAACAATAACAGGATTCGGATTATCCTTTCTCGTATCTGGCTGCTTATCAAAATGTTTTAATTCCAATCCAGGATACATTACAATGCTTTTTTCCCTAATCTGATCAACGGTATTGTAGTGTTTATCATCAGGGAAATTATTGAGGAATTTAGGTAATGCCTCAAGTAAATCATCCAAATGAAACTGAGATGAAAAAATAAGTTTATCTGCTACTAACATACTTAGGTAATTGATGTAGCAAAAAGTTAAATCTCTAGCTTCTCCTTCAGGAATTGGCCGCGTAAACTGATTATCATGCAAATACATGATTTTTGGAGTGAAGGCAAAACGTGGATTTGTAAGAGCTAAAAAAGCAGGTAAATTGGTCATGCTACTCGTTAGTAGTAAATCGATATCCTCTTTAATCTCGTTTGTTAGCGCTGCAAGTGTAACCGAATCACCATGCATCCTCCATTTCCAGCCTTTATAATTCAGTTTTATAGGAATGATATTATGGCTGCTATGCTGCTCAAGCCCTTTCAAAAAAGCTTTGTGCGACCCGCTATAAAAAGGCTCGATGGCTAAAATATTCATATATCGTTATCTGAATCTGGATTGAATTTCATCTAAAGAAAGATACACGATAGTTGGTTTTTGCAAAGGGTCTAAATAAGGTTGCTCGCAAGCAAACAATTGGTCAACCAAAGCTTCCATTTCATCTTCGCCCAACTTCTTGCCTCTAGGTATTGCAGCCTTCGATGCAAAAGCGATAGCTAGTTTTTCGCGTGCTTCAATTTGTAATTTTTGCCCGAGTTCTTGGTATTGATGAAGCATTTCAACCAAAACTTCTTGCTCATTACCAATCTCAATATCAGCGGGCACACCGTTTATCATCGCAGTATTTCCGCTCAAAAGTTGAACTGAAAAACCCATTCTTTGTAAAATAGGATATAGTTCTTTAAGCAAAGTATAATCGCTTGCAGAAAGCTCCATCGTTTGTGCAAAAAGTAACTGTTGTGTACTAGGTAATGCAGCTTCTGTAGCAGTTAAAGCTTTCTCAAAAATAATTCGTTTATGAGCCAAGTGTTGATCGATTAAACAAACCCCCGTCCTTGTTTGGGTAACTATATAAGTATTATGAAGTTGCCAAAAGCTTTTTTCAGAAGGTTTATTGGAGGTTGGCTCTGAACTTTGGAACGAAAGTCCATCATTACTTTTTGGTCTTAATCCCTCTTTTCTAGTATAAAGTTGCCCTGCATAATGGTCGCCATTTCCGTCCATTGGATTCTTGTTTATCCTCGAAGGAATATGGAATCCAGTTTGGTCACGGGTTCCCGATTCAGGCTTGTTAAAACTTATCCCAGTATCAAATCCTTTGCCAAAGTCATCGCTAAGAAATGAGTTATCATCCGATTGTATACCAGGAACCTGAAAATGAGTATTCAAAGCTCGGTTAACAACCGATCGTGCTAATTGAATAACACTTTTTTCGTCATCAAACTTTACTTCCATTTTTGATGGATGCACGTTTACATCAACTTTTGATGGATCGATCTCAAAAAATAATGCGTAAAAAGGATATTCGTTATTTCGGGTCCAAGCATCATACAAACTCAAAATAACATGAGTAAGGTAACGATGTTGAAATGGGCGTCCATTCACAAATAGGAACTGCTCTCCTCTACTTTTCTTAGCCAATTTAGGATCGGATGCAAAGCCAAAAATCTTAACATAGCTTGTTTGCTCTTCAAATTTAATCAAGCTTGCTTTGTAGGGTGCTCCAAAAATAGAGGTAACACGCTCTTTAAGCGATTGAACTGGTAGATTATAAATTTCTTCGGAGTCGGCAATAACTTGGAAAGCGATATCGGTATTTGCTAATGCAGCATACTGAACAGTTCGTAAAATATGTCGAAGCTCGGTTATATCTGTCTTTAGAAATTGACGCCGTGCAGGAACATTAAAAAATAGATTCCGAACTGAAATAGATGTACCATTATCTGTTGCAGTAGGAACTGGATCTTTTTCTTTACCACCCCAAATTTCAAATTCCCAACCGTTTTCATCTTCCGCCCTCTTTGAGCGAACCGATACTTGAGAAATAGAGGCAATTGAAGCCATCGCTTCTCCCCTAAAACCTAACGTCTTAATTCGGAATAGGTCATCTACAGAATTAATTTTAGAGGTAGCATGACGTTCAAAGCAAAGCACAAGGTCGTCTTCACTCATACCACAGCCGTTATCAATTACCTGAATTAAAGTACGGCCTGCGTTCTCAATAATTACTTTTATGGAATCCGCCCCTGAATCAATAGAGTTATCAAGTAATTCTTTTACAACTGAAGAAGGTCTTTGAATGACTTCTCCAGCTGCAATCTTATTACTAATTTCTGGGGGTAGTTGATGAATAATGGAATTGCGGGTACGCGTCTCGCTCAAGATTTAAACTCAGCTTAAAAGTGAAATGATATATACAACAAGACCTAACAAAATAGCCAACGAAACAACTCGTGAAAATTGTTTTGGACGAACTCTGTTATGAGTCTCAAATTTAATTTGCCGGCGTTCTCTGTTCATTTCCCGAGCTTCCTTCTCTGGGTCATAGTACCTCAACGGTAAATCAAATTTTTTGGGCTTCGGGCGGAAACCAAACATTGGTCTAATCATAACTCTACCTCAGTTAAATGGTTTTTTTCTCAGAACGCCAACTACGGCTTTTATGGTCTAATGAATATACATAATCTTGTCTTCGGTTTCATCTTAAAACCCATTTCAATCTAAATTTGTATCGAATCGGAGCTTTAATATCTTCTCAACCCTTACGCACCCACAAACTGCTATAAAGTTAGCATCTAAGCAATACATTTATAAAGATTGTGAAGTCATTTTCTGCTATTCGTTTTTATCGCAAAAAGAAAAGCTAAAAAGAGCCAGAGTTTTGTAATCCTGTTCCATATAAACACTTGATTTAGACTAACAGGAATACGGTCTGATCCAAAAAATATCACTCTATTTTCTATGTCTTCAAATATTTGCGGGTAGCCAAAAATCCACCATATAAACATAAATGTAACGTACAGTGCTAAAAACAAAATTGCTTGTTTTGTTAGCTGTAGGTTTTTATAGCCTAGTGGTAGCAGTATTGCTGAAACTGTAGCTATTTGTAGCAATAATTCTCTTAAATCTGCAGGGTCAATTAGCCAATCAAAGAATAAAAATTTATAGATACTCTCAAATGTATAAATGAAAGCTAAGACTATAATCACCGTATTACCAAAAGTAATAGTATCTGGCAAATCCCTATAAACCCAAACGCTTTTAATCAATAAAAAGCTAATCATTAAAAGCGTTGTTCCATCGAGATTGTTTAGCGCTTTTATGTATACAGAGCCGGTAGTGGTTACTACAAATAGAAAGAATAAAATGCCCAACACTCCCATACAAGCCAAAACTGAACTAAATGGTCGTTTAACAGCATTTATTATATTTTTTGAAAGCATACTATTTATAGAGACTATTCAGGGAATATTATAAAGTATTCTATGAATTTGTATTAATTTATATAGCTATTTAAGACTCATGTATACAACGATGTTTGATGAATATTTATAGACTACATTCTCCATCCATAAATATTAAATCGATAGCCGTTGTATCATTCCATTTTAATATTCTTGTACTTATCATCAAAATTATAATGCCGATTTAAAATGAAGAAATCTCTATCACCTATCATTCAAGCCGAGGAACTCTTAAAGTTATATAAGACTTCGAATTTGATACTTGTTGATGCTAGTAGCGGAGAGAATGCTCAAACAAATTATGAGCAAAAACATTTAGATGGTGCCATTTACGTAGATTTAAACACACACCTTGCAGAAATTGAAGATGACTTTTCGCAGGGAGGAAGACATCCCCTTCCTAGTGTTGAGCGTTTTCTGGAAACAGTCGCATACCTTGGAATCTCGCCAGAACATCATGTTGTAATTTACGACGATAAAAATGGTTCTAATGCAGCTGCTCGGTTTTGGTGGATGTTAACATCTATTGGGATGGAAAAAGTACAAGTTCTAAACGGTGGACTTACTGATGCTGAAAGAATAGGATTTCCAACCAGTTCTGACCCTGTATTTATTGAAACTGAGACTTCTTTTGATGCAAAGAACTGGAAACTTCCGCTTTCAAGTATTTCTGAAGTAGAACAAGCATCCCAAAACAGCACTCATGTAATAATTGATGTACGAAGTCCGGAACGCTTTAATGGAGAGTCAGAGCCAATTGATTTAGTAGCTGGTCATATTCCAAATGCGATAAACATTCCTTTTACTCAGAATTTAGATGAAAAAGGATATTTTTTATCCCCAACAGCTCTTCAAAAAAAATACCATTCTATTTTTGAGCAGAAAAATAGTAGTGATGTAATTGCACACTGTGGCTCTGGTGTAACTGCGTGCCATACTCTTTTAGCAATTTCGTATGCTGGATTTGATATACCAAAACTTTATGTTGGTTCTTGGAGTGAATGGAGCCGGAATGAAAAACCCATCGCAAAAAATATTTAACTATTAAACTAAATTTTGAAGATAGAAATTAACGGTATTATATAATTATGAACTGGATTCTTTTAATTATTGCTGGATTATTCGAAGTTGCCTTTGCATCCTGCTTAGGCAAAGCTAAAGAAGCAACTGGCAACGAGGTTTATTGGTGGTATGGTGCTTTTTTGGTCTGCCTTACCTTCAGCATGACATTATTAATTAAAGCAACTCAAAGTTTACCAATTGGTACAGCTTATGCTGTTTGGACTGGTATTGGAGCCTTAGGTACTGTTTTAGTTGGAATTTTTGTGTTTAAAGATCCTGCTAACTTTTGGAGACTTTTTTTCCTGACAACTCTTATAGGTTCAATTATAGGTTTGAAAGTCGTATCGAATTAAAAACATAGTTGTTTTAGCTCTTAATAAATGACTGCTAGTTATTCCTTATTCATAGGGCAGCCTACACTTACCGAGCTAATTTCATGAATTAGCTCGGTATCTATACAAGCTTTCTTTAAAATCACTTGGACTATACCCTGTATGATACTTTATAAACTTATATAAGGCCTGCTCATCTGCTAATCCAATTTCTTGAGCGATAGTATAGTTTTTATGGCAACGTTCTGAGCCCAATAATTTAAGAGCTCGTTCAATTTTAAGCTGAATTAAAACCTTTGATGGCCTCTCCTTAAAATGATTTCTAAAATGCTTTGAAAAAATCTTTGGACTTTGATATCCGTATTCTTTAGCCCACTCTTGAACTGAATACATCTGGCTTAGATTTTGATTAGCGAATTCAATTGCATTATCTATTGAAGGTATCATAATTCTAAATTTAGGTTATAAATTTACAGTTACATTTACCTTGATCTACTGTCCTTCTAAGTATGTTTACATATTGTTTTTACTTACCCTAACTCAAATGAAATATATTTCAATTAAAAATTCAAATTTTATTTAAAATATTGCAAATACTTTACCTAGAACTAGTTCATTAGGTATAAATCCCCAAAACCGGCTATCCATGCTGTCATAGGCATTATCTCCAACCATAAATAATGAGCCTTCTGGAACAATCACGCCATTTCCATATTCAGTGATATTGAACTTCAACAAACTGAGACTGTCTTCTCTATCCATATGATAAATGAGAAATTCAAAATATCTTCTGGAATCATATTCCTTATCATTTTCATCATTTACTGAAACTAGCATCTCATAAATTGGATCGTGAGGGATTGTTCTCCCTTTTATATTCAATTCATTTCTCTTGGCGAAAATTGTATCACCCTCTACAGCCGCAATCCTCTTAATGAACGTTATGGAGTCCTCTTTTGATTTATGGAATGCAACGATATCACCTCTTTTAAAACTATCTTTATCACTGCTTTTGAATATAAAAACATAATCATTTGATTGAATAACATCAGCCATAGAGTTAGTCATAACTTTATAAGGCTTTACCTTAACAATCATATAGGCTACAGCTACAAATAGCAGTAAACCAACAGTTCTTTTTAAGGTAATGTGATTCATTTCTCTGTCTATCGGTCTTTAAAGGCTATTAAGTATAATAAATATAGCTATTTTACACTCCATATTTATACTAACCAATCTCACCTTAAACCTAGAACTCATTCCTCTTATTCTTTTTTAAATGCCATAAGCATGTACTCTTTTCTATCTATAAAGTAATAGTTGATACAAAATCTCCCTTCATGAAAATTCACAGGCTAATGAACTTGATTAGTCTTTTTTCATATATAAAATCCTTTGGAATTATAGCTAAGGAAGTAAATATCTAGCTATGTAGTGATTTGCATCAGATTTATGATACTCAATGGTATATAAATATTTACCATTTGTAGTAAACTCTTGCACAGGATGCTTGAAGTAGTATGACTCAAGGTATTCACCATTATTATCATAAATATCTAGGTGATAGTACCATCTCTTCTTACCTGAGTGACTTACAAAAATTTTATCTCCAACTATTTCTACATTACCGCTTAAAGTTTTCACATTCTCTTTTCTACCTCTACTACGCTTAGACATATAAAGTAGCGGTTCTGGGTTAACATCAGGCCCTATAATCTTTTTTGAGAACTTTAACTCTCCGTTTTTAGAATACTTCCTAATATAATTTTTATAGGTGCCTACGTGGACAAGATCTTCGCCATCACATTGGATATCACCTCTAAAATAAGAGGCATTTCTCCATAACCGTTCAGTTTCCTTCTTTTTATTCTCAATTAACTTAAAGCTATTTATTACATCGCCAGAAAAATTTAACCGATGGTAAAGACCATCTTTTAAATATTGCTCGGATAAAATGTAAAGGAACTCTTCGCATACAGCTATTCGATAAGGTCTAAGATGCTTTTTACGGGGCTTGAAATTTTTCTCTAAATCCCCATACGAATTCCATTTTTGGATATTAATATTCTCAAGGTCTACTAACCATAATGAACCAGAGTCATTAAATTTAATATCTCTAGCTAATTCTATTTCGCCAGGCCCTCTACCTCTTCCATTCCCAAGCTCCTTATACTCAGAATAATTATTACTTGGCAATATAATAATTCTATCCCTAGTGAAGTTATAGAATGCAAGATTGCCATCGTTATCAGCATCTAAGTAAGCAAATTCATAAAATTCCTCTGCTTCTAATGCCAGAAGAACCGAATCTAACCTTAGAGTATCCCTAAAAACTCGTTCTTTTTTTGTTTGCTCCGATGCTTCCCAATTATATGTGAATTCATCCAGAGACTGTGATTTTAAAATTATTGGTAAACAAACAAGAGTAATCGTCAATAAATATTTCATAACTTTGGCATTATAAAATGAAGGTACTATACAAAGTACCTTCATTATTAATTGTTATCCTTCCTCTTCAAACTGGTCCTCTGATTTTTTTATACCTTTGCAGTATCGATATATTTCAAGATCACCAATTGCAAAAATAGTATAACTAGTTCCATCACAGTCACCAACTCTTCCCTCACATCTCTTCGTCCACAAGGGCCAGCGTAGGCTTCTTCAATACCAATTACAGGTTCAATAGTTTTAACCATTCCATCGTTATTAACCCTATGAAATATTCCCTTTTTGCTATACTGTTGTGTAAGCACATATATATCTCCATTTGAACATCTCGTTAACCTAGAAGGTGTCGGGATAAGCTTATTTGGCTTATAGGATTTTGAAAACACCCCTGATGTATTCCATTGAACAATAGTACCTTCATCACTATCTGCAAGATATATATTCCGCATAATCAAACATCACAATATCTCCCCGTTCATTTGCAGAAAGCAAATCTGGATCATAGATACCAAACTCTGATAATTTTAAGTCCTTTACTAAAGTTAACTCGACATCCTTATATATTCGTT
>JBLWXC010000020.1:0-18228 GCA_048267645.1 Balneola sp.
GCCAACCCTCTACTTTCCCTCGTTCCGTAGCTCTGCTCCAAGTACATTTGGTTTGGCTTCCTTACTAGTTAAAGGTTTCTGAAGATTCTTCGGAAGTATCCTCAGAATGACGGTCGCCGTTGTTTTTGTGATTAATCAAACATTGCGTTCTTCCTCCGCCAATAATTCTAAACGTCGATTTTGGTTGGAGGTATTTTTGAGCTTGTAGCCTTAACATTCTACCTAGCCTCTACGAAGAGATTTAAAGAAGCTTGGTGATGGGTTAAGTAGTTCGATGATGGTTTATGGTCTATAAAATATCTCGGTCATCCCGAATTTATTTCGGGATCTTATGAAAAGGCTTGCACGAAACTAGAGTGGTTGATTGCTATCTCTCCTCTCTTCCAAAGCTTTTTAGCTGCTCTTTGTACTTTGTGATTAAAACCTGTTTATTCTAGAATAGAATTAAAAAATGAACCAAGTTATAATGTATCCATGTGTTTTATTCCTATGGTGAGCTTCATTATTCAAACCAATAACCTATGATAAAATTCTTCAGACATTTTCGTAAAAAATTGCTTTCCCAAGGCAAAACTGTACAGTATTTAAAATACGCAATTGGTGAGATTATACTTGTTGTTATTGGAATTTTAATAGCTCTTTATATAAACAATCTCAACACGGAGAAACAAGATTCTATTACTCTTAATGGTTATCTGAATAATATATCAGAAAACATAAAAGTGGATCAAATGAACCTTGAGGAGATTGCAATTTTCCGGGACAGCTCTATCATTGGTTCAAAGTATTTTATGGCGATGTTAGAACATAATTCCATAGAACAATACAAGATATACTTTTCTAAATACTTCAAATTCAATCCTTGGCTTGACGAATCTTTTCAATCTAATCAAAGTGGATTTGAGGCTTTGAAAAATTCAGGCTACTTAAACAAAATTCAACAAACAGATTTAGAAGTTGAGCTATATAAATACTACAGTCTAGTCCAAAAAATAAAAGAAGAAGAACATAGTCTTAATGCTTTTATGGAAGAGATGGAATACGATATGTATAAGAACAACATCGTTCAGAAAACAAAACCGATTCTTAGGAACCTCGTATCAAACAAGCAAAGCAAAGAAGATGTTTATGAACTAGAACAGATTTTAAATTACCCTGCTTTTGCTGGTAGTCATTCAAGAAATGCCGGAACAGGCTATCTAAATGAACTCTATAAACAACTTAATGAAATTGCCGAGAGTCTCCAGAATGAGATTGAAAAAACAAGGTACAGCTAATAACAAGGATGAGCTATGCTTGAGTGCTTTCTGAACCATAACCCAGTACTTTAGAAGAGCAGAAATGGAGAATTTGAATACCTATGTTTCGATATATCAAGAGCAGTTGAAGAAAGGAGATATATTGATAGCATATAACGAATTGGTAAAATTTGTTATGAAATTAAGAACTGACTTTATAAAAAGTCTTTCTGATCACTATTCATTTGGTGGAATTCTTCATGGCTATATGGACTACACCTATTTCTACTATTCAAACGATTTTCTAAAAAGTAAAAAGCTAAAATTTGGACTAGTACTCAATCACTTAGAAATGCGGTTTGAGATTTGGCTTTTGGGAAATACAATACCGACTCAAAAGGAATATTGGGAGCTGTTAAAAACGACCAAGTGGAATAAAGACAAAACGAAAATGCCTACCTACTCCATTCTTGAAACCACCTTAGTTGAACATCCTGATTTTAATAACCTGAACCTATTGGCCGACCAAATAGAAACCCAAATGATTCAAGCTTCTAATGAGATAATGGATTATTTAGAAAGAATGAATGGATAGAATCTAAACCTAAACGCATACCCTATTCTGATTTGGGGACTTGGATTTCCTCTCTAAATACTATCTCCCTTACAATTGGATAACATCCACATTAAAGAATTATAAGCTTGTTCTGTTCTAGCTTTACGGTATAAGTATCTAGAACTTGTGGTAATAATTTCAAATTTATTAAAGGCTAAATAGTCCAATATTTTTCCAGAATAAGTTTACTTTCATGTTTTGATATTAAACTGGTTTTACTCATTTTAATCCTCCAATTAATTAGAGTAAAGAGAATTATATTTTTAACCTAAAATAAGAGTGAAATGAATAAAGTTCTCTTTACTCTGTTGTAGTGCTACATGCCGAAAAAACATAAAATTGTAACATGAGTCAAAAAATTGAAGAGATAAAAATTGAAGATTTGGTTCTTTGGACAGAAAATCCAAGAGACTCTATTGATTCAAATAGTAATGCTCAAGATATAGCAAACAAGGCTTGGAAGGATGAAGATGCAAAGTGGAATCTTTCAAAGTTGGCCAAAGACATGCAAGACTTCTATGATTTTAGCGAACTTCCGACAGTAGTTTACCATGGTAAAAAGCCTGTGGTGTATGATGGTAATAGAAGGATGATATTAGCCAAAATAAAACATGACCTTGTTGACCTTACTGACTTTGACAAAACAAAGCTTCCACATTTTCCAAAAATAATTCCATGTAATGTATGCGATAAAGACACTGCTATTAAAAATGTATTCAGGAAACATGGAAACTCAGGAACTTGGTCACCCTTGGATAGAGATATATTTCTTCATAAGCATATGCACGAAAGTGAAAGTACTTTTCTTAAAGTTGAAAATGCAACGGGAATCATTTCGAAAAACCCACACCTCAATCAGAGATTTGTCAAAGAAGAAATCTTTACAAACGAAAAGCTTAAAGAAATGGGGTTTGAGTTTAATCATGACGACCTTGAAAGTAAGCACAGTAAAGTTGAAGCCAAAATTATACTAGATGACATATCAAGTAAAGTAGCTTCAAAATCGATTTCGACACGTAAAAATCGGGGTAAAATAATTGAAGTACTTGAAAAATCTTCCAGAAGCTTGATTGAAGCAAACAAGAAGAATACATTATCAAAAATCAAGGTGCGTGCAACAGGAACGACGACGGCAACTAAGAAAAAACAGGCACCGAGAACTAAAAAGAAGGAACCTGAAATCTTTAACGGTAAACTCTATTTAGAATCAGGTCAAGTGAGCGACCTATATCGAGATATTGTTGACCTGTATGAATTTTATCAGCAGAAAAAAACCACATTCAGCCAATATTTTCCAAGTTTAGTTCGAATGGCATTGCGTTTACTCTGTGAAACCGCAGCAAAAGAAAATGAGCAGACTTTAGAAAATTACCTCAAAACCAATTTCAAGAATGCAAAAAATAATTTAGATAAAGATGTCAAAACGACACTTTCCACACAAAATGTTGGCGAAGGAACAGTTACTCAGTTACTCCATATTGGAGCCCATAACTATCAAGCGAGTAACAACCTTGACCAAACAATAGCCATCTCAATTATTATTGGTGAAATATTGACTATAACTCATGGCAGATAGTAAAAAACATAGCCACTTTGAATCCCCGTTGAGGTATCCAGGTGGAAAAGCATGTATATTTCCTTTTATTTCAAACCTATTTTACGAGAACAATCTTCTTGGAGTAAATTATGCAGAGCCTTATGCAGGTGGTTCTGGGCTTGCTTTGAAATTATTGTTTAATGAATATGTAAATGAGATACTAATAAATGACTATGACTATTCTATTTATTCTTTTTGGTGTTCAGTTTTAGAATCAAATCAAAGATTTTGTGATTGGGTTGAAGACGTAAAAATTGATATTGAAAATTGGCATTACTTTAAATCAGTTCAAAAGAACCCAGAAGTGTACAGTCAATTTGAAATTGCACAAGCAGTCTTTTTTCTCAACAGAACCAATATCTCAGGTGTAATCAAAGGTGGCCCTATTGGTGGTTATGCACAAAAAGGGAAATACAAAATCAACGCTCGGTTTAATAAAATTGACCTAATAAAAAGGATAGAGCGCATTGCAGGCTTTAAACATCGAATATCAGTTTCCAATCATGATGGTTTGAACTTTATTCGACACTTAAATAAAAGTACCCAAAACACATTTATCTACCTTGACCCACCTTATGTCCACAAAGGTGCGGATTTGTACATGAACTATTTTAAAAAGAAAGACCATGAAAGACTTGCTCGCCAAGTTGAGAAAATAAAACATAAATGGTTGGTCTCGTACGACAATAACGATTTTATTATTAATCTGTACGGACACCAAAAAAGGTTGAGATACAGTCTTTCACAGTCTGCCTCAAATCGTGTAGGGAGCGAAATTTTAGTTTTTGCTGAACAATTAAGATTCAATGAATCGATTGAAAAACTCAAAAACGTGGAATTGATAAAGTAAAAGTGTGAAATTACAACTGTCCCATCTTTCACCCCACCGATCTCCCCCCCCCAACATCACCAATAAATATTCACTAAATTAACCTCCCCTATTTCATTCCACAAAATCCTAAATCCACGATGTTGAGATATTTAGTCCTTCTGCTGTTCGTTTCTTTAGCTTGTAATAATTCACCTGAAAATAAGTCTGCTTCCCAGGCTTTTGAAGACATTCATAACCAAGCAATCCTCGTTGATACCCATAACGACATCCTCTCCATAACCATGGAAAAAGATTTCATTATGGATACTGATTTAACCGGTAAAACGCATAGTGATTTAGAAAGAATGAAAACGGGCGGTTTGGATGCCCAGTTCTTTTCCGTTTGGAGTTCTGGCGAACAAATCGAGCCTTTTAAATTCGCCAACAGACAAATAGATAGCCTGGATGCCGTAATCAAAAGAAATCCAGGTAAAATCGCCAAAGTTGCTAACACCAAAGAACTTTTAGAAGCCGTTCAGCAGAACAAAATAGCCGCTCTTATCGGAGTTGAAGGCGGTCACCATATGGAGAATGATTTAGACCATTTGGATGCGTTGTTCGAGCGTGGTGTGCGTTATATGAGCCTTACATGGAATAACTCAACGGATTGGGCAAGCAGCGCATCAGACGAAACTGAAAACAAAGATTTAGATCCCAAAGGACTTTCGGATTTCGGCAAACAAGTAATAGCAAGAATGAACACATTGGGAATGATGGTTGATGTTAGCCACTCTGGGGAACAAACGTTCAAAGATGTTATCGCAACTTCCACAAAGCCCATCATTGCATCACATAGTTCGGTGTATAGCTTATGCCCTCATCCTCGCAATTTGAAAGATGACCAAATAAAAGCCCTCGCCAAAAATGACGGCGTTATTCAGATTAATTTCAATTCTGGATTTATAGATCCAACTTCAGAGAAAAAAGAATCTGCGTTTCTAGAAAAACATAAAGCAGAACTTGATGCCCTCACAGAATCAGGAATGGATCCTTACAACGCTACGGAGTTCTTGTTTGCAAAATACGCGGAAGAATCTGAGCAAATAAAAGCTCCGTTTGATCTGGTTATCGAGCATATTGAATATGTAATCAATTTGGTTGGTGTTGATTATGTTGGCATCGGCTCTGACTTTGATGGAATACAGTTACCGCCCCAACAACTCGATGATGTAACCACATATCCACTCATCACCAAAGCATTACTAGAAAAAGGATATTCCGAATTGGACATCAACAAAATTTTGGGCGGAAATATATTGCGTGTTTTAAAAGCTAATGAATCTGAGTAATGGCTATTCCCCACTAGTGCTGATGAGTCTTTTCAAGTAGTTTCGATTAAAACTAGAGTCAGTATTAGTCTTAATTAATTTTTACGTCCCTTTTTTCATTTCTAATTCAATTTAGATTATAATCACTCAGCACTTGGATTGAGTAATATTATCAGCACACTTAACGCAAAAGCAGCAGAACAATGATTAAGAGAATTTTAGTAGCCCTTGATAGAAACAAAGACACCCCTTTAGCTACTCGATATGCAATTAATATTGCTAAAGCTTTTAATGCAAGCCTTACCGGGCTCGCATCTGTAGACTTACCTACCATAAATTCTGTTGTTGGCGGCGGAGGAATTGGTACCATTCATTTTGCCCGTCAGCTTAAAAGTCAATTGACCAAAGACTCTAGACAAGCTGCTGAAACGCTTCTCAAAAACTTTAAGCGATTAGTAGAAGCATCTGACCTCGCTCATTCTAAATTTATGTTTGAAGGAGTTCCTCACGACCGAATTATTGAAGAATCTAAATACCATGATTTGGTGGTTATTGGTAGAAAATCTCACTTCTTCGATAATCGCCCAGAGCTTGAAACAAAAACGTTAGCTAGTATTGTTAAGAAAGGTACTGGTCCCACGCTAATGGTAACTGAAGAGTATCGCCCCATAAAACGCGTTGTTATAGCACACGACGGCAGTAAAGCCTCTGCCTGCGCTTTACAATGGTTCATACAGTTAGAGCCTTTTGGGAGAGATATCGAAATTGATATAGTGTTTGCCTGTAATAAGGAAAAAAAGGAAACCGCTGACAAAGGAGAACAAGTGCTTAGCCTTGCATACGACTATTTGGAAGTTCATGGTTATACAAAAATGAATAAGGTGTTATTACATGAAAAAGGTGGAGCTGCTAAACAGGTTATCATTCATGTTAACGAAACGGGCTCAGATTTGGTAGTAATTGGTGCACATTCATCTTCTGCAATCCGTAGGCTAACATTTGGTTCTGTAACACGAGAATTGGTAAAGAACAGTCCTGTTCCGTTGTTTATGTGTAGTTAAAAGCTTGAATCAAGAACTTAGTTTTATGAATGAATAGTTCTTTAAGTCTCGGGCACCCCTGAAGATACTTCTGAAGGGTCTTTACCCCAAGCTCTACCCTACCGACACCAATCATTTAGGCTTATTCTAAAGACTGCACAAGCACTATTCAAAACTCTTACTAGAACTGAATCAAATTCATGCAACAATTGGAAAAAGTTCTTGCAAGAACTTGAATGAATTCATGCAGGAACTTAAACGAGTTCTTACAAGAATTGATAAGAGAAGTTGAAATAATTTCAAACAATCCTCTAGAGTGGGATTAAATGTTAGCCTTTGTTCGTGACTAGGAAGTCTTATTAAAAGCCTATTCCCCACAAAGATGCTGAAACAAGTTCAGTATGACCGAGTTAGTTTTCTCATCTAAACCGTCAACGAATTATTTGGCATCTACAGAGATGACTCTTATAAGAACATGTAATACCACATCTGAAACAACTTCAGGCAAAAAACGTTTGAGGAGCCTAATCTCAAATAGTTAGTTGAATATGGCAGTTTTAGTAGTAGGTGCAAGTGGCGCAACAGGCAAAAAGTTAGTTGAACAACTCCTCGTTCAAAAACAAAAAGTAAAAGTTGTTGTAAGGTCTCCCGAAAAATTACCCGAGTCTTGGAAGAATAATGACGGTTTGGAAATTATTTCAGCCAGTCTTTTAGATTTGAGTGATGAAGAGCTGAAGAACCTGACTTTTGGATGTAATGCAATCGCTTCTTGCCTGGGACATAATTTGAGCCTCGAAGGAATTTATGGTGAACCCAGAAGACTTGTTACTGATGCCACACGTCGACTTTGTGAAGCTGTAGCATCAAATAACCCAGATCATCCCGTTAAGTTTGTTTTAATGAATACGACAGGGAATCGTAATCGTGATTTGAACGAGCAAGTTTCATTCGCTCAGAAAAGTATCATATGGCTTATTCGACTCTTACTCCCTCCTCATTCTGATAATGAACATGCCGCTGATTATTTACGAACTGAAATTGGACAGAATAACCCAATGATAGAATGGACTGTTGTGCGCCCTGATGGTTTAACAGATGAGCAATCCGTAACTGAATACACGGTACATCCCTCTCCTACTCGAAGTGCAATTTTTGACGCTGGAAAAACAAGCCGAATAAATGTAGGTCATTTTATGGCAACTTTAATTACAGAAGATAACTTATGGAATACATGGCAAGGACAAATGCCTGTAATTTATAATAAACAAGAGCTTGGTTAAGAGCTATTAGTTTAACGTTTCTGAAATTTATTGGTAGCATTTAATTTTTCTGACTGTCCAACAACCTAAAATTCTAAGCGAGATATCAATTTCTCTAACTTTGAAATAGAATTGTATTTGCTCATCTTGTACGCTTATTTTCCACAATCAAACTAGACCCAAATAATCATATTGTGAATAGAGTTCGTTTAACGATTTTTGCTTCCTAGCTAACCATATCTACATCCCGATTATAAACATTAAAGTTGCTTTAGTAATTCATGTATTTCAACTCTATAGATTTTGCTGTTTTCCTTCCAATGGTCTTTATTCTTTATTGGTTTGTGACAAACAGAAACTTGAAACTGCAAAATCTGCTTATTGTCGTAGCAAGTTATGTTTTTTATGGTTGGTGGGACTGGCGTTTTTTGTCGTTGATGCTCTTTAGTACAATAGTTGATTATACAGTTGGACGAAAGCTACATACAGAGAATAATGATGCTAAACGGAAAATTTTACTTTGGGTAAGTATCCTCGTTAATCTTGGTTTTCTTGGATTCTTCAAGTACTACAACTTCTTCCTTGATAACTTTGTATCCGCCTTTTCATTCTTTGGGGCAGAGATTCAACCGAATTCGCTAAACATCATATTGCCAGTAGGAATTAGCTTTTATACGTTTCAAACGTTAAGCTACTCTATAGACGTTTATAAAAGAAAACTAGAGCCTACCAAAGATTTTATAGCATTCTCAGCTTTTGTAAGCTTTTTTCCTCAACTCGTTGCAGGACCCATCGAAAGAGCAACACATTTATTACCTCAGTTTTATACAAAACGGACATTTGATTATTCAAAAGCCGTTGACGGTATGAGACAAATATTGTGGGGACTATTTAAGAAAGTGGTAATTGCTGATAATTGTGCTGAATATGCAAACATGATTTTCAACAATTCAGCTGATTATTCTGGGAGTACCTTAGTGTTGGGTGCTCTATTCTTCACATTTCAAATTTATGGAGACTTCTCCGGTTATTCTGACATTGCAATTGGAACAGCTCGGCTATTTGGTTTCGATTTAATGCAAAACTTCAACTTCCCATACTTCTCTAGAGATATTGCTGAATTTTGGCGACGTTGGCATATTTCTCTCTCAACTTGGTTTCGAGATTACCTTTACATTCCTTTAGGTGGAAGCAGAGGTGGTACATGGATGAAAGTTCGAAATACTTTCATCATTTTTGTTGTTAGCGGGTTTTGGCATGGTGCAAATTGGACCTTTATTGTTTGGGGTGCTTTAAATGCCATTTACTTTTTACCACTATTACTAACAAATAATAACCGTAAAAATTTAGATATAGTAGCTAAAGGAAGGTATTTGCCAAGTATCAAAGATTTCGCCTCTATGCTTCTAACTTTTAGTTTAACTGTTCTCGCTTGGATATTTTTCAGAGCCGAAAACATAACACATGCCTTTAATTACTTATCAACCATTTTCTCATCTTCTCTGTTTAGTATTCCACACTTCACTGATTCTGGAAGAATACAATATGAGAGCTTCATTACCATATTTTCAGTTATCATTTTTGTGATTATAGAATGGATTGGTAGAGAGGAAAAATTCGCATTTGCAAAAATCACAACAGTGCCTTTTAAATGGTTGAGATGGATTATTTACATACTTCTCATGATCGGAATAACTGTTTTATCAGGTCAGTCACAAGAATTTATTTATTTCCAATTTTAGATTACATCAAATGAAAAAATTCATAACGGAAATTATTGTATTAGGCCTGCTCTCCCTTGCAGCTTTCTACGTGTGCGACAAAGCTATTACAACAGGACTTCGACAGAGTAATATGCTAATCTATGATAACTTAACTAAGATATTTAATGGGAAAATTAATGCCGATTTAATTATTAACGGTTCATCTAAAGCTTATGTACAGTTATCACCAAAATTAATCGATTCCGTTCTAAACGTAGATTCATATAATTTAGGATTAGATGGAACTCCATTTGTGCCTCAAAAAATGCAGTATGAGTTATACGAGATGTTTAATACCCCTCCAAAACAAATAATTCAGATTGCTGGTACTGGCACACTAGTCAAGCCTGAAGGCGATTTATATAACTATATAAAGTTTGCTCCCTATCTAGATCTAGAAGTTGTAAGAGAAACTACTGAACTATATAATGGCTTCTCATTTATTGATTATAACCTTCCTCTTTTCAAATATTCTGGCCATCCTTTGGAAGCTATAGATGGTCTATTATCTCTTGTTGATATTCATATTTCCCCTTCTTCACTTTATAAAGGATATTTAGAACAACACATGAGTTGGGATGGCTCTTTTGATAAGTTCAAACAAACACATGAAAACGGAATTGAATTTGAAATAGACGAAACAGCGAGCAAGTTGTTTGAAGAGTATATTATTCATTGTAAAAAAAATAATATCGATATAATTCTAGTTACCCCTCCTGTTTACTATGAATTTATACCATACGATAAAGACAGAGATAAACACATTGATTATTATACTCAGATTTCAAAGAAATACGATATTCCGTACTTAGATTTCTCTAACGACGAAATATCTTTAGAAAAAAAATATTTTTATAATTCACAGCATCTAAACTATAAAGGCGCTGAGCTTTTTTCTAAGAAATTGAGTGATGAAATAAAAGCAAGGATATAAGGTCTAAATTCAGAGCCCTAATGTGTAAACGATGTTAAGAAATTCATGGTTGGATGAATCTTCAATCTCTTTTTGAATAAAACATAATTGTTTTGGCTCTCGAAAATGGTATTGAAATGATTATTAAAAAGAAAATTATAGCTACCATCTAAACAAAGCTTAATCTTCCCTCTCCCTTTCATGACTCATCCAGATTCCGCTAACCTTTCTCCTACTCGCTAAATTGTACCATAGCTAACACTCTTTTTGTAATAAATTTATGTGATTTACATGGTTTCAATTTCACTCAAAACAAAAAAAACATACTAGTTAGTATTTTTTTGTATATTACATTTATGAAACAAGAATTGAAGTCTGAACTTACCAAACAACTGATTATTGATGAGGCTTTTAAACTCTTCTACGAGAATGGGTTTAAAACAACCAGCATTGATAAAGTGATGAAGGCCACTAAGCTTACTAAAGGAGCTTTTTACCATCATTATAAAAGTAAAAAGGACTTAGGCCTCGAAGTTATTAGTTCGAAATTACAAGCTCGAGTTCATGACTCGATGATCCTACCGTTATATGAGTCTGGTGATGCCTTAGAAATATTGAAAGCAATCTTTTTAGACCGAATTAAATCGTTCTCTTTGTATTATAAAAAGCATGGTTGCCCAATGAACAATTTCATTAATGAAATTGGTGACTATGAAGCCGCTTACCAAATCGCCTTGAAGAATATTATTGAACAGTGGAAGTCGGCACTCATCACATTGATTGAAAGAGGTCAAGAAGAAGGCTCCATCAAGAAGAGCATTTCTAGCCAAGCAGTAGCGGTTTACTTGATTAGTGCTTTTGAAGGCATTCGTGGCATTAGAAAGCTCTATGATAATGATTTAATTCTGGATGATTATATATCTGGGCTCGAAATTTATCTCCATCAACTAGAAACATAAAATTTTTTACCCAAACACATACCACTTAGTATGTTTTAATTATAATTATTTATGAAATACAACAGAAGAGATTTTATTAAAAAAACCTCCCTCCTTAGTTTAGCAACGTTGGGACTGCCCGCTTTAGGATTTTCATCCTCAAAAACTAACATTGAATTAAAAAGTGACCCGGAAATCAGACCTAAAGTTCTGTTCTTTGATGTAAACGAAACACTTCTTGATTTAACAGCGATGAAAGTAAGTGTTGGGAAAGCTTTAGGAGGTAGAAATGATTTGTTGCCGCTTTGGTTTACTACCATGCTTCAGTATTCCTTGGTTTCAACAGTAACAAATCAGTATAGAGATTTTGGGCTTATTGGTGTTGCTGCGTTACAAATGGTAGCGTTAAACAACGGAATTACTTTATCTGAAACTGATGCCAAAGAAGCCATTGTAGGCCCTATTCAATCTTTACCCGCTCACCCAGACGTGAAAGAAGCTTTAAAGAGCTTAAGAACTGCTGGCTATAAATTGGTGTCGTTTACAAACTCATCGAACAAAGGCGTTGAGACACAATTCAATAATGCCGGATTGATTGATCTTTTTGATGAACGTTTAAGCGTAGAAGATATCGGTAAATTCAAACCTCATGCTGATGCTTATGCTTGGGCATCAAATAAAATGGGTGTTCAACCAAATGAAAGTATGCTCATTGCCGCTCATGGTTGGGATGTAGCAGGAGCACTTTGGGCAAACTGGAGAGCTGCATTTGTTAGCCGACCTGGAGCTCAGTTATTTCCATTAGCCCCTACCCCAGAAATCAATGAACCGAACTTGAAATTAATTGCTCAAAAATTAGTCGCTTTAAAGTAACAACCATTAAAATTATTGCAAGCACATACTATTATTTAAATGGTGCTTACCTCCTATTATTAATTAGCTAGTTAAACCACATTATTATTACAATGAAAACTGAACACACACAACGCCCCTTAGAAATCGATTTAAAAACTCGAAAAGAAAATTTCGAGAATACCGCTCCTCCTGAAATAATGAAATCTTATACGGAAGGTATAGAAGCTGTAAAAGAATCCAATATCGTGAAGAGTGCATTACAAGTTGGAGATACGGCACTAGATTTCACTCTTCCAAATGCTTTGGGTAAAGACGTAACTTTATATGAAGAGCTAAAGAAAGGCCCTGTTATTTTAATGTGGTACCGAGGCGGTTGGTGTCCGTATTGCAATGTTGCTCTGCATTACATGCAAGAATCCCTTCCTGATTTCAAAAAATATGGTGCAAATTTAATCGCCGTTTCACCAGAATTACCAGATCGTTCAATTTCCACAAAAGAAAAACACGAACTCGATTTTGAGGTATTAAGCGATGTAGATAATGTCGTTGCTCGTCAATATAAGCTCGTGTATACATTGACTGATGAAGTTGCTGATATCTACGAGGGTAAGTTCGTTTTAAGTAGCTATAACGGAAATAATAAGGCAGAATTACCGCTGGCAGCTACCTACGTAATAGATCAAAACAAGATTATTAAATATGCTTTTCTAGATGCTGATTATAGAAACAGAGCCGAACCATCTGACTTAATCGAAATTCTAAAGGAACTATAATGAAGAAACTCTGGAATCATCTCACTAATTATATTCCCGCACTGGCAATGATCTATTTTGCCATACCGAAGTTGCTGGCTAAGCCTCAAAGCGTTGCAGGTTTCCAAACATTTGAAAACGCTATCCACATTAATGCTGATTTCTTTAGAATCTTTACGGGTGTTTCAGAATTGGCATTAGCGACGCTTATATTAATTTTTGCAATCAACAAGAATAGAACCATCGGAAGGTTAGCTTTTGCATTCTTACTGATTACTATGGTCACAGCCTTAGCTCTAGAATTTTTTGCTCGGCCAGAACCTAAAACATTATTAGTAGTAATAGCGCTGATTCTAGCGTCTATTTCTATTTACAAACTGAGATTATTAAGTAAGGAATTATCAAAATGAAATTAGAAAATAAAGTTGTTATAGTAACAGGCGCATCAAGAGGAATTGGAAAAGAGATAGCTCTTCTACTTGCTCAAAATGGTGCAAAGGTTGTTGTAAATCATTCAAATAGCGCCGCTGAAGCTCAAGAAACGGTTGATACTATCTATCAAAATGGTGGAAGTGCTTTGGCTGTTAAAGCTGACGTTAGCCAAAAAGACGATGTAACCCATTTATTCGACAAAACTATAGAGACTTACGGTAAAGTAGACATACTTGTAAATAATGCCGGAATTCTAATTACTAAAATGCTGAAAGACCTATCTCAAGAAGATTTCACTAGATTGTTTGATGTTAATGTGAGAGGAATTTTTAACACCTTACAAGAAGCATCTAGCAAACTAGCCGATAATGGAACTATCATTAATTTTTCATCTAGTACAGTGAAATTGATGTTTCCAGCTTACGCATTGTATTCAGCTTCCAAGGCAGCTGTTGAGCAAATGACTAGAGTATTCTCTAAAGAAATTGGTAGAGGAATTTCTGTAAATGCCATTGCTCCTGGTCCCACAGAAACGGAGTTATTTCTGAATGGGAAACCTCAAGAAGTCCTAGATAGACTGAGTAGCCAATCTGCTTTTAACCGATTAGGTCAGCCCATAGATATCGCCAGAGTAGTTCTATTTTTAGCTAGCAACGATTCTAAATGGATCTCTGGACAAGTTATTGGTGTAAACGGTGCTTTGGTCTAATTAGGCTTGGAATGATTTAAATTTCAATCTATAATATTTATCTATTTTAAAGTAATCCACAGGAGAAAAGTATGAACCCCAAAGTTGATTTATTTTTAGATAAAGCCCAGAAATGGAACTCTGAAATGAGTCTACTTCGGAACATAGTTCTTGAATGTAATCTTGTGGAAGGCTTTAAATGGATGCACCCATGCTACACCTTCAACAACAGTAATGTAGTACTTATTCACGGCTTTAAAGACTACTGTGCCCTTCTATTTCACAAAGGGGCGTTGCTAAAGGATCCCGATAATATCCTCATTCAACAAACCGAAAATGTGCAAGCTGCGCGTCAACTTCGATTTACCGATTCTCAGCAAATCATCGACTTAGAGCCCACCATTAAAGCCTACATCTATGAAGCCATTAAAGTTGAGAAAGCGGGACTTAAAATAGAATACAAGCCAACTAAGGAATATGAAGTCCCAGAAGAACTTCAATCCATATTAGATGAATCCTCCGAACTAAAAGAAGCTTTTGAAGCCTTAACACCAGGTAGACAAAGAGGATATCTCCTTCACTTCTCCCAACCAAAACAATCTAAGACTCGCACTGCTCGCATTGAAAAGTGCATCCCCAAAATCTTTGCTGGAAAAGGATTTAATGATAGATAGCAGAAAAGTCATTCTATTTACCACCTCGGTATAACACTCACATAGTTTTGAATTGAAAAGGGTTTTTCTCATATTCGGCGCTTAATCAATAAGCACAATCTTTGAGCCTTAAACATACAGTACAGTTAAAACAGATAGTATTCTACTGACTCCTTGTTGGCAATAGTTATAACGTAATGAAAAAAACCACTTTTATTTTAGCACCATTAATTCTACTTCTTTTTTATGGTTGTGCAACTACATCTATCACTGCTAATAAAGCTGATTGGTATAATCAGAGACTAAGTCGTGTCTTTATTTACCTAAATACGCCAAAAGAAGCTGAGAAATATTCAGAAAAACTTGCTGCAGGAATTTTATCAGAATTCAGACAGAATAGAACAGAAGGGGAATCTAGCATACGCAACCCTCTTTCTCTCGAACCAGAAGCAGAAATTTTGGAAAAGATAAATGAATATAAGCCGCACCAACTAATGTTTATCCAACTAACAGCATTAGAAACTACGAATGGAATCTTAACTGGAGGTAATTTTGAGGTTACTATAATTGACAATGAAACGGAAAAAATAATCTGGAAAGCAATTATAGATGCTCACGGAAATTATGGTCTTTCAACATCCATAGATCAAATATTAGACAAGCTATTCATAAAGCTTAGAGAAGATGGGTTATTATTAGTTTTGTGAAGCTTATCAAATAACCACCACTATTTAAAAAAAGTATCTTATTAGCCCATTCAGATTTCTTGATGGGCTTTTTTTTGAAGGTTACTTCAAATCGTCCCTCCATCGATGGTCTGTAGCTCTAACTCTTTGGAGATTCTTCTACTTGATTGGTTCTAGGTTCGAAGAAATATCAAACCTTAATAAAGCATTTTAAATAATAGATGGAATTAATGATTACCTTTTTATGTATCACAAGATATATCTCAAATTGAGATATATTAAAAAAGCTTTATTAGAGATTGATTTAGGTGCTTAAGAAACTTTATCCAAATTAAATACTGAAGAAGCGTATAATCAAATAAGTTATTAGACAAGGTTATTGGAATCTAGTCCTAGTGATTCCAGATTAAAATTCAGGATATGAAAAGAGTTGTAATTACAGGTTTGGGTGCCTTAACTCCCATCGGAAATACGGTAGATGAATTATGGAACAATGCCATCAATGGAAAAAGTGGCGTATCAAAAATCACCAAATTTGACACTTCGTTGTTTAAAACAACTTTTGCTGGTGAATTAAAAGATTTTGACCCTACAAAACACCTTAACCGCAACGAGATTAAAAGAAGTGATCGCTTTACACAGTACGCTCTCTATTCTGCAAATGAAGCATTAGACGATAGTGGTTTAGATATTCAATCCCTCTCCCCTTTTGATATTGGAGTTATTTGGGGATCAGGTCAAGGTGGAATGCAATCTTACGAAGATGAAGTTGTGAACTTCACTTTAGGAGAAAAAAACCCACGCTTCAGTCCATTTTTTATTGCCAAGATGCTTGTGAATATGGCCTCTGGAATGATTGCCATGAAATTCGGTTTGATGGGAATCAACTATACTGCAGTTTCTGCTTGTGCATCATCAAACTCTGCAATTATGGATGCTTTTAATTACATCCGATTGAACAAAGCCAAAGTTATGGTCACCGGAGGTTCGGAAGCTCCGATAACTCAGGCATCTATTGGGGGCTTTAATGCGATGAAAGCTCTATCTACTCGAAATGACAATCCAGAGGGGGCATCAAGACCTTTTGATATTGATAGGGACGGATTTGTGATGGGAGAAGGAGCTGGCGCATTAGTTCTTGAAGAATATGAGCACGCAAAAAGTCGTGGTGCAAAAATTTATGCTGAATTAGTTGGTGCAGCAATGACTGACGATGCCTACCACATTTCTGCAACTCACCCAGAAGGTATCGGAGCTGTGAAAGCAATCGAACTGGCAATGGAAGAAGCACAAGTTAATCCAGAAGAAATTAATTACTTGAACGCTCATGCAACATCTACTAATGTTGGTGATTTAAGTGAAATGAAAGCCGTTGATAAAGTTTTCAAAAGCGACTTCAAGAATCTTAAGATTAGTGCTACCAAATCAATGACGGGCCACTTAATGGGTGCTGCAGGAGCTATTGAAGCAATTTTGTCGATTAAGGCCATTGAAAATAATATAATTCCTCCTACCATTAACACTGTTACTATTGATCCTGATTTACCGAAAGGAATCCCTATTGTGGTTAATGATGCGGTGGAGCGAACAGTTAATGTTGCAATGAGTAACACTTTTGGTTTTGGCGGGCATAACGCAACGGTAATTTTTAAGAAAGTATAGAGTTCAACTCTTATCGTTCTAAATATGAAAGTGCATATAGAAAAAGCTATCAAGTAATATTGATAGCTTTTTCTTTTTAATTATACAGCTTTTTTTGAATAAGCTGAATTATATTATCCCTTATTCTTCTTTTCCTGGATAAAGCTTTCCTTCCAAGAATTTGGTTTATTAATCAAAGTTTACTTAGTTGATAATTGGGATTTAGAATGTGACTAATTAGTGATTACTTAGAATGATATTTCACTATATAACTTTATCCCGATTTTTCAGTACACCACTTAAAGTTAGATTAGGAGGTAAAATGGGATTTGCAGCCCAAGCAGTAAAAACAATTAAGTACAATCAGAATCTTTTAAAAAAGAAACGATTTTTCTCTAAAATTGGAGACTCTAGAGCAATTAGAAGGCCTTCAAAAATTGATTCTTATAGATTAAAAAGAAAATCTGAAATATTAATTAAAAGACATCGTAAAGCTAGCCTTTTGCGATTCTTAATCATTTACCCTGTTATAATTACTTTTCTAGTAATTATACTTGCTAAGGCTTTTTATTTGTTTTTAGGCTAATACAATTCGCTATTACTTCTTTACTATTTTACTAGTTAATTCCCACTTTTGAGTAATACCTTTTGCTGGTTTTAATGAACTAAATAACGATTACGGGTAGTCTTGAATTTGTTAGATAATTCGCTGACGGCTAGAGCTTTGAAAAATAACGCGGTCATGCTAAACTTGTTTCAGCATCTTTGTAAGGAATCAGTTTTTAATCAATTCTTATGGGTAAGAATAAGGGGTATCTATTTCACCTTACTAATTATGGAAGAACAAGGATAGAGCTTGGTAATGGAATGTTACAAATCCTCAAGATGATAAATACGCTATTAAACTCACAAGCTTTTTCTAAGATCCCGAAATAAATTCGGGATTGTAGATGTTAGATAATTCGTTGACAAAAATTATCTTTCCCTATGAGAGCAACAACCAAAGACGAAACCCTGA
>JBLWXC010000021.1:0-17797 GCA_048267645.1 Balneola sp.
TCGATGATGGTTTATGGCCTATATAACATCTCGGTCATCCCGAATTTATTTCGGGATCTTACGGAAAGGCTAGTGAGATTTGAGCTTCTCCCAATTCTTAATTTTGAATTATTAATTCTCAATTCAACATTCTTAATCTAAAATTCAAAATTTCCAACATTCTTAATTCTCAATTCTTAATTCCTACTCCCCTCCTGCTAATTCTATTATAGCTTGTAAAGTTGAGATAGTGGCATTTTTAATATGATTTAAATTTTATAGATTCATCGCTCAACTTTAACTAATAAATTTAAGCCTATGAAAAATTTTCTACTATTAACCTTAGCCGTACTTTTTGCCAGTGGGAGTTTAGTTGCCCAAGAAGCAGTACGATTTGTGCGCCCAGTATCTGACAATATTCCTTTAAATGGTTCATTTTTATTTGGAGAGACAAGTTCAACAGATGGAACACAAATAGGGGTTGATTTTCTAACATCGGAAACGGACACCGTTTTTGCAGCTCATTCTGGCACTGTTGGCTTAGTTGATGATATCACAACTTTAGGCACTTACATTGTTCTTGATGGTACTTGGAAAAACAATAAAATTAATACGCTTTATGCTCATTTGGGTAAAACGCTTGTAGATCAAGGCGCAACTGTTGAAGCTGGCGAGGCTATTGCTATTGCTGGTGCTTCTGGCATTACTTCACGCTCAAAACTTCATTTTGAAATCCGCTACGGATGGCATTCTGGTGAAACTGATCTTGCAGGTAGCCGCTTAAATCCTGAGATTTGGGTTGCAATGGGTAATACTGGCGCTATTGTTGGTAGAGTACCTGATGCCCTTGATGGCACTAGAGTTGATATCAACATCGATCCAAAACCACGTCCTCCTTACGAAACGTATAGCTACAGCTTAACGTACGATTTTAGCAACGCTTCTATCGGTAGCGACCCTTATTACAACGAGAATTACGCTATTGGCGATGTTAAACCAGGCACTTATACTATCACTGCTGATGGTGGCTCTTATTCTGAAACTGTAACTGTTGTTGCTGGCCAAATTACCAGCGTTGAGGGTATTGTAGTTACTTCTAATGATGAAGAATTATTTACTCCAACCAACATCGAGTTAAATCAGAATTACCCAAATCCTTTTAACCCATCTACAGTAATTAGCTTTTCTATTCCTTCTAGCAATCATGTAAAGCTTGCTGTGTATGATATGTTAGGGAAAGAAGTTGCGTTATTGCAGAACAGCCAAATGGCTGCTGGCACGCACGATATCAACTTCGATGCTTCTAATTTATCAAGTGGTGTTTATTTATACAGATTAACAGTAGGCTCAGAAATGCTTACTCGTAAATTGACACTTATTAAATAAATCATTCTACTTCTACCCTGCTTTGTTGGGGTAGAAGTTTTTTTTCCATCCTTTTTTTACACTTCCTCAAAATAGTTCATTTACGATGTTCCATAAGCCTCTGCTTTCCCTTTTTTTGTTGTTGTTTACTTCTACACTTTCTGCCCAAACTTTTGATCTTGTCCGCCCTGTTGCCGACTACACCCAGGTAAATGGCCGATATTTATTTGCTGAGCCATACATCAGCGGAGATTCTGATCTTTCGCACGGCGGCGTTGATATGGATATTGTTTTTGATACCGTTTTTGCCGCACATAATGGTAAAGTGATGTTTGCCGATTTATTAGGAAATTGTGGCAATTATGTTGCTTTAGATGGCTATTTGTATGATGAAAAAATGATGACGTTGTACTGCCATTTAAGTGAATTTTTAGTTTCTTTTGGCGACTCAGTACAAGCTGGAGACCCTATCGGAATTTCGGGCGAATCGGGAAATGTAACCGGACCTCACCTTCATTTTGAAGTGCAATTAGGTCGCCATTATGAGGATAGCTACAAGGCTCCTAAAAGAAGAAAAAATGCCGAATTGTTCTTTGCTATAGAAGGTATGGGCGCTATTTATGGTTCAGTTCCTGGTGCACCAAATTCAACCCGTGTTGATATTTCGCCAGATCCAAAACCGCGTCCTCCTTACGATACTTACAGCTATTCGCTTACGTATAACTTTGCTGATGTGACGATTGGAAGTCATCCTCTTTATGGAGAGAATTACGCTATTGGCGATGTGAAGCCTGGTGTTTATGTAATTACAAGTATTAATGGCTACCGAAGAGAAGTTACTGTTGAGGCGGGTAAAATTGCGAATGCCGATGAGGAAACAGATACTTCTAATGAGCCTCTTGAGTTGATTACGGGATTGGAATTGCATCAGAATTATCCGAATCCGTTTAATCCAGAAACTACTATCAGTTTTGAGCTACCTGCGGCTTCGTATGCAAACCTTTCTGTTTATAACATGATTGGTGAAAGAGTGGCCGAGCTTGTGAATGGCGATATGGCTTCGGGTTCTCATGCTGTTAATTTTAATGCCGCGAATTTATCGAGTGGGATTTATTTTTACCGCCTTAGTACTAATACGCATCAAATTACAAAAAAATTGACGTTGGTTAAGTAGGGGTTAGTAGAGATTGAGAGATTGAGAGATTGAGAGATTAAGTGGTGGGCGTTGTTTTTAGTAGTTAGTACCAAAAGCTCTTTTAAGTCTTTAGTAGCTCTGCTGCGTAATGCCGTTTGGAAGCTCCGGCTTCCATTCTTTAAAGGGATGGAACGAGCTAGAGAACGTACAAGCGAGACGCTTGCACGAGGTTGGGACATTATGTTGATTATATACCTTAAATGGCATACTAGATATATTATCTAACTACATAAATGCAAGTCTGAGACTTGCCCGCTACTCTATCTAGCTTGTAACTATATTTAGAGCATTCTTCCTCTGAAGTCACCGCTATCGCTAAAGACCTCAGAGAGCTTTGGGTTGTTTTTGTGATTAATCAATTATTGGGTTGCTACGCCGTCATTCCTATGAAGGAAGGAATCTGGAGTGATACTGGTATGGGAAAGCACAAGCGAGACGCTTGCGCTAAGTTGGAGGTTTTTTAGTGGTGAGCTGTGAGTAGTGAGATTTGAGCTTCTCCCAATTCTTAATGTTGAATTATTAATTCTTAATTCAACATTCCCATCTCTCTTCAAACGTAAAAAAACGTATCTGCCTTAATCTAGTCTATTGTTCTTAATATATTCCCGATTATCAGTTAACTAAACCAAGGTTTATACAGTGAAAAGATCACTACTACTATTACTATTTGTTTTGGTGTTGGGTGGCAACTATGCTTCTGCTCAAACTACCAAAGAAGTTGTTGAGGAAATCGTAAAAGAAGCTACGGAGAACTCTCAACTTGAACGATTAGCACACGAATTACTTGATGTTATTGGGCCCCGCTTAGTTGGAACGCCTCAAATGTTACAAGCTAACGAGTGGGCTGTTGAAACTTATAAAAGCTGGGGCATCGAAGCTCGCAACGAGAAATGGGGCGAATGGCGCGGCTGGCAGCGTGGCATCACTCATATCGATTTAGTATCTCCTCGTGTGGTTACTTTGCAAGGTATGCAATTGGCATGGAGCCCAAGCACACCTAAGAAAGGCGTAACTGCTGAAGTTGTTAATATCCCTACGGTGTCTGACTCAGTTGCTTTCCAAAAGTGGCTACCAACAGTTAAAGGCAAGTTTGTATTGGTTTCAATGCCACAAATAACTGGCCGTCCTGATTATAACTGGGAAGAGTTTGCTACGGAAGAGTCTTTCGCAAAAATGAAAGAAGAGCGTGCTGCACAAACCAAAGCGTGGAACGAGAACATCCGTAACACTGGCTTGAACTCTCGCACATTAAACGCAGCTTTAGAAAAAGCTGGTGCAGTTGGTATCATCCAGTCACGTTGGTCTAATGGTTTTGGAGCTAACAAAATCTTTAGCGCAAACACAAAGAAAATCCCTGTTATCGATCTTGCACTCGAAGATTATGGGTTACTATATCGCTTAGCTGACTACGGTGACAAGCCAAAAATTAGTGTTAAAGCTGAAAGCAAGAATACAGGTACTGTAGATAATTTCAATACTATCGCTGAAATCAAAGGAACTGAGTTCCCTGATGAGTACATCATCCTTTCTGCACATTTTGATTCTTGGGATGGCGGAACTGGTGCTACCGATAATGGTACTGGTACTATCACTATGATGGAAGCTGCTCGTATTTTGAAAAAAGTATATCCTAATCCAAAGCGTACTATACTTGTAGGCCATTGGGGAAGCGAAGAGCAAGGCTTGAATGGTTCTAGCGCTTTTGTTGAAGATCATCCTGAAGTTGTAGAAGGTTTACAAGCTTTGTTCAACCAAGATAATGGAACTGGTCGCGTTGTTAATATTTCTGGACAAGGTTTCCTACACGCTTACGATTATTTAGGTAGCTGGTTAGAAGCTGTTCCTAGAGATATTCGTCGCCATATCGAAACTAACTTCCCAGGCACTCCTGGTGGCGGTGGTTCTGATTACGCTTCTTTTGTTGCTGCTGGTGCACCTGCGTTTTCTCTTAGCTCATTAAGCTGGAGTTACTGGAACTATACATGGCACACAAACTTGGATACGTATGATAAAATCGTATTCGACGATGTTCGTAACAATGCTATTTTAACAGCTATTCTAACTTACATGGCTAGCGAAGATCCAGACAAAACTTCTCGCGAAAAAGCTGTGTTGCCAATTAGCCCAAGATCGGGCAAACAAATGACGTGGCCCAAACCACGTACTGCAAACCGTAATGGCGGACAGAATTAATCTCCTAATTCTCCTGTTATTGTTAATGTGGTTAAAGTCTTCTTTCCTTTATTGGGGAGAAGGCTTTTTTTTTGTTAGTAGTTAGGGGCAAGCTTCGATTCCTAATTCAACATTCAACATTCATAATTTAAAATTGTTTAGAGATTGAGTTATTGAGAGATTAAGTGGTGGGTGTTGTTTTTAGTAGTTAGTACCAAAAGCTCTTTTAAGTCTTTAGCGATAGCGGTGATGGAACGAGCTAGAGTACGTACAAGCGAGACGCTTGCACGAGGTTGGGGAGTTGATTGGAAAGCTTATCACACCTAACAAAACCATCGCTTTTTAATTCACGGGTGATAACTGACCTTGCCGTCACATTATTTCCTAGCTCGTTATCGCAATCATCTCGTTAAGGGTTGTACTTTTGTGCCGACAAAAGTACCAAAAGCTCTCGACAAGAATTATTGGCGCGAACTTCATTACATCGACTCAATTATTCCAAAGGTCCACGTTCGGCTTTTGCCACATTCAAGCCCGAGCCTGTGTGGAATAATTGCTCCTGTCGGAGACGTCGATTCCATTGCGTTCTTCCTCCGCCAATAATTCTAAACGTCGATTTGGTTTGGTGGGTGTATTGACACTCTGGGTTTTAAAAATAACTAGGTGCTTTGTGAGGAATCAAATAGTTATTTCTGTCAACGAATTATCTAACATCTACAAGGATGACTGTGCCGTTGGTTGAGGTTTGGGAAGTAATTTTTAAATCCCAGCCCAAATTCAACATTCATAATCTAAGATTCAAAATTTCCAACATTCTTAATTTTGAATTATTAATTCTCAATTCCACTGCCTACCGTCTCATGACGCGTTCTACGAGGTCGAAGAAGCTTTGTACTAATAGTGCGAGTACGGCTGCGGGAATGGCGCCTTCAAGAATCAGCGAAACACTATCTAGCCGAATACCAGTAAGTATGGGCTGGCCGTAACCTCCTGCCCCGATTAAAGCTCCAAGTGTTGCAGTTCCAACGTTGATAACGGCTGAGGTTTTAATTCCCGTTAAAATGGTTGGGAGTGCGAGCGGTAATTCAATCTTTTTTAAGATTACGGAGTTTGGCAATCCTAATGCTTGGGCCGATTCGATGATGGGCATCGGAATGTTTTTAATACCAGAATGTGTATTTCGTACGATGGGCAACAAACTGTACAGGAATAATGCTGCCATTGCAGGAACGGCACCTATTCCAAGCAAAGGAATCATAAATACCAAAAGAGCAAGCGACGGAATAGTTTGCAACACCCCTACCACATTCAAAACCACACTTTCTATTGCTGATACTTTAGCAGCTACAACGCCTAAAGGAATGGCAACCAAAATCGCCAAGCCCAAGGATATTCCCACTAAATAAAAATGCCCAAGTGTATTTACCCACAAGCGCGACCACAACGTAGATTCCTTAAATTCCGTTTTGATGCCAAATGTTTGATCTAGGAAGTTTGATGCTACAGCCGCATCTGTTATCTCTCGAATTTTGACGTCCGCATTCATGGCTACCATCACATCTTCAGTAATTCGACCTTCTAAGCGTTTTAGAACTTCAACTGCCTTGGCGTTGGTGCGTTCTAAATCCTTCCGATATAGAATAATCGCTTGGTAGTCTGGGAAGAACTGCTGATCGTCTTTAAGTACTTTTAGATTGTAATAATCAATTTCGGCATCGGTAGAGTATAAATCGATGATGTCGATGTCGTTGCCTTGCAATCCTCGGTAGGCTAAATCATGATCAAGCCCAGTAACTGTTTTTGGCGCTAAGCGATATGCGCTTTTGAGTCCTGCCCAACCATCAGCGCGGTCTATGAACTCGTTACTAAATCCAAATTTTAGCTCGGGATGATTGCGTAAATCGGAAATGGATGTTATCCCGAGTTTATCTGCTTTTGACTTCAACATCCCCAACGCATAGGTGTTGTTAAAACCCAACGACTCCGTGGATTGAAGCCCTAATTCTGAAAGCTTGTTATTTAATTCTGTTATGTTTTTGATATCGGCGCCACCAAGCATTTCTTGAATGATAGTGCCTGTATAATCTGGATAGATATCAATTTCGCCATTAAGAAGCGCATTCCATAAAATTCGAGTTCCGCCGAGTTGTTTATAGAATTGGGGTTCGAATCCCTCTTCTTGCAACATCTGATACGAGATTTCGCCAATAATTACGGATTCTGTAAATAGCTTGCTCCCTACTTTCACAGGCTCCACTTCTTGGGCAAAGCTATTTCTTCCTACAAAGCTGAATATCAATAACAGCGATATTCCCAAAATGGAAATCTTTTGGAATGAATTTGAAGCTGATGTTTTTTGGTGCCCGATATGATTCTTCAGTAATCTCATAGTTCTAGCTCCGAAAGTGGACTGCGTTGGGCATTTACGAAGCGTTCAACAAATGCATTGGCTGGCTCTTTTAGAATCTGTTTGATGGAGCCTTTTTGTTCGATGTTGCCATCTTTCATCAGTATAATTTCATCGCCTAAGAAAGCGGCTTCCCCTAAATCGTGTGTTACTAGAAGTACCGTTTTGTTTAGTTTACTGAAAATGGCTTTGAGGTCGGTTTGCAGTTCGTAACGTACCAGTGGATCGATGGAACCAAGAGGTTCGTCGAGTACAACGATTTCTGGATCGAGCATGAGCGCGCGAATCAAGCTGATACGCTGTTGCTGTCCACCTGAAAGTTCGTTTGGTTTCCTATCTAGTTGACTCACTTCGATTTTAGCGAGGCTAGCAAGTTCCTCAATTCGTTCTTCAATGCGTTTGGCATCCCAATTCAAATAATCTGCGACTAACGTGCAATTTTGTCGCGAGGTGAGATGTGGGAATAGTCCGCCTTTTTGAATCACATAGCCCATCTTCCGCCGAATCTGGAGCATGTTCTCTTTTCTCATTATGGTTCCATCAATGCTGACGGTGCCGCCATCTTGTTTGATAAGCCCCATCGCAATGCGCAATAATGTTGATTTACCACAACCACTTGGCCCGATGAGGGAGACGGTTTTGGCTTTGGGAACATCTAGCGATACGCCATGAAGCACCGTTTTGCCACTGTATTTTTTGGTGATGTTTTTAAGAGAAATCATGCGGTGTAAATACGCATTTTACGCATACAATTAAAAGAGGGAGTTTTGGGAAGGAAGAGGATTAAGAATGTAGAATTGAGAATTGAGGATTAAGAATTAAGAATTGAGGATTAAGAATTAAGAATTGAGGATTGAGGATTGAGGATTTGCCGTTAGTTTTTAGCCTATCATCATTCAAAATTTAAAATTCAACATCTCAATTCTCCTCCCGCCAATTCTCAAATTCACCTTTTTGAAACAGGATTTACAGGATGGGCATGATTTTCAGGATTGACGGTTTTTTTACACAAAAGCTCTTTTAAGTCTTTAGCGATAGCGGTGACTTAAAAGAATATATAATTAAGAAGTCTCCGACTTCTTTCCATTCCATTCTATATCAAAATTTTCACTCGTTACGTAGCTCTGCGTAATGCAGCCTGGAAGCTCCAGCTTCCATTCTTCAAAGGGATGGAACGAGCTAGAGAACGTACAAGCGAGACGCTTGCACGAGGTTGGGGACTTAAAAGAATATATAATTAAGAAGTCCCATCGCTTTTTAATGGCTTGGAAGATCCTTCGGAAGTATCCTCAGGATGACTGTGCCGTTGGTTGAGGTTTGGGAAGTAAATTTTAAATCCCAGCCCCAATTCAACATTCATAATTTAAAATTCAAAATTTCCAACATTCTTAATTTTGAATGACTAATTCTCAATTCAAAAAACCCTCATTCCGTTTCAGAGGAATAAAAATCAGACCAGTCTTCGAGTGCTTGACGAACACGTGGGTCAAATTCTTTCAGTAGCGCTTTCGAAAGGAGTTCTTTAGCTGATTGTCCGTACAAGTATTTGCACGACTCTAAAGCCTGAATTCGAATCCTTGGATCTAAATCATCTACTAACTCAAAGGTTTTTACTCTCCAATATTCTTCATCGTTTTGATGCTGAAGGAGCAAATCAAGAGCTTTGGTACGAGTTTGGTATGGATACGAGGTATTCACTAACTCTTCTAACAAACCAATGCCTGATTTAGAGCTGTCTACATCCATCACTAATTGAAGTGCTTGCAAGGCTTTTTGGCCTGTTGTATCTACTTTCTGAAGTCTTGTTGCTAAAGCTAGCAATTCGGTAGTTGGTGCAATAGTTTGGTAAGAAAGCAATGCTTCGCTAAATACACTCGGGTATTCAGTTCTCAAAATCTTAGACTGCAACGAGCTACTCACAACATCATCGCCGAAATAGTTACCCAATGTTTTTACTGCGGCCAACTGAATCGATTCCGATTTGCTGTTCAATTCTTTTAGGAAAGTCTGTTCCGTTCCAGTTGCTCCTTTTGTAAATACACCAAAAGTTTCTAGTAAATTGGCTTTAACTTCGGGATTGGTTTCTGAGGCAAGCGCATCGCCCAATGCCAACTGCAAATCGGGGTTTTCTGTGTGATAGCGAAGAAGGCTTGCCGCAAGTGCACGCTCATTAGCATCCGTACTTCTAAGCTGATTCAATAATAACATTACTGGGAATGTTCCATATTCAATTTGGTCTAACTTGGTTACACCAGCTGAGAACGTCACATATTCAGTACTCATAGGAACATCAACCGTAACGGTATCTTTTTGGCCAGTGAAAGCAATTTCGGTAGATGTGGTATCGTCGAAGGTATACACATTCAAATTCAAACCAGAAAGAATATCGCCATTGCCAGAAAGTGCATCGAAATAGAATGTTAGCTTAGAGTTTCGTTCGTCGTAAGATGCATTCACACTATACAATAATGGCTCTTCTCCTCCATTTTTATTGTCTTCCAAATCGTCAATCAAACCAGAAGTTGAATAGTCCCAATTTAAACCTGTTAAATCGTACCAATGAGTATCGTATTTGTCATTACTAACAACTCCCTTTTCTGATTTGATAAGCTCAGCTAAGGACTTTTTCACCATTTGTTGGAAGAAATCATCTCTAGTTTTGAATCCTTCTTGAGCTGCATTCCAAAAAAGGGCACTGTATAAAGAATCTGGATTTTCAAAATGAATGGGTTCCTTTTCAACGGAATAATGAAGTGCTGTTCTCATCACATCCATTTTCTCAAAGTCTGCAATAATATTCTCTGTACGTTGATATTGTCCGAACCACTGCGAATAAATTCCACGCTTCAACTGAGCTGATAACGAACCCAAATCTTTGTAGAGATAGATAATTCCTGCTCCGCTATGTTTCTCTTCCCAATAGCTATTTTGGAGCACTACAATGTTCAGCGCATCGAATGGAAATTCGAAACTAAGAGTGTTCTCAACGCTTTTTTTGGTGTTTATTGCGGTTTGAAGTAGTGAGCTGAACTCATCCTTAGTAAGTATGTTTTCTTCTGTATATAATCGAATTTTCTTGGTGCCTGCAATTACTTCTTCGTGGCTAAATGAGCCAACAGCAAATGACATTCCCGTTACAGGAATTGCTGTTTTACTACTCCAGAGAATAGATTTTTGGTCGGCAGATACAATTTCGTCCTTCAACAGATTACCATTAAAAACGACATCTAAATTTGCTGGGATAGTAAATTTAGCATCAACTTTTGATTCCACTCTTGGGTGATCAAAAATGGGAAGCCAATGCCGAAGTGCTTTCGGGTTAAGGCTTCCCCAAATTGTTCCCATCTGATCTTGATGGGTTCCGAACACAGACCCAGCTTGCCAAGTTACCTCAATATTTGCGCGCTCACCTACCTTTAGCGTATCGGCTAGTGTAATTAAGAGCGAATCGTTACTCACCTTAAATTCTACATCAGCGTTGTTCATGGTAACACCGTCAATTTCTAGCTCTGCAGCATGCAGAAGCAATGAAACACGGTTTGGTGCTTTTGCACGGATAGCGTACGTAGCGACACCTTTCACAACGTTTTCGGAAGGTAGAATGGTTAAGTCTAAATCTAAATGCTCGAATGTAAACGGAATAGAAGGCTGGATTTCGTAATCAAAACCTTCCGTTCCAACTTCACATTTCTGAGCTCCAGAAAAAAGAACGATTAATAATGAGGCAATCTGTAATAGTCTGTGATTCATCATTTATTTATGTGCGTCAAATATTGCTTTAACTTGTGGGTATAATGCTTTGTTTGTAGAAAATCCGTTTCCGGTATGGATAGTTTCATCGCCATTCATATCGCTAAAAATACCGCCTGACTCTTTTACCACTGGAAGTAACGCTGCTGCATCCCAAATATTCAAGATAGGATCAAACATCACATCGGCACGCCCAATAGCCACCATCATGTGTCCGTAAGCATCGCCCCAAGTACGGTGTAGTTTAGTTTTTGCCATAAGTTCCTGAAACTGTGGTTCTAGGCCATTATCTTGAAATCTCTTGATTTCAGTAACTAAGAATGTAGAGTCTGCTAATTTCTCTGTATTTCTAACGTGGCAAGGTTTTCCGTTTAAGGTTGCACCATGGCCAATAGCTGCTGCGCAAATTTCGTCAAGCGCTGGAGCGTTGATAACACCAATAATTGGTTCATTATCAATCATAATACCAATTAAAGTGGTATAAAAAGGAACGCCATGAATGAATGATTTTGTTCCATCAATAGGATCTAGCACCCACTGGATGTTACTATCTTCGTTGGTGCGTCCGTACTCTTCACCAATAATACCGTGGTCTGGATATCTTTTAAGAATTTCTTCGCGAATAATTTGTTCGGTTTCACGATCTGCAATGGTAACGGGAGAATCGTCGGCTTTACTGATTACTTCAAAATCTTTTTTAAAGTATTTAAGTGTGTGTTGGCCGCCAATTTTTGCAATTTCCACAGCAGCGTCAAGTAGCTCTTTGATGTCAGTCATGTTTTGTATTATTTTCGATGAGTTAAAATGAGTTTGAAAAAGTTAAAAACGAGCCAATTAAATTGCATCCATATTGTAAATCAACACTCGCAGCTACCGCATTTTTAATTGCAGTAATTCAGCCAGGTCAAGTAAAAGCACAACAACAAGAAGTGTCCATTCAAACGGTCGTTCTTAATGAGAGTAAATTAAGAATTAATGGGACATCAAATGTGACTGATTTTGAATGTAAATATAATAATGATTTTGAGGTTGATACTCTTTCACACCACTTAGAAATCACTGAAGATAGTGTATTAGTTAGTGGCGATGACTTGCCCCTTATTATTGATTCTTTTGATTGTGGCAAGCGAGCAATCAACAAAGATTTTAAGAGCACTCTTAAGAGTAAAGAATATCCAAACATTGATGTTAAGCTTTTAGAAGTGTATTCAGAAAATGGCCGACCAAAGCGTGCGAGTGTGGCAATTAGTTTGGGCGGTACCACACAACAGTATCTAGTTTCGCTTACAGAAGAAATTATGGATAACGAAGTGGTTGCAATTTCGGGCACTCAAAAACTAAAGTTGAGTGATTTTAACTTAGAGCCACCAAGAGCATTATTTGGACTTATTAAAGTTCGAGATGAGCTCGTTGTTACTTTTGAGCTACTTGTAAAACCCGGAAATACAAAGTAAGCCTCCCATTAATTCGTGGACATAAAAAAAGGCGAGCTTTTCACGACTCGCCTTTTATGAGGGGGTTAGAATTAGAAGCTAATTACAGCTTCAACCATAAATCCGTTGAACTCACCATCTTCATAGATTCCAGCTGGGAAATCAGAGTAGGTTTGTTTCATGTATTCAACTTTAGCAAGGATGTTCTTAGTTAGGAACCAGCCACCACCAATGTTGAAACGGTCGATTGTAACGTCGTCGCCAGTGTTTAATTCACCACTAACGCTGTTATAACGGCCACCTACAAAGAAGTCTTCAGTTGCTCCAAAGCGGTAGATAAGTTCTGAACCAAGTTGGATGAAGTTTCTAGAGTCAGCTTCTGCTACTGCTTTACCTGTAGAACTTTCGAATACACCGTAGAACTCAATACCTTGGAATTTTACAAATGGGTTAACCATGATTGCAGTCAACTCGTTGCTGAAGCCTGGGTCGAAACGGCCAGCTCTAAAGCTACCTTCCATTACTGCGTAGTAACGTGAACCAGCACGGTCACCAGCGTATAGGTAAGTTCTAGCAGATTCGCCAGTGTGGTAGATAGAACCTGTTAATCTTACTCTTAGATCTTCGTTGATTTGGCTGTCGTAACCAAGTTTACTTACAATTGATACATGAGTTACAGGAGAACCAGCAGCTGGTTCAACAACACTTTGGTTCAATTTACCATTAGTTAAGCCGAACATAGCTAGTATGCCATTGCTTTTGTAGTATAATTCGCCACCAACTTCGGTAGTAAATGAATCCATGATGTAGTTACCAACAAATGGGTTGTATAAAGCTTGAGCGTTATCACTTCTTCTAAAGTGGTTGTCACCGTAGTTAATTTCCATATGACCTACTTTAATGGTCAATTTTTCCATGATTTCTGAAAGGAAATCTTCTTGGATGAAATCAAGCTTATCAACTTGCATGTAGCCACCTTTAACGTATGGTTCTGGGTGATGCTGAGAAGACAAGTAAGTTGTTAAATGCATTCTGACACCGTCATAAAGAGCAACATCAAAAGCTAAACTAGAAGTAGCTAAGTTGAAGTTAGAGCCAATGTCAGCAAGAGCTACATTACCACTGTTATCATGACTCAAAGATTGGAACTGGAGTGTGTTTGATGCTCCAACTCGAACTTTCAATCCGTCAAAAAGGACATCTGGAGTTTTTGGTGATTCAAAAACGTTGATACCTCGTTTATCTGGATAACGGAAATTTTGAATATCGCGAGATTGCTGTTGTGCATATACACTACTTCCGAGTAAAAGCACAACAATAAACAGAGATGATAGAGATTTGATTAGATTTTTCATGACCGTTGATTTAGTTATTTAGGTTAATTTGTTTGGAATGCGACACTGAATACAACTTCCACTTCGTCGCCAGTTTTTAGCGTGCCTAACATGGCTTTGGGTGGTTTCATTTTGTAATCAGTCATTTTCAATTTCTCTGAGCCAGAAAAGCTCAAAGTCCCATTCTCATCAATACTATATGCGCCTACTAAATCAATGGTGTTGTTTGCACCAGCCATAGTTAGTACGCCCTTAGCATAGATGGAGTCGGCGGTTATGCTAGTAACTTCACTCAAATCAAAAGTGATGAGTGGGTTTTTCTTCGCATTAAAAGCATCATGGGTTTTACTATCCATAATACCTTTACCACTTTTTATAGATTTCACTTCAACAGTTAAGTTGAGTTTATCTATTGCTTCAAGATTGCCATCAGTAATATTGATTGTAGCCAAACCGCTGATGTTCTCAGCATTTGATTCCCAATCATGTAAGGAAGATGTTCCTTTAATGACAATCTCGGACTTCTCTTGTGTTAGGGTGTAATTAGTTTGGGCATTTGCTGTAAAGCTAACTAATAACCCCCCGATTATTATGAATAGTGGTAACTTCATTTCTAACTCCTTATTGGTTTCGGGTTAATTCCTGTTTTTCCAGGAAAGCCTCTTCGAAGATTGTTCAACTTCTTCGTTCTGACAGAAGGATAGCTTATGAAAATGAAGATAATGTGAAGCAAAACTTCTAAGCAGAAATTTCAAAACTTTCACAAATACAGCTACCAATCAATCTGTAGTGTTCCTATTATTGGGCTCTTTAATATAGTATGAATCATCTGACCTAAATGATAGATAAAATTATAGTAGAGCGAATTTCCGCTCAGTTGAATTTTTCACAAAAACAAATTAACACCGTTGCTGGCTTTATTGAAGAAGGTGCAACCATTCCATTTCTCGCTCGATATCGACAGGAAGCCACAGGAGGCCTTGATGAAGAGCAATTACGCGCCGTTCGAGATGCTTTGGAATTTCAAAAAACACTGGAGGCGCGCAAAGAGACCATTCTAAAGTCTATCAAAGATCAAGAAAAACTTACTCCTGAGTTAGAAGCCAAAATAATAGCATGTACTGAGCTAACGGTTCTTGAAGATATTTATCTGCCATATAAGCAAAAAAGAAAAACTCGTGGCGACAAAGCCAAAGAAAAAGGATTAGAGCCTTTAGCCGAACTCATTTGGAAGCAAGAAGTTGAGGATGGCGACCCTGATACATTTGCTCAAGAATTTGTAAATCCCGAAAAAGAAGTAAACAACATTGAAGAAGCTTGGAAAGGCGCTATAGATATAGTAGCTGAATGGGTAAACGAAAGTTTAGAAGTTCGCGAGAAACTCCGTGATATTTTTATGAATCACGCTACCATCAGTACTAAGAAAAATCCTGCAATAAAAGAGCGTACCAATTTTGAGGATTATTACAATTTCTCTTACAAAACTAGCAAGCTAAAGCCTTACCAAATTCTAGCCATTAACCGTGGCGAAAGAGAAAACATTCTTTTTGTGAATACTGAAATTTGGGAAGAACGAACACTCGAAACTATAGATGACCTCGTCATTCACAACGATCTCAGCATCTTCACAGAACGTTTACAAGACGCCATCGAAGCCGCATATAAAAGGTTACTCTTCCCTTCTCTTGAACGAGAACTACGTAATGCACTTACTGATTTAGCCGATGCCCATGCCATCGAAACATTTGCTACTAACCTTGGCAACCTATTGATGCAACCACCATTGCAAAACAAAGTTATTATGGGAATTGACCCCGCTTTTAGAACTGGTTGTAAAGTTGCCGTTGTAGACAAAACAGGGAAATATTATACAGGAACTACGATTTACCCAACTCCGCCTCAGCAAAAAGTTACCGAAGCAGAAGCTGTAATAGAAAAGCTGATAAACGAGTATGGCGTTAATTTGATAGCTATCGGGAATGGAACTGCAAGTCGAGAAACCGAACAGTTTATTGCCAACTATCTCCAAAAAAGGAAAAAGCAATTCCCCAATGAAGAGCTGAATTACCTGATTGTAAACGAAGCAGGTGCTTCTGTTTATTCAGCCTCCAAAATTGCACGCGAAGAATTTCCTGATTTAGACGCCGCACAACGTGGTAATATTTCTATTGCACGCCGTGTACTAGATCCTCTTGCAGAGCTCGTTAAAATCGATCCTAAATCTATTGGGGTTGGACTTTACCAGCACGATGTGAACCAAAACCAACTGGCTACCAAACTAGACGATGTGGTTGAAAGTTGTGTGAACGAAGTTGGTGTAAATCTAAATACAGCTAGTGCTCCATTATTAGCTCATATATCTGGTTTGAGTAAGCGTGTTGCACAAAACATTGTTGCTTATAGAGAAGAAAAAGGTGCTTTCGAAGACCGCTCGCAGCTTCATGAAATCGAAGGCGTTGGCGAGTTTCGTTTTCAGCAGGCTGCTGGTTTTATGCGTATTCCTGAAGCTAAAAATCCTCTAGACAACACCGCTATTCACCCAGAGAGTTACGAGGCTACCGAAAAGCTTTGCAACTTGTTTGGTATCGACTTAGATAATTTGTCGTCTCAGATAAAAGTGATTGAGTCGAAGTTGAGCAATATAAATACTGCTCAAGTAGCTGAACAAATTGGTGTGGGTGTTCCTACGCTAGAACTGATTATTGAGAACTTGCAAAAACCTGGTCGCGACCCTCGTGAATCTCTTAAAAAACCTATTTTAAGAACCGACATCATGAAGATGGAAGACTTAAAAGAAGGACAGAAACTAGAAGGAACCGTCCGTAATGTGGTTGATTTTGGCGCTTTTGTTGATTTGGGTGTTAAGCAAGACGGAATGCTCCATATTTCAAATATGTCTAGAACGGGAAAACGCATCGAAGATCCACATGAAGTAGTTGGTGTTGGCGATATCATTTCTGTAGAAATTATTACTATAGATCTTGAACGTGGCCGCATTGGCTTGAAGCTGGTTTAGGAGAATTCGAAATTATGAATTTTGGATTATGAATTATGAATTGCCCAAAGCACTATTAAGTTTTTAGCGATAGCGGTGACTTAAAAGAAGAATTCAGTAAGAAGCCTCTGATTTCTTTCCGCTTGAGGGGAATCAGAGAGAGGACACGCCTTCTGTTAAGTTTAACGTATCATAAAAATTCTATACATTGCCCTCATGGAACAAATTATACCTTTTACATCTCAACACGAAGCACTAACCGTTCTTGATAATGGTGGAAGATTCTATAATCTGATCACCAAAGCTAACGACGGAAATATCACCTCTGCTGAATTGAGTAAAGTAGTTGGGCTGATGTCGGACAAACAGAAAATGGTGCTGTATTTAGAGTTATCACTTTCTAAACTTTCCAGCGATTCAAGAAAAGAGATTCTAAAGGCTCTTTCGCCAGATTTAAAGGCTGCTATCAAAAAATACCCTACGCAGTATCTACTTCCATCAGAAGCTCAAAAGAAAGGAGTCTTGGCACAAAATGCGGTGATAGAAGGAGTCCCCAAGTATGTTGAATCCAAATCCGATTTTAGTGGCTTTGTTATGATTCCTATTATGTCTGGGAAAGTGACCACGTTCATGATGGTTCCTATTTTTGATGAATACAATGTATATGAATTGAGAGATAACACTTCTTCTGAGACTTTTTTCATCGCCCATTCCAAAGAATCAGACAGATTGCCTGAAAAAAGAATGACCTTCGGTGGAATACTCAAGGAAATGAAAAAGGAAGAAGACGAGAATGCTCCTGCCTCTAACTATCTAGAAATCCATTATTGCTTAAACGTTTAGTAGTTATTGGGAGCTTTGCACTATTTCTTACCCAAATCCCCTTATTCAAACTTCTCCCTTACTCATCCATATAGAAGTCAGGTAATTCTCTGACAGTTTTAATAAACTAAACAACGCTCAAAGTCATCCTGGAGATACTTCTGAAGGATCTTCCCAGTTATTAAAAAGCAATTTTTTTATTCGCAGGTGATAACTGACCTTGCCGTCACATTATTTCATTGTTCGTTATCACACTAATCTCTTTAAAGGTTGTACTTTTGTGCCGACAAAAGTACCAAAAGCTCTCGACAAGAATTATTGGCGCGAACTCCATTGCATCGACTC
>JBLWXC010000022.1:0-7448 GCA_048267645.1 Balneola sp.
GAACCGCTTAATTTTAAACTATAACTTGGAGTCCTATACTGCTCTCCACTCCATTCCGCTCCAGCTCCTTCTGCTGTCCAATATGCTGGATTATCAGCCTCAAAACCTCCATTGCTTAGGAGATTAATATTTCCAGAAGCTGAAAATATTCCTTGTGTTGTTTGGGCAACCAATGTGCCACTCATAAATACAACGAGTGGTAAAAAGAGACTCAAACACATTTTTGTATATGTTTTCATAGATATCTACTTATTGTTAATGTTTCATTTAAGAGATTTTTATTAAAAAGCGCTTCCATATGGGTAAAAATTTTAGCTTGACTGCCTTATCACTAATTCTGTTGGTACTGTCACTGTATGATTTCCGCGTTCATACTTGGAATTATCTTTATCAGTGCCATCTAGAATTTCGGTGAGGTACCGAAGTGCTAATTCACCAAACTGCTCTTTATAAACTCGTACGGTAGTTAGTTGAGGAGACGAAAATTTCGCTCCATCCACATCATCAAAACCAACTATTGCTATGTCTTCAGGAACTCTATAACCGTGTTGTTGTGCATATTTACTAAACCCCAAAGCCATAGCATCATTCACGCAATACACTGCGGTTGCCTTTGCATCAGATTTGAAAAACTCAGCACCTAACTTATAGCCAGTTTGTAATGTTGGTGACTCATATTCATCCATAAAAACCAACTCAGAAACATCGTTATAGCCAGCTTTCATCATAGCAAGTTGGTAGCCCTCAAGTCGTTCGGAAATACTGGGGTGATTACGATCGGCACCTAAAAATGAAATTCTCTTGTGACCTTTTTCTATCAAATACTGCACCACTTCTATTGAAGCGTTTCTATTGTCGACTGAAATGTTTGGATACGATTTGTATTGATAATCGACAAGAACAAAAGGAATACCAGATTCTTCAACTTCTTCCAAAAGTTCGCCACTTACTTTCCCCGCTATTATGATTCCGTCCACATTACGCTCTTTTAGTAAACGAGGGGTATCAATTTTCTTTTTGTAAGTATCAGATACGGTAGCCAACAATACATAGTAGTTATGCTTTTTTGACTCAAACTCAGTTCCCAAAAATATTCTTGTATAAAAAGGCTCACTAAGTGTAAAGTGAGACTCTCTAAGAATGAAACCAATGTTGTTTGTTCTGTTTGATGCTAAATTTCTAGCTGAAGCAGACGGAACATACCCTAGCTCTTCAATGGAAAGGAGAATATCTTTTTTCTTTTCCTCGCTAACGTAACCTTTGTTATTTATAACCATAGAGACGGTAGACATAGATGCCTTAGCATGCTTTGCAACCTCTTTAATAGTTACTTTTTTACTGGTTTTTGAAGTTTCCAAAATATTTTCTTTTGTTTTATCGAAGCGCTTCGATAAATTTATAGAAAATTTTTATAAAGTCAATATGGAATTCATCTTTAAATAAATTAGTATTGAAAGCAGTTGAAAGAATTCAATTTCAGAGCCTCTCGATTTTGAGAGTAGCTAATTTTATTTACTGAATAATCTTATAGGAAATCAAAGCAATGGCGCATATTCAAATAGAAAACGTTTTTAAAAACTATGCTAAAACAGAAGTGGTAAAAGGCGTTTCGCTAACTGTTAATGATGGCGAATTCCTAGTTCTTGTGGGGCCATCTGGTTGTGGAAAGTCTACACTCTTGAGAATGATTGCCGGCTTAGAAGACATTGACAAAGGCACCATCGCCATTGATGGAAAAGTAATCAACAACATCCCACCAAAAGACCGAGATTTAGCAATGGTTTTCCAAAATTATGCGCTTTATCCGCACATGAGTGTATATGAAAACCTTGCTTTTGGCCTTAAAATTAATGGTGTAAAGAAAAAAGAATACGATCCAATTATACAAGAAACGGCCAAAATACTAGGGCTAACAGAATTACTTGAACGCAAACCAAAACAGCTTTCCGGTGGCCAAAAACAACGTATTGCTGTGGGTAGAGCTATTGTAAGAAACCCAAAAGCTTTTCTATTTGATGAACCATTAAGTAACCTTGATGCTAAACTTCGCATCCAAATGCGCACCGATTTATTGCGACTTCATAAACAGCAAAAAGCTACTAGTATTTATGTAACGCACGATCAAGTGGAAGCAATGACCATGGCCGACAGAATTGCCATTATCAATAGTGGTGTTATTCAACAGGTTGACACACCATTAAACGTGTATAATCACCCCAAAAACCTTTTTGTAGCTGGTTTTATTGGTAGCCCAACCATGAACTTTATTTCTGGTTCTATTTCAGATGAGAATGGAAAATTCTTCTTCCTAACCAACTCGGGCAAAAAGTTTATTGAGCTTCCTGAATTTGTATTCTCTAAAGTGAACGATATTAGCTCTAAAAAGCTAATACTTGGTATTCGTCCAGAAGATATTTTAACAGCTCCATCAACTACCGAAAAAACATTCATCGAAACACTTTCTCCTTCTACCATAGAACTTATAGAACACATGGGAGATGTTTCGCTACTTCATATAAACTCGGATTCTAAAGTAAATTGGACTGTCAAAACACCACCGCAATCTGAATTAAAGGTAGGCGATGAAAAGAATCTATACCTCAACTCTAGTAAGATTCATCTTTTCGATCAAGAGACGGAAGTCAATCTGACTTTATAACCAATTTCTGAGGTTTTGCAGCACCCAAGCCCATATATAATTTAGCGAATACAAGCATAGAAAGAGCTAACAGCGAATAAACCCAATTACCCGTTACATCAAACAAGGCGCCTAATAAAATTGGCCCTAAAGCGGCTAAAAGATATCCGATAGATTGTGACATCCCCGAAAGTTCGGTGGCTGTTTCTGTATCATCTGAACGAAGAATAATAAACATTAGAGAAAGCCCAAAACTACCCCCTAGGGCAAAGCCAATTAATGATACCCAAAGTGGTATTAGGCCGACTTGAGGGATCATCAAGCCTATTAAGCTTACTGCTTCTAGTACAATTAAAAACACCACAATTCCGCGTTGATCTTTATTTCTTCCAGCCCAAAAAGGAATAAAAAGAGAACCAAGTACACCCGTAGCTTGTGATAGAGAAAGCATCCAACCAGCATGTTCTGAATCTAATCCTCTTGATTGTAAGATTTCAGGTAACCAAGCCAAAATCACGTAATAGGCACACGACTGAAGTCCCATAAATAGAGCCACTTTCCAAGCTAATGCGGAATTAGTTAATTTCTTCATGGCTTCTAAATAGCTTCGTTTTCTGCTCACTTTCTTAATGTGCCAAAGCTGAGGTAACCAAACAAAAAATGCTATTAATGAAAGAACAGCCCAAATTCCTAATGAACCTCTCCATCCTAAACCCAAATCTGTTGCTAGCGGAATACTTATTCCTGCGGCTAAAGCTGCTCCAATTCCTAATACACCTGAGTATAAACTAGTCATAAATCCAGAATTGGTAGCAAAATTTCGTTTTACCAAACTGGGTAGTAGCACGTTACCAAAAGCAACTCCTATACCGAGTAAAAGAGTTCCTATAAACAATGTTGGAATGAACTCAAGCGCTCTTAGTGCTGTCCCTATGGTTATGAGTAATAATGCGCCAGCTAATGTGCCCGCAATGCCAAAACGGCGAGTAAACAAAGGTGTAAATGTTGATACGACACCAAAAGCGATTAGGGGCAGCGTTGTTAATAAACCTAGTGCGAAGTTTGAAAGTCCGGTGTGTTCTCTGATAGTTCCTACTAACGGACCAACCCCAGCTAGCGCCGGACGTAAATTTATAGCAATGAATAATATCCCAGTTACTAATAAATACGTTCTAAATTTTGACTGAACTTCTGTTTCGGCCATTTCTGGCTTTATATGTGGCATTCTCTTAATGAATATTCCTAATGATAGCCTGACAAGATAAGACTATCTAAATCACATTATGCCATCAAATAAGCTTTATAAATAAAGACTATTAACATAGAAAAGAGGGATAAATCCACAATTAGAAGGCATAAAAAAACTCTCCCGCTTTTTTGAACGAGAGAGTTTTCCATCAAATTTTGAATAGGCTATTTAATCAGCATCATCTTTTTGATAGATGAGGAAGTACCAGCAGTTAAACGGGCAATGTAAAGCCCTGATGGCAAGCCGCCGGCATTGAACGTAACACTATGCTTCCCTGTAACCATTGGAGCGTTTATAAGCGTAGAAATCTTGCGTCCAAGAGCATCAAATACTTCAAGACGAACATGCTCACTATTCGGAATTTCAAAGCTGATTTGAGTACTTGGATTAAATGGATTTGGATAGTTATTGTTTAGAACAAATTGCTTAGGAACCGTCTCTTCTTCCTCTTCGGTTCCTGTTGGTTCTCCAGCACCATAAACAAACCAGTTTTGTGCATATACAGGTTCATCCATATCTAAAAATTCTAAATCTCCATTTTCTAAATCTAAGAAGAATAACCCCATAAATTCTGTGCTATTAAATACTAGGTAGTCGTCATTAGGAGAAAAAGCTGGACGCTCGGCATCTGTAATTGAAGCCCCATTAAAATCGATAGATGTAATATTTAAATCGAGAACTTCATCCTCTTCAAAATCAACAAGGGTGATGTCCATTTCACCATTATCGAAATCGAATACATTGTAGGCAATTATATCGGGGTTGGTTCGGCTATAATTGATATTCCCTACATTTAGTTCGCTTGTTTGGTTAGGGATGAGATTGAATATCTTTTCAGTAGAAAAATCAATTTCGTAGATACCCCAATAACCAATCGTATCGTTTAAAATCACCTCATAATGCAGAGCATCGAATGCTATTTTGGGTTCCTCAATGTTAGTAGACCAAGAAACAATTTCAGGATACTCAATTGGTGAGCCTTCAACGCCACCTTCTGGTACTTCTGGGATAAGCTCTATGTAACCTATCTCCTCTCCATCGTAAAGGTACAGATTCGGATCTCCCTCGTATGCCGAAACTAAAGCAACTGTTTCACCATCAGCTGAAATAGAAGCATTCCACAAATCGCCTTCTTCTTCAATGTAAACATCTGGGAAGTAATAAACTTCGCCTGTTTCGAGCTCTATCATTTCGAGATATCCATCATATCCCACATACCAAATGGTTTCGCCATCTAGCGGTGTGGTTAATTGAGAATAACTACCAAAATCAAAGTCTGCACGTGCATATGCTTCAAAAAAGATGGTTTCCACATTTTCAGGATCAGAAATATCGGATAAGCCAACTGTTCCAAATTCATCCATGAAAGTAATTACAGAAGCACCGCCTTCAACTGGACTAACATCATTTCCGGTACCATCATTAGCCATCTCTTCTGTGATGCCAACTGCATCAAACGACTCTTTTACAGCAACCAACTCTTCGGCTTCACCATATAAATCGATAGTTGCTTTTTGAACTGCTAAACGTGCCTCACCAAAATTGCTATTTCTAGTTAAATATGAAGCAAGTGCTCGATAATAAATTTTGCCCGCTTTTTCCTTTCCAACAGCTTCAATAATGAGTGCCGCAGCTCTATTTGGAATACCACTATTTATGTGAACTCCGCCCTCATCTTCATCGATGGTTAGGTTCACATAATCATCCATGTGTGCTGGTTGCGGATCTGGAAGTTCACTGTTATCTGGATTCAATAAATCACGAATTGCGATACCGTAATTTTCCTGAGATATATCTTCGCCAATCAGGTAATCTTCATCTTCGATGAGTACACCGAATATATCTGCAAATGACTCATTAAGTGCACCAGGCTGAAATTGATAAATTAAATCTGCTGTATATTCAACTACACCATGGCTCATTTCGTGGCCAGCAACATCTAAAGCACCAGCAAAAGGTTCAAAGTAATCTCTACCGTTACCGTAATAAATAACGTCACCACTCCAAAATGCGTTATCCATTTCCTCGCCATCATCTTTTACATTTACAACCGAGATGATGGTTTTGTCGTTATCGTCGATAGCTTTACGAGAGAAATTTGAATTGAAGTAATTGTACGCAATATTCATATTTACATGAGCAGAAATGCCACTTGCATCAAGCCATGAATTATCGTCTGACGTAATGTGATCAACATTGTCTTCGTCACCATCTATTGCGTTCAAAGTCATTCCACCACCAGCTAAATCATTTGGGAAAGTTGAGTTTTCCTCATCAAGATTAGGTAGGTCCCATAAGTTATAATAAGTACCCTCTTCATCTTGAAACACTCTGAAATTTTGATTCACGCCATTTAAATCCGTTCCTGAAGCATCCGTAAAAGAACCTGCTCTTGCTGTCGTTTTAAGGTTCCCGATTACTGGTTCCGAATAATGAACTTCTTTTGTAGCAGCATCTTTATCATATCTAAAACTGCATGACTCTTTAATTCGATTTAAAACCTCTCCTGATTTAGCATCAATCAAATAGGTAAAGTGTTCCAACAAATTCGGATGTAACGCAACTTCATATGCTAGCACCAAAGTTCCATCAGATAATGGGTAGTAAACTAGTTCCGAAGTCTTTTTATCTAAGCCTAATAGCTTGGCGGTATTTCCTGTTACTGGTTTCCATCTTTTTCGGGCTTCCAAATCACTTTGAACAAGTGCTAAAGCCTCAACATCAGAAAGCGAAGGAACATCAACATTAACTTGGGCCGTTTTTCCATAATTTCCATTCACGGTATATAACATCCCTGAGGCATTCACATGGGCATACAACTCTGAGCCCCAAACTGGAATTGAATTTCGAATCTGCTGATATTTAATGTGAATGTAGCCTAATTCATCTTTTTGAACAGAACTAGATACCAATTCATTTTTAGGGTCCACTAATCCTAAAGTTCTCGAATAATTATCTAAAATTTCTAACGCATTAACGGCATAATCATCTAAGCTAGAGATTTTACTTTTTGGGATGGTTCCTAAATTTCCATCTAACCATTTTACGCTACCGTTTTCTGCTTTAATTAGTTTTGAGTCATTTTTATTAGTACCAAAAACTGATTTATTTTGGGAAGAACTATGAACCAACTGTAGCTGAGTAGAACTTAGTTGGTTTTTTCGAATTTTTGTTCCTTTTAGCACCTTTTTTGCATCAACTAAGTTTTTAGCCGACTTAGATAATAAATACTCTTCGTAAGATGAATATTTGGGTATATGAGAATTATTTAAATTCTTTAACGGCCTAATATCCTGCTTTTTCTGTTGAGCCCACGTTATGTTTACCAAAAGCAAACTAACGCAAAGGGTTAACATTGATCTTATAATGTTATTTCTTTTTGTACCCATTACTTTATTCTTCTATTAATCATCTTGTTAATGTTCCAATAAAAACTTTCGATTTTATTCTTAGGTTCGGTTCTACCCTCAACTCCTGATACCCATGTAACTCGGTTTTTTTGGCTTCCCGTACTTACTTCAAAAATTGAAGTTTTATTTCCTGTTTCTTTCGTTTTGTTAT
>JBLWXC010000022.1:7458-16515 GCA_048267645.1 Balneola sp.
TCTGCCCAAATTTCGTAAACCTCATTCTTACTTAATTTCTTTTCTAAAATAACGGGATTTTGTTCGGCCCAACGTCCTTCCCAACTCTCCAGTGTTCCGTCGGCGTAAATGGTATAACCTTGCCATCTGCCCGTAAACCCTCCGCCTGAGCCCAACACTATTTTTAAATCTTCTGGCACTTGAGCCGTGCCAACGGTTCCTTCATTTTTTGAAACCGACTTATGATTTTTGCAATTAAGCACTAATACAGCACCAAGCAAAATTATTATGAATGCAGATATTTTCAACTATTTTCCTTTTAAACACTATTATTTTATGAATTTGAAGGTATTAAATTGAGACGGATAATTTTATTTAAAAAATCTACTGAAAATTTTAGCTCTTCACTAAATATTTATAGCCCATAGAAATTCTGAATTGTAATTAGAAAGTTTATCTTCTATAAAATTACACTCACTAATAGTTCACAATTTCATGTATAAAATATTTTCCGTTTTACTAATTCTCGCTGTAGTTGCATTAGGCTTTCTAAGTTTTGACATCACACATGTTTCAAAACCTGAAATAATTACCGTTGAAGAGTGGGGTGGTAAAGCACCAACTGGTACAAAAGAGGTTCAAAAAATTGAGTATATAACTATTCATCACGCAGGAGTAGTTTTTGAAGAAGGAGCCGATCCAATTCAAAACATGAAGAATCTGCAACGTTTTAGCCAAGAAGATAAAGGCTGGATCGATATACCTTACCACTTTACGCTAGATTTAGACGGTAAAATTTATGCAGCACGCCCTATTGAATATGCTGGCGATACTAACACCGAATACGACCCTACAGGACATGCCCTTATTGAAGTAATGGGGAATTATGAAATTCAAACCGTTAGCAGTGAACAACTCGAAGCGTTGGCTCACCTCACCGCTTGGTTAGCTCAAGAATATAATGTACCTGTAGATCATATTGCTTCTCATAGAGATCATTCAGACCAAACAGTTTGCCCTGGCAAAAACTTATACAAATACTTTGAAAACGGTGAGTTTATTAAAAGCGTAGAAGCTTATTTAAATCACGAGAAATAAATAATTAGAACCATTTTAAATGATGGTTCCATCTGGAATTATTGTTCCCTTGCTCACTATTACAATGCCATCACGAACGTGGTGGTATTGATAATCACCATCTTCTAAGTGAGTTCCACCTACAATACTTACATCGTTACCAATACAGGTATTCCTATCTATAATCGCATTGCTTATGTAAGATCGTTGACCAATTCCCATTGCTGGCTTGCCTGAGCTAGCATGGTCAATAAATTCCCTGCTTTGGAAATGATCGTTACCCATAATAATGGAATTCTCAATAGTTGTCCCTTTACCAATTCGAGAACGAATCCCAATTACGGAGCGGACAATTCTACTAGCCTCAATTATACATCCTTCTGCCATGAGCGCGTATTCGAGAGTAGTTCCCATTATTTTTGAAGCGGGAAGTAAACGAGCACGAGTATAAATAAAGCGTTCGTTATCGTATAAGTTAAACTCTGGAACAGTATCTGCAAGAGCTAAATTAGCCTCAAAAAAAGAACGAATAGTTCCTATATCAGTCCAATATCCGCCAAACTCATAGCTACTAACTCTAAGTCCTTCGTTTAGTGTTTTTGGGATGATTTCTTTACCAAAGTCGGTAGCATCTGGGTTCTCATCAAACAAATCCTTTAGAGCTTTTCGGTTGAAGATATAAATCCCCATTGAAGCCAAATAATGTTTCCCTTGGCTTTTATAAGGATCAGGAACGTCGGAACGCCATTGATCCAACTCTGCGGTATCGGGCTTCTCAACAAAGCTGTCAATCATTCCTTCTGCATTGGTTTTCATAATTCCAAAACCAGTTGCATCCTCTGCATTTACAGGTATGGTAGCCACCGTTAGGTCAGAGCCGTTTTCTATATGTCGGTTTAACATCAACTCGTAATCCATCTGATATAATTGATCACCAGAGAGAATGAGCACATACTCATACTTATGATTTTCCATATGATGGATAGATTGACGCACCGCATCTGCCGTTCCTTGAAACCAATTGGTATTTGTTGCGGTTTGTTCCGCCGCAAGTATATCTACAAAACCACTACTAAATACATCAAAGTTATACGTGTTTTTGATGTGTCTATTAAGCGATGCAGAATTAAACTGTGTGAGTACATAAATCCTTCGGATGTCTGAATTTAGACAGTTCGATATTGGTATATCAACTAATCGATATTTACCACCAATTGGTACGGCTGGTTTAGAACGGTGATCAGTTAATGGGAATAAGCGGCTGCCTCTTCCTCCTCCTAATATTACGGCAATTACAGAATCCTTCATTTCGATGCTCTTTTAATAAGTGATTTATACAGATTAATATATTCTTTTGCAGAACGACTCCAAGAAAAATCAAGCTTCATTATTCGAGCAAGAACTTCATTGTATTTCGTTTTGTCTTCATAGAGCTCTATGGCTCTATAAATAGCATGTTCTGCTTCGAGCAAATTAAAATCGTCGAAACAAATACCATACCCTTCTTCTTCTCTAATATCCTTTACAGTGTCTTTAAGTCCACCAACTGCCCGCACAATGGGTATAGTTCCATAACACATAGCAAACATTTGATTAAGCCCACATGGCTCTACTCTCGATGGCATCAATATAAAATCTGACCCAGCATAAATTTGGTGTGCTAACTTTTCATTATACTCAAGTGTTGCATCAAAAAACCCAATATGATCATTCGACATTTGCGCAAAAATGTCGTGTAAAGCGGGGTCTCCAGTTCCCAACAAAACAAAGTTAACTTCTTGTTTTGCTTTCATGAAATTGCGGTACAAATCAGGAAGCAAATCTGCTCCTTTTTCTCTCACAAGCCTACCAATAAAAGCTATAGTTGGTAACTCTGGGTTTAAGCCAAATTCATTGCAAAGCACTTTTTTATTTTCAGCTTTACCTTTTTTTCTATTTCGAAGTGAGAAATTATGAGCTAGCAGAGGATCTGTAGCAGGATTCCACACATCATTATCAATCCCGTTTATAATTCCTCTAGATTTTTCTCGCTCTTGCCCAAATAAAAGCTCTAATCCATTACTATTGTAACTCAATTCCTTCATGTAATTCTCAGAAACTGTAGTAATTTGCCACGCACATTTTAACGCAGTTGCTAAGGAGTTTAGTTTACCATCCCAGTCTAATAATCCAACATCTTCTAAGTTAAATGCCGGCAACATTTGGTACTTATCTTTGGAATACTGCCCGTGATATTCAGCGTTATGAACTGTTATTACACTAGGAATCTGAGCTAAACTCCTATATCGATTACACTTTGAAAGCATAAAGGGAACTAAGCCTGTATGATGGTCATGGCAATGAATCACATCAGGATGCTGATCTCGGTTTTTAATCCACTCCAAAGTCGCAATCTGAAAGCTCAATGCACGCTCAAATTCATCCCAATATGGATGACTAGACCAAGGATCTATATATACACCTGGACGATTGAACCGTTCTGGGATATCAACCATGAAAAGCGGGTACCCAAGATCCGTTCCAACCAATTTCTTGATGGAATATCTAGTACTCGCTCCACCAAAAGGGAATTCACCTACTTCTATAGTTTCAAATTCGTGGTTCTCTACCCAGTTATTGCCATACATTGGCATAACAACTTCGCATTCCTCACCTAGTTGGTTTAAATACTTTGGCAATGAGCCTACAACATCTGCTAAGCCACCAACTTTAGCAACAGGATAACATTCGGCACTTAAATGAATAATATGCATCTCTAATGAAACTGATTTATAATAACACCGTACTTTCGTTCGCTAACAAATAAGAAATCTTTTAGCTTGTTGCAAAGGGCATTGCCTAATTAGGTAAAGATTTATCATTTATTATTAACTAACCACAAGGGGAATATGGCAGTTATACATGTAGAAAATATTAAGAAAACGTTTGGAAAAAATAAGGCGGTTAATGACGTCAGTTTCGACGTTGAGAAGGGTCGTATTTTTGGGCTACTGGGGCCAAATGGTGCAGGCAAAACTACCACTATCAGAATGATAAATAACATTCTAATGGCTGATGAAGGCACTATTACTATCAATGGTGAGCATGTTAGCCCCGCTACACAAAAGATGATTGGCTATATGCCAGAAGAACGCGGACTTTACAAAAAAATGAAAGTGGGCGAGCAATTATTGTACCTCACACAGCTAAAAGGAATGAAACCTAAGGCTGCAAAGGAAGCTATTCACTATTGGCTTGAGCGTTTTGAGGCTACTGATTGGTACAAAAAAGAAGTTGGTGAACTCTCTAAAGGGATGTCTCAGAAAATTCAGTTTATCGCTACTATTGCCCACGACCCCGACATCTATATTTTTGATGAACCGTTTAGCGGTCTCGATCCAATCAATAGCGAAACGCTAAAAGAGATTATTATTGAGCTGAAAGGAAATGGCAAAACTATTTTGTTTTCCACACACAGAATGGAACAAGTAGAGCAAATGTGTGATGACATCTGCCTCTTCAATAACGGGAAGGCGGTACTTCAAGGTAAGTTGAGAGAGATAAAAGCTTCTTTTGGTGAGAATACCATCAACCTAGAATTTGAAGGCGATGGCTCCTTTTTAGATAAACTCTCAGACGTTCGTATCAACAACAGATCTACTAATTTTGCAGAAATACGAGTACTAAACGGACAAAGCATGCAAGACATTTTAAGACTGGCAATGGAACATGCCGAAATTCATAAGTTCGAACGTGTTGAGCCTTCACTCCACGAGATTTTCATCTCCACTGTTGGCAAAGATAACCTTAAAACTCAGGAGGCGTAATTATGAATTTTGGTAAAGTATTACTTGTACTTAAACGCGAATATATCACCCGCGCCCGATCTAAATCTTTCATCCTCTCCACTATCCTAACTCCTTTGGTACTAATGGGTTTTGGGGCATTGATGGTTTGGATTATGACTAGCGACACCGACACCAAGAAATTGGTTGGTGTAATGGATAACACTCATGTATTGGTTGAAAAGCTTATTGAAATCAATCCAGAGCGTTATACTGATGTTTCAGATCTTTCGGTCGATTCTGTTAAAAGCAGTGTATTAAATGAAGAATTGGACGCTTACATTGTTTTAGATAACAAGCATGTTGACACCAATGAGAATCTAGAATTGATTTATGGAGGAAGTGGCGGTTTAGCTTTCTCTGGAAGCGTAAGAAGTGATTTGCGTGAAGTCATTCAAGAAGAACGTCTCTCTCGTGCAAATGTAACTGACGAAATTAAAGCTTTATTTGAACTTCGTCCGCAATTAGATACACGCAAACTTACTGCAGAAGGTGAAGCTGAAGATGACAAAGCAGGCTTTATGTCGGCCGTTGGTTTTATTCTAGGCTTACTAATCTTTATTGGTTTGTTTGGTTATGGCGCTATCCTAATGCGCAGTGTTATTGAAGAAAAGACGAGTCGTATTGTAGAAATCATCACCTCTTCTATCAAACCTATGGAATTGTTGGTTGGTAAAGTTGTGGGAGTTTGTTTGCTCGGTTTCACACAGTTTGCAGTTTGGATTGTGATGTACGTTGGTATTTCAATTGCAGCAGTACCCGTTGCTGGTTTACTTATGCAAGATCAACTTGCTGATGTAACAAGCAATCAAGAAGTTACTGCCGCTATGGCTGATTCAGGCTTCGACCCTGCTTCCCTCGAGGTATTCCAAATTGACCCAATGATATTTATGTACTTCTTCATCTTCTTTGTGTTGGGCTTTTTCATGTATGCATCGTTATTTGCTGCGGTTGGTTCTGCGGTAGATTCAGAACAAGACACACAGCAGTTTATGCCAATTCTGATGATTCCCATCATGGCTGGTTATTTCCTCAATACCAAGGTAATGGTTGATCCAGATACACCTTTGGCTGTGTTTGCTTCCATTTTCCCTCTTACTTCTCCAATCAATATGATTACGAGAATTGCAGTAACGGATGTCCCTTTTTGGGAAATTGCTGCAAGTTTAGCTGCACTAATCGTCAGTTTCTTTGGGATTATGTGGATGAGCGCTAAGATTTACCGCGTTGGTATTTTGATGTACGGTAAAAAAGCTAGTTGGGGCGATTTACTAAAGTGGATTCGTCAAAGCTAAAAGTATTGCTGTGCTAACTTTTCAAATGGAACTTATATTTAAAACACCCGAAATGATTTCAACATCAACAAACATCACTATTTCGGGTGCCATTTGAATACCTCAGCAAAAAAGTATCTACCTATTATTCTGATTCTCGCCATTGTTAAATTCTTAATACAATGGTTTGGGAATCGGAATTATGGTTTTCATCGAGATGAACTTCTCCACCTTTCCGTGAGTGAGCATTTAGATTGGGGCTTTATGGAATTCCCTCCTCTAATTGGCTTTATTGGTAAACTGTCTTACTTATTTTTTGATTATTCTTTACTTGGCGTTCGGCTCTTTCCAACCTTAGCAGGCGTAGCCATTTTGGTACTCTGTTGTTTAATTGCCAAAGAGCTTGGCGGAAAATCGAAAGCAATATTGCTAGCGGGTTTAACTGTTCTAGCTTTCATCCCTTTCTATCGAAATCACACTTTATTTCAGCCCGTTGCATTCGACCAACTATTTTGGACCTTAGGCTTCTACTTCCTCATAAAGTATTTCAATACTGAGCATTTAAAATTCTTGCTTTTACTGGGCCTTACCCTTGGCTTGGGATTGTTGAATAAATACACCATTCTAGTTTGGGCATTCGGACTTTTTATTGGCTTATTCTTCTATCAAAGAGGAACACTCTTTAAGAACAAGTGGCTTTACCTTTCAGCCTTGTTATCCTTGCTTATTTTCCTACCTAACATACTTTGGCAGATTGGTCATGACTTCCCCTTGCTAAAGCATTTAGCCGCCTTAAACAGTCATCAACTTGATAAGCAGAATCCGTTTGAGTTTGTGAATGATCAACTCGGCTCCCCTTTCACATTAGTGATTAGCCTTTTCGGTTTAGGTGCTTTGTTGATGAGTAGAAGCTTCAAAAACTATCGTGCGATTGGAATATCCGTCTTAGTTATTTTTGGAACCATGTGGGCACTCAACTCCAAAGCCTACTATGTATTTGCTATCTATCCCGTTTTATTTGCAAGTGGTGCTGTTAAGGTTGAATCATTGCTATCCAAAAAGCCTGCTTTAATCTACATCGTTTGTGCCATCGTAGTTCTGTCATCCGTTTACTTCATCCCTGAAGGAACTCCACTTCTTCCCATCGAACAGTTTGTATCCTATAAAGGCTTAGAGGAAAAAGACGGACGTGTGGAACTTACTGGCGACTATGCCGACATGTTTGGCTGGGAAGAACAAGTGCAGTTGGTGGATAGCGTATATAAATCTTTAAGTGAAGAAGAGCAGAAAAACACAGTGATTTGGGCCGAAAATTACGGGGAAGCTGGAGCTCTAAAAATTCTAGGCAAAAAATACGGTTTGCCAGATCCAATAAGTCGCCATGGGAGTTTTTGGACTTGGGGCTTTGGAAATAAAAACGCAGAAACTTGGATTAGCTTAGGCAACGAAAAAGAGTCGGTTGAATCCGTATTTGAAGAAGTTGAGCTGGTGAAGATAATCACCCATAAATATGCCATTGGCGAAGAGAACGGAATACCGCTCTATATTTGCAGAAAGCCAAAAGTGGACATTGAACAATGGTGGGCCAGCTACAAAGACCACATATTTGATTGAGTGGGTTTTGTTGTTATTCTGTCCTTCGGAAGCTCTCTATGATAAAAGTAATCTAAGTATGCATCACATTGACATTGTGGGGGTCACTGGTTACTAACTTTTGATATGTATTTGTTTAACAAAATTCCTAATTCAGTTATATCATAACGATCCATATTCTCCATATTATGAGCCTCTACATCTTTAATATAAAGGAGCCCCATATTATTTAAACTTTCTGATGTACCTCTTACATAACCTTGAGTAATGAAAACTTTTAATTTTTCTAAATCAGGGTAATACGAGTTTTTAATTATATGACCAAAACGGTAAAAAATATCTAGTGTCATTTCTTTATCCCTAACAATGCCTTTCGCCAGCTCTGCAAGTAAAATTGCTTTTCTATCGTCATCCATTTTTTCAATTAGCTCTAGTAACGTCTCTCCAGCCTTTAAACCTTTTTCCTTATTCAGCATTTGAGACAAAACTCTTCTTTCAGATATTTTCAAAGCATTTACATTGTGTAAAAAAATGACCAACCTCCTTGCAAATAAATAATTTGAAAAAGAATTAGCCGATTTAATAAAGCTCTTTGCTACCGATGATAATGGTGTTCCTAATACAGTATCAAAAACTATAGACATGGCTTCTACAGACTCACCGATGGCATCTTTAAAATCTTCTCCATCAAGCTGAGAAAGCTTTTCTAATTTCCTTTCATTATCTGTCATTATTGCTTTTCTAGATTTCTAAAAAACGTACTTCAATTACTTCTTAATCTCAAATCTGCAGCCATTTGGAGAGTCTTTGAAATCCATTCAAGAACTCTATTAAGTTCTTACTACAATTCAATCGAATTCTTGCAGGAATTTGAGTAAATCCTTGCAAGAACTTTTTCAAACTCTAGTAACAATTATATTCAATTCACGAAGCCTTTTGGTGAAGTTCCTAAAACAACCTACGCTTCCCCTTCATCCTCATTTTCTTTAGAAGCTTTTCTTCGTTGCCTTTGCTCCATCGCTGCACCGAAAACAATACCGAGACTCAACCACAATCCAACATTACCTGTGGCAGCTCCAATTGCTGCGCCAAAAACAATTCCAAGTCCAATACCCGTTCCCTTTTTCATGATGTTATTTCTTATGTATTAAAATTTCGCCTCTGAAATCTTCACCAAAATCTACACTATTGAAGATGAACATCCAAAAAAGGGGCTCTTTCAATCGATAATTATCCTAGCATTTAGGATGAGAAACCATTCCTTAAAACCAATCCCATCGTAGTAGAATTATTGAATCACTTAACCATTA
>JBLWXC010000023.1:0-15694 GCA_048267645.1 Balneola sp.
TCTTTGATTACATAGAAATGTTCTACAACCCAAAACGCAAACATGCTAGAAACGCAATGCTGTCACCTAATGACTTTGAACAGCAGCAAAAAATGAGAGAACAAGGCGTCTAGGAAACTAGGGGCTATTCAGGTTGCCAAACCGAAACTGCCAAAGCCTGTTCCCCGTGCTATCGGCCGTGAGGAGGTCAAAGCGATCCTCCATACCGCTGAATGGCTGAACTGGCGCTACGCCCTTGAGCGCCCGCGCAATGTTGCCCTGATCTCTATTATGATTTTGGCAGGTTTGCGGCTTCAAGAAGTCCTCAATCTCCGTATTGAAGATGTAAACTTGCACACAGGGGAGATCACTGTCCTTCAAGGTAAAGGCAACAAAGATCGTGTGGTGCATATGCCCCAGCAATTGATCCTGCGCCTGAAGGAATATGCCCAGCATAGAGGCGGCAAGCCCCGGCACTTACCGTTTTTCGCCAGTGTTAAATCGAATAAGGCGCTCACGGTGAAGAATGTTCAGGATATTGTGCGTAAAATCCAGATTGCTTCCGGCATTTACTTCACCCCGCACATGCTGCGCCATACCTACGCCAAGCTTTGTTTGGAAGCCGAGATCAATCTGTTTTGCATCAAGGAAGAGATGGGACATGAAAGCATCAAGACGACACAGCGTTATCTTTCCATCTCTACTCAGAAGATGCAGCAGACCATGAAAAATGCCCAGCTCATTTGACCTTGCTTTTTGGGAGGCGGGTTCGGTAAAATTCAGGTGCCCTATGGGCGCTGAGATTTATCTTCCAAAAATTCGAAAATGTGCGATTTTCCGCTTAATCAAGCCAAAAACAAGGCTTTGAAAAATGGTGTTATGGCTCATAACCCGTAGGTCGCAGGTTCAATTCCTGCCTCCGCAACCAAAAAGCAGTAGAAAGCCAAAAACGGCTTATCGCATATAGCACAACCGACCATCGGGCATTGCCCGATAGGCACTCGAATTAGGAAATGATCTCAAACGATTATTTCCTAATTTTTGTTTATGTCAGAAATTCGTAAACTCCATCGGCAATTTTGCCAGTATTCCAAAACCTTCAAAGGGCGAACACCAAGAGGCATTCAATGGCTGGAAAGTTGTTTCAACACGTTCATGCAGTTCCAACTGCTTGACCATCCCAATCAAATTAGTAAACGTCATTTGGAACACTGGCTTTTACAGGGTCAATCTGAAAGAGGCTGGTCGGCAAAGACCATTCGAAATCACCTTCAGGCAATCAGTTCGTTTCTGGACTGGTGTGTGGCTGAAGAGATCATTCCCAAAAATCACGCCAAGTCCATTCCACGACCTAAATTACCGCAACGGCTTCCAAAGGCACTTTCTCAAGAAGAAGCCCAACTTCTGCTAACTTACGCCAAAAATGCGGAGTATCCAACCCGCTTTCAACGCGCCAGAGCAACCGCCATTATCGGCTGCTTTCTTTATACGGGAATGCGCCTCAATGAACTCTATAACCTTGAACTGACGCATATCGACTTGGAAGCACAAACCCTGTTCGTCAGTCGAGGAAAGGGAGAGAAAGACCGCCTGATCCCGCTTGCTCCACAGGCAATACGAATATTCAAAACCTACCTGACAGAGCGGCGAAAACTGAACCCAAATTCTCCCTATTTCTTCACCTCAGTCCAAGACAAAGACAAGATGGGTGACAATGTGATTAAACGGCTAATCGAAAAGCTGAGAACTTTAAGCAAAGTGAATTTCACAGCCCACGTTCTACGTCATACATTTGCAACGCTTATGCTGCAAAGCGGCTGCGATTTGTTCAGTATTCAAAAGATGATGGGACATAGTGACATTGCAACGACTTCTATTTATCTGAAGGCGACAGTAGAACATTTAAGAGGGGAGATCGCTAAACATCCCTTATGATTTTCTCAAAAATTGCCAAAGGGCGATTATATCCCTATAATAAAACCGATCTTAACAAGGTAGAAGCTATGGCACATACTGTTCACCGTATCGACGTTACAAAAGAGGACGTGTTCAACGACCTCGAACAACTGGCAGGACTATCCCACACCACTGTGGATGAGTTTGCCACGTCCATACTGGCACAATATATTTCCGTGCAAAAATGGCAGATCGACGAAATTCACAAGGCCAAGGCAATAGCCGATCAAGGGGGGCCGTTTGTCGCCCATGAAGATGTTGCAACATGGGTGAACTCATGGGGAACAGAAACAGAGCTTTCTGCTCCAACAGCCGATATTTTTACGAAATAGCCTTAAATGCAGATTATCTGGCTTTCGTCGGCGCAAAATGATTTACGCCTGATCCGCGATTATATTTTCACTGAAAACCCGCAAGCCGCCAAGAAAGTAGCTTTGCGTCTTCTGGATAAAACCGCTCTGCTTGCCGATATGCCGGAGATGGGGCGCTCAGGACGGGTGAACGGCACAAAAGAACTGGTCTTTCAGGATATTCCTTTTATCGTTGTCTATCAGCTTGCAACCGAACGTATCGAAGTCCTGCGCATTTTGCACACCTCGCAAAAATGGCCGGACGAATTCTAAATTTGCACCAAAAAATGATACGTGATCATTTTTGCAAATTGCTTAACTTATTCCTGACCTTGTAAATGCGCGTGGCATTTACCCAATATTCCTGACCCTCAGCTTGCTCTAAAGAGGGTCATCTTAGGTATTCAGCCGTTGCGTCTTTCTTCCCTGATAGACCCTTCGGCTTTTTCTTGACCTTGCGCACATTAATCGCTGACGCATCCAGCGTGTTTTTGATGTGGGCAGCGTAGTGTTTTTCGATCATTTCGACGGAGGTGCGGCAGTTCTTGGCGATCTGGTAGATGTCTGCGCCTTCCATGAGGCGGAGGCAGATGTAGGTGTGTCTCAGGCTGTAGAGGGTTCGTTTCTGTCCGTCACGATCCACCTTTAACCCCTGTTCATCCAGAATGCGGTTGAACATGCGCAGATGGTTGTGCGGGAAGACCTTGTCGGTTTCTTCAAAGTCATTGCGCTGACAGACACGTTCATAGGGACGTACAGCACCTTTGGTGGATTTACAGTAACCGACACCTCGTTTTCCCCGAACCTCGATCACAAGGATCGTTTCATCCGTGTCCCCGTCCTCAACAATCTCGACGTCACGATGTTCGAGATTAAACAGTTCATCCGGGCGCAGCCCTGTATTGGCGGCAAACAGGATCATGTCATGCAGGTCTTCAGCCTGTTTCTTATGCCGCCCCCCTGTGGCGGCTGCATTTTGCCTTGTCGCATTGTAAAGCTGTTCATATTGCTTGGGACTGAACCAAGGGCGGTGAACGACCTTGCTCAGTGCGCCATAGGGCTGGGACATATCCGGCAGGTGTTGCAGCCAGTTATAACGGATTGCCACCTTGAGCACTTGGCTCAGGGTCACAATCTCATCATGCAGAGTGCTTCGTGCCGGAGGACGCGCAGCGGTTTCCATGCGGTGAATACGATATTCCTGTATCAGCCCCGCCGTGATCTCGGACAATCCCTTATCCCCAAAGAAGGGAACGAGGTGCAATCGCAAACGCGCCTTATGGCCTTCAACCCATTTGGGGCTGCGCTGCCCCTTGGTCATGGCTTCATATTCATGGGCAAACAGATCAGCGACCTGTTTAAAGGTCTTTTCGTTTTTGATTAAGCCTTGGCGGTCTTTGTCACGCAAACTGAAGAACCAGTCCTCGGCAAACTGCTTGGCGAGGCTTAAGCTTTCTTCCTTGGTCGAGGTTCTATGATTTTTCCCCGCCAAAAAGGTGGAGCATTGCCAGTATTTGGAATTTTCGCGGCGGTAAACATAGACTTTGCCGCCCATAATCGTGTGTTTCTCTGTCATAACAGGCCTTTCACAACTTATTTGATCGCAAATACGTCGTCGTAAGCTTCGCTTACTCGGGATTTGCTGTGGAGCAGTAAAATGTGTAAGGAATGTGTAACGATAACAGGGGAGATTCAGCGTGTCAAACAATTGCCCCTGAAACGGAAAAAGCCAGCAACTACAATGAGTTACTGGCTTTTTTTGGTTGCGGGGGTGAGATGCCAGCGTTGGGAAAATCTATCCATGTGCTTACTAAATATTGCATGATTTTTTACACTAGGTTTGACAAACATCTCTTCATTTCCTTAAAGTCGATCGTAGTATCACTTCCACTCTCAAAAACTTCACAATAAAATCTTTCAAACTCAGGTAGACACCAATTGAAAAAATAGTGACTTCTTTCAATTGGATTAACTGCTGTTTGATTAGATTTGATGTATGCATACATTGCTACGTCTTGTAAAAAATAACTGAGCCCAGCAATTTTTTGCACTATCCTAAATACGCCTTGAGAACTGATTTTTATACGTTCAGAATACAGCTTTATCAAAGTATTATCGTACCATTCTTCTTTTACCGAGCTATTCCCAAATGAATAATGCAAGTTAGTTAGAGCTAAATCAAAAATTGACAATCCCGCACCAGAAAAGTCCCAGTCAATTACAACTAATCCATTCTTAGTTTTAATCATATTACTTGGTTTCAAGTCGCCATGAACTAACGATCTTTTACCATAAACATCCTTTATCAAGTTTATATTATTTTCAATAAGCGAAATTGTTTTATTAAAAAGAAAACATAGTAATTTTATATTAGTATTTTTTATCTGTTTACTAATGAAAATCCATTTCGGATCATTTATATCCTCTAAATTATTGTAGTGCCATTTATTTACTTTCGTCTTCTCATGCAAATGTAATAAAGATATAAAATGTGAAAGTTCAATTGCTTGCTCTAGGTTAATTTTCTTTAAGACATTCCCCTCAACCCATGGCCGATAAGAAGCTAAATATCCATCCTGAAAATTATAGCATTCAAACACTTGAGGTGTTTGAATGCTATAATTTTGCATATGTGATAGCACTTTATTTTGATTACGTACCTTTCCAAATTCATTCTGCGTGAATATTTTCACAAAGTATTTATTTATTCCTTTCCTTAAATAAAAGGTATCTTTCCTACCTGTATCTCCAATACATTTTATTTGTTCAGCATCAAAAAATAAATTCTTTATTTTCTGTCTACATTCATTCTCATTCAATTTCTACTAACTCCGATAGACTCTGCTCTGAGTAAAAATCTCCACCTCTCATTTCTACTAAGCTATCCACGATACTTTGCAACTCCCCCTTTTCTAGACTTAAAAAAAGATTAACCGAGGTCGCTTTTAAAAATGAGTGCAACAACACAAAAACTAAAGAGTAGTATTCATATATTTCATCAATTAAAAACCTAGCATATCTATTTAACGTCATCCTAATATTAGGATGGTTTTGATCTAACCCTGATGGAAATGTCTCAAAATTATTCTCAATAACAAAGAAATAGTTATAATTCTTAAAGTTATCAATAATTGGATCTTCTGATTTCCCCAGACAAAGGCTATGCCTCCAATTTCTACTGCTTAAAAGCAAACTTTCAACATAGTGTCTTACATCTTCTATATTGATAACTCCGTCAACAATAACAGGCCTAGATTCTTCAAATAAGAAATGATTTATATGTTTATCATCAACGCCTATTACTATGCTTTTTCTCAAACGATTAAGCTGATCAACACACATTCTCATCTTCAAGCCAAATCCATGTGCTCCTTCGGGTATTTTTTTTAAGTATAAACTTGAATGGTATTCTGTTCTTTCATTTTGAATAATTTTATTCACATACCTTCTTACTTGGCGAGAGTTTTTTGATGGCTTTTGGCTTGCCTTCGGAAAATGATTAGATAGGAAAAGCCAATCATGAAACTCATGATAACCCTCAACATTCGTTTGCAGAACGAATTGAATAAACTTTAAAATCTGCGGATGTTCGTACTCCAACAAAGTATAGGCAGAAGGGTTAAGACGTACCCCATCTCCTCCACTTACTCTTGACACTCTTCTGTTATCAATATTTGCTATTGGACTAAGTACTTCCAGACACTTTACTTCTATACTGTTTTCGCTCCCCATGCTTAAAGAACAATACCAAGGAGCATGAGGAAGCAACCCAATCTTCCCCAAATGAATGTTAAGTGCAACCCCTTTAAAACGCACATGTTGGAGGGGGTGCCAACCATCATTGAATCTTATTTTTTTAGCTTTAAAGTCAACTTCAACCTTTTCTCCACTTGAACCTTGAAATAAGGCAATCTTCCCATCATAAGTAAACGCTCTACATTCAAACTGGTTAGATGGAGAAAATAAAATAACACTTCCTGCCCTCGAAAATTTCGCCCAACGAAAACGAGGAATTGTATCGATTATTTCATAAAGACTCTTAATAGAATGGGCACGACCACGTTTACTATCCAAAAAAGAGCTATAGTTTTGAATAATGCAATCTCTCACCCCAAAATACTCAAAAATATAACCAAGAATTTGTTGAAGACACTGTGTATCACTCATACCTGCAACAGAGCTCAATTTTTCGATTTTTTTTGATATATTTTGCGTTAACTCTAAAGAGCCACAATTAGGTTTTCTTTTTATATTTTGAATAACTTTTTGAAATGCGCGTTGCTCACCAAGATTGTAGTATACTGGGCTATATTTTTCACTTTCTATTCGATGAATTTGATATGCAGGAAATGAATTATTGGGATAATAATTGTGTTCATGGGCATACTCTCTAGCTACAAAACCGTCTTCAATTAAGATTAGTTTAACTTGCCTGTTGGTTATACATTGGGAATGAGATAATAACAGTAATGCGGTTAATTCAGAAGGTTCTAAAGACGAAACCGCGCATGCAATGTCACAATTCATGGTCACAACTCACGAATAAAAGCTTTTAGGCTTTCTAGTTCAACATCTATCCCTCTAAATGAAGTTTCAAAAACCTCATCAAACATTTTCTTTTGCTTTTCCACGAAGCTAACATCTCGAACTGCTAAAGTTTCGCCGATTGGAGTTGTTTCAGTTTTTCGGTATGTCATAAACAACACATCATCATGGATAGTTGGTATCTGCAAAAAACCAGTGTCAACACAACAAATAAGAGGGGAAACTAGTCTATCTTTACGCCATATTTCATCAACTCTCTCTAATGTTTGTTGCTTAAATAGTTCAAACTTATCTTGAGGAACCAATTCACTAACTATTTTTTTATATCTATTATTATTTCTGCAGATTATCTTAATATCACTACTATCTCTCTCGTCGATACTTTTAATAAATTCGAAAATACTTCTATCATAACCAACACCACTTTTCTTTTTTTGGTTAAGGTCAAACAACCAATCAGGGTGCAAAAACATCGGTCCTACAAAGGTTGTTCTAAATGGAAGGACTTTCTTATCTAAAAAAGCCTTAGATTGCTTATGAAATTCCCTTTTACTGAGAAACTCATTTTCACTCTGAGTTTTTCGATCAATTGTGCCTATTAAAAGACCCTTGAATAGTTTAACTGACTTGCGGTCAATTATTCCTCTCGTCACCATAGAATGATGTGTAGGGCATAGAGCGATTAAATTCTCATATTCATTATTACTTGGGTTTTCATTGATATGATGTATTTCTAAACTAGGTGCTTCATGCGTACAATGAGGTATTGGGCACTTGAACCCCACCTCCATTAGTACCTTCCTCTTAATTTCTTGAGGAATTCTCGTCCGTATTTTTGACAAAATTCACCTACACTGAAAATTGTAATAGAAATTCTGAAGGAAGGTTTCTCGCAATTTCATCAACAGGGTGCCCTGCATTCGGAATCTCGACAGCATTAAACTCAATACCCCCACCTAATAAAATCTTACAAACTTGCTCATTAGTTGAAAAAATTTTATCCGTATCAAAATATTCATCATTTTGGCCAATTAAATTAAACACTTGCAAACACTCATGATTATAGTATTTAGGCTCTTTTGGTAGCTTTCCATCAGCCACAAACAACCAATCATCTAAAGATGAAATCCTATAACTATTCCGCCATTTTTCGCGAACCATTACTAAATGTTCATTTAGGTTCTCATTAAGCCCTGTATTTGTTTCAAAGGAAGAATACCTTAGGCCACTAGATGATATAATCAGAGTTTCAAGATGCTTTAATTGATTTGCCGAATATGCTGACGCGATGCCGCCAAAACTCTGTCCTACCAAAAGAGAGCAATGGTCTATTGGAGCTTTATTGAAATCTGCTTTAGCTCCCTCCAATTTTGTTTGGATTACGTCTTCAGTATCAATGATCGTTTGCACCATTGAATCAAAACTAAAAGTTCCATTGCTATCAAATGCACCATAATAATGAGGAGAGTATACTATATAGCCAATCTGAGTTAACATCTCGACAAAGCCATTTGGTGCAGGAAAAGCAGGAAATCCTGAAGCAAAGATTGCATTCTTTTTGGCTCTAATCTCAGGGTCATAAAAGACTTCAATAGCTAGATCGTTACATATGCTTCTAAATTTCTTCATCATTCACCACTTCCTATGCAGATAGAATTAAATGAATTCTCTCGTATTCTTCAGGTGAATACAAACGTAAAATCATTTTGAAATATTTATTTTCAATGACAGATTGTAAAATTATCAAATTTCTTTCATCAGATGCAATCATTTTCCAGCGCGTACATACATCTCCAATTTCATGATAATTTTGACTTGAACTAAATGAAGACCCTCTACCATAAGGAGGCACTCCATTTGCTTGATTCTTCTTGTATTCGAAGCCTATTTTCTCAATTATGCTCCTCCTGTATATCTCACAAGAGACCCAGTCATCATACTTTACACATATCATTGAATTTTGGGCCTTATAATCATGCCAAGACACCAAACACTCAAAATATTTGTAAATGGCTTTTTTAATTTCGATCTCTTGGTGTTCTAGGCTTTTGCATCGATTCAACTCTGGCAACCTATATAGGAGTGAAAGTGAAGCAAACCAGTTTAAAAAACTTCGAATAATAAAAAACTCATAATCAAAAAAATGATCCCCAAGTCCATATGATAGATTTTTTTCTTTCTCACGTTCTTTTGGATCAAAGTTCTCATATGAAATTGTCAATATAAGCTCATCATTAACTCTTTTGAGAAATTCACTATAAGGAATATGCCTGACTTTTGATCCTCTAATAATCTGCCTATTAATCTCTAATTGGCAAAAGCTTTTAAAAGGGCTTTGGTATGGGGTACAGTTGTTCAAAAACATATAATTTGAGTAAGGTAAATTAGAATGTAGCCATGATAAGAACGCATGGTTACCACTTCTCTGCATACCAAACATTCTAATTCTCAATGGTACTTGTGATCTATCGAATACCCAATCCATTCACTCCTCACTTTTTATGAAGTCATTCAACATTTGAACAGCGTCTTGATCCTTCATAGAAACTGGCGGGAATTTCATAAATACCGCACTCGGACCTTCAAGCGTTCCGCCTACTCCCCTGTCCAAGGCCAATGCACCACATCGGATTGCATCCACAACAACACCAGCACTATTAGAAGAATCCTGAACAGATAATTTCATATCAAGTTCAATTTTCTGACCTCCGAAACCTTCACCTTCAACTCGTATGAAGGCAATCTTATTGTCTTTCAACCAAGGTATAAAGTCAGAGGGACCAATATGTATATCTCCATCACCTAAACGTTCGGGAAGAACTGATTGCACAGCTTCGGTTTTTGATTTTTTTTTATTCTTCAACCTACTATGCTCTTGCATATTCAAAAAATCAGCATTCCCTCCTGAATTAAGTTGATATGTGCGATTAACTTTGACCCCTCTATCTACACATAATTGACTGATATAACGATGTAATATTGTAGAACCAAATTGACTTTTTATATCATCACCTATCAGAGGCAACTGACTATCTTCAAACTTTCTCACCCATGCTTTATCGCTTGCAATAAAACATGGGCTACAATTTATCAAACCACACTTTGCTTTAATGCACGCCTCAGCATAATGCTGTATTGCAACATCAGACCCCACGGGGAGAAAACTAACTACTAGGTCAACATCATTTCTGACCAATTCCTCAAAAACATTTGCTGGCTCTTGATTAGATACTCTAAAAGCATATTCTTCTGGATATTCTGACATATGAGGGGCACATCCATCCAAGACTTCCCCCATTAGAACTACCGGACTGTCATTACCTAATTTCATTGGCATTTTAGCTACGGAATTGGGAAGAGAAAATATCGCTTCGTTCAAAGGTAAACCGACTTTCCTTCTGTCTATATCAAACGCACAAACAATATTAATATCTTGAAGAGAATACCCCCCTATTGATGGTCTCAGTAAATCATTCGAGGCAGCTTCTCGTTCAGAATAATAAGACAAACATTGAATTAATGCTGATGCACAATTACCTACACCAATGATTGCAATTCTTACATTTTTTTGTTTCAAACTATTTCCCATCTGCAGAATAAAAAGACACTGAACAGCAACAAAATGTTGTATAGTGTTCATTGAATAAATTGTAAAGGGTGCATTTATAAAAAGGCAGACAACAACCACCAAACACAAGGTAAACCGCCATGTCTACAGGACTTTATGACCTGCAAGGACGGCGTCTGTACTGCACCGCCGATGAACGCAAAGCCTTCCTAAAAGAAGCCCAAAACCGACCCGATGATGTTGAACTTTTCTGCCTAACGCTATGCTACAGCGGAGCGCGTATCAGCGAAGTTCTAAACCTCACACCCCAGCGCATTGACGTCAGCGCAGGTGTAATCATTATCGAGACTCTCAAAAAGCGTAAGCGTGGAATATTCCGCGCAGTTCCCCTCCCTGATTTTCTAATCAAACGCCTTAACCAGCGCGTAAAATCCAACGCCCTACAACCCCACCAGCGCATTTTCCCGTGGTGCCGCACCAAAGCATGGCAAGAAGTAAAAAGCGTCATGCAAACCAAACAAATCATCGGCGCCCAAGCCACCGCCAAAGGCCTAAGACATGGCTTTGCCATCAATGCCCTACAATCTGGTGTCCCCCTAAACATGGTGTCTAAATGGCTTGGACATTCCAGCCTTGAAATCACTGCCATCTATACAAATGCCTTTGGAAATGAGGAAAGGTTGCTTGCCCAGCAAATGTGGTGAATATACTACATTAGGAATAATTTGTGAGGTTTTAATATCTCAACTATTTACAATTTATGATACTATCATCATATGATAACTGAGAATTATAATGCATTAAACTGCTAAGAATTATATAAAACTCGAAATTCATAAAAATACTTGGGTACGATTATACTATGAGAACCAGATCAAACAACTTAGATAGCTCCCAGATTTCAGCTATTTCACGCTTATTCTCTGCGCGTGTTATAAAAGAGTTGTCAAAATATGGTCAATCCCCACTATTTACAAGGCTTGCAGAAGAAGCCGAACTGTTTGATAACATTGAATGCCAGACACCTATAAGTGAAGTTTTTGAAAATGCGTTTTCTATACTGCAATTAAAGGACAATAGGCATGAGTACATATACAAAGCTGCACTTACTCACAAAGTGCTCCTAGGTACTCACTCATTAAAAACAGCTTCAATGATTAACGAATTCCGAGTTGGCACAAGCAAAGCTGATACTGTCATATTGAACGGTACTGGCACCGTTTACGAAATTAAGTCGGAACGAGATACCCTTAAACGACTTGTAAAACAAATCACTGCCTATCGCGATGTATTTGCAAAAGTGAATGTTATTACAGGCGAAAACCATTTAGATGCAGTAAAAGGAGCCGTTCATAAAGATGTCGGTATTATGCTTTTATCAAACCGCTTCAAAATAAGCACAATAAGGGAGGCAATTGACCTTCCAGAGAGAACAAAGTCACTCTCAATTCTTGAGGCTGTACAATCCCAAGAAGCCCAAAAAATATTAATTGATTTAGGACATACTCTACCAGATGTTCCCAATACGAGAATGCACTCAGCATTAGCCGAAATATATAGAAGTCTCCCCTCAAAGGATGTCCACGTTTCTATGGTTAAGATACTAAAGAAAACCAGAAGCTTGATTCCTTTAGAAGATTTCGTCGATCAGCTACCTAAATCATTGATAGCCGCTGCATTTTCTACTAAAATTAGAAAAATGGATCGTAATACATTAGTGCGATCAATGAAAACTCCAATAAGTGAAGCTAAACTCTGGAATTAAACACGATGTATTTCCCCTATTTAAGAGGCAAACAAAACGAACTAATTCTAGTTCGAGATAACGCTGATCTACTCTCGGGTGCAAGTTTCACCCCAATTATTGAACCCGTTAAATCAGCAATGAATGGTTTAAGACGTTCCCTAGATGCTGTAGTTGAAGCAAACGGGAGTGTGATAGTAATCGTCAACCCTCATCACGGTGATTTTAAAAATGACGGTGAAGATATCTCTTTATTCATTGAAGAACATTACAGCGATGAAGAGAATATTTGTATTGGTATAATCCTTGAGGCAAATACATCTCTAGATGAATTAGAAGAGCTATACACTAGACACGAAGACAAAGATATTTATTTAATTCATGCTGGTTTTGATAGTGGTAAAGTCCTTGCAAACTTCTTAGACAAAAATGAATACGAAGCAAATCATGTTTTCATCGAAGACCATTGTGGAAGGTTATATAGAAGGCATTTTATTGGTAATAAATGTATTTTGATTCGAGATGCTTTCGAACGAAAAAACAATCGAGAATACAACCCTGTGGACTTTTTCTCTGATCTCCACCTAACTTACGGGAAAGGTCCCGGTGGTGAAGGTATGGATGGATTTGGAGATTTCTTGATTGTCGGCGATGAGTACAGTGAATCAGGCGGTCCCGCATATGCGGTAACTCTACACCTAACGTTTATTGATGAAAACAAAGAGGATGCTATGTATATCCATCACTTTGTATCAATAAGACAAGACACTCCGAAAGACCCCGGCGGAAAGTTCCTAGAAGCATTAGATAAATTAATTGCAGAAATTGATAAGCCGAACACTCAGATTTTAGAAACAAATGCCGTTACCGAATTCCTCGACCTTCATGATAGGGAACATTTTCCTGGCCTTGGATATGTGAAAAAGTTATCAATGCAACATCATATTGAAACCTTAGCTGACTACCTCTCATAAAAGATGAAATGCTGTCCCAATTGCATCGGTGATATTCAACTAGAAAGGCATATCTTTCCAGATTTGTCTCATACGGCTGGTACGTGCGACTATTGTGGTGCTATTTCCAACTTTATCATCGTACCATCAGAACTGGTTGATGCATTTGAAAAAGTCACATCAGCCTATATCCAAGACGATCAAAGCGATAGAAATCTTGTCAATTGGTTACAAGAAGATTGGCTTATGTTTCCTCAGTTTGATGAAGCTAAAGGGCGAATGCTGCTAGCCGACATTCTTGATGATGGAGATATTGTCCGAAAACCATTCTCTCCTAAAAAAAACGACGATGGGCATAAAATTCATAACTGGAAACAACTATGCGATGAATTGAAACACAAAAATCGTTTTTTTCCAAGCACTGGTATTGATAGGGAACAGTTAAAAGAATTACTCTCCCACCTTATTCTAAATCATGATGACCTTCCTGAAATATGGTATCGCGCTAGAATTAATAGTGGTTCAGAATTATTTACCCCTCCTGAAATGGGCGCACCACCAAAAGAAAAGACCACTAATGGCAGGGCAAATCCCGCAGGCATACCATATCTGTATTTAGCGTCTGACATTAACACCGCTATGTCAGAAGTGCGACCTCACACAGCAGAAATCATTAATATTGCAAATTTTTCTCTGAATACCAGTCAAAGCTTTATTGATCTTCGTAACCCTAGACAATCCGTTTCTCCTTTCATGCTGGAAGATGAAAACCAAATCTCATTGCTCAGGAATGACATTTATTTTCTTGAAAAACTCAGCGAGGAACTAAAGAAGCCTGTGCTACCCCACGTAGCAGCTATAGACTATACACCAAGCCAATATTTATGTGAATTCATTAAAAAATGCGGTTACGCTGGTGTTATTTATAGCAGCACAGTTGGCGATGGAATGAATTTAGCACTATTCAATATTGATACAGCTGTGATTAGTGAAGATATTGAGAAACACAAAGTTCAAACGGTTACTGTTACTTCTGAAAGAATTTCAGAATAACCTTAAGACAATAAATCATTACCTAAGCATAAAAAACATATCAACATTTCTTTAAGATTGTATATTTGATCACATCATAACTTTAAAAGGTGACAAATATGAGCAGCTCAATAATCGGAACAGCCACATATGAATGCAACAAATGCGGGACACGAGTTACTATTGATTCAAGTGCTTTCGAACTAGTATCGTCTGAACCACGTAACATGGGGGCAGAAAATCACTATATGAACAATTGGGAAACAACTTGTTCAAACCCTAAATGTAATAATGATATTGAACTGGAATTCTCAATTTATGAATACTCTGAAGGGGTAGAAAATGATCGAGATGAATCAGCTACCGGAGCAACGATTGTTTCTAACAATTTTTCATTGCAATGTGAGTAATTTAGAAACTTAAAAAACTAATCTGAGTAAAATATCAATTTCTGAACCACCTCGTATCGTTAAGTGAACAGAATACAACATACTGTTCACTTTTTCGTGAGGAGGATGTTGTGAAAGTGTTGTTTACGGCGGTAATTGCCGCATTTTCTTTGTCTTTTTTGGTTGCTTGCGTTGAGAATGGTCCGGGTGAGGCTGGTATTATGGAGTCATGGGGTAAAGACTATGAGTCTATCACTCGGTCTAAAGTAACCAGAATAACTAACGTTCATTGCAAGGAACACCCCAGCAAACCGAAATACAACTGTAGTTTCAGCTATTCCACCAACAAAGGAAGATCAAGCAACACCGAAGCTGGTTTTGCCAAGATTGGCGATAAATGGGAGGTCAGATAGCCCATGCAATCAGGTATATATAAAGCAAGATATCTGATTTTAACCCTCATCCTGCTATGGAGCTCTTCTCCATCTCAGGCTGGGGGTTTTACATATTCAGATTATGAAAAAGATATCATGCAAATCGCCAGCACCATAAAGGCTGAGTGCAGTGCCAATGGCATTGGCACTGCAACCGATAAGCACCAGTTTCGCAAGGCGTGTGGGTTGGCAATGCGGGGAAGAAAGGTTATCGGGTTTGAAGACCACGTTTTCTACACGCGTGAGCATGAGGAAAATGGTTTTGTTGATGTGTTGGGCATAGAACGGCAGATAACCGGGGCTAATGGCGAAGTGTATTCACTTGTACGGTCATTGAATACACAGGTCCAGCGCCCCCACGAACAGCCAGAAACCACCACCAGCCATGCAGACGCTACTTTGTTTGTAAAGCGTCAGCAGGGCTGGCAACAGGTGTGGCGTTTTGTAAACCCGCACACCAATGATTGGCTGAAAGTCAATCCGATGTTTCCTGAGAAACAAGGCCTCACGCCACAGGTCGCAACGCTGCTAGACCGCCTGTGGCGTGAGGTTGTTGTGATGGAAACAGCTAAATTGGCCTTCAATATCAAGGACGCAACCGGGCCAGTTTTTACGGCTAGAAATCCAAAAGTACGCCAGTGAGTTTGGCGGGATGCGAGAAGGGTGAGTAACCCTTCCACGGCGATGTTCGCCGTAACAAACAGCGAAGCTGTCACTATCAGGAATAGATAGTGACAGCTTCAA
>JBLWXC010000024.1:0-15281 GCA_048267645.1 Balneola sp.
GGCTCCTATAAAGTCACTTCTCGCCTGTTGCCAGGGCTGCTTGATAGCCGACAGGTCAATGCAATGACACGCAGTCAATCGTAACAAGGGTCAGGCCATCAAGCCGCAATAGCATACTCACAATCATGACAATTGCCACGGCGGCTCATGGAATGTTCTAAATTGTGTGCTTTTAGAAATGATGCCCATTCAATGCTGGTAAACTGTGAGCCTTGGTCTGAATGTATGACAACTTTATCTACAGGTTTTCGTCGCCACACAGCCATCAATAATGCCTGCAAAACAAGTTCTGTTGGTTGCCTGTTTTGCATAGACCAACCGACAACTTTTCTTGAATAAAGATCAATAACGACAGCGAGATAAGAATACCCCTCTGTCGTTTTAATATACGTAATGTCCGTTACCCAAAATCGATTGGGTTCCTGCACATCAAATTGGCGATCAAGTGTATTGTCAACCACGACAGATGGCTTGCCACCATATTGACCTGGTCGACGTTTATAACCAATCTGGGCGAATATCCCAGCCATACGGGCCAGACGAGCAACACGATTGGGACTTATGCATTCGCCCAGCTCACACAGGTCATCATGTAATTTACGATAGCCATAAACTTTGCCACTTTCTTCCCAAGCTTGCTTGAGCAATGCCGTTTGGCGTTGATCTTCAAGGGCTCTTTTGCTCAGTGGTGATCTTAACCACGCATAAAACCCGCTTGGGTGGACATGCAACATTCGGCACATGCTTCGAACCATAAAATCGCAGCTATGAACCTTGATAAAGGCGTACTTCACTTGGCATCTTTTGCGAAGAACGCCGTGGCCTTTTTTAAAATGTCACGTTCCTCGGTAACGCGGGCCAATTCTTTCTTTAGGCGGCTAATCTCAAGGGATTGATCTGCAACTTCTTTGATGGCAGCGGGCGATTTGGAAAAACGCTTACGCCACTGATAGAGCGAGTGCGTACTGACACCTAAGCGCTTAGAAACTTCCGCAACTGAATAGCCACGTTCTGTAATCTGCTTTAAAGCGTCAATTTTAAAGTCATCGGTGAAATGGGATTTAGACATTAGTAAACTCCTTGCCTCATTTTATAACTGACAAGGTGTCTAGAAATCTAGGGGCTATTCAATTTACCGGGCGATCTGGAAAACCAGATCAACGCCTTTGTCGATCATTATAACAATGAACGTTATCATGAAAGCCTCGGCAACGTCACACCAGCGGATGTGTACTTTGGCAGGCAACACAGCATCTTAAAACGCAGAAAGGAGATCAAACTGAAAACCATTAAACAACGCCGCTTGCTTCATAAAAAGAACGTGGCATAATCAACAAACCTGATGAGCCAAAATCCTCTGTAGCTCTAAGTGCTCACTTGTCCCAAATTATATGGCGACGGACACTCTCCACTTTATAGAGACGGGACCAATAGCAGGTCCTGTCGAATTTGTCCCCGCTCGAATTCAATAGTTCGGTTACAAAACCGCTCAATCATTTCCATGGAATGTGAAGCCAAAACCATAATTTCTACAGAGTTAATTAGTTCTTCAATCTTCTTAGCTGCTCGCTGTTGAAATTCTGCATCCCCGGCACCAAGGCCTTCATCTAAAAGCAAAACACCTGGACGGGCCTCAATTGATATTGAAAAAGCCAACCGCGCAAACATACCAGCAGAATAAGTTTTAACCGGTAAATCGATAAATTCACCCAACTGTGCCGTTTCCAGAATATCATCCATTTTTTGAGAAATTTCATGCTTAGGAATTCCCAAAATTTGGCCTCTTAAAAAGATGTTTTCTATTCCTGATATTTCCAGGTCCATGCCTGCAACAGGGTCTAAAATCGCCCCAACATGTCCCTCAATATCAACTTCTCCGGAAGTAGGTCTGTAAATCCCGGAAAGAACACGCAACAAGGTTGTTTTGCCAGAACCATTATGGCCTAAAAGCCCAACGCGTTCTCCAGTGTTAATCTCAAGACTAACATTATCGAGAGCCTGGACTGTAATGACATCATCTGCTTGTTTAAAGATTTTCCCCCCAGTCATCTGAGAGGCAAATCTTTTTTTAAGAGACTGTGATTTTTCTCCGTATACCTTAAACTCTACAGATAAATCCTTAACTGAAATCTTCGCCATTTTTTTAAACCCAAAAAGGTATTTTTTTGAAAGCTGCCCTGTAACAAATAATCATAAAAAGAAGGCCACAAATTGCCATCCCTCCGGTAACATACCAAGATAACATCTCTGGAGCTTTTCCAAGCAAAGGAGATCTCACGATTTCAATCAGATGGAAAGCAGGATTAAAGGAAATAAAAGCAGGTCTTTCTGGCAGAACATCATGTGTCCAGAAAACAGGAGTCACAAGGAACAATACTTGAAATATACTGGCAATAATCTGAGGAACATCACGAAAACGCGCAGATAACATCCCTGTAATGAAACCAACCCAAAATATATTAAGAAAAAAAATTAATATCCCAGGAAAAAAAAATATATGGTTCTCATTTAAATCATGAGTAAATATAGCAAACACGAATACATAAATAATCATATTATGGAGCCACGTAATAACATTACGTATAAATATTTTATAGTAATGAACACTCAATGGCATGGGCACATTGCGGATATATCCACTGCTTTCAATAAATGTGAAACACCCTTCATTCGCGACAGAGTTCAATACCCCCCAAAAAATAAGACCACAAGCAACATGAGGGACAAAGACCTCAATCGGTTGATTGAAAATCTGACTAAAAATCCCACCCAAGGCAGCAACCATAATTCCCATATTTAATGTGATCCAAAAAGGACCAATTGATGACCGTCTAAAACGCTGGCGAATATCATGAAATGCTAATGCTATCCATATATCAGAACGTTTTACGCCATCAAGTAAATCACCCATATAGTCATTTTTATGGATAGAGCGTGTCCTGGCTATATTATTCATTAATTTGGTACCTTTTAATACAAGACTTAACAAAAAAACAGGAAGGAGCGTATAAGATGTTTTGCTTTTGTAATAAATCTATCAGGCTACCTATTATCACCTTTTTCAAGGTATTTCAAAATTTTATTAGGAGATAGCTGGAAATAGATAGTGGACAAAAATATGAAAGGGTTTTTCAAGGAAATTAGAAAAACATTTTTAAGTCCTTTTATTCCCTCTTCCTTCAAATTTTCTAAAATAAGTTTTGGAATATAGAAACATTCGACCTTTTTCGGGAAGGCACTATATGTCAGACCGATCTGAAGCCATTGTTCTAAACAACGCACCGGATTTGTTGATGAAATCCCCCCGCCTTCATATAAAGAAATGAGAGTATCAACCAAATGAAAGGAAGCATTTTGAGATTTCATTCTAAACATAAATTCATGATCTGCAGAAATGTCATAATTTAGATTATACTTATTTTTTCTTAATAAAGACGTCCGAGTTGCCGTAGATTGATGGCATGGAATACCTTTTAACCAGTTATCACTTACTTCTCCTTCTTGGAGAATGGCCCAGGTATGATTAAAGCTGTTTACAGAGTGTATTTGAAATATCCCGTTGACAGTTTTATACACGTGATGGGCTATTATAAAATCAGCATCTTCAGGCGCATCAACAAACAGCTCAAACAAAGCATTTTTGTGAAGAAACTCATCTCCTGCATTTATAAAAACAATCCACTCTCCAGTCGCAATTTGCGCCGCCTTATTCATCGCATCATACGGCCCTTTATCTGGTTGAGAAAGCCAGTTATCTATCACATCATCATGAGCTAGAATAACATCGAGGGTATTATCTGTAGATGCGCCATCAATAACAATGAATTCAATATTCCCATAAGATTGGGAACGAATATTTTTAATTGTTCTTTTTAACGCTTGGGGAGAATTTTTTACGACAGTAGCAACAGTTACCTTTTTAAGTTTTTTTTCTACTTGAAAGAACGAGGGAAGACTACCTATAGGAAGGCTGTATTTATAAAGTGACATTATATCGATTTTTTTTTCCAAAAATAGCCACTTTTCCAGACTAGGCCTTAATGCTTCTAAATGAAAACGTCCTTTCAATGTACTTTTATAAATATTTTCCTGAACACTTTTTAAAAGAGAGCATAATAAATTTTCATAATCACATTTTATTTTGTCAATGAAACCATTGTGTCTATGTATAATATATTCTTCCATTATGCTATTGGAAGGGACGACTAATGCTTTCCCCTCGGCCATTGCAGACAGGAAAAGCTGTTCAAGACTTTGGTCGTTTGGATCGCGATTTAATGCATTACTTTTATCGGTAAAATCAACAAGCTGTCTTTCAACATCATCAATATTTCTACGAGGTTTGGGATAGTATTTTAAATACATAACATCCAAATTTTGCGACTGAAAATATTCATACAACTCAAATGAAAAAGAAAGAACCTTTATATTAGAGTAAGTCCGCCAATACGTTTCCTTAGTAAAGAATATTCGATTTTCCAGAAAAGGGACAAAAATGACTTTTTTATTATTAGGTAGAAATTTAAGGTAATTTATATCACCCCACAGCACGACGAGATCAGAATCGCTAAAGTCTGTGGTTTTTATAGTCCTTTTCTCCGCTGCTGTAACATTCCCTAAATGAGTGAGAACATCCATTAAGAATAACAGAATTTCATTCTTCGGATCTTCTTTAAGACCATAAATGATTATTTTTTTTTCACTCATTAGGGAAGCTTAAATACAACAACTAAGTGGGATACAAAAATTACTTCTCATCAATCTTATATTCAACTAAGAGCGTTTGCGCTCGATCAAAATCCTCCGGCGTACCTACATCAAGGAAAACGCCATCACAAATAAAACCACCAATCTGTATTTGATCATGGAATTTTTGCAAGACTTCTTCTTCAATCGAAAATTTTTGTCCCTTAGTAAAAGAAGAAAGTATCTGAGGAGATATAATATAAATTCCACTATTAATAAGCCCACCACCACTCTGTTCTTTTTCCTGAAAGCCACTCACTTTCCCGTTACTGTATTTGACAGAACCATATCTTGAAGCATCATTGATAGCCCGTAAAACCATCCCCATATCGCAGGAAGCCTTCTTATACCAGTCCATATAAACTTTTAGATCAATCTGTAAAAAAGTGTCTCCATTAAGGACCAGAATATCCTCATCCTGAGAGGCTTCCATTTGTGTCATAGCAAGCTTGATCGCCCCTCCTGTGCCAAGAGGCGTATCTTCAACCACATAAGTCAAATTGATATTTCTATAGCGCTCACCAAAATAACCTATGATTTTTTCAGCCATATAACCGATAGAAAGAACAACATCTGTTATTCCATAATATTGCAATATATCAAGTTGGTATTCCAAAAATGGTCGTCCTGCAATAGGGGCCATGGGTTTAGGAACATGACTTACGCGTTCGCGCAACCGCGTGCCGAAACCGCCAGCTAGAATAATTGCCCTCATTTACGGTCCTCAAAAATAGTATTCTCAACCAGACCACATAAGATGTGTCCAATAACGAGGTGACTTTCCTGGATCTTAGGAGTAAAGGAAGAAGGAACTTCTAGAACAACATCACAATACTCACACATCGTCCCCTTACGGTTCCCTGTAAAGCCAATCGTCGAAACTTTTCTTGATTTAGCTTCCTTTAGTGCTTCAATTATATTGGGTGAGGTACCTGATGTCGAATAAGCAATAAAGACATCCCCCTTCTGGGCAAGGGCTTGAACTTGGCGAGCAAAAAGACGCTCGTAACCATAATCATTTCCAATTGCCGTCAAAATAGATGTGTCTGTCGCCAGAGACACAGCACTCAATCCGGGACGATCAAAAGCAAAACGACTTACGAACTCTCCCGCAATATGCTGAGCATCTGCCGCACTTCCCCCATTTCCGGCAAGAAGAATTTTGCCTTTATAATTCAAAGAGTTGATGCAAATCTGTGCAGCATTTTCAATTTGCTGCACAAGCTGCTCATCATTTTCTATATTGTGAAGTATCTCGACAGTATCATGAATTTGTTTTGTTATATAATTTTTCATGCTATTCCCACCTAAACGGTGTACAGGTCCCTTTTTCAAGGGGCCATAAACTTACACCTGACAGTTTTACAATTAACGTTCCGATACATTACCGACGTTTTCATCATACCATTGAAGAGTTTTAGCAACCCCTTCTTTCAAAAGAACTTCTTCCTTCCAACCGAGGCTATCCATGATAGAACGATTCATAGTTCTTTCCGCTTGGCCTGAAGGGTAGCTGGTATCCCAAATAATCTCGCCCTGATAATCCAATTCCTCGGCAATTATTTCAGCTAGAGTTCTAATTGTCGAAAGCTTCCCCGTACCAACATTCACAGTTCCTGTATAACCTGTTTCTGCAAGTAAAAGCATTGCAGAAACACAATCGTCAATATAAAGGAAATCACGCGCAGCACTACCGTCACCCCAAACGGCTACAGAAAGGGCCTTATCCTTTTCAGCCTCATAGAACCTACGCACAAGAGCAGGCGCAACATGAGAATGCATCGGGTGGAAGTTGTCATGCGGTCCATAAATATTGGCCGGTAAACAATATGTATAATTGATCGCATCGACCTCCTTAAGCGCTTGTAAATGAACGAGCATTCCACGTTTTGCATATGCATAAGCGTCATTGGTTTCCTCTGGAATACCGTCAAGGAAGTCTTTTTCAAACAAAGTTTGACCTTCTAAACGCTTAGGATAGGCACACCCTGTTCCCATTGCAAAAACATATTCAATGCCAGACTCCACACAACAATTAATCACATGCGTATTAATCAAAACATTATCACTGTAGAAGCCAGCCTTATAAGTGCTATTTGCATAAATTCCACCAACTCGAGCTGCCATATGAAACACAACTGTCGGCTTAAATTCTTCAAAAAGCGCCTTAGCTTGACTCAGGTCACGCAAATCATGTTTACTGCTGCTGGCAAAGGTTTCATACCCTTGTTTACGCAGAGTATTCACCAAATTGGTACCAATTAGACCGGTTCCCCCAGTAACCAAAACCCGGTCGCCTTTTTTTAGTGTGCTCATTATTCAGTCCTTAAAAATGATTGTTCGTACATATTGCTATCAGAGTAAAGATGGGTTACTCCCGTATTATCAAGAGATATTGGGATCGTATAGAGCCCCTTAAGTGCTTTTTGCACTGCTTCTCGCCTAGACGGGCTGACCATAATCAAAAAGAAACCGCCACCACCAGCTCCGAGCAGTTTGCCACCGTAAGCACCGGCATTCAGAGAAGTTTCATAAACATCGTCAATTGTCTTATTTGTTACTTTCTTGAGAGAGCGCTTTTCTTCCCAGGCTTCCTTGATCAGCTTGCTGAAAGAAACAATGTCCTCGCTCTGCAACAGGGATATTCCCTCTCCGACCATTTCTTGCATACGGGCCAATTGCTTTTCCACACTTAACTTCATGAAGTTATTTGCCAACGATACATCGCTGCTGAAACGTTCAATTGGAATATAACACAGAAGCATATGATCCGATAGTAATCGGTGCATATTATTAGACAAAGGAATTCTATTCACCGTATATTCATGATTAGACTTGAATTCGATATCATTGATCCCACCAAAAGCCGCTGCAATCTGATCTTGGAATCCACCTGCTTCTTTTAAGGTATATCTTTCAATCTTAATGGCCTCATCAGACAGAAACTTCTTCGAAGCATATTTCCCTTGATAAGCGTTAATGGCGCATAAAAGACTAACGGCAAAGCTTGAACTACTACCCAGCCCACTTCTACCTGGTAAATCCGCGTCATAATGGACTTCAATATCTGTGCAATCATATTGTTGTAGAATTGTCCGAATAAGCGGGTGCTTAATCTCGCTTGTGGATTTTACATCTTCAACAGTGGCATAAGATACCCGAATACGTTTCTCTCCATACCGAAAACGTCGGCGAACTGTTGTATAACAATACTTATCAATTGTCGTAGATAAAACACGCCCACCGTGTTCTTCAAACCAGTCAGGTATATCAGTTCCTCCCCCAAAGAAAGAAACCCGAAATGGTGCTCTTGTAATAAACATATCAAAATGACTCTTTGTTAGCGTGAAAGATATTTATGGCCTTTTGCAATTCTATCACGCCAATAATTCAACAGATCACTCATAGTTTTCTCAAAGGAAATTTCAGGTTTCCATCCTGTATGTTCTTCAAATTTACGAGTATCCGGCACCTGCAAATCAGCATCAATCGGTCGCAAACGTTCAGGGTCAGTTTCAACCTTAATATCCTTCACAGTTGACATGCTGAGCAATGTTTCCAACATTTCTTCGACTGTGCATGTATATGAACCGCCAATATTATAGTACTCACCTGCGAGAGGATTTTTAGTCACAAGCATATAATAGGCTCTTACAGCATCGCGCACATCAGCCCATGTTCTAAGACTATCAAGGTTACCCGTCTTAACGATTGGCGACAGCATACCAGCTTCAATCATAGCAATCTGTTTAGCAAAGGTCGATTCTGCAAAAACATCACCACGACGAGGACCTGTATGCGTAAACATACGAGTTGTCATCACTTTCATATTGAAGGCTTCACCATAATAACGTCCAACCAAATCAGTTCCGACCTTCGAAATCGCATAAGGTGATGCCGGGTGGAAGGTACATTCTTCATCAATAGGAAGTTTCTCTTTCGGCACACGACCAAAGACCTCGGAAGAAGCGCAGACATGGACAACCGGATCAAACTCACTCTTGTAAATCATTTCCAGCAACCGGGCAGTGCCTTCAATATTCGTATCAAGAGTATCCAAAGGTGCCGTAAAACTGGTTTGAGGGAAACTCTGGGCAGCTAGATGAAAAACATAATCAGGCTTACTTTCCGCAATTACATTTTGTAAAGACAATGTATCACGCAGGTCACCGTATACTAAAAACAGTCGATTTTTATTGTTAATACGATCAAGATGGTGTTCTATATTATCCAATGGGCTCCGCCATCGAGCCATACCCCAGATGTCCCAGTCCGTCTCTTCCAGTAGATAATCAACTAAGTGAGAGCCGACCATACCTGTAATACCTGTGATGAGAGCACGTTTGTTTTTCATCCTCTGTAATTCCTTAAAACTATCAATCAAATAAAAACTATAGTTGAATTGTTGAAATTAGGTCCACTGATTGCTGTCCATTTTTGTGAGCGCACTTCAAACCAATAGAACCATAACTAACTGAAATCAAATAATTAATTTCATAACATATTCTTAAAGCGCTTCATCTATGTGAATTGAGAGGTTGCGCACACCTTTATCCCTTTCTAAGTTAACTGAAAGTGCTGTTTTCAAACCAGAACATTTTTTGTCATTAAACAGTATTCGTTCACCAAAAGGGATATTAAGAAGAAGATGGTCATACCGGATTGAAAATTCATCAAGTGTCTTTACAATATTCTCCCGCATTTCTTCACTGCGTGCGCTCAGAATAATGATCGTGTCTTCTTCGGGAATACCTCGAAAAAAATCTGTAACCCCATCCAGAAGTTTATCCTTTCCGTTTAGGTGCCCGTTATGTTTAAACAGGGTTCCATCAAGGTCAAAAATCCATGTGTGGCCCAGAGGACTTAACGTAAGTTTATTCGTACTCATTAATAGCCTCATTCAAGTGGAAAAGACCTAAATGGAAAGATGCAATTGAGGAATCAAAATCATCTTTCGCATATCCAGTAAGTGCAACCCAGATCAAAGAGTGAATAAGTTTTATTTTATACATGTCTTTGCCGAATTTTTCAGAGAAAATTTCATCAGATTCTGTTTTAAAGGCAGAGCTTTCCATTAAAACTTCTGAAATATCCAAATCTAGATAAAGTTTAAATTTCTTACGGTTAAAGAAGTCATACCCTCCAACAGCCGAGTAATAGACCTTTGCATAGTCATAGAAACGATCTCCGAAAACGCCTGGTTTCATGAAGCTGCCCCGAGGGTCAATCAAATAGACTTCTTTGTTATCGCTGTAGATCATATTGGAGAATGTTGGATCACCATGTATCGGGTTAAACACATCCGCGCATAAGTTTCCTGCAACAATATGTTCTAGCTCAGGTAGATATTTCCCAGAAAAATAGTTTTTGCATTTCAATCCGTTAATGGTAAGGCTGTCTTTATTGAACATCGGAATGATTTTTCTGACTTCGTTTAATCGGCTGATAGCCTTATTCAAATAAACATCCATACATTCAGAATAACTCCCCTTTTGCTCCCCCAGAGAGTGGAGGTCGTCCAAGGTTGTTAAAACATCATGAATTAGCGTTTCTCGCTCATGACGTGAGAAGTCGTTAATTTGGTAAGGGTGTTGTCCATAAATCCGATCAAGAACAAGTGGTGAGGTACTGTGGACCTTTGGGATTTTTTTGAAACCAAGGGCTGATACCGCTTCATACCAAGCAATTTCATTTTCGTGGACTTCCTTGTAATCATCATCGATTACTTTTTTGACAACCTTGTCTCCCTCAAATTCTACTGAATTAAAAAAACGACAAAAAGCTGGTTGTGAGTTTTTTTCTTCAATGGTGCAAAAATCACCTAGTTCTTCAAGGTTTGTAATACGCTTGCAGGAGAAAGATTTAATGTTTTTTGAATACCATTTTACAAACTCCCCTTCAGACGGAATATCTTTCAAGTTAGCTTTATTAGGGAACCAGAAAAGACCGGCAACGCCATCTGTATCGCGGGGCTGCTCAATTAGTCCTTCTTTTGAATCAAAGACCCAGCGGCAAATAAAATCAGATGTCAGCCCGATAACTGGTTTGATTTCTGTTGCGTCGAAGCTTACGCTCTTCTTTAAGTAAAGATCGCTCCAAACAATGACGAAAGCTTCATCATCAGGAATTCTTTCAAGGGCCTGCTTAATACCAGCGAGAGTTCCCTTTCCACTTGCCTGAATCAGCTCAATCGGAGCGTTAGGAGCATTGATCTCTAAATAACTGGCAAGTTCTTTAAATTTATAATCACCAACGACATAAAAGTTGGCGTCATCAAAGGAATCAAAAATATGATAGAGAATAGGTTTGCCATCAATAGAAACGAGGCATTTGGGTTTGTTCCAAGTGTGGTGGCGCAAACGGCTCCCACGTCCTCCGGCTTGCACAATGATGTGAAGTTTTTGTTCTTCGTTAGTCATTATTGAAAGCTCCCCCCTAGCAAATCGTGTATATGTATAATCCCAATTGGTTTTTCATTTTCACAAATAAAAGCAGAGGGAATTTTTTTACTTTCGAACTCTTTTACAACGTCAATAACTTTGCTGTCAGTATCGATCTTAACAGGATTAATGGTCATTAACTCACCAACAAACTCAGATTTACCGTTAGAAGAAATATGGCGGCGGAAATCACCATCGGTAAAAACACCTAAAAGTGTTTGATCATCGGCAACAATACCAACACAGCCGCAACGTCCTTCAGTCATAACAGCAATTGAATCCAAAACCGTAGTTTCTATAGAAACTAAAGGCAGCTTTGTCGTCCGCATCACATCAACGATTTTCTTTTGCAGAAAGCCAAGGGTTCCCCCTGGGTGGTGGATACTGAAATCAATAGGAGTAAGTTTTCGTCGTTCAACGCTTTCTAGAAGTAAAGCGTCTCCTATCACTAAGCTCAATGTGGTTGACGTAGTCGGCGCGAGTTTAAATAAACAGCTTTCATCGACATCAGGAATAAGGATTGGAATATTCACTCGTGACCCAAGACGTGAGTCTGATTTGGAAGTAATCGCAATTGACTTGATATCTCTTTGTCGACAAAAATCTACGATATCGTCAAGCTCAGTTGTGTTGCCAGAACGTGACAAGGCAATAAGCACATCACCAGATGCAAGCATACCTAAGTCCCCATGGCTAGCTTCCGTTGGATGAATGAATATTGATGTTATACCAAAACTTGCAAAAGATGAAGCTAGCTTTCTCGCGATATAGCCCGATTTACCAACACCTGAAAAAACAAGTTTACCAGTTGTTCCAAAGATTAAATCGCAAGCGCTTTCAAAACTTTCGTTTACGCACTCCGGTAACAGACCAATGGCCTGTTGGGTTGCCGCAATATAACCAGATAAAGTAAATTTTTTCATAACAACCTCACGCCTTCGTCCCAACCGAGAAATAATCAAAACCCAGCTTATTGAGCATCCTTCTTAGCCTTTTAGGAAAGAGCTTTTTTAGGTTTTTTTCTGGAGCATATTCCAGACTTAGTTTCCCGTAGAAATCTTCACAGTATCTTTCGTCTACAAGCAAGGTTTTAGTTGCCCCTTTGATAAGACGTTCAACCGTTTCTGCTCCAATATTCGTAGCGCCACAAACTTCATAACGTTCATTTGCCCAGTGCATCATATCTATTATTATCTTGAAGTAAATTCTTGCATGAAGTTTTTCATCTTCAAGCAACTGTTCAGATTTTTCTGCTAACAAATTCAAGCTAAACCAGAAAACACTTTCTCCAATGACAAACCTTAGACTCCGGACTATACGATAAAGACGGTGCAAGGATTTATGTGAGTTTAACTCCATCTCTATCTGCAGATATTCCGCGTAGGTTTTAGCAATACTATCTTTCATCGTAGTTGTTCCCGTTCACAAATAATGCGTCCCTCAAAGGCCCAAGATACCTCTTATTTACTTCAAATATATCGATACTTTTTTGCTGTCTTGGTGTTCTGTGATCTTCAACTTTATCAGAGGCAACTTCTTTGATAAAACTTAACTGCACGCAACACCATTCAAGAACACAATTAACGGGGTGCCTGAATGAAAAACCTCCAGCAAAGTAAACACAGACGGGCTTTTGCCAGTAAAACATTTTAGTGCCGTTGCGGATGTGATTGATAAAATTATCGTGGTCTGCCGCAATTTTTAGGCTTTCATTTAAGGGAATGTCCTTTAGAACACTCTTACGATAAATAAGAGATTGCTGACATACCATATCTTGAAAATATAGCCCTTTGGCATTTTCAATATTCTTGAGAATTTGACTCGCATAATTTCCGTGGTGGACTTCAATATCTCCATAGTGGTTGATATAAACATTCTTCCCGTGAAGAATATCTACATCATATTCGTCTAAGACTTCCAATATTTCCGGAATGACCGTTTTAGAGAAGATCATGTCACCGCTATTTAGAATCAGGACATATTCCGTATCTACGTAATCAATCGCATTATTCATGGCTTCGTAAATATTGCGATCAAAGCGGTGAATATATTTTGCTTCTATTCCTGTTTCTTCTGCAAATTGATTTACCAGACTTTCGATGTCATCTTTTTGTTTATGTGAACCATCATAAACAACCCAACGAAAATCAGTTATATCCTGCAAAACCAACGAAGAATACGTTGCAATCAGGTCTTGAATATTATCCTTCGTCGTTGTCAAAAATGTTAATTTCGTATCATCACTCATTTATCGAAGACCCTGTGCAAAATTGCAGGAGCCAACTGGAACGACAAAACAGATCGTCCGTCACCTGTGATAACAGTTTTCTCGCCTTTAGTAAGACGATAGAACTTCTGGTCATTAAGGTTATTGTAGGCACTGATTTGCGGAACACCGAGGATGTAAGCAACATCCCCCAGTCCGGAGCGAGGGCTAAACATCAGGTCAGAGGAAGATAATGCCTTCAGGACTTGATCAAAACTACCCGATACAAAATCAACAGAGGCTCCCTCTATGGAAGAAGTTAATTTATAGATAATATCAGAAACATTTTCCATCTCGCGCGCGTCATCGATATCCGGACGCGTGCTTTTTTGCGGAGGCATATGAAGTTTGATGCAGATATTGTTCTTTTGGGATAAAAATTTTAAAAGCTTGAAGGAATTCTCCAAGAAATGCCGCATATCAATTTTCATGCTATTGGCAGAAAGGGAAAGGAAAAGCGTAACTTTTTTCCTTTCATCATTATTGAGATCCAAAGATCTATCTGGAATACCTTGCATGAGAAAACTACTATATTCTTTACCGCCAATATTATTAAAGAGTGCATACATCCCACTCCAGCATGAAACCATTTTACTTAATTCAGCAACATCTCGTGTAAATCCAGGCCATGCTCCTATAACAGGCACTCCCTTACGATAGAGAAAACGTGGGCCTGTCAAGAAATCCGTCGGGTTCAATTCTTCTATGTCTGCCATCATCTCCTTGAACTCTTCTTTAGGCAAGGCTGCTATTTCAGGAAAGGGAAGATGACTGAAATAAGTATCGTATAAAATTCTTGCAATAGAAACGCAAGTTTCCTTTTGCACATCACTACAAACTAGCCTTATTTTTTTGCTGTTTTCTATATTTTTGTATTGAGTCGCAAGTATTGAATGAACAATATCACCGACACCAGCGCATAGAAACAACTCTAAATCTCTACCCATTGTATGCCCTTCTTATTTTTTATAATAAATCTCATTAATAATTTATTCAAAAATAATTATTTTTGATGAAACGATAAACTCTATGAGCTAAAGGTATCTTCTTAATCAGATTCTTTAACCCTGTAATATTGAAAGACAACTTTTCTTTCTGAATTTTGTATTCAACGAAAGGCTCAGTCTTTTCAACGTTCGAAATACATTGAAACTCCATAAGAAGTTTTTCGTAGAGTTGATCCGCATGAGCTTCGTATATTTCCAGTTCCTGGTTTTTATTCAATAATGAATTTTGCATTTATTCTATATACCTCTAACTTCTCGTTTGACATTCCATTGTATAAGAAGCGCTATTTCTTGTGCCATACTTTCTTTCGGTTGTCACAAAGCGGTCAGAAAACCATTCCCATCAACCAAAAGCTTTCCCTAACCCAATATCTCCGCACATTATACCAAAATCATATATTTACAAGACAGATTTTGGAGCAAGTTGCAACTTTTGGTGTCCGTCATCAAAACATTAGAGACCAGAGGTCATGATTTCTAAAGGAGGATTGGCCTTTATCTGAGTTTAATCTTAAACGGCTTGATTTTGATGGATCAAGCGTCTTTTGGCTGAATAGCCCCTAGTTTCCTAGGTAATACCCCCATTTTTAGGGGGCTTCAGAAGTAGACAGTTATGCAGCCATTTGTATTGACTGCTGTAATTTCTGTTTTGGCGTTATTCCGCCGATAGCCATATTGGGTCTTTCATTGTTATATGTCCATAACCATCTTGTCGCAGCGTCTTGGACTTCTTCGATGGTTTCAAACAGATCCTGATTAAGCCAGTCGTATCTGACCGTTCTGTTGTATCGCTTCACATAGGCATTCTGCTGTGGTTTCCCA
>JBLWXC010000025.1:0-15092 GCA_048267645.1 Balneola sp.
GTTAAGAAAATAGCGTCAACACGACGCTTGGTCTGTGCTGCCCCGTCTTATCTTGAAAAATATGGAACACCCCAGACACCTTATGAACTGGAAAAACACAATTGTCTAATCATGCGGTTTGGGCAAAATCTTGATAATGAATGGTCATTTTCAATGGACGATCGTGTTGTTAAAATTCCGGTGCAGGGTAATCGTATTGCAAACGATGGGGAACAGGTCCGCCACTGGTGTCTTGCCGGTTATGGGATTGCTTATAAAGCGGATCTGGATGTGGAGGCGGATATCGCAGAAGGAAAACTTATTCCCCTGCTCGCTCCATACTTGAATGTCCCCTCCCAACTTCAAATCATTTACCCACAATCAAACACCATGCCGCGCCGTGTCCGTATGATTATCGATTACATTGCAGACCAAATAGCAGTTTAAGATCATGGTAAACAAAAAACCTCGCTCATAAGAGCGAGGTTTTAGTGGCGGATGGCTAATCCGCCTAACCCTTGTTTCATCACGTTTCATTTTGTTACTTTTAACTAATTGATTCATATATTTATTTACAAACGAGTGTTTCATGTGGTTACACTGAATTTCATCAAATTGCGACCTATTTTGTGGGTTGAGAATATGGCACGAAGAATCAACAAGCTTACGGCAAAGAAGGTAAGTTCATTGTCCGAAAAAGGCCGTTACAGTGATGGCAATAATTACCCAGCATGGCACCAAGTCATGGCTCTATCGCTTCATGATGCATGGTAGAGCCCGTCAGATGGGTTTGGGCTCCATCAGTACCGTATCACTTGCCGATGCACGAGAAGAGGTTGCGAATTGCCGCAAGATGGTTCAGCAGGGGATTGACCCGATCCAGCAACGCGAAGAGGAAGTCCGTACCCGTAAACTCGAAATGGCGCGCGCCATGACCTTCAAGGAATGCGCCTTGGCATTTCTTAGCGATAACTCTGACGGATGGAAAAATGCGAAGCACCGCCAGCAATGGGAAAACACGCTAAAGACTTATGCCTATCCGGTAATGGGTGATTTTCTTGTCATGCAGATTGATACCGACCTTGTGGTCAAAGTGCTGCAACCAATCTGGAAAGAGAAAACGGAAACTGCTTCGCGCGTTCGTGGCCGGATCGAGCGCGTTTTGGATTGGGCGAAGGTGAGGGGATATCGTGACAGCGAAAACCCTGCACGCTGGCGCGGTCATTTGGATAAAGTCTTTCCCAAAGCATCGGCCCTTAAAAATGAAAAACACTTTGCTGCATTGCCTTATAAAGAAATTGCTTCCTTCATGGCGGAATTGAGTAAAAGGGAAGGGAACGCAGCCAGAGGTCTTGAATTCCAAATTTTAACCGCCGCCAGACCCGGTGAAGTTTATGAAATGACATGGGAAGAGATCGACCTGCAAAACAAAATCTGGATTGTTCCGGCGGAACGAATGAAGGCGAAACGAGAACATCGTGTCCCGTTAAGTGACCGAGCCGTAAAATTGCTTGAAAAATTACCTAGAGAAAAAGATAGCCCCTATGTCTTCAACGGCCACAAGAAAGGCCGCCCCCTCTCAAATGCAGCCTTCTCCCAACTGATGAAACGAATGGGAATGTGTGACATTACCGCGCACGGTTTTAGATCGACTTTCCGAGACTGGGCAGCAGAGCAAACCTCCTTCCCTCACGAAATCTGCGAAATGGCCTTGGCTCATACGATCAAGAATAAGGCAGAGGCTGCGTATCGGCGTGGTGATTTGTTGGAGAAGCGGAGGGTGATGATGGAAAGTTGGGGTGATTTTTGCAATAAAAAATAAAATGTTTTCATTTTATCTGAAATTGTGAAGTGGTAGAATTGGTAATAATAAAAGTGAATGTATTATTATTTAGTTTAAGGTGTAAATATATGTAACTATAGGTATGAATATCTGCATGATAAATAGAAAGTTTTGTTTTTTATATAATTCTTTTATTTCTTTATTATTTGTATTAAGTTTTTTGTTGATTTAACAATTGCGATCTTTTCAATTTTATATTATTAACTGGTGATAACGCCTCTTGTTTTGAGGAGAGTGCCAGACGGAAGTACTTGTATCTAAGCTAGTATTTTATTTCGAATACACTTTCTTACGACGTCCAGAATCCCTAAATCGTCATGAGACTTTACACGAAAGGAACCTGAACTAGACACTGTTAATTCCGCTGGCGCTTCTAGGTAAGAAAATCCGAATGTCAGTTGTTTAATAAGAGGGGGGCGTTCTGTGGTCAGTGAGTGAAAATCTTCCATGGCATTTTCACGTGATTTGATTACAACATCAAAAGTAGAATTCATATTTAGTGGTATTGCTACTGCTTTAAGAGATTTTACCGTAACTCGTCCTTTAATCTCATTGCTAAACTCTCCCAAAAAGGATGAAGTTTCAATTTTAGTGCTTTTGAAATAAGCTTTGGTATCAAGTTCTTTAGCTAAAAAGAGGGTGAAATTTTTCAAAGCTCTAGGCGGGTTGATAATAGATACCAGTATCTCGCTTTCGTTAATGGCGTCGAAGAAGAAATCGAATATTATATAGGTTTCGTATTCTAGAATTTCTTCATCACCATTCGGTTTGGTGATTTTCTGTTGCTTCTTCGTTTTTTCGTAATATTTAGCATAGAGAAATTCATGCCTGCATTGCAAAATTTCAACTTTATATTTGAAATCTGGCCCCGCGGAAAATGTCCTGAATTTACGAGAAATATCTTCTATCTCTAATTTAGAGGAAAGGATAAAGCATTTGAGTTTTGTCATTACTTTCCACTCCTCAATTATTTGGCCATAACTCATCGATAATTCGTTGTGCGGAATGTTCAACGTTTTTACCTAAAGCTCTTTCTTCACTTTTTGAACATTGAACTTTTGATACGTTGTATTCTCTGTTTCCTTTGTATTTATAGTGACCTCGAATAAGATAGGAAAAATCCGTACATTCATCAGGATTTGAAAACATACATTCAAATTCATAAATATCGGAATCAGGTACTTCGGTGTCTTTAGCTTGCCAGATAATTCTATATATGTAGAAACCCTTCTCTAGGAGTTTCTTCAATTCCTCAGAGAGTTGAACATTCTCTCCCTTAAGTGATGCCTTGGAGATATGAATTCCGAGATCCGTATTTAAGCTGTCTTCATCAATCTCATCATCTTCTGAGTCAATTTCTTTCGGTTGATAAACAAACACATCAGTAACGTCATGTAATTCAAAATTCATTTGTTCATTAACTAGTTTGTTAAAGAAATTTGTTCTTTCTTCTGGTAAAGCTCCTGCAGGTAACTCGATTTTATGTACAGAAATTTCTTGTTCCAGCTCTTTTCTTAGAGCCTCAATAATATCCACTTTTATCAAGTTTGAAAAATCGCTATGGGGAGTACGTAAATTATATGAGCCATTATCCTTCTCAAGCTCAATCTCAATTTCTCTTTCTACAACTTGCTTAAATTCACTTTTATTAAAATCGATTGTTCGATAATTGATTTTAAAATGGAAGTTTTCTCCAACTTTCTTAAACCTTCCAACCGCCTGATGTTTATCCACTAATTCATTTTTTACGTTTCTTAGCGCGTTTTCGATGATTTCTGAATCGCTTACACCATTGAGTGTGCATACACTTTGCTTTTCACGTCGACTGGCTGACCCAAGAATCGATGAGAGTCTACTATAGTCAGAGTAGCTATGTGTGAAACTTGAAAAATAAGATGCAAGCTTTCTTCGGTTAGTTTTCTTGGATACAAGAATGCCTCGTGATAGAAACATTTCATGTAGCTGATGTTTTGTAATTTTGGGATGATTCAAGGCATCAAAAAAAGCTTTGTCGCTAGCACTATAAATACTGTTAGACATATTACATCTCCCAACCAATTTCTATTTCAGAAAAGGTCGTTTGAATTTGGTTACATCTTTTAAGTTCAATTCTATCTAATTTTGCGGAGCTGGTTAGCTGCCAGCTATTGATATAATTTGTTTTTGCTGTCTGAAACAGACTTTCTAAGTTCTGATGGGGGTGATGATGGGCAACGCGAATACGTAAGCTGTGACCATCGTCCAACATTTGGTATTTGGATAGTACATCAAATAAGTACTCAAACTCGATAACATTGCTAAATGGAATGTTACAATAAACAATGTACCCACGTTCATATACTTCTTCCAATACACCCTGACTATTGGGAACCTTTGTGCTCTCATGCTCAATGATCATAAAGGGTGCTGAAAGCATTTCAACGGTTGCAGGTCTACTTTTTTTATCACCGCCAGTTTTATGCAAATGGAGTTCTGGATAGAAGAAAGAAAAATTTTCTGATCCTCTTGGGAACTTATTGTCAAAAGATAATGTTGAAATATCATGCTTTACTGTAGTCATATACTGGATAAGTAGGGGGTCAATAATATGAATCATCATATCTTCATCTAACGGAACCCCTTCAACACTTACAGAGCCTTTATTGTCATCTTTTTTACCAGGGTCAAAGTAATCAAAGAACTTTTTCTCATAACCTCCATCATGATTATAAGTAAATAGCATTCCTCTAATTTCTGTATTGATTTCCTGTTCCAGTATGTATCTGTCCTGCCAAACATCACTAGAGTTCGCACAGCTAATTGTGTGAGCAAGGGATTTCAGTGTTTGTCGAACTTTATAGCTTGTTAGTGATCCTTTTGCATAACTTTTTAAGTCAGTGTTAAAGAGAACTTTTCTGTTCAAATATGGGTCTATATAACCCAGAACCACATCGACAGGATGTGTGTGACTTGTTTTATCTTTTGTATGCTTTTCTAATTTATGACATGGAAAATTTTGGTCATACAAATCAACAAAATCCCATTTATAGAATTTAAATAAGTCTTCTGATACTTTTTTTGCCATTTCTGCAATGGCAGCTGTTTCGCCGGCCACTCTTAAATTCCCTCTAAAATCGTAAATTTCATTAGTTTTGATAAAAAAGAGTGTACTGTCAACTAAATATAGTCTCGTTATCAATGAATTGGCTTACGCATAAATATTCACATCTCATTTTTGTTCACGCATAAACGTTCCACTTTTTTACGCATATACGTTCCAAGTTCTGCGCATAAACATTCCATTTTTTTGCGCATAAATATTCCACCATACCTAAACGGGGGGTACCTAAACCTTTCCTAAACAACTTTCCTGAACGAGCTGTTTTTTCTCAGAAATTCAACCAGACTGTGGATAATTCGGTGAAGCCGGGATGCCCAATTGTCTGCAGGTCGCGAGGGCAGGGTGAGGATGGCGTTTTCTTTCATACTCGCAGCATATCAATCATGAGAGGTTATCAATACCTTGGTAGTGTCACGGTCTTCTGCAGCCTGCGGCTTTGTTTCCCTTCGAAGGGCAAGCCCTTCAATTATGTTTAGTTGAAATATCATGCATTTTAATTCTTGAGCATCATACACGTAATGGTGTACCAATTTGTTCAACTAGGTTTATGTACGTACAGGGGAGTACTTTTATGTCTAAAAAAGCTATTGCAATTGTTTTGGCTTCTTCAATTAGCTTGTCATCATGTCAAACAACAAATATGGGTGACGGAGAGACATTAGGTACTGTCTTAGGTGCAGTTGGCGGGGCTGTTTTGGGCTCCCAATTCGGTAAAGGAACAGGGCAGCTTTTTGGTACCGCAATAGGAACCCTTGCCGGGGCCTATATTGGCAATCAGTTGGGCAAAATTCTTGATGCAAAAGAACAAGCACAAGTTCAGACTGAGTCTGTTGGTGCCCTTGAAAACAGCACAGACGGTCAAACCGTTGCATGGACAAACCCCGATACTGGCGCGAAAGCACAAATTCAGGCAACAAATACCCGCCAAGTGAAACAAAAGGTCACCGTTTATCGGAGCCGTGAGATTGCTGCACTGCCAACGCTTGATTTGATTGGTGAAGAATATCAGTCCATTAAAAACGCCAATGTGCGAAATGCACCAACAACCGATGCAGATGTTGTAAGCGGCCTGAAAGCGGGTGAGAGCTTCACAGCAGTTGGTAAGGTTGAAGGTAAGCCGTGGATCGTCGTTGCTAAGAATAATCGCACCGTCGGCTATGTTTATGAAACATTGGTTCAAAAAGCTACTCAGCAAAGTGATGCATATGTTGCCACAAGCCAAGTGCTGCGCAAAAAAGATGAATTTGACGAACAGGCGGCCAAGCTGAAAGAAGAAGGTAAAGGGCAGAGTAGTTTTGGGGAACCCATTGATCTTGATGCTGAAGGATTAGTGGCGGAAGAGATTGAAGTTGCGACAACCTGCCGTGATTTAGGTGTGAATGTGCAGAAAGGTGATCAAACGGGCGAAGACAGCTTTACGGCCTGTAAAGCTACAGACGGCGCTTGGGAGATCATGTAATGCACTTGAAGAAGGTTTTGGGGGCTGTGTCAGCCATTGCAGCCACCTCTTTATTGTCTGGCTTGGCAGTCGCATCGAATACGCATAATTTCGCGAACTCAAAGAAATTGGGTGTCAGTGTTGATTTTGAAATAAAAAATGGACAGTGGTGCCATGAAACCTTGTCCATGATTTTGAAGGCTGAAAACAAAGACTTTTATAACGGGCAAGGGATTACTACTTTTTTGCCAAAAGTCGGCAAACTGGTTCAACGCGAGTGTGCAAAAGCGCAAACAATAGAAATTCTGGGAACAGACCCAAAAGGTCTTGAAGCTTTATTTGCTGGCACCGCAAGGTTATCTGATGGTTGGCTACCTGTTTCTGAACCTGTCGTGAAACAGACAAATATTCTGCCGAAGCCTCCTTTACCTACTAAGGCGGTGGAGCAGAAGAAAGAAGATGTTGCAGATTTATGGAAAAAAGCTGTGGGAATATGGTCTCCTGATATCTTTTATAAATATGTGGCTGATCACATTGATGTAACAAAAGATGAAGACTTCATTCGGAGATATGCTGGTGTTACAGATTGTGAAAATTATCGAGTGAAGGCAAAAGATGAATTTGCCATTGCAGCCTATTTAAAGAGTGTCGAAGGGAAGCTTTTACAGCAAATAAGTAAAGGACCTTTATATGTTGAAGGCTTTTTGAAACATAAAATTGGAAAATATGATTTTAATAAAAAGGTATTTCCAATAAAAATAGGAGGAAATTTTAATTGGGGAATTGCATCGCATGAACGTTGCGATATGTTTTCTGAAAGTGAAAAATATCCGTATGCATATTCACAAGATAGTATTCCTGTTCCTGTTATTACTGAACTGCCCTTAGAAGGGAACAAGGCCTCATTACTTGTAAAAAGAGAAAGTAATGCAAGAGAAGTTTATGCTCAGTATCTTATGAAAGTAAATTCGATTTCTTTTAAGAATAAGAGTATTCCTTACAGTGGTCGGTTTGGTGCACCTACGGCAGCAAGTTCAGGTGCTTTTTTGAATGCTGAATTAATATCTGTGAGGATATTTGCCGATGAAAAGAAAAAACAGCTTTTGCATACCTTTGACCAGCCTGATATTCAACAAGCGATTATAGCCAGAAAGCAAGAAGCAGAAGAAAAGAGACTAGCCGCCCTCAAAGCAGAACAGGAAAAGATCGAGAAGGAAACCCAAGCCCGTCTTGAAAGAGATCGAGCTATCATGCAGCAAAAAGCAGATAGAGATCGAAAACGGCTTCAATATGCTTCTTTCAAAAATAAGCTGTCTTATTTGTATGGTGATGTTGGCTCTTTAAGTGACCTCTCAGATGCCGTTGCCAGTTCGCTGATTACAGAGAGAAGCGTACGGGTAAATACATTGGTTCAAATTGAGGCAGTTAAAGACACGGCAGCAACGGTTAATTGGCCGATCGAAATGTCACTGGATTTGTCAGCAAGTGAGTTATCCGACCTTAAGGAGAAAGACTGGGTTTTGATAAGTGGTGACTTAACTTCAACCAATCAATCATCCAAAACTGCGCCAAAAATTAAAAAAGAAATTAGCATTGCGGTTAATCGCACTGAAATCTGCCAGCAAGCTAGGTGTGGTGAGGTCGAAAATATTGACTACTTGATTTCTAAAACATACCCGCAACTCGCCACCAATACACAAGAGGTGAAACAATGAATAAGAAAATAATAGCTGTGTTTGGTGTTTTAGCCGTCCTTGGTGGTGGGGCTATTGGTGCTAATGTTTATGCTGGAAAAGAGGCTGAAAAAGCGATTTCAGATGCTCTATATAATGCAAAATTTGACAGAAATATTCGTTATGAGAATGTCAGTCACAATGTCTTTTCTGGAGTAACAAGTATTGAAAATTTGACTGTGACACATGATGCCTTTGGAAATGAACCTATTAAAATTTCCGAAGTGAATATCAGCGATATTGAGAAAGATGGACGAGATATTACCGCAATATCAATTCAGATTGATGATGCTGTGTTTCCTGTCCTTAAGATTGCCCAATCTTGTTATTCAAAACGATGTGCTGGCGGTGATTGGGCTAAGGATATGGTCGTAGCTGGTTACCAAAACATCCCAATTGATTTAAAGCTGAGTTTTGATGGTGACGTTGAGGCACGTTCTCTAGATTTGGATGTTGTCAGTGAGTCTGATGTTATTGGTCAAATAAAACTTTCAGCCGCATTTAAAGCGGTTGAAGTTCGTCGTCTTGGCGATGCTGTAAAGGCTATGTCACAGGTTGCGGAGGCTGGAACAAAATCGGGCCTAGGAGCTCTGCAATCGGGCCTTTCTGCAATGTCTGATATTGGTAGAGCGTTTGAACGTGCCGAACTTGCTAAAATCCATTTTGATATCAAAGATAAGGGAGGACGAGCGAATACCTTCGAGCTAGATAGATTAAAGTCATATCGTCCTGAAAGCTCTGATGATATTGCAAAATCAAAAGCTCAATTAGTTCGTCTTAACCTTGAGCGTGATCTGGAAAATAAAGGCGTTCAGCGATCTGTTGCACGATCTTTTGCTGATGCTGCGGGGGCATTTGTTGAAGAGGGAGGACGCTTGAGTTTCAAGACTAACATTGAACGACCTCTGATTATGTTCAAACCGGGTGGTCTTTTCGGGATTATGCCTGCTCGAGATTTTGAAAGTATTGCAGACTTTTTGTCTGCCTCAGGAGCGGAACTGCAGCAATCTTGATTTTTTATTTAAACCCCAATCCATTTTGGGGTTTAATAATTTTGTCTTGCTTTTGTACGTGCGCTTGGTTGTTTCATATGGATATATTCAAAAGAGATCAACAACCTCTTGAAAGTTTTCTTCCCAAATTAGTTGAACGACTAGATACGTTTGAAAAGGAAGTGCAGGTTGAAACTGTTAAAATTAAGAGAGCGCGCCAGATTGCGGTTATTTCTCTCCTAATAACGTCGATTTTTGTATCGGTGTTTTTTTTATATTATTTTTCTCAATAATTCGAAAACTTTACCTTTACCACATAGAATAAAGACGACCTAGCGGGTGAATGCCCGTAAGGGCAGGGGGGCGGCAATGAGCCCCCTTTTTTGTAGGGTAATGAAAATACTGTAACCTTAAAATTTTGTCTGTTTTTGACTGTTTGTATCTTGTAACAGGCTGTTCGAATCATGCTCGCTGCTAATTCAACGGTGTAACTTTATGATATCTTTCAAAGGCGGGCTTTTTGTTCACGTGATGCATAGCGTTTCATGTTGTTTTAATTAATAAAAACAATGGTTTATTGTTTATTTTTACTTGATTTGTAACGGTGTTTTCTTCTTCATAAGAGGTGGCAGGATACGTGTTTTGTCTAACAAAAACCACGGAGGCTCCGCGAGGAAATGACACAGAAAACTTTATTCATGGCACTAAGGATGCCGATTGAGATCGCCGCCCATATGCCTAATGAAAAACGAGGGGATCGTTCTCAATTTATTATTCGGTCAGTGCGTCATTTCATTGAAACAGATGAGGGTAAGAAATTTAGCCCTCGTCCCCATACAATCATTTTAAGTGAGCTTCAAAGTGCAATTGGCGAAGTCCATGCTGTGGGCGTAAATCTCAACCAAGTCACAAAACTTTTGCATCAACAAAATCTGGGGCAGGAAGTTGACCTGAGTCCCGGCGAAATTGAGCAATCTGTTGCCCTTGCCAAAGAACAAGTTACTGAAATGAAGAAAATCATTGAAAAATGGCGGGTGTAGGAATGTATGATTTTGAGAAATACCATAAGCGAGGAACACGTTCTACTGGTGGAGCTGGTCGCGTTCTGTTGCCAAAGCCCAAATCGGTTTATTCTCATGACCGTTCAAAAGAAGTGGTCTTCAAGGTTGTTAGCTTCGGCAAGTCTATTCGTGCGGCCAAACAGTGCATGGAATATATCGCAAAGAACAGTGAACACCTGATGGAACCAGAGTTCTTGATGGACGATATGGGTAGTGAACATTCTGTTGAGAACATTAACGACATTCTTGAACAGTGGAATTTGAAACCGAATAGTGAAAATCTGTCTAAAGCGGCGCTAAATGTTTCTCTGGATGAATTCAAGGTAATGCCCGAGAAAGATCGTCTAGATCGTCGCCAAACCATGCATTCTGTTATCAGTTTTCCAAAATGGATGGACCCGACCAAAGAAGAAATGAAGGAAATTGCAAGACAGGCAATGGACCCGTTTTTTAAGGCAGGCCATGAGTCTGTTTATGTTCCTCATATTGAGGCAGATCATCGTCATGTCCACATCATCACTCAAGTTGAATCTCTTTATACCGGAAAGCAGCTTCGTATTAATCGTAATGATATTCAGGCGATACGTGAACGTATTGCCGAGATTGGACGAAGGGAGGGGTATGACTTACAAGCTACGCGCAGAACGCCTTCCTTAAAAGAAATGATACATAGGGAAGAAGGGCTAAAAAAAAAGATTGATGAACGAGAGCAAAGCATTAAGGACATTGAAGCTGTGATAAATAGCGGTGGGAAACTTGGGGTGTTTGATCAAAGACGTATTGATCGATCTCTAAACGCGGCGAGACGTGATTTGAAGCGTGAACGTGATAATACATTGATGAAAGCCGAAAGGCAGCGCCAACGTCGACTTGATCCCAGTGCGACACTCAAAAAGATGGAAAAACTTGACCATCAACTAGAGCAATTGAAATCAGGGAAAAGCATTAATGAAAATCTTGAAGGTTTGAAAAATGTCCTGCATAGCCAAAATACACAGCAGCTTAACCAGCAAAAAAGACTGCATATTGAAATGACGAAGGCCTTCAATCGTTTACCTGATGGGGTAAAGGAAAAGACGAAATTTGAAGCTTCTCCCATTGGTAAAAAAATTGCCAATGACATTAGCAAGATAGGTTCTTCGTTGTTGGAACGCCAAGCTCCTACTTGGTATTCTCGCTACGGCGTGACCTATGAGCAGGCGAGAACAAATATCATTGCTGAAACGAACCCGCCAAAGCCAACCCCTGTTTCATTACCAGTTCTTTCAAAGGATTTGGAACAGTACTTTGATGATTTTTTCGTTCAAAAATATGCTAATGCGGATGATGCAAAGAAACGTTTTCTTGAAATGGCCGCAGAAGCTAAAAAGACAGCTTACTGGTATGTAAATAACAGGCCTGAGACCTTTGGGGTTTACAGACCGGACAGTATCGTCAAACTTTATGAACAACGGGGGCGACGAACGTTTCGTCTCCCAAGCGAGTGGCTTGCTCAAGCTTCACTGAGTATTAGCAATATAGAAAATTCAACACCCGGCGGGCAACGTCAAATGCGCCACCGTGCGGCGACACGTATTCGCCAGTTGCACAATGAACGTCTCAAACTTGAAGCTGATTTATTACCGGCTAATGATTTCTTACGCCTAAATAACATGGAAACGGTGAAGAAGGTCGGGCTTTGGTCTAAAGCCAGAGCTTTCTTTCAAAAACATAGTGAGCAAAAGACCTCCCGCGATCACCCCTTAGGTCATAGCTCAGCTCTTTCAGCGCAAAATATGGGACCTATGACCGAAAGGCAGGTCAAGGCGAATATGGAAGCCATAAAAAAAGCTTCAATCGGTACTGAGCGCACAATCAAGCCATTTAGTTTTGTAAAGGGGCGTTAGATGGCGAGTGCTATTGAAAATTCTTCTATCGTTGAAAAAATGATTGAAGGTGGAGAATGTGTTGCAGGAACGCTCTATCAGGAACAAACACAACACTATTTGGCATTTGCATATAAGTATTTTGCAGAATTCGGGGATTTTGGGCAAACGGTATTGATAACATGGTCAAGCATTTGGCTTGCGTGGGTATTCTTCACTTTTACCTATGCAACGGATAGGTTTAATAAGGACGCTATGATGGCGCAGTTTATTAATATTATCTGTGTAAATCTTTTTTATCAGGGATGGCCATTCATATGGGATGTTATTTTCCTGATATTGAATATTGGTTTTTGGTCTATGGGATTGGCGATTAGCGTTGCGGTAGGTCAGCAGGTGGAAGCCAGTATCCCATCAGTGGTCTGTGCTGTTTCAGGAAGCATATGGACTGGCTTTGAGGGAACGATTGAGGCGCTTCCATGGAACGAGATGCTTTCCATCAAAACACCGTTTTATAGCCTTATACTATTTGCATCCTTTGCATTGATGTGGTTGCGCTTCTTCGGTGCTTACATCTCCCCGCTGGCAAGGGTTTTAGGTGTCATGTGGACATTGGGGCTTACGGCTATGCTCGTGCTGTTTCATCCCTTTAGAAGTGTTCCGACAAATAACTTGAAAATTTTGATTACTTGCGTTCTGGAATTGGCTCTTGTCGGCGCTATTATAGGATCATCTTTAACCTTGATTGACGGTATTATGACCAGTCTTCCTATTCGTAACGGAAGCTTGTTTATCGTCGATTTTTGGGGCAGCAAAGAATATTGGTTAATCGTGATTACGAACCTTTTTATCTGGCTGACATTTAAGGAAATTTTGGGAGTTATTCAGACGCAGATTGATGTCGTGTTGACTCGGGGAGGGGGTATTATTCGCGGCTTCATTTAGGTCTGGACCTATTATTTTTTTTATTTAGCCGGATTAAAGGGCTCATTGCCGCCCTCTGCCCTTACGGGCATTCACCTGCTAGGTCGTTTTTCTTTTCTATGTGGAAGGTGCAGATCGGTCAAAAGTGACCAGAGGTGTGACATAATCCACATATAGTTCCATGTCCCAATCCTGAAAAAGTTGATCGTGACAGGCATCAATTAAGGCGGCGATCAATATTTCTGATGGTATTGAATGTTTGGAACTCAGTTTTTGGAGTTGGTTTGCAGTGAATTTTGAGAGCTTGATTTGTAAACCTTCAAAGTCATCTACCTTTTGTGATTGGCACATTTTCAATTTCCTTTGATTTGTGTTTTTCCGCCTCGATTTTGATCCACTAAACGACTGACAGGCATACTGGGAAGAAGCTCAATCCCTTTTTGATAGACATGCAGGTGAGCGGTTGGGAAAACGGCACTGACCCTTTTTAGAGCATTTATAGACTCTTTTCTGAAATCAGCGATACGTTCCATTCTGCTTCCAAATTGGCGATATAACCCCTTCCAACCGATGAATGTTGGTTTAAGAGTCACTTGAAGCCGTTGAGCGAGGAACATATACCAATCAAGGGCAAGCGGGGAATTTCTAAGCAGGGATATTGCTACAGCACACAAGACATAGGAATGACTGTCGAGGCTTTTCTTGAAGTCCTGTGAGATAGTGATTTGGCTCGGCCAACGTTCATTTTTGTCGGATACCTGCCATAGCTGAGAACGGCTAAAAGTTAAATCAGTTAGTTGTTCCGTTTCATACCACTTGCCCGGATTTGAAAATTCAAACCGACAGCGTGCAAGTCTGGCTGCTTGTTCTTTTACATATCTTATGGAGCCATTCTTTCCCCCGGAAACATGAATTCCTAAACTCTTCATAAATTGGGAGAGGCTTTCGCCCATTTCAATGGTACCCGTTCTGCTTTTATACGCTTGGGTGTTAATATAAATCAATATTAACCGCGCTTTAGTCCCGAAGGGTAAGCCAACAGGTTCCATGCCTTCTGCTGATGGAATGTGACCTGAGGTTAAGATGCACCGAAAGTCACCATTCGTAATTTGCCATTTTTCGTCTTTACTCAATGGACGTTTCATCGGTAAGCAAAATCGGCTGAAATTTGTATGCAGGGTCAGTGGAGCATAATATTCAGCGGTCCAATATTGAAAGGCAATTTCAATAGCTCTGATATCGCCGCGAGTGATTTCATCTTTGTTTAAGTGTTCTATCGCGTGTTGAGCTCCATTTTCTTGAACAATGTCTTCTAGCGTATGAAATTTTCCATCGGATGCTTTAAGGCAATATGGTAATTTCAAAAGAAATGGTCCCTTATTGATAATCATAAGGTTAGCCCTTTGCTCTGTAAGAACGACGAGGACGAGAGCTGATCCAGTCACTTACTTCACTTTCTAACCAGCCTATTTGACCACCACCTAGATCAACTGGGTCAGGGAAGGTTCCAGAACGAAGCCTTCTCCATATAGTGGTTCGGGATCGAATGCCTGTGAGGGTGAGAACATCGTTCATTCTCAGAATGATTTTGGTTTGAATTGCGGCCATTTGCTTCTCCTGAATAGAACAGTTTGGAACGTATTGTAAAAGCAAGGTGTTCCATTCCGTTTAGACTGAATCCAGAAAACTAATAAATCAATAAAAAAATCAATAAAAACAATATGTTGTATGTATAGTACTATACATTTTTTGCAAAAGATCTTTTATAATAAGCACTTAATTAAAAAAGGTGTATGGTACCATACACCTTTTAAAATCAATTACTTATTGGATTTTTCACAAAAGGGGGAGATTCTTGATAGGAATTAAAGAAGTTGAGTGCTGTTTGTGTGTGCGTATGCTTTAGCGTAGGGCGGGGATGCATTTTCTGAAGAAACGTTAAACAGCACTAGAAAAACCACCCTTCAAGCGTTCGCTCATTTGTGGGTTGGTTTGTGGGTAGAAAATAAAAACCCTCGGAAACGCGCGGTTTCCAAGGGTTTATGGCGGATGGCTAGGGATTCGAACCCCAGGAACCTCTCGGTTCAACGGTTTTCAAGACCGCCGCTTTCGACCACTCAGCCAGCCATCCTCAGATTGTGTGGCAGGTTATTAGCG
>JBLWXC010000026.1:0-14922 GCA_048267645.1 Balneola sp.
ATTCAAAAGAATAACTTCTAAGCTCGCACAAACAATCTGTTTTATGCTTTTACATCTCTTCAAAGAACATTTTTTTCGTGTTTCAATCATTTCCGAAACAGAAACCAAAGATAAGGTATTTTTTATTAGATGCCAACTTTATTTTAGATTTTTTCTAATTTTTTTTTGGCAACCCCTTTAATTCTATCTTTGGAACAATTAAAGGGCAAAAAATAAGCGCTAAACCATATGGAAAAGCACTTATTGTGAAAAAGAAATATTATTTCTTTTCTTCAGAATCAGTTGTTGATTCGTCTTCTTTAGTAGACTCTTCTACTGCATCTACAACTTCATCTGTAGATGGTTTAGTTTCTTCCTTAACTACTGGAGCTTCTGCTTTGGGAGCAGATTCAGCCTTTTTAGATTTACCAGCTCTACGGGTCTTTTTCTTAACAGGAGCTTTTACTTCTGCCTCAGATTCGTTGAAATCGACTAATTCAATAATAGCCATTTCTGCGCTATCACCTTGTCTAAATCCGGCTTTAATAACTCTTGTGTAACCTCCTGGTCTATCACCCACTTTAGGTGCAATTTCTCCAAAAAGAAGTTTTACAGTTTCTTTATTCTGAATAGAAGAGAAAACTTCCTTTCTATTCAAATGTGTATCTTCTTTAGACCGTGTAATTAAAGGCTCAACAAAGCCTCTAAGCTCTTTAGCTTTAGTTACCGTAGTTACTATTCTATGCTCTTTTATAAGAGCCATAGCAAGCGCACGCATGGTAGCTTTTCTATGAGAAGCTGTACGACTTAGTTTTTTACCTTTTACTCTATGGCGCATTTCTTTATTCCTTTAATACTTAGTCCAAATATTTTGATACATCCATTCCGAACTGAAGATTCTTTTCTTCAATAACTTCAAGAAGCTCTGTAAGAGATTTCTTACCGAAGTTTCGGAATTTCAGAAGATCCTGCTCATCACGAGAAACCAACTCACCAATACTATTGATATTTGCTGATTTCAAGCAGTTATATGCACGAACACTCAAGTTCAAATCTTCAATACTAGTTCTTAAAAGATTTGCTACGCGTTGCTTTTCAGCATCCACTTCTTCCTCTTCTTGAGTGAAAGGCTCATCAATTTTTTCAGTGATGAATTTTTCTATATGTTCTTTGAGAATTTTACCAGCTATTGTTAGTGCTTCTTTAGCATTAACAGAGCCATCAGTCTCAACATCCATAACTAATTTTTCGTAATCAGTACGTTGACCAACACGAACATTTTCTACATTATACTTAACCGATTTAATCGGTGTAAAGATAGCATCAATAGGGATGAGGTTTACATCCTCTTCTTCGAAAGACATATCTTCAGCAGGAACGTATCCTCTACCTCTACCAACTCTTAGTTCAATTTCCAATTCAGCATCATCAGCTAAATTAGCAATAACTAATTCTGGGTTAAGTACTTCATAATCTGCAGTAGCATCGTCGATGTCTTGCGCAGTTAATGTTGCTCCACTTTTCTTAGAAAGATGGATAACACCGCTGCTTTGTTCAACTTGCTTAAAGCGAACTTGTTTGAAATTTAGAATGATCTCGTAAACATCTTCTTTAACACCTTTGATGCTAGAATATTCGTGATCAACACCATTTATCTTAACAGCAGTAATTGCAATACCTGGTAAAGAGGATAGCAAAACTCTTCTAAAAGAATTCCCTATAGTTACACCAAATCCTCTTTCGAGTGGTTGCAGTACGAACGTGCCAAAGTTATTGTCATCTTTGACTACATCGAGACTATCAGGCATTTGAATACTGTAATTACTCATGATAAATAAATTTTAAAATTACTTAGAATAAAGCTCAACAATAAGCTGAACGTTTATGTTCTCAGGTATTTCTTCCATCGTAGGAACATATAACATTTTACCTGATTTAGACTTCAAATCGGTCTCAACCCATTTGTACTTATTTCTAGAAGATCCCTGTAGAGATTCTCCAACAATTTCTAATTCTCTAGACTTAGGGCGTAATGAAATTACATCACCAGGCTTAACGCTATAAGAAGGAATATTTACAAGACCACCGTTCACAACAATGTGCTTATGAGCAACCAACTGACGAGCTTGACGTCTAGTTTTAGCAAATCCCATTCTATAGACAGTATTATCTAATCTGCTTTCAAGAAATTGCAATAATAACTCACCAGTAACACCATCTTTGGCGCTAGCTGCTTCATATAAATTGCGGAATTGCTTCTCTAATAAACCATAAGTGTACTTTGCCTTTTGCTTTTCTTCAAGCTGAACAGCGTACTCAGATTTACGATTGAAACGTGAACGTCCATGCTGACCTGGGCCATATGGTTTACGTTCTAGAGCTTTACTTGGTCCAAAGATTGCTTCTTTGAAACGTCTAGCTTTTTTCTGTTTTGGGCCTCTATATCTTGCCATTATAAATAAGACTTACGATTAAACTCTTCTACGTTTTGGGGGGCGGCATCCATTATGCGGGATTGGAGTACGATCTTTAATAGATGAAACTTCCAAACCAGCACTAGCCATTGCTCGAACTGCTGACTCACGACCAGAACCTGGCCCCTTCACAAACACTTCAACTTTTCTAAGGCCCATTTCATATGCTGCTTTTGCTGCTGTTTCAGCACTAAGCTGAGCAGCATAAGGAGTATTTTTTCTAGAACCTTTAAAACCTTCTTTACCAGCAGAAGACCATGATAGTACGTTTCCAGTACCATCAGTAATAGTAACAATCACATTATTAAAAGTAGCTTTAACGAAAGCCATTCCATTAGGATCGCTAATCTGCTTTTTCTTTTTTCGCTTGGCAGCAGCTGCTGCAGAAGCTTTAGTTTGTTTCTTAGCCATGATTAAACTGTGTTATTATTACTTCGTTGCTTTTTTCTTACCAGCAACAGTGCGTTTTCTGCCTTTTCTGGTACGAGCGTTTGTTTTTGTGCGTTGCCCTCTTACAGGAAGGCCTTTTCTGTGACGCACTCCGCGATAACTACCGGTTTCAATCAGACGTCTGATGTTCCCGTTAATCTCACTTCTAAGCGCACCTTCTACTTTGTACTCTTCATCAAGAATCTTTCGAAGCTCAACTACAAGATCCTCATCCCAGTCTTCAACTTTTTGATTCGGATCAATTCCAATCCGAAGTAATAACTGCTCAGAGGTAGTTCGTCCAATACCGAAAATATAGGTAAGAGCGATTACGCCTCGTTTCTGTTTTGGTAAATCAATGCCAGCAATACGTGCCATATATATCTGCTATTAAAAAATTAACCTTGGCGCTGTTTATGGCGCGGGTTCTTCTTGTTGATTACGTAGAGACGACCTTTTCGTCGTACAATTTTGTCGTCTACACTTCTTTTCTTTACTGAAGATCTTGTTTTCATAACCTTAGTTATTTATATCGGTATGTGATTCTACCTTTGCTTAAATCGTAGGGCGACATTTCTACCGCCACTCGATCACCTGGTAGTATTTTTATATAGTACATTCTCATTTTACCAGAAACATGTGCCAATAATTCGTGCCCATTATCCAACTTCACAATGAACTGTGCATTGGGTAAGGCTTCGATTATTTCTCCGTCCTGTTTAATGGGCTCTTGTTTAGCCATGGTAAATAATATTTTCCTGATTTTTTGATAGCTCGGCAATATAATCAAAAGTACTGAGAATTTCAGCTTTTCCTTCACGAACTACAATATCATGTTCAAAATGTGCTGCTAAGCTACCGTCGGCTGTACAAACTGTCCAACCATCATCCAATGTTTTTACTCGCCAAGTCCCCAAAGTTATCATTGGTTCAACAGCAAGTGTCATTCCTGTTCTTAGTCGTTCGCCTCGGCCTTTCTTTCCGAAGTTTGGCACAGAAGGATCTTCATGTAAAGATTTTCCTAATCCATGCCCAACTAAATCTCTTACCACACCATAACCATTACTTTCGCAATGTGTTTGTATGGCTGAAGCTAAATCACCGATTTTATTCCCGTGAATAGCTTCATCAATTCCTTTATAAAGTGACTCAAGAGTTACTCTAAGAAGATTAAGTGCTTTATCGTCACATTCACCAACTGCAAATGTGAAAGCGTGATCTCCAAAGTAACCATTTTTTTCTACACCACAATCGATAGAAACAATGTCACCTTCTTCTAATTTTCTACTACCTGGTATTCCGTGAACTACTTCGTCGTTTACTGAAATACAAAGTGTTGCTGGAAATGGATTGTTTCTCGGGCCGTAGCCTTTAAAAGCTGGCCGAGCATTATTCATAATAATGTAATCTTCGGCTACTCTATCCAATTTACCTGTTTCAACACCAGGCTCAATAAGTTTACCTACTTCACCAAGAGTCCTAGAGACCAATTGCGCACTTTCACGCATTTTCTCAATCTCATTATCACTCTTCAAGTAAATCATTATTATGCTCTTCTTCTACCTTTAATCTTTCCTGTCTTCATAAATCCGTCATAGTGACGCATCATGAGGTGACTCTCAATTTGCTGAAGAGTATCTAACGCTACCCCAACAATAATTAAAAGACTAGTTCCACCGTAGAACAGTGCAAATCCAGGAGTAACTCCTAGTAGGCCTGTTGCTATAGCTGGAAGAATAGCTACAAATGAAAGGAAGAGTGAACCTGGTAAGGTAATCTTCGTCAAAATGTTATCAATGAACTCTACAGTAGATTTTCCTGGTCTAACACCAGGGATAAATCCACCTTGTCTTTTCATAGTGTCCGCCATCTCTTTTGGATTGATAGCGATCGCTGTATAGAAAAAAGTAAAAAACACACAGATTAGAAAGAATACAATAGAATATGTAACCCCTGTAAAGTCGGCTGACCAAGAAGTCATAAACTGTACTGTTTCATTCTCTGGAAAAAATTGGCCTATTGTGCTTGGAATAAACATAATAGACTGTGCAAAGATAATTGGCATTACACCTGCAGCATTAACTTTAAGTGGTAAATACTGTGTGGTACCACCATAAACTTTACGACCAACCACTCGCTTGGCATACTGTACTGGAACTTTTCGAGTACCTTGAGTAAGTAATACTACTGCCGCTATTACAGCAACTAAAGCCGCTAACTCTATAATAACTAAGATTGCATTCTGCTTTGTAACTAATTCGTTATAGAAGTTAGCAGGTAAAGCAGCAACTATACCAATCATGATTATTAATGAGATACCATTACCAATACCGCGGTCAGTAATTCGTTCACCTAACCACATTACGAAAACAGTACCAGCGGTTAATACAATCATCGAGGTAATCGAGAATGCAAAGTGATTTACAACAATTGCTTGTGGCGCTGTAGCTATCAAGTTAATTGAAAACGCTATTGCCTGAAATGCTGTAATTACAACTGTACCATATCGAGTAAGGCGTGTGATTTTACGTCTACCCTCTTCTCCATCGCGTTGAAGCTTCTGAAAATAAGGGACTATTGCACCAGCTAACTGGATAATAATAGACGCCGTAATGTAAGGCATTATACCTAGCGCAAAAACACCTGCTCGAGAGAAGGCACCTCCCACAAATAGGTCAAATAGTCCGAGAAGACTAGATGCATTTCCACTACTCTCAAGTAGTGCTGAAGCATCAACTCCTGGAAGAGTGACATAACTACCTGCTCGATACACCATCAATATACCAATAGTATAAAGAATGCGATTCCTCAGGTCTTCTATTTTAAAAATATTGCGGAAGTTTTCTACAAGACTCATTCGTCCCTAGGCCCGTAAGTTAGTTATTAATTAAAGTAATGGTTCCACCAGCTTTCTCAACCTTTTCAGTGGCTGATTTACTAGCGGCATGTGCTTCAATAGTAAGTTTTGCTGTAAGATCACCACGACCTAAAAGCTTAACTCGATCGTTTTTGTGTGCTAAACCTGCATTAACAAGGTCAACTAAAGTCACATTATCAGTTAGCTTACCAGCTTCGATAAATTCAGCGATGGTAGTAACATTAAGAGGACGATATTCTACACGGTTTGGATTTTTGAAACCAAACTTTGGAATACGACGTTGCAATGGCATTTGTCCACCCTCGAACCAAGCACGGCTTTTATAACCAGATCTTGATTTTTGACCGTTGTGTCCACGCCCAGATTGCTCGCCTTTACCAGAACCTTCACCACGCCCAACACGTTTTCTATCTTTACTATTTGGGGTAGGAGCTTTTAAATTATGTAATTCCATTATAATCTCGTTTAGGTATTAACCTTGAAAAACTTTATTAAGAGAAATATCTCTGCGCTGTGCTACTTCTATAGGATCTGTTAAATCGCTAAGAGCTTTAAATGCAGCTTTAACCATGTTATGTGGGTTAGAAGAACCCTGAGATTTAGACAGGATGTTATGAACACCTGCAACATCTAAAAGGTTTTTAACTGCACCACCCGCAATTACACCAGTACCTTCTGATGCAGGGCGAAGTAATACTTTACCAGCACCCGCTTTACCAACAACTGGATGATAGATACTTTTTGTTTTGGTCAATGGAATACGAATAAGATTCTTTTTCGCATTGTCGAAACCTTTCTGAATTGCATCAGAAACTTCGTTTGCTTTTCCGAGACCGTGACCAACTACACCGTTACCATCACCAACAACTACAATAGCGTTGAAACTGAAACGACGACCACCTTTTACTACTTTAGCTACACGGTTAACGTGTACTAGTTTTTCCTCTAGATTGAGGTTAGCGGCTGGAATAGATTGTTTTCTTCTTACTTTAGGCATTGCTTAAACCGTTCGATTAAAACTGTAAACCACCATCACGGGCACCTTCGGCAGCCGCTTTGATAATTCCATGATACTTGTATCCACTTCGGTCGAATACAACTTTATTAATTCCTTTTTCTTGAGCTAACTTAGCAAGTGATTGACCTGCTTCCTTCGCATTATCTACACCAGATGCCGCCTTATTAGCAGCAAGTGTAACACCTGCTGAGTCGTCAATAAGCTGTAGATAAATAGTAGTGTTACTCTTGTATACGCTAAGTCTTGGACACTCAGAAGTACCTTTTATGGTAGATCTAATACGGCGTCTGATTTTACTTCTGCGTTCTGTTTTATTCTGATTCTTATTCATTTCAAACTTCCTTATTTACCAGCTGATTTACCCGCTTTGCGACGGATTTGTTCACCAACATAACGGATACCTTTTCCTTTGTAAGGCTCTGGTTTTCTGAACGAGCGTATCTTTGCAGAAACTTGGCCAACAAGTTCTTTATCAATTCCGCTAATTACAATAATTGCGTTCTTGCTAGACTTAGTATCCACTTCAATAGTAATGCCTTCAGGCGCTACGAAAAATATTGGGTGAGAGTAACCTAAGTTCAACTCTAAAACATCACCGTTAATAGCAGCACGATAACCAACACCAACTATTTCTAGTTTTTTAGTGTAACCATCTGTAACGCCAACAACCATGTTGTTAATGAGTGCTCGGAATAAACCATGAAGAGCTCTGTTCTGCTTTTCATCATTAATTCTTTTTACTAATACTTCACTTTCAGTTTTCTCAATTGAAATATTAGGGTGCACTTGTAATGTGGAGGTACCTTTCTCGCCTTTTACAGTAATCAGATTATCAGCACCAATGCTGAAATCGACTTTTGAGGTAAGTGGTACAGGTAATTTTCCTATTCGAGACATAATCTAAACTCAGTTTTTAATAAATGGTGCAAAGAACTTCGCCGCCAACATTTAGCTTGCGGGCTTCTTTATCAGTCATTACACCTTTCGAGGTAGAAAGTACAACAATACCTAAACCGTTATGAGAGCGCGGCACATTATCTGAACCTTTATACACTCTAAGCCCTGGCTTAGATACGCGTTTAATATCGTGGATTACAGGCATTCCGTAAGAATCATACTTAAGGAACAGGCGTAAAACACCTTGTTTACCATCTTCGATGTTGATAAATTTTGCAATGTATCCCTTATCTACAAGGATTTTTGCAAGTGCACGCTTCAGTTTTGAAGCAGGAATATCAACTTTGCGATGCCCGGCTGTTTGGGCATTACGAATACGGGTCAAAAAATCAGCTATTGGATCGGTCATTATTTCCCTGAATTAAAATTACCAGCTTGCTTTTCTTACACCTGGAATCTTGCCAGCTAGAGCAAGTTCACGAAATTTAATTCGTGATACGCCGTAACGGCCAATATAGCCACGGCCTCTTCCAGTGATACTACAACGATTACGCAAACGAGTTGGGCTTGCATTACGAGGTAACTTTTGAAGTCCTTCGTAATCACCCGCTTCTTTTAACGCTGCTCGCTTTTCCGCGAACTTGTCAACGGTTACTTTTCTTTTCTCGTTACGTGCTATCCAAGCTTTCTTAGCCATAGGAGTATCTCTTAGTTTCTTCTTTTAAAAGGCATTCCAAAGTGCTTCAACAATGCAAATGCTTCTTCGTCGGTTTCTGCTGTTGTTACAAAGGTAATATCCATACCATGGATCTTTGTAGCTTTATCGGTATCGATTTCAGGAAAAATAGTATGTTCCTTAATTCCAACCGTATAATTTCCACGACCATCAAAGCTTTTATCAGGAACACCTTGAAAATCTCGTGTTCTTGGTAATGCTAAGTTTATGAAACGGTCTAAAAATTCATACATAATGCGAGAGCGTAATGTAACTTTACAACCAATTGGCATTCCTTCTCTTAACTTAAAGTTAGAGATAGATTGCTTAGCTTTAGTAGTTACAGGCATTTGACCTGTAATTTGCGCCACGTTTGCAACGATTGTATCGAGTACTTTTTTATCTTGAATTGCTTCGCCAACACCTACGTTGATAACGATTTTCTCAAGTTTTGGGATGCTCATCACATTTTCAATAGAAAATTCTTCCTTTAATTTAGGAACAATCTCCTCTTTGTACTGTGTGTATAGTCTTGCTTCAGCCATTATTAATCACACTAAAATTATTTGTCCAAAATTTCGCCACTGGTCTTAGCATAACGAACCCAACGGCCACGGCCATCTTCTTCAATTCGTTTACGACCAATTCTTGATGCTTCGTTCGTAGTAGGATCTATCACCATCACATTAGATACATGAATAGCTCCTTCTCTTTTCAGACGTCCACCTTGTGGGTTGTCTTGAGTAGGCTTGTCATGATGTGTTTTCATGTTGATTCCCTCAACAAGAACACGCTCTTTTTCAGGAAGCACCATAAGTACTCGGCCTGTTTTGCCTATATCTTTACCAGTGAGAATTTTAACTTCATCACCTTTTTTAACGTGCAATTTTTTCTGTTTATTAAACTTGCGTGGCATTACTCTAATCCTTCTAAAGTACTTCCGGAGCTAGTGACACGATCTTCATGAAGCTCTTCTCGCGAAGTTCGCGAGCTACAGGGCCAAAAATTCGTGTGCCAACAGGCTCTTGATCTTTGTTAATAACTACCGCAGCGTTTTCATCAAACCGGATGTAACTACCATCTCTTCTACGGTACTCTTTTTTAGTTCTTACTATAACGGCTTTTACAACGTCACCTTTCTTAACGTTACCGCCTGGCATTGCAGTTTTAACAGAAGCTGAAATCAAATCTCCAACTCTTGCATATCTACGCTTGGAATCACCCAAAACTTTAATACACATGATTTTTTTTGCGCCGCTGTTATCTGCTACTTGTAATATCGTTTGCGTTTGTATCATCGTTCTATCCTAAATCTTATTTAGCTTTTTCTACGATTGATACCAGGCGCCATGATTTGCGCTTGGATAGAGGGCGTGTAGACATAATGCGTACAGTATCCCCAATATTCGCTTCATTGTTCTCGTCATGAGCCATGTATTTGGTAGTTTTGGTGATAAATTTACCATAAATAGGATGCTTTATCTGACGATCAACGGCAACAGTAATACTCTTGTCCATTTTATCGCTTACTACACGTCCAACACGTTCTCTTCGTTGTGCTCTTTCTAATTCTGCCATAGTCAATTCCTAATGCCTACTTAGCACTAATTTTTTCATTGATAATGGTTTTCAATCGCGCAATTTCACGTCTGTGATGTTTGATACGAGCTGGGTTTTCCAACTGTCCAGTTACCGCTTTTGAAAACTTTAAATTTTGTAATGCTTCTTTTTCGTCTTTTAGACGTGCATTTAATTCAGTATTCGAGAATTCTCTTAATTCAAGTGCTTTCATCTTATGCTCCTCGATTAATTACCGTCGTAGTCACGTCGTACTACAAACTTAGTTTTAATTGGAAGCTTGTGAGATGCACGGCGCATAGCCTCACGAGCACGTTCTTCAGATACACCAGCAATTTCAAAAAGAATTCTACCTGGTTTAACTACTGCAATCCAATGATCCAAAGCACCTTTACCTTTACCCATACGAGTTTCGGCTGGTTTACTTGTCATAGGACGATCTGGAAATATTCTGATAAATGTTTGACCATCACGTTGTAATGATCTTGCGATTGCAATACGACAAGCTTCGATTTGACGAGCTGTAATGAACTTAGGTTCTACAGCTTTTAGTGCAAAATCACCGAAGTTGATAAGATGACCACGATTAGCATTTCCTTTCAGCTTATCACGGTGTACTCGACGTCGTTTAACTCTTTTTGGCTCTAACATCGTTTTTCTTAGCTATTTTGGTTATTAGACCTGTTGCGATTACGGTTACGACGACGGCTACGGCGATCTCTATCGTCTCCACCACGTCGATTATTGCCAGAATTAGCTTCTGCTTCTTTACGAGCTTGCGCTCCTGGAGTTAAATCAACAGCACCAATAATCTCACCTTTATAAATCCAAACGCTTACTCCAATTGCACCATAAATAGTGTTTGATGTAGCATTAGAATAATCAATATCAGCACGCAGTGTATGCAATGGCACTTGACCGTCTTTGTATTGTTCGGTACGTGCCATTTCAGCACCACCAAGACGACCAGCACAACGTACTTTAATACCTTTTGCTCCCATACGCATAGCGGATGCAAGTGCAGTTTTCATCGCACGACGAAAAGAAACACGAGATTGAAGCTGCTGTGCGATATTTTGAGCAACTAAACTTGCATCAAGTTCAGGTCTTTTAATTTCGCTTACATTAATTTGAACTTCTTTGTTCGTAATCTTTTTAAGCTCTTCTCTAAGCAATTCAATTTGCTCACCACCTTTCCCGATAATAACACCAGGACGGCTTGTTCTTAGAGTTAAAAGGATACGCTTAGGCGTTCTTTCAATTACTACGTTTGATAGGCCACCATTACGAAGACGTGTGTGTAAGTACTCACGGAGCTTTGTATCTTCAAGTATTAGGGCTGGCTGGTTATCTTCTGAATACCAGTTAGAGTCCCAACCTCGAATAATGCCTAATCTAAAACCTACTGGATGTGTCTTTTGTCCCAAGGTACTGCTCGTTTATTTATTTACAATTTCTTCTTCACGCTTGGCCACAACAACTGTGATATGGCAACTACGTTTGTTAATTCTGTGCGCGCGGCCTTGCGGTGCAGGCTGAATTCTTTTCAAAGTAACACCTTCATCAACAAAGATAGTTTTTACATAAAGATCTTCATCATTGAAACGCTCTTCTTGAAACTTATCACGTAAGTTAGCTGCTGCAGACTTTATCACTTTAGAAACTTCTAAAGTAGTTCCTTTTTTAGTGAACTGAAGTCTTTTTAAAGCTTTGTTAACTTGTTCGCCTCTTACAGCATCAGCTACCAATCTTACCTTACGAGGAGCTTTTCTTAAATGTCTTTGCACAGCACGTGCTTCAAATACTATAGTATCCATCTCTTACTACCTTATTTACCCTTTTTAATTGGATGACCACGAAAAGTACGCGATGACGAGAATTCGCCAAGTTTGTGTCCAATCATATTCTCAGTAATGAATACCGGAATAAATTGTTTTCCGTTGTGCACTGCTAGTGTAAGACCCATAAAATCTGGAGTAATCATAGATCCTCGAGACCATGTCTTAATCACTTTCTTACTTCCGCTTTCATTGGCCTCGTCAACCTTCTTCTGAAGCTTGTAATGTATAAATGGGCCTTTTTTTAGTGAGCGTGGCATACTTAACTGTGTTATTTCTTAGCGTTTCTTCTTCTTACAATGTACTTCGAAGACAATTTCTTTCTATTTCTTGTCTTCTTTCCTTTAGCGAAAGTACCCCAAGGAGAACGAGGATGTCCACCTGAAGATTTACCTTCACCACCACCCATTGGGTGATCAACCGGGTTCATTGCAACCCCACGAGTTTGAGGGCGACGACCTAACCAACGGCTACGTCCTGCCTTACCAATTGTGGTGTTCATGTGATCCGGATTACTTGTCGACCCTACAGTAGCCATACAGGTACCTAAGATCATGCGAACTTCACCAGATGGAAGTTTCACACTAACATACTTTCCTTGCTTACCAAGTAATTGAGCAACAGTACCAGCACTACGGCAAATTGTAGCACCTTGGCCAGGCTTAAGTTCAATACTATGAATGAACGTACCAGGAGGCATGTGTCTCAATTCTAAAGCATTTCCCATATCTGGAGCTACTTTAGAGCCTGAGATGATAATATCGCCAACTTTTAATCCGTTAGGAGCGATAATATATCTTTTTTCACCGTCAGCATAAGCTACAAGAGCGATACGAGCCGTTCTATTCGGATCATATTCAATCGTTTGAACTTTTGCAGGTATATCAAATTTGTTTCTTTTGAAATCGATAATACGGTAACGACGTTTGTGCCCACCACCTCTATGACGAGATGTCTTTCTACCGTGGTGGTTACGTCCACCTGATTTGTCGATACCAGCTGTTAGTCTTTTTAAAGGACTACTTTCCGTTACATCGTCGAACACAGGCGCTATTCTGTGTCGTGTACCTGGAGTATTTGGTTTTAATTTCCTAGTTGCCATAAGTTCTCAGATCTTAAATTTCTGTGAAGAAATCTATTTCGCCTTCTTTTACGGTTATAATTGCTTTCTTCCACGTTTTAGTTCTACCATCTTGGTAACCGCCTCTAGTGAAACGTCCCTTTGGTTTAGATGGCATAATTAACGTATTAATCTTAGCAACTTTTACTCCTGGATAAGCAGCTTCAATAGCTCTTTTTATCTCAGGCTTTGTAGCTTTTTGAGCTACTTCAAATGTCACTTTGCCAGTTTCTTCCTGAATACGTGTTAGTTTTTCAGTAATTACTGGTCTGATTAGGATACTCATGCTGCAGCCTCTTCAGTTTTAGGTTCAATACTACTCTCAAGTACTGCAATTGCGCTTTCTTGTAATAAAATTACATCAGCATGCAAGATTTGATAAGTATTTGGCTTGTTAGCCTCTAATACTTCTACTTTCTGGATATTACGAGCTGACTTATAAATAGTCATGTCGGTATCGGCAGTAAGTAACAATACTTTTTTTCCAGCAAGCTCTAAAGCATTAATAAGTGCGATAAACTCAGAAGTTTTAGGCTCTTTAAAGCTGAAGTCACTTACTACTGTTATAGCTTTGTTAGCCGCTTTAATTGAGAGCGCTGATTTACGAGCTAGTTGAACAACTTTCTTGTTCATTTTAAAGCTGTAATCTCTAGGTTGTGGTCCAAAAACAGTACCACCCTTTCTCAATAATGGTGATTTAATATCGCCACGGCGAGCATTACCAGTGCCTTTCTGACGATATAATTTCTTTCTACTACCAGCAACTTCGCTACGGCCTTTAGTTTTATGAGTACCTTGACGTTTATTTGCCATGTGGCGACGAACGTCTTCATAAATAGCACTTTCATTAGGCTCAATCGCAAAGATAACATCGCTTAACTCAGCTTTCTTGCTAGTTTTGCTTCCGTCTATTTTAAAAATATCTACTTTCATGATCTTAGTATAATGATGGTTTTGTTAGTAATTCTACGTAACCACCGTTTGGCCCAGGTATAGATCCTGTGATAAGAACAAGGTTTGACTCAGAAATAATCTTAGCAATACTCAAGTTTTTAACCTTAACACGTGAATTACCGTGTTGACCAGCCATTCTCATGCCTTTAAAAACTCTAGCAGGATCAGAAGCACCACCAATAGAACCAGGGGCTCTTAATCTGTTGTGCTGACCGTGTGTTGCATCACCAACACCACTAAAATTGTGTCTCTTAATTACACCAGTAAAACCACGTCCTTTCGAAGTTCCAGCTACATCAATAAGATCACCAACAGAAAAAATAGTATCTATTGTTAACTCATCGCCAACTGTTAATCCTTCTGGTACAAAATCTCTTAATTCGTGCACAACAGCTTTTGCTGAGGCGCCTGATTTCTTAAAATGACCTTTAAGAGACTTAGAGATGTTTTTTTCTTTTTTATCAAAAGAAGCTATCTGAGTGGCATTATAACCATCAGTTTCTTCAGTTTTGATTTGGGTAATAACAGCGGCTGGTACTTCAACAACGGTTACAGGTATACTGCGACCTAAATCATCGAAGACGCTTGTCATCCCAACTTTTTTTCCAATCAAACCACTCATTGTGTTCTGAATCCTTTGTTACACTTTAATTTCTACATCGACGCCGGAAGGTAATTCCAACTTCATCAATGCGTCTACTGTTTGAGAACCTGTTGAAAGAATATCGATCAAACGTTTGTGAGAACGGTATTCAAACTGCTCGCGAGACTTTTTGTCTACGAACACAGATTTGTTAACAGTAATGATACTTTTTCTGGTAGGTAGTGGGATAGGACCCGATACTACTGCACCTGTTGATTTTACAGTCTGAATAATCTTCTCAGCTGATTTGTCGATCAAGTTATGATCGTACGACTTCAATTTTATTCTGATTTTTTGTTGTGTTGCCACGGATCAGAACTCCTTAGTCTAAGATTTTAGTTACCACACCAGCACCTACTGTACGACCGCCTTCACGAATCGCAAAACGTAGACCTTCTT
>JBLWXC010000027.1:0-12848 GCA_048267645.1 Balneola sp.
ACGAAGTTTTAGCTAAAACAGTTCCTAAAATCGCTTGTATTTGAGGAATTAAAAAGTTTCTACCATAACAGTTAAGAACGGTTATGGTAGAAACTTTTTAATTCCTCAAGGACAAGCGATTTTAGCAACTGTTTCAGCAAAGAAAGTTTTAGCTGAAAACTTAAAGCAACGCGCTTTTAAAGAAAAGAAAGTAATTGACGAAGCAAACAAAACTGCTGAAGCAATTAAAGCTTTAGATATTAAAATTCAAGCAAAAGCAACTGAAGGTGCATCTGCAGGAGATAAATTATTTGGTTCTGTAACTAAATTAGATCTTGTAGAAGCTTTTGAAAAAGAAGGTCATACTATTGACAAGAAATTCATAAGCATCACTGGTGGTAACATTAAGCGTTTAGGACAGTACAATGCTGTTATACGTTTACATAGAGAAGTAACTTTTGAATTACCATTCGAGGTTATTGCTCAAGCTTAAGCAATTTACATTATACTAAAAGCCTCAACCTTGTTGAGGCTTTTTTTTTAACGTAATTTTTATAATCATAGTAAATAAATTTTCATGAAGTATTCAAGACTTACCAAAGAACAATTTGAAGAGTTACATAAAGAATTTATAAACTTTTTAGCAACACAATCTATCACCGCAGACGAATGGGAAGATATTAAAACGAATAAACCAGAGATTGCAGAGCAAGAACTAGACGTTTTTAGTGATTTGGTTTGGGAAGGCGTTCTGTCTAAAGTGACTTATATAGAGCATATTTCACCACAACAAATGCATTTGTTTAACTTGAATGACTCTCACATGCACGTTATTGCCGTAAAACTTAATACACCAATAGACTTAACAACCAGAGAAGGTTTTGATTGGTTACGAGAAAATTTAATGGATGAAAATGTAGAGTTTTTACAAGCAAAAAAAGACTACTCTGAAGACAAACATGCCGACAAGTTTAAGCTTATTCAGCAAGGTGGAGTCATTACAAAAGGCGATTTATACGAGTATCTTAACAAGCTTATAAACTAATAAACTTATTCCTGAATAGGCAAGCCTATTTTCAAATTAAAACTATTATTTTTGTTTTATCATACCAAGAAACATCAAATTTGGTATGTATATTTAATAATATAAAAAGAGATTTTCACTTACGTGAAAAATTACTATGGCACAAAAACCAAGCATCCCTAAAGGTACTAGAGATTTTAATCCAGAACAAGTAGCAAAACGAAACTATATTTTTAATACCATTCAAACACAATTTGAACGTTTTGGATTTCAACCCATTGAGACACCAAGTTTTGAAAATTCTGACACCTTAATGGGAAAATATGGTGATGAAGGTGATCGTTTGATTTTCAAAATATTGAATTCAGGAGATTTTTTAAATAAAGTAAATGATACGCTTTATGCAGAAAAAGATTCTGGTAAAATAACACCTAAAATATCAGAAAAAGCACTTCGTTATGACTTAACCGTGCCTTTTGCAAGATATGTGGTGCAGCATCAAAACGAGATTGAGTTTCCGTTTAAACGCTATCAAATGCAACCTGTTTGGCGTGCCGACAGACCACAAAAAGGACGTTTCAGAGAGTTTTATCAATGTGATGCAGATGTTGTAGGTTCTACATCGTTGTGGCAAGAAGTTGAGTTTGTACAGTTGTATGATGCCGTATTTACTGCTTTAAAGCTAGATGGAGCTACTATTAAAATTAACAACAGAAAAATTCTTTCAGGTATTGCTGAAGTTATTGGAGCAAGTGATAAGCTTATAGATTTTACTGTAGCGCTTGATAAGCTTGATAAGATAGGTGAGGAAAAAGTAAAAGAAGAAATGTTGAGCAAAGGTATTCCGCAAACAGGAATAGATGCATTACAACCTTTATTTTCGTTAAGTGGTGATTTTGCAACACAAATTAATCAGCTTAAAACTATATTAAGTACATCTGATGAAGGAAAAAAAGGTATTGAAGAATTAGAATTTATTGATGCTGCAATTTCTGAATTAGGTTTAAGTACAGCCAAACTACAGTTAGATGTTACATTAGCACGCGGCCTGAATTATTATACAGGAGCAATTTTTGAAGTATCAGCACCTGAAGGAGTAGCCATGGGATCTATTGGTGGTGGTGGTCGTTATGACGATTTAACAGGTATATTTGGTTTAAAGAATGTAAGTGGTGTTGGTATTAGTTTTGGTCTAGACAGAATTTATTTAGTTCTAGAAGAATTAAATTTATTTCCAGAAACTGTTACTAAAAATATCGATGTACTCTTTATTAATTTTGGAGATAAAGAAGCTTTATTTAGCATGAAAGCTATTAAAGAGTTGCGAGCAAATAACATAAACGCTGAACTTTATCCTGATGCAGCAAAAATGAAAAAACAGATGAATCACGCTAATAAGCGTAATATTACTTATGTTGTTATAGTAGGAGAGAAGTAGATAGAAACCAATACGTATCCATTAAAACATATGCCTTCTGGTGAACAATCATTAGTAACGCTTACACAATTAGTATCTCAATTATCATAAAAAAACAAAAAAGCCTGAAATGTAAGTTTCAGGCTTTTTTAATATGAATACTTTAGTCAGGATTACTTTACCAATACTTTTTTAGTGATTGTCGTATTATCATCATTTGTTTTAAGTTCTGAATGATTTGCTGTTTCTAAATCATCAAAGGTATAGATAGATTGTTCCAAAATATTGAATACTTCAACAGATTTTAAATCTACTAATTTAGGGTTTTGAATAACAATACTTTCTTTACTGTTTGCATAGAAAACTTGCAGTGTATCTGCAATTTCATTTTCATCAACACTTAAAAGACTGTCATCGTCAAATGTAATTTCAAAACGATCTAAATATTCTCCAGCTAAAAGGAAAATTTCATAGTTGCTTTCTCTTAAATCGTGATAAATATTTAACTCTTTATCGTGTGCATAAATATTTAAATCATTAGGAACGTTTTCTAAAATATCAATTGTGATATTGTTCATTCCGTCAGTACTAGTATGTATTTCCAGAGGAAGAATTGTTGCTTGGTTTATTTCATTGATACCTTGTACGGTGTATTTTTTATCTTCAATTAGCCAAGCCATATCGTCTATTTGATATTCTTTATCATCAGTTATTTCTGCATCAAATCCCCAGTCTTCACCAGCAGTGGCTCTATCATCAACTGTAACCAATAACTGTCTGTGAATGGTGTTTACAGAGTTGAAACCAATGCGCAGTTTCATTCTTTCATCAACAATTTCTGTACTGTTCTCTGTGGTAGATGCTGAATTGCTGTTTCTCATAAATACAGAGGCAGCAGTTCCTTCTTTTTGAAATACACGTTGACCGTTGTTGAAGTTTATGGTTCCAGAGTTATCACTTGTTACAAAGAACCCTTGTCCAACTGGGATATAACGTCCAGGTGTTTTTGTTCCGGTTCCTACTTGTGCTACATCAGGATCTGGTGTGCCATAAGCTGCGGCAGGTACACCACCAGAGAAATTGTAAGTTCCGTAACCGCCTTGATATTCAGCAGTAACATGAGAACCGCCACCCCAATGTTCCCAGAAATATAGTGTTCCGCTTATAGATGGGTCTATTTCAGGATAAGTTCCTGAACCTGATGGGTCTGTATAATCTAACCTAGCACCATTATCAATTATAAATTGTTCGGCATCTATGGCAGAAGCATAAGGGTTTCCAACAAGGTAATCGTTACCAGCGTTTATTGTTAGGTTAACATCGCCGTTGTTAGGTTTTCCGTCAAACACGTAGTTTTGCTCTAATGATACTGTTCCGCCAGTATCAGCAACACCTTTCATAGTAAATCCTTCTCCCGCTAAAATAGTACCAGTATTTCTAACGTGTTGCCAAGAAGAATAGTCACCACTTGGTAAATTTCCAAACTTCCAAATCCAATAATGAGCAATACTCAAGCTTGGTGATGTGGCTCCATTATAACCACTAACAAACGTGATGTTTGAAGGTGTAGCAGGTGTTGTTCCGTCTTTTAATACATTATTATTTAGTGAGTAGCTATAGTTGTTTGAAGCTGATGTTCCTGTACCAACAGGAGAAGACCAATAGTTGTAAGTATAAAAATCTTGTGTTCCTTGTTGGTCTTTTTCTAGGCTACCAGAAGTTCCTACGACTAAATCACTATCTAAAGTTTGAATAAGTTGAGATTCTCCTTCTAAATCTATTTTACCATCTAGATTAAGGTAATGAGAAATTGTAACACCATAACCGTTTTCGGTTGCATTGTCTCCATCTACTGTTAGTTCATTACTGTCAACAAATAAAGCTAGTAGGTTTCTGTTTCCAGCATTTCCTGTAGCAAGTCCGCTATTATCCATAGTAATATTATGGTTGGTTTCAACAATATTCCAGTCTACTGTTATTGTGTTGTCTACAATAGAATTTGCACCTGGTTTAGTTTGCATGTTTCCATTTTCCCAAGTAGCATCTGCATCCCATGAACCACCACTAGCGGCAGAAATATAAGGTAATGGCGCAGTTTGTTTATCAACAGTTTTTAAGTTTCTTAAAGCACCTTGATGACCGTTACCTGATTCATCTTTTGTGTTTGTGTAGGTATAGATAGACATAGGATAATATCCTGCTAAATCACTCCAAGGTAAAGTTGCAATGTCATTTTTGGTAGGTGTGATACTCCTAGTTTCAAAGTAGGAACCGCTAACAAAACTTGAATTTTCTTCAATTTCTTGATTCATGATATAATGAAGTTGATCTAATGTTAAAGCAGTATTCCATACACGAACCTCATCAATATTTCCGTGGAAAAATGCTTGAGGTGTGTTTTTATCAGCAGCAGCTATATAAAAAGATTGGTTTGTGTCTTCAGGAGCAGATAAGTTAGCCTCGTTGTCTAATATTCCATCAATATACAAGAAAGCTCGCGTACCGTTATAAATAACAGCTAATTGATGCCATTGATTTTTTGGAATTGTTGTATTAGAAGTTATTGATTGCATGCTTCCAGAAGCTCTTTTCCAAGATACTTGGAATTTTCCAGTACTTGTTATTTTAAAGTCGTATCCTTCTGTATATGCTGCATTTCTTTTAGAAAGAATAGAGGTGTTGTTCGAATTAGTGTTTGCGTTTACCCATGCCGAAATTGTAAATCCTGTAGGGTTTAAGTCTAATGCATCTTCCATGTCTACGTAATCTGTAGAGCCATTGAAGTAAATAGATCTTATAAACTCGCGTTCAGGAGCCCAACCAAATGTGATATATTCAGTGCCATCAAAATCATAGTCTGCATATAAATAGCCTCCAGATTCTGTCATTACTCTATAATCTGCAGAAGGATCAAAAATTCCATTTTGAGATATAAACATTAAATATTTACCATCAGGAGGGTTAGCTGTTCTTACAGCACTCACAGGAATGGAAACCTCAACTTTTGGGATATCGCCACCATGTTCTTTTACTTTCCAAATACGTGGAATAGCAGTAAAGGTAACAATTGTTTGTAATGAAGGATCTCCTATATTGGCACTCATATCAACATCAACAACAGTTGGTTCACCGTTAATGTCAGCATTATTATTTCCCCACATTAAAAACTCTCTGTCATTTAATGTTGTTGTATTTGCTATATTTTCTTTGTTTGTATTGTATGTGTCGGTGAGTGCCATGGTTAAGAATCCGCTTGTTGGTCCTAATCCATCAGCTTCGTCATTTTGACTTCTAGATTGTCGTTGATCTAATAAGGAGGCATCATCACGTCCTATACCAGCAACATCATAGTTGTGGCCTACATTATCACTTGTATCCCAAATTATAGATCCTTGAGAATCAATATAGTCTACGTCATTTAATCTGTGATCTGCTAATCCGCTTGATGCATCTTGAAGTGTAACTCCGTATTTTACAGCTAAATAGCTTTGTATTTTTTGTTGGTTAATAGCAGAGTTTGGCGATGTATATGAAATGATTTCGGTTATCATTCCATTCATTTGAGATGTTGTTCTTCCTGTAATACCACTTCGTCCTGTACCTATAAGAAATTGTAAATTATTAAATTCATTAAAGTTTAGGTTAGTGCCGTTACCAGCTTGACCAGTAGTGTTATCAATACGTTTACCATTTTTATAAATTTCTGACAAAGTACCTGAAGCGTTGGTTTTAACATTAACTATTATAGGGTGATTTCTATAAGTAGTACTTGTTGAAGTAAAAGCTCTACCATAGGATGTGTCATTAGGTCCTGCATTTGAAGCATTAGGGAAAGAACTTATGTTATGTGCTAATACTTCATTGTTGTAACGAGCTGTAGAACTTCCCATTGCTAAACCAGTTGCATCTTCGTGATAAGCTTCGTCAGAGAATCTTCCACCAATTACAAATTCTCTACCAGGAGAATAGCTTCCGGTATTGGTGTCTACTTCATCATCACTTCTAAATACAGCAAAATAGTCTTGAGCAAAGTATCCACCTTTACCATTCATGTATTCTATATTATCATGGTCAAAGTCTGCTACAGGATTATAATTCATGTTTCTATTTATGTTATCCCTGTATGTTGGTGCTAGTGTGTTTGAAGCGTAAGCATCTTCTTTATCTAATGATGTATCATAAGCTTGATCTTCCCAATTAGTTAATTTGCTACCATCTGTAACAGAAATACCCGTATTGGTTTTTAGCCATAACCTTAAGTTTCCTGTCAGGTTAGCAGGAGCAACTGTTGCGCCTGATAATGCTGTGATAGGATTAGCTTCAATTAATACGTTATCAAAGGCAACACCATCTTGATTTGTGCTATTGTCAGATCTAAATTGCACTCTAAACCTTACATTAGATACATTAGAAAATGTTCCGTTAGGTAGTGTTATAGAAGATCTTTCAAATTGGCTATGAGGATTAAAGGTAGGATCTGCTGAATGTCCGTCTCCGCTCCATCCATCAGAACTTAATGCACTAACATTACCGCCATACCATTTTGTTCCGCTACCACTTGAGCCTAAAAGAACAAAAGGATTACCATTAACAGAATACAATATTCGCATTCCGTCTGTATTACTTTGCGTATTATATTTAATGTCAATACTTAATTTAAGATCTTTTAATCCTGTAAAATTTAATACGGGACTTTGAACAACAATATTGGTATTGTTACTATAGTTATTGTAGTTTGTATTTCTCCAGAAAGAACCTTCTCCCATTTCATTTGCTGTTCCAAAGCCATTAGTCCATACCCATGAATCATTGGTACTTGTTGTGTTTGTCCAGCCTCCATTATTAGAATCAAAATTTTCATAGTACGCCGTATACATAGGTGGTAATGGATTTGCATTACCTTGTACTGTAAATGTATATGGGTTTTCGTTACTATCATTATTTGCAATTTGTATTACAGATGTTACTGTACCAGAGGTGCTAGGAGCATATTGTACAGAAAAGTTAGAGGAAGCTCCACTTGCAATTGTAGCTGATGGTGTAGATGTTATAATAAAATTACTATTACTACTTGTAATTGTGCCAATATTTAAGGTTGAACTTCCTAAATTTTGAATTGTAAATGTATGGGTTCTTGTAGCGCCTTCATTTATAGTTCCAAAATCAGTGTCATCTGTTGTTGTTGGTGTCGTGTCACTATTGTTTATAGTGTTACCGTTTCCAACCAAATTAATTTCAGGTTGTGGTGAACCTCCAGAAATATTAATGGTGTAATCTTCAACTTCACCGAAATTAAAAGAACCACAAGAAGAAGGCTCTGTGTTGTATCTCATACTAACCCTCATTCTTGTATTTCCGGTGGTAGCAGTTCCAGGCACTGTAAATGTTCCTGATACAGATGTGTTAGTTGTGGCTGCTCTGGAATAAACTTGTTCTCCTGCATCAGCAAAATCACCATCATTATTATAATCAATCCAAACTCGGTATCCTTCGTTATAAACTGTTCCAGTCCAGAAAGGAGTTATAGTAATGGTGTAATTATTGCCTCGAGTTAATGTGGTTGATATAGCAGTGAAGTTAGAGTATCCTGTACTAGTCGTACCAGCTCCAGAACTATTATTAATAGTATTGAGCTGAACTCTACCTATATACTCATCGCTTGTACTATCGCCGTTTGATGCGCAATATTGTGAAAATGTATAATTTGAAATAAAAAGCACAAAAAGTACGATTATGCGCTTACATACTGAAATTGTAATATTTTTCATAAGCAGATTAATTTAGTTTTGGGACTAATTAATTGATTAATAATTAGACAAATATAAATAAAAACATCTGTGAAATGCAAAAAAAATCGATTAAATGCAATTTAACTTTTAAATTGTTGTTTTTTAGGTGTTTAAAGGCTGAAAAACTGCTTTTTCAGCCTTATTTGTTTACACCTCTTATTTTTTTATAATTCTCTTTATAATATGAGATTGTGTAGTATTCTCGGTCACTTTTATAAAATAAGTGCCGCTAGATAATGAGCTTAAATTTGTTACCAAAATCTCATTGTTTATAGGCGATTGATTTTCTAAACTTAATACAGATCGGCCGCTAATGTCATATACATTTATTCCAACACTTGTATTTATGTTATTTAATTTTACTTGTATCGTATTATTAAAAGGATTTGGATATACTGAAATATCACTTTCACTAAAAGTACTTGTGTTTAATGTAGAATCTATAATATCTACAGTATAATCTTCAACTTCACCATAATCAAATGTTTCGCAAGGATCATCTGCTGTGTTTCCTGTACCACTATAATATTTCATTATTACACGCATTCTAGTTGTTCCAGTACTAGCTGTAGGTATATTTGGTACATTAAATGTCGAACTTACAGGGTTGTTTTGGGAAGCTCCGCTTTCAAATATTTTTTCTGAATTTTCAAACGTGCCATTTTGATTAAAATCGATCCAAACTGACACTGCTTCGTTATATAAGTTTCCTGTCCAATATTTTGATACACTGATTGTATTTCCTGTAGAATTTAAATCTAATGTAAAAACGGTACTTGTTAAATCAGAATACCCTGAACTTGGTGGTGATTCTGTATTGCTAGTAGATCCGTTTATAGTTACAGCACTAATATACTCATCACCTATGTCATCTCCTTCAGCATCACAATAGTTTACTGCGGTTGTGGTAAATTGTTCTGAACTAGAATATGAAGAAAAACTACTGCTACAGTGTGTACGTACTTGGTATTCATAAATTGTTTCAGGCGATAAGTTTGTTAGGTCGCTATCAGGGCTGCTTAAGTTTGTAACTTCTGTCCAAGTTGATGTGCCTGCAACTCTATATCGTAATGTATAGGTTGCTGAAGGAACATTATCCCAGCTTACTGTAGCAGAATTTGCAGTAATACTTGTAGCCATTAATCCTGTAGGAACTGTTGTTTCACAAGGAATTTGAATACCTATTATTTTAAATTCATCAAAAGTAAACCCTTCAAAATTCATGTTTGCATAACGGTCTTGTCTGTTGCTGCCGTCTGTTCTAAACTCAAATCTTAAGTAAACAGTGTTTTCTTCAAAAAGAAAGCTGTTGTTTGATGCATCAATAACATATTCTTCCATATTCCATTTACCTTGAGTGTCACCATCATAAAGAGGCTCTCCGTCTGGTTGAAAATCATTATTAGTTGATGATTTTCCTGAATATGTGTTATTAGCGTCTGGAGCTCCTGGCTTTGTAAGCTTACCACAAAGTGGCGTCCAGTTTGTGCCATCTGTAGATCCTTCTAGTTGTACATAATCAAAGCTACGCTCTAAATCCCATTTAGCATAAAATTGAATAACAGAACTAGGTAGTCCGCTTAAGTCTACAGAACCATTCATTTGAATTCTTTTTGTTGAATTGTTGCTGTAAGAACCTCCATTTGTTGATGTTATAGCAGTGCCAGAATAAGCATTTGAAGTGCTATACCATGTTCCTGTGGTTTGGCTCCAGTTAGACAATGCGTCTCCATTAAATAAAACGGTTGGTGTGTAATGTTTTACAATATTAGCTTCGTATAAAACATTGTCAGAAGCATAGTCATTTGTTAGTACAACTTTAAACTCTATTTTATCATTTGTTTGAATACTAGGGCTTAATGTGTAGTTAATGGCTACATCATTTTGTTGTAATACAGTCATACCAGAAAGTACAACAGGAGCTCCTACAGACTGTATGTTTGAAGAAACAGGCGTAACGGTAACAGTGAAATTACTTGCTGTTTGTCCTAAATTTTCAACAGCAAATTTTAAATCACCTGATAGGTTAGCAATATTACTTTGGTTAAAGTCATGAAGCTTGGCATATTTACCACTAAAGTATGCAGCCATAAAATTCATGCGCATTGCATTTTTAGCGATATGAACATATTGTGATGGCTGTGGCCAAAAGCCGCCATAGGTTCCACCTATTCCTTGAGAAGATAATCCGTTTTCAGGAGTCCATGATAATGTGTTTTTACCAGATCCTGTTCCGCTAGGCGTGCCATTTGCACTTGTACCAGCAGGACCACCTTGCATCCAGTCGTTCATATTACCACTATTTAGGTAGCTAATATAGGTACTTGGTCCATGAGCAAATCTATTATAGTAAGTCATATCATAATTGTACTTTGAGTATTCATCTGCTCTAGCATTAGCTTGATCTATTCCGGCATAGGCATGTAACGCAGCATTTTTATATGAATGATGATTTAATGCAAGTTTAAAATCATGTTCTAAAAAGAAATCACGCATAATTTGTGTTTCATTTTCAGAGAAAGGTCCAGTTCCCATATATGTATCGCTACAAGAATTTGTAGAGGATCCTCCGTTACCCCAATAATATGCTGAATTTCTATTTAAATCTATACCTTCTAAATACGTAGAACAAGATCCTGAAGCAGAAGAGTTTCTGTTTTTACGTTGTCCGCCACCACCATTAGGAGAGGCATTTTGGTTATGTACAAATCCATCAGGATTAAAAACAGGGATGAAATATAAAGCTTGATTGTTTACCAAATTTCTAATTGCAGGATCAGAATCATAATTCTCTAATAAATACCACATAAAGAATAACTGATTCATTACAGTTGCAGCTTCACGTGAGTGAATTAGTGATTGATATAAGGTTTCAGGCTCTCCTGGTTCATCAATTTCAGGGTTATCAGAAATACGAACCATCCAAACGGTTCTGTTTTCATAGGTTTTTTGGTTTGATGGAGAGGCATTAGCTCTAGTTGATATTAAATTAGGATACTGGGTTTTCATAGCATCTAATTCATCTAAAATCATATCATAGGTTAAGCAACCTCCAAAATGATTACTCTCTGATGGGTAGTTTATAGCATCATTAATACTCCAGTTGTTTGGAATATTCCAGTCTATTTCATCACAACCATCATGTTGACCAACGTTATTTAATATTTCGTCTACACTATACGAACGCAACATGGTTTGCTGTTCTTGTTTCATTTGTTGCAATTCTAAACTAGCTTGCGGAAGATTGGCTATAGCGCGTTGGCTATAAAATTGTTCCATATTCTCTATAAGGACATTATAGCTAATATCATTTTCATCTAGTTTTATTAATTGATGTTCGTTAAGTTCTATTTCTAATGAGTTGTTTTTAAAAACAGCTCCACATGTTAAGTCTATACCTTCAATATCTAAAATATGAATTACAGAAGGGTTTGTGTTTGAGATGCTTACTTTTTTGTAAACTTCTTGAGAAAAAGACATTTGTAGTGCTAGCAATGTTATTACAAAAAGAAGAGTATTTTTTTTCATCATGTTTTGTTTTAATGAATTTGAATGGTGCTAATATAGAATAAAATTTTTTAAAAAATCCATAAAGTGTAAAAAAAATCCGATGAAATGCAATTTTGTGCGATTTTACTACATTTTATCGGACTTTTCAGTTGTAAAAAAATTATGATTATGGCCTAATAATTACCTTGCTTGAGCTTTTATTTTGATTATGAATACTCACAATTAAGTAAGTTTCTGATATATTGTAAAGTGGAATTTTTATTTCTTGAGTAGGAGACACTGGTATAGTTTTTATTTTCTGTCCATTAATGTTATTCAGTGTTATTGAATTAAAATTCTCTTTTGTTTTAATATAAAGTTGCTTTGAGTTTAAGATGTAATTTATTGAAGCGTCACTAAATGTGTTTTCATTTATAGATAAAGCAGCACCATTTTGATTTGTTTTATCTTCAAAGGCAATATAAAATTGATCAAGATATGTCCCTGATGACAGAAGCGCTTCAAAATTTGTGTCTTGAAGACGTGTTGATGTATTATTTACTGAATCATATATATAAACATCTATTTCTGATTGAAAATTCTCAAGACTGTTTAAAGAGATTTGTATTTCACCAGAGTTGGTTAAAAACATACCTAAAGGATATTGCTTTGTTTCATTAAAGGCACCAACACCTTGTATAACAAAACGATCATCTCCAATCATCCAATTTAAGTCATCTGGAAAGTCATCAATATTACGCCCATCATAGCCATAGTCAAATCCATCTGTGGCCGAACCATCTTGAGTAAATGCTAATAGCAAATGTCTTACATACCCATTTGGCATTGTAAAATCAATACGTACACGTTGAATTGCGTTATTGGTAATGGTTTCTTGAGTATTTGCCGCTAGAGTAGGTTGTATAAATGGCAAAATTAAAGCTAATGCCATGATCCATAAGTAGGTAGTTTTATTCATTTTGATTTGGGTTTAAATGAATGTTTTGTTTGTTTGGGTGTGGCAATATAAAAAAAATGTTTAAAAAAATCTACGAAATGCAAAAAAAATCGCTGAAATGCATTTTTTGAAATTGTTTTAAAACAAAAAAGCTCCCAATTTTATTGAGAGCTTTAATACTATGATTTTTAA
>JBLWXC010000028.1:0-11266 GCA_048267645.1 Balneola sp.
GGCCGAACTGTGCAAAACGCGAGCTTCGTCGCGTTTTGCCAATTAAAATATGCCACCCAGACATCTAAAATAATAAAGCCCCGCACGATGTGCAGGGCTTTATTATTTTGGTTGCGGGGGCCTGCTGCCAGCGTTGGACAGAAGTGAGCTATACAATTCTGAAAGTTGCATAAGTTATCCAGTTTCCTCAAAATCTATCTTTCAAAAACCATTAAAGTGTGTACAATTTTAGATAGCCATACGGAGGGAGGAATTAGTTTTGCCAAGTTCACAGTCTCTATCAATCTTAATTCTAGAAACTAGACAAGTTACCCATCATACTATTTCTCTTGGTCCAAATGGGGAAATTGATTTCCTTGATAAACATAACTGGGACCCACAAAATCACCTAAACGATCCATCGGGGCAGCGCTTCTTTGATGAACTTTCAAGACAGACAACTAAATTTTGGGGCAAAAAAAATTTTGAACCCGATGGTATTGCCATTTCAATGCCTGGGTCGCTAGATAATAACCAGCTAATTAAGAGCTCTAGCCGATTAGGAATTAGATCCCCTTTCAATGTGGCAGAATGGAGTGACAAAACATTTTCAAAAGAAAGTTTAATTTTTCACGATGTTGAATGTTTGGCACTTGGTGAATATCAATGCACAGGAAATGCAACACCCCATCAACAACAATGCCTCGTATATGTTTTTGTGGACGAAGGGGTTGGATCAAAAATCATTATTGATGGTAAACCCTATACGGGTGCAGGATTAGCAGGGTCAATTGGCCGTATGGTTGTCCAGCCTGATGGAGAATATTACGAAGCATTACGATCCAGCGGTTCATTAGAAGTATTCACCAGCCGCCCTTGGATAAGCAAAAGTTTAGTATCTACATATCTATCTGAGATCGATAAAAAATTCCCAGAAGATACGCAAATTATTTTAGATTCCAAGTTCCGAAAAGCTCTTAAAGTCGCGGCTCAAAATGATAGAGAAAGTCTTACTCTTGATAGAATTGCAGATGGTTTAAATACACAAGACCCTGTTGCACTACATGTATTAGATAAAGCTGCAAGATATTTAGGCTTTGCACTTAATTCAATTTTATCCATTATCAACCCACAACAGATTATACTCAGCGGAGGCATCATTACTGAGCTCCCAAATTTTTCGGATCTTGTTATACGGCATACACGTCAACTTTCTTGGCCTCTTGCTTGGAACAACACCTTAATTTCAATATCAAAATTAGGTAGAGAAGCTCAAATATATGGTGCTGTTGAATTATGGAAACAACACTCCAATTAAAGATGGCTAGAAAGGCAAAATAATGCCCAATGTAATTATAAATGCCGATGATTTTGGATTAACAGATGGAATTTGTGACGCCATTTATGATCTTTTTGAGATCAAAGCAATCACCAGCACGACTTTAATGACTGCAGCAATTGGGGCAGTCGATAGAATTTCTAGGTATAATCTCTCCATACTCTCTGAACAAGTCGGAGTTCACTTACAGTTAACAGGTGGTAAGCCTCTAAGCCCTTTATCTAGTGTTCCATCACTACTGGACAAAAGAACAGGCCTATTTAAGGATTTTAGATCGAACGCAGTAAAACCCAATATAGATGAGGTAGAGCTTGAATGGGATAATCAAATAAAAACTACTATTGACTTACTAGGCTGTATCCCATCTCATTTAGACAGTCACCATGGGATGCACCGCAGACCTGAACTAACTCCAATTTATATTAAGCTTGCAAAAAAATATAAAATCCCAGTTAGAGGGGCGCTAGGTACTGTCGGGCATAAAATACGAGAATGCGGAGTATCGTGCACGGTAGCATTAGTGAAAAGCTGGACTACCAAATCTCTCAATGAAGAAGCTTTAAAAAACGATATAATGTCTTGTATCAATAATTTCCCAATGGAAGATTACATTGAAATAGTCACCCACCCAGGGTTCTATGACAATGAACTTGCTTGTATCTCTTCTGTATCCTCCTCAAGAGAAGTTGAGTATTTAGCTTTAAAAAGATTATCAGAAGAACAATGGTTTCTGAATAACCAAATGGTTCTCACCACATATGGTCAATTGACATAAGCATTTTCATAGGAGAACAGTATTGGCATCATCTGAAGCAGTTAGCGCATTACTTGAAGGTCCTGTGTGCTGGGAAGACTATTCTACTTCAACAGAAAAACCAATAGACCTAACCAATGCAGATTTAGGTGATAGAGATTTCTCCGGCTTTACCTTTAGAAATTGCAATATGTCGGGAATTGATCTCGATTATACGAATTTGGACAAATCTCAATTCATTGACTGTGAACTAAGCCACGCATCTCTTGAGCACACAAGTATTAATGAAGCTAAATTCGTAAAGATAGATGCGAAAAATTGCAACTTTACAAATTCCATACTTCGCGGAACATCTTTTACCTCCATTCTATTTCACGAGGCTAACTTAGATAATGCTGAGCTTGATAATTGCGAGTTCAGTAGATGCGAATTTGAAAAAGCAAAGATAAATGGAGCAAACTTTCAAAAGGTAAATATCGATAAATCTGTTTTTTCAAATATTTCATCTGAAAAAACAGTAATATCGTCATCAACTATCCAAAATTCATCTATTATAAATTCCACTTTTGATGAAACAAGTTTTCTAAATAATGACATTAAAAGATCTTCCTTAATAGAAGTGTCTCTAAGTAATGGTAGAATAATTAACTCATGCTTTTTAAATAGCAGCCTGAAGATCATGTCTCTACACATGATGGAAAAAACTGGCTTAGATTTCAGTCACACCACCATAAAAGACGCAGATCTGGATGAGTTCGACCTAGCAAATTCTATAATGCTTGGCACTACAATTATTCAGTGTGAATGGCCTGAACAGAAAGGCAACGTAAGTCTTTTAGGGAGATACAACAAATCCGCATCACTTCTTAGACAACCAGTCCAAGATCTAAAAGGGATCACTCCCATAATGAGAAGGCAAATAGCAGATGCCCAGTATCTACAGGAGAAACATCAGATATCTACTTCCTGGATTGATAGACTAATCCTTAGATTATGGGGAATGACTTCATCGTTTGGACAAAGTCTTTCTCGTATTATTTGTATAGCATGCATTAGTATTTTCGCATCTGCAATTGTAAGCATTATCATTGATGATAAAATAACTGCAACGCCTCATATTTTTTTAACCACAAACATAAATACTTTTATCAACGAGTGCATACTGATGGGTAAAGGTTTTTTAGGGCTCTCTAATCCTTTAACTCATCCCCCGACATTAGGACAAACTTTAATGCTCCCGATATCTAAATGTATGGGATTGATAACTCTGGGCCTCTGGATTGGTTTAGCAGCAAACAAAATTGGCAAATTGTCATCAGAATAATCAACTAATTTTTCTGTATGTTAACAGTGCTGCACCTATCATTCCGCCATCATTTCCATATCTAGCTTTCCTGAATTTTATTGCAGCAAAAACCCTTTTGTGCGCAGCAAATTTAATCCCCTTACTGATTGCAGAAAAATAAACTTCCTGCCCATCTTTATCTAGCACTTTTTCAGAAGCCACCATAACACCGCCACCTACAGTAACTTGAGATGGGTTTAAGACATTCATTGCATTACCTAAACCAACCCCTAAATAATACCCTCCAAGTTCAATCGCTTGAATTGCATTTGGATTATTATCACTTGCAAGATTAACCACATCTTCAAAAGAGGTACTACTTTCTTCCTTTTCAAGACTATTATAATGCCCGGATATTGCAGGTGCGGCTGCCAAAGCTTCCACGCACCCCATATTTCCACAACTACAAACAGCTGTTTTCCCAGAAGATATTTTCAAATGGCCTATATATCCTGCCTGCCCACTATCTCCCTGAAGGAGTTCGTCTTTATAAATCAACCCTCCTCCGACACCGGTTCCAACGACCACATGAACGTGAGAAGACACCTTTTCTGCATTAGCTTCATATTCAGCCCAAGCAGATGCTCTACCATCGTTTAAGACCACGACTTCTTCGATTGAGTTGTGTGCCGACATCAAAACTTCTTTCCATGAAACATTGACATAGCCGTTAAAATGCCCAGCACTAACTACTGTGCCCTGATTATCAACCGACCCAGTGGTGCTTATCCCTATGGCTGAGATATCAGTGACATCCATAAGTGCTTTACTCACTAATTCGCAAACAATCTCATTTAAATCACTAAAATCATTCGATGGTAATTTAACAGCTGGATACCTGATATTAATTTCAAAACTCTCTGGATTGCAGCTCAAAATACAGCTTTTCACAGATGACCCACCAATATCAATTGCCAAAATCGATTTAGCCATTCTTAGTTGCCTTTCATTTCCATCTCAGATGTAAAATATTTTTAAAAAACTATCTTTCTTCGTCCGATTTTACTATTGCCACTGATAGAGGCTTTAGGACACCATTTTCTGTCAAACCATTTGAAAATATAGCTTCTTTCTCACAAACACCTATAGCAGTGCTAACAAAATTGCTAAAATTCACATACAACTTTAGCATACATGTTTTATCTTCAATAACAAGTAATCCACTATCAATATCTTTGCCTGACTGTATTTCCTTCGGATGAGAAACTCCATTGTCAGTGTTTACCAAGCAAAGAACATTCAAAAGATCTGCCAAAAGGTCCCCTTCTTTTGATTTTAAAAAATCCTTAATATGTTGAATAGGTATTTTAGACCTATTTAATGCTCTAGGGTCCTCATCCTGAACTTCTGCAGAATACTCCGGTATATAGCCAACTAAAAAAGGCAAATAGAAATATGCATGACCTCCACCAAATGAAGCAACTGACAAAGCAATAACTATGGCTCTATATGCATTATCTACTCCTACTGCTTTAGAGTATAAGTAAGGAGCAGAACAATTGAGCTCATATGGAGTACCATTACTAATTCTAACTTTTAGATTTTCTTGTTGTGCAAACTTGATTATCTGGGCTTTATCAACATCAGATAATTTTTCAGACCTAAGCAAAATACCATCATGCGTTCGTGGAGCTAATGTAACTACTCTCTGAAGTTTTGTGTTTAACTTTAGATGATGCTCCAATCCTTTTGCAGATCCTTCAATAAATGCTAACGCTAAAATTGTAGAAAATGAAAAATCATTTATTGGAATTTGCTTATATTTTCCTTCAGCGAAGTAAGTCACGCCCATCGCATCACAATCCAATTGAGCAATTGGATTTAGACCAGCTTCATATACCCAATCCGCAACCATCTCTGCTTTCTCATACACACCAGGGTTGTGTCGGATATCTCCATCCAATTTTTTCGCATAGTAAACCAGCGCGTCTAATCGAACACCCCAAACTCCATGAGATGCCAAAACCTCCAAATGATTTTTAATTTCCTTTTGCGCAATTACACTATCTAGTCTGACATCAGCAGCAGCCTCAGAGAATGTTTGCCACAAGCACCAACATTCATCCTCAATATAGTATTCTCGTAATGCAAAGTCCCCCCTTGGAGAAAGGGGGCCTTGATTTGGTTGTAAACCTTTATAAGCAAATAGAACATTTGATATTATGCTGGGTTTTTCCAAAAATGATTTTACCCATTCATGCTCTATACCTACGTGGTTATATATTCCATCAACGATTACTTTTCTTTTTTGGGCAAGACTACCAATATCGGACCAATTACCTAGGTCAGACTTAACCTTCCTAAGTGTATTAGGTGCAAAGCCAAAATCGCCAGAACTCGGATAAAAGGGTAATAGATGCAAACATATTTCAGAAGGTAAAAATTCAGATAATATCTCTGAAAGTTCCGAAATTGGACTTGTCTTGTTACAACTAGAAGCCAGAGAATCTGGGTAGGCACCGACTATGAGCACTATTCTGCTCCGAGGTTTCATTCAAAGGATCACAAAGATAAATACATTAACATTCACAAAAAATCAATCAAAAGGTGTATGTTTTTTCCATATTAATCGCCACACTCGCATGTAAAAGTAAGATGAATATTACACACACAGCATTTATTAAATAAACATTTTGTTGTATAATGTTCATTGAATAAATTGTAAAGGGTGCATTTATAAAAAGGCAGACAACAACCATAAAACCCAAGGTAAACCGCCATGTCTACAGGACTTTATGACCTGCAAGGGCGACGTCTGTACTGCACCGCCGATGAACGCAAAGCCTTCCTAAAAGAAGCCCAAAACCGCCCTGATGATGTTGCTCTTTTCTGCCAAGTTTTGGCGTTTTCAGGTTGCAGGATTTCCGAAGCCCTCGCCCTAACTCCACAACGTATTGACACCGCAAACGGCGTGGTAATCTTTGAGACCTTAAAAAAGCGAAAGCGCGGAATATTCCGTGCAGTCCCACTACCCGACTTCTTAATAAAATGCCTAAATCAACAAGCTAAATCCAACACCCTACACCCTCACCAGCGCCTATTTCCTTGGTGCAGAACCAAAGCTTGGCAGGAGGTCAAATCAGTAATGACAAGCATGCAAACCAATGGCCCACACGCCACAGCAAAGGGATTGCGTCACGGCTTCGCCATCAATGCCCTACAATCCGGCGTCCCCCTAAACATGGTCTCCAAATGGCTAGGCCACTCCAGCCTTGAAATAACTGCTATTTATACCAACGCATTTGGCAACGAAGAACGCTTATTTGCACAAAAAATGTGGGCCTAAGACTTTCAAAAAAGTGTAAACGTGAATATAATACTCTCAAAATTTTGCATAAAAAGGCGTATTTATGAGCTTATTACACGAAATTCAAGAAGCAATTATTGATCCATCAAGTAAATTAGGGCCAATTTTACTTAAATTACGCCTACTAGCAAATAGGTTAGGTAGCGAAGTATTAGAGGAATGGGTAAGATATGAATCTGAGGGGTACCCAAAGAATGTTAAAGTCCCTGATTATAGACGGGTTGCCGTGGCCTATTCAGGGAATTTCCAGAACATTGCATGGAAAGCCTCAAACCAACCTATTCCTTCATATTTAATCCTAAAATTTTGTGGTGAAGAATGGCTTACCCAGGAAATGAGAGAAAGTATTGCCGCCATTGATGCTCTAGTGAGTAGTGTTAAAGATGGGGGATACATTGGAACAGACTGTACAAACCTAATCCTTACTCTTCAAGGTAAGGTGTATCCAGATATGAATTGCACCTCTATCAGTGGAAAAATATCAACAACTGCTGTTCAGGAAATTCAAAACCAAACACGAACAAAAATATTAGAGCTAACTATGAAGTTAGAAAAAGAAATACCTAATTCTGCTGATATCTCAATAGGAAAACCTATAGCAAACGCAGACGGAATGGCAGACAAAATTGAACAAGTCTTCAATATGACCGTTCATGGATCAAATACAATGATAAATAGTACAGGCTCTAATGCCAACATTATCATCAACAATGAACAGGGGGACATTAATGGTGTCGAAGAAATACTGAAGAAATCAGGTATTCCTTCAGAAGAGGCGAAAGAATTTTCAACAATAATTCAGAGTGAAAAACCTGAAAGTAATGATAGACCATATGGCCAAAAAGCAAGTGATTGGTTGGCCCAAAAACTTCCAAAAATTGCCCAAGGCGCTTGGAATATTAGCCTATCAGTAGCCACTCATGTGCTAGAAGAAGCCGCAAAAAGATACTACGGACTTGAATAAATAATTTGTTAGCCAATCACTTCATCAGAAACTTATTGATTTCCCCATTTTCAATCAAATCAAAAACTAATGATTTGGCATCATTGAGATTTGAAAATCTTCTCTTCCCGAGGGTTTTATTTATACAGATTTGGAACTTTTTATTCTCCTCTCTTATTTCAATGACTTTGCCCCTCTTTTTCATCCCAATGCCAAATGGTGAATATTTCCACTTAGGTGATGATAAAAAACGTTCTTTGCGCTCAAGCAATTTACGATAATCAGACGCTTGCGAAGTTCCTGTAAGGCGATCACAACAATCAGTGCCAACCACCATCGGCTCCCAATGCGGATGATGGATATGGAACTCATATCTTAATGCTGTGCTGCAAAACTGGCATTCTCCAATTAAATCCCCTAAATCGTCTTCAAAAAGCAAATCCCAACCGTTGCTTGGCTTAATTTTGCCATGATGTTTTGCGTGACAGCCACTACATAAAGTTTCACAATCTTTTTGAGCATATTCCCATGGCAGCTTGCCTGAATAATATACCTTGTGATGGACTTGGAGTACGACTTCATCTTTACCACGCCCGCATTCGGTACAAGCATTACCATCAGCCTCAATGATTTCTGCACGAAATTCATGCCATTCTTTATGTCTGTAGAAATTAATCATTACAAACACCTAAAGTTAGTACTAAAAATGATACATGCACAAACTTTAGAAGAATTTACATATAATTAACAGCCTAAAGCAATATCAATGCAGCTTGCCTGAAATCAGTTTGATGTTTGCATGACTAACTTCATATTGCATAGCCAATTCTCGCCAACCAAGCAAAGCCGTTAGGGTTTGGTCCAATATTTCATCAATCTTCTGTTTGGAGATATTTGCCTCCTGCCCCAGCTTGACCAGATGCTCAATACCGGGATTACGACCTTCACCCATTACCATTGTGCTTTGCTCGCCATTCGGCCCAGAAGAGAACGTCAAATCATAGGCTGGAGATAGCTTCCATTGTCCTGTTTCGTCCATCAAAAAGCTGAAATTCTTGGAATGATCATCCCGGTTATGTGCCAGTACATTGAAAACTGCCAGACGGTACATTTTTTCGACCTCACGCACATCGCGCGTTAAATGGCCCGTCAAGCCGATCAAATCTTCATAATCCAGTGATGGGGTTCTAAAATCAGAGTGCAACAAGCCACAAGCCGTGTGCATATGCAGACGTTTTTTGCCCTGCCTGTCAAAACGCTTAATAGCAAAATATCCGGGGCCGTTTCCCGCCGGGAACAAATGCACTTCTGGCATATCAATACCAGCTTTTTTTGCCATCAAGGCATAAACATATTCAATTGCCCCCGCATCATTTCCGTCTTGGCTGTTGGCAAACTTCACCATCCACGGTTCATAACCTTCGGGTAGTTCTTGAGCCCCATGCACAATACGCTCGCGCTTATGGTCAACACCAATAAGAGCCTTTGGCCTAGCCCCAGCAGAAGAACCATTTAGGGCTAACAACTCTTGCAATACCTCCTCAGACGCTCCCTTAAGTACCTCTTGCGCTTGTTCTGCTAGTTTATCCAAGCTAATTTCACTATCATTTTCAGCTTCGCTATAATCTGGTTCATAAACCAGCGCACCAAGCCCGTCAGAACCAATATGCGCCAATCGATCTAGAGGGGTAATATCCGCAGACAATATACCTTTTGACCTTGCAAAGCGATCAAATAGCAATCTCCCCCAACCATCAGGAAGACTATCATTGAACACACCCGGAAGACCTTCAAACAGAGCAAAGTCAACTGTTTGTAGACCAAGTTTTAATGGCAAACGTAGCGGAGATATCGCTAATTTAAGTTCCAAGAAATGGGTATCATACTCAAAATAAACTTGGCGCTCACGAATAGCCAAACGACCTACAGAGATAACGCCTTCACCAAAATTCAATCCAACTTTTACCTCAGTTGCGGACTTTATTTGCGTCACTTAAGTCGCCCTCTTTTACGTGTTGTTTCTTTGCTATCAGAATTTAGAACTTCATCAATTGAGGAAAACTCAGATATTAATGGTTCTGTTGCCTTCACAATATTTTCCAGTCCACCTAAAGCCATTTGTAACTTTAGAAACCCCTCCAAAGATATTGTCCCTTTTTGTTCGAACTTTCTCAAAGTAGACAAAGGTACACCTGAGCGTTCAGCTAAACCTTCTTGCGTAAGGTTCATACCTAAGCGTTGCTTACGTAGGTTCTCTGCAATCTTCTTTTGAGCTTTTGATGAGTTTATAAGTAACATCTTTATATCAGTTATTTATCAAATGTTAATTTACTTAACATTATAGTATTAGATACTCCTATATACAACCCCTCTCTCGCCTCTCTTTAGGGCAGTGAACAGAATACAACATACTGTTCACTTTTTCGTGAGGAGGATGTTGTGAAAGTGTTGTTTACGGCGGTAATTGCCGCATTTTCTTTGTCTTTTTTGGTTGCTTGCGTTGAGAATGGTCCGGGTGAGGCTGGTATTATGGAGTCATGGGGTAAAGACTATGAGTCTATCACTCGGTCTAAAGTAACCAGAATAACTAACGTTCATTGCAAGGAACACCCCAGCAAACCGAAATACAACTGTAGTTTCAGCTATTCCACCAACAAAGGAAGATCAAGCAACACCGAGGCTGGTTTTGCCAAGATTGGCGATAAATGGGAGGTCAGATAGCCCATGCAATCAGGTATGTATAAAGCAAGATATCTGATTTTAACCCTCATCCTGCTATGGAGCTCTTCTCCGTCTCAGGCTGGGGGTTTTGCATATTCAGATTATGCCAAAGATATCATGCAAATCGCCAGCGCCATAAAGTCTGATTGCAAGGCTAGTGGCATTGGCCCTGCAACCGATAAGCACCAGTTTCGCAAGGCTTGCGGGTTGGCAATGCGGGGAAGAAAGGTTATCGGGTTTGAGGAGGGTCGTATTTTCTACACGCGTGAGACACTGGAAAATGGTTTTGTTGATGTGTTGGGCATAGAACGGCAGATAACCGGGGAGAATAGCGAAGTGTATTCACTTGTGCAGTCATTGAATACACAGGTCCAGCGCCCCCACGAACGGCCTGAAACCACCTCCAGCCATGCAGACGCTACCTTGTTTGTAAAGCGTCAGCATGGTTGGCAACAGGTGTGGCGTTTTGTGAACCCGCACACCAATGATTGGCTGAAAGTCAATCCGATGTTTCCTGAGCAACAAGGCCTCACGCCACAGGTCGCAACGCTGCTAGACCGCCTGTGGCGTGAGGTTGTTGTGATGGGAACAGCTAAACTGGCCTTCAATATCAAGGACGCAACCGGGCCAGTTTTTACAGCGAGAAATCCAAAAGTACGCCAGTGAGTTTGGCGGGATGCAAGAAGGGTGGGTAACCCTTCCACGGCGATGTTCGCCGTAACAAACAGCGAAGCTGTCACTATCAGGAATAGATAGTGACAGCTTCAAAATAACAGACTGGCTCTTGATCAGATAAGTAAAATTGGAAGTGATCTTAAAGGGATATTCAAAGTCTCATATATAGTTTTTAGATATTTTTATAACTGGCAAGTACTTGG
>JBLWXC010000029.1:0-10667 GCA_048267645.1 Balneola sp.
GAAATTCATGACATTGCAAAAGCCACAATGCAGCAAATTGAAAGACACCCTCTGCACCTTGCAAGGCCGCAGATAATAAATCAGGATGGGTGATATCTCCTCCTGCCTCATAAATATTGACCCGGGCATCTTTTAAAACATTTTCTAAGTTTTCATGCGAACCACGAGAAAAATTATCATAGATAACGAGTTCCTTGATATCCTCTTTCAATAACTCTTCCATCGCATGAGAACCGATGAGCCCGGCCCCGCCAATAGAAACAATTTTTTTGCCGCGAACATCCATAATGATGCATCCTAATTATCTGATACGTAATTTTCATTGTGATTAATTATTAAAAAAAACGGCCTCTATAAGTCAGCTAATATCATTGATGTATACAATTTTATAGTCGGAGTTAACATTTAAGAGTGAAGTAAAAAGTCAACCTCTTCCAAAACTTTTTCCTCTTCCCTCGCCCATGAAATCTCTTCTGCGGCCCTAATAGTATTCTTTTTATACTCTGCCCATAGCTTTGGATTATTCTGTAATTTTTGTACTGCTAAAACATATTCTTGAGTCTGGGTCGAATCAATCGCCAAACCGAAATCATACTCTCGCCCAAGAGCTTCCAATTCAACTAGTGTTGAAGGATAAATCAATGGGAGCTTAGCTGAAATACTTTGAAAGAAGCCATTCGGTAAAGCCCCACGATAATTTTCATTATAGGGGAAGTAAATCACAGCTGCTAAATCGCACTGCTCAGCATAAGGAACAACATATTCCGCATTAACTTGCCCAAGCAAGTGCACACGATGAGCAATACCAGCAGACGAAATTACTGATTGGTGTGCCTCATATCCTGCGCCAATAAAAATGACATGCACATTGTCAGATGTTTGAGAAATACCTTTTATGAAAGCTTCTATCGCTTGCCCCGGTTTATTATTTCCAATAACAGCAATTGCAATATCGTCACCTTTTATTGCGAATTTAGATCGAATATCTTCAGGAGCAGATTTACTCAGTCTTTTGTCGTAGCAGTTTCGAATAATTTTTGGCGTTACATTATATTTCTGATTCAGAAGACCCGCAACATGATTACAGACGGTCCAAACTTGGTCCGCATTTTTCATTAAAGCTTTTTCAATTAGATGAAAAAAGTAACCAATTACTTTTTCTGTAGTAGTTCTACTTTCCAATAAGTACTGTAGATAATGAGCATCATGAGCATTATAAACAATTTTTGACCTATAAATCTTTGCCTTTAAATAAACTGCAGGAAAATCTATGTAACTATGAATTATATATAATTTTGATTTTGATAACTTTGTAAAGACAACATAATTCCTTACAAATAACTTACATATCGAAGCTATGAATTTTAAGGGCCTATATTTATCAGCAACACGTTGAATGTAATTATTAAATGTACCTTCTGTACATTTACTGTTGCTCGTTAAGTTGTGATACTCACCCGCCTTTATACAATGAATGCTGTCCGAGCCCAACAATGACCCAAAAACGACTTCTGCATCATATCCATTTTGTTCAAACGTTAAAGCCTCTTTCAACGTTCGCATATCGTTATGAATACTACATGGAGTTATGCAAACAATTTTTTCGCTCTTTTTACTGTTTAACATCAAACACCTCACCCCAAACCCCAAGATTAATAAGACGCCACAGCGTGAAATCCAGAGATTTCTTATCATTCAACGCATCCAATACGTAACTTTCCAACTCTTCCCTATGAAACATATCAGGGAAACGTGAAACAGTTTGCTCTAAGCCAATCATAACTCTTTCTTTTCCATAACCTTGCAACCATTCTTTCTCTGGAGTTGCAAAGCCTAATTTATCCAAACGTCGATATATCTTTCTAGGTAAAAAGTCTTTTAATGCTTCTCTCAAAATTACTTTTGTTCTGGCACCTTTAAACTTGTGCTTACTACCCAAGGCAATATTCAGTTCCACAAGCCGATGGTCTAAAAAAGGTACGCGTGATTCAATACTATGTGCCATACTATTTCTGTCTTCCCAATGCAGCAACATCCCAAGACTATTTGCCTTAATCATTGCAAGACACGCCCCTGACAAAGTCGTCGCATTAGTTATTTCATTTACTTTTAGTGCAAAGTCCAAAGGCGAATAATAAGGATCTGAGGGTAAAAAATATGCTTTCCTTAACCCCTTTGTAATGCTAGGTGAAGGCTTCTTATTTCTGAAAAATCTATATAAAAACCGTTTTATGGGTAACTGTTTGAAAGGAGATAAACCAGTTTTATACCAACGTTCAAATACAGTCTCTAGCGCAGACCAGAAATGACCTGAAGCCAATAGTTCATGTATATAGTAGTGGAAGCAATGATGATAACCGGCTAATTGTTCATCAGCCCCTTGACCATCCAGCATCACCTTTACACCGTGTCGAGCTGCATCTTCAAATACAGCCCATTGGGCAAAAATACTTGAACTACCAAATGGTTCATCTTGGTGCCATGTAATTTTTTTAACAGTGTTAAAAAGTTCATCTGGTTCTGGGTACGTGTAATATGCATGCACCTTTGTAGCATCAACAACAGATTTGATATAAGGACGCTCGTCCACTCGTTTCTCATTAAAACATGCACTAAATGTCTTAAAAGTTCCTGTATCAGCTTTTAAACTCGCTGCTAAACTAACAATCGCAGAACTATCTAAACCACCAGACAAGCATGATCCAACCTCCACATCTGAACGCATATGCATATCAATGGAAGATTTGAAAATTTTTTGAAATTCAGAACTTGCATCAGCTAAATGCAAATTCAATGAGCCTGGAATAGGTAAAGTATACCAGTTATATACTCTAGAATTTATCGCAGAGCCAGCCTTGCACTTTAAATCCAAAGAAACGGCCTGCCCGGCGCGGATTTGAAATATTCCATCAAACAAAGTTTCGCATGTATGATTTAACAGTCCTACAGAAAGGTAATCATATACACGCGCTTTATTGACTTTCTTTTCAACACCATCACATTCCAAAAGTTGTTTAATTTCAGAAGCAAACGCGAACCCTAATTCTGTCTGGCAATAATAAAGCGGCTTAATTCCAAATCTGTCCCGAGCAGCAAAAACCTTCTCTTCTTTCATGTCATAAATAACAAAAGAAAACATTCCCATTAGCCGCTCTAGGCAGGTTTCTTTCCATTCAAGAAAAGCATTTAAGAGCACTTCCGTATCGGATAACGTATGAAAATAATGACCTTTTGCCTGAAGTTCTTCACGAAGCTCCGGAAAGTTATAAATTTCTCCGTTAAACGTAATCCAATAACGTTCCTCGTTGCAGCTCATAGGCTGATGAGCACCTTCCAAGTCAATAATTGCAAGGCGTCTGTGTCCCATTGCAATTGGCCCTATTGCAGAATCAAAGGTATTCCACCCACGCCCATCAGGGCCTCGGTGTTTAACGATGTCAATGCACGCCGTATTAGTTGAAAATCCTGCTGAAAACCAAATGCCACACATTAATGTATCTCTCTCTGCTTAACGGGTATCCTAACCACTCCGACTCTCATGGAATATCCTTGTATTAGTATCGTATCACCATATTCTTTGTCATCGCGACTTAGTATCTGGATTTCTACATAAATTCCCTATAAAGAAATACTGTTTTTCAGCATTTCAGATAGATTTCTAAGCACCAATTATCTGGCAGTATCAACAATGCTTTATTTCACAAGAGCTGATTGAGCTAAAATTTATAAGCCTTGAAAGTATATTGAACATATCATGCATGTTATCAACGCCCCCTTCCCTTGGAGGGACTAGGTCTCTTTCTTATTGGAATGTCCAATTAGACTGCCCGACAAAACACCTTTTATCCTATTATTTAGAATACCCTAAAAAAATAAATTCAATGCATAAGTCGTTCAAAACCAATCTTCATAACGTCTTTTTGTCTCATTGGTCATCTTGATCTTATTCTGGAAAACTTCCCGGGACTGAGCTAACTTTTCATTACTATTTCTATAGGACATCTTCCTAATAATTACATTAAAAGCATGATACAATATCTCGATAAAATTAGGATAACGACAAGTAGCAATTCCCCATCCACAGAATACTCCTGGCAAACCGTAATTTGCCCTAAGAACAGCAATCAATTCACGGCAATCGGTACGACTATTACTATCTATCAAGCTATGCCAGAAAATTGCTTTAACATGACTTAAAAAACCAGATCGCTTTCCAAACATTAGTTTTTTCTTGAAAATTTTTTTTGAGCTTTCTTGGTCAACAATCTTTGCCGCTTGAAGCAAGTCCGTTAAGCTTCGCACCCAATAAGATGCATTTGTGATATTTAAATCAGGTGATAATACCTTTCCCAATTCAAAATCAGCAACGTAAGGTCGACGTTCTGGAAAAACGTCACAAATTGCCAAAAAACCCATTACTGTTTGCGGCCAAACAATTCCCTCTACAACAGTACGTAAATTTCTCTGGTCTACAGCACGCTTAGCAGCATTTGCATCAATGATGCTCATCCAAGCATTTCCATATTTATAAAAAAAGTCAGCTGCGCGTTCAATTTCGACCTCACCCGTACCGGAAAATGGCGAAGCACCTTCTCCAAATGGAGCAATTACTGCTGATACCTGTTTGCTTTCCAAAATTTCAAAAAGCTTTGATAACTTCCCACGGTTCAAACGATCATCGTCACCAAGGAACATAAAATATTGTGCCTCAGCCATATAAAATAGTGAGACAATATTCCGACTAACTCCAATGTTACTCGGGTTACGGGTATGCCTGACCTTTAAATTTGGAGTAATGTTTCTTACCCACTCATCTATTATAAGGGGAGTGGAATCTGTAGAACAATTATCAGAAATGATAATTTCAATTTTATCTTCAAATCCAGCAATATCTTCTCTTAACTGACACAACATTGACCGTAAAACACCGGCCCTATTGTATGTCGGAATTCCAATTGTAAGAATTTTTTGCATATTCTATTTTGTTTCCGTTAAAGTCTCGATATCAAGCCAAAGAGCATTTACCTGAGAATACCATTTCTCAAACAAGCAACTCGATACATCCTGACTTTTTATAAATCCTTTAAGCAACGATACTCTTATATCCTGATTTTGAATAACTTCTTCTTTTTGAAAAGGGTTTTCCAAATTTAAAACAACCTTTGAAACACCTTGAACCAACGTCTTCACAGAAAACTCCTTCACCAATGAAGTTGTTGAAAGGTTAATTTCTACATTAGGGAAATTTTTAGAATAAAAACTTGCATACCAAGAATGAGGTTCCCCCTCATTCTCACTTTCCAATAAAGAAGTTGAAACCTTGTATCCCATCCTTGCAAGGACTGCAATTAGATGAATACCATAAAATCTTAATACTCCTCCGCCATCCTGATGATAACGTTTCCAATTCTTTAAATTATTAGAAAAATGATATGCATTAAATTTCCAATCAATAACCACTTTAGATGCTTTATTCTCTTCCAAAAGAGTTCGCAGATCATCCCACCAACAAGAATAAAAAAAAGAGTAATTAATTCGAAACTTTTTATGAGATTCGATTAACCTCTCAAGCAAATCAATACTCTCCAAAGGTGTTCGAGAAAGAGGTTTTTCGAGAAAAAGAGTATTTATATTCTTTCGTTTCAGTGCCTCATCAACAATAGACGTTTGTAAAGAAGGTATACTCGCAACGACTAACGCTTCACATTGATCCAAACATGCTTCAATGGAAGGTAAGAAAGAAATAGACTCCTTATATGGAGTGAGTTCTTTCCGTTGATTTAAAGTGCTTCGATAACCTTCTGGTATAAAGATTATATTTTCTTTCTTCTCAGCTAAAGCAGGTAAATACCCATAAAATCCAAAACCAGAACCAATAATACTAAACCGCATTATGTAATAAATCTTTCGGGTCTAAGACATCAACTATCTCAACCTCACACTCATGTGCTTTGAAATATTCCCGAATTTCATCACCAATATGCCATGCGAAATTAAACAAAACTTCCGGCTTATTATCCATTTCCCAAAACACTTCATCAGAAACAATTGGAATACGAGTACCCGGCAAATAATGTCCTATTTTCATCGATCCCGGCTTTTCATATACTTGATCGATTGTTTCAACATCAATCTCTAATAGTTTGACAAGAATTGCAGCTCTCCCAGGAAAAGCCTTACCTGATACTTTCCCATACCTATTCATAAGTGTCCCAAGTTTTTCTTTTGTATCCGTTTTCCATTTTTCAATAATCAGTGAAAAACGTTTTAACTGTTCCCCAAATTTCTTCTCTTTCTCTAAAACTTCATCAATCAGATTAGTACGAATATTTAGGTCTCTCATTGTTTCTTTTTGGCCAATATAAATGCGAATATTTCCACCATATCGTGCAGGAAATTCAACGTCTAAGAGTTCACGTTCTAGACTCTCTGCGATTTTCAAAAATGATGTCAAACTGTAAGTACGAGGGTGCTCATGATAGAATGTATCAAATTGAAAACGTTCAATCACTGCTCCCAAATAATGATTTTCGATTACAAGAACAGTCTCACGTTTCATCAAGACTTTAAGAGCATTAATTAAACCAGATAAATCTTCAATATGTGCAAATACATTTGTAAAAGTAATAATATCTGGGTGACCGAATGATTCTAAAATCTGCTCTGCGTTTTGAAAATCAAAATAACCTTGTAACAAGTTATGCTTTTCCTGATCCCCATCCTCAACTGCGCCAGTAGGATCAATACCGATAGTAATCGCCCCCTTATCATAAAAAAAGTTTAGGAGGCTACCGTCATTGCAGCCAATATCTAAAACCGTTTTCTCTTTTAATGATCCAAACTTTTCCTCACATGCATCCACAAGTTCAGACATACCATTCAATACATCCGCAGTAAAACGTGATCGATAATGATAACTTTTAGGAAACAGGGTATGTTTAGGTACTTGATAGCGTTGATGTGCTGTATTGCATTTTTCACAATAAGTAATCTCAATAGGATATTCTTGGCAGGTACGACCATCTCCAACCTTGACTAAATCATCACATAAAGGATGTTTCCCAAGATTTAAAAATACTGGAAGGTTGTTATTTCCACATACTTCACAATCGTTATAAACCATTGAAGAATTAATTGGATTAATGTCTTGTTCCATAAGAATCTCTACATCTAAATTATTTAATGAATCATATTCGCAGCATATGACGTGTTAATAAATTTCTCAATATCCGCTAAACAAAGTTCTAATGCCGCACCCTTGTATTGATGCGCAACATACCATTCCATAGTAACTTCCACAGTACGCTGTAAATTCCACCGTGGCTCAATGCCAAAACAATCCTTCACCTTACTATTTTCAAGCATTAAGAGCTGCGCTTCATGCACTCCATCACACTGGTCAGCATATGAGACAAAAACATCAGAACCAATAGAAAGTTTCGCTAACTCAACAACACTTCTAACACTTGCTGCATCAGCTTTATTTGGCCCAACATTAAAAGCCTGAGAAAGTGATGGTTCAGACCACAACTTCTCTGCCAAAATAAGATAAGCACTCAGTGATTCTAACACGTGCTGCCAAGGGCGTATCGCTTCGGGACGACGAATATGTAAATTCGCATTAGATTGCCAAGCTTTAACTATATCAGGTATTAATCGATCGATTGACCAATCGCCTCCACCAATGACATTACCAGCTCTAACACTTGCTAAAGCGACCCCTTGTTCTCGCAAAAATGAATCTCGGTAACTCGAAATGGCAATTTCACATGCTGCTTTACTGGCACTATACGGATCATGCCCCCCTAAGGCATCATCTTCAGCAAACGGTTTCCCCGTTTCTAAATTACGATAAACTTTATCCGTTGTAATCATGATGGCAACTTGAACTGAATTTAAGCCTCGAAGGCTTTCCATTAAGTGCACAGTTCCCATAACATTTGTCGCAAATGTGCATACAGGTTCTTTATAACTTTCACGAACAAGAGGCTGGGCTGCTAGATGCAACACGATCTCCGGGTTACACTCTTGAACAATAAGAAAAACTTCGGTTAAGTTTCGAATATCCCCTATGTAACTACGGTCACATTGCCCTTCAACACGAGCTTGTTCAAAAAGATTTGGTTCCGACACAGGGGGCAGGCTAACAGCAGAAACATGTGCTCCCATTTGCTTAAGCCAAATAGCAAGCCACCCCCCCTTAAAACCTGTATGCCCGGTTACTAAAACTCGCTTATCTTTCCAAAATGATGGGTTCGGGTTTATCATTTATCTTTGTCACTTAGCCATGGGCATTCTGGAGAATCCCAAAGACTCTCAAGATGCTTTTTATCACGTAACGTATCCATTGGATGCCAAAAACCTTCATGTTTATAAAGATTTAGCTCCCCTTTAGCAGCTAAGTTTTCCAAGGGTTCTCTTTCCCAAATAGTATTGTCATCTTCTATATAATCAATGACTTTCGGAGACAAAACAAAAAAACCACCATTAATCCAATTGCCGTCACCATGAGGTTTTTCCACGAAAGCGCTTACTCGGTCTCCGTCAATTTTCAAGGCTCCAAAACGTCCTGGGGGCTGAACTGCTGTCAACGTAGCCAGTCCACCATGCTTCCTATGAAAATTTATCAGTTCAGTGATATTCACATCACTGACGCCATCACCATAGGTAAAACAAAAATCCTCATCTCCAATATATTCCTGTACCCGTTTTAAACGTCCACCCGTCATGGTTTCTGAACCAGTATCAACCAACGTAACCTTCCAAGGTTCCGCGTTACGCGTATGAATATGAGTCGAATTCTCTCTCATATCAAAAGTGACATCTGACATGTGCAAAAAATAATTAGAAAAGTATTCTTTAATTATATACCCCTTGTATCCACAGCAAATAATAAAGTCATTGATGCCATGAGCCGAATACATTTTCATAATATGCCAAAGGATTGGCTTCCCACCAATCTCAATCATTGGCTTAGGTTTCACATGAGTTTCTTCTGAAATACGTGTACCTAACCCACCAGCAAGTATAATCGCTTTCATTCTAAGCCTTTTGAGTTTGTTGTATAACTTTGTTTAAAGTGGAAATTGCCAAATACTGGAACACTAACATCTGCATTATTTCCAATACGACAAAAAGCACAAGGCCAATCTTTAAACTTCCCATTTGATAGCCACAATACAAGGCTAGAGGTCGATACACTAAGACAGAAATACCAAAAAATAAAATATTTTTGTCTTTTTTCATCACCAAAAGAGAGGTGGAAGTTGGCGAGTGAATAAAAGATATAAAAACCATTGGAGCAAGAATAACTGCAAGCTCTCCTGAGGTCCGCCATCTTTCTCCTAAAACCCAACTAAAAAGATCATCCCCAAAAAACAATACGATAAAAAGAGGAAAGAGACCGATCAAACTCAATGTCTTCCACATATTTAGCAATAAGGCTTTGGCATTAACTGCATCGGGCCATACATTTGCAAATTTTTGAAAAAAAACTTGCGCTAAAGCACCGCCAATTAGGCCTCCTGGAAGAGCTAACAACGAGTACGCCATACGATACTGACCTGTCAAATCTTCACTAAACCAAACAGAGATTAAAATATACGGGAGCTGCAACGTAAAAACATCTAACAGTGCCGTCGGCAACAAATAAAACGGTGCACGCCTATGTTCACCAATCGTCCACTTAATTTCCTCTCGCGAAATCCCAAAACTAACTGAGCTTTTACCAAAGTAGCAATATATAATAACAAGACTTAAAAGGGCTAAAAATTGAGCATAAAGCAAGCCATCAAAAACCCCTAGCAAACCAAAGAGAATACCAAACATCACAACTAAGATTGACTGAGCAGGCCTTAGAACGGCAAGAAGAACGTATCGCCCTTGCCTATTGAACCAATTAGAAAATATCGTAAAAGTTGCGGTTAAAACTCCCGCAATCAAAGCTAAACGGCTCCATCCATCAATAGACGTCAAGCCAATAACATTTAATAACTTCTCGTGACGCACAAATGAAGCAATGAACAAAACCCCACCTAAAAGTAGTGTCAAAATTAAAGCCACCGTGAGGACATTCCGTCCCTCCACATCTTTTGGCGGAAGGAGAATTCTAACTTCATAACGCAGTGTAACTAGAATTGCCACTACAGATACAACAGACATATATAAAGCAAGTACTCCATATTGAGTAGGTGTATATATACGTGACAAAATCGGCGTTGCCAAAATAGCAACCGCCTGAGAAATTGCTGTGCCAATCGTTAAGATCGAAGCATGTCTATTAAATTCATTTTTAAAAAAATTATGAAATATATGCACTCTCTGCCTCGTCTTAATTACTTGCCCTCCTCAACAACATTTATTCACTCAACAATGAATTAAACGCGAATATCATTAAAATACGCAACCTCACTCTAACATCTTTCTATACTCAGCCGCTTTGTCGTGGAATTGTTGATACCACAGTTCCAAGCTAAACAGGCCCCACGTTTTACGGGAAAATTGTCCCACATTATCAAAATTCTTCAGAACTGCATCGTAGTTAATGAAGTCACGATTTGTTGCTTTGTGACTTCTGAAAATATCTTGAACCATATCATGCAAATCACCGGCAAACCATTCCCGTAAAGGGACGGGGAAGCCCATTTTATCACGGCGTTCCAGCAAGC
>JBLWXC010000030.1:0-9914 GCA_048267645.1 Balneola sp.
TTGCCATCCGCAGGCAAAGGCTTTTATGCAGTTTTCAAGGCAACTAAAATCAGCCTAGATTTTCCTGCCTGCCGGCAAGCAGGTTTGGGTAGCCTGTCCAGAGCAAAGCGCAGGATCTGTATCAATGAAAAAAATGAACATGTAATAATAAAAATTTAAAAACACTCAAAATAAAATAAACAAGTATGGTGATTACAAAAGAACAAAAAAATAGTAAGCAATAATTGCAAATAAAACGCTTAAAACCTAAACCAATACCCCAGCCGTTTTCAGAAATAGCAAGCTACAACATAAACTAAACCATCAAATAACAAGGGAGTTATGACCAAAATACAATTCACATTCCATAATGATCTTAAGAAAAAAAGCTTGCGCCACGCATGAAAATGCGGAGCATTCACGAATACCTAAAAATAAAATAACGTGCATGAGTAATTTCCTAAAAACGGTTTTGATCTTTTGGTTCTTTTGTATCAAGACAAAAGAATGAAAAGAAAAGAACAGGCATAAATCTTTCCTAAACGACAAACAAGAATTAACAATTCATCAAAATCTTAATACATAAAATTAACATGCCCAAACGGCCTACGTGTCGTTTTTATAGCAAAACAAATAAAAGCCGCAGCAAGGCCAGCGGAGGATGGCCTAGCGCAGCGGTTGCCATCCGCAGGCAAAGGCTTTTATGCAGTTTTCAAGGCAACTAAAATCAGCCTAGATTTTCCTGCCTGCCGGCAAGCAGGTTTGGGTAGCCTGTCCAGAGCAAAGCGCAGGATCTGTATCAATGAAAAAAATGAACATGTAATAATAAAAATTTAAAAACACTCAAAATTAAATAAACAAGTATGGTGATTACAAAAGAACACAAAAATAGTAAGCAATAATTGCAAATAAAACGCTTAAAACCTAAACCAATACCCCAGCCGTTTTCAAAAATAGCAAGCTACAAAATAAACTAAACCATCAAATAACAAGGGAGTTATGACCAAAAAACAATTCACATTCCATAATGATCTTAAGAAAAAAAGCTTGCGTCACGCAGTGATTTCCTAAAAACGGTTTTGATCTTTTGGTTCTTTTGTATCAAGACAAAAGAATAAAAAAACAAGTATGGTGAGTACAAAAGAATGAAAAGAAAAGAACAGGCATATATCTTTCCTAAACGACAAACAAGAATTAACAATTCATCAAAATCGCAATACATAAAATTAACATGCCAAACGGCCTACGTTTCGTTTCCGTAGTAAAACAAATAAAAGCCGCCGCATAAGGCAGCGGAGGATGGCCTAGCGCAGCGGTTGCCATCCGCAGGCAAAGGCTTTTATGCAGTTTTCAAGGCAACTAAAATCAGCCTAGATTTTCCTGCCTGCCGGCAGGCAGGTTTGGGTAGCCTGTCCAGAGCAAAGCGCAGGATCTGTATCAATGAAAAAAATGAACAGAATAAAAAACGCCTATATCATTTAAAGCAGGAACAAGCGTAAACAAACAATCCAGGCTCCCCGCTTCAGTTGAAGAGGCGACCGAACGTTAAGAAATAGTCCAGTGGACTATTTTAGTAAAGGGGTCTGCCTGCCGGAGGAAGGCGAGCTGGTGCGTGGGCGAATGAATTTATCGAAGTACAACGGAGATAAAGAAAGGGCCTACCTGCCTTAAGAAGCCCCCTGCCGGAGATAGGAACCTCAAACGCTACATTATGCACTTTACACTTCTCATTTTTAACTTTTCACTTTTCATTTTAAACCACACCTGCCTGCCGAAGGAAGGCCTGCCTGCCGAAGGAAGGCCTGCCTGCCGAAGGAAGGCCTGCCTGCCGAAGGAAGGAACCTTACGGATACTCTATGGATACTCTATGGATACTGTATGGATACTGTATGCCAAAGATATTTTGGCAGAAACAGGAAGTTATGGCAAAAAATAACGGCTTGGTACAAAAGGATACCTAAAGCGAAACAAGCAGCAATAAAATTCAATAGCGGTAAAAATAACATACACCTACTTCAACCCTTCCCTAACTTTAATCCAGATTCCAGGTCTGATATATAAAACAGCGGCCGATGTTATGCGCACAGACAAAGAATCTTAAATAATTTGTATAACAGAGGACCCCATGAAACGTCCTCATAAAATCAAACAATCATGGCAAAATTAAAAAGCTTAATCAAGATCGAAGGAACCCTGGACGATCTTACCTTTTATAAGGGCAAAGAAGGGTTTTTAGTCAGAACCAAAGGTGGTGTGAGCAAAAAAAGGATTAATTCGGATCCCGCTTTTGCTAGAACACGCGAAAATGGTTCGGAATTCGGAATGGCTGCGTCGAGTGGTAAAGTATTGCGTCGCGCCATCCTAGACCTATTGGTGGATGCCAAGGATGCCTTGGTAACTTCCAGACTCACGCAAGTCATGACACGGGTAAAAAATGCGGACACAACAAGTGTTCGTGGTCAACGTAACGTGGCAGTGGGTATCACCACCCCAGAGGGTCAGTTAGCTTTAAAAGGGTTTAATTTCAATATCCGAGCCATTATGAGCGCGGTGTTATTGTCAGATATAGACCTAACTACGGCGACGGGCGAAATTGTAATCGCAGATTTTACCCCTGCTCAAAATTTAGAAATTCCACTGGGAGCTACGCATGTCAGCTTCTATTCAGGGTTTCTAAATCTGGATTTTGGTACGGAAGATAAGGACTTACAATTAAGTCCTGTAACCAATTTACCTATTGATAATACCAATACAACAGTAACGTTAACACCAGCTGGTGTGCCTGCTGGTACGGGTAATGAACTATTCTTTTTAAAAGTTGCGTTCTTTCAAGAGGTCAATGGTGTGCAATATGCCTTAAATAATGGGGCCTATAATGCACTGCAGTTAATGGAAGTACTTTAGTTTCTATAGCTAAAGTATGGATTACCATGCAGGAGCTGTCTATTCAGGCAGCTCCTTTTTTATACCCAATATCCATGCTCCTCGCTTGAGCTAAAGAGGCAACCGGACATTAAGAAATAATCCAGTGGACTATTTTAGTCAAAGGGCCAAGCTCAAAGCTCCCCTCTTCAGTTGAAGAGGGGAATGAATTTATCACAGTGACAACGGAGATAAAGAAAGGGGAGTTTGCAAATTTACAAGAGGGGTGGACAAACAAAGTTTGGACGGGCCTGCACGCCATTAGCCCGAGCGTTTGAATATAAATCCAATATGTCTTTAACCCGAATAAGTTTTATAATTCGTTTCGTACTTTTCTTGTTACAACTATGGTATGTTTTTTTTAAGCCTTACTCAGGAATATGAAACGCTTTACAAACCGCTTTATACGATAATTGATTCCATTCTGCGGCGCGCTTGGAACCAGATAATGAGGTACCTCCAGGAATAAGGACATACTTATATTGCGCTTGTATTTCTGCACCAGAACCATTCACGTCATCATCTGTTAAAGCCGTGCCATCCGTACTTTGAATGCTAAAACGAACATTTCCACCGTCTGAAAAATTAATTGAAATGAATGAGCGGACGGTGTTTAATCTAAAATCTTGATTGGGTAACATATAAGGCGCATTATCCTGATAACGGAAAAAGCCCAAAATAATGCCACCATTTTCCATGAAATCGTCCGTAATGTGCGCATCTTCTACCAACATACTTTTAAAAGTAGGCGTATCTATAAAATTCCAGTCCTGATCCATCCAATCGCTATACATAACATTAACAGTACCGGGTTCGCCTTGCTCGCCTTGCTCTCCTTGTTGACCTTGAATGCCTTGTTCGCCATCTTCTACTGTACAAGAAAGAATTGCCGTAAAAAAGAATAGGTATAATACGTAATTAATAAAGCGTGTTGCTGTCATAATGTTGAGTTTCTAATTTTATTTTCTTTTTAGTGAAAATTAGACCCAAAAGGTTAACAATAAAAACGTTCTTTTTTGAATAGTTTGAACAAGTCTGTAGAAAAAGCACCTGCTTTTAACATACCCATGCAAACTGAATAGTTATTATTTTTTCGAAATAAAAAAACCCCTTATAATTACAACTATAAGGGGTCATGCTTTATAAAATCGAGTTTATTTTTTGACAATCTTTTTTATTATGGTGTCATCGCCATCTATAATAGTTAAAAAATAAAGTCCTTTTTTCAGAGCACTAACATCTATAGTCATAGAGCCTTTTTGTCCATCCAAAGACAGCTTCTTAACCGGGGTACTATGCATATCATGAAGGATAGCCTGGGCGTTCCGAGTCTTTAACGCATAAGCCAATTCCAATTGATCAACGGCAGGATTGGGGTAAATGGATATACCCGATGAATCAGCTTGCGTGGTTCTCAATGTGTAAAATGGGAGTGAAACCTTATTCATACAACTTCTAAAGGTTTTCTGATAACTGTAAAAGTTGCTGTTAAGAACATGCGTAATATAACCGCCACCCATAAGCGTGCTCTTATAAACCAGTTGTACAGTATAAGTACCATTTGAAAGGCAATTGAAAAACCCAGAAGGATTGGCGTTTGTATTAAGCGAATTAAGCGCATAATCATTATTGCTACAACTGCTGCCATTGGGAGCAACTACCCGCAAATAAAGTTTAGATGAATTGGTGTGGGTTCCCGATGCTTTAAAACCAATATAACCGGAATTCTGACCTTGTTTGTCTTTTTTACAATAGGCATTCACATCCAAATTTACAGAAGCGGAAGCCTCTTTTTGTACAATAAACCGGTAATAACGGGTTTGGTAAACCTGTCCACCACAACTGGCTTCTACACGAATGTTTCGCACACCTACAGGAAAATTATGGGCGTTAAGATCTACTTGATTAGGTTCACTACCTAGCAAACTCCCGCCAGAATGCGAATTGTAAACCTTAATGGCTTTACTATCGCAAGTGGTACTAGTATTATCATAGGTACAATTAATCACCCCATTTTTGAAACGTAAATCAGTTTGCAATTGGTTTTGAAAATAGGGTATCGTAAAGGTATATACATTCACGGTATAATTCGGACCACCTGAAGATTCAATAACGGAGGACGTGGACAAGCTAATGGCGTTTGTGTTGTAATAATTGAAATGAATCTCTCTAGCAGTGGGGTTATTGGGGTATGGTGTGCAGTTTTGGGCCTGAAGACCACCAGTAACCATTAAAATGAGAGCCAGATACAAATACCGGCCTTTCATCTGCTGAAGCTTTGATTTTAAAATGTTTAAGTTATTCATAATATAATGTTTTTATAACCCCTACTCTGTTAGCTTTTCGGGAACCGCTTTCAGAGGTATATACACAGAGAGATGAATTTGTTACCCCTTAATCCCGTAAATAGTTATAAAAAAAACCGTTGTCATTCAAAGCACTATGTCATTCAGAGCCTCTATTGTCATTCAGAGCGTGCGCAGCAGAGCGAAGAACCTCAAAACCCAAATTGTCATCAAAAACGACCATTGTCATTCAAAGCCCAATGTCATTCAGAGCCTCCCATGTCATTCAGAGCACGCGCAGCAGAGCGAAGAACCTCAAAATCCAAATTGTCATCAAAAACGCCCATGTCATTCAGACCGTGCGGAGCAAAGCGTGGAACCTCAAAAATTAACCAAGTAACAATCCAGAGATACTTCGGTCATACTCCCCTCTGCATGACAGCATCAATGTCATTCAGAGCGCGCGCAGCAGAGCGTGGAACCTCAAAACCCAAATTGTCATTAAAAACGTCCATGTCATTCAGAGCTCGCGCAGCAGAGCGAAGAACCTCAAAAATTAACCAAACAACAATCCAGAGATACTTCAGTCGTACCTCCTTCTGCATGACAGCATTAATGTCATTCAGAGCGCGCGCAGCAGAGCGTGGAACCTCAAAACCCAAATTGTCATTCAGAACGCCCATTGTCATCCATTGCACAGCGAAGATTCCAAAAATCCAACAAAGCAATTCTCCACAAAAAACACTATTTTTAAAACAATGAAAACTAAAGGAACACATAATTACTACGTCTACATCCTGACAAACAAAATTAAAACGGTTTTATATACGGGTGTAACCAACAATTTAGAAACAAGAATATACCAGCATCGAAACCCGCTGCCATTTTCAAAAGCATTCACAACAAAATACAAATGCTTCTACCTCGTATATTATGAGCAGTACAACGACAATGAAACAGCCATAAAAAGAGAAAAACAAATTAAAGGATTAAGTAGAACTAAAAAAGATGGAATGATTACTCTATTTAACCCCACATGGAAGTTTTTAAACAACAATATTTAGAGAAATGTACCATTCCGTGCACCCGTGCCTTTTAATACTCCGAATGTCATTCAGAGCCTCCATTGTCATTCAGAGCGCGCGCAGCAGAGCGAAGAACCTCAAAATCCAAATTGTCATCAAAAACGCCCATGTCATTCAGAGCGTGCGGAGCAAAGCGTGGAACCTCAAAAATTAACCAAATAACAATCCAGAGATACTTCGGTCATACTCCCCTCTGCATGACAGCATCAATGTCAATCAGAACGTGCGCAGCAAAGCGTGGAAACCGAAGTTTCAGCGAAGCTAATCTCAAAAATTAACCAAATAACAATCCAGAGATACTTCGGTCATACTTCCCTCTGCATGACAGCATCAATGTCAATCAGAACGTGCGCAGCAGAGCGTGGAACCTCAAAAATTAACCAAATAAAAATCCAGAGATACTTCGGTCATACTTCCCTCTGCATGACAGCATCAATGTCAATCAGAACGTGCGCAGCAGAACGAAGAACCTCAAAATCCAAATTGTCATCAAAAACGCCCATTGTCATTCAGAGCGCGCGCAGCAAAGCGTGGAACCTCAAAAATTAACCAAATAACAATCCAGAGATACTTCGGTCATACTTCCCTCTGCATGACAGCATCAATGTCATTCAGAGCGCGCGCAGCAAAGCGAAGAACCTCAAAATCCAAATTGTCATCAAAAACGCCCATGTCATTCAGAGCGTGCGCAGCAAAGCGTGGAAACCGAAGGTTCAGCGAAGCTAATCTCAAAAATTAACCAAGTAACAATCCAGAGATACTTCGGTCATACTCCCCTCTGCATGACAACGTCATTATCATTCAGCGCATCACGTCATTCAAAGCAGCGAATCTCAAAGGTCCAGCCCAGCTAACCTCAAAATCGCTTTCGAATACAATTAGATTTTTAAGAATCCAGAAAATCAGGTTTTAGAATCTAACCCGCAAAAACAAGAAGTCCCTCTTGGAGATTTAGGGGCTTTTAAACCAATCCCAAGTCATTTTCAACCCATCCCGAACAGAAACCCCAGGCTTATAACCCAACAAACGTTCCGCCTTAGAAATATCGGCTAACGAGTCACGCACATCACCTTGACGCTCTGGACCATAAATAGGCTTCAAGTCAGACTTAGCCGCCTGCTGTAGGGATTCCCATAAGTAATTAACCGTAATCCGCTCGCCACAGGCCACATTATAGACCTCATTTTTAGCGGCCTCCGTAGCAAAAAAACCGCGGACATTTGCCTGAACAGCATTGGCAACAAAGGTGAAATCCCGTGTTTGTTCCCCATCCCCATTAATGGTGGGTGCTGCATCATCTTTAAGGGCTTGCATAAACAACGGAATTACCGCGGCATAAGCCCCATTCGGACTCTGCTTGGGTCCAAATACGTTAAAATAGCGCAGCCCAATAACATCCGTTCCATAGGTTTTCCCAAAAACATCGGCATACAATTCATTAACATATTTCGTTACCGCATAAGGCGATAAAGGTTTTCCAATCCTATCCTCTACTTTAGGAAGCGTGGGACTATCCCCGTAGGTCGAACTAGAAGCTGCGTAAACCATACGTTTAACAGTAGGCGAATCTTTTAATGCAATCAGCATATTCAAAAATCCAGAGATATTCACGGCATTGGTGGTTGCTGGATCGTTTATAGAACGAGGCACCGAACCCAAAGCGGCTTGGTGGCTTACATAATCCATATCCACCATGGCTTTTTTACACGTCTCCAAATCCCGAATATCCCCAACCTGCAATTCAAAATTAGGCAAGTCCATAAACTCGGCTAGATTCTCGCGATACCCATTCGAAAAATCATCCAATACTCGAACGGTTTTAGCTTGGTGTTTTATTAAATACCCCACAATATTACTCCCTATAAAACCACCACCACCAGTAACTAAAAAATTTAACCCAGATAGATCTTGATTATGAAATGCCTTGTCGTACATATTATTAAAATTTTATTTTTTTTATTGGCATTGCGAGGCGTGTCAAAAAAGCAATCCGGCAAATGCCGAACATTCACGAACACCAATATTTTAAATTAATATGGCGTGAGTAACCCTCCTTCATTCTGCCAAAATTTACAACGCACAGCGCAACGTCTAACTACAATCGCGCATCCGACTGCGAATCCGGTAATAACGATTTCACATCAAATATAACACCATTCACTCCTTTCAAAGCCATGACATCAAGCGTTAAAAATTCGTTATGCGAAACGGCTAATACAATCCCGTCATAATTGGTCTGCAAGTCTTGAGCTTCACAAATTAAAGGCAATTGATACTCATGATCCACCTCTTCAGCAGAAGCCCAAGGATCAAATACATCCACGTTTACATGGTAGGTTTCAAACTCGCGTATAATATCAATTACGCGTGAGTTTCGTATATCCGGGCAATTCTCCTTAAAGGTAATACCTAATACAAGCACACGAGAGCCTTTAATAGTCGCGCCTTTTTTAATCATCATTTTAACCGTTTCGGTCGCTACATAACCACCCATACTGTCGTTCATTTTTCGGCCTGCCAATATAATTTCCGGGTTATACCCACTCTCAATAGCCTTTTGCGCCAAATAATACGGATCTACGCCAATACAATGCCCACCAACCAAACCAGGGGTGAATTTTATAAAGTTCCATTTGGTCCCGGCAGCCTCTAATACCGCTTTGGTATCAATGTCTAATAGCCGAAATATTTTTGACAACTCATTCACAAAGGCAATATTAATATCACGCTGAGAGTTTTCAATAACCTTGGCAGCTTCAGCCACTTTAATCGAAGGGGCTTTATGGGTACCTGCCGTAATAATCGAGCGGTATAAATCATCAACTACAGTGGCTATTTCGGGCGTAGAACCGGAAGTAACTTTCAATATTTTCGTTACCGTATGCTTTTTATCTCCCGGATTAATGCGTTCCGGAGAATAACCGGCATAGAAATCTTCATTAAAGGTTAGTCCAGAAACAGAAGCCAAAATAGGCACACAAATATCTTCGGTAACTCCAGGATAAACAGTCGATTCATAAATAACAATATCCCCTTTTTTTAAAACCTTCCCAATGCTTTCACTCGCCTTAATCAGCGGGGTAAAAACAGGCTTATTTAAGGAGTCTGTAGGTGTTGGAACGGTTATAATATAAACATTGGAATCTGCCAAAGCATCTACAGAATCGGTAATATACAAACCCGTTTCTCCCAAAGTATGTGTTAATACAGCTTGGAGCTCCGGTTCTGTAACTTCCAATGTACGATCGGTACCATTTTGCAATTCCTGCACGCGTTTACTATAAATATCAAAACCCGTTACGGCGTATTTCTTGGCAAACTCAACCGCCAATGGCAAACCCACATAACCCAATCCCACAATAGTAATTTGATGTTTCTTCATTGATTTATTCTTTAATTAACTCTGTAACGCTTCTCCTAATCAAACTTTTGCAACGCTGCCTCTTTGTAACGCTGAAACTCTGAAACTCTGCTGCTCTTCATCTCTGAAACCCTGCTACTCTGAAACTCTGCAACTTTGTAGCTCTCACCTCTCACCTCTCACCTCACATCTCCCACCTCACACCTCCCTCCTCACATCTCTCACCTCTAACCACTCCCCTCACATCTCACCTCACACCTCTCACCTCACATCTCTCACCTC
>JBLWXC010000031.1:0-8120 GCA_048267645.1 Balneola sp.
AGGTGAGAGGTGAGAGGTGAGAGGTGAGAGGTGAGACGTGGGAGGTGAGAGGTGAGAGGTGAGAGGTGAGAGGTGGGAGGTGAGACGTGGGAGGTGAGACGTGGGAGGTGAGAAGTTAAAAGTGAATAGTTAAAAGTGAGAAGTTAAAAGTGAAAAGTGAATAGTGAAAAGTGAGTGGTGAGTCTGGTGTGGTGGGCAATTGTGCGGGATTTTTACTTAATATGTACCATGACCTTATGCTGATATTAGTTGTTGGCATTTAGTTTTTTCATATCAGTGGGTTTGACACCAAAATGATTTTTAAAGGCTTTGGAGAAGTGTGATACATTTTTAAATCCTGTCATTTTTGCCACCGCTTTGATAGACAGGGAGGTGTTTTGAATTAGTAAACTCGCTCGTTTGAGTCGTTCTTGGGTTAGATACCGAAAAACGGTGATGCCATATAATTGTTTAAAGCCATATTTTAATTTATACTCATTGGTACCAAACTGGTTGGACAAGGTTCTCAGGTTTGGAAGCGGGTGTTCCAGGTTTTGCAAGATATACCCTTTAATTTGTTGCATGATGCGAATGTCTTGTTCTTTAACCAGGACGTTTGGTTTTGTTGGGTTATTTGAACCTTTATTTCTAACGGCTTTTAAAGAATGCTTTAAATTATCTTCCATTAGTTGGCTTTTTAGAATTTTTTGATAGGTAGTCATGATGATAAGTGGTGGCGCTTGTTCATTACGTGGTATGACATTAATGGCCGTTGTGAAAGTTTTGGTTAAGCGATTTGCGCACAGATATGTGAGTTTGGAAATATGATGATATTCCTGTTGATATAACATATTATTTGCTATGCTGATCCAGTTTTGATGTGATTTTTTACTTAATATGGCGGCAAAGGATGATTTTTTTAAGCTAGCAGGGGCGATACCCAATGTTTTTTGAACCTGACTATTTGCGAATTGAATTTGAAAGCTGCTATTTAGGACAAAGAGCATGTTTGAATATTGCTTAACGGTGTCCGTTGTATTTAATATACTATAATAGTTTAGTGTTTCTTTCATTTCTTCAGCTAATAAGTTCACTAGCACGAGTATGGCTTCAATGGTATCATCCTCGTCCGATCGTTCAATTTCATACGAGAAATCCCCTTCCGCTATTTTAAGTAGTAGTTTGTAGATGTTTTCCAATCTGGATTTATTGATGTGACTATGCATTATACGTAGGTGTTTAAAAAAGATAAGGCATCTTCTTGGGTATCACATATTTTAGAAGGTACTAATGGCTTGTTTTTCATGAGGTAAAAACGCAACATGACGTTGGCAATATGTCTATTATCCACTATGGCGACAGCTTTTGTTAAGGCGGATCCTTCGTTCGCGAGGTAGTCGCGCGCCGATTTTGCTGAATTCTTGATGCCTTGTGTGTCACAAAGAATGGGATATTGTGTTTCTAGTTGAAATTTTAATCGTTCTTCAACAATTTTTTTTGCCGTAGGATAGTCTAAAAAGCTAATGGGTTTGTATATAAAAAACATAATGCCATTTGTAATCCAAAATTTAGCATGTGGGGTCTCTTTCATGAGTTATGGGATTGGTTGGATATTACTAAAATTACAAAAAAAATGTTTAGTTGGTTTTTATATGGAGTTGATAATCAGTATAATTTGTAATTTTTGCCTCGTGTACTTGGGTGTTTTTTGTTGATAAGGATAACAATTATTCTCGTAGGGATTTCTTGTAGGTATAAATGGCTTAAAATTATTAGTGTATTGGGTTTTTTTATAGCTTAAATGGGAATTCTGAAATAACAATCAGACTAAATTTAAACTTATGGCAAAAATTAAGCACAATCATTTTATGGATACGATTGATGATGTTATCGGTCATGCCAAGGCGGCTGGTGTTGTCCATTTATATGCCGAGGGAACTCATTTAAGTGGTCGTCATGTAACCATTGGCGGTAAGACTCTATATCATTTTGGGACGACGGGTTATTTAGGTTTAGAGCAAGACGCTAGACTTAAACAAGCTGCAATGGATGCCATTCAAAACTATGGTACCCAATTTCCGTTATCTAAAACCTATATCTCTCATCCCTTATATGCTGAATTAGAGGCCGCATTAGCCAGGATGTATCGGCATCCTATTATTGTAACTAAAAACAGCACTTTAGGGCATATGGCTGTTATTCCCTGTGCTGTTCGAGATGAGGATGCCATTATTATAGACCATCAGGTCCATTGGAGTGTGCAACAAGCCACACAATTGTTAAAGTTACGTGGTGTACCAGTAGACATGATACGGCATAACCATATGGGAATGTTGGAGGATCGTATAAAAAAACTTAAAGACCGTCATAAAAATATTTGGTACATGGCTGATGGCGTGTATTCAATGTTTGGTGATGCAGCCCCAATAGCCGATTTGAAAGCACTGTGTCAGTTATATCCGCAATTACATTTGTATTATGACGATGTTCATGGTATGAGTTGGAAAGGGCCACGAGGTACTGGATTTATTATGGATGCTTATGAGGACTTGCCTGATAATGTTCTATTATTTGGGACCTTAAGTAAGACATTTGGCGCTAGTGGTGCTGTGTTGGTTAGTCCGAATAAGGTCTTACACCGTCGTATTAAAAATTTTGGAGGTCCTTTGACCTTTTCAGCACAGTTAGAGCCTAGTGCGGTTGCTGCTGCTTTGGCATCCGCAAACATTCATTTAACATCAGAGATTTATGATTTACAGGATGATCTTATGGGAAAGATTAGGTATTTCAATCACTTATTAGCGGCAACAGACTTACCACTAATAGCCATTAATGAAACACCAGTCTTTTATATTGGAACGGGATTGCCTGATACTGGGTACCGGTTTGTGAAGCGTTTGATGGATGCCGGTTTTTTTGTGAATTTGGGATTGTATCCAGCGGTACCCGTAAAGAATACCGGTGTTAGAATCACCATTTCAAGGCATAATAAAAAGGCGGATATCCAAGCTTTGGTTGCTGCGATGGTTTATCATTACCCAAAGGCTTTAGCGGAGACTGGTGCTACAAGCTTACAGGTTTTACATCTGTTTAAAAAATCTATTCCCAAAAAAGAGTACACGCCTGAATCAACTAAATCCGGTTTAACGCTTTCTTACGAGTCTACTATAGAAGCTATAGAAAAAACAGAATGGAACCAAAATATGGCTTATAACTGCTTTGACTGGGAGGGCCTTCGGTTTTTAGAGCGTGTTTTTAAACATGGTGACGATTATCTGCACCGGTGGCAGTTTTATTATTACGTAGTGCGGGATTCGGAAGGCGTACCCGTTGTGATGACTTTCTTTACCTCTGCCATTATGAAGGATGATATGCTAGCTCCTGAAGCGGTTTCTAGAAGGGTAGAACTATTAAGAAAATCATCACCTACCTATTTAACGTCACGGGTTATGGGTATGGGTTCGCTTTTTACAGAAGGCAGGCATTGTTTTATCAATCGTAAGCATACACATTGGCAAGACGCCTTAACGATGCTATTAGAATCTGTTGAAAACCTCACCAAAAGCGAGCAGATTGGAACGACGATGTTACGCGATTTTTCCACGCAAGATGTAATTTTGAAACGTTTTTTTCATAACAAGGGTTTTATTAAAATTGATTTACCAGATAGTAGTAAGATTGCGGATGTTGTTTGGCCAGATACTGACGCCTATTTTGCTTCTTTATCAAAACGCTCTAGACAGCATTTTAAAAAGGATATTGCTCCATATATTTCCCATTTTGAGATTGGATTTGAGAGTCGATTATCTTCGGTTGTTTTATCATGTGCTTACAACTTATATAAGCAAGTAAAGGAAAGGAATTATGGCGTAAACACCTTTACTTATCCTTTTAAATTATTTGAACGTATGAACAATCATCCTTTATGGGAATTTATTGTTTTGCGCTTAAACGTTATTAATAGCAAGAAAAAAGCACCTATTGTTGGTGTCATGTTTTGTTATAGGAATGAGGTTAATCAGATTTATGTACCCAGTTTGATTGGGATGGATTATGTTTTTTCCAAACGGCATCAAGTCTATCGTCAGCTATTATATCAAACTATTCAAAGAGCTATTACGTTACGTTATAAGTCTATTGATTTTGGTGTTACTGCAGCCTTTGAGAAACGAAAAGTGGGTGCTACAACGACTAAAATAGTTGCTTATGTTCAAGCAGACGATAATTATACGATGGAGTTCATTCAAGGGCTTTGAATGATGTTTTCGGTAATAACCTTAAACAGCTTAAAATTATATGATTTCCAAACATTTTAAATCCATTTAATCAAAAAAAAACATTCCATACTACTTAAGTATGAACTATTTGTTGCGGGTCTCTCTTGATATTTTTTGTTTTTCTGATGGCTTTTTCCCTCACAAAACTTATGATATGAGGCGGATATGTATTTATAGCAACGATATTTGTTGGTTAACGGGGAAGAGTGAGCGTTATGCACGATCGGTTATCCGTGATATTAAGCTGCTTAAGAAGAAGCAAAAGCACCAATTGGTAACCATTGCGGAAGCTTGTGAATATTTGGGGCTACCTTATGATGAGGTGTTTAACCGTATTAATGGGATTGGATAGTATCTTTTATTTCGGTAGAATTGGTTAATACCAACTTCTTCATTTTATTTTCAGGTACACTATTTTGCTGTTTGTGTTATTAGGTTGTGCTGATTAGGATAATGTATTAAATATATAATTATGACATCGTTATATGATTTTTGGGATTGGTTTCAGGACTATGCTGAAGCTTATTACTATTTACAGGACTTTTCGGTTGCCGAGCAGGCTTTTTATAATCATGAACTTTCTAGTCGCTTACAGGATTATCATGAGAACTTATGCTTTGGTATCACTTTCTCTAAAGATGGAGCCGATGCGCAATTGATTATAAGTACCAATGGGCGGGTAGATGGTTTATTTTTTGTAACTAATCTTGTGAACATAGCTCCCGACATACCCAAATGGACGATTGTTGCTTTTATTCAGCCGCAGCTTGATTTAGAGGCTATCAGGACTGGAACAGATGAACCTTATTACTTTAGGGATTTTACTATAAAACCGAGTGATTTGAGGTGGGCTCCTATGGATTTTGATAGTCGAAATTGCAGATGTGATTTATTGTTTCATTTAATTACATTTCCGAAGCTTGTAGCGCCTGCTGATGTTGACCAGCTGCTTGATTATATTTATATTATTATTTTAGATTTGTTAGGCGAAGCGGTGGTGCGTCAAACCATTAGATTTGGTTATTATGAGGATGCTTTATTGCATAATATGGATTGGTACCGGTTGGATGCGCTGCCGGATTTTTTGGAGACTTGGGGGTTGTAAAATTAGAAATTAGCTGGGTTGAACCTTCGGTTTCATCGCTGTGCTTTGAATGACATTGATGCTGTCATGCAGAGGGAAGTATGACCGAAGTATCTCTAGTTTGGGATGTTTTTTAATTAGAGATTCTTCGCTGCGCTCTGAATGACATGGGAGTCTCTGAATGACATTGGAGTTTGAGGTTCTTCGCTCTGCTGCGCACGCTCTGAATGACAATGGGCTTTTAATGACATGGATGCTGTCATGCAGAGGGAAGTATGACCGAAGTATCTCTAGTTTGGGATGTTTTTTAATTAGAGATTCTTCGCTTTGCTCTGAATGACATGGGAGTCTCTGAATGACCATGGAGTCTCTGAATGACATGGCGCGTTATGAAAGACAAGTCAATTTTTATTATTAGGCCGAATTGAAATACTCTAGCTCGTCTTAAAACAGCTGGATTTGCATACTAATAATTATAAAGTTTGCGTTTTGGTTTCTGCTTGGAATTAGTATATTAGCCCTATATAAAACGCTATTACCTTGAATAAGACAGAGGATGCTGATTGGTTGTATACCATTTCTTCCAAGCGGAAGTTAATCGACTTTAATTTTGCCGAAATATGGCGTTATCGCGATTTGCTTGTTTTGTTTGTGAAGCGTGATGTGGTTACCGTATATAAGCAAACCGTTTTGGGGCCGCTTTGGTATTTGATTCAACCCTTATTTACCGCTTTAACGTTTACCCTTATTTTTAATAAAGTGGCCAATATAGAAACCGGAACGGTACCGCCATTCTTGTTTAACCTAGCCGGGATTTCTATTTGGAATTATTTTAATACCTGCTTAACGTCTACTAGTGATACCTTTAAAAGTAATGCCGCCATATTTGGCAAGGTGTATTTTCCGCGGATTATTGTACCACTTTCTATAATCATCTCTAACTTGATGAAATTTGGGATTCAACTCCTTATTTTCATCGCCTTTTATATTTATTATTATTTTAGTGGGGCAGACATTCACATAAACAGTAGTATTGTGTTTTTTCCTTTTATCGTGATGCTCATGGGGCTTTTAGGTTTAGGTATTGGAATGATAATTTCTAGTTTGGTAACTAAATATCGGGACTTGAAGTTTTTAGTCGGTTTTGGTGTGCAGTTGCTAATGTATGTATCTGCTGTGATGTATCCGTTAGCCTTAATGCGTGAGAAATTACCAAAAATTGCCTGGGTGGTTGAGTATAATCCGTTAGCCTATATTATTGAAACCGCACGTTATATGTTATTGGGAACTGGGACTTTTAGCTGGTTTGGTGTTTTGTATACGGTAGCTGTGACCCTAGTGGTCGTGTTTTTTGGGATTATTATATTTAATAGGACGGAGAAAACCTTCATAGACACTGTGTAAACAGGTGTTAGGGATTAGGTGCGTGGTGAGAGGTTAGTGGTGAGAGGTGAGAGGTTAGTGGTGAGAGGTTAGTGGTGAGAGGTTAGAGGTTAGAGGTGAGAGGTTCGTGGTGAGAGGTTAGTGGTGAGAATAAAGATTAAAGAGGAAAGAATACTGATTTAAGATTAACGATTGTTGATTGTTGAAGTTGAAATGAAGAATAATAATTGATGAGTTAAAAAGAAATAATTATTTTTTTATAGTCGCAGTCGCAGTCGCAGTCGCAGTCGCCGTCGCAGTTAACAGTTGACGGGTTAGAATTATAGAGGTTTGAATAATGAAACATTGAATATCGAATAACGAATTATAGAATATGAGTGTCATTTTAAAAGCCGAAAACATCAGCAAACAATACCGCTTGGGGCTTGTGGGTACTGGTACCATTAGTCATGATTTGAATAGATGGTGGGCTGGGATTCGTGGTAAGGAAGATCCGTATTTAAAGGTGGGTTCTGTAAACGACCGCAGTGCCAAAGCCGATAGCGATTATGTTTGGGCATTACGTGATATTAATTTTGAGGTGCAACAGGGTGAGGTATTAGGTATTATTGGTAAAAATGGTGCTGGAAAGAGTACGTTACTTAAAATATTATCTCGAGTTACGATTCCTACGACTGGCGAAATAAAAACCAAAGGCCGTATAGCAAGTTTGCTAGAGGTTGGTACGGGATTTCATCCGGAACTTACTGGGCGTGAAAACATTTATTTGAATGGGGCTATTTTAGGCATGAGTAAGGCGGAAATACGCAGCAAAGAGGCCGAAATTATTGCTTTTTCTGGCTGTGAGCGGTATGTAGATACGCCTGTAAAGCGTTATAGTAGTGGTATGCGTGTGCGTTTGGCTTTTGCGGTAGCCGCCTTTTTAGAACCCGATATTTTGGTGATTGATGAGGTGCTTGCTGTTGGTGATGCCGAATTCCAAAAAAAGGCTATTGGTAAAATGCAAGATATTAGTAAAGGCGATGGGCGCACCGTGTTGTTTGTAAGCCATAATATGGCTGCTGTAAAAAGCTTGTGTACCCGTGCGATTGTTTTGGAACATGGGAAAACTGTTTTTGAGGGTGCTACGGATGAAGCTGTTAGTTTTTATTTAAGAAGAAAAGAAGAACCTATAATTGCTAGTTTTCCAATTAAATTTAATAAAGGAGAAATTTTAGACTTTAAGATTTTAGATTTTAAAGGTAATACTTCAAATTTGTTATTGGGTGAAAAATGTTCATTTGAATTGAAATTAAATTTAAGTAAACCAGAATCAAAAAAAATTAATATTAGATTACAAATTTTTGATAAAGATGAAAAATTAATTACGACTTTGAATGGTTTTGATCATAATGCGG
>JBLWXC010000032.1:0-7517 GCA_048267645.1 Balneola sp.
TCTCTTAAAGGATTAATTAATGAACCATCGCTCCCTTTTCCGTAAGCAGCTCCCACATAACTAGAACCTGAAACTGGTCCTGCCGCTAAACAATACTCTATGTAACCTCTTAAATATCCAGCAAATCCGCCAACCTCTTCCTCTCCAATTACTTCACTTTCAGTATAGACATTTTTATAATGTACAAGCTCACCATTTCCTATAAACCCGCCGACCTTATTATTTCCTGTAATTTTCACTCCTGACCAAGCTTCTTCAATATAGCTGCCGTCATTCCAACCAACCATCCCTCCAACTTCATCATTGCCGTTAATTGTTCCAGTTACAAATACTTGAAACATTGTATTATGTTTACCTGCGCCAATAATAGTTCCAACTTTATCTCTTCCAAGTACATTTACATCGATAAATCCTAGTTTATTTATTTCTGCTTGATAAGCTACACCTATAAACCCCACTAAGTCTTCATTCGGACGTACAATATTAAGATCTGTGATGAAATAACCATCACCGTCATAAGTTCCTGTAAAATTATTATCTAGTGTACCAATTGGTTTAAAACCAGCTCCAGAATTCCAATCTTTAGTAGCCGCTGCATTAATATCTGCCGTTTGTTTGAAATAACTATTCCATGAACTTACATTTTCACTAACCCACCATAAATTTTCTAACGACTCAATTAAGTAAGGGGATTCTTCTGTTCCTAAGCCATTAGGCTGTATTTGTGCTAGTGAAACAAAAGGTGAGTATACAAGGAATAAAACTAATATTGCGAAAGCTCTCATTGCCAGAAACTTCTATATTAAAATGACCGATTACTTTATTAGCCATATTAATCTGTATTGATTAGGGCAACAACTACGCAAACACGTTGTTTTATTTAGAGAAGGCGTTCTTTTAAGGCTTTTGCAACAGCTTCTGACTTTGAGTGTACTTGCAGTTTAATGTATATATTTCGAAGGTGGAAATCTATTGTGTGATAACTAACATATATTTTTGAAGCCACTTCTTTCTTTGTGTACCCATCAACGATATGCTGTAATACTTCTTTTTCTCTTGTGGTTAAATTATAATCTTTTTTGGACGTGTTGAGTTTAGCAAATTGCTTCAAAATTTTATGTGCTATCCTAGGATTAATTGGCGCTCCACCTTGTAACACTTCCTTAATAGAATTACTTAAATTTTGCTCCGTTGTTGATTTTAAAAGATAACCATCGGCACCAGCACAAATCGCATTAAACACAATATCTTCCTCATCATGAACAGTGAGCATTAGTATAAGAACAGACTCGTTTATCTTTTTAAATTCATTTACTCCTTTAATTCCATTCATTCCTGGAAGGTCGATATCACAAAGAATTAGAGAAGGTTTAGATTCAGTTTTTTTAAACGTTTCTATTGCTTCTTCAGCTGTTTCAAAAGAATTGGCACATTTAAATCCATCTAATTCATTCAATAACAAAGTAAGTGATTCTCGATACGACTTATTGTCTTCGATTACCCAAATGTTAATCATTTCGTTATTTAATGTATTAGTGCTATTCATTCTATAACTGTAATAAAAACTCGAGTTAGTTTACACTACGCAATTGCGTATTTATTAATGGTTAACTCCATTTTTGTACCTGAACCTATTTCTGAATCTATAATAATTTGAGCTCCTATATCTTCAGCTCTTTGTTTCAAATTAGTTAATCCCATTCCTGTTTTAGAATTATCTGATAGATTAAATCCAACTCCATTGTCCTGAATTGTTAGAATTAGATTTTTGTTTTTAACTATTAATGAAATATCAACATGAGTTGCTTCAGCATGTTTAACTATATTATGGAGCACTTCTTTTGTTATAAGAATTACAGTTCTTCTTTTCTTGAGCTCTAGAATATCATCAGTTGCTTTAATATTAGTATTAAACGACCATTCAATATCCGAAAGAAGGTTTGCTATTACTTCCTTCAATTTTACAACTACATTTTCAATTTTATCGTTTTCTGGATTTATGAGCCACACGATATCTCTCATAGATTCAGAGGTTAATCTGCTTAATCCTCTAATTTCCTCTAAATCTTTATTCCCTTTTTCGCTCAAAACTTCTCGCTTTTTAATCACTTCACTTCTAATAGAAATACTAGCAAGATTACTTCCAATCTCATCATGTAAATCCTTAGATATTCTAAGCCTAAGATTATTTAATTTTTTGAAATTATAGATTTTATAAGAATAACCTGCATAGAAAAGTCCAAATACAAAAAGTACTAATAATGCATAAAACCAGATTGTTTCCCAAAATGCAGGCAATGCTGATATAGTAAGTGAAGCTGGTTCAACACTTTCAATTCCATACTCATTTATAGCCATCACCTGAAAGGTATAATCTCCTGGAGGCACATTTGTATAATAAGCTGTTCTTCGAGTTTTTACTGGTTGCCACTCCTCTTCATAAGGAAATAATCTATATTTAAACTCAATTTCTTTAGGAGATGTAAAAGACGGTGCGGTATATCTAATTTCTAAAGTTTTGGCATCATTAGGGAGAATTATACCTTCCGAAATATTAACAGGATTAAGATCAATAAGACCTTCTAAAATTATTGGCTTTGGTGAGATTGTATTTGTAACAATTTCAGTTGGATTAACTTTTGCGATGCCTTTGTTTGTTGGGAAATACAGATTACCATCATTGGTTTTTATAGCCGTAGGCTGATAATTTCCAGCAATATTATTGTCAGGTAATCCATCTCGTGTTGTGAAAAACTCGGTCTTTATTTCGGTAGAAATGCCATCTGCATACTTGATTAAATTTTCTCTATTTACTCGCGTAATACCTGTATTACTCCCCATCCAGAAATAACCAAAATCATCTTCAACAATCTGCCAAATTACATCTACTGGCATTCCATTTTGGGTAGAAAATTGAACAAATTCTCCATTTCTATATAAACTTAATCCATTATCATAGGTTCCAATCCACAACCAATTTTGGTCATCTACATATAATGATGTAATAATAGAGCCTAAATTACCTTCAGAACTCGAAACATGAATTGCATTGTTATTTCCATCAACTAGTTTATGAAGGCCTCCATTTGTGCCAATCCAAAGTGTATCAGCTTGTTTAACAAGCGACCGCACCACATTATTAACCATCCCAAAAGTTGTATTGATAAGTCTACGAGGTTCTTCATCCCATATATTTACCCCTTGTTCTGTTCCTATCCATAATCTTTGTTCAGGATCTTCATAAATCACATTTATTTTTCCGGCAATTTTTCCCGCTTGGTGTTTATAAAATTCACCTTTTTCAAACACATCCATTGTAGAACCAAAATTAAGATGTGAAATAATTATACGATTTTGAGCATCTGCAAGCACAAGTTGTGGAGTTGGAGTGCTTAACTTGTCATGATCTATGAGATTTTGAGTTTCATTTTGCAAGACTTCAACTAAACCAGACGAAGTAGCCACCCAAATATCATTATTGGAATTACTTGTAATGGATGTTGTAGCCAGCTCTTCATTATTCTCACCTTTAAATGAAATCTTGGTAAAAGTTGAGCGTTTTAACCGTACCAAGGCATTTCCCCAATCAGCAATCCAAATATTATGCTCTCTGTCTTCCATAACTTTAGGAACAGTAGAGGATTCAAATCCAGCGAGGATTTCTATATTTTTAAAGTTATCATCACTATAATAAACGCCTTCTAGCGTTCCAACCCAAATTCGATGCTTACTATCTTTAGTAATGCTAATGGTAAAATTTGCTACGTCATTTAAATGTCGTAATGAATGATGATGATAATAGCCATCTGAATATAGATACACACTATTTGAAGACGCAATCCATAAGCTATCATTCTCGAAGTAAAAGTCGTTTATAACGCCATTATCAAGCTCATAAGGTGGATGTTCATGGAATATATGGTTGTCCTTAATGAACCACGTTCCGCTGCTTAACACGCCCGCTACTAACGAGTCATCTTTAAAATTACTAAGTGCAAAAATATGATTACGAGGTAAATCAGGCTCTTTATAAACTTTCACTGTGTCCTCATAAAATTTAAACAAGCCAGCTCCATCAGAACCCATCCAAACAACATCCTCAATTTCAGTAAACGAAAGCACATACATGGATGAATCGGATAGATGATCGTAAGGACGCGAAAAGGTATTGTTTACAACTCTGGTTACTCCACCACCAGATGCACCAACCAAAAGGCTACCATCTTCCTGGACAAAAAGTCTTTTAATCTCATTACTTCGAATTTCAGGAGTATTAATTCTATTGAATATTTCAAATGTTAAGCCATCGAAACGAGCGAGACCATTATCGGTTCCAATCCAAATAAATCCATCTGGGGTTTGGGCTATATCATGAATATTATTTGATGGAAGTCCATCATCCATGGTCCATCTTTGTTCCACAAATTGCCCCATCATAGACTCTGAAAACCCAATAAATATCAAAGAAACAATACATAATATTTTCTTCAATTTTATAATCATATAGAGGGATTATGATTTGAAATTAAAACCCAATGGTATATTCAGCTTTAATTACAGAGTCCTTTTCCGAAATAACAACTTCACACTTACTGGTTTGAAGAGTATAATTAGAACTCACTGAAATAAAGCCATCACCTTGTTCATATTCTAATAAATTTCCTGTTTCTAACATCCTTATTACATCAGAAATAGGAGTTTCGGATTTGAACATCGAACATAAAATTCGAACCTCTTTTTCAGCTTCTATCCAAAAAAATACAAATGTTGTAACTACAGCTAAAAGGGTAACTACTAGAAAGGTCTTGATAATTTTAGGATGTTTAATCACTGAGTTATGCTTAATTTTTTTGAGTCTCTTTTTAATTCTTGAAAATTATCTGTTTAATAGAGACCAACTCCTCTAATATAATTAACCAGTTAATAAAATCGGAATTAAAATAACATTCTTAAATAAGGTGCAACTTTATTCCACAAACATGGATTTTCATTTTAAAGTACTTCTACCTTAAAGAGATCTGATTATTATCCCAAAATTAAAAGACATAAAAAAAGCCCCTTTCAATTAAGAAAGGGGCTTAAATAAACTATTGTTATCAAGATTACTTGATTAACGTCATTCGCTTAGTTTGCATAAATTTACCTGCAACAATACGGTAAAAATACACACCGCTTGCCCATTCACTTGCATTTACAGTAACGCTATGTGTGCCTGCTGTTTCTTTCTGGTTGTTGATTAATGTAGAAACCAATTTTCCTGTTACATCATACACTTTTAGCGAAACAGTAGTAGCTTTAGGTAAGTTAAAACTAATAATTGAAGTTGGATTGAAAGGGTTTGGATAATTTTGAGCTAAACCAAAAGAAGATGGTAAACTTGGATTATGTTGATTCGAGACATTTACATTTGGAATAATTTGGAGATTAAATCTCGCCGTATCGCTTTTTTTATCTTTTTGCAATGTTGATGGCATCGTTTTAGGCAGATTCTCTTTTACTACATCTTCATTTTTTTTATGATGATTAGTTACTTCAAAAATGAATTCTGATTGTTGTTTTAGATCAATTTCTTCTCCCGATTCCTGATCTGTTATCATCAGTTGCCATTCTTCTGGAAAATTATTTTCCCACTCCAATTTATAAGTACTGCTATCACTAGCTCCCGAATAATTCATTTTTAAATTTATAGGCTCTGACAAGTGTTCAGGAAGTGCATTAATATCTAATGCCGTTCCATCTTCTAACAATGTAAATAAGGAGAGCGAGTTTCCACTTAAAGGATCCAATTTATAAGAATCTAAATAATCTTTATCGATTGATGATTCATTACTCAACATCACAATTGTTGTAGAACTGTCACTTTCGGAAGTAAGTGAAAATTTAATTTGAGGTACTGTTTTTGACTGTTTATAGAACACCCCTCCCATACTTCTAGCTTCCTCATTTACAGATAACTGTGGAGCTCCACTATTGGCCTTTATCCAAAAACCTTGAAATGGGCTAATTACTCCATTTTCAAGTGTTCCCACATATCCATTCCAACTTTGATATTCTTTAGACGCCGCGTTCCAAACATAAAATGATGCATCTATATTTGTTTTCTCCCATCCATAATCTGAATCCCAGTTGATAGCAAAACCGTAGGGATTTCCAACAAGATTCCAGCCTTGTTGTTCTTCTGCATATTCCAAATCTGTATAAGAAACTGGTATTGAGACATCTCCAAATCTCGGCGTTTCATGCTGAATTATATTTTTTGGAAAACCATCTGCTACTTGATCTCCATCTTGGTCATCAAATACATATGTGATAAATCCTGCACCTGCTGTTGGAATAAAAGATGCATCAGGAATAGATTCCCAACTTTGGAGATTTTCCAACCACATAGCTACATTTGGCGATCCATTTTCTGGGGAGTCTGCACCAGAAAAACCTTGCGTCCAAAGTGTATCTAGCATACTACCAATACTAAAATCGTGTATGGGATTACTCATTAACCTCCACCCTTTGGTTCCAGAGATACTGACTTTTATTGCATTTGGTTTCCCTTCATTTCTTAAAAAAGGCAGAGAATGACCGTCGTAAATATCCCAATAATTTTCGAAGTTAAAACCCTGATAATTTTCTTTAATAAACATGGCTTCATTTTCAAGAAAGAATGAATTACTTCTTGATTCACCAATGACTAACACTTTATTTTCATTAAGTTTTTTAACGATGTTTGTTTCCAAACTAGCTTCAGTTTCTCCCACTAAGCCATTTAAAACAGTTTCGCCAATTACTTCTACATTTATAAAATTGTTTTTGAAATAACCAGACGTCGAAAGCCCTACTAATCCACCTACATGATTAATTCCTTGTAGTGTACCTGAAGCCATTAAATTAGTTAGATTGGAATTATTATCACTACCTACAATTCCTCCAACATTATTTCTACCTATAATATCGAACTGACTCAATTTAAGGTTCGTGATTTCGGCGTTATTTGTATATCCAAAAAGTCCAACATCATCTTCTGTTGAACGATCCATCCATAATCCTGAAATTGTATATCCATTTCCATCTAAACTTCCAGTAAATGGCTCCGACTCTGTCCCTATTGGTATAAATCCATAATTATGATAGTTACGGCTCAAATTTTCCTCAACAAGCCAAATTTGAGCGGGATTTCCTTTTATTACATCACCCTCAATATTTCGGGAAAGAACATAGTCTGCAGAAAGATCTAAAGAAATTAATTGAAGTTGGTGTAAGGTGTGAATACGATCTGACCATTCAAACCGGAGAAATGGACGAGATTTCTCATCAAAAATATACCAAACATCATTTAGGTCCCAGTCTAAGTAAGTCAATCTAAAATAAGATTCATCGGGTGTAATTGGGTTCCCTCCGAACTGATTAAAGTAACTATTGTTAACAGAACTTTTATCAATAAAACATTCTCTTAAAGGATTAATTAATGAACCATCGCTCCCTTTTCCGTAAGCAGCTCCCACATAACTAGAACCTGAAACTGG
>JBLWXC010000033.1:0-7395 GCA_048267645.1 Balneola sp.
GTTTAGAATTATTGGCGGAGGAAGAACGCAATGGAATCGACGTCTCCGACAGGAGCAATTATTCCACACAGGCTCGGTCTTGAATGTGGCAAAAGGCGAACGTGGACCTTTGGAATAATTGAGTCGATGCAATGGAGTTCGCGCCAATAATTCTTGTCGAGAGCTTTTGGTACTTTTGTCGGCACAAAAGTACAACCCTTACCCTCGTTCCGTAGCTCTACTGCGGAATGCCCACGGGAAGCTCTGCTTCCTTTACCCATACCTACGCAAGTGTCTCTATTGTGCATTCGCCAAAAAATATAGTTACAGACTGTAACATTATTTATCTGATTTGTCCTCAAGTAAAACAAGAAAATATGTAAGCCATTAATGTATGAACGAAGCTTGTTTTAGCTATAATTCTTAATCGTAAGATGATGTACGTATTTGGTTCTTAAATCGGTTTTATTCATATTATTCTCACTATTTTAGGAGTAACATGAATATAACTTAAATGCAATTAGGATAACATGAATAGAGTTCATGTTATGCCGTTGTTAGCGGGCATGTAAAAAAACGAATTGACAGTTTCAAATCGACATATCATAAGAACAGTTTCTTCTTCTATTGACATCAATGGACGACCTGAAATTATTTGGGATAATATTACCAATGTTCGTATTGAACAATTTTCAGACCCAATGACTTTTAAACTTCTCGGAATCCCAAGACCATTGCAAGCTGACCTATTAACCGAAGGTGAAGGTGGACAACGAATTGCCTACTTTGACAGCGGAAAAAAGTTTATTCAAGAAATAACGACATGGGAACCATTAAAAGAATACTCGTTTAACTTTAATCCAGAGAAAGGCTTTGTAGTAGGCTATTTCTTCGACATTTCAGATGGTGTTTTTAGAGTACCTAATGGCTCTTATTTCTTGATAGACAAAGGTGACAAAACAGAGCTTCAACTCTCAACAACTTACAGCCTTGACAGACGAATCTATTTCTTATTCAATATTCCTGTACACCTGATATTAACAGCTTTCCAAAAGTATTTATTGACTTCAATTAAACGGAATAGCGAATAGATGGAAAGCATTAAGTTTACTGAAACAGTAGAAATAAACTGTACTCAAGAAGTAGCTTTTGACTTCACTCAAGATTATGACCAACGATTAAGTTGGGATACTTTTCTTAAAAAGGCTGACCTAATTGAAGGTGCTACAAAAGCGGATAAAGGTGTTAAAGCCTATTGCGTTGCAAAAAATGGACTTGGAATGGAGACGGAATACATAACATTCAATAGACCAAAAGCGACAGCGATTAAAATGACCAAAGGCCCATTTATGTTTGAGTCATTCTTAGGTTCTTGGACATTTAAGGAAGTTCCGTCTAACCTGACTGAAGTGACTTTCTTGTATTCGTTTAAACTCCGTTTCCCTTTCAGCATTGTAAAGAAATTAGTAAAGAGAAATTTGGAATCTAATGTTAAACAAAGATTGATTGATCTTAAAAACAATATTGAAAATAAAACACGACCCGCTAACAAAAGCTATACGTAATGCGGGTTTTAGTGCTAAATTCAAAGTAAATGATTATTAACAAACATAGCGGTAGGTTGACAGTGAAGTACTTTCAAATCCCGCACTACGCATAGCCAAACCGTTAGGCCACATTAAAAACATTGACATAAAATGCCCCCAAACTCAAAAAACATAATTCACCAACATTTTGAACAAGCTGATTTGCGTACCTATTTTGTTGGGTTTGATTTTGGCGAATTTAGGTATGATGCGCTGACTGAATTGTTAATGGATTCAATTGTCGACTTTGCTTTTGGTTATCATACGGGCATTCTAAAACAGTACGATCGAAGATAATTAATCGAAGCGGCTAAATCAATTTACAATATAAAAGAATACAAAGAAGCAAAAGCAATCTATGTTGATGAGGATGATTGTCTCAATGATTGTGAAATTGAATTAGAAGACAAATACTTAAAACGGGGAGAATTTGGAGAGCTAATACTTCATGTTCTTTTAAGAGACTTTGTCGATACAATTCCCCTGGTCTCTAAAATACATTTTAAAGATACAGATGGGGCAACAGTTCATGGATTTGACCTAGTACATATTGGTCCTGACTTTAATAATCCAGAAAACTCCTCATTGTATTTTGGTGAGTCGAAATTATATTCAAGAAAAAATGGCAACGCTGGATCTCACGGTATTTCCGATTTAATTGGTGATATAGAATCTCACTTTAAAAAGGACTTTCTATATCGAGAGATAGCATTAATTGGAAAGAAAAAATATTCATTCATCCCTCCAGATGATTACGAGGATAAAAACACAAAGGACGAATACCTTCGATTTTTGGAAGCTAAAAAATATTGGTTTGATGCTTTATCAAAAGTGGAATTGAAAGAAGCGAAACTTCAAGATTTTTTAAAGTCTGTGACCATCCCTTTAGTGTGTACTTATCAATCCAAACTCTATGAAACTCACACTGATGAAAACACAAATGAGTTTATTCAAGAGTATGAGAAAGAGATGCTTGAGTTGCAAGAATTACTTAAAAATAAGCTAAATGAAATCGAAGATAACGTTGGCGAACCAGTGAAAACCGAACTAAATATTTTACTTGTGCTCTTCCCAATTCCAAGTAAAAAAGAGTTACTGAAAAGATTACACACAAAGCTATACAATCAGCAAAATGCCTAGTTCCGAAGAAATATTATTTGACTTAGAAAATCTTGAAACCCTAGACTTTAATCAGAGTTTCGATTATGCTCAATATTGTTCTTCACTGCTCAAAACAGACGAATCTTCTGCTCGTAAATTAGTGATTAACGCTTTAAGTAATTGGGACAAACTCGAAAAATCGACTCATGATATATGGATTGATTTAATTGAGTCATCTGGCTTTTATCCATACTTAGAAAAAGACGAGTTCAAAGGGTTGAAAAATCTTCCTGCTGAAATAAGAAAAGGCTTGCACCATTCAGAAAATATACCTTCGAAATATTTCCATGAAGAGCAACTAGAATTGTTAGAGTACTTAAAGACAGATCAAAACGTAATTGTAAGCGCCCCCACTAGTTTTGGTAAAAGCCTCTTGATTGAAGAAGTTGTATCATCCAGAAAGTACCAAAATATTGTAATAATTCAACCAACACTAGCACTACTTGATGAGACCCGTAGAAAACTATTGAAGTATCGCGAACACTATAAATTAATAGTTAGAACTTCACAAGAATCTGACAAATTAAAAGGCAATATTTTCTTGTTTACTGCGGAGAGAGTAAATGAGTACCAAGATTTCTTCAATGTGGATTTTTTAGTAATTGACGAGTTTTATAAATTAAGTGGAAATAGAGATGACGAACGATCTTCTTCACTCAATAATGCCTTCAATTATATATTAAAAACCTATTCTCCAAAATTCTACTTGCTAGGCCCTAATATAGATGGAATCAGTGAGGGTTTTGCCGAGCGACACAATGCTGTCTTTATTAAAAGTGATTATTCGCTTGTAGATTCTAAATCCATAGATGTATATAAAGAATACAAAGGAGAGTTTGGACAGAGAGGGAAAAAAGCACGCTTCAAGGAAAAAGTTCTATTTGACTTATTAAATGAACTTGAAAATGAGCAGACAATAATTTATTGCTCGTCTCCAAATAGAGTTAGAAGTCTGTCGAAGAAGTTTTGCCATTACTTATCAGACATTGAAGCGAAAGCCAGTAATATTAAATATCCGTTAAGCGATTGGATAATTGAGTATGTAACCAAAGAATGGAGCATTCTTAAAAATCTTAAATATGATATCGGTATTCACGATGGTGCGTTACAGAAACACATTACAACTTCCATAATAGACTATTTTAATAAGGGAGAATTAAAGTATCTTTTTTGCACATCCACAATAATTGAAGGAGTCAATACCAGTGCGAAGAACATAATCTATTTTGATGAGAAAAAGGGTCCGAATAATGTTGATTATTTTGACTACTCAAATATTAAGGGAAGAGCCGGCAGAATGATGATTCATTATGTCGGGAATATTTACAACTTCAATCCTCCTCCTCAGAAAGAGCAAATTATAATTGATATTCCATTTTATCAGCAAAACCCAATTAAAGATGAAATCCTAATACAACTCTCAGAAGAGGAAGTAAAAGACAAAACCTCTGATCAGTATGAAGCTATTTTATCTATTCCAGAAAATGAAAGGCAAATAATTAAGAAAAATGGAGTCAAAGTTCATGGTCAGAAGAATATCTTCGATACTTTACGAAGTGACATTCATTCTAAATACGAGCTTATTAGCTGGAATCAACCACGTTATAAGCAATTAGAGTATATTTTAGGACTTTGTTGGGACAATTTGATTGTTGAAGGTGAAACTACAAGGCCAATGACAAAAGGTAAACTTGTAAATATGACCTTTAATTATGGTCTTAATCAGGGCATTAGTTATTTGGTGAATAACAATTTTGCTTATTTAAGAAAACTTGAAGGAAATAAGGATATTGAAGACACAGATTTAATGGACAAGGCTATTCAAGACACTTTTCAGATAATGAAGCACTGGTTTCAATATAAAGTACCAAAATGGTTGTCGGTGGTCAGTGAAATCCAAAGGTTTATTTGTGCTGAGTTTGGGTTAAGACCAGGGAACTATATTTATTACGCAAATCATATTGAAAACGATTTTCTTCGTGAAAATTTGGCGATTTTAAGTGAATATGGTATTCCGAGTAGTGCAATCAGAAAAATTCAAGAGCAAATTCCAACTGACCTAGATCAAGATCGTGTTTTGGAATTTATTCGCGATAAAGAGCTGTTTAATTCAAAAGACCTATTGGAATACGAAAAACAGAAAATAAATGAAAATATAACGTGGCCTAACAATGGCTAAAAAATCATAATTGCCCTGCGGGTCAGCAACGCATTTTAGCCGGACCGTTAGCAGCCATAAAAAAGAGACAGCAAGACAGAAAATGAAAGATAAAATCAAATTACTTTTTATACCATTTATCCTAACACTTGGAGTTCTGATTATTGGTTACACGTTTCTTCATTGGTTACTATTTATTGAACTTGAAATATTTCCACTCAAAGAGATTATTACAAATTTTGGTATCCCTATCGTTCTAACGGGACTTGCAGCTTGGTTTATTCTAAGACCTAGATTCAAAATTTTAGACCTTGAAGCTAAGCGGGGAAATTGGAGAGACTTTTTCAGTGTTATCCTTTGGATAGCTCTGACAATCCCACTTATCATTTCACAAGAATACGTGGTTACTGCAACGGGAAAATTGACAGAGTTGGATTCAATTAATGAAATCAACAACACTGAACTGACAAAATTTTACTCACTCAAAGACTTTTACATTGATAAAAAGGCAATTGGAGTTCATTCAGCATTTGACGTAAGTGGTAAGCACAACGATAAATTCAATATGCATATTTATGTAGCACTTCCAATATTTGAAAAAGAAAGCGACACAAACAATATGGAACCAGCGGCTTGGTTGGGAACAGAATATCGAAATAGTATTAACAACAGACTTGATCCTGACGAGAAGGAACAGAAATATCAAGCATTCGCTAATGAGAGCCAAAAAGACTTTGATGAAAAGAACGTTTCCGACTTTATCTATTTAGACAGACTAAGGCATTCTGACAAAAGAGACGGATTTATAGAAGCTATTAAATCAAACCCTATTTATGAGCCAAATGAAATTATACTTGAAGCCGTCAATGAACCTTTTGAAGCAAGAAATGGCAAGAAATTGGAATGGATTTTAGGTTCTTCACTAGTTGGTTCTATTATTTGGTTGATAATGATATTTATCCCAAAAATTGACAGTAAACAACTTAAACGAATAAAAGCAGGTAAACCAGATAAAGAAGCACAAGAAGATTTAAAGGACTTTATAGACTTCCTTAAACCAAAAGAAGGCTACTTCATAACTCCAATCCTGATTTACGCAAACATTGGATTATTCTTAATTATGACAATTTCAGGGCTTGGATTTATTTCTTTCAAAGGGCAAGATTTGTTAGAATGGGGAGCTAATTATGGACCGTTGACCAAAGATGGCGAATGGTGGAGACTTTTCACGAGCACCTTCTTACACGGTGGACTTATGCACCTATTGGCTAATATGTATGGGCTTCTTTTTGTCGGGATATTTCTTGAACCGCTTTTAGGTAGAACAAAATATTTGGTTGCTTACATACTGACAGGACTTCTCGCAAGCATTGCAAGTATATGGTGGTATGATGCGACAGTTAGTGTAGGAGCTTCGGGAGCAATTTTCGGACTTTATGGAGTTTTTCTTGCATTTCTATTGACAAAACTATTTCCGCCTGACTTTGCAAAATCATTTTTGATAAGCACAGCAGTTTTCGTTGGGTTCAACCTACTTATGGGTTTGACAGGTGGAATAGACAATGCAGCTCATATAGGTGGACTTTTAAGTGGTTTTCTGATTGGACTCATATTAAGCCCAATTATGAAAAGACAATTAGAAAATGAAAAATAAAATACGGCTGCTAACAATGGCTAAAAAATCATAGCTGCCCTGCGGGACAGCAACGCTTTTTAGCCGGGACGTTGTGCTTCATTAGAAAATGACAATAGAACTGAAAAATATTACGACTTTCTTTAAGAAAACAAGTCTGGTTTGGCTTTTCCTCAATGTTATCTCCCTTGCCCTTGGAGTATTCATAATGTGGATGACTGGAATAAGGGGGTATTTCTTAATGCTTGTGATTTTCTTTTTTAGCCTTATTCATCTATCTAATTTAATCTCAAACTTCTTAAGCTTAACCTTTGAATTCAAGACAGTATGGAATGTCATAATTATCTTATTAACGGTTCTTATTATGGCTAAAAACATTGACTTGAGTAGAGAATTGATTACAAACAATTGGTGGATTCCTTGTGAGCTTGGTGCAAGTTGTCCTTAAAAAGAAAAAAACACGAAAGCACAACATTACCTATACGTAATTCGGTTTCCTTCATGATTGAAAATCCGCTCACTAAATAAAGTCCGCCAAGACATTAAAATGGTATTTCCCCTCGTTCCGTAGCTCTACTGCGGAATCCCCTCGGAAAGCTCTGCTTCCTTTACCCATACCTACTTAGCCCTTCCATAAGCTCCTGAAATAAATTCGGGATGACCGAGCCCAAAGCTATTATTCCACTTGTACCCTCACTCTTAGCTGTATATTTGAATCTGTTTCTTTGCAATGCCCCATAAATTCCCATCCACATAGTTATCCTGAAGAATCAACATAACTATGTTAATCCATCGACATGCTTATGTTAAACAATCGACATAACTATGTTGTTTGTGGTATTAACGGTATGTCATAAAAAAAGGCATGCTTACTATGG
>JBLWXC010000034.1:0-7258 GCA_048267645.1 Balneola sp.
CACAATCGTTACCCAAAGCCGCCTCGCAAAAGGCGGCTTTGTCGTTACAAAATTCCAACGCGGGGTGGAGCAGCCCGGTAGCTCGTCAGGCTCATAACCTGAAGGTCGTCAGTTCAAATCTGGCCCCCGCAACCAACATCAAACAAGCCATGTCCTTTTGGGCATGGCTTGTTTGATTCTGGATCTCGGGGTGGCATATATGATCAGTAAGGAATAGCGTCAAGGCGCGCTATTCCGGCAGTTCGGCCGAAGGCAACGGCGCTGCAAGCGTAGCGAGCGAGTACGGTAAATCTGGCCCCCGCTTGTCTCCCAAGTGCCAATAGAAACACAATAAAATTGCCAACCTATCTAAACACCCTAATTACCTTGGGTCATCAATAGGTAAACATCTGAAAGTCATTTTAAGGTGGCTTAAGGCAAATGAAACTAAATGCAAAAATGTTCAGCAGATTAAGAAAGGTGAACGGATATTTAGTGTGATGGAAGTTTGAAGATGTTCAGGTTATGAGACGGATTAACTTAACTCTATATAATTGATATTATTCATTATTTTTTCGAATTATCATTCTTATGTGTAAAAATATGTGTAAATCAAAGATGTTTGCTTATATTGTATTGAATTTCATTTTCCTTACCTTTGGCACAAAGCAAATCATATAACTTATACATAGCATACTTTTTCAACTCGGATATTGGCGTCCTTCGAGCCTGTTCAGGACAGGAAGTCTCTATATTCCCAATCCTAAAATCTTCGAAAGACTGCTGAATATACTGAAAAGCAATCATTGGATTTTTCTTGATATCGTCCAGCAATGACAAACCCAGCTGATTCTTCGCTGTATGAGCTTTATGAAACATATATCTAACCACTTCGAATTCCTCACCGTTTCGTAATAAAGAATATTCGATCAGTGTATCTACCAACACCTTTACTTTTTCAATAGTCTTATTTGGCTCCAGTGAATACTGGCGGGAACTAGCTCGCTGCAATACATCTTTCTGGATGACCTCCCAAGACCTGCCGTTGCCCATCTCGACTCCGAACTCTCCAGCGAGTATGTGGAGATCCTTCCAATCTTTGGCGGTGAATATTCCTGCGTCAAAATCCCATTTTTCAGCCTTCTGTACAAACTTTTGCACCTGAAGGAGTCCATCATATTCGCTACTAAGATGTACGTATTTTTGAATGGTACCGAATAACTCTACATAACAATACAAGTTCTTGCCTTGGCAGAATAAATAGAGCTGGTGAGTTGGGTACCAATCTTCATGAGTGTGTTTCTCTATCTCAAACAAACGTTCAGCATCAGTCGTAGGGTAGTAAGGAAATACACTGGACTGGAGTAATGCCTCTGAATTTGTCAAATCATCCTGCTCAAAAAGATGCTTCAAAATTTCTCGAGGTACTCTGTTATAACTCGCATACCCAATCGCGATTTTCAAAACTCCCCTAAGAACACCTATAGAATTTGGATTTACTGGAAGAAGTCGGCTCTGTGCATACTCTGCTGCATTAGTACTAAGTTCTAAAGTATACCCATCTTTGAGTTCTGCCTTTACCTGTCCCGATTTTGCGTATTTCTTGGCTAGTTTCTCCGTAGCTGCTACAACCGTCACAGTTCGTTGGGAATCACTTCTAACAAAAACAGGTTTACGCGGCACAACTGAAAAGTCACTATTGAGAGTAAACTTCACCTGCTCCAGATGACTAGCATCTTGGTTTTTGGTGATTAACGTCATCTCAGCTTTGGAATAGTTGCCTCTATCGCGAGGCGGTTTCAACAAAACAGTCAACGGCGACAACTCTACCGCAAATTTGGTATCCACCGTTTTGCCAAGCTTATTCCCACAATCTTCACACAAGATGTCGTTCGAGATTAGTGCGCCACCAATCGCATTCTGAATTATGTGTTCCTCATGCTGGCGAGTTTCCTCTTCATCAAATATTTGAGAGCACAGGTAACATTCTTTTGGCATTATATTCCTTCCCTTCTTCTCAAATAGCCGCATAGGAATTCTACGTTTACCGCCTCTTAAAATGAGAGCATTCTTTAACCAAGAGGAATGGACCTATGCAGAAGCAATAGAACGTATCACCTCTCCTAAAGCTTCAGCCATAAGAGGAGGCACAGCATTCCCTACTTGAGTATATCGTGGGCATTCCTCACGTCTCCGCGCGCCTCCAGTTGTATATTTCCCCATAAAGTCAAACCAGTCAGGAAATGACTGAATACGAGCATGTTCACGAACAGTTAAAATACGAGGTTCGCTGTAATGAAGGGTATCATCTGGTAATGTGGTAATGGTACATGCAAGCTTATCGGGGTGTAGAGGAGTGAAGGATTGCTTTTTAGTTCCAAGAGCTTCAAGTTGTTCTTTTGTTAAACTTTTCCCCTTGGGAAACTCTCGCAATATTTTTTCAAATCGTAAAAGCGTCTCTTCCTTGTGCCTTGCAAGACGAAGGCTATTTGGTTCATGATTTTTATCACAACCTTCTCGTAGCATTTTCTGATAAGCCGACAGCCTTCTAGGTTTATACCTAATTTGCTTAAACTTCTTATCATCTATACTCTCGATCAATTCTGTCCGAGAAATCTCTAAATCAGATATCGCTTCTTTTAGAGTTGTAACTTTATCTGCCTTAAGCCCTTTACGCTGCTTATATTCAGGTAAGTAATCCCTCAACATATGGAAAGGCAATGCACTTAACTGCTGGTCACAGCGCACAGCGATCATAATAAAACGAGCACGAGGTTGAGGAACACCGAAATCAGAGGCTTGCCAAACTTTCTGGAAAACGTGATAGCCTAAATTTTCCAGACTTTCTTTGACAACATCTGCATATACCTTCTCTCCTTTTTTTTGCTTTTCTTTAAATGGCGCTTTGAAACCTTTTACATTTTCAAAAAGCAAAAATTTAGGCCGAATAAATTCAACAATTTGAATATATTCTTCAGTGAGCTTATTTCTAGGATCGTCTGGATTTCGGCGACCAGCAAAAGAGAACCCTTGACATGGAGGGCCGCCAGCAATTAAATCAACCTTACCTTTTAAGTTTGATAATTGCTCTGCATATTTTTCTATGAGAATAGACGTTGTCATTGGCTCACATGGTAACCAATCAGGCCACTGAAATGGTTTAACAACATCTTTATAGATCAAATTATGTCGTAAAGTTTCAAAAGCATCTGGAGTTTTTTCGATGGCAAACAATCCTTGCCACCCTGCTTTTTTAAGACCTAAAGACAGCCCCCCACACCCAGCAAATAAATCAATAAAATACATTTGCCGATTCACTTCTTGTATTCATGTGATTAAAATTGATCATCTGCCTAGCTATTAACCACGCAAAAAATTCGAGATTATAACTCATTTAAGTTCACTCAATATTTTTTCGAAATTTTCCCGATGTTGAAGCATCTGAACTCGTAATTTTTTCAAATCCGCTTCAGATACAGTTGAACTTCCACTAGAGACATGAGCGAATTTATTTCGCGGGTCAGTAACCTCTTTCTTGTATTTAGAAAGTTTATCCAACAAAGGTTTTTCCATGACTATTTCATCATGCGTATGAAGCAACTTAGAAAAAGCTGCTCTTTTAGGGGAGCTTGAGAACGAGTGAAGCCTCATCATTTCAGCAAAAGCATTTTTTCCTTTTAGGCTCGCAATCTTCTTTCCATTGCTATTATTACTGAGGCCCAATTGATTTAAAATTTCATCACAAAATGCGGTCTGATTTTGCTCTGATAACTTGGCGAACCCCAAGTGAATACCGTCAACAATCATTTGGTCAAAGTCGCTTGTTGCTGCCATAACAATACCACGCATATGATCAACATCAACTGTTTTACGGATGATCGTTTCTATCACTCCATATCCATGATCAGTTAAATGATTTCTGTGGGCACAATAAACACCTTGAATATGCTCCTCAGCCATCATTTTAAGGAGGTCTGAGGTTTCTTTACCGCTATAGAAAACAATATCCTTGTACTTAAACTTTTTGCGAATAATAGATGCGATTTTGTTTCCTGTTTGACCACTCCCAAGATCGTAGTCTAAGAAAATGAGATCAATACTGCCCTTATCAAAATACTCGTTGATTTGCCCTTCGACTTTTTCCAAATCTGAGAAATCACAAATCCATTCTACATTCAGCTCAAAACCTTCCCGTTTCAATTTTCGCTGAATCGCCCCTGCATAACTTTCTACATCCTGTCTTTGGTTTTCAAGCCAAAGAATATTAAAATCTAACTTCATTTAGATATCCTGACCTCGAATGTTAAACCACGATCATCATTTGGTATCGCAGTTATACTTCCCCCAATGTCGCCTAAAATTTGACGAACATGATACAAACCAAGGCCGGAACCATCTGTTGTCGTTACGCCTTTTTCAAAAATTTGATCAATTTTACTAATAGAATCATTTAGGCCATCACCATCATCCGTGACAAGCACCTGCAATTCTTTAGTTCCTTCATTATAAGAGAGTGCAAATTTAATAGTCGGAGCATGAGCTTTAATGGCGTTGTTGACCAAATTATCAACAACAATCGCCACTTCAATCGGTTTAAAGGTTTTAATGATTTCTTTGTTGTCAGTTTTACATTCTATACGAATGCCTATCTCATAAACCGGAACAATTTCTTGCAAATATTGTGAAATATAGGCCGACAAGTCTTCTGTTATACTTTCCGTATCAAGCATGAAATTTGCCTTAGTCGCAAACTTTGATGTCGCCAAAATTTTCTGATTCAGAAACGAGATATTTGACAATAGAGAAATAATTTCATCTTTTTCAAAATCCTCACCTTGTTGCAAATCATCAATAAAATTCGCAATCGTATGGTGTGCATTCATTCCATAAATCGTGATTTGATGATGAAGGTTTGTAATTACATCAACATTTGGAGTAGCCACTGACGTAAGGAATAATGACCGTTTTTTCTCTCGTTCTAGGGAAGTTTCTACTGTTTTTAATTTTGTTTCAGTAGCCTTTAAAGTTTGCTCTTTTTTACGAAGTTCTTGTGTCTTTTCCCGAGCTTCTTTTTCTGCTGTTTCCCTTGCCTTTCTTTCTTTTTCAGCATTCTGAACAGCTTCTTTTTCTGCCCTTTTCATTTCTTGAAAACGACGTTCAGACTTTTGAATTTGTTCTAATAATTCTTTATTATTTGCCTTCTGGGCTAAGAACACTAAATGCTCAAGCGAATTCTGATATTCAGAAGATTTCTCATCAAAAATTGATATTAATTTGGGGCTAAATGATACGAGTTCAATATCCTTTGATTTTGCTAACTTAGCGACGATGCCAGTAACGCGCGAACGCCCTTGATCACTCAACAATCGAGAGAGATCACTTGTATCTTGTTCCCCAGGATCAACCCAAGAAACATCCACGACATACCGTTCCAAAATTCGTCGACATTTTTCGTCAAAGCAGTCCCTTAATTGAGCATACGATGAAGTTTCAACAAGCCCCTGATTTCGGCTAGATGCCTCTTTAAAGTCTCTCTCACTACCAGCAACATCAACCCTGCCAATAACATCTCGTGTACCTAAATATCGTCGTTGCCCTTGCTGTTTTCGATAATCCATTCCCCAGGTATCATCTTTTGGTTCACCTACAGGAAACACGCGAATTCCATTTCTAAAAAGAAAGACACTACCAAAATCTTTTGACCGCACCCCCATTCGATGATGAAAAGTTAACTTGGCGGCTCTGTTTAGATAGAACAAACGACATTTAAAATCCGAATTTTGCAAATGCTCATATTCATTAATCTGGCGAATTCGAAAAATCTCTTCACCTCGATCTTTTAAAAATGTCTCAATTTTTTTCCCATCCGAACTAATTGAAACATCAATGAAAGTTGTTTTTTCCTCTAGGATATCAAAAACAAAATTTCGAATTTCCCCATTTACTATCAAATGGTGAGGGAAACATTCTTCTCCATCCACAAATAAAGGCTCTTTGTTCGCCTTATTAACCTCTACTGCATCTTGAGCTTTTTCATCGGGTGCGACCAAACTGAGAGAGAAGTCGTCGGTCTGCCCCCCAAATGGGTTTATTAGCTTTTCAAGAGACCGCTTTAAATTCAGCAAACGTCCTCTATTCCAAACAGCGTGTAACTCAGTGATTTCAATCACTGTCCCATGATCAATTTGGCGAACCTCATTTGGAACATCAAAGGCGTCAAAAGCATCATATGAAACAGGTATCTTAACGAAGTCCTCTCGGTCTCTTTTCTCGAACTTTGACCAATCTACCCAAATATTATTTACAGCTTTCCCTTTGATAACTTTCCTGGATTGCAGTCGTAATTGTGCTCCAAGTCTATCTGCTGAAAAACGCCCAATCCCTTTACTCCCAGCGTAAAACTTCCGCTCAACGATTTCGTCCCTATAAGAAGATTTGGGTATATTGGGATCATTAAGGCTGTCCTCATTTTTGGAAGAATAAGCAACCCACAGCCATTTATCTTGAATATCCGTTTTGGACATCCCACACCCATCATCAGCGATAATGATTTCATCGGATGAAAAATAGAGCTGAACGTTTCGTGCTCCAGCATCGAATGAATTTTTTACCAATTCAAATATAGCAACTTCATCGTCGGTAATTAGGTCTCTCCCAATTACACGCTTCAGACCTGTACTCACTTCAAAATGTAATTCTTCAACTGCCAACTTCTAAAAACATCCTATAAGAGAACAATATTCAAAAAATTTCAAATTTAAATAGCATGAGAGATCGCTCATTTCAAACTGTTACTATATTCCGAAAACAATATAGAAACATAAATAAAATCAATCCGTATCCAAATTTAACTTTATTCTTGCTTTTGGGAAAAGCAAGAATAGGCAGACGCATAAAGGGGCTACGCCATTTTGGTTCCGTCATGACGGTAATGATCTAAAAAAACTGATGCTCTATACTAATAATCAGGTGATGACTGCTTCTAACCTGCGGGGTTAGTCAGATTTCAGAGTTGATGATTAGTGAAAAAAATCACTTATTACGTCGAACGTTCAAAATTTGTTAAATGTTAAGGTAACCCCTGCCACTTAATATTAAATGACTAAAAAAGCCTTTCTTCTCATAAGTTCCTGACTTAATGTGTTCTTGGAGCTGGAACGCACAGCTCTGGGGCTTAGTAACCTCTGCTTAAGCGGTCAGTATCGACCGTAATGATACCTTCTTGACCTCCATGGTCGGGGAGCCTTTGGCGTATGTCCAGGTTCTCCGAACTAAAGGC
>JBLWXC010000035.1:0-6676 GCA_048267645.1 Balneola sp.
CCATAATTTCGTCAATAAAAAACTCTCATGAAGCTTCAAACCTCTTGCAACTAGAGCATTTGCTAGCCTTAATAAATGAGAATAAAGGGCAATCAAAAAAAGCACTTAATCATTATAAAAAATTTGTCCGCATTAAAGACTCTGTAGATAAGGCTGCATCTAGAAAAAAGTTTGCCTATGTGCAATCGCTTTTTGAGTCAGAAAAAAAGGATTTAGAAATTTCTAAACAACAAAAAAATATTGCTCTACTATCTGCTGAAAACAAATTAAAAAACCAATGGCTACTTTTTGGTGGCATTGCCATATTTGCTCTTTTTTTAATTGCTTATTTATGGCGTTCTAAAAAGTTTTTAAAAAGAAAAGAAGCGTTACAAAAGCAATTTTCTCAAAATTTAATTAAAAATATTGAGCAAGAGCGCAAACGCATATCTAGCGAGTTACATGATGGTATTGGTCAAAACTTACTACTCATAAAAAACAGGTTTCAACAAACAGAAAACCCAAAAGACAATAACGATATAACACTTGTAGATGATACCATAAATGATGTTCGTAATATTTCTCATAGGCTTCATCCTTTTAGATTTGAAAAGTTAGGACTCATAGCATCATTAAAACACACAATAGAAACATTTCAAAAAAGCTCTAAAATATTTTATTCTGAAGCTATAGAAACTCCAAAAACGTCTATACCTAAAGACAAAGAAATTTACATATATAGAATGATTCAAGAATGCTTGAATAATGTAGAAAAACATTCACAAGCAAAAGCTTGCAAAGTAAGTTTGTTTGAAAACGATTCTAACCTTATATTTGAAGTAAAGGATAATGGTATTGGGTTTAACGTATCTCAAAACACTGATTTACTTGATAGTTTAGGAATGAAAACATTAAAAGAACGCGCCAAACTTATTGATGCTACTCTTACCATTAACTCTAATAAAAACAAAGGAACAACGATAAAAATAAGCGTCCCAAAATAACGTTATGCCTACAAAACTCATACTTGCAGATGACCATCCATTATTACTTAATGGAACAAAAGAGTTTTTAGAAAAACTAGGATATCATATTATTTACACGGCTATTGACGGACAAGAAGCTTACAACAGTATAATAAAACTTAATCCTGATATTGCTATTCTAGACTTTGATATGCCTAAACTTAATGGTCTAGAGATCGCTGAAGAAATAGTTAGAAAAAATATTACTACAAAAATTATTATTCTAACACTTCACAAACAAGAAGCCCTTTTAAATGAAGTTGGAAAATCTATTCATGGGTATATTACTAAAGATAGTGCCATGCAGGAGCTTGAGGCATGTATAAACACTATTAAGTCTGGTAAAACATACATCAGTTCAAAATTAAGCAACTCTATACATTTTGATACGAGCAACAGCGAAAATTTTGAACTTACCGTTAGTGAAATAAAAATCCTTAAATACCTCAACGAAAACTTAAGTAGCAATCAAATAGCTGAAGAATTATTTATTTCAAAACGTACTGTTGAAAAACACCGAAGCAATATTATAAAGAAACTAAATTTAGACTCTTCAAACCAAAATGCCTTGATTATTTGGTTAAAAAATAATCCAGAAATTTTTAACAAATAAACTCAAAAACGTCTTGCTTACTACGTAGACCTACGTATTGAATACCAACCTCATTGTGATTAGTTTAGCATTTCCTATAGAACCTAAACACACACTAAATGAAAAAGCTACTACTATCATTCTCGTTAGTCTTTACAATAAGTATTTCAGCTCAAAACACTATTTATGTAGATGTTAATGTTTCTGGCGGAAACAATGACGGCACATCTTGGACTAATGCGTATGAGCACTTAACAGACGCTTTAAATGCAGCCAACAATTATGATGAAATACGCGTTGCACAAGGAAATTACTATCCGGATTTAGGAGCTATCCAAACCGATAACGACCGTTCTAGTTATTTTTTGTTAAACAAAAACTATGTTAATCTTTTGGGCGGTTACAATGCTAGCAATAACTCAAGAGACACAGAACTCTACCCTACCATTCTAAATGGTGATATACAACAAAACAATAATGAACAAGACTTTGTCTATACCATTTTTTGGGCATCTGGCGACTACAATGTTATAGACGGTTTTACAATTACAAATAGCAACGCTGATAATTCAGGTGGTTATGGAAGTAATGAGGGCGGAGGCATGTTTGCACGAGGTGCAAACGCTACCGTTATTTCAAATTGCAAGTTCATAAATAATAAAGCAATAAACACTACTTCTTACAACGCCGCCAAAGGTGGCGCTATATATATTGTAGAAATTGAACCCGGAAGCTTAATAATAAGAGACTGTACTTTTGAAACAAACATGGCAAACGAAGGTGGTGCTATTTATAACAACACCTTAAACTGGGACTACGGAGGTCCTATTATTGATAATTGCACGTTTTCATCAAATACAGCAGGTAAAGGAGGCGCTTTTTATATGGGGACAACAGAAGGCACAGTTATTAAAAATTCAATTTTTGATGGCAACTCTTCAGGTTCTGGTGGTGGAGCTATTTATACTAGTGGAAACAGTAGTTTACCACCTGTTATAGAAAATTGCTCTTTTACTAACAATTCACATATAGCAAATAATGGTATAAGTGGTTCTGCTATTTATTTCAATGGTACAGACGCAACAATATCAAAAAGTAATTTTTCTGGTAATTCATCTGTACATAGTTTAGGTTCTGTAATTAACCCATATGGCAACATTCTTATTGACAAGTGTCAATTCTCTAACAATAGCATACCTTATATTATAAATTTAAACGAGAATAAAACACTAACAATAACAAACACTCTTTTTAACGACAATGCTTCTATTGCTTTAAGTAATGGAAATGGAATAATTAATATTTCTAATTCTTCATTTTCAAACAATAGCACTGCCTTACGCTTAAATGCTACCAATGGAAATACTTTATACAATTCTATTATTTGGAATAACACAACCAATATTCAAAGCTTTAATGGTATTGCAGACACAAATATTATACAAGGTGGTTATAGTAACGGAACAAATATTCTGGATACCAATCCCCTTTTTGTTGATGAAACCAATCAAAATTATAGATTACAAAGTTCGTCTCCAGCCATTGACTTTGGAAACAATTCTTATAATAACGGCTTAAGAGACTTAGACAATAATTTAAGATTGGCTGGTAATAACACAGATTTAGGAGCTTACGAGCACGGAGCATCTGAATGTCCTACATTTAGCAACAATGTTATGTATGTCAACGTAAACAATACAAGTGGTTATCAAGATGGCAGTTCATGGGCTTATGCGTTTTCGTCATTACAAAACGCTTTGGATATGTACAACTCAAATTGTGGTACTACGGCACAAGAAGTTTGGGTAGCACAAGGAACCTATTATCCAGATGATGGTAACAACCAAATAGCTGGTAATCGTGATGAATCATTTCATCTTTCTGAAGATATAATAATACTTGGAGGGTTTAGTGGCACTGAAACTAGTTCTGACCAAAGAGATTGGGAAAACTACACAACTGTTTTAAGTGGAGACATTAACACTCCAAACGAAATGAACGACAACAGTTACAACATCATTAAAACAACAAACGTTGGCAACAATATGCTATTAGACGGTTTTACCATTGAAAAAGGAAATGCTGTAAAAATTTCAACCTATGGTCAAAGAGGTGGCGCTTGGTTAAACAGAACTACTTTAAACGGTAGCAACTCAACTCCAAATGTAAAAAACTGTATCTTTCAAAACAATCAATCTTCAACATCTGCTGGAGCACTGTTTTTAGATGGCGTTACCGGAAGTACAGTAGGTATAAATCTTGAATACTGTACATTTAAAGACAATTCCTCTACAGGCGGAACTAGTGGTAATGGTGGTAATGGCGGAGCTATAACTATTGAAACGTTTTCAGGTGAAGCCACTATAAATGTAAATATTGAAAACTGCATCTTTAATGACAACTCAGCAAATCAAAACGGAGGCGCTATTTGGTCAAGACAAAACGCTAATGACGATGGTGTTGTAAACATCACAAATAGTTTATTTTATGGTAATGTAGGAACAGGTGGCGGAATAAGCATATTAGATAATGGTGTAACTACTTACAATATCATTAATTGCACATTAACAGAAAATGATGGCGACTCTGAAGCTGGAGCTGGCATTAGAGTTTGGAACGGAACAACCGCAACAGTAAATGTTCACAATTCAATTATTTGGGACAATACAAGGGCAAATGATCCAGAGAACACGCAATTAAACACACAAATCTACGCTCCTAATTCAAACACAACCCATTGTATTATAAACAACATTTACAATACCAACTCAAATTCATCTAACGACCCTTTGTTTGTTGATGCTTTAAATAAAAACTTTAGAGTATCAGAAACCTCAAGTGCAATAGATTCAGGCCTTTCAACACATAACAACACAACATTTGATTTAGATGGTAATGAGCGTATCATTGGCTCTAATATTGACAGAGGTGCTTATGAGTTTGATTCTTGTATTGGCTCACCTAATGTTCTTTATGTAAATGCTAGTGCAACTGGCATAAATGATGGAAGCAATTGGAGCAACGCATTCACGAGCCTACAAGATGCTATCAACAATGCTTTATGCGCTAATGAGATATGGGTAGCATCTGGCACATACAAACCAGGTTTACTTGAAACTGACAGTTTTACAATTCCTAGTAACATAACCATTCTCGGAGGATTTGATGCTACAGAAACTTCAGCCAATGAACGTAACTGGGCTGAAAACCCAACGATACTTTCAGGTGATTTAAACAATGACAACACGCCAAATTCAGGAGACTCTCACAGCATCATAACCTTAAACGAAAACAATGCTACATTAGATGGGTTTATAATTGAAAAAGGCTATGCCGATGACGACTCTGACAACACGCAAGTAGCCATTGGTCGGACTGGAGCTGGTATTTATATTAGAAATGCTGAAAACATCAACATAAACAACTGCATCTTTAAAAATAATATCGCCTACGGAAACGGAATCGATAATGGTGTTGGTGGTGCCATAATAAATTTTGGCAACAGTGCAACTACAACAACTATTACCAATGGTCTGTTTTTTGACAATATAGCAACTGGTGGTGGTGGCGCAATTTCAGCCGAAAGTGGCAACCTTACAACGGTAAATTGTACTATAGCAAACAACACGGCGTCTCACGGTGGTGGCATTCATACATTTGCTGGTAACGTTACGGCTACAAATAGTATATTCACTAACAACAGTGGTAGCAACGGAAACATAAACAATGGAGGAACAAATACTTCTGTTGTGTCGCATTGTTTATTCTTTAATAATACATCAGGAAATAATGGTAACATTCCATCAGGTATAAATGATGGTGGTAATAACATTGAAAACACAGACCCTATATATACAAGTGGATTCAAATTAACAGATTATTCTATTGCTATTAATGCGGGCGACAACAGTAGTACAAACCAAACTCTAGATTTAGCTGGAAACCCTAGAATATCTAACGTAATTATCGATTTAGGCGCCTATGAGTACTTCAACGCTAATATTGGAATAGCAAAATCTGCCACAGTAAACAGTACCTCTGTAACTTTTGATTATTACATTGAAAATTTAGGATTAGAAAATTTATCTGATTTAAGCATTACTGAAGATCTAGACATGGTTTTTGGTTCTGGAAATTACAGCATATCTTCACCATTAGCACTTATTGACAACCCAGGAAGCTTATCTATAAATAATAACTTTAATGGTACTACAGATACTGAAATATTTAATTCAGGAAGCTCCTTGTCCTCTGGTGACACAGCTCAAATCCAACTAGTTATTGAAGTCACAAACATTACAGACCAAGGCAATGGCGAAGGAGAATATAGCACACAAAATGCTATTAATGCTAACTTTGGTTCAGTAATAGTAACAGATCTTTCTGATTCAGGAACAGATCCAGACCCTAATGGAGATGGAAATCCTAACCATAGTGGTGAAAATGACCCAACACTATTTACAGTGACGCCACTTCCATCTATATTTACTGAAGTTACACCTAGTACATTGCCAGCATTACATTCTTCTTCAGTAGCTTGGGGAGATTATAATAACGATGGCTTTTTAGATATTCTTATGTCTGGACACATTGGTTCTGGTAGCGTTGCAAGAATTTATAAAAACAATGGAGACGGTACATTCTCTTACCTAAATAATCCGCTTTCTCCTGGAAACTTTACTGGTATTCAATTGCCTAATGCTAGCTGGGGAGATTATGACAACGATGGTGATCTTGATATTATAATAGCTGGAAGAAGGTCTTCAAACTTCAACCCTACAACAAGTATTTATACAAATAATGGTAATGATACTTTTACCGAATTAACTACGCATGGCTTACCAGGAGTTATAGATGCATCTATAACTTGGGGAGACTATGATAATGATGGTGATTTAGATATCTTATTAACTGGAGACACAACCTTATCTTCTAGCGGTGGTGAAATAACCAAAGTTTATAAAAATAATGGCAACGGAACATTTAGTGAAGAAACAGCTGCAATACTTCCTGTTGTTACAAAAAGTAAAGCTACTTGGGCTGACTTTAACAACGATGGCTATCTTGATATTTTATTAGC
>JBLWXC010000036.1:0-6636 GCA_048267645.1 Balneola sp.
AAACCATTAATATCAGCCTCATTAAGCTTACTAACTAATAACAACTTTATGCTTATGAAAACCTTTACATCACTTAAATCTATCTGTTTTTTAGCAATACTATGTTTAATTAGTATTACTAATTTAAATGCTCAAGCACTGACATTTTCTCCTAACCCAATTGATATGGGTAATGTAGAAGTAGGACAACATTGGGAAGCATTTGTAATGGTTTCTGATTCTGATCCTGAAATCGAACCCAATGCATCCTACATAGCAGACATTTATATAACTGATGATGCTGCAGGCGTTTTTTTTACTGGAAACTATTATTATGATTCTAACGGTGGTCAAGGAAATTTAGGTGTAGGAATTAACGCTACTACTGAAGGCGTTACTTACACTGCTACCTTAAACATTGAAGTTGAAGAAACTAGTGGTACTGAAATTTATCAATTACCTATTACAGCTTATGCCGTACCGGCTGTATATCCTGAATTAAGAGTTACAAATCCCAACTTCGGTACCATTCACGTAAACACAAGCACAACACAAGATTTAATACTAGAAAACATAGGTAATGAAGATTTAGAAATCTCTAATTTCAATTTAGATACCTCATCAGAGACATCATTCTCATTCACGCCACCTACTACACCACTAATCATTACGCCTGGAAACACGTATAATGTTCCTATAACATTTTCTCCAACACCTATGGCCTTTGGTAATGCTTTTGATAGGTCTACAACACTCACTGTTACTAGTAATGACTTTTTTAACTATCAAACTGACATCAATTTAAACGGAAATGTTTTTGCCAGTAACCCGTCATACTCTAACACAGATTTTGGCAATGTAGAAGTTGGCCAAACGGTTTCAGGTACAAACACAATAACAAATAATGGTGAAGGTGAACTTTTCATAGACAGCATATATTTTGACGATTATCCTGTTGGCGCTGATTCTACTGCTGATTTTGCTATTACAACCCCAATTACATTTCCTGTGGTTTTAGCTCAAGGTGAATCCTTAATTGTTGATTTATCTTTTACACCAGGCAATACTAGCTTTAGAAGAGCGTATATGTATTACACAGTACAAAACCATACCAACCCAGCCATTCCAGTCATTTTAGAAGGCGTTGGTGTGCAATCAGAAATTGCATTCCCTTCAGAAATAAACTTAAACAACACCAGAGTTGGCGAAATAGCTACTTACACATTAGAAATACAAAACTCTGGAACTTTAGAAACAGAAGTGTCTGCATTAGAAGTTTCAGGAACGCATAGCGAGCTATTTTCTATAACGGATAATAGTGCTCAAACAATTCCTGCTGGTGGCTCTGTAACTTATAATATAGAGTTTTCAGGCACTACTGTTGGCGGTAAAACAGCTGAAATAAATTTCACAAGTAATGTAGATAGCAGTCCGCATAGCATTAGCCTTTTAGCAAATGCTACCAATTCTTCTTTAAGGGTGAGTCCGGCTGAATTAGAATTTCCTGAAACGCAAATTGGTACTACAACATCGCCACAAACAGTAACATTATCAAACGAGTTTGGTACAGATGCTGTTGAAATTCAAAACATCATTTTACCTAGTGCTGACTTTACAGCTAGCGGTATTGTCACGCCATTAACTATTCCTGCTGGTGATAGCGTAACTTTTCAAGTAACTTGTAATCCGCAACAAGGTGGTAATGTTTTTGCTCCGTTAGTGGTTGAAAGCAACGATGATAATGCCTCTATAGGTATTAATCTAATGGGAACTGGCGTTGCTCCTGAAATTGAATTAAGCAGAACATCTATATTCTTTTTAAACACAAAAATATCTACAGAAGGACGTACCGAACTACTTTCTATACACAACAACGGTAGTGGCGATTTAATTATCAATGATGCCAATATAGCAAACAACCTTGGTAACTTTGGCCCTATTCAGTTTGAGATTTCTGAAACATTAAGCTTACCTATCACAATACCTCCTGGGGAATCATCAATTATACCTGTGACATTCAATCCTACATACGTAGGCGGATATACGGCTAGATTAAACCTTGATACAAACGATGGTGATTTTCGTGTATTCTTAAGTGGTACTGCTATTGCTCCTTATGCTAATATTACTAAAAATGGTGACTTCCCTGAAAATATTAGAATTGGAGAAACTGTTACCAAAAACTTTACCATTACAAACAATGGTGTTGGTACTTTAGAAATATCCGATTTTGAACTTGTTGAAGTTGGAATTGACGCTGATGATGAACCTGATTATAGCATCGATATGACTTTACCTTTTTATGTAGCCGAAGGCCAAAGTCGTAATGTTCAAATTCAAGCAACACCTTTATCAACGGGTTATAAAAATGTAGAATTACAACTTACTACAAATACTGACCCTGGTGCCATAACAGGAGATCCATTATTATGGTCTTACACGGTATTAGACCTAGCTTACTTTGAAGGCGAAGGCGTTAAAGAAATGACCGATGTTGAAATTGGTGGTACATCATATACACCATACACAATAACCAATTCCGGATCAGCTACCATGGTCATTTACAGCGAAAATACAGCACTGTATCAAACTGGTGGTACGTTTTCTATTCCTAACTTCACAGAATTACCTTCTGAATGGGGTACGTATAATAATTTCCCTTTTACTATAGAACCTGGAGAAAGTAGCGATATCATTATTGCTTATTCGCCATCGTTAGCATCAGCTTACGGAGAGATTGCTTTAAGAACAGGTCCTATTTTAAATAACGAAAATGTGGGTGGCTTTGATTATTCTGTTAAAATCAAAGCTTTTGGCGGCGCTTTACTTCCTGCTCTAACTGTTTTAGATGCAGAACCTATTACCTTTCCTGAAACAAGTATTGGCCGCTCTAACCCTCAATCTTTTACAATACAAAATACAGGAACTGCAGATTTAGTTATAAACAACACCTACGGTGATGGCGTGTTTATGTTTAGAGATCAAGGAGTATTAACAAACATAACACTAGGCGTTGGAGAAACTATGGACTTTGAAGTTATATTCAGCCCTGATGTTCTTGGTACCGTAAATGGCTATATTGGTTTTGACACAAACCTTCAAGAGCCATACGCTATTGTTGATACTACGGGAGAAAGTATTGAACCTGCTGAAATCATTGTCAATGGTTTAATGTTTGAGGCAGACAGAACCACCAATCTAGGAGATGGAAAATATATTTTAAGTGGTAATGTTCATGCTGGTAAAATGGAGTTTGGTGATGACGTGACAGTAAACTTGGCAAACAACAATGTAAGTTGTCAGTGTAAAGTATACACTACAGACATTACGCAATTCGGTAGTCTTGGTGGTCCTCAAGTAGACCTTATGGAAGGAGATATTGCTCTTAAAATAGAACAAGACACAGATGGCAACCCATATATAAACACCGCTTTAGATGCTGCTACAACAGGAGTTTCTACTTTTTTCACCCTTGTTGGTATTCCTATAGAGTTCTCAAAGTTTGAAATCATATCTGGTACTGACCCTGGTATTGAAATTGGCGGCTCGGTAAGTTTACCTACTGAAGTTTTTGGCCCAGAAGTAAATGTCACTATTGATAGATTACGTGTCGTAGAATCGGGTGTAAACATTGCAGGGTCTTCTAGCATAAACGGGAACCCTTCTGTAAAAGTTTTCAATACGTTCGAGCTTCGTAACGCATCAGTAAACTTTGACACTTTCGAAAACTCTTTTGGTGGTTCTGCGGCTATAAAATTATCTTTATTAGGTAAAACAACATCTATTGCTGGTGGTGTACAAATAATAAATGGCGGTTTAGATGCTGTTTCTTTAGAAGTAGAAATCAGCCCTGGAATACCATTAGCAAATACTGGGTGGGAATTGTCTGGTGGTAATGGTTTTATAAACGGTATTCAAGTGCCACCGCTTTCTATAGGTTTGGGTGTAGATTTAAAACCTATTGCGCCAATAGATATTTTAAAGCTAGACAACATGCAACTGGCATACACATTTGGTACATCGCTTGAAGCTAGCGGTACCATTCTTGTTCTTAATCAAGAAGTTGGTGGCGGAAGCATTTTAGTAAATAGTTTAGGCCTAAATGCGAGTGCTTATGTAAATCTTTTTCAAATATTTAGAGGTGATGTTTCTCTGCTTGTAGAAAACAGATCTAACGGACTCTTTGCTGAAGCGTCGGCTGATATGTCTCTTACCATTCCTGAAATACCTGCTAGTAACTGCACGGTATGCGAAGCTGTTAATAACTTCTTACCTTTCACAGTTGCTAATCTTCAAGCTAAAATAAACAACGACAAGTTCAAAGCAAGCACAACCATTGCTGACGTTTTAACTGTTGATGTTGATGTTGAATACGGTGGTAATGTGAGCGTTGGCGGTAGACTTGGCCCGCTTTCATTCGGAGAACGTGGCCAATTACCTGAAGGGCATTATTTTGAAAATGACCTCAATGCAAAAGCGGCTAATCGTCTAGAAGGTAGTAGCTTGGTTTTTCAAGCCAGAAATGCCAATACAGCCATACCTTTCAACCTGCCTCAAAGTTATGATAACATCATTGTGCGTATAGAAGGAGAAAACAACTACCCTAACGCGACTTTAAGCCTTCCTGACGGTACTGTTTTAACGCCTACAAATGCTGAAACAAACAGTGCTTTATATACTGAAAGTAATGAAAACACCAGAGTTTTCTATATCTTAAAAGATACCCAAGTAGGCGACTACGAAATTAACATTGAAGGAACTGACACATATCAATTTGATATTTTCGGTGCGGGTTATGCGCCTGAAATCGAAATAACAAATGTAAATTACAACAATACCACAAAAGACCTTACAATTACTTGGAGCGACCAAGACGTTGATAGTGATGCTTTAGTGTCTCTATATTATGATATTGATGGTAAAGGTGCCAATGGTAAACAAATAGTTGGAGATATATCTGAAAACGATAACACAAATCAATACACGTTCAATGCATCAGATTTAATAAGTGGTACATACCATGTGTATGCTAAAATTGAAGACGAATCCAATCCTGCTGAATACGTTTATGCAACAACGACATTTACTGTTGTAAATGAGTCTCCTGTAAACACACCAACGCTAATTGGTGAGTTAGTTGACAATGTCTTTAAACTTGCTTGGAACCCAGTAAGAGATGCTGATCACTACGTCATGTATATAGATGAAGAAGAAGTTTCTCGCTTTAGCAAAAGCCAAGGTGTTGGTAGCGCAACTGCTTTCGACTTTACTGAAATAGCTCCTGGCCGTACTTACAAATTTGGTGTAACGGCTATGAGAGAAGAAGTTGATGGGTCTTTTACTGAATCTAACTTATCAAACATCATTGACTTTGAATTCATCAGTCCTGATGTTAATAACATCCCTAAACTAGAAACTCAAAGTCTAGCAGATGTTACAGATCCTTGTAACCCTTATACATTTACGGTGAGCTATTCTGACCCTGATTCTGAAGACGACTTAACACTAACCATGCCTACACATCCAGCAGGTATGACACTTACCGGTGATGTCATAAACTGGACACCTACGCAAGACCAAATAGGTAAACACCAAGTGATTTTAAACATTGCAGACAACCATGGTGATGTTGAAGAAAAAAGCTATGTTATTACGGTTTATAACGCAAATTCTGCGCCTATACCAGACACTAAAACATTACCGCTAGTAGAGGCTGAATGTAGTGTAACCTTAACAGCGCCAACAGCTACTGATGATTGTAGTGGTGCCGTTACAGCCTCAACAACAGATGCTACAACCTACAACCAGCCAGGAGAGTATTTAGTCACTTGGATATATCAAGACACTACAGGTAATCAGTCTACACAAATACAAAGAGTGGTCATTACAGACGCTATAGCACCTACTACAGTATGTCAAAACATAACAGTATCATTAGATGAAACGATAGGCTTTGTAACAATATCACCTGATGATGTTAACAACGGTAGCACAGATAACTGTACGAGCACTACAGATTTAATCGTAAGCCTATCTCAAGACACATTTACTGAAGAAGGCACGTTTGATGTAACATTTACGGCTCAAGATAGTAACAACAATACAAGCTCATGTATAGCGCAAGTAACAGTTGTATCAACATTAAGTGTAAACGATGCTAATGCATTACAAAACATCAAACTCTACCCTAACCCGAATAATAGCGGCATACTAAACCTTAAAATACCTAATAACATAACGATTGATAAGGTTGAAGTTTATGATACGTTGGGCAGACAAGTAATGAGTCTAAATCAAATTGAAAATGTTATCAACATTCAAGACCTGTCTTCAGGAACATACATTTTCAAACTTTATTCAGACAATGAAACAACAACAACAAGAAGAATTACAAAAATGTAAAACAACTCTTATAAGAACTATGGTTCACATCAATACCATATGATCGTAATTTAAAAATATCAAAGAGGCTATTAATCAATTACCTTAAAAGGCCAAAACCGTAAAACGTTTTGGCCTTTTTTCATAAAATACTATACGTAGACCTACGTATTGTCATAAAATAGTAACCAACCTAACTTTACACCTTATTTCTCCAGAAAACCTAATCTATTTATAAATGAAAAAACTATTACACATTATTTTTCTATCAACCGC
>JBLWXC010000037.1:0-6184 GCA_048267645.1 Balneola sp.
GATTTTGAGCATTAGCGACGTCGCTCACGAAGTGTTGAGCGTGTGGGTTGGATTTCCCTATTTCTATTTTTTGTTAAATTCATAGTGCTAAACTATAAATAAATTAAATACGACGGTTTAAAAATTGTTGATTTTAATCAAATTTTATGATTTTATCAAAATAAGCACTTATAACTGCTTAAAATTTAAAAAATTAGACTAAAAACTGAAATAAATCAGGTTTATTATTGAGATAGTCACCATAAAAATTTCTGTTTTTCATTTTGGTGATTAGTGGATCTAAATCTTCTTGAGATTTTAGCTCAATACCAACAACTGCCGAACCAGTATCGCGATTGGATTTTTTTGTATACTCAAAATGCGCAATATCATCGTTTGGACCTAAAATATCTACCACAAATTCTTTTAGAGCTCCAGCACGTTGTGGGAATTTCACAATGAAATAGTGCTTCAAATTTGAATACAACAATGCACGCTCTTTTATTTCGGCAGTGCGTGTTATATCATTATTGCTACCACTTATTACACAAACAACATTTTTTCCTTTGATGTCTTCAGCAAACACATCTAAAGCAGCAATACTCAACGCACCAGCAGGCTCAACTACAATAGCCTCTTTATTGTAAAGCTCTAAAATAGTCTGACAAATTTTCCCTTCAGGAATGGTAATCATATCGTCCAAATTCTGCTTACAAATGTCAAAAGTTTTATCACCTACCTTTTTTACAGCAGCACCATCTACAAAGTTTTCAATGTGTTCGAGTTCTGTATTCTCATCATTTTTAATTGATGTTGACATTGATGGTGCGCCAGTTGGTTCAACACCAATAATTTTTGTATTTGGGGACAATTGCTTAAAAATAGTTGACAAACCAGAGGCTAATCCGCCGCCACCAACAGGCACAAAAACATAATCTATAGGTTTTGGTGCTTGATTAAACAATTCCCAACCTACGGTTGCTTGTCCTTCAATAACTTTTTCATCATTAAATGGATGAATAAAAGCCTTGCCTGTTTCTTGTTGCTCGCGCATAGCAGCATGGTAAGAATCATCAAACGTATCACCTTCTAAAACGACATTAATATAATCTTCGCCAAACATTTTTACCTGTTCTATTTTTTGGTTTGGTGTTGGCGAAGGCATATAAATTGTACCGTGAATTTTAAGCAATTTGCAAGATAAAGCCACACCTTGTGCATGATTTCCTGCACTGGCACAAACCACACCATTTTTCACTTCATTTTGAGACAATGAAGCCATTTTATTGTAAGCACCTCGAATTTTATACGAGCGCACCATTTGCAAATCCTCGCGTTTAAACAAGATGTTGCTATCGTACAGTTTTGAATAGTATAAATTTGAGGTTAATGGTGTTTGATTTACTACCGATTTCAATTTATCGGCAGCAGCAATTACCGCTTCTAATGTTGGAAAATATGTGGTTTGTGTATCTTTCATTTGTTGTATTAAGATAAAACAGCTTCGGCTTTTACATCTTCGGTTTTTATCACTTTCATAGCTGTCATTGCTGTACGCAAACGTTTACCTACAGTTTCGATAGAGTGACTTCTTATAGCTTCATTTACTTTTATCAATTCAATATTATCAACATCATTTTTAGTTGCAAATGGTTTTCCGACAACATCAGTTGAAACGGTTTTCATGAAATCTACCAATAATGGTTTTGCTGCATGATCGAATAAATAGCAACCATATTCGGCAGTATCTGAAATCACACGATTCATTTCGTATAACTTTTTACGAGCAATGGTATTTGCGATTAATGGTAACTCATGAAGCGACTCGTAATACGCAGAATCTTCAATAATCCCAGCGCTAACCATTGTTTCGTAAGCTAACTCAACACCTGCTTTTACAAACGCAACCAATAATGTTCCGTGGTCAAAATAGTCTTGTTCTGAAATAGTTTCAGACGTTAAAGGTGTTTTCTCAAAAGCCGTTTCACCTGTAGCTTCACGCCACGTTAAAAGGTTAATATCATCATTTGCCCAATCTTCCATCATGGTTTTAGAAAAATGACCAGAAATGATATCGTCCATATGCTTTTGGAACAATGGCGCCATTATCACTTTCAATTCTTCCGAAAGTTTAAAGGCTTCAATTTTTGCAGGATTGGACAATCTATCCATCATGTTGGTAATACCACCATGCTTTAAGGCTTCGGTAATAGTTTCCCAACCATATTGAATCAATTTTGCCGCATATTCTGGTTCGATACCTTCTTCAACCATTTTATCGAAACACAAAATTGAACCTGTTTGTAACACACCACACAAGATGGTTTGCTCACCCATAAGATCAGATTTTACTTCAGCAACAAAAGAAGACTCTAAAACACCTGCACGATCGCCACCAGTAGCCACTGCATAGGCTTTTGCTTGTGCCAATCCTTTTCCTTGCGGATCATTTTCTGGATGTACTGCGATAAGCGTTGGCACACCAAACCCACGTTTGTACTCCTCACGAACTTCGGTTCCAGGGCATTTTGGCGCTACCATAATTACAGTTAAATCTTCACGAACTTGCGTACCTTCTTCAACAATATTAAATCCGTGCGAGTAGCTTAAGGTCGCTCCTTTTTTCATTAAAGGCATGACAGCGTTAACCACATTAGTATGTTGTTTATCTGGTGTAAGGTTAAGCACTAAATCGGCTGTTGGGATTAACTCTTCGTAAGTTCCAACGTTGAAACCATTATCGGTTGCTTGTACATACGATTGGCGCTTTTCGGCAATGGCTTGTGGTCTTAAAGCATAAGAAATATCTAATCCAGAATCTCTCATGTTTAAGCCTTGGTTTAAACCTTGTGCACCGCAACCAACGATTACGATTTTCTTTCCTAGTAAAACTTCAACGCCATCTTCAAATTCTGACGCTTCCATAAATCTACATTTTCCTAATTGTGCTAACTGTTCTCTTAATGATAATGTGTTAAAATAATTTGACATGGTGTGTGTTTTAGTTTTTGAATGCTAGTAGCATTTCTGATATTTTCATTTCGTCTTTGGTCACAGCAATACGTCCTGATCGTACAAATTGCATGATGCCAAAGGGCTTTAATTTTTGATGTAATTCGTCTAATTCTTGTCGTCTTCCTGATTTTTCAAGGACAAAGAATTTCTTGTTTACAGTAACAATATTAGCGTTACTGTCTTTAATGATATTTTGAATTTGACGTTCGTCAAATAACAAATCTGATTTTATTTTGAACAAGCAAGATTCTTGATGAATGGTTTCATCATCTGTATGATAAAACGCTTTAATAACTTCAACTTGCTTTTCTATTTGACCGATGATTTTCTTGATTTGTTCTTCGGTAACTTTTACAACGATTGTCCAACGCGACACGCCTTTTATTTCGGAAACAGAAGACACAATACTTTCAATATTGATATGACGACGTTGAAAAATTGCCGAAATTCGATTTAACAATCCAATATTATTTTCGGTGTAAATAGATACAGTATATGTTTGGTTTTCTTGACTCATAATTAACTTAATCTTACATCTGAAACCGAAGCTCCAGTTGGTATCATTGGAAATACATTATCTTCTTTTTCTACACAAACTTCTAGGAAGTAAGCCGAATCGCTTGCGATCATTTCTTTAACAGCATCAGCTAATTCTTCACGTTTTGTGACACGTTTAGCATCTATATGATACCCTTTTGCAATCTGAACAAAATCTGGATTAACCAATTCAGTTGATGCATAACGTCTATCAAAAAACAGTTGTTGCCATTGACGAACCATTCCCAAGAAATCGTTATTTAAAACAACTATTTTCACAGGAACACGCGTTTGAAAAATAGTGCCTAATTCTTGAATGGTCATTTGATAACCACCATCTCCAATTATAGCCACAACTTCACGATTTGGCGCAGCCATTTTTGCTCCAATTGCAGCTGGTAACGCAAATCCCATTGTGCCCAAACCACCAGATGTAATGTTGCTTTTAGAAACTTTAAAATCGGCATAACGACAAGCAATCATTTGATGTTGACCAACATCACTAACAATAGCGGCTTCTCCTTTAGTTTCGGTATTGATTTGTTTTAAAACTTCACCCATTGTTAAGCCTTCTTTGGTTGGATGTAAATCGTTTTTTATGACTTTTTCAAATTCTACATCATATAGCTTTTTAAACTCATTGTGCCAATTATCATGTGATTTTGCTTCTAAAAGTGGCAATAAAGCCGCTAAACTTGTTTTAGCATCACCTAAAACAGCAATGTCTGTCTTTACGTTTTTATCAACTTCAGCAGGATCAATTTCAAAATGAATGACTTTAGCTTGTTTTGCATAGGTTGCTAAATTTCCTGTAACTCGATCATCGAAACGCATACCAATTGCGATAAGCACATCGCACTCGTTGGTTAATTTATTAGGCGCATAATTACCATGCATACCAACCATACCAATGTTTAAAGGATGTGATGTTGGAATTGCAGAAGCACCTAAAATGGTCCAAGCCGAAGGGATTCCTGCTTTTTCAATGACAGCTTTTAATTCTTCTTCAGCTTCACCCAAAATAACGCCTTGTCCCCAAACGATCATTGGTTTTTTCGCACTATTGATTAAGTCCGCAGCTGCTTTTACTTGCTCTGGTTGCGTTTCTGGAACAGGTTTATAACTACGAATTGCTTCGCAAGGTTTATATTCAAAATCGAATTCTTCAAATTGTGCATCTTTAGTAATATCTATTAACACAGGTCCAGGTCTTCCACTTTTAGCAATGTAAAATGCTTTTGCTAATACTTCTGGAATTTCAGATGCTTTTGTGATTTGATGATTCCACTTGGTTACAGGTGTAGAAATGCCAATAATATCGGTTTCCTGAAACGCATCACTACCTAATAAATGTGATGCGACTTGACCTGTAATACAAACCATAGGTGTAGAATCTATTTGCGCATCGGCAATACCAGTAATTAAATTGGTTGCGCCAGGACCAGACGTAGCCATTGCCACACCAACTTTTCCCGAAATGCGCGCAAAACCTTGAGCCGCATGTGTTGCCCCTTGCTCATGACGTGTTAGTACATGATGTAGTTTATCTTGATACTTATATAATTCATCATAAATTGGCATAATTGCACCACCTGGATAACCGTAGACCGTTTCGACGCCTTCCGCTAATAAACAACGCACCACAGCTTCACTTCCAGAAATGCGTGTTAATGTTACCACTTGTTTTTCGTCTTTTGTGATTGTTTGAGTATTCTCCATAGTCTACGTATTTAAAACTCATCTGTTACGCAACCTTGCGCAGCAGATGATACTGTTCTTGCATATTTGTAAAGCACACCTCTATCAAACTTTAATTTTGGTGCTACCCACTTTTCTCTTCGTTTTGTTAATTCTTCTTCAGAAATTTCAATGTTTATTGAATTGTTTACAGCATCAATAGCAATGATGTCTCCATTTTCTACTAAAGCAATATTTCCACCTACTTGAGCTTCTGGTGAAACGTGACCAACAACAAAACCATGAGAGCCACCTGAAAATCTTCCATCAGTTATTAATGCGACATCTTTTCCTAAACCAGCTCCCATTATCGACGATGTTGGCTTGAGCATTTCTGGCATTCCAGGTGCTCCTTTAGGACCTTCGTAACGAATAATAACCACATCTCCTTTTTTAACCTTTCCAGATTTTATTCCTTCGTTAACCTCTTTTTCGCTATTAAAAACATTAGCAACACCTTTAAAAAACAAGCCTTCTTTACCTGTTATTTTTGCAACAGCACCTTCTGTAGCTAGATTTCCGAAAAGAATACGAATGTGCCCTGAATCTTTGATTGGCTTATCTAAAGTTTTTATGATGTCTTGTCCTTCAATAAGGTTTGGTACGTTTTTTAAGTTTTCTGCGATTGTTTTTCCTGTAACGGTTAGGCAATCTTTGTGAAGCATGTTATTATCTAACATGTACTTTAAAACTCCAGGAATACCACCAACACTGTGTAAATCTTCCATAGCATATTTTCCACTAGGTTTTAAATCTGCTAATAATGGCGTGGTGTCACTTATTCTTTTAAAATCATTCAAAGTAAATTCAACTTTTGCAGCCTTTGCAATGGCCAAAAAGTGTAAAACAGCATTTGTTGATCCTCCTAAAACAGTCACTAATCTGAAAGCATTTTCTAAAGATTCTTTAGTAACAA
>JBLWXC010000038.1:0-6069 GCA_048267645.1 Balneola sp.
CCCAGAGTGAGCAAGTCGCTAAAGCCTCATTTTTATTTTTGAATTTTTAACTCTCAATTCAGCACTATGAAAACACGTATCCTTTTTACTCTTACAGCAATTCTTCTTTTTGCTACGGAATTTGCAATGGCACAACCAATGCTACCAAGCGAACCAGACCAAGCACCGATTGATGGAGGCCTAACCTTATTAGCTGCTGCTGGTGGAGCGTACGCTATCAAGAAACTGCGAGCCAAAAAACTGAACAAAGAAGAGAATATCGAGGGGTAGGAAGGGGCATCTCTTGAAAAAATTCAGAATGTATAATGAAGAATTAAAAATGGAGGCTCAGAGTGGAAAATACGCTAAAGCCTCATTTATAATTTTGAATTTTTAATTCTCGTTACGTAGCTCTGCTGCGTAATGCCTACTGGAAGCTCCTGCTTCCTGTGAGTTAGGGATTCAATTGTGTCTTGAGATAATTAAATGAACCCTCGCCATCCAGAGGATACTTCCGAAGGATCTTCACAGCCATTAAAAAGCAATAGTTTTGTTTGTAGGCGATAGGTGACCGTATTTCACATATTTTCCACGCCACTAATACATTCATCTCGTTGATGCTTGTACTTTTGTACAGACAAAAAAACCAATAATTCTAAACGTCGATTTTAGTTTGGATACATTTCTTCATTCAGGGCTAGATAGTAGAAAAAGCGTCATCCAGAGGATACTGCCGAAGGATCTTCGGGATTAGTTTTTAGCAAGAAATAACTCAAAGCCTCTAATCAGTAGGTTGACAAACTAGTACCGAAAGAAGTCGGAGACTTCTTGTTTATGTATTCTTTTAAGTCACCGCTTCGCTAAAGACTTAAAAGAGCCTATTATCTGCTGTGAGAAATGAGTTTTGAGCTTTGCCTCATTCAAAATCCATAATCCAAAATTCATAATTCTTCATCCTCCTCAGATATTTCTAAAAGCAATACAGAATCTCCCCGCTAAGCTTCGTATATTTGGCGACTTTAATTTAAGAGAACCTACACCCTAATTATTTGCATGGAAAACCTGAAAGAAATTGAAAACGTACGTAAAACGACACTCTCTAATGGCTTACGTATCGTAACTGAAAATATATCTAGTGTTAAGAGTATTTCAGTTGGTATTTGGGTTAAAACTGGATCACGAAATGAAACGGTAAAACAAGCAGGAATCACGCACTTTTTGGAGCACATGCTTTTTAAAGGAACCGATACTAGAAGTGCTTACGAAATCGCTTTAAGTATGGAATCTGTTGGTGGATTTCTTAATGCGTTTACATCTTCTGAATATACTTGCTACTACGCTCGTTGTGTCGACACTCAAATTGATAGAGCTCTAGATGTGCTTTCTGATATGGTGCTTCACCCATCTTTCCCAGAAGAAGAAGTGGAGAAGGAAAAGAAAGTGGTTATCGAAGAAATGAAAATGTACCGCGATTCTCCCGATGATTTCCTATTCGAAGAGTTTAACGCAAAGATTTTTGAAGGTCATGAGTTAGGCCGACCAATTTTAGGTAACGAAGAATCTGTTTCTTCTTTCACGCGCGATGATCTTTATGCGTATATGAAAGAACGCTACCGCTCTGGAAATATATTGATAGCAGCCGCTGGAAATGTTGATCACGATAAAGTGGTGGAAATGATTTCAAATGTTCTTGGTCAACTTGAAGCTTCTGATGTAACAAATCCAGAGCAACCTCTTAAGGAACTTGTTCCAGAGAAACTTGTTCTCACTAAACCGATTGAGCAAACTCATTATATTCTAGGTAGAAGAGGTCTTAAATCTGATCACGAAAACAAATATTTACTGTTATTGGCTAACTCTATTCTTAGTGGTGGAATGAGTTCTCGTCTTCATCAAAATGTGAGAGAGAAATACGGTTACTGCTATTCTATTCAGTCTTTCAACCAATCATATTCCGATTCAGGAATGTGGGGTGTTTACGTAGGTACTGACAAGGAATATGTAGAGCATGTGCATGAATTGGTTGTTGCTGAACTTACCAAAATGACAGAAGAACTTGTGCCAACTAAAGAACTAGATGAAGCAAAAGCTCAATTAAAAGGTAAGCTGTTACTTTCTCAAGAAAATACTAGCAACCGTATGATGCGCCTCGCAAAAAGCGAATTATACTTCGATCGCTTTGTAACCCTTGATGAATTAGTAGACAACATCGACGCCGTTACTGCCGAAGATATTCTAGCTTTCTCTAAAGACTTCTTCGACCAGAAGTTCTTTATGGAAGCCGTTCTAACTCCAGAAGAGTAAGCCTAAACGAGCTTACTCTTTTTCTTTTTCCGAAGGCGATTTATCCACATGATAATACCTGTAATTGGGAAAGTTGTACCAAGCAAACAAACGATGAATGCTATCACTCGGCCTGGAAGTCCTAGTATAGAACCGACATGGACAGGGTAGAATAACGTGCGAACTTTGCGACCTAAATTATAATCTGAGAAGCTTGTTTTTCCCACAGGCTCTGCGGTGTACTGATCCAAATAGATATATCCATAATCTCTGACGTGGGCCGCATCATCGGGTAGATATTGCGCTCGAATGGCCCCAATTGAATCGGAAGGCATGGAAATGGAAAGAAAGGGATAGGTTATATCTTTAAGTTCATGTTTAGCACTTCCCAAAGCAGCATCAAATCCAATGGATTCTGCAAGCGCATAATAATTGGATTCAGGAGCTTTTGTTCGCTCTTTGCTGGAATTGGTAACCCAGTAAATACCATCGTTCACCCAAGAAAAAGACCAAGCCAATCCTGTAAAAGCAAAGATGAAAAGTAGAATAGCTGTGTAAAACCCGACTACGATATGTAAATCGTGATTGAGTCGTTTCCAATTTCCATCAGTTTTAATCTTCAAACGATTCTTTAAAATCTGCTTATTTCTAGGCCACCAAAGCACAATTCCAGTTATAAGAATGAAAAGGAAAATCACGGTGGCAATTCCAACAATCAGCTTCCCGATATCTCCACCAAGCATCCAGCGGTGTAATGCAAAGTTGGTGTAGAAAATAGTGTCTCTGTAATTATAAAAGCTTAAAACTTTACCCGTGTAAGGATTGATGTATGCTTTACCAGGTAAACCCTTGCCACTTAACTCCACCGAGCGTTCTGGGTCGCTATAGACCCTGAGAGATGTAATGGAAGCCTTTGGGTACTCACTCTGAAGTGATGAAACCAAGGTGTCGATAGGAAGGGGCTTTCCTTGGTTCTCTACCCAGTATTGGCTGGGATTAGTCCACATTTCCAATTCATCTTCAAAAACAAGAACAGCTCCAGTAAAACAGGTTATCATTATGATTAATCCAGCTACCAAACTTAAGTATAAATGGATGTTACGGAAGAAGCGTTTCATTTTAGATTTCATGAGTAATAACGAACGTATTAGATGATGCTTAGTGAGTGAGTTGAGATAAAAGTCGGATAAAATTCACTATTCTTATTTAGACTTCATATAAATAGCGTGCAAATATAAGACTCCTTTCAACTAGGACAAATCCTTTTTTGCACTAATGTTTTGTTTTAATGGCTATTGAAGAGGGTAAAGGGACGCAAAGTTTTCAAATAGATAGAGAAATTTATTTTCCAATTATGAAGAAATTTCTCAAGATTAATTGGAAGTATGTTTAACTTTACGCGCATACTTCCATTAAGTGAAGGCATTCGAACGAGTTCAAATTTGATAACATATTTAGATTAGCATGACATACATCAATCAGCTTGCAAACCATGTAGACAAAACCGTAACCTTGAAAGGTTGGGTATATAATATTAGAACAAGTAAAGCGCTAGCATTTATAGAACTTAGAGACGGTACTGGACTCGCTCAATGTATTGTAGCTCAAGATGATGTTTCAGAAGTTGTTTGGGAAGCTGCAAATTCGCTTAAGCAAGAAAGTTCGTTGGAAGTAACAGGTACAGTAAAAGCGGACGAACGAAGTGTAGGTGGTCATGAAATTCATGTAACTGATTTAAACGTTGTTCAAATTGCGGAAGATTACCCAATCACACCTAAAGAACATGGCGTTGAATTTTTGATGAATAACCGTCATTTATGGTTACGTAGCCAAAAACAATGGGCGGCAATGCGTGTTCGAAACGAAATTATATTCGCCATTCACACTTTCTTCCAAGAACGGAACTTTGTGCAGATGGATTCCCCAATTTTTACCAGTAATGCTGCAGAGGGAAGTACAACTCTTTTTGAAACCGATTATTTTGAGGAAAAAGCATATCTAGCCCAAACTGGACAGCTTTACGGTGAAGCAATGGCAATGGCTCATGGATTGATTTACACTTTCGGCCCAACCTTTAGAGCCGAGAAATCTAAAACTCGTCGCCATTTAACTGAGTTTTGGATGATAGAACCAGAAATGGCTTTTTACGATTTAGATATGAATATGGATTTAGCGGAAGCTATGATTCAGTTTATCGTAAAGAGAGTGTTAGATAATCGAAGAAATGAGCTCGAAATTTTAGAACGCGATATTTCTAAATTAGAGGCTGTTGCTAAAAATCCATTTAATAGAATTACTTATTCTGAAGCGGTTGAACAACTAAAAAGCCAGGAAACGGCTGATATGCTTGACCAAATGATTGAGGATAGAAAGCAAGAAGAGGAAGCTCTTAAACAAGAAAGAGAAGAGATTAAAAAAGAGCATGGTTCAGCCAAAAAATGGCGTAAAAAGCAGATTGAAGCAAGACAAATTGAAATAGGTTCAAGATTAGCACAGATTGAAGAAGATTTTAGAAATATTCCGAAATGGAAGGATTCTGCTCAGAATTTTGAGTGGGGAAATGATTTTGGTGGAAGTGACGAAACTGTATTAATGCTTCAACAAGAAGTTCCATTAATGGTTCATAGATGGCCAGCCGAAATCAAAGCGTTTTATATGAAACGTGATCCAGAAGATGAACGACTTGTATTAGGTGTAGATGTTCTTGCGCCAGAAGGATATGGAGAAATTATTGGTGGTAGCCAACGTGAAGACGATTTAGAGTTTCTTCAAAACCATATCGAGAAGCATAATTTACCGATGGATGTATTCGGCTGGTATTTAGATTTACGTAAATTCGGATCTGTACCACATGCAGGCTTTGGTCTAGGACTAGAACGGACTGTAGCTTGGTTATGTGGATTATCTCACGTTAGAGAAACCATCCCATTCCCTAGAATGATGGGAAGATTGAGACCCTAAGGGTTAGATTTTTTCTTAATGATATTAAGCTTTGGTTATGTAATGTAGCCAAAGCTTTTTTTTGGAAAAGACTTTGTGGGTGTAATTGAGAATTAAGAATTAATAATTCAAAATTAAGATTTGGGGGTAGGACAATGCTACAACGGCCTGGAAAAACGCAAGAACGTCCATCGGGAACGCAAGAATGGCCTGAAAAAATGCAAGAACGTCCATCGGGAACGCAAGAATGGCCTGAAAAAATGCAAGAACGTCCATCGGGAATACAAGAACGGCCTGAATAAATGCATGGTCAACGGTAAAAAATGGATGAGCCACGCAAAAAAACGCATGGTCAATGGTGAAAAATGCATAAGTCACGTCCAAAAACGCATGGTCAACGGTAAAAAATGCATAAGTCAGGTCCAAAAATGCTTGGGCAACGCTAAAAAATGGCTGAGGCACTCTTATAGTTACCCCGTAGCCTGTTGATAGAATTAAAACATACCGAGATGACCGAGATGTTCTATAGACCATAAACCATCACTGAATTACCTAACCCATCACCAAGCTTCTTTAAATCTCTTCGTAGAGGCTAGGTAGAGTGTTGAGGCTACAAGATCAAAAAAACCTCGGTCATGCTGTACTTGTTTCAGCATCATTGTAAGGAATAGGTTTTTATCAGCAATCCTAGCTATTCTTAAGACCCAGAGTGTCAATACGCCCCCCAAACCCCATCGACGTTTAGAATTATTGGCGGAGGAAGAACGCAATGTTTGATTAATCACAAAAACAACGGCAACCGTCATCCAGAGGATACTGCCGAAGAATCTTCAAAACCCCATCTTAGCGCAAACATCTCGCTTGTGC
>JBLWXC010000039.1:0-6024 GCA_048267645.1 Balneola sp.
CATACACCAGACAACAACTCATAAACCAGATACAAACCTTTAGGTACCAAACACAAATGTACCCTTCCAAAAAACAGAAGCGCGTATCAGGGTAGTATATGGCGCTTGGCTTTTCTTAAATAAAATTAAAAACAAGAAATACCTCTACGCCATTCCAAAAGTGCAGCAGCCCGTGCTAGTTTCTTTACTTTAAGGCCGTGCCTATCCAAAATAAACATAGTAGGAGTACCTATTATTCCGTAATTTTTAAAACTAACACCGAACACCGTTTAAATACAACATCTGTTTATCAGTAAACCTAAAGCCATAATGGCTAAAAACATTCGGGTCTGTATCAGCCAAAATAGCCACTATTTGTATGGCTTTGGTTTTTTAAAACTCATAAATCCAATTTCTCATATTAAAAAAAATGGCTAGCTACACGGCTATAACCCCTCCCTAAAAGCACAAAAACCTGCCATCCAAAAAGAATAACAGGTTTATATAAAACGTAAAAACTGTAATTAATCCATATCAACACGTACACAACGGATGGAAGCACCTAACGCCCTGGATACGTCCATAACAACACCGTTTGTATCCGAATAATTCATGACCACAGCACGTCCACCTGTAAAATCTGTAGTCCAATAGCGCCCTAAATGAACCATTGGATGCGCAGTACTAAAGGATCCATCTGCATTTCGATATCCAGCACTAGGTAGTTTTAATGGACTGTTAAAGGCGCCTTCTGAATCATAACTAGCAAAGGTATCGAAATCTGTTAACATCTCTATTTTCGTAGGAACCCGGTACCCGCTAGGGCAAGGGTCGTGCACCCCTTTTACAGGTTCCGTCATGGTACCAGAATTCCAACGGACATCATCCCTAACCGTTAACCAATCGTTTGAAGACGACGTTATAAAATCACCGCCTTCACTGCCAGCGGCTACAGGGCCCGTCATAGAAGTAGAACTGCGTTTTTCATGCCCATCCGTATTACGGCCCCATTGATACAAATCACCAAAAGAAGCGGCATCTTTTTTAGCGGTAGCTACTTGGCTAGCGCCTAAATTCTTATCCTTCCAAACCAAGTTTGAACTGATCATTACCTCACCAGATCCAGCCACAAGGCGTTTAAAAACACAACTTCTTCCGCCTATAGTTACAGCAAAGGAAGCAACACCACCACTACCTCCTGGTGTACCGCTAATACTAAACACCAAGTCGCCATTACCCATTGTAAAGGAGCCTGAAGGCAAACTAGCCGTTAATCCAGTAACACCGGTAGAATTAATTGTCAATCCGTCGTAGCCCAAGCCATTTCCTCCTATGTATGAAAGGGTTGTTTTAACAGCTACAGCTACTTCACCCTGGTATAAAATGCCCTCGTTTCTGCGTTCCGAACAATTTAAGGAGCTAATCACACCTACTATATCTAGAACCTCTCTAGTAAATACACATGTCTGCCCGCCAATAGCTATGCTAAACGAAGCGGTACCACTACTACTTGGCGTTCCACTTATACTAAATTCTAAATTTCCTGTTCCTGTATTCAATACACCCGAAGCTAAACTAGCCGTCAACCCAGTAACGCCTGTTGAGCTTACTGTTTGGCTCGCGTATAATCCGCCGTTACCGCCTGTATAACCCACCGAGCTCAAAACTCCAATGGCTACAGTGTCATCCTCTAGCGTTCCAACATGGGTAGCACCTGCACAGTCTAAACTCGAAACAATACCTGGTCGCATGGTAACAAATCTGGTTATGGTGCAAACCCGACCGCCTAACTTTATTATAAATATGGCCGTACCATAACCCGTAGGGGTACCACTTATAGTAAATTCCAAACTACCTGTACCTCTTGCCAAAGTACCCGCTGCTAAACTAGCAGTTAAGCCAGTAACACCAATGGAGCCAATTACTTGTGCATCATAATGCCGGCCATTACCGCCTGTGTAATCCAAGCTAGAACTTACACCACTAGCCAAGGTGTTTTCTTCCAAATCCCCCGTATGTGTAACGGAATCGCAATCAAAACCCGATACGCGACCTGGAACAAAACAGCCCGACCAAGTGCCATTCTCATAAGCTTTTAAACAGCTGGTACTAATGTCATAAACAACCATGCCATTAACAGGACTAACCACGGCCGTCACATCAGGCACCCGAGATACAATTAATCCACTGGTACTGGAAACTACATCCAAAGCGCCCTCTGGCTGATCGGTTCCGATACCCACTTGAGAAAACATGGCAGAGCTTGTAACTAATAAAACTATAAGTAAAATATTTTTCATTTAAATTTCATGTTATTGGAGCATAAAATTAATAAGTTCCCTCCAAAAATAATATACCACCCTAATAACTATACCGATATTTCCGGCTGGCTATAAGGCAATCCCTATAAGCTCATGCCTTAAAATGTATAAAATACCTTATGGGCATTCTTGGTTATAAAAGGCACCTAAAATCACAATTCACATAGAGATCTCAAGTTTGCCAAACTTAATACACTTAGATAACCTAAAAACGGTCCAATACTAAAAAGAGCGCAATGTCATACTTTACAGATTATTCTGTACCTATAAACCACTCGTAATAAATTAGTACCGCAAGACAGGACCCCCACACCCTTAATTACCCACAATCTTTTAACTCCTGTTCTATAGCAACTAATAGCCATAGCGGCATCACCAAATAGAATTAACCCTAAAAACAACCTCTGCAATCTATTATATCCCCAAAATTTAATTGGTCTAAATACCGAAACACTAGGCTTTACATTCCAACAGTATGCCCTAAAAGGAATACAATCCTAAGTATAGGTGTATGTAGTGGTACTATACAAAATCTAATTCAAATCAGCTATTAGCCACAAATACACACAAAAAAACCTGCTACCAAAAAGGAAACAGGTTTATATAATACTTAAATATTTTAATTAATCTATATGAGTCCGAACACAACGGATTGATGCACCCTTTGATCTAGGCTCAACCTGAAAAGATGAGCCAAAATCATTATACATCCACATTTCAATATTAGTACTACCGATTATAGAGCTGGTCCAATAATGTCCATTACCAGCGCCAACAATAATAGAACCACTGCTTCCTAATCGAAACCCAGCGGCAGGAAATTTTAGTGCACTATTAAAATATGAATCCGACGTATTACCAGAAGCAGCTAGGTCAACATCTTTTACCAACTCTTCTTTCGTTGGAACTCGATACCCACTAGGGCAGGGGTCATGCACACCTTTAACAGGAGCCATAGCTGTGCCTGAGTTCCAACGTGTATCATCGGGAAGTGTTAACCAATCGCCATTAAACGTTATAAAATTAACGCCTTCATTACCAGCAGTTACGGGGCCAGCTGCAGTACCAGAGCTACGTTTTTCATGCCCATCCGTATTACGGCCCCATTGGTATAAATCGCCAAAGGAAGCGGCATCGTCTTTTGCCGTAGCTACTTGGCTAGCACCTAAATTCCTATCCATCCATACTGCGTTTGGACTTATCATAACCTCACCAGGTCCTGCAACAAGGCGTTTAAAAACACAACTTTGCCCACCTATAGTTACAGCAAAGGAAGCAACACCACCACTACCTCCTGGTGTACCGCTAATGGTAAACACCAAATCGCCATTACCTGTTGCAAAAGTCCCAGATGGCAGACTAGCTGTTAATCCAGTAACACCGGTGGAATTAATTGTCAATCCGTCGTAGCCCAAGCCATTACCGCCATCATAGGAGATAGTTGTTTTTCCTCCAACGGCAGATTCCCCCATCTTTAAAAGCCCTTCATTAATACGTTCGGAGCAATATAAAACGGTAACTTCTGCACCTCTAACCTCCCGAGTAAACACACAACTCTGCCCACCAATAGAAATGGCAAACGAGGCTGTACCACTACTGTTTGGGGTGCCTGTTATGGTAAAATCCAAACTTCCAGAACCCGTATTCAATACACCCGAAGCCAAACTAGCCGTCAAGCCAGTAGCACCCGTAGAGCTAACAGTTTGCGCATCATACACCCCGCCATTACCGCCTGTATATCCTACCGAACTGCTAACACCGCTGGCGCTGACTCCTTCCTCAAGAGTCCCAATAGGCGTAGCGCCTGCACAGTCTAAACTCGTAATACCACCCGATCTAATAGTTACCGCTCTTGTAAAAACGCAACTCTGCCCCCCTAAAGTAATGGCAAACGAAGCCGTACCGCTTCCACTGGGAGTACCAGATATAACAAAATCCAAACGTCCAATGCCGGTATCCAAGATACCCGCATCTAAACTAGCCGTCAAACCACTAACCCCTGTCGAGACCACACTTTGTGCCTCATATACACCGCCATTGCCGCCTGTATACGGTACAGAACTGCTAACTCCGCTAGACGCAAACCCTGCCTCAAGTGTGCCCACTTGAGTAGCGCCAGCACAGTCTAAACTCGAAACAAGACCATCTCCTATAGCAACAGGTATGGTTAATGCACATAGCTCATTGCCTAAACTTATTATAAACATAGCAGTTCCATGGCTAGTGGGCGTACCGCTAATAGTAAATTCTAAACTACCATCTCCCCTAACTAAAGTACCCGAGGCTAAATGAGCAGTTAATCCCAAAACGCCAACAGAATTAATAGTTTGCGCGCTATAATTGCGTCCATTACCACCTATGTAGTTTACAGTCGAACGCACTCCTGAAGCCAAAACATTTTCTTTTAAATTTCCTATATGGGTAGCACTGCCACATTCTAAACTAGCTACCCGACTGTTGGTCAAGCAACCCGTCCACACCCCATCCTCATAAGTCCTTACGCAGCCAGTACTTATGTCGTATACCACCATGCCATTAACAGGACTAACCACGGCCGTCACATCAGGCACCCGAGATACAATTAATCCACTGGTACTGGAAACCACATCCAAAGCACCTTCTGGCTGATCGGTTCCAATACCCACCTGCGAAAACATGGAGAAACTTGTTACTAATAAAAATATAAGTAATGTATTTTTCATTTTTTTAAATATTAATAGGCTACAAACTTACATAAACTTAACTGGCAATAATATACCACGCTAACATGTTTTAGTGTTCATCTAGAACAACGCTAATCGGTATAATAGTTAGGTGTTGTAAAATAATCCTGTCCCATAAAACGAAATATTCAACCAATACCGCTCAAATACCTGGGATCCAAATAGGTTAAAAAACAACTTTAAGATTGTAAAAAAAATATATTACTAAAAAAAAAAGAGACATCTTATACAGATGCCTCTCTTTATCAAGGTTTAACAAAGCACTTTAAATAGCCTCGTTAATAGTTAACACTTTAAATTAACATTACTTTAAGTATTCTACAATTACATCATAGTTTCCAGCTGGAAGGGTTGTAGCAATCCCGCCCGAACCTACTGTTATAAAATTAGTGCCATCGTATGTTGCACTATGAAATACGCCGCCATTAACATCAATTACTCTTAAATTAAGAATTTTAGAAGAGCCTATAGCACCTATTGGTAGTTGTGTTGTATCTGCTGCTAATGCAACATTAACCACTATTTCATATACTACAGCGCCATTAGTCCATAATTTACCAGTTTCGATTTCTGTAGTAGAGTAAGCTTTAACTACTGAAGAAACAGGAAGCGACTTTAATTCACCAGAAACAGCATCAGCAACTACAAAATTGTTAGTTACATCACCTAATTGCAATCCTGAAATCGCTAAAGTATTTGTAGCGTCTGTAGCTAAAGTAGTTGGAAAACTTAAAGTTCCACCTAACTCAATACTATTAGTACCAGCTATAGCACCATCACCATAAGTTAAACCATTTCTAGCTGTATTAGCGTTCAATTTAGCACCTGTAACGCCACCATCTTTAACCTGTACACCATTAATAGCATCTACTTCTATTGTAGCATCATCTACATTTACTTCTAAATCCATAGCAACTAATGCTGCATCGGCTTGACCGCCTAAAATAGATCCATTAGTAGAAGATACGTCTTCACCTAAACTTGTTGCTAGGTCTGCTGCA
>JBLWXC010000040.1:0-5888 GCA_048267645.1 Balneola sp.
TGGGTTTTAAAAATAACTAGGTGCTTTGTGAGGAATCAAATAGTTATTTCTGTCAACGAATTATCTAACATCTACAATCCCTACACAGGCAGCAAACTAGATCGTCTTAACGAGAGAAAGTTCCAGCTACTAACACAATCCCAACTCTTTGAACCATGATTTATGGGATTAGATTTAAGACATAAGACATAAGATGACCCATTTCTTCATCTCGTTACGAACGTCTTCGTTCGTAATGCAGTCCAGAAGCTCTAGCTTCTATTGTTTGAAACGGACGAACCGAGCGTACAAGCGAGACGCTTGCACTAGGTTGGGGTTTTGTTATTGATTGATAGTTAATGGAATTGCCTCCCCTCACAGCTCACAGCTCACACCTCACAGCTCACAGCTCACATCTATTACAATTCCCTTCTGTAAAAACATAAATAGCTATGAGATATAACTAACTACCGTTTTGATATATAATCGGTTTTGTTCATCTTATCGACTGAAAATAATTAAACATTAGGGGAAAAACATTGAGACCACCTAAATTATCAGACAAACAGAAAGAAAGGCTTAAAGTCTTAGAACCAAAACTAAAAGTTGCAATTTCAAATAGAGACTTTTCAACAGCCAAAAGACTTGTGGTTGATTTGCAAACATTGTTAAAACCGACTGGACACATTACGAGGTTAATTCAATCCAAAAATCGTTTGTATGAATTAGCTTTAGAAGTTGATGAGATTAATACGGCAATTAGAGGATTAAAATCTAATAGAGCAGTAGTGAATGTAAATACGAGACTTTATTTAGAGGCAACTGCTCTATTAGCAATATGCTATTTGAGACAGGAGGAGCTTGAATTGGCGAAACCACTAATAAAAGAAGTTTTGACTAATGATACAGTTCTAAAATCGCCGAGAACAAGAAAACAATTTAGAGCTGAAATTATTGATAGGTTTGATCAAGAAACAGCTCTTTATTCTTTAAAAAACAAAGAAAAAGAGGAAATAACTAAAGAGGAATTAGAAGAACAAGTTGGTAAAATTTTAATGAGTCAAAATGAGTCGGAAATTTATTCCACTTTAGGGAAATCAGTTCCTGAACACACAAAATATTTACTTTTTGAGGTTCATCAATATTCTTTAAAACAATTACCCTCAGCAGAAAGATTAGCCTTACCAAGCCCTGAAGAAAAAATCAAAGAAAGGGAAGTTGGAATGACTGTTTTTCAATCTGTAAAGCGAGTAATATATAAATCACTCTGTGATAAGGAAAGTGAAATCTATAAGATTTGGTATACAAATGGAATGGAAATTATTTTGAGTAGAGGATATATAAGTTCAGCAGTTTTGACTTGTCTAAACAATATTGGAATTGGAATGAAATTGTTATCTGCATCTATTGTTGCTTTAATATTAAAATTTGGACTAGAAGTTTACTGCGAAAAGAATAAACCATATGATTTAATGGAATTACGAGGGCAATAAAAATCGTGTGGTAAAACTATAAAACCTCATTTATGCTAGAGTAGATCAGCTAGAGCCTTGATGTACAACCTCTTCCACATTTACCAACAACTGCTTGTCTTAAATCTTACATCCTACGTCCTAAATCTTATATAGACAATTCCCTTCTGTAAAAACATATTTCACCGAGAGATATCACTAACTATCGTTTTGATATAAAATCGGTTTTGTTCATCTTAACCGCTGAATTTTGAAGAATAAACTGAATAACAACTACACATTAAGCTGGGGTATGATGAATAGAGTTCATGTTATTCCGTTGTTAGCTTTCATTGAAAAAAACACAACCGAACATGGATGACTATAAAAATCCTAAAGAAGGTAAAACATATATAAGCCCAAGCTTAAAGGCATTTGGAGATACTGATAGAAAAATCAGAATTGCATCAAAAGTGATTAATTCACCAGACAGCTATGCTTTTGGAACTATTAAGGATGAAATTATTCTAAGGCATAAAGAAAATGCACAATCTTATATTAGTGCAAAATTCATTGAAGATAATAGAGGTGTATTTGTTCTAAATATTCAAGGATATTCAGTTGCAACAGACAAACCACATAATGCTAGTTTTGCGTTTGTTGGAGAAGAGATAGGAACCTTAATAGATTTTATTAATAATATCCAATCAGTAAAATTAGAAGGCAGTAGTCCAATAAATATTACAGATGAAGCTTTAAAAAAGTTAGTTGTTTCAGATAGTCAAGCAAGAAGTCTATTACATGAAAATCAAGAGATTTTTGCTCAATTAATAAAATCAGAGATTACAAAGGAAGACATAGTTGCTGTCGGATATAGAAAAAGACAAGTTGGGTTTTTTGAGAGGCTTTTAACTGATAAAAAATATTTTGAAGAAGTAAAGACTAAGAGCAATTGTACGAATGAATCATTGTGGCAAAAATATTTCGAAAAGAATCAATGGGTATTTGGTTATGGACTTGGTTATTTATTCTTATCAAGTTTAAACGATAAAAAATTAGAACAGGTTGTTCAAGGGCATAATGTTAATAATTATGGAAAGCGTGTGGATGCCTTGATGAAAACTAGTGGGATAATCTCTAACTTGTGTTTTGTTGAAATTAAAACTGATACTACTCCTTTGTTAGACAATAAACCATATCGTTCAGGATGTTGGTCTCCTTCAAAAGAATTGGCTGGTGCGGTTGCACAAATTCAAGGCACTGTTGCTTCGGCAGTTGAGACATTATCAAATAGAATAAATCTTGAAGACAATGAAGGTAATCCAACAGGAGAAGAAATTTTTAACTATCAACCAAAATCATTTCTGGTAATTGGAAACTTAGATGAATTTTCTAGCGAACACGGTATTAATAAGGATAAGTTTAGGTCTTTTGAATTATACAGGAAGAATACTTCAAATCCTGAAATAATTACATTTGACGAACTTTTTGAAAGAGCAAAATTTATCGTGAAGAACAACGAAAGCTAACAATAAATATAGGTCATTTGGCGGGTAGTGCTAAATTTGAAAATGAGTACATTTAATAAAACATATAGCGGTTTGATAGTCTGGAGCTTTGAAATGCCAAACGCCTCATATTCTCAACGTTCCCCCCCACTCACATCTTAAACTCCACGCCATCTGGGTTTTCTCCGTAGATTGCGGGAATCCAGTTTAGGTCTGAGATGGGCGGACGATCGTATTCTTCATCTATGATTAGAGGATCTAGTTCAACAGGTTCGGGAGTTAGGTCTTTGTATGGAATCTGACTTAGTAAATGCGACATACAGTTTAGCCGAGCGTGGCGTTTCACATTGGCGTTTACCACAAACCAAGGCGATTCTTTGGTGTCGGTGTGGGCAAACATGTCATCTTTGGCTTTAGAGTAATCTACCCATTTGCTTCTGGCTAGCAAATCAATTCCACTTAATTTCCAGCGCTTCAATGGGTCATTATTTCTAGCGTGGAATCGTTTATCCTGCTGTTCATCATCAATAGCGAACCAGTACTTTATCAAAATGATGCCCGAGCGAATAAGCATATTTTCAAACTCAGGACAACTTCTCAAGAACTCTTGGTATTCCTCTTCCGTACAAAAACCCATCACACGTTCTACGCCAGCACGGTTGTACCAACTTCTATCAAAAATCACGATTTCCCCTTCCGCTGGCAAATGTTGCACATACCGCTGAAAATACCACTGTCCTCGCTCCCGCTCGGTTGGCTTAGATAATGCCGCAATTCTAACCGAACGAGGGTTTAAAGGCTCTGTAATTCGTTTTATCACGCCACCCTTGCCTGCTGCATCACGACCTTCAAAAATAACCGCCACTTTCAGGTTGTTCTCCTTCACCCAATATTGCAGTTTAAGCAACTCAGCTTGCAGGCGCGCCAATTCCTTCTCGTAATGTTCGTACTTCAATTTTCCGTTCTGGTACATTTTCTTTGCTTTCTTCTTCATTACACCGTGCTAGTCTGATTTTTGAGTTGATGAAATTCATTCAGATAAAGGGTATTCTGTCCCTTCAATTACTAGCAAATAAGTTAAAGAATATGGACGGAACTCAAAGAAAAGATATTAGCGTTGGAAGTACGGTTGAGGTGGTGCAAAAACATCATCAACGTACGGGCGAGTTAACCCAAGGAGTTGTGCAACGTTTGCTTACCAAATCCCCTACTCACCCTCATGGCATCAAAGTGCAACTTGAGTCGGGCATTGTAGGCCGAGTTAAAAAGGTATTGTAATTTCCTGCAACATGGCTACACTTTCAAATTTCGAGATTGAACTTCTACGTTGGTTTCAATCACACCGAATTGAAGCGTTCGACTCCTTTTTCCATGCGTTGTCTTCATCTACAACCTTGCTTGCCATTGTTGGTGTTTTGGTGATTTCCGCATTCTATTTCTTCAAGAAGGATTCGATCTCAAAAATAGACTTTGTGAGCTTTTGGGCTCTGTTTGCCACTTCGCTATCCATCAATGTAATTTTGAAATATTTGATTGCTCGTCCACGCCCTTTTGTTAGCTATCCCGAAATATTGAAGCTGTACGATGCGGGTCCTCATTCCTTTCCTTCGGGACATACCATCACGGCTTTTGCCATCGCTTTTGGAGTGTTGTACATAGTTAAAAAGCGGATGTATGCTGTTCCCGTTTTCATTTGGGCGATATTAGTGGCTTACTCACGGTTAATTTTGGGAAGTCATTATATCTCTGATGTTTTGACTTCCATTGTGATTGCAACGGTGCTTTACCTCGTTATTCTATCCAAGCGAAACCAAGCTAAGAATGCTGCTTAGGCTTTGGAAACATCAAATTGATACCTCAAAACAGACTAAAAAAGAGAGCATGAACTTTAGATTTATATTGATGATTGGGCTACTATTGACCACTCAATTAGCCGTTGCACAGAAAAAGGTTTCCATCACTATTGATGATGTTCCCAATACTTCTGGATATGAAAGAGACGGATTTTCGTCTAAACTTCTACAGCAATTGGATTCGCTAGCTATTCCCATTGCCATTTTTGTGAACGAAGGACTTATTTACAAAAGCGATTCTCTTTCAAAGAATTTCGAGCTTCTCAATAATTGGTCGAGCAAGGACTATGTAACCTTAGGCAATCATTCTTTCGATCACTCCCGTTATTCAGAAGCTGGGATTGAGCTGTTCTCTAAGGACGTTTTAAAGGGCGAAGCTATCTCAAGGAATCTCTCTAACGTTCATAACAAACCATTGGAATATTTCAGGTTTCCATATAACGATTTAGGGAAGGATTCCCTTCAACATTCACAGATTAAACGCTTTTTAGCGGAACATGGATATGAGATAACTCCCTTCACCATCGAGAGTTCAGATTGGATGTTTAATGCGGTGTACCTGTACTATCTAAACCAAAATGACACTGAAAAAGCTCGTGAAATTGGCGAATTGTATGTGACCAAAACGCTCGAGTATTTTGATTTTTTCGAGGATCTTGCCACAGAAGATTACCAAAGAGATGTCCATCAAATCTACTTGTGCCACGATAACAAGATCAATGCCGATTATCTCTCTATGATAGTGAACAAGCTGAAAATGAGAGATTATGAGTTCATAAGCCTTGAAGAAGCGTTGACGGATAAGGTTTATAGTCAGCCCGATACGTATTACCAGAAATGGGGCGTTTCTTGGTTTTATAGATGGATACCGACACAAAAAGAACGAGTTAAGTACATGAAGCAAGAACCTGACATGGATACTATACTTACTCTGTATGATGAGGTTCAAAAAAGCTCGGAGAAGGATTAGGTGAAGGGTTCGATAACTCGATGACGGTTTTATTAAACTAAACAACGCCAACAGTCATCCTTGTAGATGTCAAGTAATTCGCTGACAGTTTTGGTTAAATTGAGCGGGAGTTTTTCCACCAATTCCT
>JBLWXC010000041.1:0-5755 GCA_048267645.1 Balneola sp.
GTACGTAAGATTGCAGATTCTGCCATGTAGATTTCAATTAAAATATCTGCAGCAGCAACTAGTAATTGTTGGTGTTGCTCTAAATCTGGTCCAAATTTTTGTACTGCAGCACCAGCAACCATTAAGAAGGTTTTCTTAAGTTTTGCAATCATTTCTTTTTCTTCAGAAAATAGCTCAGAATAATCTGGTGTATCAAAAGAAGGAATACCCATTAATTCTTCTTGAACTTTCATTGCAGGACCTAATAAGTCTACGTGACCTTTCATTGCTTTTTTAACCAACATACCTACAGAAAGCATACGGTTAATCTCGTTTGTTCCTTCGTAGATACGAGCAATACGAGCATCTCTCCAAGCAGCTTCCATTGGTGTTTCTTCAGAGAATCCCATTCCTCCAAAAATTTGGATACCTTCATCAGCACAGTTTTGTACGTCTTCAGATACGGCTACTTTTAAGATAGAACACTCGATAGCGTATTCTTCTACACCTTTAAGTTCTGCTTCTTGGTGTGAGTTTCCTGCTTCAACACGTAAAGCAATACGGTCTTCGATATTTTTTGAAGCTCTGTAAGTTGCAGATTCACCAACATAAGTGTTAGTTGCCATTTCGGCTAACTTAATTTTTATAGCACCAAAGTCTGCAATTGGTGTTTTAAATTGTTTACGCTCGTTAGCATATTGAACAGCTGTAGTTGTGATACGTCTTTGCGAATCTAAACAAGCAGCAGCTAATTTGATACGTCCAACGTTTAAGGCATTCATTGCGATTTTAAATCCTTCGCCACGACCAGCTAACATATTCTCTACAGGAACTTCTGTATCGTTAAAGAATACTTGACGTGTAGAACTTGCACGGATACCTAATTTGTGCTCTTCTTCACCTAAAGTGATTCCGTTAGGATTGTTTTTATCATATTCTACAATAAAACCTGTGATATTCTTATCGTCTTCAATTCTAGCAAAAACAATCATTAAGTTACAGAAACCAGCGTTAGAAATCCACATTTTCTGTCCGTTGATTTTGTATGTTTTACCATCTGCTGAAAGCTCTGCAGTAGTTTTACCAGAATTTGCATCAGATCCAGCACCAGGTTCTGTTAAACAATACGCACCAAACCATTCACCAGAAGCCAACTTTGGCACATATTTTTGTTTTTGTTCTTCTGTACCATAAAGTGTAATTGGCATAGTACCAATACCTGTATGCGCACCAAAAGCAGTACTAAAAGATCCAGTACCAGAAGAAATATAGTCACAAGTTAATACTGTAGATACGAAGCCCATTCCCATTCCGCCATAAGCTTCAGGAACAGCAACGCTTAAAAAGCCCATATCTCCAGCTTTACGCATAACTTCTTCTGTTAAAGCATAATCTTTAGCTTCAAAACGAGGTTTGTTAGGAATAATTTCACGGTCATTAAATTCGATAACCGAGTCTTTCATCATTTGTTGTTCTTCTGAAAAATCTTCAGGAGTGAAAATATCTTCACAATTTGTTTCTTTTACTAAGAATTGACCGCCACGTAGGGTGTCTTTTTCAGTTTCTGCCATATTTTTTGATTTAGAAAAGAGAAAATAGAGTTTAGAAAATAGATTATGTGTTTAATCCGTTTTGAAAACCCATAGTCATTCTTTGAAATTCTTCTATTTTTTCTTCGAGTTTTGTTAATGTTTGTTCGTTTATATATTTTCTATGTAAAGCAATTAAAAGCTGTGTGCCAAGTTCAAAAGAAGAGCCTAACGAAATATCAATGTAATTACTGAAAGATTTGTTTGTTCTTGCAGAACCTTCAGCAATATTACTTGGTATTGAAACCGAACATCTACTTAATTGAGATGATAAATCATAACGCTCATGATTAGGAAATTCTAAAAGTAAATCTGAAATATCATTTGCTATTTCTAAACCTAATTTCCAGATTTTTAGGTTTTTATAATTATGTCTTTTTTTAGAATTCACTAGTCTATTTTCTTTTGTCTTTATTCTTTTTTTCTTAAGAAAGAAATTCAAAAATTCCACAAGCACCTTGACCAGTACCAACGCACATGGTTACAGCACCATATTTGCCTTTCATGTCACGTTTACGCATTTCGTCAAATAATTGTACTGAAAGTTTTGCACCTGTACATCCTAATGGATGCCCTAATGCTATTGCGCCACCATTAACATTAATAATGTCTGGATTTAAATCTAACTCTCTAATTACAGCTAATGATTGAGATGCAAAAGCTTCGTTAAGTTCTATTAACTCTAAATCAGATTGTTTTAAACCTGCTTGTTCTAATGCTTTTGGAATAGCTTTAACTGGTCCAATTCCCATAATTCTTGGTTCTACACCAGCAGCAGCATAATTTACTAATCTTGCAACAGGCTCTAGATTTAATTCTTTAACCATATCTTCACTCATAACCATAACAAATGCAGCACCATCACTCATTTGAGACGAGTTACCAGCGGTTACACTTCCGTTAGCAGCAAATACTGGTCGTAATTTTGCTAAAGCTTCTACATTAGTTCCTTTTCTAGGACCTTCATCTTTTGTTACAGTGTATGTTTTAGTTGCTTTTTTACCGTTTTCATCTAAATAAATTTGCTCTACATCTATAGGAACAATTTGATCTTGAAAACGATTTTCAGCTTGTGCTTTAAAGGCTTTCATATGTGAATTGTAAGCAAATTCATCTTGATCTTGACGAGACACTTTAAATTGGTTAGCAACTGCTTCTGCAGTATTACCCATTCCCCAATAATAATCTTCATGACCATCTTTTACAGTATCGTAATTTAGTTCTGGTTTAAAACCTGTCATTGGTACACTACTCATACTTTCTGATCCACCAGCAATAATACAATCTGCCATTCCTGCTTGGATTTTTGCAGTTGCAATACCGATAGTTTGTATTCCTGAAGAACAAAAACGGTTAACCGTTACACCAGGAACATCTACACTGTTTAATCCGATTAATGAGATAAAACGTGCCATGTTTAAACCTTGTGATCCTTCTGGCATTGCGTTACCAACGATAACGTCGTCAATACGTTTTACGTCTAGATTTGGTAATTCTTTCATCATGTGCTGAATCACTTCTGCACCTAACTCGTCTGCTCTTTTAAAACGGAACACGCCTCGTGGTGCTTTACCAACTGCTGTTCTGTATGCTTTTACTATATATGCTTGTTTCATTTTTGTCTGTTTTCTAATTACGAAGTGGTTTACCTGTTTTTAACATGTGCTGAATACGCTCTAAAGTCTTACGTTCTGTACATAGACTTAAGAAAGCTTCGCGTTCTAGATCTAATAAATATTGCTCACTTACTCTAGTTGGTTCTGATAAATCACCACCAGCCATAACGTAAGCTAATTTGTTAGCTATTTTTTGATCGTGTTCACTAATGTAGTGGCTTGCTTCCATTGAGTCTGTTCCTACTAAGAACATACCTAATGCTTGTTTACCAAGTACTTTAATGTCTTTACGTTTTACAGGTTGCGTGTAGCCTTGATCTGCCATTAATTTAGCGTGTGCTTTAGCTGTAGCAATTTGTCTATCTTTATTAACAACAACAATATCTTTTCCTTTTTGTAAAACACCTAAATCAAATGCTTCGTATGCTGAAGTTGATACTTTTGCCATACCTATAGTTAAGAAATACTCTTGCAGTGTATTTAACTCGACATCACCTTTTTTGAAAGTATCTTGTGCTCTTAAAGCCATTTCTTTAGATCCGCCACCACCTGGAATTACACCAACTCCAAATTCAACTAATCCCATATAAGTTTCTGCAGCAGCAACAACTTTATCAGCATGAAGTGATAATTCACATCCGCCACCAAGTGTCATACCATGTGGTGCAGAAATAGTAGGAATAGAAGAGTAGCGCATGCGCATCATTGTGTCTTGGAAGTACTTGATAGCCATGTTAAGCTCGTCATACTCTTGTTCTGCAGCCATCATAAAAATCATTCCGATGTTTGCTCCAACAGAGAAGTTTGCTCCTTGATTACCAACCACTAATCCAGCAAAATCTTTTTCAGCTAAATCTATTGCTTTATTTAAACCAGCAAGCACGTCGCCACCAATCGTGTTCATTTTAGATTGGAATTCAACATTTAAAATTCCGTCACCTAAATCTTCAACAACTACACCAGAGTTTTTGAATACCTCGTTAGATTTTCTGATGTTATCTAATATGATAAAGCTATCTTGACCTGGTACTTTTTCTTGTGCTTTCTTATCAATATCGTAGAAATACGTAGCTCCATCTTTTACTGTGTAAAACGATGTGTTACCAGAAGCAACCATATCATTTACCCAAGCTGCTGGTGTTTTCCCTTCAGCTTTCATGATTTCAAGACCTTTTTCTACACCAATTGCATCCCAAATTTGGAAAGGACCATGTTCCCAACCAAATCCAGCTTTCATTGCATCATCTATCTTATATAATTCGTCTGAAATTTCAGGAATACGATGTGATACGTAAGCAAACATTGCTGCAAAGTTTTTGCGATAAAACTCACCAGCTTTATCCTTTCCTTTTACTAAAATTGGAAAACGTTCGATGACTTTATCTACAGTTTTTGTTAATTCAAGCGTAGGGAAAGAGGCTCTTTTTTTAGAGCGATAGTCTAATGTATCTAAGTCTAATGATAAAATTTCGCTTTTACCATCGTCTGTTTTAACTTTTTTATAGAATCCTTGACCTGTTTTGCTTCCTAACCATTTGTTTTCCATCATGGTGTTGATGAAATCTGGTAATTTGAAAAGCTCATGTGCTTCGTCATCAGGACAGTTGTCGTAAATTCCGTTAGCAACATGTACTAAAGTGTCTAACCCAACAACATCTACCGTACGGAAAGTTGCCGATTTTGGACGACCAATAACAGGACCTGTTAATTTATCAACTTCTTCAACAGTCAATCCTAATTCTTTTACTTGATGAAATAACGATTGAATACCAAAAATACCAATACGGTTACCAATAAAAGCTGGTGTATCTTTAGCGATTACAGATGTTTTTCCTAAAAATTGTTCACCATAACCGTTTAAGAAATCTAAAACGTCTTGAGATGTTTTTGGTCCAGGAATTACTTCGAATAACTTTAAGTAACGCGCTGGATTAAAGAAGTGCGTTCCGCAAAAATGCTTTTGGAAATCTTCGCTGCGTCCTTCACTCATAAACTTAATAGGAATACCAGATGTATTTGATGTAATTAAAGTACCTGGTGTACGGTGTTGTTCTAGTTTTTCAAATACTTGCTTTTTAATGTCAAGTCTTTCTACAACGACTTCCATAATCCAATCTACATCTGCAACTTTTGCAATATCATCTTCAAGATTACCAGTCGTAATTCTGTTTGCAAAATCTTTGTGATAGATTGGTGATGGTTTAGATTTTAATGATGCAGCTAATGCATTGTTTACAATACGGTTTCTTACAACCTTATCTTCTAAAGTTAATCCTTTAGCTTTTTCGGCATCGTTTAATTCTCTTGGTACAATGTCTAATAATAAGACTTCTACACCAATATTGGCAAAATGACAAGCAATACCGGTTCCCATAATTCCGGATCCAATAATGGCTACTTTTTTGATTCTACGTTTACTCATATCTATTTTAGAATATTATCTTTTTGATTGTATATTTTCTTGTTTGAAATTAGTTCATTAATGACTTCGGCTACTTCATAAAAGCTTTGAAGCTTCTCTAATGGGATGTGTTTTTTTATAGCATCATTAAAGGTTAATACCTTTTCTCT
>JBLWXC010000042.1:0-5455 GCA_048267645.1 Balneola sp.
GGAACATACTTCATAACATAGAAGTATGTTCCTACAGGAAGCTCATCACCATTATCAGCGATACCTTCAAACTCATCTGTATAACCATTAGTTTTACTGTATACTTTAACTCCGTTTCTGTTAAATATCTCTAAACTTGTTACATCATAACCAGTTAAATCGAAGGTGTCATTAAAGCCATCTCTGTTAGGTGTAATAACTTCCGGGATTAATTTCATCAAACAGTTATCAGCTTGAATTGTTTGCTCATATACCATTGGGCAGTTGCCAGATGTTGTATACATTACTGTATAAGTTGCTCCTCCAGTTGCTTCTGTAATTTCTCCTGTTTCAGGGTTAATTACTGCATCGTCATTAGGTGTTTCACCAAACGAGAATACACCTCCTGTATCACCTGTTATAGTTGCGGTAATTACAACTGTTGTCTCATCACATTCAGATGTTAATGTAAATGTTGCATCTTCTTCAGGTAACACAACTAATTCTTGAGTTGATGTTGCAGGACATGCTCCAGCAGTGGTATACTCAATTGTGTATGTTGTTCCTGGTGTTGCTCCAGTCACTTCTCCTGTAGTAGGGTTGATAACAGCATCATCGGTAGCTGCTGGGTTGAAAGCAAATGTACCACCTGTGTCTCCATCAATAGTTGCTGTACCTCCATCACATGTAGCTACTATTGTAAATGACGCATTCTCTTCTGGTAATACTACTAACTCTTGAGTTGATGTTGCTGGACACTCTCCAGCAGTGGTATACTCAATTGTATATGTTGCTCCTGGTGTTGCTCCAGTCACTTCTCCAGTAGTAGGGTTGATAACAGCATCATCGGTAGCTGCTGGGTTGAAAGCAAATGTACCTCCTGTATCTCCATCAATAGTTACTGTACCTCCATCACATGTAGGCGTTACTGTAAATGAAGCATCAAAATCACTACCTCCAAGATATTCAACAAGAACATCATCTGATATTGTTGATTGACCTCCTGTACATAAATCATAAGTTACTTGGAATGTGTAAGTCTCTGTTTCAGTAGGAGAAACAACAATGGTATCAGTATCACCAACTACGGTTCCATCTTCGTCTACCCATTCTAAAGTATAGTTAGGTACTCCTGAAGGAGAGAATCTCCATGATTCAGGCTCATCAACAGTCCAAACTCCAGTATTTCTTCCTACAGGAGTTACCGCTTGTGTATCATCTACACTTTGTAAACCTATTACGGCAAGGCCGTCGTTCCAAGCTGTACAAGTTGGTTTACTAATAACATGAATATCAATATTATTTGATGATTCATGAAGGATGATTTGACTTGTAGACTCGTTAGAGCTACATTGAGATCCAAAATGACATACAGCATTGTAGTTAACTACAAATTGTCTATAAGGTGCTGAACCTAATACAACGTAGTCAATACTTCCACAAGTATTTGGATTAATATCATGACCTACTCCAAAAATGTTTCCTTCTGTCACAGTAGCGTTTGTTGCATTAGGTAATGTTGAAGGACCTTCTCCGAAAGGTTGTAAATCCCAACCATTTCCTGTTCCTGCATTTTCAACTTCAAAACTAATTACACCGTTTGATCCAATAACTACTTGATCATATGTACCACCATAGAAACAGAATTCAAAACCAAGATCAATTACTTCTGACCAAACATCATCTGTATCAACACTAGTTGGTGTTGCCCCATCAACTGGTGGTGTAGGACAAGTGTCTATAGCGTTTATTTCATAATTTTCTGTATCCTGTCCATAAAGGTGGAAGTTTGCAGTAAGTGTAGCGTCAGGGTTTTCACAGTCTACCGTTTGATCTTCTCCTGCATAAGCAATAGAACAAGGGTTTGGTGGTGGTGGACATAAAAACGTTAATGGATTACTTTCTACCACACAGTTTTCGTCATTGGTATTAGCCACAGTAACCACTACGTTTGTACTTGCTGGATATGGCCCTAATATTATAATACCCGTTTCAAAAACTTCCTGGCTTTCACTTGGGTTTGCAGTGTCTGTTATTGTTAAAGAAGTTGCATCACCCATATCAGAAATATTAACTTCTACTTCAAAAGTGGGGTTACTTGGGTCTGTAGCACAATCTCCATTTACAATATCAAAAGATACAGTTTGTGGTAGACATGTTTGACACCAAACATCAAAATCCCATGGTTCTCTACTTCCACTAGAACAACTTACTGAACCATCTGCTTCAGCTAATACAACTATTCTATCTGTATTTGAAGTAAAGTTTAATCCTGCTAAATCTCCTCCATTTCCAGTACCTTCATAAATTACGGTTCCGTCTCCTTCTTCAATTCTAATAGTATCACAACATGCTTCTATGGTTCCTGAATTGAATAAAATATTTAATGGGAATCCTGAAGAGCTTTGGAAACTGTATAATTCAACATATTGATTGTTTCCGTTTTCATAACAATGTACGGTGTTTATAACTTGGCCATTCTCACAGTCTACAATTTGATTAGGGTCTGCTCTTACTGTGAAAGATTCTTCAGTACAACCTACGGCAGGACCGTTATCGTTGTAAGGTACAATAGTTACGTAGTAAGTTGTTTCGTAATCTAATGTTCCTAAATCATAAGTTAAAACATCTTCTACATCTACACCATTAAGAATTTCACTTCCGCCTTCTGTTGTTCCTACAGTAAGGTAATATCCATTAACAAGAACTGATGCAGGTGACCATGTAAGCACTACATCTTCATCAATATCTGACTCTCCATCTAATGGATAGGTTAATGAAGCGTTACAATTTGGCACAGCAGTAAGATCAATACATGACACATCAAAATCCCAAGTAACTCTACTTCCACTAGAACAACTTACAGAAGTATCTGCTTCCACAAAGACAACAATAGTATCTCCATCTGAATTTAATGAAAGTCCAGAAAGGTCTCCTCCGTTTCCAGTACCTTCATATATTACAGTTCCGTCTCCTTCTTCAATTCTTATAGTGTCACAACATGTTTCTATGGTTCCTGAATTAAAGAAAATATTTAATGGGTTACCATTTGAACTTACGAAGCTATAAATTTCTTGATATTGATTGTTTCCGTTTTCATAACAATGAACGGTATTTATAATCTCATTAGCATCACAATCTACAACTTGATTAGGATCTAATCTTATTGTGAAAGATTCTTCTGTACAATCTACGGCAGGACCATTATCATTATAAGGTACAATAGTTACATAATAAGTTGTTTCGTAATCTAATGTTCCTAAATCATAAGTTAAAACATCGCCTACATCTTCATTTTGAAGAATTTCACTTCCGCCTTCTGTTGTCCCTACAGTAAGATAATAACCTGTAACAAATATTGTTGCAGGTGACCATGTAAGCACTACATCTTCATCAATATCTGACTCTCCATCTAATGGATAGGTTAATGAAGCGTTACAGTTAGGTAACGCAGTTGTATCAACACAAGACACACTAATATCCCAAGGCGTATAATTAGTACTTGTTTGACAACTTCCTGTTCCATCTGAATCAATTGCTATTGCAATTGTACTTCCTGAAGACACAAATACTAAACCTGCTAAATTACCGCCGTTATCTCCTTGATAAAGTACAGAGCCATCCGAGTCAGTTACTATTATTTCATCCCATCCTGCTTCAATTTGTCCTGCATTAAACACTAATGCTAATGGTGAACCATCACTACTAGCGTAGTTAAATACCATTGGATCGTTATTATCATAACAATATACTGTATTAACCACTTCTCCAGTAGAGCAATCTACAACTTGATTTGGATCGTCTCTGGTTGTAAAAGTTTGTTCATTACAATTTTGTGCATCACCATTATCATTATAAGGCACAATAGTCACATAATAAGTTGTTTCATAATCTAATGTTCCTAAATCATAGGTTAAAACATCTCCTACATCCACACCATTAAGAATTTCTGTTCCTCCTGGCGTTGTTCCTACAAATAATGTATATCCATTAACAAGCACTGATGCAGCACTCCAAGAAATATCAGAGTTTTCATCCACATCTTCCTCTCCGTTTGCAGGGCTTGTTAAAACAGCATTACAATTAGGGATTGCTGTTTCATCAACACAAGACACGTCAAAATTTAAAGGTGTAAAGTTATTAGATTCACAACTAGTTGAGCCGTCACTATCTATTTCTATATACATGAAACCGCTTTCTGCAATCACAGACAAGCCAGCCATATTACCACCGTTATCACCATCAAACAATACTGTTCCTGTGTTATCAGAACCGTCATAAATTATAACAGAATCCCAGTTTTCTTCTATTTCACCTTCATTAAAAAAGACAACTAACGGTGCGTTATTAGAACTCTGAAAGTTCCAAGTCATTGTATCATCATCGGTATAACAATATACGGTATTAACTGGAATACCAGAATCACAATCAACTGGTGCATTAGGATCTGCGCCAGTAGTAAAAACAATTTCATCACAGCCTATTGCTGGACCATTACTATTGAATGGAGCTATATTTACATAATACGTTGTACCATACTCTAATGTTGGTAATGTATATGCGGTAGAAAGCCCAACGTTTTCATTATCTACTAATTCATTTCCTCCAGAAGTTGTTCCTACGGTAAGGTTATACCCAGTTGGAATCCCTGTTGCTGCTGTCCATTCTAAATCAGTATTTATACTAACACCATTTACATTTACAGGAGTAATAAGACTCACACAAGATGGAGGGTCTTCAACTAGCTGTGTAGCAGAGACATTGTCTATATAAACATAATAATTTCCTGAAAAATAGTTATTGCTTATTCTTAATTTGAAATCAGAACCTGTAGGCAAATCGGCTGCAGGGACAACAAAACTTATATTTGCACAATCGGGAGATGTAGCATGATTAACATCATTGATAGTACCTGCAGTAGTCCATGCACCACCATCATCAGTAGAGTACTGTACTAATATCTCACCCCAACCTGGTCCTGTTGCATCTGTTCCTGCTGACCAATCAACAACTTTGTAGTCAAAAGCTATTGTTAAATCAGTTCCATTAGATCCACCCACAATGTTTGGAGATGTTAGGTGTCCTGTTACGTTTGAGCTATCAAAATTCGCCCTTTGAGAAATACCGTCACAGACTTGAACTACCGCTCCAAAATAATCTCCAGAATCAGAGGTCCATCCTGTTGGTAAAGCAAGGCCTGCATCAAAATTCTCAACTAGCCCTACTTGAGAAAATCCAAAAAAGGATAGAAACCCAAATAAAATAGAAAGTGTAATTTTTTTCATTTGTTAATCAATAAGTTAGTTATAATTTTTCTTAAAAAAATGTTTTAAATCTTAAAAAAACAGCCGAAACGCCTTTTTTTTAAGGGTTGATAAGAATCAGCATATCTTAAAGTACTACTAATTACTTAATCCTCTAAAATTAAAAAAAAACTACTTGTTACATGTGTTAACATAAACTTAATAGATAAAAC
>JBLWXC010000043.1:0-5443 GCA_048267645.1 Balneola sp.
GAAAAAAATGTTCTTTGAAGAGATGTAAAAGCATAAAACAGATTGTTTGTGCGAGCTTAGAAGTTATTCTTTTGAATGATAGAAGTGTAGGGTTGAGCTCACAGAGTATATATAATAAATTATTTTACAATGGAGAGTTTGATCCTGGCTCAGGACGAACGCTGGCGGCGGGCTTAACACATGCAAGTCGAAGGAGAAGGAAAGAGCTTGCTCTTTCTGGAGACTGGCGGACGGGTGAGTAACGCGTAGATAACCTGCCTTTAACTGGGGGATAACATTCCGAAAGGGGTGCTAATACCGCATGATTCAATCGATTCGCATGAATTGATTGTTAAAGCCTTCGGGCGGTTGAAGATGGGTCTGCGTGCTATTAGTTAGTTGGTGAGGTAACGGCTTACCAAGACGATGATAGCTAGGGGGTCTGAGAGGATGATCCCCCACACTGGGACTGAGACACGGCCCAGACTCCTACGGGAGGCAGCAGTGAGGAATCTTGCGCAATGGGCGAAAGCCTGACGCAGCCACGCCGCGTGCCGGATGAAGGCCCTATGGGTTGTAAACGGCTTTTGAGGGGGAAGAACGACCGGGTTTCGATCTGGTGTGACGGTACCCCTTGAATAAGCACCGGCTAACTCCGTGCCAGCAGCCGCGGTAATACGGAGGGTGCAAGCGTTGTCCGGAATCATTGGGTGTAAAGGGTGCGTAGGTGGGAGCTTAAGTCTGGGGTGAAATCTTGCCGCTTAACGGTAAAATGGCCTTGGATACTGGGTTTCTTGAGTGTAGAAGAGGTAAGTGGAATTCATAGTGTAGCGGTGAAATGCATAGATATTATGAAGAACATCAGTGGCGAAGGCGGCTTACTGGTCTACAACTGACGCTGAGGCACGAAAGCGTGGGGAGCGAACAGGATTAGATACCCTGGTAGTCCACGCTGTAAACGATGCATACTAGGCGTTGGCTTTTCGGAGCCAGTGCTGCAGTTAACGCATTAAGTATGCCACCTGGGGAGTACGTCGGCAACGATGAAACTCAAAGGAATTGACGGGGGCCCGCACAAGCGGTGGAGCATGTGGCTTAATTCGATGCAACGCGAGGAACCTTACCTGGGCTAAATCCACAACGCTACCTCTGGAAACAGAGGGTTTCTTCGGAACGTTATGGAAGGTGCTGCATGGCTGTCGTCAGCTCGTGCCGTGAGGTGTTGGGTTAAGTCCCGCAACGAGCGCAACCCTTGTAGTTAGTTACCAGCACGTAATGGTGGGGACTCTAGCTAGACTGCCTACGCAAGTAGTGAGGAAGGTGGGGACGACGTCAAGTCATCATGGCCCTTACGTCCAGGGCTGCACACGTGCTACAATGGATGGTACAGAAGGTCGCCACCTAGCAATAGGGCGCAAATCTTTAAAACCATTCTCAGTTCGGATTGGAGTCTGCAACTCGACTCCATGAAGTTGGAATCGCTAGTAATCGCGTATCAGCAACGACGCGGTGAATACGTTCCCGGGCCTTGTACACACCGCCCGTCAAGCGATGGAAGTCAGGAGTACCTAATATCGGTGAGCCAACCTTCGGGGGGCAGCTGCTTAGGGTAAGCCTGGTAACTGGCGCTAAGTCGTAACAAGGTAGCCGTACCGGAAGGTGCGGCTGGATCACCTCCTTTCAAGGAGAGCTACGATATCTTACACGGCTCGTAACAAACAATCTGTTTTATGTTTTAACATATCGAGCGCAGCGGTAGGCTGTTCGCCGACTAGGCGTTACCCGCCGAAGTGCAGACCCTTTTAAAGGGCTTGTAGCTCAGGTGGTTAGAGCGCACGCCTGATAAGCGTGAGGTCGGAGGTTCAAGTCCTCCCAAGCCCACAAGTTTAGAAGGGGCTATAGCTCAGCTGGCTAGAGCACTGCCTTTGCAAGGCAGGGGTCCAGGGTTCGAATCCCTGTAGCTCCACAGAAATTGATGAAGAAATTTAAGAGGCGCGTGAGCCTGAGCGGAGCAATCCCATTCACGTAGCGAAATACATAAGAATATAGGGTGCTTTAGGGCGCCAGATAGCATGCTCGGGCATACGAGCGGTTCTTTGACATGGTGAAGAAGTAAATATAACAATGTAAGTAGTTGGTGTATGTGTAAATATGCATCAACAACTAGTATGTTGGACTCATCGCGAGATGGGAAAGACATGCGCCTAGGGTAAGTTGTAAGCGTGTAGTAACGACTTACAACCCACAAAAATAACAAGCTCAACATTGAGTATGTTCCTTGTACGGTGAGAGCCGTGCAAGCCATATAAAATAAGCAATTAAGGGCACACGGTGGATGCCTAGGCATGCAGAGGCGATGAAGGACGTGTAAAGCTGCGATAAGCTACGGGGAGTTGCATAAGAACTGTGATCCGTGGATTTCCGAATGGGGCAACCCACTCTAATTTATTAGGGTATCCTTTCGAGGAGGCATACCCGGGGAACTGAAACATCTAAGTACCCGGAGGAAGAGAAAACAATAGTGATTCCCCAAGTAGTGGCGAGCGAACGGGGAACAGCCCAAACCATACCCTACGGGGTGTGGGGTAGTAGGACCTGCGTAAAGAAAGTTATCATAAATCGAAGCTGTCTGGAAAGCAGCGCCACAGAAGGTGAAAGCCCTGTAGGTGTAACGATAATTTTTGGGCGGGTATCCTGAGTAGTGCGAGGCCGGTGAAACCTTGCATGAATCTGCCGGCACCATCCGGTAAGGCTAAATACATCTGCATGACCGATAGTGAACCAGTACCGTGAGGGAAAGGTGAAAAGAACGCCGAGAAGGCGAGTGAAATAGTACCTGAAACCGTGTGCTTACAAGCGGTCGGAGCTGCATTTATGTAGTGACGGCGTGCCTTTTGTATAATGAGCCTACGAGTTGCTCCTGTTGTGCGAGGTTAAGCCCCTAAGGGGTGGAGCCGTAGCGAAAGCGAGTCTGAATAGGGCGTGCAGTACAGCGGGGCAGACGCGAAACCAAGTGATCTATCCATGGTCAGGGTGAAGCGGTGGTAAGACACCGTGGAGGCCCGAACCGGTTGACGTTGAAAAGTCTTCGGATGAACTGTGGATAGGGGTGAAAGGCCAATCAAACTTGGAGATAGCTCGTACTCCCCGAAATATATTTAGGTATAGCGTCTGGTTTTGTCTTGCTGGAGGTAGAGCACTGATTAGGCTAGGGCCCTTCACCGGGTACCAAACCTAGACAAACTCCGAATACCAGTTAAGAGCCACCAGGCAGTCAGTGGCAGGGTGATAACGTCCTGTCGCGAGAGGGGAACAACCCAGACCACCAGCTAAGGCCCCTAAATACAGGCTAAGTTGATCAAAGAAAGTTGAGTTGCTCAGACAACTAGGAGGTTGGCTTAGAAGCAGCCATTCCTTTAAAGAGTGCGTAATAGCTCACTAGTCAAGCGACTCGGCGTCGATAATAAGCGGGCATAAGTCTGTTGCCGAAGCTGTGGGATTGAAAAATCGGTAGGGGAGCATTCCAGTTGCGCAGAAGCTGGCTCGTAAGGGCTTGTGGAGCGGCTGGAAGCGAAAATGTAGGCATGAGTAACGATAAGACGGGTGAAAAACCCGTCCACCGTAAACCCAAGGGTTCCTGATCAACGCTAATCGGATCAGGGTTAGTCGAGACCTAAGGTGTACCCGGTGATGCCGGGGAAGCCGATGGCAAAGCGGTTAAATATTCCGCTACCACGACCAACGCGTGGCTAAGGCGTGACGCAGAAGTGACACTCCCGCGTGCTGACGAATGCACGTTAAAGGGCGTAGGCCGGAGAGTAGGCAAATCCGCTCTCCATTAAGGCTGAAACCTGACAGTACCCGGATTCTCACGATGAAGGGATAGTGGAGGTAATCATGCTGCCAAGAAAAGCGTCGTAGTTTGTTGGAAGTGCTCGTACCCCAAACCGACACAGGTGGGTGAGGAGAGTATCCTCAGGTGCTCGAGTAATTCATGGCTAAGGAACTAGGCAAATTAGATCCGTAACTTCGGGAGAAGGATCCCCATCCTATGGATGGGCGCAGTGAAAAGGCCCAAGCGACTGTTTACCAAAAACACATGTCTCTGCTAAGCCGTAAGGCGATGTATAGGGACTGACACCTGCCCGGTGCTGGAAGGTTAAGGAAGGGGGTTAGCTTCGGCGAAGCTCTTAACTGAAGCCCCAGTAAACGGCGGCCGTAACTATAACGGTCCTAAGGTAGCGAAATTCCTTGTCGGGTAAGTTCCGACCTGCACGAATGGTGTAACGACTTGGGCACTGTCTCGGCCATGAGCTCGGTGAAATTGTGGTATCGGTGATGACGCCGATTACCCGCAGCGGGACGAAAAGACCCCGTGAACCTTTACTACAACTTTACATTGGCTTTAGCTGTCGCATGTGTAGGATAGGCGGGAGACTTTGAAGCGGCGTCGCCAGGCGTTGTGGAGTCACCCTTGAAATACCGCCCTTGCCACAGGTGAAGTCTAACCTCTTACGAGGAACAGTGTATGGTGGGTAGTTTGACTGGGGCGGTCGCCTCCTAAAGAGTAACGGAGGCTCCCAAAGGTACCCTCAGCACGGTCGGCAATCGTGCGTAGAGTGTAAAAGCATAAGGGTGCTTGACTGCGAGACATACAGGTCGAGCAGGCACGAAAGTGGGGTTTAGTGATCCGGTGGCACCGCATGGAAGGGCCATCGCTCAAAGGATAAAAGGTACTCCGGGGATAACAGGCTTATCTCCCCCAAGAGTTCATATCGACGGGGAGGTTTGGCACCTCGATGTCGGCTCATCGCATCCTGGGGCTGGAGAAGGTCCCAAGGGTATGGCTGTTCGCCATTTAAAGCGGTACGCGAGCTGGGTTCAGAACGTCGTGAGACAGTTCGGTCTCTATCTGCTGTGGGCGTTGGAATATTGAGGAGGGCTGCTCCTAGTACGAGAGGACCGGAGTGGACGAACCGCTAGTGTACCTGTTGTGTGGTCGCATGCATCGCAGGGTAGCTATGTTCGGAAGTAATAAGCCGCTGAAGGCATCTAAGCGCGAAGTACGCTCCAAGATAAGTATTCCCTATGAGCCTCCTGGAAGACGACCAGGTTGATAGGCGGCAAGTGTACGCATGGTGACATGTTTAGCTGAGCCGTACTAATTAGGCCATTGGCTTTGTTTATATGGTTTGCACGGAACCCTCCGTGCAAGTCTTCTTACTTGTTTTTATACACTTCTTCTTTATCCGTCGCAAGACGGACCATGTCAAAGAATCTTTTATTGATTTACACAACTTCTTGAAGGTGGTTGTAGCGCAGGGGGTCCACCCGTTCCCATCCCGAACACGGCCGTTAAGCCCTGCAGCGCCGATGGTACTGCTTACGTGGTAGAGTAGGTCGCCGCCTTCTCCTTTTTTATCTCGAGCCACTTGGTTTTATATCCAAGTGGCTCTTTTTTTGC
>JBLWXC010000044.1:0-5406 GCA_048267645.1 Balneola sp.
TCATCAAAAGTAGCTAAATAGTTGACGTCAGAAACTTCTTTAAGTGCTACATTATTATTGTATGTACTTATATCTCTAAACTTAAGCTCTCGTGATAACCTAATGCGACCCCATTTTTTTATTCTAAACTTACCCTGAACAAAAGCTTTAGCAAATCGTGTTTCGTTTAAAAAATTATGCTCTATAAGATGACCAATAACCACATCACGAGCCTCTGGAATCATATTCATAGCTATTAATTTACTAACAACTTCTTTATGACAACGTTCCTGATAAGCACAAAAACTTTCTAGAGCTCGCTTGGCTTCCTCTACTGTATATGTCTTATGTTTTTGCATCATGACAAAATTAGTAACAATTTGTTAATAACCCATAAACATACAACACCTTGAAAATTAAGTTATTTGACATATATTTGTAAGCATTTTTTTATAAAAATAAAGAAATTTTCCCTATGAAAAAGAACTACATTATTTTGTTAATAGCATTTCTATGCCTTACTATTACTGGGTTTGGGCAAACTACTGTCACTTATGATTTTTCAGATTCTGGAGCTGTTACTGGTTTCAATGAAACTGCACCAGGAATAGCTTTAGATACAAATATAGGTTTTGGCTCGTTCAAAAACGATGGTACTGCCAATCCAGCATTAAATAGTGGACAATTAAGATTGTATCAAAATAACACCAAAGGCGGTTCGATTATAATTTATGCTAACAATGGAGTAACAATATCAGATGTTGTAATATATGCGTCTGGTACAACTGGACCTGCTGGATATAACGTTGATGGAACTTTTGTTTCAAACTTAAGTGCATCAACAACTTATACAATGAGTGGCCTTTCTGCTTCTAGTAGTGTTGAGTTCTTTCAGCGAGATGCGTCTAATAGTAATAGAATCTATGTGGATCGTTTTACGGTTACTTACTCATCTGTACCTTCAGGTCCAACCATCACAGCTACACCAAACACAATAACTGGTTTAGATTACAGTTTTGGAAATGGCCCGTCAACACCACAAAGTTTTGATGTAGAAGGAACGTTGCTTACAGCAGGTATTGATATTACTGCACCTACAAATTTTGAAATTGCGACATCTGTTGCAGGACCATATAATAACACGGTAAATATATCTGCTTTAGATGCTAATAACACCAACACCATTTATGTAAGATTGGTAAGCGGGTTAGCTCAAACAAGCTATTCAGGTACAATTACAATGACAAATGCTACATCAGGTTTATCATCAACACCTACTATTGATGTTAGTGGAGATGTAACACCACCTCCGCCTGTAAATAATGATTGTAGTGGCGCTATAAGTCTAACTCCAAACGCTTCTTGTACTTATATAACTTATACAAATGAAAATGCTACTGACAGTGGCGAGCTTGCACCAGGTTGCGCTAGTTATAATGGAGAAGATGTTTGGTTTTCTGTTTTGGTACCAGCATCAGGAGAAATAACCATAGACACCAATAATATTGACTTTACTGATAGTGGAATGGCCCTCTATTCTGGCTCATGTGGTAGCTTAACCCTGATAGAATGTGACGACGACGACAGTCCTAATGGGGCTATGTCATCTATTACTAGAAATGACTTAACTCCAGGGACAACAGTTTATATTAGAGTATGGGAATATAATGGAGGTACCACTGGAGATTTTGGTATTTGTGTTACTACACCAACACCTTGTAATACACCACTAAACCAACCAACAAACTTAACACTTAGCAACATAACACATTCATCAATTGATGGTTCATTCTCAACAACTACAGCTGATGAATACTTGGTTGTTATAAGCACTTCTGCAACTTTAGGAGCTAACCCAGTTAACGGAACGACTTATTCTGCTGGTGATACTATTGGTAGTGGTACTGTGGTACAAAGTTCTAATGCTACAACATTTACAGCTACAGGTTTATCTCAAACTACACAATATCACTTTTTTGTTTTTGCCTATAATGATAGTAGTTGTGCTGGAGGACCAAATTATAACACTACAACCCCTTTGACTGATGATGAAACAACAGTTGATGGACCTTGTCTAGAAGAAGGTTTTGAAAGTGGGTTACCAACCAGTTACGCAAGTTCTTCATGGAGCTTATCTTCTGGAACCTGGAGCGGCACGAACATAATAAGAGGAACAGACAGGAATTCAGGCTCATATAGTTGCCAAATAAGATCTGCAACTGGTGCTAATATAGTTTCTCCTGAATTATCTAGTATACAAACAGTTTCTTTTTGGGCAGCAGGAAGTACCTCATCGACTAGGGTTCAAGTAAATTATTCTACAGATGGAGGAGCAACTTGGACTGGCTCACCAGAATCTCCATTTACTTTATCTACTTCTTTTAGTGAATACACCGCAACAATCAATACAACATCTAACACCTTAATACAATTCTATAGAACTGAAGGTACGGTTTACATAGATGATGTAGAAGTCTTATGTGCTCCATCTTGCACACCAGCAGCTGATCCAGTAGGAACAATATCTGGTGCAACTCCTGTTTGCGCCGCAAGTACATCATTAAGTTTTTCCGGAACTGCTCCAGCAAATGTTGCTTATTACTGGCAAAGCATATCATTGGGTGAAGACCAAACAAATAACGCTTCAAGCAATTTAACTGTTACTGCATCTGGAGATTATTATGTAAGAGCTTTTAACACAGTTGAGGGATGCTGGTCTGATGGTGAAATAGGTCCTTATGTCGTTTCAGTAACAACCTCAACTCCAACAATAGATTCACACCCAAGCGATACAAGTACTGGCGTTGGTGGCTCTGCTGCTTTTGTAGTAGATAGCCCAAGCGCATCAAATTATCAATGGCAAGTATCGACTGATGGTGGATCAACTTGGACAAATATTGGTACAGACAACAACTCGTTAAGCTTAAATAATATTCAGTTAACAGATAACGGTAATTTATATCAAGTTATAGTAAGCAATTCATGTGGAAACACAACATCAAACACCGCTACTTTAACCGTAACAACCTCAACAATTTTTAATCCTGGTGAATTAATTTTTGTTGGTTATGATGGACAGATTAACGGAAGTGGTTCTGAAGATGAATTTTTAATTGCAACACTTGTAGACATCACAGCTGGAACCGAGTTTTCTATTGTAAACTCTCGATTTGAAGCTGGAGCTGCTGCTAACGTAAGAACAAATAAATGGGGTGGCGGAAGTGACAGCGCTGATCAACAACCTTTTGAAGCTAAAATAACTTACACTGGAAGCGCAATAATTCCTGCGGGTTCTGTATTACGTTTTGAAATTACAAATTCCAATGCTTTTATTGTAAATGCTTCTGTTACTGAAGGCACAACAACGACTACTAGAACAACCGACTTTTCTGCAAATGTAATCACACCTGGTTCTTACCCTAATATTTCAACATCAAGTGATGACCAGTTATACTTAATGCAAGGAGACTTTGTATCTGACGGAACTATCAACCCTGATGAAGCTAATTATTATTTCACAGGCACACTACTTCATGGTATTACTATTGGAATTCCTTGGGTAGACCTTACAAGTGCTTGTAATGGCGATGATAGTGGTAACAACAGAGAATCTAGATTACCTCCGGAATTACGTTGTTTCAATGTTGAAAGCATCTCTTCTATTAGAGGTTATTATGAAAATGACAAAGAACACGGTCTAGCTACTATACGAGAAATTGTTAACAACGTTTCTGATGTAGCAGGAAATTGGGATTTAGGCTCATATAATTTTGATCCTACTGACAACACAGCTAATAGCGGTGGAAAAACATTTTTATTAAACCCAAGCAACCCTGCTGGACAATGGGTTGGTGATGTTGATACAAACTGGTTCAACTGTGCAAACTGGGAAGGTCTTGCTGTTCCTAAATCATCTACGGATGTTAAAATTGATAACTCTGCATCAAACAATGCGGTTATAGATTACACGGCAAATTACTCTGATGAATTTAACGATATTGCTTACAGTCATAATTTGACAATTTCTGGAAGTCGTATTGAGATTTCAGATAACATTAATAACCTACTTGAAGTTCACGGAAATTTACTTATTGAATCATCAGGAACTCTTGACATGGACGATGGTAATAATGCCACATCAGACGGTCAAATACATTTATATGGCGATTGGATTAACAACAGAGGAACAAATGCATTTTTAGAAGGTAATAGTACTATTGTTTTTACAGGAAACACAAGTCAAAACGTTGTAAATGGAGCTACTCCAATTCCTCCTATTACAACAGAAGAGTTCTATAATGTTATTTTAAACAATGACTACAACACGGGTACTTCAAATGATTTACACATGCACGGCAACCTTACCATAAACACTGGTAAAACCTTGACTGTTACTTCTGGAAGATATACCTATGTAAACCTAGGAGTTACAAACAATGGTACTTTTAACATTGAAAATAATGGTTCATTAGTACAAGGTGATGACACCGGTATTAATACAGGAAACATTAGCATGTTACGCAGTGCTTCTGTAAGAAATTACGATTATGTTTATTGGTCATCACCTGTCACAGGATATGGAGTAAATAATATTTCTTCAACAGCTCATATTTACAGATGGAATCCAACAATATCAAATCCTAATGGAGGTCAAGGAAACTGGGTATCTGCTGTAGGAGAAACGATGATTCCTGGCGTTGGATATATTGTTAGAGGAGCTAATGGTCAACCAGAACCAGCAAATTCTAGTGATTTGAATTTTACAGCTACCTTTAATAATGGTGTACCACTAAATGGTGTTATAAGTGTTTCTGTATCTCGAGGTACTGATCCATCAAATGACGATGATGATTGGAACCTAGTTGGAAACCCGTATCCTTCAGCAATAGATGCATATACATTTTTAACCAATGCTACTAATAGCACTGTTCTAGATGGTTTTGTAAACATTTGGACTCATGGTACTCTACCATCTAATGCCATAGCAGATCCGTTTTATGATGACTTTTCTGCAAACTATACTGCCAGTGATTATATTGCCTACAACGCTTTAGGTAGTGGTGCAGGCCCTGGAGACACAACAATAGGTGCTGGACAAAGTTTTATGGTAAATATGATAGATGGAACAGCTAGTACGCAAACTATTGAGTTTAGAAATAATATGCGAGACAAATCTTATGATAACTCTGTATTCTATCGAAGCTCAAACCAACAAACTGAAGATAATACTAATGGTAGATTTTGGTTAGATTTAGTTTCTAATAGTACACAAGCAACCAATAGAATTTTATTAGGATATACTAATGGCGCAACACATGAGCGTGATAGAATGTTTGATGCCTTAACAGTACTTAAAGAAGAGCAATCATTTTATTCTGTGATAGAAAACAAACCGTTTGTAATTCAAGGTCGCGGGTTACCGTTTGA